>CAWFKQ010000016.1:620000-774273 GCA_963816395.1 uncultured delta proteobacterium | reverse complement strand
TCGAAGATCCAGCCGACCAGCTCCAGCCCTCGGTGCCGCGTCTTACGCAGGCCACCGATCGTTTTTGACCAGCCGAAGATCTCTTCGATCCGTTTGCGGATGCGTGGCTGACCTGATACCCACATGCCGGGTGGTCCGACCATCAATTGCGGTCCCTTTTCTTTCTGAGCCACATGCGGGGTGGCCAGCAGCCGCCGCAGACCATCGACGAAAGTCGGGATATCGTAGTCCTTGTCCGCACCGACCGTATCTGCTTCGTCCCCGGCAGATTTTCGATCATCTCCAGGGCGGCATCCCTTTCGGCGGTTCCGTTGGCCTGAGTCAAACGGTGTCGACCACCAGGCCGTTACGGTTTTCCATGAGGGCATGCCCCATGAACAGAGTTTGGACTCCTTGCCTTTGCCCTTTTTAAGCAGGCGGGCATCGGGATCGGTGGTGGACTGATGGGTATCGTTCTTACGCTTCTGCCCTTTGAAATCGACATCAGGATTGCGGCCGCCCTCCTCTGGCGGGTCTTGATCCTGATCATCCTTGGGGCGGAAACTTTTCATCGAGGCCCAGGCTTCGATCAGGGTTCCATCCACGGTGAAATGGTCTTTCGACATCAATCCGGCCCGCTCCGCCAGCCCCTTGTGGCCTGGAAGAAGGCTGTCGCCACCTCGAATTGCATCAGGCGCTCCCGGTTCTTGGAGAACGTGGAATGATTCCAGACCCTGTCGTCCATGGAAAGCCCGACGAACCAACGAAACAACAGATTATAATCCAGTTGCTCCACCAGCATCCGCTCGCTGCGAATCGAGTAGAGCACTTGCAGCAAAGGGCACGCAAGATCTGCTCAGGCGGAATGGACGGCCGTCCGGTATGCGAATACATCTCCCGAAACAAGGGCGACAGATCATTCAGGGCGTTATCGACCATGATCCGGATCGGTCGAAGGGATGATCCTTTGGAACCCGTGCTTCAGGGGATACGTAACTGAACATGGCCTGCTGGTTCTGGTCTTCGCCGCGCATAACATATTCTCCTGCAAAAACGAATTTTATACGCGAAATTATAGCAAAATCATGACCCCGCTTCTAGTAAAATCAGGGGCTTGGACGAATTGTTTTTCAACAGCCTGTTAGTGCATTACCGTTTTAAACCGATCCAGAGGGACGGACCAGCACCTGAGGAATTATTGCTCGTCACAGTCCAGACCATCAGCCCTTCGTCACGATCCAGAACCCCGTGAAGAGTGTGGTCCCCGGCTGCTGAGATTGTCCCGTCACTGGCCAGCACCAGGGGACCTTCGACCGTAGGGGTGGCGGATGTTCCATCAGAGAATGTTGCCGGGGACATTGTTGTATTGCCGCTTGCATCAATGTTCATATCACCGTATGCCCAAAAATTTGAGCTGTCCTGTGCCCTGAGGGCATGCCAAGACCAAGTTCCGACCAGATCCGCCTGGGTGAAAGAAGCTCCGGCTTTCACAAAAATCATGATACCGGGATTTCCGGTACCATTATAATCACTATATGACAATACCATCAGGTTCTTGTCGGCATTCATGAACCCGTCAATCGTAGGATTGCTGTTGCTTGTAATCGTCCCATCTGAAGCTATGACAAAATCGGACGAGCTATTGAAATTACTTCCGTCGGATATGGTTCCAGACAGCGAAACCGTTCCGGCAGAGGAAATGGTTGCCTCCCCATAACCCCACCAATTGGCTGATGCCTTGTCGCCAACTTCGAGGGCATTGAAATCCCATGTGCCGACGGGATCGGATGAAGAAAAGACGGTGCTCTCTCTTTTAATAAAAAATCCGAGAGCGGGGGCGGAGTCATCCGTGTACGTGCCGACGATGATGTTTTTATTTTGACTCAATACGCCGTGGATGTCATACGCTGGATTAGTTACTATCCCCTCTGGCGAAACAGAGAAATTGCTTAAAGAATTACTTGGGGCAGCCACCCCAGGACTTTCGTAATTGTTCGAAGCGGTGGCTGTGCCGTTGTCAAAGGTGACATCGCTGTAACTCCACCCGAACCAAACTGGGCTATCTGCGGCAGAAAGCTGGTGTTCTGACCAAGTTCCGTTTAAATCCGAGGTTGAGTAAGTCGGACCCTCTGGGAAATCCAAAGTGACTCTCGCAGTCTCATCTAGATTAGTTTCCACATTATTGATGTCAGCATCATCATGAACAGTAAGGTAAGATTTTGTTGCCGGGTTAAGGGCGGACAACGGAACAGATAATTCAATGGTTGAACCGTTCACTGCCAATGTGCCGACAGCTACAAAGGTGTGGTACCCACTCGTGTCCTGATTACGTGACTCGACGGACACACTATCCGGGAAATTGATAAAGATGAATCTGTCTCCGGCTTTCTGGCCAGGGTGAGGGTAAACGTCGAAGCCGATGTATAGGTTGTCCGCCGGGGCTCCATTCGCAGTCGTAATGAGGGCGTAAAAGTTTTGAGAATCTTCAGCGACATACACATCTTTTATATCGCAACCCGACACGGTGGAAACATCGCTGGTTCGATCAGTGATGACAGGGGATATTCCTGCCCAGTCGCCGGGAGAACCGTCGACTGTAATGGTTCGTGAAGGAATATTGATTTCGGTTGCTTGAAAGTTGCTATCTTTTTGTCCAGTCACGCCGTATGTTTGGCCGTTGATTGTAGTCTGGGCAGAAAAGCTACCATTGGCATAGGTACCTGAAAATTGAGCACCCGTGACTGTAAACGAAAGGGCGTTTCCTCCCAGGGTCCCGGAAAGAAACTGATCACTGAGGTCATCGGAAAAGGTTGCTGAAATATCCGACCCGCTCTGACTGAATGTCCAGTGGTCGGGTTCCGCACCTGGACCCATTCCAGACCATTGGACTTCATACGTACCGGTGAGTAAATCGGTGGTCCCCGAAGGATTGTTTTCGCCCCCACCACCGCCACAGCCAGTAAGGCTTAGAGAAATCACTGTCATACCAATAGCCAGCCATCTCAAACTCTTCATTTGAATCCTCCTATTTAAATGCAATCCCAAAATTCGCTACCACTCCAGTTTGTCTCGACATCATACTGATGAAATCTGAGATTTTTCTCTCATTCAGGTACCGATGGGAAAAATATCGGAATTTTTTTCGCACAGAATTTTGGGATGGTTGAACAGCGACCGGAAGTGACTTTGCGGGAGGGAAGGATTGGCGCAGGGGAGCGGCTAGCCGGAAGAGCCGACGACCGCGGCCGGAATTTGCTCAACCTTGTCACCGGCGAGCGCCAGTCGCGGACAAGGTCGCGTCTACAAACATCTCTTCTGCCCGACCCCTTTTGTGTGATTTTGAACAAGAAAGGTCTGAATCCCCTCCCGGAGAGCAGGATGCGGCAGGGGACGTCGGCGGGTCAGGGAGTGAAGAGGGATTCGTCCAAAAGCCGCGACCCGTGGATGACCCGGAGGATGATCACCGCCTTGCCGCCGATGCGAAAGATTGTGCGGTATCTGCCATATAAAAGGTGCCGGTATGAAGTACCCAGAATTTCATTTTCGAGGATAAGTGGGCAGCGTTCGGGAAATCGCTCCAGGGTGTCGAACTGACTTTCCAGGACGCCGAGGAAGACCGATGCATTCTCAGGGCTGTCCTGGGCGATGTAATCCCATATCGCCTCAATATCCCGTTCGGCGGTCGGCGTAATCTCAATCCGGAATGTTGCGGCCACGCTTCAGCTCTTTGAGGAATTCGCGGGCCGGGCGAGTGCGTCCTTCGGCGGCCTGCTCCTCTGCGGGGGCCAGCAGCCGGGCGAGATTGGCGGCTGAGAGCAGCCTGTCATACGTCTTGGCCTCCAGCATCACCGCATCGGCGCGGCCGTTGACGGTCAGCACCACCGGCCGGCCGGAGGCATGCAGGTGATCGAAAATTTCCCGTGTATTGCGCTTAAGTTCGGTGACCGAACGGATATCTTCGGTAAGGTTGATCGGCATGGTGGCTCCTATGCTATGATTCACATCTTTTTTAGCACACAATTGTAGTCATTTCAATGCCCAACAAGGCAGGCCGCTCCTGCCAGTGCTCATCGCGGGTCAAGAACAACTCGGTACCACTGGCATTCCGGAAGTTGGAGGTTCCCGCTCAGGTCGATGCCGTTACCACCCCCTCCAGAATCTCCCCGATCTCCTCTTCGGAAAACTCCTCCCGCCGTAGCGCCGCCTCGTATCCCTTCAACGCGGCCCGGGCAGCGGGCAGGTTTTCCGCCTGGAGGTGCAGGGCATAGAGCCGCCGGTTGAGTTCGTCGTGGGTCCGGCCGTGTTTTATGGCTTTCTCCAACACCTGTACGGCTTCATCGGTCCGGCCGGTCATTGCCAGAATCTCCCCCCATCGGAGGGAGGAGTCGATGAATAGCCCCTCCACTCCGTCCCGAAAATCCCGAACGGCGTCGGCGCCCGAGCCGCTGGGGAGGAAAGCGCCCTTCCACAGATTGTGCGCCGAGAAGAAGGCGTTGCCCGCCTGCCAGAACTCCTTTTTACGGAAGTGCTCCAGCCCCTTGCGAGCCTTTTTGGTGAACTCCACCGCATCGATCCGGCAGTTCTCCAGACAGAGGATCCCCTTCTGCAGAGAGAGGTAATGCTTCACCTGTCGCGGCCCAACCGCCTGTCCTAACGTCTTGCGCAGCCGCAGCAGCAGATTGTCCAGGTTGGCCCGGGCCTTCTCGGGGGCGGCCTCCGGCCACAGGTCGTGTTGAATCTTTTCCTGGCAGCGTTTGAGCCCCGGCGCGGCGATAAGGTGGGCCAGCAGGTCGCGCTGGCCTCGGGTCAGATCCTGGGCCGCCAGGACCGTCTTCTCCGCCACCGTGAGGGCCAGGCCACCCAGGGTGCGGATTTCCAGCAGGGGAATGGATGTGCCGTCTTCGAGGATGCTCACTCCAAGCCGTTCGCGGACCAGATAACGGGCGTAATCGATCTCGATTCTTTCTTTAACCGCCAGCTCAAGGAGAGGTTTCATCAACGTCGGCGTCCAACTGAAGAAATGGGGGTAGCCGTTCTCCCGCATGCATCCCAGGCATTCCCGGATATCCTGGAAGGCCTCTCGGGGATCATCTCCATGCAGTTTCAAGTACGCCCGGTGAGCGAACGCCCCCGCCCGCAAAAATTTCTCGTCGAGTTCCCTGGATCCTTCGATGGCCTTGGCCAGATGGGCTTCCGCCTTCTCCTTCATCCCAAGCTGCACATAGGTTCCGCCGATAATCATTTCATTGAGTGCGACGAACACCTTTCCTCCAGCCAATTGCCGCAGGCGCAGGGATTCTTCCGCCGAAGAGAGGGCGGTCGTCCGGTCTCCTGACAGGCTGGCGATATAAGCCTGATAGTGAAGAAATTGGCTCCGCAGGTGAGAGTTGGCGGCCGCCATCCTCAATGACAGGCCTTTTTCCACCAGGCGCCGGGCCTTTTGAATCTCGCCCCGGCCGAGCCGTCCGTCGTTTTCAAACAGAGCGTTGAAAGGCTCAACGGCGCTTCCTGCCACCATGTTCCACTTCAGCGTTTCCCGGGCATGGTCGGCTAGGTGGCAAAACTTTTCCACATCCCCAGAAACCGCGTAGTAGTTGAGGGGCATGTAAAAGAGCCATAGCTTGATCAGGGAGGTTAAATGGGGGTTTCCGGAAATGATGAATGTTTTTTCGATCTCCTCTTTGAACGCACTCCAGTTGCCGGCAAAGCAGTTCGTGGTGCCGATGCTAAATCTGGCAATGACAACCTGAGGATTCAGGTCATGCTTTTCAGCCAATTCTAAAGCTTTCTGGGCAAAACATCGGGCCGCATCCAAATTGCCCTCGAAATAACAATAGCCTCCGGCAAGATTCAAAAGGACGTCAATATGAAATCGATCATCCGGGAAGTGGCTGATTTTTTGGTATATTTCCTCGGCGCGCCGCAACAGGGGAATCCCCTGGTCGTACTCGCAGCTCATATAGAGTAGAAAATTGATCATCTGGCTGAGAGCCAGGAGTTCCCCCATCTCATTGCGCCCGGCCGCAAAGACCTCTCTTGCCCTTTGCAGATGTGGCAGGGCCTCTGGAGGATTTTCGTTAAGCAAAGCCAGTCCGAAAAACAGGGACAGATATCCTCTCCGGCGGATTTCCCCCTCCGGAACGCTTCTCAATATTCCTATGATCGTTCCGGCCTGGCCCATGCCGTAAAGAACCATCCCCTCTTTTTCCAGAACATTTTCCAAAACCCGAAAATTTTTCGCCTTCAGATAGTAACGCATGGAGCTTTCTGGCTTATCGTGCGCAAGACAGAAGGCTGCAGCCTCCTCAAATGTCTCATCGATCTCCCCGGACTTCAGTTCCGCCTTGGCCTGTTTCTGCAAAAATTCCTGGAATAGGTGGTGGAAACGGAAAACGGTACCATTCTCATCCAGGATGCGGACAAAGAAGTTGCTTTTTGCCAGCCCGCGCAGCCTCTCCCCTATATCATCCACCTCGGAGATTTTCTCAGCCAACGGCAAAGGGATGACCTCCAGAAGGGAGAGTTTCAACATGGCCCGGCTCAACTCCGGGGGAACATGCGTAAAAATCTCATGCTGGAAGTAATCCGCCATGAGGCTTTTTCGCAACGCTTTGTTTTCCTTGGCGGCACTGGATTTCTCGGCCAGCCCATGGGCCGCCAGAACCAGCCCCATGGTCCACCCTTCGGTGGTGTCGTGGATCTTCCGCGCTTGGTCCGCGGAAATCGGGATCTGCAGGATCTCGTTGTAAAGGGTGTCGATCTCTGCCGGGGATAAGGCCAGATCCCGGTTGCCCAGGCGGAAGGTATCGCGACCATACTGGAGAATTGGAAGGTCCAATCCTGCGGCCCGGCGGGTGAGGAGGAGCAGGTGCAGGTTGGGCGGAGCGGTCTGCAGGATCTGCCCCAGCACCGCCACGCTCGCCTGCGCTCCTTCTAGAAGATGGACGTCGTCGAAAATAAGCCAGAATTCTTGTTTTAAATGGGAGCCCAGATCGCTGAGGAGCAGGTTGACGAAGCGGGGAAGGTCGAGGGGGGAAACCTCACCATTGGGGAGTGCAGATTCCAACACGGGAGAGCAGAAATCCGGAAGAGTGCTCAGGAGACATGATAGCAGAGCAATCAGCAAAAGGATGGGATCACTGTCTTCGGGGCCGACCTGATACCAGGCAAATCTCTTTTTGAAATGATCGAGATACTGGGCGGCGAGAGTGGTTTTCCCTTGGCCCGCCTGGGCTTCGATGAGGGAGATCCTTCTGCGGCCTCCTTTTCTGCCGAGCAGATCCTGCACCAGACGGGAGCGGAAGAGATGGTTTGTGGGGTCGACCTGGGGCGGGAAGAACTTGTTGGCGGGTACACGGGCTTTGATTTGCGCAAGGACGGTTTGCATCGGCCCCTCCTGATGAAAAATCAAGATTCAGTTGCGAAGTCGGATATGCACCTTTTCTCATAAGGGTAGAATGGAACTGCAAGGCTTTTCTCCAAACCAAATTGTGTTTTAAAGTAATGGACTACATGAGAAATGTCAAAACTTAATCATCCGCTTCCTGAGGATCGGAGATAACACCGCCTGCCGAAAGGAAGGACGTTTGACACGAAAATCGTCAATGGTAGGGTTTAAAGAGAGATTTTCCCCGACCTGGGGCATGGAGGGAAGATATTCCCCGAACCTGCCGGAAGGAAAGGAGACAGAAATGGAAGAAAAAGAAAAAACTGCCAAGAGCACGGAAAAAAAGGAAGTCTATGAATGCAAAGCTTGTAAGGGGAAATACGAGGTTTCAGAAGCGCGGAAACGGGAATTCGCCTGCTGCGGCCAGTCCCTGGTTCCTCTGGAGGTCATCACCAAGAGCACACCGACCCCGTTTGGTCCCTGAAAGGAAAGTCTCCTGAAACTACCCTGCCTCTCGCCAGAGGCGGCCTTTGCGGCCGCCTTTCGGCATTATCTCCTATCGCTCTATTTGTTCCAATGCCCCTGCCCTGATCGACGCGTCCATCAAGCCGAATTTTCCATGCAGAACTCCAGGAATTGCCGCAACACCGCTGTCCGGTATTTTTCCTTGTGCATCAGAATGGAGAAAAACCTCTCCAGGTTCAGGAAGGGGGTCTCCAGTTCAACCACCGTTCCGGCAGCCAAGGACTGCTCCAGGGCCAGCACCGACAGGCAGCTGATGCCGAGCCCCGCCGCCACCGCCTGTTTGATTGCCTCGGTATGCCCGAGTTCCAGAAGAACACTGATCCGGTCGATCTTTCCCGCCACCGCAGCTTCGAACACCTCACGCGTTCCCGAACCGCGCTCGCGCAAAATCCAGCCCGCCTCGGCCAGATCCGCAGCGGTCACCTTCTTCCTGCACGCCAGCGGATGGTCCTTGCCGGCAAAAACCGCCAGGCGATCCCGGCGCCAAAGGATGGTCTCGACGGCAGCGTCGTGGCAGTAACCTTCGATAATTCCCAGATCGATGTCGAACCGCAGCAAGGCCTGGATGACCTGGGCCGTGTTGCCGACCTCCAGCAGGATACGGATCGCCGGATAATTCGCGGCAAAATTCCCGATCATTCTGGGAAGCAGGTAGTTGCCGACTGTGGAACTGGTGCCCACCTTCAGCTGCCCCTCCAGACCGCCGTCACTCTGTGCGAACAGATGACCGATCTCATCGACCCGGCAAAGGATTTCTTCCACCCGGGGCAGCAAGCTCCGGCCACGCTCGTTGAGCAGCAGCTTCTTCCCCAGGCGGTCGAAAAGGCGCTCCCCGAGCTGTTTTTCCAATTCGGCCAGGGTCATGCTTACGGCGGACTGTGACAATCCCAACTCGCTGGCGGCGCGGGTGACCGTCACATGCCGGGTTACGGCGGCAAATATTTCCAGTTGGCGCAAAGAGATAGGTTTTTTCATATCAGAAAATCTGATCATTTATTTCAAATTTATATATTGGACTTATGTTTTTTTCAACCCTATATTGGTTGATATCTCGGCAAGCTACAGGGGTATCGAACCGCCTCGGCGCCGAGACAGGCTCTCTGCCATCAACCCATTCAGACGACGGTGGTTCCGGATGCTGTCCGATACTGCGAAGAGGGCGTTTTTTCTCCTGCTGCTGGCCGCTTGCGCCTGGCCCGGGATCAAGACCCCGGCCGCGCTCCTGGCCGGGATCCTGTTCAGCCTTTTTCTGGGCAATCCCTGGCCGGCCCCAGCTGCCGCCTGGAGCAAGAAGCTGCTGCAGTATTCGGTTATCGGACTCGGCTTCGGTCTCAGTCTCGGGGAGGTCTGGTCGACCGGTAAAGATGCGGTACTCTATACTGTCATCGGCATCACCTTCACCCTGCTCATGGGCCGCTTGCTCGGCCGATGGTTCGGCACCGCCCCCAATACTGCAGCCCTGATCGCCTTCGGCACCGCCATTTGCGGCGGCAGCGCCATCGCCGCCATGGCGCCGGTGCTCAAGTCGAAAGATGAGGAGACGGCAGTCGCCCTGGCCACCGTTTTCACCCTCAATGCTGCGGCGCTGCTGCTTTTTCCTTTCATCGGCCACCTGCTGCACCTGGATCAACGGGGATTCGGCCTCTGGGCGGCGCTGGCCATTCACGACACCAGCAGCGTGGTCGGGGCGGCGGCAGCTTACGGAGCGGCGGCGCTGGCAGTCGGCACCACGGTCAAACTGGCCCGCGCGGTCTGGATCATGCCGTGCGCCCTCGGGGCGGCCTGGCTCAGGAAATCGGAGGGGAAAATCCGCTTCCCGCTGTTCATCCTCGGCTTTCTGGCGGCAGCGGGGGTACGTTCTCTGCTGCCGCAGTACGATTTTGCCTGGCAGGGGATTTCGGCGATTGCCCGTCAGGGGCTGGTGGTGACGCTTTTCCTCATCGGCGCCGGATTGACGCGGGAAGTTCTGCAGCGGGTGGGGATGCGCCCTTTTGCCCAGGGGATTAGCCTCTGGCTGATTGTCAGCGTGGCTACCCTGACGGCCATCCTGCAGGGGTGGATCCGCTGAGGACGGCCGTCAGAACTCCAGATACCCCCCCGGCGCCAGGCTGGTGGCCAGCATCACCGTATTGATTTCCCGGTGCGCCGTCCAGCTTTCGCTCCTCCTGTTGTCTTCCTCCATCCAGAAGGTCTCAATCTGCTCCCTGAGCGGCAGATATCGGAGCAATGGTTCAATCCGCTTCCGAAGAAACCGCAGGTCGGAGTTTGCCTCCGGCAGGACCCGCAACAGATCAACCGCCTTCAGGCCGATCGACAGTCCCAGTTCCCGGAAGGCCAACCGGTAGGCAGCAGGAAGCCGGAAAGGTTTCCTGGTCGAGAAGGCTTCCAGGCCGAGCAGGGCGGCATCGAGAACGCTCTCCAGCAGGACGGTTTCTCCGCAAGCCCCCCGGTTCATCAACTGCACCAGCCGGCAGGCATCGAACAGCAGACCGCCGGTGCCGAGGGGGTCGTCGGTGGCCCAGCTCATTCCCCGGCAGATCTCGGCCAGTTCGGCGATTTCGGTGCTCAGGTCGGGAGGCGAATGGGGAAGCTCCCTGCCAGCGGTCGCCTGCAGCTGATAGCAGGTGACCAGACCGTCAAGGGGGTCGTGCTGACCCATGGAGGGGACGAGGGGCCGCGACAGATCGATGCTCATCTTCCAGCACATCCGCTTCCGGTCGCCGGAAGGCGCGGGGTAGGTGAAGGCGGCATGCGCCGTTTTCGCCAGTTCCATCGCCCAGTGCAGACAGGCCGTATCACCGGCGACCCGGGCGACGCTGTCAAGAGCATGCATCCATTTGGTCAGATAATGATAATATTGCCCGTCGCGGTCCCATTCCTGGCGCTCGTCGAACGGCTCGGCGGGGCCACGCTCATTCAGGCTCTTGCCGATGCGCAGGCCGCCGCGGGTCGGGTGCTGGCAGCCGGCTTCCTCATCGAGGCCGCTGATCCAGCCGCTTCGCGAATCGTCTTCACGGTGCCGGCCGAGCACCTCATGAACCTGGCGGACGAGAGTCAGAGCCAACTGGCGGCACTCGTCATCCCCGCTCCGACGGAAAAACCCCAGGAAGTTGCAGACCGCAAAGGCATCGGTCCACAGGTAGCGACGGGGCTTCTCCCCGACCGGGGCAAGCCCGGTCATGGCGGCGAACTCCATCATCAGTTCGCGGGCGACCGCCTCTGCTGCAGACTGTTCCATATCTCCTCCAGGCTGCCGGGGTGGAGTCCTCTCCCTCTCCTTATCCCCTCAAGTATAAAGGCGCCTGGAAAATTTGCAGGAACTGTACGAATGCACATTACCTATCCGTCCATTCTTCACCCGTTTTTTACGGATCAGCACGTGGTGCACCACTGAAGAGGCGGCTATAGTTGCACCATCAAAGGCTTGGGGTGGCAGCCGGGCCGGCGATTCTTCTTCCTTTTTTTCTCCCTTGTTTTGCGGCGAAAGCCGGTTCGGGAAACCTCCTCCCCGAAACCGGCTTTTCCGTCTTTGCAGCCGGGCCGGATCCGGCGCCCTTCCACCCGCATAAAATCGCTCTCATATTTTCTTGACTCGAAGAAAAGGGAAAGTGGTATCATCACATTTCATAATTCACCCCTCCGACCTCCAGTGTTCGATGAAAAAATTTCTCCTGATCCTGATCCCCATCGTTGTCCTTGCCGGTTTGGCGCTCCAGCTACGCAACCGTTCGCCGGAGACTTCCTACCGCACGGCCGCAGTCGACCGCGGTCTCATCGTTTCGGCCGTCGCCGCCACCGGTACTCTCAATGCGGTGAGCATGGTACAGGTGGGGACGCAGGTTTCGGGTACCATTTACCGGCTTCAAGCCGATTTCAACACCCCGGTCACCCGCAACCAGATCATCGCCGAGATCGACCCGGCTCTCTTCCAGGCGCAGCTGGAGCAGGCCGAGGGGAACCACCTGAGCTCCCGCGCCAATCTGGAGAAGGCCCGCGTCGCCACCCGGGATGCCGCCCGCAACCTGCAGCGTTTCAGCGATCTGGTCGCCAGAGGCTTCGTCTCCCGCAGCGAATTCGATACCGCCGAAACGACCTATCTCGCTGCCCAGGCCGCCGAGCGCGCCGCCGAGGCTTCGGTGGTGCAGACCCGCGGCTCCCTGCAGCAGGCGCGCACCAATCTGCAGCATGCGGTGATCCGCTCGCCGGTGGACGGGGTGGTCATCAACCGCAATGTCGACGTCGGGCAGACGGTGGCCGCTTCCTTCCAGACCCCGACCCTGTTCACCATCGCCGAGGACCTGACCCGGATGCAGATCGAAACCAGTGTCGACGAGGCTGATATCGGCCGGGTGCGGGTCGGTCTGACCGCCACCTTCACCGTCGATGCCTGGCCGGGAGAAACCTTCCGCGGCCGGGTAACCCAGGTGCGCCTGGCACCGGTGATTAATCAGAACGTGGTCACCTACAACGTTGTGGTCACCGTCGCCAACCCGGAGAAAAAGCTTTTTCCCGGGCATGACCGCCAATGTTTCGATCGAGGTCGAGCGCCGCAACCAGGCCCTGCGCCTGCCCGCCGCCGCCCTGCGCTACCATCCTCGGAGTTCAGGGGAATCCGAAACCTCCGCGCCGCGCCGGCAGAGTTCGCCCCGGAAGGAGGTCTTCCGTGTCGGCCCCGACCACCGGCCGGAAGCGGTCCCCGTTACTACCGGAATCAGTGACGGCAGTTCTATCGAACTGCTCGCGGGGGAGTTGCGGGAAGGGGACCGGGTGATTACCGGCGAGAAGCGATCGCGAAGCCCGATCGGGACCGGCGAATTCCAGAGGGCCGCGGTTCTGACAATGATCGTGCAGCTTCTTGACATTACCCGCGAATACCTGTTGGGAGAGCAGCGGCTACTCGCTCTGCGCGGCGTTTCCTTCGGCGTGGCGGCAGGGGACTTCGTGGCCATCATGGGCGCTTCCGGGAGCGGCAAATCGACCTGCATGAACATCCTTGGCTGCCTCGACCGGCCGACGGCCGGCCGCTATCTGCTCGACGGAGTGGATGTCAGCAGCCTGAACGGCGATGCCCTGGCCGGCATCCGCAACCGCAAGATCGGCTTCATCTTCCAGGGTTTCAATCTGCTGCCGCGCACCTCGGCGCTGGAAAACGTGGCCCTGCCCCTGGTTTACGCCCGGGTGCCGGGGCGACAGCGCCTGGAGCGGGCCATGGCCGCCCTGGGTCGGGTGGGCTTGGCCGAGCGGGCACACCATACCAGCACCCAGCTCTCCGGCGGTCAGCAGCAGCGGGTGGCGATCGCCCGCGCCCTGGCCAATGAACCGGTGCTGGTCCTGGCCGACGAGCCGACCGGCAACCTGGACAGCGCCACCAGCGAGGAAATCATGGGCCTGTTCGAAGAACTGAACCGCGGCGGCATCACCATTATCATGGTGACCCATGAGGCGGACGTGGCAGCCCATGCCAGCCGCATCCTCACCTTCCGGGACGGGATTCTCATTTCCGACCGGCGCCGCGGGGAGGCAGACAGATGATGATCGAGCTGTGGATGTCGATCAAGATCGCCCTGCGCGCCTTGCAGGTCAACAAGATGCGCTCGTTTCTGACCATGCTCGGCATCATCTTCGGCATCGCCGCGGTGATCGCCATGATCGCCATCGGCTCCGGGGCGCGCAAGGTCATCTCGGAGAAGATCGCCAGCATCGGCAGCAATCTCCTGCTCATCCTCCCGGGCTCCACCACCAGCGGCGGCCTGCGCGCCGGGTCCGGCTCGGCCCCCTCCCTGACCATGAGCGATGTGCGCGCCATCCGCAGCGAATGTCCCTCCGTGGCGCTGGCGGCGCCGACGCTGCGCGGCAGCGCCCCGGTGGTTTACGGCAATCTCAACTGGTCCACCGTCATCCAGGGGACGACCCCGGAATACCTGGGGATCCGGGAATGGACGGTTGTCACCGGGCGGCCCATGACCCAGGCGGACGTCGACGGCACCGCCCGTACCGCCCTCCTCGGCCAGACGGTGGCAGAGAATCTCTTCGGCGCCGAGGACCCGGTGGGACGCATCATTCGCATCAAACAAGTTCCCTTCACCGTCATCGGCCTGCTCGGCCGCAAGGGGCAGTCACCGCAGGGCTCCGATCAGGATGACGTCATCCTCATCCCCGTCCGCACCGCCCAGCGCCGACTGTTCGGCGGCCGCACTCCGGACAGCGTCAATGCGATCCTGGTCAAGGCCGCCGACGTTTTGGAGCTGGCGGCGGCGCAGGAGGAAGTCACCGCTCTGCTCGATCAGCGCCACCGCATCGGCGGCGGCCGGGAACGCGACTTCACGATCCGCAATCTCTCCGAGCTGCTCTCGGTTTCCGAACAGTCCTCACGCACCATGTCGCTGCTGCTCGGCTCGGTGGCTTCCATCTCCCTGCTGGTGGGGGGGATCGGCATCATGAACATCATGCTCGTCTCGGTTACCGAGCGCACCCGCGAGATCGGTATCCGCCTGGCGATCGGCGCCCGCCGCCGCGACATCCTGCTGCAGTTTCTTACCGAAGCCCTGTTACTCACCATTCTGGGGGGATTTCTGGGCATGCTGTTCGGTGTCGTGGCCGCCGCCGTCGTTTCCCGCATCCTCGGCTGGCCGACCCTGATTGCCCCGGAATCGATTCTGGTCGCCGTCGGCTTCTCCGCCGCCGTCGGCATCTTTTTCGGCTTCTATCCGGCCCGCAAAGCCGCCGGTCTCAATCCGATCGACGCTCTGCGGTATGAATGAGCATCCGCCGCAGCCTTTGCCTTCTCTCGCCCGACTGTTTAAATGCACAGTCTCCCATCGCTCATCCTCCTGTTTTTTTTACGCGACCGCACATGGCGGCGCTTGCATCAAGGTTCTATATTCATGACCAACTAAGGTCTGTTGTCAGGCAGACCGAAGTTCTTTCTCCATTTTTCTCCTCCATAGTTCGGAAAAAACGGAAGCCGGCCGGGACACTCCTCCCCAGGCCGGCTTTCTATTGGTTTCTGCGGAAACGCGCCAGTATCCATCCGGACTTTCCGGGTGGACACTAATTCAGGCAGACCGGCTGCCGCAGCACAGCACCCGCTTTGCCTTGGACCTGAGACAACGATTATGTTAGGGTCAGGTCATGGCGTCTGAATCGTTTCCCCATGCCCGAGATGTTGCCCCGATGATGGATACCCAGCATCCCTTTCAATTCCTCACCCCCGGTTTCATCATGGATGCCGTCGAAAGCCGTGGATTCGTCTGCGACTGCCGCACCCTGGCCCTGAACAGCTATGAAAACCGGGTTTACCAGGTGGGCATCGAGGAGGGCCAACCCCTCATTGCCAAGTTTTACCGCCCCGGACGCTGGAGCGACGCCCAGATCAGGGAGGAGCACCGTTTCTGCCTGGAACTGGCGGCGCACGAGCTGCCCGTGGTCGCCCCCCTTACCGATGAGAGCGGCGAGAGCCTCTTCCGATTCGCCGACTTCCGTTTCGCCCTCTATCCGCGCAAGGGGGGGCACGCCCCGGAGTTGGACGACCTGGGGAACCTGCTGATCCTCGGGCGGCTGCTGGGGCGCATCCACCGTATCGGCGCCACCCGCCCCTTCGCGCACCGCCCCCGCCTGGACGTGCGCAGCTTCGGCTACGAGAGCGTCGAGCTCATCCGGGAGCGGTTCATACCCCCGGAATACAAAGCAAACTACTCAGCACTGACCACTGACCTGCTGCAGGCGGTCGCCGTTATTATGGAAGAGGTGAATCCCCCCTGCATCCGTACCCATGGCGATTTCCACGTCGGCAACATCCTCTGGCGGGAGAACGCCCCGCACCTGGTCGATTTCGATGACGCCCGGATGGCCCCGGCGGTGCAGGACCTGTGGATGATGCTTTCCGGCGAACACTCCCGGCAGAGCGTCCAACTCGGCGAGATCCTGGAGGGTTACTGCGAGTTCTTCGATTTCCACCCCCGCGAGCTGCGCCTGGTGGAGGCCCTGCGCTCTCTGCGCATCCTGCACTTCTCGGCGTGGCTGGGCCGGCGCTGGGGAGACCCCACCTTTCCCCGCCATTTTTCCTGGTTCAATACCACCCGCTACTGGGGGGAACATATCCTGGAAATCCGCGAACAGATCGCGGCGCTGAATGAGCCTCCCCTCCAAATACCCTAGCCTCCCGCGCAAAAGAAGGGCGGCCAACCGGCCGCCCTGGAAAAACAAGTCTGGATTAGCCGAAATCAGCTGGTGAAAGTCAGCTTGCGCTCGAGGTCCATGGACCTGGTGAGGCGTTTGGCTTCTTCGAAATCGATGATCTTCCGCTGGCACAGCTCGACCAGGTGCTGATCCAGACTCTGCATGTGATACTGGGCCCGGCCGTTTTCGATGTGTTTCTCGATCTCGTTGAGGCGCCCCTCGCGGATGCAGGCCTGGATAGTGGTCGTCGAGCGCATGACTTCGATCACCGGGATGATGTTTTCCCCGCTCCGGTCCTTGATCAGCCGCAGGGAAACGGTGGCGACGAGGATATCTGCCAGCCGCTGGCGGATCACCTCCTGGGTGTCGGGTGGAAAATTGCCGACCAGGCGGTTGATGGTGCTGGCGGCGCTTTGGGTATGGAGGGTGGAAAACACCAGGTGGCCGGTCTCGGCCGCCTTGATGCAGGCGTCGATCGTTTCCAGATCACGCATCTCGCCGACCATGATGACATCGGGGTCCATGCGCAGGGCCGCCTTCAGGGCGGCGCCGAACCCTTCGGTGTCGATCCCGACTTCCCGCTGAATGATGCAGCTCCGATTGGAAGTGAAGAGGAATTCGATCGGGTCCTCGATCGTGATGATGTTGTAGCTGAAGTTTTCATTGAGAAAGCGGAGCATGGAGGCCAGAGTTGTGGATTTGCCATTGCCGGTGGGGCCGGTGACCAGGATGAGGCCGTTCGGTGCCTTGGCGATTTCTCCCAGCACCGGCGGCAGGTTCAACTCCTTGAAAGTGCCGACGCGGGGGGGAATGACCCGCATGATGATGCCGAAATTGCCACGCTGCCGGAAGATGCTGACCCGGAAACGTCCGCCGTTCGGCAGGGCATAGGAGGCATCGAGTTCCCTGAGGTCGTCGGTCAGCTTGCGGTTTCCCTGCTCCAGAATGCTGGCGGCGATGAATTCGGTGTCAGCGGGCTTGAGGACCGGCAGTTTGGAACGGATCAGCTGTCCCCTGGCCCGGAAAAAAGGCGGGTTCTCCACTTCGAAATGGACGTCGGATACCCGTTTTTCAAAAGCGATCTCCAGAATCTGGTGCAAAATTTTCATATCCATGGCAGCACTCCCTTATTGAAATCAGAAAGCCCCGAGAGGCTCATTCTCATTGATTTACTCTTTCGAGCTTTTCACGATAGAAGGAATTCTCCACGATCAATCCCGCCTGCCCGGCCATGATTTCCAGCAGATCGAGCTGGACGGGTGAAACCTCGTGCGACCCGAAATCGGCATAGGTGAGGGAAACTGTCCTGCCGCTGCTCTTCAACGGCAGCAGGAGAATGGTGGAGCGCTGGGGTGCGCCGATGGCGGCGAAAAGATGATCGCTCAATATCGGATCCCGGCTCTGGCCGTAGAACAGACGCCCCTCCTCGATCACCTGGCTGAAAACCGACTGCGGCGACAGCGGAATGCTGAATGTCCACGGCGGTTTCCGCCGCCCCCTCCGGGACCGACTCGATCCCGACCGCCTCTTCCGCAATGAGCTCGTCCGACCCGACGACCAGGGTCAGCGACCGCGGGAAAATCTGGGCAGTGAACTGCAGGAGAATGCGCGCCGCCTCCGGGGCTTCCCGCAGATCGCGAAAACCGGCCAGCCCGCTGCGCAGCCCGCCCACCCAGTTCTCCTGCTCGCCGGCGCAGGCCAGCAGGTAGGAGCGGAAGCTCTCCAGAAATTCCACCAGATCGGCAACGAAGGTCTCCTGCCGCTCCTCCTGCAGGGGCCTGGGGAAGACGGTCCGGACTCCCTCCTTAAACGATTGCAGGGAGAAACTGTAATCGCGCGGCGAAGCCAGCTGGATCACCGGCAGGTGCGGATACCTGGTCTTTTTCTGTCGCCGCAGCTCGATCAGTGTTTCTTCGGAAGGACTTGCGGCGCTCACCTCCGGGCGATCGAAAATGAGAAAGGGAACGGTATTTTTCGCCAGGGACTGTTCGATAATCGGACCGAGGTCGCGCTCATCGTTGGTGGCGAAAACCAGAATCCCGGCAGGCTTGAAGACCGTCGAGAGCGCGTACCTGAGCAGTTCATCCTGGCTGAACAGAATGACCGGCGGGTTGGCGGCAGCGGCCCGGGCCGTTGGCTCAGCGCCGGCGGGTCCGGCAGACCGCTGCAGAAAAGCGCCCAGATCCTCCTGGGCGGCTGCAGAGAGACCGGGGGCGATTTCCTTCACCTTCTGCTGATGGATATCGACCGGGACGGCGGCCAGGCCGGAAAAAACTCCGGGAATCCGTTTTTCCAGCGAATCCAGATCGTCCAGCCCCAGGTCTGCGGCGGAAAGACTCGCTCTCGCTGCCGCCGCTGCAGTCAGCGGTTCGGCAAATCCCTCCTCCTCCGGGAAATCGTCTTCCAGTTCGCCATCCCTTTTCTTCTCATCGTAGATGCGCAGGGCATCCATCAATACATTCTGGGTATTGACGTTGAAATCCTGGTTCAATTTTTCCGGCAGATACCGGTATTCGTCGGCGACGGTAATTTGGTCCACTTCGAGGGAAAAGGTTCCCCCCGGCCAGGTCAGGATTTCCACGACGGTCATTTCAATCAGGGTTTCGAGCCCTTTGAAAGCGTCCTCCTTGCGGATATGTCCTCCCTCGATCAGGGTGGCGACCAGCGGTTTGCGGCTCTCGCCGGCACTCTTCTGCTCTGACAGTGCCTGCTCGAGGGTCTCGCTGTTCAGGGCCTTAAGCTCGACCAGGATCTGGCCGATGCGGACATTGCTCCTGGCATGGCTGGCGCTGACGATGTAGCCCTCTCTGAATACCAACTGGCACACCCCCCGGCGTCCCTTGACATCGAGAGTGCCGGACTTCCTCGTGGCATGCAGCAACTGGATGACATCGACAATGGGCAGGTGTTCAAGATCGCCGGTAAATGACATGTCGCCAGGGCCTCCCATTCGGCAGAATTACAATCGCTGTGCTACCCGGCTTATTAAACTTAAAATCGCCAGGCAATACAATCTTTTCCGCTTTGGAAAAAATTAATGCCATCTGCCGATAATTGCTGGTGGTTTTAGAGAAAACCCCTGGTGCCTGCAGCCGAAAAGGGGTTCGGTGGGTTTAAAAAGATTTTCTTCAGGGCAGAAAGAGGAGAGGATTATTCCTGGGAGTAGTAGTCGTAGCTGTCGAGCAGGGCGCGGGTGAAATCCCAGGCCTCGGTGTAGGAGAGGCCGCTTTCCGTCGGGATAATGATCTTCACGTACAGATCTTTGCCGTACCGCGCCTTGAGTGCCGTCAGGCGCTGGTGCATAGTCGTCGCAGAGAGGTTCAGGAAATCACTTTCCCCGGGCTCGCGCAGCTGGATCTGCGGGTTGCCGTCGCTGCGCCAGTAACGCACCTCCACTACCTGCTTTCCTTCGGCGCTGCGCGCCGGGCGCAGGAGTTTCTGATATTTCGCATCCAGGCTGCTGTAATCCGCCTGCAGCGCCGCCAGTCGGGTTCCCACCGCCGCCCGCTCCCGGCGCAGCGCCCCCAGTTCCGCAAGATTCGTCTGCTGCTGTTGCTGCATCTGCGCCAGCGCCGCCGCCGCCGCCTCCAACCGGCCCCCGCGCAGCTCGAGCTCGCGCTCGAGCTGTGATCGATATTCCTGATTTCGAGCCAGTTGGTCCTGCAACTGCGCCACCTCGCGGCGGCTGCTCTCCAGGGTTGCCGCGAGTTGCTCCCGTTCACCGGCGAGGGCCTGCTGCTGCTGGGAGAGGGCCGTCAACTGCTCACGCTGCACGGCATTCTGTTGCGTCAATTGCTGATTGCTGAGCTGGGCCGCTATGAGGTCCTGCTGTGCCTGGTTGAGCCGGGATTCGAGACCGCGACTGTTCTCCATGGCGGCGGTAGATGCTGCCTTCGCCCGTACCTCGGCCTCCAGGGAGGCGCGCAGTTCGGAGATCAGCTCCCAATTGCGGACGATCAGCATGAGGCTGGTGAGCAGGAAGATCATCACCACCACCGTCATGATGTCGGTAAAGGACGGCCAGAAGCTCTGGCCGAGCCCCGTCTCGCGATGGTTCTGCCGCAGATCGACGAATCCCTGGTCCATGGGTCTCACGACAGCTCGGTTAATTCAACCGTCTCCGCCAATTCGGTCTCGGGCAGGCGGAAACCTTCGTGCAACACGCGTTTAATACTCTTCAGATCATCGGACATCGGTTTCGTGCGCTGGTTCAACGACGCGATCAGGCTGTGCAGCTGGGTGCTGGCGGCCATGTTATCTGCCTGTACCGTGCGCATTACCTCCGCCACACCGCTGAGCGCCTTGACCAACCCGGCGATCCGCTGCATCAGGTTGTCGGGGGTATAGGCGTAGCGGGGCATAAGGTAGAAGGTGGTGATCTGCTCCACCTGGCTGAGCAGATGGGTCTGGACATCCGTCAGCCGGAGATAGAAATAGCCGTAGACCAGGTAGCAGACGATGGCAGTGATGGTGGTGGAAAGGGCGGTGGACATGCCATGGATGATCATGCCCATGCTCCCCGGCCCCTGCTGTGCCGAGCCGAGGACATCGGAAGCGCCGACCAGGGCGATGGACAAAGAGACGATGGTGCCGAAAACCCCGGTCAGGATGAGGATGTTGTTGACGAACTTGGGCAGGGAGATGGCGGTGCTCTCCCGGGCGACCTGAACCGAGGCCAGGGCGGCATGATTGATCGGGGCATTGTGCTCACTGAGGGTCAGGATCTCCTGATACCGGCGGGCGATCAGGGTATTCTGGTCGAGATCGATGGACGCCAGCGGTGAATCCATGGCCAGGGCGCGCGCGAACCGGTACAGTGCCCGCTCCTCCCGCATGTAGCGCAGGAGCAGGACCACCATGCGCCCCAGGCCGAGCAGAAAAAGAGCCAGGATTCCGCCGTTGATTATATAACCGGTGGCGGTCAGCTGATTGCGCAGGTAGACATTGGTGAGAAACTCGGTGTTGATCGCCAGCAGGGCGGTCATTACCACCAGCACGACGATCAGCCAGACCAGCACCCCGCGGCTGACATTGCTCTTCGACTCCATCATTGTCCCCGCTTCCTTTTCATTGTAACTTCCAGCGTACCGCAATTCCCGGAAGTGACAATTCGGCCAGCAGAAATTCCTGCCAGCAGTCGGCGCGAGAAGAACGACGGGCGCCCCAACTGCAGCTCGGAATTGGCGAAGCCGAAGGCGGAAATGAGCACGCCGATGAGCAGGGGCAGGGGAAAATCTATCCCCGCCTGCGGCAGCTGCACGACATATAGAGGGAGGATGATGAACAGGATGCTGTTGCCGATGCCGTCCGCCAGGCGTGCCATGGAGAGGGCCAGCACGGTCCGGTTCACCCCCAGCGATTGCCGAAAGTGCTGCAGCCAGGTGAATACCCCCATCCGGACGCCTCCTCATGGCCTTAACCGGGAGCATAGCACCCTGCGCCGAGGGCGCAACCGGGGGCCGCTTGTGAACCGCCAACCACCTCCTATACTTCAGGAAGTTTCGTTGGCTTCCGGGGAAGGCGGATGGAAGACAAGATCCTGCATTTTTTCGTATCCCTCGTAACCTCCCTCGGCGCCTGGGGCTACCTGATCCTCTTTGTCCTGGCTTTTCTGGAGTCAGCCGCCTTTTTCGGCCTGGTCACGCCGGGCGAGACAGCGGTCCTCATCGGCGGCCTGCTGGCCGCCCGCGGCGTGTTCAACCTGCCCCTGGTAATCGCCGCCGCAACCATCGGTGCAGTTCTCGGCGATTCGGCCGCTTACCTGCTCGGCAGCCGCTACGGCGAGCGGTTTTTCCGGAAATTCGGCAGGTTTGCCTTCATCCATAAGGAGCAATTGGATGAAACCCGCCGGTTTTTCGAACGCCACGGCGGCAAGACGGTGCTCATCGCCCGCTTCACCACCTGGCTGCGGGTAATGGCTCCCGTGGTGGCCGGCACCGTGCACATGCCTTACCTGCGCTTCCTCTTCTTCAACATCTATGGCGCCGTCCTCTGGGTGGTCGCCTATGCCCTGCTCGGTTTCATCATCGGCAACAGCTGGCAGGTGATCAAGGAAGGCCTCGGCAAATACGGCCTGATCCTGCTGCTGGTCGGCTCCGTGCTGGTCCTCGGCTATATCCTGACGAAGAAGAAAAAAGCCCTGCTGCGGAAAAAGGCCAAGGAGACGGACGAGCTGCTCAACCAACACCTGCCGCGGTTCTGGGGTTTCATCAAGGACCGCTTCCGCATCGGCCCGTGGTACGGCTTCAGTCTTACCGCCGGCCTGCTCCTGCTCATTCTGTCCCTGGCGACCCTTGGCCAGATCGCCAGCTCCCTCCTGAACCGGACCTTCATTGCGCGACTGGCCGCCCTGGCCGGAGATTTCGTCGGGCGCATCTTCAATCCCTCCCTTACCCAGGCGATGCTTACCGCCGCCGAAGTGGCGGGACTTTATCTGACGATCGCCACCGCGGCCGGGCTGCTCGCTCTTCTGGTGTGGAAGAGGCGCTTTTGGCTGCTGCTGGTCTGCTTCCTGGCCGGACTGGGGCTGGTGGTGGCCGTGGCGATGCAGCAGTCCCTCCCCCTGCCCAGCCGCCGTGAGTTCCCCAACCTGGAGGCCTTCGGGGCGATGATCGTCTACGGCCTGCTGTTCTACGTGACGTGGGAAATGGCGCGGGGAGAGATCGGGCGGATCATCCTCTTCTCCCTGTCCGCCTTTTTCCTCCTCCTTATCGGCTCCAGTCGCATCTACCTCGATGCCCAGGCCCTCCCCGGCATTCTGGCCGGGTATGTCGCCGCCTTCGGCTGGCTGGTCTTCAGCATCCAGCTCGGCAAGACCCTGCGGCAGATTCTGGCGGAAGGGAAATGACAACGGACCAGGCGGTTCGAACCGCGCCAGACAATGGAATATCCTCGGGGCGCAACTGCGGCCGGAAAGCCGCAGGAGCCGATTAAATATTCAAGCGTCAGCAGAATTCTGCTATAGTCGGGAGAATTCGCAACCGTACACAAGGAGGCAGCGACCGTGGAACAACCGACCTTTTATACCGCCGAGCCGACCGTTACCGGCCAGATCAGCTTTTTCCCCCGCGTCTACAACTGGATGGCGGCCGGACTCGGCCTGACCGCCCTGGTCTCGCTGCTGACCGCCGCCAGCCCGGCCATGCTGCAGTTGATCTTCGGCAACCGTCTCATCTTCTTCGGCCTGATCATCGCCGAACTGGCGCTGGTGGTGACCATTTCCGGAGCCATTCGCCGGCTGAGCGCCTTCGCCGCGACCGGGCTGTTCCTCCTTTACTCGGCGCTGAGCGGGGTCACTTTCGCGTCGATCTTCGTGGTCTACACGCAAAGCTCCATCGCCGGCGCCTTCTTCGTCACCGCCGGCACCTTCGGCGTCATGAGCCTCTACGGGCACCTGACCCGCCGCGACCTGACCTCCTGGGGGAGCTTCCTGTTCATGGGGCTGGTCGGGGTCATCCTCGCCTCGGTGGTCAACCTCTTCCTGCACAGCGAGATGGTCTACTGGGTCTCCACCTACGCCGGCATCCTCGTCTTCGTCGGTCTGACCGCCTACGACACGCAGAAGCTCAAGATGCTCGCCAGGGCCGGCCTGAGCGGCGAGGAGCGGCAGAAGGCGGCGATTATCGGCGCCCTGCAGCTTTATCTCGATTTCGTCAACCTCTTCCTCATGCTGCTGCGGATCTTCGGCCGGCGCCGCTGAACCGCGCCGGTACACCCTGGCGCAGGCGGCCACTGCGGCTGCATCCTTATCAAGGGCCTTTGCAGTCTTAACTGGGCTCCGGCTGCCCGATCCCCGCGAAATGAAAAGGGGTCATTTAATCCTTGGATTGAATGACCCCTTTTCTCTTGAGACAGGAGCTATAGGACCTCGGGCGGACCTATGATGAGGACCTCCTGAAACCAATGATAAGCCTGGAATTCAAAAGAGTGATTGGCACGTAGTGACTGTCCCATCACGTGAGCACTGCCTCAATCAGGCTAGGTCCGCGCCCGGCAAGCGCGCGCATGAGCGCATCAGCAAGTTCGCTTTCGGTTCCCACGCTGCAAGCGGGAAGTCCGAACCCCTTCGCTAGCTCAGCCCATTCGATTACCGGTGCGGTGAGGTTGGTGAGGGCCTGCGCCTTGGGTCCGGGCTTTGCGACCCCGGCACGCGCAAGTTCAGCCTGCAGGATGCGGTAGCGGCGATTCGCGCATATCACCACGGTCACGTCCGCGCTCTCGCGAGCCATCGACCAGAGCGCCTGGAGGGTGTACAGGCCGCTGCCGTCAGCCTGGAACGCGATGACGCGCCGGTCCGGGCATGCGAGAGCGGCGCCGAGCGCATTCGGCAGGCCCTGACCGATGGCGCCGCCCGTGACAAAGAGCGCGGTGTGGGGCGCGGCATTGGAAGCATACACGGCATTCCAGGTGAAACCCGCAGTGACCGCTTCGTTCACGACAATCGCATTCTCAGGGGTGAACGCTGCCATCGCCCGGCACAAGATGTCTGGGGTGAGGGGCTGCCCGCCGGGCACGAAGGCGGGGGTGGTCCGTGGAGGGGTGAAAACATCCGGCGCGTCCAATTCCTGCGCGAGGGCCTCAAGCGCAAGGGCGGCATCGAAGCCGGCGTCCGGGTCCGCGAGGGAATAGAGGGTCGCGTTCTCGGGAGCGAACCGCGAAGGCTGGTCCGGATAACCGAAGAAGGCGACCGGCTCGCGCGCCCCCGCGAGTATCAGGTTTGTGACGTTGGCAAGCGCCTGGATGGCCTGCTCCGGGAAATAGGGCAGAGCGGGGAAAAACGGCAGGTGACGACCGCCCTCCTGGCGAGCCGGAAAGGTTTCGACCCAGACCCCGCAGGCCGTGGCGGCCGCCACCCGCGCGGCCGCGCGCAGACCTCGGGCGGTAAGTGCACTGCCACCGAGCAGGATACCACCGCCGCCTTTGCGCAGCAGGAGCGCCGCCTCCCGGGGCGCGGGGCCGGAGGTTCGCGCAGGGCGGGCGATGGCCTGGTAGAGAGAGGCTCAGGTCCCGGTTCCCACTGGCAGTCGGCAGGGAGAATCAGTGACGCCACGCGCCCCGGCGGCCCGAGTGCCGCCGCGACCGCAGCAAGGCTGGCCTCGGCCATTTGGTCTGCAGACCTGACGGTTTGCATCCAGCCCACGCTGCGGGCGAGAGCCGCTATGTCCGAGGTGAGCGGTGCGTCGAATACGAGGTGTCGACCTGGGTGATCGCCTATCCAGTTGACAATGGGTGTGCGAGCACGCCGTGCATTGTGCAGATTCGCGAGCCCGTTGGCGAGTCCTGGCCCGAGATGCAGCAGGGTGGCGGCCGGCCTCCCCGTCATGCGGGCCCACCCGTCGGCGGCGCCGGTGCAAACGCCTTCGAACAATCCGAGCACGACACGCATTCCGGGTACGCGGTCGAGGACCGCGACCATCGGCATTTCGGTAGTGCCGGGATTTGCAAAGCAAACCTCCACGCCGGCGCGCAGGGCGGTTTCGACAAGGCTGAGTGCTCCTGTATTCATGTGATATTCCCCTCTGTTTGCTTCGCTCAACTCCGCCGGTCTCCTCCCGCAAAATCCCCGTCGCGAATTGGCTGGCCATTGCCCAATTTGAAGTATCAGGCAAAGTAAACTGATTGCAAGGTTAGAGGTCTCCGTAAGCGTCCCAGGCCAGAGCTCACAGGTAGAGTGCGCACAAATCGCCGGCGCAGCACGGTTTTTCCGGCCATCTCGGTATCGGGACTTTTCCGACACGGAAAAAGGGTCACTTTCATCCTCGGATGAGTGGCCCTTTTCCGCAGATCAGGGATTGTAAGGATTGGGTAGGCTCGTCCCGCGACTCAGCAAAGGGCGATACGACTTTTGAGACAACAAGGAGCGTAGGTGTCGAGGGTCATGGTAATTGAGCACTTTGACCGGGGTCAGGGTCAGCCGAATTGAGCACCCCGGGGTCAACGGAATTGAGCAGTTTGATCTCTGGCGGGGTCAACGGAATTGAGCACCCCGCCACCCATTTTCGGTGGGTTCCCAACCGCCACTGCAGCTATCCTGCGAGAATCAAATCCCCCAGGAGGTTGCAGTGGCCCGGAGACCCATTCCCATGATCGAACTTGATGAGCTGTGCTTTCGCTTTCAGCAGAAGCACAATATTTCCCAGATGTCCCGTGCCTTGGGTCAGTCCCGCCAGACAGTGCGCAAGTATGTGCGGCTGGCCTGCAAGGCCGGGCTGACCCGCGGCGGTGACGAGGCCGAGCGTGCCCGCGTCCTCGCCACTCTTCGCCAGCAGTTGACCCCGGCTTGTTTCGCCGAAGCGGCGCCGGCCCAGCAGCTTCTGGAGCCCTACCGTGACCAGATCCGCGATTGGATGGAGGAGCCGGATATGACCGTGAAGCAGATCTGGCGCCTGCTGACCGAGCGCGGCATCGAGGCGAGCTACCCCAGCGTCAAACGCTTCGTCCGTGCCCGGGTCGAGCCTGCCGCCCCCCGCGTCACCGTCCGTCTGGAGAGCCCGCCGGGGCGCCAGGGACAGGTGGACTTCGGCAAGGCCCGGGTGAAGGTGGGAGAGACTCTTCGCTCCCTGTGGGTGTTCGTGCTGACCCTCTCCTTCAGCCGCCACCGCTTCGTGCGCTTCGTCGAGCGCCAGGATTTGACCACCTGGATCGACTGCCACGTGCGCGCCTTCGAGTTCTTCGGCGGCGTGCCGCAGACGGTCCTGCTCGACAATCTCAAGGCCGGCGTGGTGCGCCCCGATCTCTACGATCCCACCATCAACCGCGCCTATGCGGAGTTGGAGCGCCATTACGGTTTTGCCGTCGATCCGGCCAAGGTGGCGACCCCCGAGCACAAGGGGAAGGTCGAGCGCCTGATGCCGGTGGTGCGCCAGCAGCTCGTGGCCGGCCGCTCCTACCGGGATCTGGCCGAACTCAACGAGAAGGCCCTCACCTGGTGCCGGGAGCAGATCGGGCGCCAGATCCACGGCACGACCCAGGAGGCGCCGCTGGTGCGCTTCGCGCACCTGGAGCAAGCGGCCCTGCTGCCTCTGCCGGCCACGGCCTTCGACCCGCCTACTTGGGCCGAGTGTAAGGTGCACCCCGATCACCACGTTGTCTTCGAACGCAACTACTACTCGCTGCCGACCCGCTTCGTCGGCAAGACGGTGTGGCTGCGCGCCGGCCGCCGCCTGGTCGAGATCTTCTGCAGTGATGAGCTGGTCAAGTCCCACCCGCGGGCCACGGGGCGCGGCATGTGGATGACCGATTCTGGCGATTACCCCGAGGCCGCCAAGGCCCACCTGTTTGCCCATCCCGCCTGGTGCCGGGAAGAGGCCACTAAGATGGGGCCGAACGCCGGGCGCATGGCCGAAGCGATCCTCTCCGACCACGCCATCCGCAACCTGCGCAAGGCTCAGGCCCTGCTGCGGCTGGGGGAGAAGTACGGCGCCGAGCGGCTCGATGAAGCCTGCGCCTACCTGCTCTCCTTCGAGACGACCGAGATCCGCCGCCTGAAGCGGATTCTGGAAGAGGGCCTTCCCACATTCTGGAAGCCGGCCGCTGAGCCTGTAGCTGCCCCTCTCACCGAACAGGGCTTAACCTTCTTGCACCCGCCCGAGAGCTTCGGCGCCAGCGAGGAGGTGGCCGCATGAGCATCTCTGCCGCCCTTACCGGACAACTCAAGGCCCTCAAGCTCGGCCGCATGCTCGATACCTTCGATATTCGTCTCGCCCAGGCCCGAGAGGGACAACTCGGCTATATCGAATTCCTCCAGCTCCTGCTGCAGGACGAGATCGAGCGCCGCAAGACGCAAGGCCTGCGCCTTCGCCTGCAGCGCGCTAGTTTTGAGGAGCCCAAGACCCTGGAGGAGTTCGACTTCGCCAGCCTTCCCACCGTGAACCCCGCCGCTATCCGGGACCTGGCCACGGGGCTCTTCATCGAAAAGCGCGAGCATGTCCTGCTCTACGGTCCGGCCGGCACCGGCAAGACCCACCTCGCCCAGGCACTGGGGCATCACGCCTGCCGAACGGGGCGCTCCGTGCTCTTCGTCAAGGCGGTCAAGCTCTTCCGCACCCTGCAGGCCGCCCGCGCCGACAACTCCTGGGAGACGGAGCTGCGCCGACATCTGAGTCCCGACCTGCTGATCATCGATGACTTCGGTCTCAAGCCCATGCCCATGATCCAGGCCGAGGACTTCTACGAGATCGTCGCCGAGCGCCACCTGCGCGGCTCGATCATCGTCACCTCCAACCGGCCGCCGGCCGACTGGCTGCCGCTGTTTCCCGATCCGGTCATGGCCAATTCCGCCCTCGACCGGCTGGCCCACAATGCCCATCACCTCGTGATGAAAGGAGAGTCCTATCGCAAACGCAACCGACCACAAACGCCGGCCCTGAACACAACGACAACCGAACTCACCGAAGGTCAAACTGCTCAATAACCGTGACCCCGGGGGTGCTCAATAACGCTGACCCTTGACAGTAGGTTGATTCAATCGGAAATGCAGGCCTGGACAGCCGAATAAAGATCCTTCATCTGGACAGGCTTTGTTAATACCTGGTCCATTCCCGCCTGCAGGCAGTCCTCCCTGATCTCCCGCCGCGCATGGGCCGTCAGGCCGATGATGCAGGTGTGTTTTTCTCCTTCCCCTTCCCGGTCGCGGATGGTCCGGGTGGCCTCCAGACCGTTCATTTCCGGCATCTGCAGGTCCATGAAAATGAGATCGAAGTTGCCGCTCTCCCATTTCTCGATCGCCTCCCGGCCGGTTTCGGCGATCTCCACCTGCCAGCCGTGCCGGGCCAGCATCATCGTAATCATCTCCCGGATCATCGGCTCGTCCTCGGCCAGCAGGATACGGGCGGCGGCGGGCTGGCTTTCCGGGCGCCCCCGAGCGGGGCCTCCGCCGGGACGGCGCTCTCTTTCTGAGCCGATTGCAGCGGGAGGGTGAAGATAAAGACGCTCCCTTGTCCCTCCTCGCTCCTGACCAGATCTCGCCGCCCATCAGTTCGACCAATCCCTTCGAGATCGCCAGGCCAAGCCCTGTCCCGCCAAAGCTGCGGGTGAAAGAGGCGTCCGCCTGGCTGAAACTCTCGAAAATCAGATCGCGTTTCTCTTCCGGGATGCCGATGCCGGTATCGGCCACGGCGAACTCCAGAAGGTCGCCGCGCGGCTGCACGCTGACGCGGATTTCTCCGGCACGGGTGAACTTGACGGCGTTACCGATCAGGTTGATGAGCACCTGGCTCAGCCGGTCGGGATCGCCGATGACCATCCGCGGAGCGTCCGCCGAGACGTCCGTCTCCAGCCGGATGTTCTTTTCCTGGGCGACCAGGGCGAACATCTCCACTGCCCCGCGCACGCAGCCATCAAGATCGAACGGTTCCTGCTGAAGCTCGATTTTGCGCGCCTCGATCCGGGAGAAGTCGAGAATATCGTCGATCAAATCGCGCAGGCGCTTGGCCGATTGATCCGCCATCCCCAGCAGGTGGCGGCGCTCGGGGCTGCGGTCGATCTGCAGCAGGTGCTCGATGGCGGCCATGAAGACGGTCATCGGGGTGCGGATCTCGTGGCTCATGTTGGCCAGGAACTCGCTCTTGGCCCGGCTGGCCTCCTCGGCCGCATCGCGGGCCTCGCGCAGCATCTTCAGGTGAGAGCGGGTCTGGTACTGCCGCCGCCGCTCGCGCAAGGCCGCCCGGGCGGCGCTCACCAGCATGGAGGTCTTGGTGGGGCGCTCCAGCAGCAGGATATTGCCCAGGCTCTCCATGGCCCTCTGGGCGAGGGGAGAGTCGCCGCCGCGGCGCGTGAGAAAAATAATCGGAAGATCGGACCAGGGAGGCTGCTCGGCCAGAAAGTGCAGCAGCTCCTTCGCGCCTTCTCCGGCAAAGGCCTCTTCGGTGATGAGCGCTCCTCCGGCTCCCTCCCCGAGGCGCCGGCAAAGACCCGGAAGATCGGCGCAGGGGAGGCATTCGATGCCGCTGCGCTGCAGGATGTCGCAGGTGATGCGGACGTCACGGGGAGTGGGGGCGAGGATGAGAAGCCTCTGCTCCGGATCGGCGGGGCGGGGCATCTCAGTCATTATCGCCGCTGTTCAGCAGGGGCCCGGCGCTTCCCTGAAAGGTCGGATTGCCCTGCAGCACCCCCTGGAACTGATGCAGTGGTTCGCCGATGCGGATGCCTCCCGGCGCGATCTTCATCTCCCGGATCGTCCGTTCGTGGGAACCGGTGCGCTTCTTCATCACCGAGATCGCCTGACGCACTTCGCCGTGGGCCTCGAAATAGCGCAGCAGAATGATGGTGTCGGAGAGGTAGCTCACATCCACCGGCGCCGACTGTGCCCGCCCCCAACAGCCCGTGCTGGGCGACGATGAGCAAGGTGGTGACCCCCATCTGCGCCAGGATAGGTCAGCAACTCGTGAAGCTGGATGATCAGAAAACGCTCCTCGGGCATCGCCTGCAGGTAGCCGTTGAGGCTGTCGATGACCACCAGACTGGCGCCATTCTCCTCCACCGCCTGGCGAACGGCGGCGGCGAGCTCCCCCGGGGAGAGTTCGGCCGGGTCGATCTGCTGGGAGGAGATTTGTCCCGCTTCCAGGCTGGCAGAGACATCCATCCCCAGCCCCCGGGAGCGGGCGATGAAGTTCTCCCGACTCTCGTCGAAAAGGAAGAAGGCGGCCTTCTCCCCTCGCTGGGCGGCCGTCAGGGCGTAGAGGGTGGCCAGGGCCGATTTCCCCGTGCCGGAGGCGCCGGTCAGCAGAGTGCTCGTCCCCCGGTCGAGGCCGCCGCCGAGCAGGTTGTCGAGTTCCGCCAGCCCGCTTTTGACCGCCTGCCGTTCGAAATTGCCGCGATGTTCGAGGGCCACCAACCGGGGGAAGACCTGCAGCCCGCCCGGGGCGATGATGTAATCATGGTAGCCGCCCTGATACGTGCGGCCGCGCATCTTCCGCACCCGCAGGCGGCGGCGGTCGCCGCCGAATTCCGGGAGCATCTGGCCCAGCGACAGGACGCCGTGGGCCACCGTCTGCACGCTGAAGCCCAAAGTCTCGCCGACGGTCTCGTCCAGCAGCAGGGCCGTGCATCCGCGGGCGGCGAAATGCTGCTTCAGCGCGAGGACCTGGCGGCGGAACCAGAGGGGATTCTGCGCCACCAGCCGCAGTTCGGCCAGCGAGTCGATGACCAGCCGCCGGGCGCCGATGCGGTCGGTTTCCTCAAGAATCCGCCGCATGATTCCGCTCATTTCCACCTCGGCGGAGTGAAACATCGTGTACTGCTCGTCGGCGCCGATTTCCTCCGCGGAGACGTTCAGTTCCAGGACGTTTACCCCTTCCATCGACCAGCCGTGCGAGCGGAAGGTGGCCTCCAGTTCGCCCAGGGTTTCCGCCATCGTGAGATGCAGGACCGGCTCCCCCTGCCGCACCCCTTCCAGCAGGAACCGCAGGGCCAGAGTCGTTTTTCCCGCCCCCGGGTCACCTTCCACCAGGTAGACGCGCCCCGCTTCCAGGCCGCCGTACAAAACCTCGTCCAGCCCGGGGACACCGGTCGGCAACAGGGAACCATTACCAGTCATATTGGCGCCTTTCTGCTTCGGACGTTTGAGATAGTTTATCATATCCCCCCCCGCGTCAGCGAAGAGCGAGTCCGAGGCGAACCCATGCCATTTTTCGAACCAAGGCGAAGCAAATCCACAGGGATTAAGGGGATTAACGGGATAGAACCTTATGAATTAAGGGAATTTTTATCCCCTGCATCCCCTTCATCCCTGTTGAAAGATATTTTGGTTTGAATCACTGGAGCGAAGTGAATAACCAGATTAGGATATCTGGTCATAATCGGGGTCAAATGAGTGGATGGTGTGCTGAAAGCCGGTTGATAAACGCTTTAGCAGGGTGCGGGGGGCGCAGCCCCGCGGTTTTTTGTACCAATTCGCCGGTCCGGAACCTTGACCATCAACCGTCGTCGGTTTTCTACAGCAGCAGATAAAGCAGAGGCAGAGTGGCGAAACGCCAGGATGATGCCGAGGCCGACCAGCGCGACCGCCAGGTCGGGTTCCATGTCCGCCGCTACCGCCAAGGCCCCGGCGGTCACCATCGGCGGCATGCCGGACTCGAAGATCGAGATGTCCACCGGCAGCCCGTGCAGGCCGGCGAGTCGGCAGATCGCCAGGGCCGCCAGCGGCGCCGCCAGCAGCTTGATTCCCAGGCCCACGCCGAGGGGAGGAAGCAGCGTGGGGCTGAGCCGCCGCATCTGGAAGCCGATGGCGGTCATCACCAGCGGGGTCAGGGTGGCGGCGATATCCTGCAGCACCTGCACCACCGCCTGCGGGTAGGGCCAGGGGCGCAGGGCGAGCCCGGCGATGAGGGCCATGGTCGGGGGAAAAAGGAGCGCCCGCCTGGCCACCCCGGGAAGATCCACCGCGCTTTCCCGCCCGTACAAGGCAAGAACCAGAGAGCCGTAAGTGGCAAAGATCCCCATGGTGCCGAACTGGTCGTAGATGATGAGATGCGGGATGCCGCGGGCACCGAAGAACGCCTGCACCATCGGCACTCCCATGAAGGAAGTATTGCCGATGGGAACCAGCAGCAGCAAAACTCCGATCACCGGACGGGACCAGCCAAGCCACCGCCCCGCCAACAGGACCGTTGCCGCGGTAAGAATCACCAGCACCCAGGGGACCAGGGCCGGAACCAGGATCGCGCGGGAAAAGGTGATCTGCGGAACCTTCAGCAGGATCACCGCCGGCAGGGAGACGTAGAGGGCGAACATATTGAGGACCTGCGCGGAATCCCTGGGGAAAGCCGGTAACCGCCGAAACAGGATCCCCAGAAGAACGAACAGCCCGACCAGCACGAAATTTTCCACATTCCTTCTCCCCTGCGGCCGCTCCGCCGCGCACCCGGGCACTGTTAACATGGGGAGCGGGAAGACCGCAAGAACATTCACCCGGAGGCCATCTTGCTCCCGCGAATACGCAGGATGAAAAGGAGACGTCAGGAGAATTTTTACTGGACGAACGCAGAAAAGCGGATAAAATGCCTCATTCAAACCATGTTTTATAATTGGCGAGAAATGGGATGAAAATGAAGCATATTGTCGTGATCGATGACTGCCGGACAACCCTCGCAGTTGTCAGTGATTTCCTCGCCGCCGCCGGTTACCAAGTCTCGACCGCGACCTGCAGTGTCTATTCGAACCACCTCATCTACGGCCCCCGCCCCCCCGATCTCATCCTGCTCGACCTGATGATGCCCCTGATGTCGGGAGAGAAAAAGGTCCGTGCCCTCAAGCGCCGGGAAAAGAGCAGCCATATCCCGGTCCTGCTCATGTCCGCCAAGGATGAGCCGGAACTGCGCGCCATCAGTGCCGGCGCCGGCGCCGATGGCTATCTCGCCAAACCGTTCACGGCGGACCAACTGGTGCACACCGTCCGCAATATTCTGGCCGCCTGAAGCAGAAGCGGCGCCGTCAGCCGCCGCCCTTCCCAGCCGGCGTTCACCGTTGAAGATCCGGAGAAACGGAGCAGACATGGCATCCCTGAACGGTAAAACCCTCTTCATCACCGGCGCCAGCCGGGGGATCGGCAAAGCCATCGCCCTGCGGGCGGCGGCCGATGGCGCCAATATCGTCATCGCGGCCAAATCGGTGCGATCGCGCGAGCGGCTGCCCGGAACCATCTATTCGGCGGCCGAGGAGATCGAGGCGGCCGGCGGCCGGGCACTGCCGGTGCCGACCGACATCCGCGATGAGGAGCAGATTCAGCGGGCCGTGGAGCAGGCGGTGGCGGCATTCGGCGGCATCGACATCCTGGTCAACAACGCCAGTGCGATCAGTCTGACCGGCACCCTGGAAACGCCGCTGAAGCGCTTCGACCTGATGTTCGCGGTCAACGTCCGCGGCACCTATGCCTGCTCCCAGGCCTGCCTGCCTCACCTGTGCCGGGCGGCCAACCCGCACATCCTCAATCTCGCCCCGCCGCTCAACCTGCATCCCCGCTGGTTCAAAGACCATGTCGCCTACACCATGGCGAAATACGGCATGAGCATGTGCGTACTCGGCATGGCGGAGGAATTCCGGACGGCGGGAGTGGCGGTCAACGCCCTCTGGCCGCGCACGGTCATCGCCACCGCCGCCCTGGCGATGCTCGGCGGCCAGGTCCGTCCCGAGCAGTGCCGTACGCCGCAGGTCCTCGCCGACGCCGCCCATGCCGTCCTGACCCGCGACAGCCGCAGCTGCACCGGCAACTTCTTCATCGACGAGGAGGTGCTGGCGCAGGCGGGGATCACCGATCTCGACCGCTATGCGGTGCAGCCGGGAGAAACGCTGCTCCCCGACCTCTTTCTCGACTGACTCAATCCGCCAGGGGGTCCTCCCCTTCCGACCATCCCGGCAGGACACGGTCGTGCAGCTGGAAATGCTCGCCGGCATGTTCGGTCAGGATCACGTACATGTTCTGCCGCGGCACCCGGAAGCGGCGATGGATCTCGTCGATGAAGGCGAGGGACAGGCGCCGCTTCTGCTCGCTGGTCCGGCCGCCGCGGATATCGGCATTGATGAAGGCGATGCCGTCGTTGGGATCGGTGGCCCGGCCGAAAGCCAGGTCATGCCTGCCGTAGCAGCGGATGGTGACGGCGATGTGGTCGGTCCCGGTGTCCATGACGGCGGCGAAATGCGCCTTCACCTGCTCGGCGAAGGTTTTCTTTTCCGGCTCCGGAATGGCAAAATTCATTTCGAACTGCAGATGCGGCATGCCGATCCTCCTTCATCCTGTAAAAAACCGATATTGAAAGTCTAACCTTCGGCGATACCTTGCCAATGGTCAAGAAAATATAAATACGGGTTAAACAGACAAGAAGAGGTTTTATCTGTGTGAATCCGCCTTTATCTGATCCTGAAAAAGTTCGGCCCTGAAAAAAACGGATAACGCAAAGACGCAAAGCTGAGAACCAAGGCGCAGAGAAAATCCGTAAGACTGTTCGTTTTACATCCTTTGCGACTTTCATTTCCCTTTGCGACTTAGCGTTAAGATCCTGGTTTTCATCGTTCGGGGTGCCGCAGGCACATGTTGGACTGCGTTCGTCAAAAAGAATTTTGGTTGTGGATTTCACCCACTCCCATTCCCTCCTTTTTGCCTCTTGACACTCCCGTTTTCCTCGGTTATCTTGACCCGAACAGGGAGAAAACGATGTTTGATGCTTTTTCCGCCATGAATCTGGTACCGGTAGTCGTAGTAGTCGTCACCTCGTGACGGCTCGCCGCTGCCGGAATCCATACGGATAATGAACGGAGCGCGGGCCACGGCCCGCGCTCTTTTCGTCTGCAGCAGCAGATGAACAGGCCGCGGGGCACCCCCCGCGGCCTGTTGCGTTTTTGGACCGAGAACCCAATCCCAGCACAGGAGGAACAACCATGAAGAACGGAGCCCAGATCCTGCTCGATTGTCTGAAAATGGAGGGGGTGGACATCATCTTCGGCTATCCCGGGGCCAAAACCCTGCACGTCCACGACGCCCTGCTCGACGAGCCGGCCATCCGCCACATCCTGGTCCGCCATGAGCAGGGAGCGGCGCACGCCGCCGACGGCTATGCCCGCACCACCGGTAAAGTCGGGGTCTGCCTGACCACCTCCGGGCCGGGGGCCACCAACCTGGTGACCGGCATCGCCACCGCCCACATGGACTCGGTGCCGATGGTCGCCCTGACCTGTCAGGTGTCGACCACCGACATGGGGAATGACTCCTTCCAGGAAGCGGACATGATCGGCATCACCCGGCCGATCACCAAGCACAATTTCCTGGTGACGGACGTCAAAGACCTCGCCCGGGTCATCCGCGAGGCCTTCCATATCGCCCGCACCCGCCGCCCTGGCCCGGTGCTGGTCGATCTGCCGGGCGACGTGCTGGCGGCCCGGACCACGCCCGTTATCCCCGCGACGGTCGACCGGCGCGGTTACAGGGAGATGCCCCGGCTCAACCATCAGCAGCTGAAACGGGCGGCGGCCATGCTCAAAAAAGCCAAGCGCCCGCTGATCCTGGCCGGCGGCGGGGTGGTCCTGGGCGAGGCGGCCGAGGAACTGCGCGCCCTGGCCGAAAAGGGCTCGCTGCCGGTCACCCATACCCTGATGGGGATAGGGGTGATGGATCCTTCTTCTCCCCTGTCAGTCGGCATGCTCGGCATGTACGGGGCCTGGTATGCGAATAAGGCCGTGCACGAGTGCGACTGCCTGCTGGCGGTCGGTGCCCGCTTCGACGACCGGGTGACCGGCCATCTGGATGGTTTCGCCCCCAATGCCAGCATCATCCACATCGACATCGATCCGTCGACCATTCACAAGGTGCTCAACGCGGCGCTGCCGATTGTCGGCGACGCCCGAACGGCCCTGGCGGCGCTGGCCGAACTGGTTGAGCCGCGGGAGCGGGGGGAATGGCTGGCGCAGATCGGCCGATGGCAGGCGGAAGCTCCCCTGCCCCGGCCGCAGCGGGACGACATCGCCCCGCACGAAATTCTCGAGGCGGTGGCCGCCGCCGGCGGCCCGGCGCCGATCGTCGCCTCCGATGTCGGCCTGTCGCAGATGTGGACCGCCCATTACTTCGGCTTCGCCGGACCGCGCCGCTACCTCACCAGCGGCGGCCTGGGGACGATGGGCTATGCCCTGCCGGCGGCGGTGGGCGCGGCCCTGGGCAACCCGGGACGGACCGTGTTCGCCATCGCCGGTGACGGCGCCTTCCAGATGAACATCCAGGAACTCGGCACCTGCGCCCACTATGGCATCCCGGTGAAGTCGGTGGTGCTGAACAACGGCAAACTGGGGATGGTGCGGCAGTTCCAGAAGGTCTTCCTGAAGAATCGCTTCAGCGCCACCTGCCTGGCCGGCTTCGTGGACTTCTGCCTGGTGGCGCGGGGGTTCGGGGTGCCGGGCTTCAAGGTACGGCGGCGGGAGGAACTGGCCGGCGCCCTGGCCCAGGCAATGGCGGTTCCCGGACCGGCAGTGATAGAAGTGGCGATCGATCCGGACTGCTACTGCTTCCCCATGGTGCCGCCTGGAAAAAAAGCGGTGGAGATGCTCTTTTCACCGGAGGACTGGGTGGGGTAGTCGGTGAAGCTTGACGCCTTTTATCGAATGATATAGGGTTTCCAATATGTTTTTCTCCAATGTCCCCAAACGCCCGCCCGGAGGCCCCGGAGGCTTGCCATGAATAAAGAAAACGCGCCGGCCCGGATCGAAGAAGTCGAATGGCACTGGCTGCGCCTGCATCTGGAGCGCGACGCGGTGATCATTGTCGCCCCGGAACTCGATCTCGCCGAAGCGGCGGCCTGCATTGCCGCCGACGACGCGGCGGCGGTATCCGCCTGGATCGCCGACGGCAGAATGAGCAAACCGAGCCTGGAGCAGATCGGCGCCTGGAACGCCGAGACCACCCGGCGCTTTCGCATACTGATCGTCCAGCCTTATGTCCTGATCCAGGACCCGTCCGTTCCCCTGCAATAAAAGGAGCCGCGCCATGTCGGAAGAGACCCCCCTCGCCTGTGCCAGATGCAGCGCCGTCTGGCAGAAACAAGGTACCACCAGCTGCTGGGCCGATCCGCAGAACCGCCCACCCCGCCCCGGCTACTGCCCCTCGGAGCGCGAAGCCGAGGTCATCGACGAATCGTTCCGCCGCTACACCGGCAGCGATGCCGACGCCCGCCTGGCGCGGGTGGCGGCGGTGGTCGAGGGGCTCTGCTACCAGCCGGTCCCCGGATCGGACGCCGTCAATGCCCGCTGGACGCGGGTGGAAGACACCATCGCCCTGGCCAAGCTGATGGGCTGGAAGAAGATCGGCATCGGCACCTGCGTCGGCCTGCTCGACGAATCGAACCGCCTTTCCGACATCCTGCGCGCCCAGGGGTTCGACCCGCGTTCGGTGTGCTGCAAGGCGGGGAGCATCGACAAGCTGTCGCTGGGGATCGACGAGAAGTACAAGGTGCGCCCCGGCACCTTCGAGCCCGCCTGCAACCCCATCGCCCAGGCACAGCTGCTCAACCGGGAGAAGACCGACATGAACATCATCGTCGGTCTCTGCGTCGGCCATGACATGCTCTTCGCCAAGTACTCCGAGGCGCCGGTGACCACCCTGGTGACCAAGGACCGCGTCACCGGCCACAATCCCGCTGCCGTCTTATACGGGCAGAACTTCTACTACAAGCGGCTGCAGAAGCAGCAGGTCACCGTACCGGAGGATTTGCTCGAGGACAGGTCGATCTGAACGGCTGGAGGCTGAAACGCGGCGGTATGGAGTAAGTTTTTCCACCGGAGCCGCCGCGTTTTCTCCAATGCAACTCCGGAAGAATCCGCTGGGGTTATGATCGCGAAACCGACAGCCCTCTGGTGAACACCGAGATGGCAACGACCACGATGAAAACAGCGGTGAGCACGAAAAAACATAGTGAGATCGGATAACGGCCGCTGAGAGTTGCAAAAACCGCTCTATAAGGCGGTTTCGAACTCACCGACAATGGCACGCTGTCTCCTCTGCGCAAATCCTGAAGGCTGCCAAGCGAATCCAGAATTCCACGCCGGGAGACAAGATAATAGTCCTTCCCCTGTACGCCATAACGGATAGTGAATTCCCTGTTATCCCCCCCTCTTCCGCCAAATACGCGCTCCACTTTGACTATGCGGCCGGTGACCTGCCTAGAATCGGCATTATTGGATGCCTCCCAGCCACAGGCAATGGCACACGTTGCCAGGAGGAGGATGGATAGTCGGAATATCGCGGCGCGCGGCGAGGTATTCAAGTCACACAATGGTGTTTTTTCCGCTTCCTTCTTACCAGATCGTTTTCAGGTGGGGATAATTTCGCAGCTTATCGTCCTTTGTCACCAGCGCCGCGCCGAGTGACAAAGCGGTGGCGGCAATGATCCGGTCGGCCGGATCGGCGTGCGGGAAGTCCGGCAGCCTGACGGATTGGACGGCAATGGCGTTGCTTACCGGCATAAAGGTGAGAAAGGGCAGAGCTTCGCAGCGGCAGAGCCAGTCGCGGACATCCAGAGCAAGCCGCAGTCGGCCTCGCTCCACAAGCAATGCTATTTCCCAGGAACTGATGCAGGATACTTGTACCGCCTTTGACTTCACAGCTGCATCAATCGCCTTTTTTGCCGGTTTGCTCAAGGTTGTGGGGTCGTTAACCCACCAGAGTAGAATGTGGGTATCAAGCACGATCACTTCAGCGACTCCCAGTCTTCTACCCCTACCGGCTCCAGGGGAGCATCATATTTCAGCACGGTGTTACGCAGACCCCGGAAACACTCCTCGGGATCCGCCACATAGGGGGTAACCTTGAGGACCGGACGGCCATGGTCGGTGATCACCAACTCCTCACCGGTCTGCTCGATCTTGCGGAAATACTCCAGGGAATGCGGCTTGAACTGGGATTTTGATATGGTTTTAGGCATACTCCACCTCCACTTTCAATTATGACCACACTAGCATAGTCATAATATAGGTGCAAGCGAGGTAATGGAGCGATTCCGCCGGGAATGGAAAAACTGCCTTATCCCGGCCTAACTTCCAAGGGCGACGCCGTTAGTTCCCCCAGCAATCTCCTTCTGCAGCTTCACCTGCTGCTGCCGCTCCCGTCGCTTGGCTTCCAGGTATTCCTTTTCCCCCATCTCGTGCAGCTGGCGCGGGTACTTCTCGGTCATCCCGTACCAGGCCTGCAGCCGAGCCTCGAACCGCTGTTCCTCGGGCAGCTGCATGGTGTCGAGAAACGCCTTGAGGGCCAGGTAGTAGCGCATGGCATTGCGCTCGATGATTCCCTTCATCCCGCCCACGTAAACCGGGCCGTCCGCCGTCCGTTCCTCCACGCTGAAACCGACCTTGTCCTGCGCGACCGTCGAAAGATAGATCCGGGTCGCCAGTTCGCTGCGCAGGCTGGGGCGAAAGGATGAGTGCATCCGGATGGCGGTTCTGCCGTCCGCCGTCGGCCGGGCCTCCAGCTCGATGCGGTAATCCCGGGTTCCATACGGGCCATCGGGAGCAAAAAGGGACACCCGGAGGCGGTCATGTTCCTGCTCCCTCACCCGGAACAGGTACTCCAGGCGGATGGCCTCCTCGGGCGTTTCGTAGAACTTGCGCCCGACGTAAAGATTGAGAAAGGTACTTTCCCCTTCCCCTTCATGGGTGCAGGATTTGATGTTGAAAACCAGGGGCAGAAATTCGCACCAGGTTTGGGGGCGGGCCAGCGCATTGCTGATCCGGCTGAAAGGATAATCGAGTTTTCCACTGATCTCCGCCACCAGAAGCCCGTCCTTTTCCCGGGAAAAGATCTCGAACGGGACATCGGCCAGGGCGTTCGGCCGGCTTTCATACTCCACCGATGCCGCAGCAGGCGAGGGAAACACCGGTGAGAGAAACGAAAGCAGGAAGAGAAACACCAACGATTTTCTGAAAAGCATCCGGGACATATGTTCTGAGTACTCCATGACGAAAGCTGTAGACACAGGGGCATTCTATCCGGACTTGACAAAAAAAAGAAACCCCCTTTCAACTACTTACATGCCTTTTAATACTGTTTCCTGGATATCCCGGAGGTTGTCTCCCGCGCTCACAGGCAGTTCCCCCCCGGCCCATTTCAGTATAGGATTGGCCGGAATGATCAACTCTCTGCCGAGAGCGGATGAACCTGGAAAAAGCAGTCTCACGCGACGAACGCGACGTAACACGACGTCAAAAGGTTATCAGAAATAGATTTTCTTGCCTGCCGGGTGAGAGCCTCCAGGATGTAGATTTTGATTTCGTTGCGTTCGTTGCGGCGTTGCGTGATCAACTGCGGTGTTTAAGATGAAACGATACGATTGGGATATGACGATACCGACCTGCCGCGGCGCTTCGTCGGCATCTTCCGCTACAGCCGCCGGGCGCTGGAGCTGGTCTGGTCGACCAGCCGCGGCCTGACTCTCGGGCTGGCGCTGCTGACTCTGGCGGCCGGGGTGCTGCCGGCGGCGGCGGCCTGGGTGGGGAAGCTGATCGTCGACGCGGTGGTCGCCGCCATGGAGGTGCACCGGCAGACCGGCGCCACCGAGGCCGGGCGGGTCCTGCTCTTCGTTGCCATGGAGGCGGGGATTGTAGCCGCCCTCGCCGCCGCCCAGCGCGGCATCGCCACCTGCCAGGCGCTCCTGCGGGCGCTGATGGGGCAGCGGATCAACGTGATGATCCTGGAGAAGGCGCTCACCCTGCGCCTCTCGCACTTCGAGGATTCGGAGTTCTACGACAAGCTCACCCGCGCCCGCCGCGAGGCCTCGGTCCGCCCCCTGAGCCTGGTCACCCGCACCTTCGGCCTGGTGCAGAACGCCATCTCTCTGCTCAGCTACGCCGCCCTGCTGATCCAGTTCTCCCCCTGGGCCGTAATTGTGCTCGGACTCGCCGGCTTTCCCGAGTTCCTCGTCGAGGCCAAATATTCCGGCGACAAATTCCGCCTCTTCCGCTGGCGCTCCCCCGACTCGCGCATGCAGATGTACATCGAGACCGTCCTCGCCCGGGAGGACTACGCCAAGGAGGTCAAGCTCTACCGCCTCGGCCCCAAGCTGCTGCAGCGCTACCGCGACATCTTCGCCCGGATCTTCGCCGAGGACAAAAGCCTGACCCTGCGCCGCGACTCCTGGGGGTTCGTCCTCGGCCTGATCGGCACCGCCGCCTTCTACGGCGCCTACGCCTGGATCGCCGTCTCCGCGGTCCAGGGGGCGATCAGCCTCGGCCAGATGACGATGTACCTGATGCTCTTCAAGCAGGGGCAGTCGGCGGTCTCGGCCAGCCTCTCGGCGATCAGCGGCATGTACGAGGACAACCTCTACCTCTCCAATCTCTACGAGTACCTGGAGCAGGAGGTGCCGCAACCGGCCGGCCGCCTGACCGCCGGCCCCGACCCGGGGGACGGGGTGCGCTTCGAGCGCGTCAGCTTCACCTATCCCGGCGGCGAGGCGCCGGCCCTGCGCGAGGTCACCCTGCACCTGCGCCCCGGGGAGAGCCTGGCCCTGGTCGGCGAGAACGGCTCGGGGAAGACCACCCTGATCAAGCTGCTGACCCGCCTCTACACCCCCGACGCCGGGCGGATCCTCCTCGACGGCCTCGACCTGCAGCAGTGGGAGAGCGGCGACGCTGCGCCAGCGCATCGGCGTCATCTTCCAGGACTTCGGCCGCTACCAGTTCCTGGTGGGGGAGAACATCGGCGCCGGCGACGTGGCGCATTTCGAGGACCGGGAGCGCTGGCGCGAGGCCGCCGGCAAGGGGATGGCCGCCCCCTTCATCGACGCCATGCCGGCCGGCTACGACACCCTGCTCGGGCGCTGGTTCAAGGGGGGGCGCGAGCTCTCCGGCGGCCAGTGGCAGAAGATCGCCCTCTCCCGCGCTTTCATGCGCGTGCGGGCCGACATCCTGGTCCTCGACGAGCCGACCGCCACCATGGACGCCAAGGCCGAGGCGACCCTCTACGAGCATTTCCGCGACCTCTGCGGCGGCCGGATGACCATCCTCATCTCGCACCGCTTCTCCACGGTGCGCATGGCGGACCAGATCATCGTCCTGCGGGACGGGACGGTGGTGGAACAGGGCAGCCACGAGGAGCTGATGGCGCAGGGGGGGCAGTACGCGCAGCTGTTTACGCTGCAGGCGCAGGGGTACAGGTAGAGCGGTTCAAGGTGCAAGGTTTCTGCCTCGGGCCTTGGGTCTCGCGCATAGAGCCTGGCAAAGGAGCTACCTATGGGACATCTGGTGGGCAAAGACATTTTCCGCGAGCTGGGCAGGAAGATAGACGGCTTGGAGACGCGGGCGCCGTGGAACGACAAACTGCATGCGGTCCTGACCGAGCTTTACACCGCGGAAGAGGCCGACATCATCGTCCGGATGCCCAATGGCCTGTCGACCTTCGAGGAGATCGAGAAAGCCGCCGGCTGCGAAAAATCAGCTCTGCGGCGCCTTCTCGACGGCCTGACGGCCAAGGGGCTGGTTATGGATTTGTGGGTGCATGATGAATATCACTATGCTCCTTCCCCCATGGTGGTCGGGATTTTCGAGTTTACCATGATGCGGATGGGGCCGAATGTGAACAGCAAGGAGTGGGCGAGGCTGCTCCATGAATACATGGCGGTCGACGGCTCTTTCCTCTCGGCCAACCTGGGCAAAGGCGAACAATTCTCCTTTATCCGGGCGCTTCCCCATGAAGAGGCCGTGGCGGATTCGGAATATGTGGAAATACTCGATTATGAAAAGGCGTCCTCCCTTATTGCCGGGACGGACAGATTTTCCGTCGGGCTGTGCAGCTGCCGGCACGAAAAGATGCACCTGGGAGAGAAGAAGTGCGCGGCGCCCCTGGAGAGCTGTACCCAGTTCGGTTATGCGGCGGATTTCATGATCAGGAATAACCTGGCGCGGGAAGTCTGCCGATCGGAGATGGAAGACCTCTTCGCCCGCTCCCGGGAGATGGGCTTGGTCATGGCGGCGGACAACGTGCAGAAAAACATGAAATTCGTCTGCCACTGCTGCGGTTGCTGCTGCAATGTTCTGCTGGCGGTCAGCCGATACGGATACCCCAACGTGGTCGTGACCTCCAACTACGTTGCTGAAATCGAGGACGATGCCTGCATCGGTTGCGGGAAATGCGCCAGGGACTGCCCGATCGATGCCATCGCCATGACTGCGGCGGAAAATCCGCAGGACAAGAGGAAACAGTCACCGGCGGTGAACACATCGATCTGCCTGGGCTGCGGCGTCTGTGCCCTCAAGTGCCCCACCAGGGCATGCCGGCTGGCGAAAAGAGCGCAAAGGATTATCCACCCCGAGACCACTTTCGAGAGGCTGATGCTGCAATGCCTGGAAAAAGGCACTCTCCAGAACCAGATCTTCGCCAACCCGCAAGGGATCGGCGAAAAGTTCACGCGGGCCTTCGTCGGCGCCTTCCTGAACCTGCCGCCGGTCAAAAAAGCCCTCCTGGGCGACCGGTTGCGGTCGCGTTTCCTCCAGGCGATGAAAGAAGGGGTAAAGAGGCAAGGCAAGGGCTGGGTGCTCGATCTGTAAAGACGCGGGGCGAGGGACACGGCTTGCGGTGCGTGGTTAGCGGATTTTCGCGTCTCCGCGTCCCTGCTTCCCGCCTGCCCCCGTCCCCTTCCGAATCTTTCCACCATCTCCCGGGCCACGGACAACAATCCGATTCCCGTCGGGCACGCCTTCTCGCAGCGCCCGCAGGCGACGCAGGTGATTGTCCCCCAGCGGCGCACGTCGGCGGCGAGTTTGTGGTGCAGGCGGCGGCGGGTGCGCAGGGCCTCCGTCCCCAGCGGATTGTGGCCGCTCGCCTCGCGCATGAAGCCGTCGAGCTGGCAGGAGTCCCACAGCCGGCTGCGCTCGACCCGGTCGGGCCAGCAGCGGTCCTCGACGCCGAAGCAGGTGCAGGTGGGGCAGACCAGGGTGCAGCCGGTGCAGGCGATGCAGCGCTCGGCGACCTCTTCCCAGAAGTCGTCCGGCACCTGATCCGCCAGCAGCAGCGCCGAGGCGCGGCGCAAAGTCTCCCGCACCGCCTCCGCTTCCCCTCCCCCGCCCTGTTGCAGTTCCTCCCGGGAGACAGTTATTTCCTCGCCCCCCATCTGCTCCGCCAGGCGCTCCCCGGCGGCGGTGTAAGGGAGAACGAAATAGCTTTCGCCGTCATCCACCAGCTCCAGGTCGCACTTTCCCCCCGCCGGCGGCAGCCATTTTCCATCCTCCCCGCAGCGCCCGGAGAGGCCGACGATCACCGCCCCGTCGCGCCGGCGGAAATAGAGATCGTCGCGCAGCCCGGCGGCGAAGAAGCGGTCGGTGAATTCGAGCGCCTCCAGGTCCGGCGGCGTCAGGCCAAGGACCAGCAGCGGCTGTTCCGGCGCTGCCGGCAACTCGATGCGCCCGCCCGGGCGGGCGGTGAAGAGCGGATCGTGCTGCGGGAAGAAAAGCTCCGTCGGCCGCCGCGGGACCGGGCCGCCGGCGAGGGCGGCCGGCCCCTCCTCCGGCCGCCCCCAGGCACGGGTGCCGTCGGCGAGGCGCACCGGCAGGCGAACCTCGAACGCGGCGGCGAGGAGCGGTCAGCAATTCTTCCAGCCGGGCGCGGGAGATCGCTTTCATGGCGCCCTCCGCACCCGGGCGGCGCACACCTTGTATTCCGGGATCTTCGCCTCGGGGTCGAGAGCGTTTATGGTCAGGGCATTGGCCGCCCCTTCGGCGAAGTGGAAGGGCATGAAGAGCAGGCCCGGGACGACCATCTCGGTCAGCCGGGCGCGGGCGCGCACCTCCCCGCGGCGGCTGGCGACCAGGACCTCCTGGCGGTCGGCGATCCCCAGGCGGCGGGCATCCTCCGGGTGCAGCTCGACGAAGGCGGTGCGCTCCTCGCGGTCGAGCAGATGGGTGCGCCGGGTCATGGTGCCGGTGTGCCAGTGGAAATAGGTGCGGCCGGTGGTGAGCAGGAACGGGTATTCCGGGTCGGGGGATTCCGCCGGCGGCCGGTAATCGACCGGGCGCAGCAGCCCCCGGCCGCGGGCGAAGGCGTCGACGTGCAGGATCGGCGTGCCGGGGTGGTCGCGGTCGGGGCAGGGCCACTGCAGGCCGAAGTCCGTCGAGGCGCTCGTAGGCGATGCCGCCGTAGCTGGGGGTGAGGGCGGCGATCTCGGCCATGATGGCGGCCGGATCGGGGTAGCGCAGCCCGCCGTACCCGGCGGCTTCGGCCAGGGCGCCGAGGATCTCCCAGTCCGCCCGCGCTTCCCCCGGCGGCTCGACGGCTTTGCGTCCCCGCTGCACCCGCCGCTCGGTATTGGTGAAGGTCCCCTCCCGCTCGGCGAAGCAGGCGGCCGGCAGGACCACGTCCGCCAGTTCCGTCGTCGCCGTCGGGAAGATGTCCTGGACCGACGAGGAAATCGAGACTCTCCAGCGCCCGCCGCACGTGCCCCTGGTCGGGGTCGGAGAGCATCGGGTTCTCGCCGAGAATGAAGAAGGCCTTCACCCGCCCCTCGGCGGCGGCGTCCATGGCGGCGGTGGCGGTCAGCCCGGGCCGCTCGGGGAGCGCAGGCACCCCCCAGGCGGCGGCGAACTTCGCCCGCACCGCCGGATCGGCGACGCTCTGGTAGCCGGTGAGGACGTTGGGGAGCGCCCCCATGTCGCAGCCGCCCTGCACGTTGTTCTGGCCGCGCAGGGGGTTGACCCCGGTCCCCGGCCGGCCGAGGTTGCCGGTCACCAGCGCCAGGTCGGCGAGCACCCGGACGTTGTCGACGCCGTGCGTGTGCTGGGTGATCCCCATCGAATAGACGATCATCCCCCTGCCGCCCGCCGGCGAAGAGGCGGGCCGCGGCGGCGATCTCCGCCGCCGGCACGCCGGTGACCTCGGCGGCGCGTTCCGGCGTCCAGCTCCGCCACCGCCTGCCGCAGCTCCTCCAGCCCCTCGGTGCGGGCGGCGAGGAACTCGCGGTCCTCCAGCCCCTCGCCCAGGATCACGTGCAGCATGGCGTTGAACAGGGGGACGTCGGTGCCGTTGCGGTGGCGCAGGTGCAGGTCGGCCTGGCGGGCCAGGCGGATGCGGCGGCTGTCGGCGACGATCAGGCGGGCGCCGCGCCGCTGCGCCTCCAGGATGCGGGCGCCGATCAGCGGGTGCTGCTCGGTGGTGTTGGAGCCGGTGACCAGAATGACCTCCGCCTCGTCGATGCAGGCGATGGAGTTGGTCATGGCGCCGGAGCCGAAGGTCTCGGCCAGGCCGACCACGGTGGAGGCGTGGCAGAGGCGGGCGCAGTGGTCGACGTTGTTGGTGCCGAAGACCGCCCGCGCCAGCTTCATCAACAGGTAGTTCTCCTCGTTGGTCGCCTTGGCCGAGGAGAGAAACATGACCGAGTCGGGGCCGTGCGCGACCTGCACCTGCCGCAGGCGGGCGGCGACCAGAGTCAGCGCCTCCTCCCAGGAGGCCGGCTGCAGCTTTCCGTTCTTGCGGATCAGCGGCGTGGTCAGCCGGTCGGGATGGCTGGACGAAGGCGTGGGCGTTCCACCCCTTGACGCACAGCCGCCCGCGGTTGACCGGGTGGACGGCGCTCGGCTCCACCCCGGCCAGACGGCCGTCATCGTCCACCAGAAGATAGAGGGCGCAGCCGGTGCCGCAGTAGGGACAGACGGTCAGGACCTTCTTCACAGCGCCCCCCGCAGGCCGCTCACCTCGGGGAGCCAGAAGACCGGCCCGTCGCAGCAGCAGTAGAGGTGCTCGATGGTGCAGTGGCCGCACTTGCCGACGCCGCAGCGCATCTGCCGCTCCAGGGAGACGGCGATCCGCTCCGCCGGAATCCCCTTGGCCTGCAGCTCGGCGATGACGAAGCGGTACATCGCCGGCGGTCCGACGATCACCGCGATGGTCTTCGCCGGATCGATCTCGCAGCGGCGGAATCAGGCGGGTCACCAGGCCGACGTTGCCGTCCCAGCACTCCCCCTCGCCCGCCCCGTCGACGGTGGTCAGGCAGGCGAAGCGGGCCGACAGCCTCCCAGGCGCGTATGTCGTCCTTGAACAGCATCGCCTCCGGGCTCTTCGCCCCGTACAGCAGGGTCACCCGGCCGAACTCCTGCGGCCGATCCTCCACGTACTGCACCAGGGAGCGCATCGGCGCCAGGCCGCAGCCGCCGGAGACCAGCAGCAGATCCTGCCCCGCCATCGCCGCCAGGTCGAAGGGTCGGCCGAAGGGGCCGCGGATGCCGATCTCATCCCCCGGCCCGAGTTGGTGCAGCGCCGCCGTCAGCCGCCCGGCCCGGCGCACCCCCAGCTCGAACCAGCCGGCGCGGGTCGGCGAACTGGCGACCGAGATCGGCGCCTCGGTGTGGCCGAGGATCGACACCTGCACGAACTGCCCCGGGCAATGGCCGAGGTCGGCGCCGCCTGGGAGTTCCACCCGGAAGAGCTTCTCGTCCGCCGTCAGCTCGGTCACTGCGGCAACCCGGCAGGTCATAGGGACATAGAGTGAAACGGGGGCAGCGGCAGGAATGCTCAGAAGGCACCTCCAGGGACGCGAAAAGGTGTCCCAGATTAGCACGGAAGGGGGCTGGTTTCAATGCGGCGTCAGGCGATAAGCAGCACGGCGAACGGGAGATGCCGGCTTGGGGTTTATCGTATCTGGTTCACGGGGGCTACTTCAGGAGAGTCTTGGCTGCCGCCCTGCATAGAAGAGGAAACTGCTGCCGGTCAAAATGCGGGAGATATTTCAGACTCTGCCAGAGCTGCCGGATGCGCTGGGATTTCCCGTTGCCGGAAACCTCGTTGGCAAAGTTCAGATGATAGAGCGCGAGCCGGTTCTTCAGCATCTTCCTGTTTTCCCGATTCGTTTCGATTTGCAGGAGCTTTTCCCGGCTCCGGATGTAACTGCGGATCATTTTGGAGGAATTGCCCGTCAGGTTGGCAGCGTGCAGACGGCGCCTATTACCGGGGGCATTAAGCACGACCGTTGGAAACTGCGAGGCGATCCGGTAATTGAGGAAAAAATCCTCGCAGGCGGCAAGCTCCTCATCATATCCCCCCAGCTGCCGCACGACCTGCGTCACGTAAAGGGTCGAGCCGGCAATAGTGAAATTCTCGCGGAGGAGCAGGCCGGTGGTCTGGCGCGGCTGGAGAAGAATGGATTCTCCCTTGCCGATCGAATGTCTTTCGAGCAGCCGTGATAACCCGGGGCAGGTTTTGAAATGCCCCGGATGGAGCTGGTCGCCGTGGAAATTTTCATAATCGCCGACGACCATCGCCGCGCCGGAGTGGTTCTTGATCGCCGCCATCTGCTGCTCGATCTTCTGCGGATACATGATGTCATCGGCATCGAAAAAATTGATGTAATCCCCCCTCGCCTGCTCCAGGCCGCGGTTGCGGGGCGAAGAGCAGGAGCCGCTGTTAGGCTGATGCAGGTACCGGACCCTGCTCCCGAACTGTTTTATCACCCGGGCAGTTCCGTCCGTAGAGCCGTCATCGACGGCGATGATCTCCAGGTTCCCCCAGGTCTGCCCCAGAATGCTGACAAGCGCCTCGCCGATGAACTGCTCTGCGTTGAAGGCAGGCACCACGACCGACACCCGATCCTGCATACTCTCTTTCTCTCCCATCCCGTACGGTTCCGCATCTCGTGACCGCGGCGCTCCGCGAGTATCCTCAGAACCCAATGTATCCTGCCGATGGCGTGTGTCAACATGGCCGTTTCTTCAGTGACTAGTCCTCTTGTGGCACCTCCTTTTTAAAGTATTATTAATCGTTAACCGCTGGTGGCCCAACCCGTTCGTGGAACAAGGAGAACATGAAAACCACCAAGAAGCTTTATATCTCCTCCGTGGCCCGCACCAGCTTCGGCCTCCTGCAGATGGCCGTCGCCTTTTTCATGATGCCCTTCATCCTGGGAAAACTGGGAGACGACTGGTACGGGATCTGGGTGCTGGTCGGCAGCATCGGCGGTTATTACTATCTGATGGACCTCGGGCTCTCTTCGGCCGTTTCCCGTTATGTGGCCCACCATCTGGCCCGGGAGGAGCACGAGGCCGCCAATACCGTCATCAATACCTCCCTGGTCGTCTATTCGGTCATGGCGGTGACCGTCCTTGCCGCCGCCGCGGTCATCGCTCTGAGCGCCGGCCTGTTCGTCGAGGATCCCGGCAAGCTGCGCATCGTCCAGACGCTGCTCCTCATCTCCGGCCTGGCCCTGACCCTGGGGTTCCCCGTCAAGGCCTTTGTCGGCATTGTACAGGCGAATGTCCGTTACGACCTGCTGACGGCCTCGCAGCTGACGACTCTCGTCATCAGCACAACGGCCATCTACCTGTTCCTGGCGCACGGCTTCGGCATCCTCGCCCTCGCCTGGATCGCCTTCGCCACCTCGCTGCTCTCCGATATCCTGTACTTCCTGATCGCCCGCCACCTGTACCGGCCGTTGCAGGTACGGCTGTCGTTTTTCCGTCGGGGGAAAGTCCGTGAGCTGTTCGGCTATAGCGTATGGTCCTTCCTGATTCAGATTGCCGACCAGCTCCGGCACCGCATCGACGCGCTGGTCATCGCCGCTCTGCTCTCCCCCGTTTACGTCACCCACTATTTCATCGGCGCCCGCCTGGTGGAGTACTTTTCCGATCTGCTCTACCGGGCGACCAACATGGTCGTACCGGTGTTCACCTCTTACCAGGCGCGTCAGGACCTCGAACAGATTCGCAGCAAGCTGCTGCTGTTCAACCGGATCAACGTCGTACTCGGCATGTTCGGCGGCGGCATGATCATCGTCCTCGGCGACACCTTCATCCGCCTCTGGATGGGCGATTCCTACGCTGACGCCTACCCTGTCCTGGTGGTGCTGGTCGTCGCCCTGACGTTCAATTTCATCACCAACCCGGCGGTCAACGTTCTCTATGCCGTCGCCCGCCACCGCTACCTGGCCCTGGCCAGCCTGGCCGAAGGGCTGGCAAACCTCGGTCTGAGCCTGCTGCTGATCCCGCGCCTGGGCATTCTCGGCTGTGCCGTCGGTACCGCCGTTCCCCTCCTGATCAACCGGCTGCTGATCATCCCGCCCTACGTCTGTCGGCAGATCGGCCTCGGCATCGGCCGTTTCTACGGCGACCTGCTGCCGACGGCGGCATTCACGGCCTGCTACATACTGGTTGCCGATCGCACTCTGGCCGCGGTGCAGCTGACGCCGAGCTATCTGGGACTGGTTCTGGGCTTCGCCGCCTCCTGTCCCCTTTACCTGCTCACCGTCCTCTTCCTCGCCTTCAACCGCCAGGAACGGGCGCTGCTCTTCAGCTTCCTGCCGGAGAGAAAGGGGGCGGATTCCGTGGGAGTGAAATGAGCCGACCGGACCTCGTCTCGGTGGTGGTCCCGACCTTCAACGCCGCGCCGACTCTGGCCGAAGCCCTGGACTCGGTGCTGAACCAGAGCCACCTTGCCCTCGAGGTCCTGATCATCGACGACGGCTCAACCGACGCCAGCGGGGAGATCGCCCGGCGTTATGCGGCTGGGGATCGCCGTTGCCGCTATTTCCGCCAGGAGAACGCGGGCTCGGCCGCCGCCCGCAACCGGGGAATCGAGGAAGCGCGGGGGGCATTGGTGGCATTCCTCGATGCCGACGACCTCTATGCGCCGGAGAAGATCGCGCGACAACTGGCGGTTCTGCGGCAGGCCAGGGGAGAGGCGGCGGTTCTGACCGGCATCCGGCGGTTCATGGTCGTCGACGGCCGGAAAACGGACCTGAACGTCACCGCGGTGCCGGAGTTGCCGGCGAACAACCCCTTACCCGCTCTCCTTGGCCTGGGAGCAGGGCAGATGGCTATCTTCACCACCGCCCTGGTCCCCAAAGACTGCCTGCTGCGGGCGGGCGGTTATAATCCGCGGCTTTCGACGGCGGAGGATTGGGATCTGTGGCTGCGGCTGGCGGGTTTCTGTTCCTTTCCGGCGATCCAGGAGCCGCTTTATCTCTACCGGAAAGCCGCCGGCACCAGGACGGCGAACGAGGACCTGGATACTAACCTGCGCACCCAGGTGCATATCCTGCGCCGGGCGGCGGCAGGTGCGGACATTCAGCCGGGGGCCTTGCGCCGGGCCGAGCGGGGCCGGTACCTGGAACATGTCCGGGCCCGGATCTATTATCGGGACTTCAGGGGGGCGCTGCGACTGCTGTTGGAGGGATGTCGGGAGAGCAGCCTTTTCCTCGAAAAACAATTCCCGGGACTCTGCCTTGAGCTGTTGGCCAAAAGACTCGGCATCGGCTGACCGGAACTGTTCCGGGTCGGCCGATGGCCACCGGCGGCGAAGCGGCTCTCACAGCAGAATGATCAGGGCCACGCCGCCGGCAAAGGTTCCCAGGTTGCAGACGGCTGATATCCCGTGCAGGCGCGAGAACTGCTGCCGCAGGGGGTGATCCCTGGGAGTGCTCTCGAAGGAGCCGATCTTCTCCTTGAGGGCAGCGGCTTTCGGCTCGACGACCAGCGCCTGGAAAGCTGTCGCCGTCAGCATCAGGAGCAGGAGCGCCAGCGACGGCAGGAAATGGCGGCCGCGCTGCAGCAGCAGGCAGACCAGGGCGACGGCGCCGCAGGCGAGCCCCCAGCGGAAATAGCCGGGGAAAAGCACGCCGACGATCTTCGCGGCCAGGTCGCGCGGCTGGGTTCTGAACAGAATCGGGGTAAGAACGAAAGTGAAGATGGCGATGCCGCCGACCCAGAAGGCCAGCGCCAGGCGGTAAAGGACGGGAGCGATAGGCATGGGGAGTTCCTTTGCTGGATTGCTGGATAGCCGTTGATCGTCAATCATGAAGGATACCTGACCGGAAACTGCGGTCAAGCGGCCGAATCCACCAGCGGCGGTCGCTCTGCCCCAGGGGCTGCCCCTGGCATTTCCATGTCCGACACCACCGCCACCGTTTTCCATCTGCCGCCGCGAAAGCGCAGGTAGAATACGCCGCTGAAGCTCAGGAAGAAGACAATGAGCGCCAGCCAGGCGACCAGCGGCGAAAGGTGAAGAATTCTCAGGAGCAGGATCAGCACCGGTACGAGCAGCCAGTGCATGCCGACCGACACGCCCATGGCCCAGAAGGTATCGCCGGCCCCACGCAATGTGCCGCTGCATACGACCACCACGGCATCGGCGAGCACATACAGGGAAGCCAGGCGCAGCATGCTCGCGGCGAGCGGCGCCGCCTGGGAGAAGATGGCATCGGCGCCGTCGGGCCGGAACACCGCCACCAGCTGCTGTGGGAGGAAGACGAACAGGAGCAGGATAAGCGACGAGTACATCCAGCCCATTTTCAGACCGGAGAAAGCGGCCCGCTCGGCGATATCCGGCCGGCCGGCGCCCATGTAGCGGCCGACCAGGCTGACCACGCCGATCTGAAGGCCGAGCAGGGGGACGAAAGAGACCATGTCCCAGTTAAAGACGATGGTGATGGCGGTTGCCGTCGCCAGTCCGTGCGCCTGGAAGATCAGGATCATGGAGGTAAAGGCGAGCAGGTTCAGAAACATCTCCACGCCGGCCGGATATCCGAAATGCAGCAGCTTGGCCATTACCGGTCCGTCGAACCGCAGGGCCGCTCTCACCGCGTAGGCGCGGCGATTTTCTTTCCCCAGGTAAACCGCCAGCAGGACCAGCAGGGCGCACAGGCTGCTGAAAAGGGTCCCGTAGGCGGCCCCGCGAATCCCCAGTGCGGGCACCCCGAACCTGCCGAATATCAGGACGTAATTGGCGCCGACATTGACCACCATGGCAGTCAGAGCGGAAAGCATGACCACCCGGGTGCGGCCAATGCCGGAGAAAAAGCTGCTGAAGCAGGTGCGCAGCAGAACCAGAATGGACCCGCTCAGAAGGATGTCGAAATAAAGCGCCTGCGGCCGGAGCTGTTCGGCGGCAATCCCCACCATGGCAAACAGCCCGTGCGCCAGCGGCCGACCCGCCAGGATCAGCGGATAGGCGAGCAGGGCAATGAGCAGAGACTGCGAGACCGCCAGCGCACAGTGACTTTTCCGACCGGCTCCGAGGTATTGCGCCACCAGCGCGGTCGCATACCCGATCAGTCCGATGAAGAAGGTTGTCATCATGAAGCTGGTCAAGCCCCCGCCCATGGCGGCGCTCATCTGCACCGGCCCCAGGTGCGATAAAAACAGCCGGTCGGTGAAGATAAGAACCGTCTCGCAGCCGTGCGAAACCACCATCGGCAGGGCGATGGCCAGCATTTCCCGCAGGCCGCCCTGGGCCGGCGGCGGCGCCTCCGTTTTATCCCTGAATCTCATAGCCGTATCTGCAGAGTGGTCCCCCGGGACCTGTCCCAAACGAAAAAATGCCGGAGCATTCACTCCAGCTGTTCTTCATTACACTCCCGCCACCCGGGAAAAGTCAACCGCAGTGGCTCTTTGACATCCCGTTGCGAAAAGGTAATGTCTAAGCGTCAGGAGGGAGAAAGGGATAGTCCATGAAGGGAAAAATACTTCTCTTAAAAATGCTTCTTTTAGCTACCACGCTGAGTGTCGCACTCGCCCCTGCTGTTTTTGCCGCAGGAGTCGAGGCAGGAGCAACGACCAACGGGAGGTCCAGGACAACCGGCACGGATGGCGCTAATCAGGCTGGCAACCAGGCCGCCACCGACCAACTGATCATCAAAAATCAGCAGGGAGAAGAGCTGGGCGTCGTCGTCAGCTTCCTGGTCGATCCCAAGATCGAGAAGGTTGCCTATGCCCTGGTCGATACGGGCAACTCCCTGGCGGAGGAAGACCTTCGCCTGGTTCCGGTAAATGCTTTAACGGTAGAGAACGACGAAATCATTTTGAACGTGGATAAACAGCAGTTGGTAAACGCCCCGATTCCCGCTCCGGGGCAGGAGCCGATGGATTTTCATCGCCGGATTGCCGATTATTACGGGGTGGCCCCCTACTGGGAAGAATAAGCAGGCTGCCGCTGGTCGAAGCAAAAGGGGCGGCCGCTCGGCTGCCCCGGTATCGTGGTGTCCTTACCTCCCCCAGGCAAGTTCCCTGGGCATCTCCCCTGCCTCCTGGTGGACGATCTTCTCGTCGCTTCCGCCCCTTTCCCCCTCGGCACTGGAAATATTTTCCGAATGGTGGTAGAAAAAAGAAGACCTATCTGGTCATAAAATAAACCGACCCACAGAAGGAGATTACTTTTGGGAAGATATATCGGACCCGTCTGCCGGCTCTGCCGCCGGGAAGGGATGTGCCTGTCCCTCAAAGGGGACAGGAGCTTGTCGGAAAAATGTGGCATCCAGCGCCGCAATTACCCACCGGGGCAACACGGACAGCGGCGTAGCAAGATATCCGATTATGGCTTGCAATTGCGGGAAAAACAGCGGGCCAGGCGCACCTACGGGTTGCGTGAGAAGCAATTCCGGACCTACTTCGAAAAGGCCGAGCGGATGAAGGGGGTCACCGGCGAAAATCTGCTGATCCTGCTCGAGCGCCGGCTGGATAGTGTCGTCTATCGCCTCGGGTTCGGCGCCACCCGGGCCGAGGCCCGGCAGCTGATCAACCACGGACATTTCCGTCTCAATGGCCGCAAGGTCGACATCCCCTCTTACCTGGTGCGCCCCGGCGACGCCGTCGAGCTGCGGTCGAGAAGCCGGCAAGTCGCCCGGATCAACGAATCCCTGGACAGCGCCCTCCGGCGCGGCTTTCCTTCCTGGATCGAACTGCAGCGAAACGAGTACCGCGGCTCGGTCAAGTCGCTGCCGGTCCGGGAAGAACTCACCGCTCAGGCCTTCCAGGAGCGGTTGATCGTGGAGCTCTATTCCAAGTAGGAAGCGGATCCCGCCGTCTTGCCCTATTACGCCAGGTCGGAGAGGATCTCTTCCTCGTCTGGTTCCGCGTCCCGCGGAATGAGCGAATCGAGGAGCGCGACAAAGTGGGCGTTGAGCCCCTTGATCCTCTTCCAACCCCGGGTGGCGAAGGAAACTTTCGATTTCTTCGCCACCCCGGGAGCGGCCGCGCCCGGTCTCATATTCGATCAGCAGAGGCGGCACCTCCATTTCGGCCAGCAGTTCACAACTGCTGGCATGTTGCAGATTCCTGCTGCGGACGCGGCGGATCCAGGCACCCAGCTGATGCATGACCGGTGGAGGCGGCTGCTTCCTTCCGGTCAGTGCTTTCCTGAGCGCTGTTTTCAGCTCATCCAGGCGTCCCTCCAGCAGAGCGGACCGGACGGCCGGCCGCCTGACCTGCCGCCGGAAAGCTTTGGCCGCGGCCGGAGTCAGCACCAGGCTGGAAGCGGCCACCCGCCCGGGGAATTTTTCCAGCAGATCAAGAAGCACACAGCCCCCCAGGGAAATACCGAACACAATGGTACGGCCGATCCCGAGAAAATTGAGCAGGGCTACGGCATCCAGCGCACCGCTATCGGCAGCGGACTCCGTTTCCAGCCGATGGATTCGCAGATTGCTCAGGATCACCCGGTAGCCGGCTTCGGCAAGATCCGCGAAATCGCCCCCGGGCAGATCCTGATTGGTGGGATAATCGTGCAGGAACAGCACGGCTGGGCCGCCCCCGAAATCCTCATAATCAACTTCCGCCTGATTGATTTTTGCTTTCATTACCCTCTCTCCTTCACCCAAATGATTACTTTTCCGCCAGTGCGCCGGTTGAGACATCTTCCGTTGTCCGCTGGCAATGCCCTAGTTTTCTGGGGAACAACTTCAGCAAGTCATATACCAATGTTCTATACACCCTGGGGAAATCGACAGAATCCTTTTTCTTCAGCAGCTTGCAACCTACGCTGAGAAGCCGGCGAAGGCTGTGGGAAGGGGATCTTTCTTGCAATTTTGCGAAAAAAAGGGGCGTAATTTTCTTTGTTTATCTTAACTGCGTGCTATTAGATTTCTATAATACGGTGTATTATGGCTACTTGCAAGGATTTCCGTTCGACTACCGGTCGATTCGCAGAATTGCAAAACATTTTTTTATTTTTGGCAATTTGGCAGCTTTCTGCCTATCCCTCGCGACCGCCTTTTCAATTGCTCCCCCTGCCGCTTCCTGCTAGGCTCATTGCATCTGAAAACATCCGGATGAAAAACGAGCTGGCGGCCAAACCAGCTGGAATTCAAGGGATGCGCGCAGGCGTACATCGGGACGCCGCCAACCCCCGCAGGCGACCGTTTCGGACGAAACCCGCCTCGCTGAAGAGACCAGGGAGGAAACGATGCCCCAGCCAAGCACCGCGCCAACTCGCAACCAATTCGCCAGCGACAATTACGCGGCCATCTGTCCCGAAGCCTGGGCGGCGATGGCTGAGGCCAACGCCGGTTATGCCCCGTCCTACGGCGCCGATCTCTGCACCGCCCAGGCCTGCGACCTGCTGCGCGAGTTTTTTGCGGCCGACTGCCAGATATTCTTCGTCTTCAACGGCACCGCGGCCAACTCCCTGGCTCTCTCGGCGCTCTGCCAGTCGTACCACAGCATCGTCTGCCATGAGCTCGCCCATATCGAGACGGACGAGTGCGGCGCCCCCGAATTCTTCTCCAACGGCACCAAAATCCTGCTGGTGCCAGGGGAGCACGGCAAGGCAGACCTGCGGGCGGTGGAACATGCCGTCCTTCGGCGCAGCGACATCCACCATCCCAAGCCGCGGGTGCTCAGCATCAGCCAGTCGACCGAATTGGGCAGCGTCTATTCGGCAGCGGAACTGCGGGACACCGGCGCCCTCTGTCGCCGCCTCGGGCTGCGCCTGCACATGGACGGGGCCCGCTTCGCCAATGCGCTGGCGGCCCTCGGCGCCTCCCCCCGGGAGCTGAGCTGGGAGGCGGGGGTGGACGTGCTCACCCTGGGCGGCACCAAGAGCGGCATGGCGGTGGGAGAAGCGGTGATCTTTTTCAACCGGAAGCTGGCGGAGGAATTCGATTATCGCTGCAAGCAGGCGGGGCAGCTCGCCTCCAAGATGCGTTTTCTCGCCGCTCCGTGGATCGGCATGTTGCGCGATGGCGCCCTGCTGCGCCACGCTGCCCATGCCAACCGCTGCGCCCGGCAGCTGGCCGAGGCCCTGACGGGAATCGCCGGCGTGGAGATCGCCCATCCCTGCCAGGCCAACGCCGTTTTCGTCCAGATGGAGCCGCGGCTGATCGAGGGCCTGCGCTCCCGCGGCTGGCAATTCTACACTTTCATCGGCTCCGGCCAGGCACGTTTCATGTGCTCCTGGAGCACCACCACCGAGGATATCCGCGCCCTGGCGGAGGACCTGACCGGACTGACCGGGAAGCACCGTCTGTGAGGTGGAGCTTTCTATCTCCCTGATTAACCGTCATCATCAGCCGGTCTGGAAGAAACGGAAGGCGGCGCGGGATCTGCTATAATCTGATCATTCATCTTGTATAATCTGAGCAGTCATTTCGCCGGCCGAAAACGATGTCTATCGCCAAGCTGAAATACCGCTTCCCCCGCCGTGAGGGAAACCGCTTCCGTCTGCTGGTCGACGGCAGCGAGTTCTTCCCCGAAATGCTGGGCAGCATAGCCGCCGCCCGTCGCTACATCCTGTTGGAGATATACCTGTTCGAGTCGGGGCGGATCGCCGACCACTTCATCGACGCCCTGCTCGCCGCCGCCGTCCGTGGCGTGCGGGTCTGCCTGCTGCTGGACGATTTCGGCTCTTTTCTCCTGCGCCGCGGCGACCGCCAGCGGCTGACCGCCGGCGGGGTCGAGCTGATCTTCTACAATCCTCTGCGCCTCGGCCGCTGGCTGGCCAACCTGGCACGCACCCACCGCAAGCTGCTGGTGGTCGATGGGACGGTCGCCTTCACCGGCGGTGCCGGCATTTCCGACCAGTTCGACCCCGCAGCCCGTCCCGGCCAGTACTGGCATGAAACGATGCTGGAGATCCGCGGCCCCTGCGTACGCGACTGGCAGGAACTGTTCCGGGAGGACTGGGAGGGAAAAGCCTCCGCCCCCCGCCTGGACCTGCCGGAGGCGCCGCTCGTTCCCCTGCCGGGAGGCGCCCCGGGGCGGGTGGTGGTGCACGCCCGCGCCTTGGCCCGCTCGGGCATCATCCGCGCCTTCATCAGGCGCATCCGCCGGGCCGAAAACCGGGTCTGGCTGGCTACCGCCTACTTCATTCCCAGCTGGAAGCTGCGGCGGGCGCTGCGCCGCGCCGCCCGAGCCGACGTCGATGTGCGCCTGCTCCTGCCGGGCCCCCGCACCGACCATCCGGCAATTCGCACCATCGGCCGCCGCTATTATGAAAAGATGCTGCGCGACGGCGTCCGCATCTATGAGTACCAGCCCCGTTTCCTGCACGCCAAGGTTCTGCTCGGGGACAATTGGCTGAGCATCGGCTCAAGCAACCTGGACCGCTGGAATCATCGCTGGAATCTGGAAGCCAATCAGGAAGTGGAGGACCCGGCAATAACCGCGCGGGTGCATGAACTGTTCGCTTTCGATTTCGCCGCCAGCCGGGAAGTGTACTATGCCGAATGGCTGCGCCGCGCCTGGTACGGCCGGCTGGCGGAGCGGTTCTGGGGATGGGTGCTGACCGTGGTGGTCTGGGTGAGCGAGCGCCGGCCGGGACGGTCGCCGGGCGACCGGGGCTTGTGAAGGGCGCAGGGATAGTTGGGGAGACCGCCGGGATTATCCGGCGGCGAGATTCCGGCTGTTGGCCGCGAGCAGCTTGTTACCCACCCATTTCTTGGCGAACTGGAAAGCCGTGCGGCCGCAGCGCTTGCTCTTTTCGTGCGACCAGGCGATGCGCCGCCAGTTCCGTTTCCTTGTCCCAGGTCGGAGCCAGGGCATGCCTGGTGGCGAGATTGACCAGGCACTGGCGCGCCACCCGCAGGTAGTGGTCCTGGCTGAACGGGGAGAAGGCGACCCAGAGGCCGAAGCGGTCGGAGAGGGAGATCTTTTCCTCGACCGTCTCCCCGTGGTGAATCTCTCCTCCCTTCAGATGCGCCCCGAGGTTGTCATTGGTGTATTCCGGGAGCAGGTGGCGGCGGTTGGAAGTGACGTAGATGAGGGCGTTCTCCGGCGCCGCGTAGACGGAACCATCGAGGGCGCTCTTGAGGATTTTGTAGCTCTTCTCCCCCTCCTCGAAGGAGAGATCGTCGCAGAAAATGAGAAAGCGGTAGGGCTGCCCTTCGATGCGGCTGAAGATATCGGGCAAGTAGGGCAGATCGTCCTTGTCGACCTGGACGATGCGCAGCCTCTGCGGCGCATAGCTGTTGAGCAGGGCGCGGATGAGGGAGGATTTCCCAGTGCCGCGCGCTCCCCAGAGGAGGATGTTGTTCGCCGGATAACCGGCCAGGAACTGACGGGTATTTTCCTCCACCACCTGCTTCTGCTCATCGATTCCCAGCAGGTCGTCAAGGACGATGTCGTCCGCCTGCCGCATCGGCTCAAGATAGCCGGCCAGGGAATGGCGGCGCCAGTTGGCCGCCGGGCAGGCGGCCCAGTCGATCTCGGGAACGGCGCGGGGCAGGATCTGCTCCACCGAGGCGAGCACCCGCCGCAGCCGTTCGATCAGGTCTTCGTCCATCTGCATCGCTTCCTCCGGTGACAATATAGTGGAACCTATATTAGCGGCTGCCGCGGCGGAAGACAAGGGCTCCCAAGCAGGTTCCCAAGCAGGCGGCTTGCATCCGAAGGGCATTGGCTATACTTGGGGGAAACCACTGAATCCAGGGGAGCGAGAGCATGACCGAAGAGAAAGCGTCTGAGCCGACATACAGCTACTGCGCCCTGCCGGGAAATCACCGCGACCATATGTGCCACCTGATGGAGCGCGGAATGACGGCCGAAATCCGCAACCGCAGCACCCGCCCGGCCTTCGCCTGCCGCAACTGCGGGGCGCGGGCCGATGCGGCCGGGGATCTCTGCAACCCGCAGCCGCTGCAGGAGGCCCGGCGCTGAGCCGGGTTCCCCCCCGGGATCTGCCCCCGAGTCAGTCGCCGGCGGGGAGGAGCCCGGCCGGATGCCGCGGCGAGCGGCGGCAAGGACGGCCGGCCGAGCAGGGTCATCCCGCGCAGCCGCCAGCGCAGATCGCTTTCCGGCAGGGCGCGATCGGCCAGTTCCCGGCCGGGCTGGAGGGTGGTGATGACCGTCCGGCCGACGATGATCCGGCCTTCGTCACCTCGGTCGTCGCGGGTGCGCACTCCCCAGAAGGTGTGCAGTACCGCCGCCTGCCCCCGGTAATTCCCCAGGTAGAGCATGACATGGCCATTCATCCACAGCAGGGTGCGCAAGGGCACCGCTTCCCGCAGGATGACCCGCTCCTTTTCCTCCGGCGTCAGTTTGTCCAGGGGAATGGCCCGACCGGTTTCCGCCTGGCGAGCCGAATTGCGGGGCAGGTAAAGACCGAAGACGGCAAACAGGTCGCGCAGGGTAGCCGAGCAGTCGCGATCGCCGTAGAGTCCACCCCAGCCGTACATCTGGCCGAGGAGCCGGTTGGCGACGGCGGCAAAGTTGCTCGGCGTTCCGGCCAGGGGGAAGGGGGCGGCGGCCGCCGCCGCCAGGGTCGCCTTCCTGAGAACCGCCCGCCGGTCGGCATCGGCGGCGGCGATCAGGACCCGGTAGCCGCCCGGGACCGCTTTAGCCATCGGCAGAACGGCGCCCAGACGACCGGTGAACCGAAAAATTCCCGCCGTATCGGAAATCGGCACCGCATCGCGGATCAGCACCAGCGGCGCGGCGGCGCGAAAGGAATGGACAAAGGCGTCATCGACCAGGGCGACCTCGTCGGCCGGCAGCCAGCCGTAAACGGCGCCAGCCTCAACATAAAGCCAGCTGCCGTCCAGGGAGCGGTGGCGGATGCGCAGGGGGGTATTGGCGGCCAGGGCGGAGTTCTGGAAATAGTCGAAGGGAAAGCCTTCGCCGGGGATGGCGAAATCGCGGAAGCCCGGGCGGTGAGTAGGCAATGCCCGCACATCGGCGTCCCGGATGGTGATTCCCCGCAGGTCGAGACTGGGATAGGTTTCTACCGCTGCCTGCCGCACCAGGTTTTCCAGGAAGGACGGCGGCAGCGGCAGGCGGTTTTCCCCGAAGAGCTGGTTGCCCTTCAGCCAGTCGATGATCCAGAAGGCGTCGGCGCGGGGACGCACCCATTTGCCGCCGTCCCAGGGAGCGAAATAGCGGGTCAGGTAATCGGCGGCCAGAGCCTTCTGGTCGGGCCACAAGGGCAGGTCCTGGCGGGACTCCGCGGGAGCGAGATAGGCGGAGACATCCTGCGGGAGATTCTCCAGGTCGCCAATTCCGGCGGCAGCCGGCCAGGGCGGCAGCAGAATAGGAAGCAGCAGAAGAATCAGCAGCAGGAAATTTCCCTTCATCATTCCCCAAAAAGCTGGCGGCCACCCCCGGTTTATACCAGGGAAGCGGCGACCATGACAACCATCCGAAAAAGCAATGGGGACACGGATAAAATCTGATTCCATGCGGATTTTCACGGACCCTGGATCAGGAAGCTTGTTCCTATGCCCAGCAGGATTTCTTCTGCATCAATCCTGCCATTTGAAAGGACCGCCGGAGAAAAGAGTCAGCGGGCGGCAGCCAGGGTGAAGGAAAAGGTGCTGCCCCGACCCGGTTCGCTTTCCACCCAGATGCGGCCGCCGTGTGCCTCCACCAGCAGCCGGGTGATGTACAGCCCGAGTCCGACCCCTTCCCTGCCGCCGCCCCGACCGCGGAAATATCGGTCAAAGAGTCGCGGCAGGTCCTCGGCGGCGATGCCCCGGCCCCGGTCGCGGACTGAGATCACCACCTCTTTCCCTTCCAGCCGCGCCCGGACGTCTATGGGGCTGGCCGGCGGCGAGTAGCGCCCGGCATTGGTCAGCAGGTTGAGCACGATACGCTCCAGGCGCTCCTCGTCGGCCAGGACCCGCGGCAGATCGGCCGGCAAATCGAGGGTCAACCGCTCGCGGCCGACGAAAGCCGCCGACCGTTGCAGCAGTGCCGGGAGGAAGAGCTCCAGCCTGACCGGCTGCATCTCCAGCTGCAGTTGATGGCCGTCCCAGCGGGCGGCATCGACCAGGTCGCCGATCAGGGCGCCCATCCGGGCGCTGCCGTACTGGATGCCCTCAAGGCCGGCGCGGGCCTCGGCATCGAGTTCCGTCTTCGGCAGGCGCTCGGCGAGCAGATCGGCGTAGCCCTGGACCACGCGTCAGGGGATTGCGCAGGTCGTGGGAGATGGCATGGATGTACATTTCCCGCGCTTCCTCGGCCCGGCGGAAGGCGGCGAAGAGCGGACCGATCGCATACACCCCGGCCGCCGTCAGGACGGAGACCGCCAGGCCGATCACTTCATCGCCGAAAATCAGGGTGATATTCCACGTCGGGACGAATATAGAGAGTGAATTGGAAAGCCAGGCGGAAGGCGCGCAGGGTGAAGGCGGCGGCAATCAGGACCCAGGCCAGCTTGCCCCGGGAAACGGGAATAAGCCGCAGCGCCAGTACCGCCGCCGTCACCTGAAAGAGAATCGACAGGACAAGAAGCGTAACCAGCACAGCGGGTCTCCCGAACGGGTCCAGGGCACTGCGGGGTTCCGCGAGCGGCGGCAGGCGCAGCTGCTCTCTAGTATAGGTGGCGCCGCACTATTTTTCCAGCCGATCACAGCCGCCCGGTCCTGAGAAAAAGGTTTAAAGAGGATCGCTTTTCGGGTATGCTCCCAGGCACAATAAAATGGTGCCATTGAGCAGGGCGGCTGTGGAGGGTCCCTGCCCTACAACCTTGCCGATTTCCGCTTCCAGCCCGGCTGCCGGGGAAACCATCCGATGCGCCTTCAGCTGCCCAGAACCTTTCAAGAGCTACGCCGACTGCTGATCCGCCTGGTCTACCGCCAGGTGGTGCTCAGTGCCCTGGTCGGCCTGATCGCCGGCCTGGGCGCCATCGGCTTCTATTTCGCCACCAACACCGTCGACGCCTGGGTCCTCCAGGGTTGGGCCGATTATCATCCCGCCGTTCATGCCGTCGCGGGTAAACTCTCCGGTCCCCCGGTCACCTCCCTCCATATGCATCACCGCTGGTTTCTCTTTCTCATCCCGGCCCTGGGCGGGCTGCTCTCGGGCCTGCTGGTATTCACTCTGGCGCCGGAAGCCGAAGGGCACGGAACCGATGCCGCCATCGACGCCTTTCATAACAAGGGAGGGCTGATCCGCGGCCGGGTGCCGTGGGTCAAGGGGGTGGCCTCGGCGATCACCATCGGCACCGGCGGTTCGGCGGGGCGGGAGGGACCGATCGCCCAGATCGGTGCCGGCTTCGGCAGCTTCCTCGCCAGCCGTCTGGGACTCTCGACCGCGGAGCGGCGCATCCTGCTGCTCTCCGGCATTGCCGGCGGTATCGGCGCCACTTTCCACGCGCCGCTGGGGGGAGCCCTATTCGCCGTGGAAGTCCTCTATAAAGAGCCGGAATTCGAGCACGAGGCGCTGATTCCCTGCATCGTCTCCTCCATCGTCGCCTATTCCCTGTTCGGCGCCGCCACCGGCTGGAAGCCGCTGTTGGCGACCCCTCTTTTCACCTTCCAACATCCGCTGGAGCTCTTCTTCTTCCTCCTGCTCGGCATCTTCTGCGCCGCCCTGGGAGTGGGCTACGTGCGCACCTTTTACGGCCTGCGCGACCTCTTCCGCCGCCTGCCCATGCCGATCGTCCTCAAACCGGCCCTCGGCGGACTGCTCCTGGGCCTGCTGGCCATGTTCGTGCCGCAGGTACTCGGCTCCGGCTATGGCTGGGTACAGGAGGCGCTGTTCGGGCGGGTGGCCATCTGGGTCATGCTGGTGGTGGCGCTGGCCAAGATCCTGGCCACCAGCCTGACCATCCCCTCCGGCGGCTCGGGCGGCGTCTTCGCCCCCAGTCTGGTCATCGGCGCCCTGCTCGGCGGCGCCTTTGGGGCCACGGCCGGCCAGCTGTTTCCGACCCTGGTGCACGATCCGCGCGCCTATGTGCTGATCGGCATGGCCGGCTTCTTCGCCGGAGTATCCAATACCCCGGTCGCCACCCTGATCATGGTCAGCGAACTGACCGGCAACTACGGCCTGCTCGCGCCGCTGATGCTGGTGTGCGTCGTGGCCATGATTGCCGCCCGCCGCAATACCATCTATGAGAAACAGGTCGACGGCCGCATCGATTCCCCCGCGCACCTGGGGGACTTCGTGGTCGACGTGCTGGAAGGGTTCAGCGTCGCCGACCTGGCCGGGCAGGGTCGGCCGCCGACGATGATCCCGGAAAACCTGCCGCTGCCCGAGATCCTGCACCGGATCGCCGCCGCCGAAGGGGCCTATTACCCGGTGGTGAACAGCTCCGGGCACATGTGCGGCATCTTTTCGGTCAACGATGTGCGGCGAATCTTGGGGGAGGAGATCCCGCCGGGGCTGGTCTGCGCCAGCGATATCGCCGTCTCCCAGGTCATTACCTGCAGCCTGGACGAGAGCCTCAACCTGGTTCTGCGTAAACTGGCCGGTCGCGGTCTGGAGGAAATTCCCGTGGTCGACCCCGAGGATCCCGGGAAGGTGCTGTTCATGATCTCCCGCCGGGCCGTGCTCGCCCGCTATACCGCCGAACTGGAGAAGAAGCGCGGGCAGTACGTGACCATCTGAGAGACCGGCCGGCAGGGCGAGGGCTGTTGCTGGCGGAGGAGGGCAGCCGGCGGCATAGCGCGACTGCCCACCGCAGTTGGCAGTCCGCATGTGTTTCCCGTTGACTGCTGCCAGACCGCAGCCTATGATTCGTACCCCGGCACAGGTGCCGGGAAGAGAGAAGATTTTCCGGTTCGCAAGGCGGGAGAAATTAACATGGAAATCGAGAAGGGCGCGGGCAAGCAGGCCAAGACCCTGCGGGTGCTGATTCTGGACAAACCCGGCTATCTGGGCAAACTCACTTCCGCCATCGGCATGGCCGGCAGCAATATCGGCGACATCCGCCTGGTGCGCATGGGGATGACCCACAACACCCGGGAGATGACCATCTACGTCGATTCTGACGAGCAGCTGGAGCACATCTTCGATAATTTATCGAAGGTGGAGGGGATCATCGTCGAGGAAGTCATCGACCTGGTCCACCAGATGCACGAGGGGGGGAAGATTGCCATGAAAAGCAAACTCCCCATCAAAAACATCGGCGATATCCGCAAGATCTATACCCCCGGGGTGGCCGCCATCTGCCGGGACATCCAGAAGAAGCCGGAACTGGCCTGGAGGTACACCGCCATCCACAACCAGGTGGCCATCGTCACCAACGGCACCGCCATTCTCGGACTCGGGGATATCGGGGCGGTCGCGGGAATGCCGGTGATGGAAGGAAAGGCCGCCCTCTTCGATCACCTCGTGCGGATCAGCGGCATCCCGATTCTCATCCAGAACCGGGACCCTCAGGTGATCATTGAAACGGTGAAAAACATCGCCCCGACTTTCGGCGCCATCAAGCTGGAGGATATCGCCGCCCCCGAGTGCTTCGCCATCGAGGACGCCCTCGACGAGATGCTTGATATCCCGGTCATGCACGACGATCAGCACGGCACAGCGGTGGTGGTGCTGGCGGCCCTGCTCAACGCCACCCGCTTCTCCGGCCAGATGCTGAACAAGTCGGCGATCGGGGTGATCGGTCTCGGGGCGGCGGGAATCGGCATTTCCAAGCTGCTGCTGGCCTACGGGGTGAAGAGTGTCATCGGCACCGACCTCAAGGAGTCGGCCGGGGAGATGCTGCAGGCGGCCGGCGGAAAATCCGGCAGCCTGCAGGAGGTGATGGCAGCAGGCCAATATCGTCATCGCAACCACCGGCTGCCCGGGGCTGATCAAGCCGGCGATGGTCCGCAAAGGCCAGGTCATCCTGGCCCTGTCCAATCCCAATCCGGAGATCCAGCCGGAAGAAGCGGTGCAGGCTGGGGCGGCCTTCGCCGCCGACGGCAAGAGCGTCAACAACGCTCTGGGCTTCCCCGGCATTTTCCGCGGCGCCCTGAACGTGCGCGCCACCCGCATCAACAACAAGATGAAAATCGCCGCGGCCCGGGCAATAGCCGGCTGCGCCGAAGAGGGGGAACTGGTCCCCTCCATTCTCCACCCGGAGGTGCACTCGAGGGTGGCCGAGGCGGTGGAGCGGGCGGCGCTGGAGTCCGGCGTGATCACGCCCTGGGAATAGCGGCTCAGGACAAAAGGACAGTGAGGTAGTGAGATAGTGAGCTATCTTGGGGGGCGCTTTTCAGCGTTCCCCTTTTTTCTGGCCTGACGGGCAGGAGAAAAGATCTCCCTCCGCTGTCAAGCGAGGGGTCGGCCGGCGGCCGGTTCGGCGACCGGCGGCCGGGACTGCGGACGATTGAACAGTTTCAGGCGGCTCAGGTCCGGCATCCCTTCCGGACCGTATGTTTTCCCTTCCAGGTGCACCGCGACCACCTCCCCGCGCACCACTTCCTCGCCGAAGCGGGAGGAAACCGTGGCCCGGCTGCATTCGATGGCGACCTGGCAACCGCCAAGCAGCGGCCCCCCGGTAGCCGCGCCGTTGTGCAGGTGGAGACCGGCAGCCGGCCAGCAGCCGGATATCCTCGCGCTGCACCAACTTGCGGAAATCCGGGGGAAGCGAGCAATTCCTCCGACGGCAAATTGATACTGAAGTCATTTCCCTGAGGCAGCTCGCTCATCCCTGGGGCGGGCCTTCTCCGCGAGACCGAGATGATGGCCGGGGAGGAACAGACCACTCCGACCCAACCGATCGTCAATATCCGCTCCTGACCGCCGGCGGAACGGAAAGCGAGCAGGCCGGCGGGAACGGGGCAGAAGGGGAAAATGAGCGGGCCAGTCCGCTTTTTCATAATATCTCCAGATTCCGGCTATTAAAAGTTAACCACGAAAATCAGATTTTCTCAAGACGCTGGGCGATTTAATTCTTGACACGATTGATAAAGTTTACTACTACTTTAAAGATCAGAACTTTGGAGGAAACGATGAAACTCTCCACAAAAAGCCGCTACGGAGTGCGCGCACTCTTCGATATGGCCTATCATGCCGGCACCCTCCCGGCTCAGATCAAGGATATTTCGCGCCGGCAGGCTATCTCCCCCCGTTATCTCGAGCAGATCTTCCAGGACCTGAAAAAAGCCGGCCTCCTGAAAAGCAAGCGGGGGCCACAGGGAGGTTATCAGCTGGCGAAGAAACCGCAGGAAATCACCGTGCGGGACATTGTGATGGCGGCCGAAGGGGCGATATCACTGGTCGAATGCGTCAACGAAGGACGGCCGCGCCGGAAAAAGTGCGAATTCGACAACCAGTGTGTGACCCAGCGGGTATGGCTGGAAGCCACTCGCCACCTGCAGCAGTATCTCAGCTCCGTCACCCTCAAGGACCTGTGCGAAGATGCCAAAACGATGGGCCTGGAGAAGGAACTGGACCATCGCTTCATGTACTTCATTTAGCAGGGAAAGGAATGATCATGCCGACCACCATCAGCGAGCAGTCACTCGGCCAGGTGTTCAATACCCCCATGGTCCGCCTCAACCGCCTCCCCGACCCGGAGGGGGCGAGCGTCTGGGGCAAGCTGGAGGGCACCAATCCCGGCGGCAGCGTCAAAGACCGCATTGCCCTGGCCATGATCGAGCAGGCGGAACAGGATGGCTGTATCCACCCCGGCGACACCATTGTCGAGCCGACCAGCGGCAATACCGGCATCGGTCTCTCGCTGGTCTGCGCCGTCAAGGGCTACCGGCTGATCCTGACCATGCCGGACACCATGAGCCTGGAGCGTCGCCGGCTGCTCGGCGCTTACGGCGCGGACCTGGTCCTCACCCCCGGTGCCCTGGGGATGCGGGGAGCGATCGAACAGGCGGAGGAGATTTCCCGCAAGAAGAAATGCTTCCTGCCGCAGCAGTTCAAGAATCCCGCCAATCCGCGCATCCATGAACAGACCACGGGGCCGGAGATCCTCAGCGCACTGAACGGCAAGGTGGATGCCTTTGTCGCCGGCGTCGGTACCGGGGGCACCATAACCGGGGTCGGCCATGTTCTGCTTGCCCACAACCCGCAGGCCCTGGTTGTGGCCGTCGAACCGGCCGACTCCCCCGTTCTCTCCGGGGGCGAACCCGGCCCGCACAAGATCCAGGGAATCGGCGCCGGCTTCATACCGGATATTCTCGACACCTCGGTCTACCGGGAGGTGCTCACGGTCACCAACGATCAGGCGATGCAGACCGCCCGCCGGCTGGCTCGCGAGGAAGGGATCTTCGCCGGCATTTCCTCCGGCGCCAATGTCTTCGCCGCCATTGAGGTGGCACGCCGGCTCGGACCTGGGAAAAACGTCGTCACCATGCTCTGCGATACCGGCGAGCGCTACCTTTCCACCGGCGTCTTCGATTGAGCGGCAGTTGTTCAGCATCTCGAGGCCGGAGGGAACTACCCGCCGGCCTTTTTCTTATCTTGAATGCGCCGGAAGCCCTGGTGTATGCTGATCCGGGCAAACGCTGACCTGGAAAAAGCATTTGAACACGGATCAAATCTGATTCAGAAGATAAACCCTGAAGAAAGCCAATGCCTTTGTTCTATCAGAATTTTTTTGACCTTATCCGTGGCTGACTGCCGTTTTCAGGATTAATCCCGAAGGATGATAATGGAAGAGAAATTCGCAAGACTGAAACAGCTGCTGGAAGAAATGGAATCGGCGGTGATCGCCTTCTCCGGCGGGGTGGATTCCACCTTCCTGCTGCGAGTGGCCCGGGATGTACTGGGCGCTGAAAAGGTCATCGCCCTGACCGCCACTTCGCCGACGTATCCCCGGTCCGAATTCGAGGAAAGTTGCGCCCTGGCCGCCGGCATGGGCGTCCGGCAGCTGGTGGTGGAGAGCAATGAACTGGAGATTCCCGGCTTCGCCGACAACGACCCCCGCCGTTGTTACTGGTGCAAGCGGGAACTTTTCACCCTCTGCCGGGAGCGGGCCCGCGAGCTGGGATTCCGCTTCATTCTCGACGGCGCGAATGCCGACGACCTGAACGATTACCGTCCCGGCCGGGACGCCGCGCGGGAACTGGAAGTGCGCTCCCCCCTGCTGGAGGCCGGTCTCAACAAGAAGGAGATCCGCGATTTGAGCCGTCGCCTGGGTCTGCCGACCTGGGAAAAACAGCCCTTCGCCTGTCTTTCCTCGCGCTTTCCCTACGGCACGGAGATCACCCCGGAGCGATTGGCCCGCATTGACCGCTGCGAAGCCTTTCTGCGCCGCCATGATTTCCGCAATTACCGGGTGCGTTTCCATGGTGAGACGGCCCGCATCGAGGTGGCACCGGAGGAGATTGCCCGCTTCTGCGAGACCGGTCTGCGGCAGGAGGTGGTGCAAGAGTTCAAGAATGCCGGCTTCACCTACGTGGCCCTGGACCTCCAGGGCTACCGCACAGGGAGTATGAATGAAACTTTATAATCTGTAAGCCGCTGGCTTGCAGCTTGCAGCTGAATTAAAGGGAGGTTTCATGCACCGCACCAGCACGATGTTGGCCGTCTGCTTCTGCGCCGGGGTCATCGGCGCCCTCTTCAACAGCCTGGCCGTCTGGGCCGCCGGGAACTGGGGCATCACTACCTGGGCGGGGGTCCGCATCGCCCCGGCCCTGACCACCGACTGGCTGTGCCAGCGGCTGGTCTGGGGCGGCCTCTGGGGGCTCGCCTATTTCCTCTTTGTCGCCCATCCCCGTTCCCGCCGCGGCTGGATCCGCAAAGGACTGTGGATCAGCCTTCTCCCCACGGCCTTCCAGCTTTTCTATTATTTCCCCCGACACACTTCCTACGGTTCCATGGGCCTGGCCCTCGGCACTCTCACTCCCCTCTTCATCCTCCTCTTCACCGCCATCTGGGGCCTCTTTACCGGCCTGTTCTCCCGCGCCCTGTGGGGGCATTGATGAACCTGCCGGCGGAGTTCTGCCGGGTATTTGCCGGGTTACTGCTCCTGCTGCTGTGCCTGGCGGGCGGCTGCCGGGCCGCCGGGGAAGTGACCGGCAGGGTCGAATGGATTTACGACGGAGACACGGTGAAGGTGGCGGAGCTGGGCAAGGTCCGGCTGCTCGGAATCGACACCCCCGAGCACGAAGCGTCCGAGCGCGACCGCTTCTATCTGCGGAGGGGAATCTCCGAACCGCGCCTGCGGCAGATCGCCGAAGCAGCCCTGCAGTTCAACATCGCCACAGTCAAGGGAAAGACCGTTCGCCTGACCTTCGATGCCGAGCGCCGCGACCGCTACGGCCGCCTGCTCGCCTATCTTTACCTGCCCGACGGCCGCCTGCTCAACCGCCTGCTGCTGGAGAAAGGCTATGCGGTCGTCTACCGGCGCTTCGACTTCCGGCTGAAGGAAGACTTTCTCGCCGCCGAGCAACAGGCGAGGCGGGACAAAGTCGGCCTCTGGGAGAGGTAAGCGAGGGCCATTTGGTCCCGGCCGATCAGATTTCCCCGGGCAGGCGGCCGTCGGCATCCAGCAGCGAAAAGAGCGCGTCGGCCACTTCGGCGTCATAGCGGGTTCCGATTCCATCGCGGATCTCGCGTACCGCCGCCTCATCCCCGAGCGCCGGTCGATAAGGGCGGTGAGAGGATATGGCCTCCACGACATCGGCGACCCCTACGATTCGGGCTTCGGGGAGGATCTCGTCATGCATAAGCCCCCCCGGATAGCCGCTGCCGTCCAGCCGCTCATGATGCTGGTGGACGATCTCCGCAATGGGCCAGGGGAAGTCGATCCCTTTCAGGATCTCGTAGCCGGCCACGGCGTGTGACTCCAGCAGGCGGAGTTCTATTTCGCTCAGACGGCTCGGTTTGCACAGTATCTCCGCCGGGACATACAGTTTACCGATGTCGTGGATGATGGCGGCAAGCCGCACCGCCCGCAGCTGTTCCTGCGCATATCGCATCCTCCCGGCCAGGGCCACCGCCAGCCGTCCCACCCGCTGCTGGTGGCCGGCGGTGTAGGGATCCCTCTTCTCGATGGCCGACGCCAGTACGTTGATGGTATCGTCGGTGAGCCGCTCTGTCTTTTCCAGGCTGCGAGACAGTGCCTCCTCCATTTTCTTCCGCTCGGTGATATCCGAGAGTACCGCCATCGTACCGATGATCCGTCCCCGCTGGTCGAGAACCGGCGCGGTGGAGAAGGAAATCTGCACCTGCAGCCCACCTTTGGTGCGGGAAGTCATCCCGATGCCGCTGAAGCTCTCCCCCGCCAGTGCCCGTTTCCGGATCGTTTCGTAGAGCTCCCAGTTCTCCAGCGAAGCAGCCGGAATAAGTCGGCCGAGCACCTCGCTCTTCTGCCAACCGAAAATGCGCTCCGCCGCCGGATTCCACATGCGGAGCCTGCCGTCGAAATCCACCGCCATTATCCCCAGCGGCGAGGCTTGGATCAGCGCCGAAAGAGTCTGCATGTTCAACGAAAGACGCGGTGTCCCCCGCTCTTCGCCCGAATTGCCGGCCTGGTCCTTTTTCATCCTTCCCCCCCCGATTAGATGTGACAGAAAATACTGAAAAGACACTCTGCTGAATGGTGCAATGAAGGAATGGCCTGGCGCGATGGCGCTCGCGACGCGCCGGTTCGTCTCCCCCTCCCGCTTGTTCCCGACCTTTCAGCTCGGGTTACTACCCTTCGTCTTTACAACCAGACGCCAAGGGTGTCAAACAAAAAGTACCCGGCTTCCCCATTGGGCGAGAAGGCGGGGGCAAGCCCTTGACGAATCGATGTGGGAAAGTTAATCTTCAGAGGGAATCCGGGCCGCAAATGACGCCGGGGGTGTTCGGCTTGGGCAAGGAGGGTCACCGATGAACTATCCCGTGTGGTATCTTCCCGGCCTGGGTGGCGGGGCGCTCATTGCCCTGATCGCCATCGTCCATGTCTTCATCTCCCACTTCGCCGTCGGCGGTGGGCTGTACCTGGTGCTGGTCGAGCGCAAGGGAATTCGGGAGAGTGATCCGGACATCCTGGCGTTTGCCCGCCGGCACGCCAAGTTCTTCCTGCTGGTCACCATGGTGTTCGGCGGCCTGACCGGGGTGGGGATCTGGTTCATCATCTCCCTGGTGCAGCCTGGCGCAACCTCCCTGCTGATTCACACCTTCGTTTTCGGCTGGGCGACCGAATGGGTCTTCTTCCTGGTCGAAATCGTCGCGCTGTTCATCTATTTCTACACCTTCGGCCGGATGGACGATAGGACCCACCAGACCATCGGCTGGATCTATTTCATCGCCGCCTGGCTCAGCCTGTTCCTGATCAACGGCATCCTCGATTTCATGCTGACCCCGGGCAGCTGGCTGGAAAACGGCGACTTCTGGTCGGGGTTCTTCAACCCGACCTTCTGGCCTTCCCTCTTCTTCCGCACCTTCATCGCCCTGATGCTGGCCGGCATCTATGCCTTCGTCACCACCGCCTTCCTGCAGGACCGGGAGCTCAAAAGGACGATGACCCGCTTCTCGGGCAAGTGGGTGCTCGGCGCCCTGCTTGCCGCTATTCCGTGCGGCTTCTGGTACCTTGCGGTGCTGCCGGCGCCGGTCCGGAGCCTGACGGCGGGAGCCTCACCCACCATCGCTCGGGCCATGAACATCGGTCTTTACGCCACGGCCGGCATCCTGCTGGCCACCCTGGTCCTGATCCTGCTCAAGCCGGCGCGCCACAGCAAAGCGCTGGCCTTTGTCGTGCTCGCTTGCGGCTTTCTCTTCATCGGTTCCTTCGAATGGACACGGGAGGCGGCCCGTCGCCCCTTTGTGATCCACGGCGTCATGTATTCCAACGGCATTCGCCCAGCCGAGGTGGCGGAGCTGGACCGCCAGGGATTCCTTGCCTCCGCCAGATGGGTGCGCATGCGGGAATTCCATGAGGAGAGCCTGGTGGAAATCGGTCAGGACCTGTTCAAGAACCAGTGCTATGCCTGCCATACCATCGCCGGCTTCAACAACGATATCATCGCGCGTACCGCCGCCATGAGTCAGCCCGCCCTGTTCAAGTATCTGGAGAACCTCCATGAGCGGCGTTATTTCATGCCCCCCTTTGCCGGCACCGCCGATGAACGCCGGGCCTTGGCGACCTACATCACCGCAGGGCTGCAGGGCAAGCCCCTCGCCCCCCCGCAGCCGGCCGAAGCCGAAGGCGGCGCCAGGGTGTTCGCCGACAACTGCGCCTTCTGCCACGAAGCGGCGGTGATCAAGGCCAGGACCGCGGGGTGGGACCGGCAGCGCATCCGGCGGGCGATCGACAACCTCAGCGCCCTCAACCCGGCGATGCCCGACTTCAGGGGTACCGACCCCCAGAAAGAGGAGCTGGCCGACTATCTCCTGGCCCTGCACACACCGGGTGCCGTGGCGGCGGGCCGGGAGCATGACCCCGGAGAGACGGTCTTTGAAAACAACTGCTCCATGTGCCACACCCTCCGGGGCGGCAGCAACCCCCTGCTTCCCAAGATCGCCGGATGGGAGCACGAGCGCGTCCGCCAGGCGCTGGACATGCTGAACAAGCTGCAGCCGGCCATGCCGCCGCTCCAGGCCTCCGCCGAGGAGAAAGACGCTCTGGCCCGGTTCCTGGTCAAAGAGTCCCAGGGAGGTGCCCAATGAATCCACTGGTGCCGACACCCGATATCCTGCCGGTGGCCTGGGGCTGGTTCCAGTTCCTGCTGCTGCTCACCCTGCCGCTGCACCTGCTGTGCATGAACGCCATGGTCGGCTCGGCGGCGATCGCCCTCTACGCCCGCCTCCGCCCCGATGAACCGTCCCGACGCCTGGCGCACGAACTGGCCAAGATCCTCCCCTTCCTGGTCGCCTTCACCGTCAATTTCGGGGTGGCGCCGCTGCTGTTCAACCAGGTGCTCTACGGTCACTTTCTCTACGTGAGTTCTATTCTGATGGCGGTGTTCTGGCTGGCGGTGATTCCCCTGCTTATCCTGGCGTATTACGCGCTCTACCTCTATGACTTCTCTTTCAACAAGGCAGGGCGCACCGGCAGCCTGCTGCTGGCTGTCGCCCTGCTGATTTTCTTCTCTATCGCCTTTATCTTCACCAACAACATGACCCTGATGCTCGACCCGTTGAAATGGACGGCCTACTTCCAGAATGATCACGGGACGATCCTCAACCTTGCCGATCCTTCCCTGATCCCCCGTTATCTCCATTTCATCACCGGCGCCCTGGCGGTCGGCGGATTGATCGTGGCGGTTTTCGGGAAAATCAGGGAGCGCCGGGATGCCGAACTCGGAGCGGTGGCGATTCGATTGGGAATGAACACCTTTGCCTGGCTGACCCTTTCGCAGGTTCTGGTCGGTTCCTGGTTCCTGGTCTCCCTGCCGCGGAATATCATGCTGCTGTTCATGGGGGGCGACACTCTGGCCACCGCCCTTTTCATCGCGGCCCTGCTGCTGGTTCTGCTGGCACTGGCGGCCGGATTCAGGAGAAGGGTCTATGCCGCCGCCGGCGCGGCAGGCGCCCTGGTGGTGCTGATGAGCTTTCTGCGCGCCTATGTCCGAACCGGGTTTCAGAACCCCTATTTTTCCGTCGACGCACTGACGGTGGTGCCCCAATATTCCCCCATGGTCCTGTTCTTCCTCTCTTTACTCCTGGGGCTGGTCTGTATCGGCTGGATGATTGGCAAGGTGGTGAAATCGGGCAGAGAACGGGAGCGGGAGACCTCCTGGTAACGTCCTCGCTCCGATTCCAAGGCCGCAGTCCCCGACGGGGCGCTGTCGGCATAGCGCCTGTTTTTTTGCGTGAATCTTTCCACCGGCAGGCGGCTCCTCTTCCGCCTCCCCTCTATTCCCGCCCTTCCCCGCTTCGCAAAATGGCATTCAACGCTTCCAGGTAAATTTTTTCGGCAGTGCCGCAGAACTGACGGTCCGACTCCATGATGGTCGGATGCCGGAACTCGCTCTCTCCCTGCCTCTGGACATGGACTTCGTAAACCGGCCCGTGAAAAGCCCGGATGGCGTCTGCCAATCCCAGACTCGAATGACGCAGAGGCCCCGGATTGAAGATGATCGCGTCATATGACCTGTCCAGAATGGCGGAATGAACCTGGTCGATCAGGACTCCCTCGTGATTGCTCTGGATAAATTCGATGTCCGCCCCCGCGGCGGCCGCGACCTCCTGCATCTCGTCATTGATTTCCCGGAGAGTCCGGGTACCGTAGCTTCTGTCTCCCGAGAGGCCGAGCAGGTTCAGGTTGGGACCATTGAGTACCAGGATTTTCATCACGGACCTCCTTCCTTGATGGGCGCCTGATAATGGAATTTTACCCCAATTTTAAAGAAAGATAGGCACCTCCCCATTTATCGGCTGCGCCACCCGCCGGAAACCAAAACCCCCGAACTGCATGCAGCAACGGGGGTTTTGAATCTACGGGTGAATGAGAAAAACGGTCAATCCTGCCGAATTTCCAGAGTTGGCCGGATCACCCGGCTTACCTTCCCTCTTTTTGTCGCAGATAATCCTGGCGCTGCCGGTAGGCGGTCAGGTAGCGCGCATCTTCGGCATAGGTGGTGGGGAAAACTGGGGGGACGGGGCAGGGTCGCAGGTCGGGGTCCACATTGGTGAAGGTGAATAGGCAGGAGTTGGTCAGGGCCTTGCTCTTGCGATCGCGGCTGATCCGTTCGATGCCCGCCTCGACGCAGACAGAGGTTTCGCCGGTGAAGACGACCCGGGCGGTGAAGCGGAGCTTGTCGTCGAGCCGAACCGGGTGAAAGAAATTGATCCGGTTGACGGCGACGATGACCGGCCGGTCGGGAGCGACCTGCTCGGCGCAGATGGAAGATACTTCATAGGCGCGGCGGACCAGGTAGCCGCCGAAAATGGTCTTGGGAACGTTTTCCTGCTCGGGGAACATCCGTTCCCACGATTCGGTCATCAGCCTGCCGACAATCAGCCCCCTGAAGTCCGGCTTTTCCTGTGCCAGGTGCAGCCCGAGGAGAAGCGCGTGCTCCTCGCGGCTCGGCGGCTCCATGGAAGCGGCCTGCTGCTGCCGGTAGGCCTCACGGGCCGCCACCGCCTTCCGCGCCCGGCTGATCTCCAGTTCGTCCAGATACTCGAGAGGGGGCAGAGCGAGACTGGTCGCCCCCTCCGCCGAGCGAGCGACCATGGTGAAATAACAGGAGGCGATATGGAGAGGGGATGCCCCCGCGTGCTCGACCCGGATCCCGACCTCCAGGGAACTGCGCCCCACGTAGTTGATCCGGGCGCGAAACGTCAGGTCCCGCGTCACGTCCGCGGCATTGTGGATCATGATGTTGTCGATGGCCGCCGTGACCACCCGCGCTTCGGGGTCGACCCGGCGCACATAGTCCAGGGCCGTCTCTTCGGCGAGCTTGTCGAGCACTTCGAGCAGACGGCCGAAGCGGAAGTTTCCCTGCAGTGGCGCATCGACCACCATGAAGCGACGGCGCAGGGCCTCATCTTTCCCGAGGGGGAGAACCAGTTGGCGGCAGGTATCATTAGGGCGGGACATGATGAAAAGTATATCCTCCTGTTGGGTGAAACGCGAGGAGCCTCGGGGCGAAAGCTATCCGTCGATGCGTTTTGAAATATGCGGGACCCTCTCTACCAACGGCAGCACCTTTGGCAGATAGATCTCCTGAAAGGCCCGCTTCTGCCGGTGTTCTTCCCAATCTTCCTTCCGCTCCCACTCCTCACACAGGATAAACAGGCTGGAACTGGCTTCGGAATGGTAGACCTCGAATTTTCGGCAGCCCGGCTCTTCCCGAAGAGTGATCTCGGAGCATTTTTTAAGGCAACCGGCAATAAAGTCGATGTCATTTTCGTTCTTTACCGTCAGCACGACAACAATATTGAACATGTGCAACCTCCTGTTCACTCCCCGAGAAGGGGAACGCCCATTTTCGCTCGTTCCGCGGCTAAGAAATTCGACGCGCCGGAGTTCAGGGACAGATTACTTCATTTCATTTTCTATCTTCTGCACCGCCTTCAACAATACCGGCAAATCGTTCTGGATCGTGTTCCAGACAATCTCCAGATCGACCCCGAAATACTCGTGCGCCAGCAGATTGCGGAAATCCTTGATGTCCTGCCAATGGATATCGGGATAAGGCTGCTTCAAATCTGCTGAAAGCTTCCCCACCGCCTCGCCGACAATTTCGAACTCGCGAATCACCGCCGAATAGCGCATGCGCTCCCGCACAAAGGTCGCGAAGTCGATACCCTCGACATAGCTGCGGATCGCCGCGCCTGACTCGAGGATATCGTGGCAATAGAGGCGATCAGAACGTTCAGACATGAATGATCTCCCTGGAGACCATCTCTTTAGCCAGCGGCTTCAACGCGCTCTCGATCCCCAGATCGACCGGTTTGCCGAACTGTTGCTCCAGGTAACGACGCAGACCAAAAAAGCTGCTTAACGACTTGTGCTCCGGGAGGAGTTCGATGGCAATATCGATATCGGAATCCTCTCGCTCTTCTCCCCGCGCGTAACTACCGAAGAGGCCGATGCTCGCTACCCCGAAGCGCTGTGCCAGTTCTTCCTTGTGCGTGCAGAAAGAGAATGATATCACTGCGGTTTTTCTCAGACCTTTAAAAGGCTGACCTGCTCCGCTTCCGAACTGCGCCATGAATCTAAAACGTATTCCGTGCGATCCGGTTAAAAAGCTCTTGATGTTGTTAGCGTTGGAGTCGACATACGCCCTGTCGTTTATCTTTTATTCTTCGGGCGACTCCCCTTCTGGTGCAGTTCTCGTTTTTCCTTCATTAATCTTGGAGAAAGGGCTCCCTAATATAAGAGATAATGTCTTTAGCCTCATTGAACAAAGCCAAAACCTCTTCAGCAAGTTCGATTCGGCGCTTTCCGACGAACTCACGACGCCAAGATTTACGCAGAACGTGAAAGAGATCGCAGCTATGATGATCAGCTATGCCCTGGAAAATATTTGGGATAATTTCCGGCCAGGTCATCTTCATTCGCTCACTCATCTGAATTAATCTTGGGTTTCCGACCTGCCAAGATCTCCTGCAGCCGCCCCTCCCAGGCAGTAAGTATTTCCCTGATCAGCTCATCATTTCGGTGGCGGTTGTAGACCGCCGTCACCCGACCGTCGACATGATTCAGAAGCCTGCCGATCTGCTCGTTGCCATACCATGAGCGCCTCGCCAGCTGCGATGGCGCAGGTGCGGCGCAGATCGTGCGGGGTGAAGGGCGGGACTTTTAGGCGGATCGTCTTCTCCGCCCCTTGGGGCGTCACCAGACGCCGCACCGCCGCGCCTTCGCCGGAGCATACTACTGAAGCCTTCTCCTGGCAACTGCAGCAAACCTCCGACGCCTTCAAATCTCTCTTCAATCCCCATGGCTGGATCCCCTGAAACACCAACAGCCAGCCGTCCGGCTTCCCGTCTGCGGCGGCTGATTTTCTCTCGGCACTGGCTCCACCCTTCCCCCTACAGATGAGATGGCCTCCATTCAACGGATTTTCAGGAGCGGATGTCAATCATTTTCCGCCCCCCCGGCGTGCCCTGGCAAAGCCACTCTCCGTTAGAGTGGTTCGTCTCCATGCGGATCCGCACCTCAGAAACTCAGCTTGGCAAAGGGGGAGGCGGCCGAGGCCTGGATCGCGTCCTCGAGGGTATGGATGCCGTGGGCGGCGAGCAGCGGCAGGAGTTTGACCAGCACCTCGGCGGTCACCAGAGCGTCCCCCAGGGCGGTATGCCGGCCGACGATGGGGATGTGCAGCCGTCGGGCGATCTCCTCCAGGGAATGGTACTCCTGATGGGGATGCACCGCCGAGGAGAGGAGCAGCGTATCGAGCACCGGATGGTCGAAACGCACCCCGCAGTCCCCCTCTTTCAACTGCAGGAACTTCATGTCGAAGGCGGCGTTGTGGGCCACCAGCACGGCGCCTTCGGCAAAAAGATGGAACAGCGGCAGGAATTCCCGGATCGTCGGCTGGCCGCTGAGCAGCTCCGGGGCGATGCCGTGAATCTCGACCGAGGCCGGCGGGACAGACCGCCGGGGATCGATCAGCTGGTCGAGGGTCTCATTGTAGAGAATGCGGCCGTTGACGATGCGGACCGCGCCGATCTGGATGATCTCGTCCCCGTCGGAGGGGTGAATGCCGGTCGTTTCGGTGTCGAACACCACGAAGGTGAGCTTGCTCAGCGGGACCTTGCCCAGTTCCTCCCCGCCGGGCTGATTGAACAGGTCGAACTCGTAATAGATCGGCCGCTCGCCGGCCCGTGCCGGAACCTCCAATTGGCCGATGCGCCTGACCAGCGGCAGGTCCAGGTGCAGACTTTCCCCTGTTATGGTCAGAGTACCCAGGTGCTTCTCGATCAGTTGGAGAAACGAGATCAGGCGCCCGTCGGCACCCCGGCCCAGGGGACGGTCCCGCCATTCCCGCAGCCGGTCCCGGTCCAGGATGCACCCCGGCCAGGTGATCTGCAGACGCGCCTGGCCGTCCGAGAGGAGGGATATTTCCAGACAAACACTCCCGCCCCCTTCCTCCGTCAGGCAATCGCCGAATTGCGTCAGCCCGCCGACGAGGGCGAGGCTGTCGACTTTCAGCCACAGGTCGGGGGCGGGCCGGGTCGCCGCGGGCAGACCCCGGTGCCGGACCAGATTTTTGCGGAGGAGTTCCAGCAGATAGGCGCCGAGGACATTCTCGGCCCGGGCCCGGGCAGGCTGAAAGCTGCCGAAATCCGCCCTGGCGGCCCGCCCCTCCTGCTCCATTGCCTGCGCGGCGCGATCGATCGCCAGGCACTGGGCTTCAACAGCGGAAACCGGCAGGTCGGAGCGGGCACGGAGGGTGGAAACGGCCCGGCGAATCCGTTCGGCGGAGGCAAGCATCGTTTCGGTCAGCCGCTGGAACCGCAGGTCCCGCTGCAGATCCGCCTCGATCTGCGCGGTCAGATCCTCGGCGATCAGGACAAAGCCGGCCAGGGTGCGCTCCGCCGGGGACTCGGAGAAGACCGGCGCGAGGTCGCAGCGAAGACTCCGGCCGGCCTGCGGGCGCACCATGAATTGAATGGTCGGTGCGCTCTTCCCCTCCCGGATGGATCGTTGCAGGAACGCCAGCGCCTGGACGATCGGCTCGCGGTCGACCACCCCGAACACCGATCTCCCCAGCCCGATCAGGCGCCCGGGCTGCTGCAGCAGCTTCGTGGCCTGGCGGTTGTACAACAGGATCTGCCCTTCCCTGTTGCAGACCAGAACCCCGCTCGGGATCTCCGACATCAGCGCCGCCAACCGGTTGCGCTCCGTGGTCAGCTGCGCCTGGGCACTGCGGACCTGGTCGTTGATCTGGCTGCGCAGCCGTTTGAACTCCCGCCCCGACTCGTTGAGGATATGCACCAGCTGGATGATTTCCTTGGACCCGCGCGGAGCGATGCGGTAGTCGGGATTGGCCACCGAGATCAGCTTCGTCTCCTCGCCGATCTGCAGGATGGGGATGATGTAGTAGTGAAACAGCAGGCTTACCAGGGTGCCGATGATCATGAGCAGCACCAGCCCGCCGATAAAGGGGAAGGGAAAAAGCTTGGCCGCCAGTCCGCCGACCGTCTCCCGCTCAACGGCGGAGAGGTTGTACCAGGAGGCGACGAAGCTGCCGATAACCACCCCGAAGACGATCAGGGCGATAGCGAGAAGGAATATCCAGTATTTAACCTTCGGCGTCATCTTTCCTGCCCAGGGTGCCGGCACCCATCCTTGCCACCGCGCAACGCAGCCTCCGCTCCGGGCGCTACAAGTAAAGTTTAACGCGGGTGGCGGATTCTTGGTGCCGGCGGCCGGATTTTCCGGCAGGGAGGGTGCTGCAACCTCCCCCTCGAAGGGGGAGGAGGTGGGATTATTGATCTCCGCCGCCGAGCACTTTGTAGAGGGTCACCTGGTTGTTGAGCCGGGCGAGGCGCACGCCGATGAGGTTCTGCTGGGCGCTGTAAAGGGAGCGCTGGGAGTCGAGGACGTTCAGGTAGCTGGCGACGCCCTTTTCGTAGCGGGCCCGGGAAAGTTTGTAGCTCTCGGCTGTCGCATTGGTGAGGGACTGCTGCGCCGCTATCTGCTCGTCGATAGTCCCGCGCTGGGCGAGCGCATCGGCCACTTCCCGGAAAGCGGTCTGGATGGCCTTCTCGTATTGGGCCACGGCAATATCCCGGTCGACTTTGGCCACGTTGAGATTGGCCTGGTTGCTGCCGGCGGTGAAAATCGGCAGCGTCAACCGCGGTGCGAAGTTCCAGGCCAGGGAGCCGCCGGTGAAAAGGCCGGCCAGTTGGTCACTGCCGGTGCCGACAGTGGACAGCAGGGTAATCCGGGGAAAGAAGGCCGCCCGCGCCGCGCCGATGTTGGCGTTGGCCCCCTTCAGCTGGTATTCGGCCTGCAGGATGTCGGGACGGCGCAGCAGCACCTCCGATGGCAGGCCGGGGGCGAAATTCTTGAGGGGGGTGACGGTTTGCGAAAGAGTCGCGGGGAGCAGCATCGGCCCCGATCTGAGCGCCGGCCAGCAGGTCGAGGGCGTTCTCGTCCTGGGCCACCAGGGTGGTGAAGCGGGCGATGTCCACCCGCGCCGTATCGACGCTGGTCTGCGCCTGATCGAGGTCGAGGGCGGACGCCACCCCGGCCTCGAAACGGCTCTTGATGAGCCGGTAGGCGGCCTCCTGATTGGCCAGCGTCTCCCGGGCGAGCTGCAGTCGCTCACTGTCGGCGGCCAGGGTCAGGTAGTCGGCGGCGACGTTGGCCACCAGGGTGATCTGGATGCTGCGCCGCGCCTCTTCGGTGGCCAGGTACTGCTGCAGCGCCTGCTCCTTGAGGCTGCGCACCCGGCCGAAAAGGTCCAGTTCGTAGGAACTGACGCCCAGGCCGACGTTGTACTGGCGGAGCGTCCCGGACCGGCCGTTGGAAAGGTCATCCGGAACGCGCTGGGCGCTGCCGGCAGCGTTCGCGTCCACCTTCGGAAAGAGATCGGCGCGCCGGATCTGGTACTGCGCCTGGGAGCGTTCGATATTGAGCAGGGCAACGCGCAGGTCGCGGTTGTGTTCCAGGGCCAGGGCGATGACCTGCCGCAGCTGCGGATCGAGGAAGAAGTCCTGCCAGGCGGTATCGGCGACCGCCGTTGCCGCCGGCTGGCCGCTCACTCCCTCATAGGCCGGGCCGCTCGGCCAGGTGGTCGGAACCGGGGGCGCCGGCCGGGTGTACTCGGGGGCCAGGGTGGCGCACCCCGCCAGGATAAAGAAGATTGCCGAGAGGCCGCAGGTCCTGAGCAGCATGTCAGTTCACCTCCGTGGCCGGGGCGGCGTCAGGGGCTTCCGGCTCCGGCTGTTTGACCGGGAAGAGGCGCCGCACCACCACGAAGAAGACCGGCACGAAGAAGATGGCCAGCACCGTCGCCGAGAGCATCCCGCCGAAGACGCCGGTGCCGATGGCATGCTGGGCGCCGGAACCGGCGCCGGAGCTGACGACCAGCGGCAGGACCCCGAGCATGAAGGCGAGCGAGGTCATCAGGATCGGCCGCAGCCGCAGTCGCACCGCCTCCAGGGTGGCCTCGACCAGCCCCATGCCGTGCGCCATCTGCTCCTTGGCGAACTCCACGATGAGGATGGCGTTCTTGGAGGAGAGGCCGATGGTGGTCAGAAGTCCCACCTGAAAATAGATATCGTTGGGCAGGCCGCGCAGGGTGGCTGCCGCCAGCGCTCCCAACACCCCCAGCGGCACCACCAGCATGACCGAGAAGGGGATGGCCCAGCTCTCGTAGAGGGCGGCCAGGCAAAGGAAGACCACCAGCAGGGAGATGGCATAGAGGGCCGGGGCCTGGGCGCCGGACAGGCGCTCCTGGAAGGAGAGCCCGGTCCACTCGTAGCCGATGCCGGCCGGCAGCTGGCCGACCAGCTTCTCCATCTCCGCCATGGCCAGACCGGTGCTCTTGCCGGGGGCCGGCTGGCCCATGATTTCCATCGACGGCAGGCCGTTGTAGCGCTCCAGGCGCGGCGAGCCGTAGCCCCAGTGGGCCGAGGCAAAGGCGTAAAACGGCACCAGTTCGCCCGCCTTGTTGCGGACGTACCACTTGTCGATATCCTCCGGCAGCATCCGGAACGGGGCATCGGCCTGCAGGTAGACCTTCTTGGTCCGGCCGCGGTCGAGGAAGTCGTTGACGTAAGAGCCCCCCCAGGCGGTGGAGAGGGTGTCGTTGATGTCGGCGATGGCGACCCCCAGGGCGCCCGCCTTTTCCTGGTCGATGTCCAGCTGGAACTCGGGGGTGTCCTCCTGGCCGTTCGGGCGCACCGCCATCAGGATGGGGTCCTTGGCGGCCATGCCGAGAAGCTGGTTGCGTGCCGCCGCCAGCTTCTCATGACCGAGCCCGCCCCGGTCCTGCAGCATCAGGTCGAAACCGGTGGCATTGCCCAACTCACGCACCGCCGGCGGCGGGAAAGCGAAAGCCAGGGCGTCCCGGAAATGAGAGAAGGCGGCCATCGCCTTGCCGGCCACGGCCTTCACCGAGAGGTCGGGGCGCTGGCGCTCCTGCCAGTCCTTCAGGCGGACGAAGGCCAGCCCCATGTTCTGTCCCCGGCCGGCAAAGCTGTAGCCGGAGACGGTGAAGAGGGCATCGACCGCATCCTTCTGTTCCACCAGAAAATGGTGCTCGAAATCCTTGAGCACATTGAGGGTGCGCTCCTGGGTGGCTCCCACCGGCAGCTGCACCATGGCATAGAGAAAACCCTGGTCCTCATCGGGGAGAAAGGCGGTCGGCAGGCGGTAGAAGAGGACTGCCAGAACGGCCACCAGCACCGCGTAGATCACCAGGTAGCGCCCGGTCCTGCCGAGCATGCGGCCGACGGCGGACTGATAGCCCCGGCTGCTGCGGTCGAAGCCCCGGTTGAACAGGCGGAAGAAGCCGGCGAACCAGCCGTGTTCGGCGGCCTTGTGCCCCTTGGCCACCGGCTTGAGCAGAGTGGCGCAGAGCGCCGGGGTGAGGATGATGGCCACCAGCACCGAGAGGATCATCGCCGAGACGACGGTGATGGAAAACTGCCGATAGATGACGCCGGTGGAGCCGCCGAAAAAGGCCATGGGAATGAAGACCGCCGCCAGCACCAGGGCGATCCCCACCAGGGCGCCGGTGATCTGCCGCATCGACTTGCGGGTCGCCTCCTTGGGGGAGAGCCCCTCTTCGCTCATGATGCGTTCAACGTTTTCCACCACCACGATGGCGTCATCGACCAGCAGACCGATGGCGAGGACCATGGCGAACATGGTCAGGGTATTGATGGAAAAGCCGCACGCCGCCAGCACCCCGAAGGTCCCCAGCAGCACGACCGGCACGGCGATGGTCGGGATAAGCGTGGCGCGAAAATTCTGCAGGAAGAGGAACATGACCAGGAAGACCAGGCCGATCGCCTCCAGCAGGGTGAAGAGGACCTCTTCGATGGAGATCTTGATCACCGGGGTGGTGTCGTAGGGGTAGACCACCTGCATGCCGGCGGGAAAATATTTTTGCCAGCTCCCCCATCTTCGCCTTGACCGCAGCGGCGGTCTTCAGGGCATTGGCATCGGTGGCCAGCTTGATCGCCAGGCCGACGGACGGCTTGCCGTTGTAGCGCGCCAGGGTGTCGTAGTTTTCACTCCCCAGTTCGCTGCGGGCGACGTCGCGCAGGTGGACGGTCGAGCCGTCGGCGTTGGTGCGCAGGACGATGTTGTCGAAATCCTCCGGCGTTTTCAGCAGGGTCTGGGAGGTGATGGTGGCGGAGAGCTGTTGCCCGGCGACCGAGGGCGTCCCCCCCAGCTGGCCGGCGGAAACCTGGGCGTTCTGCGACTTGATGGCCGCCTTGACGTCGGCCGGGGTCAGCCCGAAGCTGTGCAGCTTGTTCGGATCGAGCCAGATGCGCATGGCGTAGGGGGAACCGAACATCGTCACCTCGCCGACCCCCTGGGCCCGGCTGATGACGTCCTGGACATTGGCGGCGACGTAGTCGGCCAGGTCGTAGCGGTTCATGCTGCCGTCTTCGGAGAAGAAGCCGACGACCATCAGGAAGTTGCGGGTCGACTTGGTGACCTGCAGCCCCCGCTGCTGGACCGCCTGCGGCAGAAGCGGCGTCGCCAGCTGCAGCTTGTTCTGCACCTGCACCTGGGCGATGTTCGGGTCGGTGCCGGAATCGAAGGTCAGGGTGACGCTGACGTTGCCGAAGGAATCGCTGGTCGACGCCATGTAGGTCAGGTGGTCGATCCCGTTCATCTTCTGCTCGATGACCTGGGTCACCGTATCCTCGGCGGTCTTGGCCGAGGCGCCGGGATAGGAGGCGTTGATCGAGACCTGGGGCGGGGCGATGGCCGGGTACTGGGAAACGGGCAGCTCCTTGATCGCCAGGGCGCCCGCCAGCATGATGATGATGGCGATCACCCAGGCAAAGATCGGGCGATCGATGAAAAACTGGGCCATGAAAGTCTCCTACGCGAAAAACGTTGGCCACAAGGCAGGGGGCTACAGAGACAGGAATAATCCTGCTTGTCCTGTTTATGCGGCTACTCCCTGTTGCTTTGAATTTTCGATCCGCTCTTATTTCCGCGGATTACGGTTTCACCGAGGCAACGGCGGGCTTGCGGCCGAGGTCCACAACCCGGACCGGCGCTCCGGGCCGCGCCTTCTGCAGGCCCTCCACGATCAGGCGGTCGCCCGCCTGCAGCCCGTCGCTCACCAGCCACTGGTCGCCGATGGCCCGGGCAACCTTCAGGGTCCGCGGCTCCACCTTGTCCTCCGCCCCGACCACCAGCGCGGTGGCATTACCGGCGGGGTCGCGGGTCACCCCCTGCTGCGGCACCAGAATCGCCTGCTCCATGACCCCTTCTTCGAGGACGGCGCGCACGTACATCCCCGGCAGCAGCAGTTGCTGCGGGTTGCGGAAAACCGTGCGCAGGGTGACCGAGCCGGTGCTCTGGTTCACCGTCACATCGGAGAATTTCAGGGTTCCCGGCAGCGGATACTTGCTGCCGTCCTCCAGGACCAGCGCCACCCGCGCCTGGCCGTCCCCGTTGCTCTTCAGGGTGCCGCTGGCCAGGTCGCGCTTCAGGCGAAGCAGCTCGGCGGTGGACTGGGTGACATCGACGTAGACCGGGTCGAGCTTCTGGATGGTGGCCAGCGGGGCCGCCTGACTGGCCGTCACCAGCGCCCCGGTGGTGACCAGGGAGCGGCCGATCCGCCCGGAGATGGGGGCCTTCACGGAGGTGTAGTCCAAGTTGATGCGGGCAGTCTGCCACGCGCGGCCTTAGCGGCTGCCACCTCGGCCTCGGCCAGCTTGAAAGCAGCCGTGGCGTCGTCGAAATCCTGCTGACTCACGGCATTGATCTTGACGAGTTCCCGCAGACGCTCCGCTTTGAGCCTGGCAGGCACCACATTGGCTTCGGCCCTGGCGAGAGCGGCGGCGGCGCTATCGTAGGCGGCCCGGTAGGTGGCAGGGTCGATCTGATAAAGCACCTCCCCCGCCTTCACGTCGGCGCCTTCGACGAAGAGGCGCTTCTGGATAATCCCGCCGACCTGGGGCCGCACTTCCGCGACCAGGTAAGCCGATATCCGTCCCGGCAGCTCTGTGGTTATCGGCACGCGCTGCGGCTCCACCACCACCACCCCGACCTCGGGAGGAGCGGCTTTGGGAGGCCCGGCGGCAGTGCTTTGCTTATCGCACCCGGACATCAGGAAACCCACGGCCAGAGTTCCCAACACGGCGATCGACTTGATTTTGGACAGGTTTTGCATAATCACCTCGATATTGTACCGGAATGAACATTCATTCTTATATGAGAAAATATAACCTTTATCGCTTATCTCCTGATGCCGTCCCAACAGGCCTCGATGGAACGGACGATCAGGGCATCATCCAGCGTGCAGAAACCTAAAATATGGTCACGCGCTATGGACAGGAGAGGACCGAAGGCAAGGGCGAAAAGAACCGGCAGCGGGAGATCCTTCATCACCTGTTGGGCAACCCCCTCCTCGAACAGCGCGCGATACGCGTCGTGCTCCTGGTTTTTTCCCAGGAGCTTGTCACGGCGGTGCTCTGCCCCGTAGGGGGAGTTGTGGAACTGTTCCAGATAGCGGAAATCGAGGGGATTGTCGATGAAGAACCTGAGCAGCACCGTGCCGAGGTGGAGAAACCGCTCCCGGATCGGCTTCTCCGCCTCATACCCCTGCAGCAGCGCCAGGCAGATCCTCTCTTCGAGTTCCCGGTAGAGTTCGGCGATGAGGACGTCCTTGTTCTCGAAATAGCGATAGATCGTCCCCGCCCCCACCCCGGCCCGATCGGCGATCATCGCCATGGGGGCGCCATGATAGCCGTTTTCGGCGATGAGTTCGAGGGCTGCGCGGACGACTTCGGAACGTTTCTCCGCCTGTTTCTCCGCCTTGGTCATGGGGGTCACCTCTCTCCATTCCGGAATGAACATTCATTCTTATCACCACTGCACCATTCCATCAACTTATATTTTTCCAATCGCCCCGGAGAGCATCCTCCGCCCATTCCACTGGGGGGGGGCAAACGGCTGGATCTGCTCCCCTGTCGCCTTGCCAACTCACATTGACGATCCTCCTGGCCGGGTGATATGCTCCGGCCTGGATAATGATGGCTCCCCGCCTTTATCCCCCATCCATGCCGCAGCAGGTGTTATATCGTGAATCTCACCCTCACCCCATCCGGTCATCTGCTGATGATCGGCTCGTCTCCGTGTGCAGCGTCCGGCTCTCCCGAGATCCAGCCACACGAATGCCGAAAAAATAGCACGGGCTTTTGCGGATTCGCCAGCTGCGGGAATCCTGGCCCTGGCCGGGGGTAAATCCGCACCGGATTGGCCGCTTGCCTGGATGTTCTGGCGCGACTTCGGGTCGCGCTATCTACTGCAGCTCTGTCAAATCCAGCCGACCTCCGAGCGGCTGGAACCCCTTGCACCTCTCGATAGCGCAACGCTCGCCCAGCTGACGCTGAGCATTCCTCCCATGGCGGGAGCTGAATACTGTACGCCCGATGTTCTTGCTGCTCTTTGGGCCGATCTCGACCGCTGGGTGCTCGCTGCAATCGCCCGCAACGCCGAGGGCCTCGCCGGCTTTCTGCACCAGCATGCGCCGCTCTGGCGTCAGGTGGGACGGGTCTGTTTTCATCTGGCGGAAAACAAAGAGGATCCCGACTACCCTTTTGCCTTTATGGCAACCTACATCCCGCGGCTGGGGAAAAACGCCCGCGCTCAGCATCTGCCTCTCAGCCAGGCGCTGCGCGAGTATGCCGGCGCCAATGACCGTGAAGCGCTGCTGCGCCTGCTGGAACCGGTCCATGCGGCCAGCACGCGCTGCCCGTGGGTGCAGGAGTTGCTGGAGAGCAGCGACATCTATCACCCGCTGGCCTGGACGCCGGAGGAGGCCTATCCGTTTCTGAAGGATGTGCCGGCCCTGGAGGAGAGCGGTCTGGTGGTGCGCCTGCCCGACTGGTGGAAGAAACGTCCCCGCCCCCGGGTGCGGGTGGCGGTCGGCTCCAATACCGGCGAAACCCTTTCGGCGCAGGCCCTGCTCGATTTTCGCGTGCAGCTGACCCTGGATGGTGCCGACCTGACCCCGGAGGAAATCGCCGCGCTGACGGCAAGCGGCGAGGGGCTGGTTCTTTTGCGCGGGCAGTGGGTCGAGGTCGATGGCGATAAACTTCGTCAGGCGCTGGAGCAGTGGCAGAAGATCGAAGCGGGCCGGGGATGGCCTTTCCTTCATAGAAGGGATGCGCCTGCTGGCCGGCGCCCGTCGTGATCTGGCAGCAGACGACCCGACTCTGGACGAAACCGGCTGGGCCTTTGTGGAGGCCGGGGAGCGCCTGCGGGAGCTGCTCGCCGGGCTGCGGGAGCCGGCGCGGCTGGCGGCGGTGCAGGCCGGGGACCGTTTGCAGGCGAGACTGCGCCCCTATCAGCAGACCGGCCTCAACTGGCTCTGGTTACTCTCGGAGCTCGGGCTGGGTGCCTGCCTGGCCGACGACATGGGACTGGGGAAGACCATCCAGGTGATCGCCTTGCTGCTGGCGCAACAGGGGCGGGCCGGGAGGCCCTCCCCCAGCCTGCTGGTGCTGCCGGCCTCGCTGCTGGCCAACTGGAAGAGCGAGCTGCAACGCTTTGCGCCGTCGCTCACGGTCGCCTGCCTGCATCCGTCGGAACTGGAACGAACGGAACGGGAGCGGATCGCCGCCGATCCCGCCGGCGCTCTGGCCGCCGTCGATGCGGTGCTGACCACTTACGGCATGCTGCAGCGCCAGGAGTGGCTGAGAAAGCTGGAATGGAACCTTGTCGTGCTTGATGAGGCCCAGGCCATCAAAAACCCCGGCACGCAGCAGGCCAAAGCGGTCAAGACCCTGAAAGGCAGGGCGCGCATCGCCCTGACCGGCACCCCGGTGGAAAACCGGCTATCCGATCTCTGGTCGCTGTTCGATTTCATCTGTCCCGGCCTGCTCGGCTCCGCGCCCCGCTTCAAGCAGTTCGTCACCTCGCTCGAAAACCGCGAGCCGCCCTCCTATGCGCCGCTGCGCACCCTGGTCCAGCCCTATATCCTGCGCCGCCTGAAAACCGACCGCAGCGTCATCGACGATCTTCCCGACAAGGTCGAGATAGCGGCCTGGTGCGGCCTCAGCAAGGCGCAGACGCGGCTGTACAGCCAGGCGGTGCAGGAGCTGGCCGAGGCGCTCAAGGAGCAGCGGGAAGGGATGAAACGCCGGGGGCTGATCCTCTCGTCGCTGATGCGCTTCAAGCAGATCTGCAACCATCCCGGCCAGGCTCTGGGTGACGGCGACTACACCGAGGACCGCAGCGGCAAATTCGCGCGGCTGCGTGAGCTGGTCGAAGAAATCGCCTCACGTCAGGAAAAGGTACTGATCTTTACCCAGTTCCGGGAGATGACCGCGCCGCTCGCCACCTTTCTCGCCACCCTCTTCGGCCGCCCGGGCCTGGTGCTGCACGGCGGCACCGCGGTGGCCGAACGGAAGAAACTGGTGGACCGCTTCCAGCATGAGGATGGCCCGCCGTTTTTCGTCCTGTCGCTCAAGGCAGGCGGTTCCGGTCTCAATCTGACCGCGGCCAGTCATGTCATCCATTTCGATCGCTGGTGGAACCCGGCGGTGGAGAACCAGGCGACCGACCGCGCCTTTCGCATCGGCCAGAAAAAGAATGTCATGGTGCACAAGTTCATCTGCAAGGGGACAGTGGAAGAGAAGATCGACGCCTTGATTGCGGCCAAGGCCGGACTGGCGACCGAGCTGCTGGAAGGTGCGGAGACCCTGTTGACGGAGATGAACGACGAGAGCCTGTTGCAGTTGGTGGCCCTTGATCTGGAAAAGGCGGCGATATGAAGAAACCGCCGCCGGGGACGCCGGCAGAAAGAATCCCGACATGAATTATTACGAATGGCCTTCCTATGTGACGGTGGCGGAGCGGCGGGCGAAAGCGGCCAAAGCGCTGGAAAAGCTGAAGAAGAAGGGGCTCAAGGTGCAACCGGTGGATCTCGCCGGCCGCAGGATCGCCGGGTCCTTCTGGGGCAAAGGGTGGTGCGACCATATGGAGTCGTTCAGCGATTACGCCAATCGTCTGCCCCGGGGTCGCTCCTACGTCCGGAACGGCTCCGTCTGTCATCTCGAGATCCAGAGCGGTCTGATCAAAGCCATCGTCAGCGGATCGCAGTTGTATAATGTCGCCATCACGGTCTCGGCGCTGACGAAAAAACGATGGGATGGCCTCCGGTCGGCCTGCATCGGCCGGATCGGCTCGCTGATCGACCTGCTGCGCGGCAAGCTGGACCGTGCCGTCATGGAGATCGTTTCGGATCGCCAGGAGGGACTTTTTCCGCTCCCCGGGGAAATGAAATTCGCTTGCGACTGTCCGGATCTGGCCGGCATGTGCAAGCATGTGGCGGCCGCACTCTACGGGGTGGGCGCCCGCCTGGATCACGCCCCGGAGTTGCTCTTTCTGCTGCGCGGGGTTGATCACGCAGAGTTGGTGGATGTCTCCGCGGCGGTTGCGGAGGTGGCCAAAGCGGGAACCTCCCGCCGGAGGATCGCCGCAACCGGCGTTGCCGGTGTGTTCGGCATCGATCTGGTCGAAACTGACGAGGCGGTTTCGGCAGAAGCCTCCCCTGCCCCGGTCAAAGCTGAGGTACCATCTTCCCGTGCGGTCTCCACGGACAAAAACCAAAGCGGCAAAGACCAGGGCAACCCAAAAATCGGCCAGGGGGGATTCCTTCCCCGAACCTCTCACCGGCGACGCCATCTACGCCTGGCGGTTATCCCTCGGGGAGACTCAGGCGACCTTCGCGGCCCGCATCGGCATAACCGCCGCCAGCATTTCGCAATGGGAGAAAAAAGGCCGGCGCACCATCGGCGTGCGGCCGCGCACGTTGTCGGCATTGCATGAGTTTTGGGCGCTGAGCCATTCCTGACCTGCTTGTCCCGTATTGGGGGATTTCATTTGCATTCGCGTAGCGAGAACAAGCCGTCCTCCGGTCTGAGCGGCGGCCGGGTCGTATTGATGGCCGTGGCCTCCGGGCTTGCCGTGGCCAATCTCTATTATGCCCAACCCCTGCTGGCGACCCTCGCCGACGCTTTTCAGGTCCCGGAACACCAGACCGGGCTGGTGGTGACCATCACCCAGGTGGGGTACGCCCTGGGACTGATGTTTCTGGTGCCGCTGGGCGATCAGATGAACCGTCGGCGCCTGGTGGCGGGAATGACCCTCGTTACCGCGTTGGCCTGTGCCACAGCTGCGCTGGCTCCTTCGCTGGCAATCTTTGAGGTGGCCTCCCTGGTGATGGGGGTTACCGCGGTGGTGGCGCAGGTGCTGATCCCTTATGTGGCGCATCTGGCGGCCGACCATGAGAGAGGCCGGGTCGTGGGCAGGGTGATGACCGGACTGCTGCTGGGGATTCTGCTGGCGCGGACGGTCTCCGGGGTGATTGCGGATATTCTGGGATGGCGCATGGTGTTCTGGCTGGCTGCCGGATTGATGCTCCTGCAGGCGCTCGTGCTGGCGCGGGTGCTGAGCGATGAGCGGCCGCAGAGCACCACTTCCTATAAGAAACTGCTGGGGTCCGTGCTGTCCATGGTGCGGGAAGAACCGCTACTGCGCAGCCGCATGCTCTACGGCATGGCCGTTTTCTCCGCCTTCAGCGCCTTCTGGACCACCTTGCCGTTCTTGCTGAGCGGCGCGCCCTACCACTATACCAACAGCGCCATAGGGGCGTTCGGGATCGTCGGAGTGGCGGGGGCCCTGTGTGCCTCGGTGGCCGGGCATCTGCATGATCACGGCCACAACCGGGGCGGTACCGGCGGATTCCTGGCGCTGGTTGCCCTGTCCTTCGCGCTGATGGGGGTATGGCAATACTCCCTGGCCGCCATCATCGGCGGCGTCCTGTTGCTCGACATCGGCGTGCAGGGGGCCCACATCCTCAACCAGGGGGAAATTTTTCGGCTGCGTCCCGATGCGCGCAGCCGCATCAATACGGCCTATATGACCAGTTTTTTCGCCGGTGGCGCCCTGGGTTCGGCGGCCGCCACCGGGTGCTACGCCCTGGGGGGCTGGCGGGGGGTGGCGGCCATGAGTGTCCTGGTTCCCCTGGGGGCACTCGTTTACTGGTTCTTCCGGGGGGAACCGAGGTGATTTCTCGTCGAGGTCCAGTCGGAGAATCGCGCGCTCTTCCGTTTCTGGAGTAATTTCCCCGCCAGTTGCAGGCCCTCGTTTCCACGTCCATTTTTTGACCCAGGTCAGGGAAGCAGGCGATAAGAACGGGTAGACTGCCAGCCAGATTCCACAAACTCAACTCAAAGGAGAATCAATATGTCAGGATGTGGATGTGGTAGCGGTCATGGCCATGGCCATGGGCACGGGCTGGGTGGCCCTTTCGCCGAGGGACGGGAACTGGTGGAGTTCGTGGCGCAGGCCCACGGCGGCGCCCTGCGGCGGCGCGAGATCCCCAATGGCGGCCTGGCCACCCTTTGTCAGGGATGCGGCGCGCCCTTTGTCTTGACCACCCATGTCGGCAGTTGCCCCGCCTGCGGCGGCGTCCATGCGGTCTCGCCGCCGCGCGCCACCGATGCCGCCAACATTCAGTATGCCGGCGACGGGTTCCGGCTGGAGGGCTGACGACAGAAAGGCGGGGTCCGCCACCTGCCGACGGTGGTAGACCCCCAGCAACTAATTACAGTGACAGACGCACGCATACAAAAGGGACGGCTCACGGGAGCCGTCCCTTTCGTCGTCAGATGGAACCGCCTGAATTGCGGGTCTCGGAGTCCGGGCGTCACCGCTCCCGTGCTTGCCGTGCGCGGGACCTGCGGAAACGGCAGCCGGACCGAAACCGGCCGGGAGAGGTCCCGGCAACTTCAGCAGGACTGATCCCGGAACTGGCTCGCGTACAGCCGGTGGTAGGCGCCCTCCGTGGGCGAGGAGCTCCTGGTGGGTTCCCTGTTCGATCACCCGCCCGTCCTCGATGACGATCAGCTGATCGGCATTGGCGATGGTGGAGAGCCGGTGGGCGATGACGAAGCTGGTGCGCCCCTGCATCAGGTGGTCGAGGGCTTTTTGAATCTGCAGTTCGGTGCGGGTGTCGACGGAACTGGTTGCCTCGTCGAGGATGAGAATGGCCGGATCGGCCAGGATGGCGCGGGCGATGGTGACGAGCTGGCGCTGCCCTTCGGAAAGGTTGCCGCCCCGCTCCGCAAGGGGCGTATCGTAGCCCTGCGGCAACCGGCGGATGAAGCCGTCGGCATGGGCGAGCCGGGCGGCGGCGAAGACCTCTTCGTCGGTGGCGGTCAGCCGGCCGTAGCGGATGTTCTCCAGCACCGACTCGCTGAACAGGAACGATTGCTGGAGGACCACTCCGAGCTGGCGCCGCAGGCTGTCCCGCGTCACCGTACGGATATCGATGCCGTCGATCCGGATCGTCCCCGCCTCCGGATCGTAGAAGCGCGACAGCAGGTTGACCAGCGTCGTTTTTCCCGCTCCGGTCGGCCCGACGAGGGCGATCCGCTCGCCGATCCGGGCATGGAGAGAGACGTCCTTCAACACCGGATAGCCGGGCAGGTAGGAAAAGGTGACGTGTTCGAGGCGCACCTCCCCCGCCACCCTGGGGAGGGGAAGGGCGTCCGGGGGATCGACCTGGTCCGGAGCGGTATCCAGCAGCTCGAAGATCCGTTCGGCCCCGGCCAGCGCGCCCTGGACCTGGTTGTACAGGTTGCCCAGCTGGCGCAGCGGCTCGGCAAAGCGGCGCGAGTAGGTGATGAAGGCGGCGATCGTACCGATGGTCACTACCCCGCGGATCGCCAGCCAGCCGCCCAGGCCGCAGAGAATGGCCACGTTCAGGTTCGACAGGATCCCCATCATCGGCATCACCAGCATGGCCAGGCTCATGGCCCGCACGCCGGCCGTCCGCACCGCCTCGTTCGCCTGGTCGAAATGCGCCAGTACGCTCTCTTCCTGGCCGTAGGCGAGCACCACCCGCTGACCGCTGTAGGTCTCTTCGAGCACGGCGTTCAGCGCCCCCAGCCGGCTCTGATAGCTGCGGAAAGCCGACCGGGTCTTGCGCCCGGCCAGGCCGACGAGACCGATCATCAGGGGAAAGGCGATCATCGAGCCGAGGGCCAGCCAGGGGCTGAGGACGAAGATGATCGCCAGGATGCCGGCCAGGGTCAGGATACCGGTAAACAGCTGCGCCGCGTTGTAGGTCAGGACCTGGCTGACCGCATCCATATCGTTGGTCAGCCGGCTCATCAGGTCCCCCTGCCGCCGGGAATCGAAGAACCGCAGGGACAGCTTCTGGAGATGAGCGAAGAGCTCGGCCCGCAGAGCCCGCATCGCCTGCTGGGCGATATCGGCGACCAGAACGCCCTGGATCAGCTGCGCCGCCGCGGAGAGCACGTAGGCGCCCAGCATGAGCAGGATCAGGCGGAGGAGAGCGGCCGGCTTGCCGCCGACCAGCTGATCGATGGCCCGCCCCATCAGGTAGGGGGCGGCCACCGCCAGCACGGTTCCGAGGGCGGCGATCAGGGCCACCAGGACAAGGGTGCGCCGATGGGGGCGCAGATAGGCCAGCAGGCGGCGCAGCGCGCCCCGAACATCCTTGGCCCGTTCCGCGGCGTGGCCGGGGCCGCCCCTCCCTCCCGGCCCCGGCAGGCCGTGCAGGGGGACCGGCGAGGCCTTGGGCGCTTTCCCGTCAGCCATGCCGACCTGCTTTCCCCGCCGCCGGTTCCCCCAGCTGGGAACGATAGATATCCCGGTAAACCGCGCTGGTGATCGAGCAGCCGGCGGTGGCTGCCGATGGCGCTGATCCGCCCCTGATCGAGAACGACGATCTTGTCGGCGAGGAGGACCGTGCCGATCCGCTGGGCGACGATGAAGCGGGTCGTGGCGTGGTCTGAGGCGGCGATCAGCTGATCGAGGGCCTCCTGCAGCCGGACTTCCGTTTCGATATCGAGGGCGCTCGTCGAATCGTCCAGGATCAGGACCTTGGGTTTGACCAGCAGCGCCCGGGCGATCGCGATCCGCTGGCGCTGCCCGCCGGAGAGCGTCACCCCGCGCTGACCGATCAGCGTGTCGTAGCCTGCGGGCAGGGCGCTGATGAACTCGTCGGCCTGGGCCGCCCGCGCCGCGGCCCTCACTTCTTCTTCGCCGGCGGCCGGCCGGCCGTAGCGGATGTTGTCGCGCACGCTGCCGCTGAACAGGACCGACTCCTGCAGAGCGATACCGATCGCACCGCGCAGGGAGTGCGGATCCAGTTCCCGCACATCGATGCCGTCGAAGGTGAGCCGGCCGGCTGTCACGTCGTAAAAACGGGGGATGAGATGAATCAGCGTCGACTTGCCGGAGCCGGTGGCCCCGACGATGGCCACCGTTTCCCCGGGTTCGGCGACAAAGGAAACATCCGCCAGCGCCGGCTCGGCACCGGTGCCGGCATAGCTGAAGCCGACCCCCTCGAAGGCGATCCGGCCGCGGGGCTGGGTGAGGCGCACGGCATTTGCCGCCGGGCGGGCGGCCGGTTCGGCGTCGAGCACCTCCAGGATCCGGCGCGCCGAGGCATCCGCCGCGGCGATGGGCCCGATCATGCCGGTGAGCATGAGGATCGGAAAGAGGGCAAAGGAGAGATAGTTGATGGACGCCACCACTTCGCCGACCGACAGTCCCGCCGGCGAAGGCGATATGGCCGCCGAGCCACACCGCCGCGACGATCGCCAGATTGAGGACCAGGAGCATGCATGGGGCGAAGACCGCCATCAGGCTCGCGACCCCGATCGTCCGGCGCATCAGCTCCTGGTTGGCTTCATCGAAGCGCTCCGCTTCGTGCCCGGTGCGGACGAAGGCCTTGACCACCCGCATCCCGGCGAGGTTTTCCTGGAGAACGACGTTGAGCCGGTCGAGCCCCTGCTGGACCCGCAGGAACAGCGGCTGGGTCCGGCGGGCAAAGAGCCAGACGAGCACGACGATCAGCGGCACGAACCCCGCCATGATCAGGGCGAGCCGGGGGCTGGTGAGAATGAGCAGGACGCTGGCGCCGAGCGTCCAGATCGGCGCCCGGGTGAGGATGCGCAGCGACAGCATCACGATCATCTGCACCGCATTGACGTCGCTGGTCGAGCGGACGATGAGTTTGCCGGTCTGCAGCCGGTCGAGATTTTCAAAGGAAAAGGACTGCACCTTGCGGATGAGGGCGCTGCGGATATCGGCGCCGAACCCCATGGCGGCGCTCACCGAGAGGTAATTGTTGGCGGTGGCAAAGACCGCGGACAGGAGCGAAGCGCCCACCATGATGAAGGCCGTATGGATGACTACCTGGAGGTCGTGCGCCCCGATCCCCTGATCGATGATCCGCTGCGTCAGGCGCGGGATGAGCAGGTCCGCCCCGACCATGCCAAAGAGCAGGAGCAGGGCGACGGCGGCCCGGCCGCGGTACGGCCGCAGATAGGCATAGAGGCGGAGGAGCGATTTCACCGCACCTCCTCCCGCCTGTCCCGAATAGGCGTAAGTTTTCGCGGATTTTTGTTCGAGACCACCATGGAAGGCCTTTCGGTCGGCTTGGAAATATTTCGATAGCTACCATATATCGGCGAGGGGATCGCTAGCAAGGCTGTTTCCGGCTATTGCCGACCTGATTGCCTGTATTGCTTCCGATCAGGCGGTTTGCCGGTTTGGGGAGGAATATCGGATTTTGTTGGAGCTGGCGAGGGGAAGTGTCGCCTGAACAGGCGTGAGAATATCAGATCGGGTAGGAGGCGGGGTCACCCCCGCCGTCCTCCCACACCACCGTGCGTACGGTTCCGTACACGGCGGTTCATGAAGTGTGTTGAAGTCGGTGGTACTGGTCCATGAGAGACACCAGTCCCAGTTTATCGAAGTAGGACTTCGGAAAGGCTTTGTGCATATGCGCGGCCCCTGCGTTCCACCAGGGGCCGCGGCCGTTTGTGGCCGATTTCCATGCAGTCGCCTCCGATAACCCCCGCCGCATCAGGTTCCTGGCTCGCGTATAGGGACGCTTCCACTGCTTCCAAAGAATCCGCCGCAGTTTCCGCCTCAGCCAGCCATCCAGTTCATCGAAGATGCCTTTTACTTCCGCATACCGGAAGTAGTTCAGCCAGCCCCGCAGTTTCAGGGTGGTCTCTTCGATGGTGGTTTGGAGGCGCTTCCCCCTGCCCCGTCGAAAGATCGTCTTGAGAGTGGCCTTGTGCCTGGCAACCGCTTTCTTGGCCACGGTCAGCCGTGGTTGGCGGTGCCAGGTCATGCTGTAGCTCAGAAACGCTCTTTTCCACGGACGATCGACCGCGCTTTTGACTTGGTTGACCGTGAGTTTGAGCCGCTCGGACAGGTAACTGGTGAGGGAGGCCATGACCCGCTCGCCGCTCGTGCGCGTGGCAACGTAGATGTTGCAATCGTCGGCGTAACGGCAGAACGTGTGACCCCTTCCCTCCAGTTCCTTGTCCAGTTCGTCAAGCAGGATGTTGGACAGCAGCGGGGAGAGCGGTCCACCTTGCGGCGTACCTTCCACCCGTGCCGTGATCAATCCTCCTTCGAGTATCCCAGCCTTGAGGTAGCTGTCGATCAGAGACAGCACCAGGCGGTCTGCGACCTTGCGTTTCACCAGCGACATGAGGGTGTCGTGGTGGACGCGGTCGAAGAATTTCTCCAGGTCGATATCGACCACCCATCTCAGGCCGCTTTCTACATGCTTGCGAGCTGCCTTGATGGCTTGATGGGCGCTTCTGCCGGGGCGAAACCCGTAGGAGCTTTCCGAAAATCCGGGATCGAACAGCGGGTTTAAAACCTGGTGCACCGCCTGCTGGATGAGCCGGTCAAGGACGCTGGGGATTCCCAGCATCCGTGCTCCGCCTCCCGGTTTGGGGATTTCTACTTTCCGCACCGGTTGCGGGTGATATCTCCCCGCCAGCAGTTCTTCCCTGATGCGCGGCCACTCGTTCTGCAGGTAACCCTTCAGGGCCGTTACCGGCATGCCATCTGTGCCGGGCGCTCCCTTGTTGCGCATGACCCGCGAGTAGGCCGCCATCATGTTGCCGCGACTGACGACCTTCTCCATCAGTCCCGTTGCCGCTTCCGGCCAGCAAGTGGCTCTCCTTCCCGTGACGTTTGCCGCACCACTGCCGTGCCCTCGCGGTTTCTGACCGCTACCCTCCGGCGTGGCGCCGGGCCTCTCAACCCGGCCTTCTGCTGCTCCTGTCGTCATCGAAATTCGAGGCTCCTGGCCGCTTCCTTCATGTTCGGCCCTTTGCCGGATGGTTAAACCGACTCGTATGGCCTCTGCTGACTTCTGCCGACCCATCCCAACGCCTCTCGACGCCAGTAGCACGAGGCAGGCCGACAGACCTCCCAGGGTAATGCGCGTGACCTTCCTCCCATATACCCGCCGCATCTACAGCCCCATCCTCCCGGATGGCTATAGGGCTTTGAAGATACATGCCTTCTCGCCCGGATGAGACTGCCTCATATGCGGTTTCTGTTCGTCGGGCCGGGAGTTTGCCTGCGGCTTCCTTCAGATTCCACCTCGCGGTGGACACCCTTGCCGTCCGGCTAGTGGTTCCCGCCATCAGGGTCCACAGGGGACTTGCACCCCCAAGTCATCCGGCCGCCACCACAACGGCCAAAACAGCGCCAGTCAAGGCGCTACGCGCCATGCCTGGCGCACATGTGAAAGGGCCGAACCTTGGTGGGTTTGCCCCTTTATTTTATGGCTTGCGTCTAAAAGCCATGAGGTTCCAATGGGTTTTCTTGACAAGAGAGCGGATTGGGATGATTCTGGCATGAGATTTCCCACCGCACAGGAGACGAACATGGGGCCGAAGCAGCTTCAGCTTATTGATGAGATTAAAACTCGGCTGATTTCCCTGAATCCGTCCAGAATCATCCTGTTCGGCTCTCATGCCCTGGGCACGGCCGGCGACGAGAGCGAGATCGATCTCATTGTGGTCCTGAACAAGGAGGAGTCGTCGGTCGCTTCGGGGAGAAAACGTTCCCCCCACCCCCTAAACCTGCCTTAGACGTGGCAGTCTAGAATCGGCTCACGCGGAGATCAATTCTATGCAAACAAGATGAGGACTCTTAGTGAAACATTTAAAGATCACCATCATCGATATCGTCAGCAACAAACCCACCAGTAAACTCTATTCCAGGGTCATGAACGCGAACAAGGCCAGCATCATGCCGCAGGCGATCGCGGTCTGGTGCGAAGAGCTCGGGCATGAGGTGCGGTTCATCTGCTATACCGGGATCGAGGAGTTCAACCGGGACCTGCTCGACGATACCGACATCGCCTTCATCGGCGCCTTCACGCTCTCGGCGCAACTTGCCTATGCCATCAGCGCGATCTTCCGCCGCCACGGCGCGGTGACGGTGCTCGGCGGGCCGCATGCGCGCTGCTATCCGGAGGATGCGGCCCTCTATTTCGATTATGTGCTGGGCCTGACCGACAAGGGCATCGTTGAAGACGTCCTGGCCGACGGCGCCCCGCACCGGCCCTTCGGGCGTCTGATGGCATCGAGGAAGCAGCCTACCATGCTGCCCGGTGTGCGCGAGCGCTGGAAATTCATCGAAGCGACGATCAGGAAGGCGCCTGCTTTCAAGATCATTCCGATGATCGGCAGCACGGGGTGTCCCTACACGTGCAGCTTCTGCATCGATTCCGTTATCGACTATCAGACCCTCGGCTTCGACCAGATGCGCGAGGATCTGCGCTTTTTGCTAAAGCAGGTGAAGCGACCGCGCATTGCCTGGCACGACCCCAATTTCGGCATCTGCTTCGACGACTATCTCTCCGCCATCGAGGAAGCGGTGCCGCCTGGCCGCATGGATTTCATTGCCGAGAGCAGCCTGTCGCTATTACCCGAATCTCATCTCAAACGGCTCAAGAAAAACAGCTTCGTCGCCGTATTGCCCGGCATCGAATCCTGGTATTCGCTCGGTAACAAGTCAAAATCGGGAAACAATATGGGGATGGACAAAGTCCGGCAGGTCGCCGAGCAGGTCAACATGATCCTACGCTATATTCCCTTCGTGCAGACCAACTTGATGCTCGGTCTCGATTGTGACGAGGGTGCCGAGCCGTTCGAGCTCACCAAGCGATTCCTCGACCTCGCACCGGGCGCCTTTCCCGTCTACTCGCTGTTGACCGCCTATGGCCGGGCGGCACCGCTCAATCTCGAATTCCAGTCCGATGGTCGGGTCATCCCGGTTCCCTTCCATTTTTTGAACAGCACACGCGGCATGAATGTCCGACCAAAGCACTACGGCTGGCCAGACTTTTTCGGACATGTCGCCGACCTCTTCGGCGATACCCATTCGATGACGCGCATCGCCCGGCGCTTGCGGGCCACCACCGGCTTTCACACGCGCTGGTACAGCGCCTTGCGCGCGGCAACCAACAAGAAGGTCGAATATTACAACAAGCTTCACGGCCAGTTGCGGGCGGGCGGCCAGTTGCGGGCCTTTTTTGAAGGCGAAACGAAGACGCTTCCCGACTTTTTCACCGACAAGATCCGCCGGGATCTGGGGCCCTTCTGGGAGGCACTGCCGCACGGCGCGCTGATGCACGACCACATGGCCTACCTGGCCAGCCAGTCAACCGCCAACGAGCCACGAGCGAATCAGTCCAAAGAAGCGGTTGCTTGAAGTTCAGGGCCGGCGCCGACCCTGGAAGAGAAACAAGTAGAGAAACAAGGGGTCAAAGCTCCAAATATCAAATTTGAAATTTGGAGCTTTGACCCCTTAGCAGGCCCCGATTCAAGAGGCTTCGCTTTCGGCGGCGTCGCTCCCTTCGCGGAGGGCGGCACGGGCGAGTACGTGCGAAGCGACCGGCATGGTCAGCCAGACGAGCAGGACGATGAGCAGGGCGCGCCAGCCCCATGACCAGTCGCCGCCGAGAAGGGCGGTGCCGGCCATGATGAAGACGATTCCGAGGGAACCGGCCTTGGTGGCCGCATGCTGGCGCGACAGCGCGTCCCGGAGGACGAACAGCCCGGCGCTTGCCAGCAGCAGGATGAGAACCCCGAGGCTCAGAAGAAGGATGCCGGCTGCGGTCATGGCTTCGGCTCCCCGTGCGCAGGGCGGCCCTTCTCCACCAGGCGCGCCCAGGCCAGGGTGGCGACAAATCCGATCAGCACCACGCCGATGGCGATATCGAGAAACAGCACGCGTCTGGTGGTAAGGGCGGCCAGTGCACACAACGCGACCGCGGCGGAAAACAGGATGTCGAGGGCAATGATCCGGTCGGCATCGGCGGGGCCGCGCACGAAGCGCAGGGCGCCGAGAAGGACACAGCCAAGGACCAGCACGACGAGGAGGGTGATCATGACTTCTCCTGCGGAAACAAGGCGCGGATGTCCTCTTCGAAGTCGTTCCGGATCGTTGCCAGGGCCGCATCGGCGGTCCTGATGTCGAGCAGGTGCAGCAGGATTTCGCCCCGTTCCAGATCGATATCGATGGCGCTGCTGCCGGGAGTGAGGGTCACCAGCGCTCCCAGCACCGCGGCGCCGGTGGGGGTCATCGGCGCGAAACGCAGACGGACCAGCCCCGCCGGTGGCGAGGTGCGCTGCAGAATGATTCTTGCCGTCGTCATCCCCGACAGTACGCAGTGGCCGATAAAGCGGAGAAACAGGCGGAGCAGGATGATCGGGCGCCATTTCATGGCAAACCTCCCCGCAAGGTGGCCGCAGCGTCGCCGGCGAAGGCGATCAGCGGTTCGGGATACAACCCCATCCACAAAGCAATCAGGACAAGAACCCCCAGACCGGTATAGGCGGGGAGCAGGCGCCCGCCGCTCGGCGGCTGCCAGCCGCTGTCCGGATGCGGTTTCCAGAAGGCTTCCAGCCAGATCTTCATCATCGAGTAAAAAGTCAGCAGGCCGACGAACAGGGCGACGCCGGCCCAGAGAAATTCTCCCTGGCGGATGCTTTCGAGGACGATGAAATATTTGCCCCAGAAGCCGCTGAACGGGGGGATCCCGACCAGCGACAGGGCGAGCAGCAGAAAGAGAACCGCCAGGCGGGGGCGGGCGGCGTACAGCCCGCCGATCCGCCGCAGGTCGTAATGGCCGGTGTGGCGGCAGACGAGGGCGGCGGTCAGGAAGAGGCCGGCCTTGACCGTGCTGTGATGGAGGGTGAAGAAGATGGCCGCGGCGTTCCCGGCGCGGGAGGCCAGGGCGATGCCGAGCAGGATGTAGCCGATCTGACTGACGCTGTGAAAGGCCAGAATGCGCCGCATATCCCAGTGGTAGGCGGCGCCGAGGACGCCGGTCAGCATCGACAGCAGGGCGATCCAGCCGAGGACCGCGAAGAGCAGCCCCGGCGCCGGGTGAAAGAGCGCGCCCAGGGTGCGGATGATCGCATAGATGCCGATCTTGCTGAGCAGGGCGGAAAAGAGCGCCAGCACCGGCGCCGGCAGGGTGTGATAGGAGGCAGGGAGCCAGGCAAAGAAGGGGAAGGCCGCCGCCTTGACCAGAAAGGCGATCAGCAGCAGACCGATGAGGGGCAGCATGAGGGCGGCATCCTGGCGCGCCGCGGCGGCTCCCAGGGCGGCGAAATTGAGCTGACCGGTGGTCGCGTAGAGCAGGGCGACGGCGGTCAGCAGCAGCAGGGTGCCGACCAGATTGAGGGCGAAATATTTGAGCGTGGCGTCGAGCTGGCGCAGACTGCCCCCCAGTGCCAGCAGGCCGAGAGAGCAGATCAGCGCCACTTCGAACCAGACGTACAGATTGAAAAGGTCGGCGGTCAGGAAGGCGCCGCTCGCGCCGGCCACCAGCCCGTGCAGCAGCGGGTGCAGCGCCGGTGAGGGCGGCGCGGCATCGACATCGCTCTTCTGCCACAGAATAGTGATCGTCAGCATCAGGGCGGCGACCAGAACGAGGGCGGCGCCAAGGCGATCGGCGGCAAATTCGATGCCGAAGGGGAGCGGCCAGTTGCCGGCCACCAGCGTCACCGTTCCGTGGGCGACGACCTGCCGCAGCAGGGCGACGGCACAGGACAGCAGCGCCAGGGCGCCGCCGAAGCTGATCCCCCGCTGCAGGCGCGGCGCGGACATCGTCAGCGTACAGAGGAAGGCGGTGGCCAAGGGGACCAGCAGAGGGGAAAGGGCCAGCGTCACGGCGCCTCCTCGAGTGCCGGCTTGACGGCATCGGCAGACGGCGGCTCGGCCGCCCGCAGCTGATGGATGTCGTCGCTCCCCGTCAAGCGGACGATCCGCACCGCCAGAACCAGGGAAAAGCAGAGCAAGGCGAAACTGATGACGATGGCGGTCAGGGTCAGCGCCTGCGGCAGCGGATTGGCGGCCGCTTCGAGAAGCGATTCGCTGGCGCGGATCACCGGCGGGGCATTGCTGCCGAGGCGGCCGCTGGCGAACAGCAGCAGGTTGATGCCGTTGCCGAGGAGGGCCAGGCCGATCAGGCAGCGCAGCAGATCGCGCGACAGGGCCAGGTAGGTGCCCGCCGCGACCACGACCCCCAGGGCCAAAGCCACCGCCCAGATCATCCTTCCTCCTCGATGGCGCCCACCAGCCCCAGACAATAGCCGCCGATCGCCCCCCAGACGCAGAGATAGACGCCGAGATCGAAGAGGATCACCGTGGAAAGCGGCAGCTGCGTTCCGCCCAGGGGAAGGCTTGCCCAGCGGTGGGTGAGAAAGGGCGATCCCTGCAGCAGCGCCGGCATGCCGCTCAGCACGGCCAGCAGGACGCCGCAGCCGGCGAGGCGCACGGGCTGCAGCGGCAGTCGCCGCAGGGCCGGTGCGGCGCCGAAGACCAGGGCATAGGCGGCGCTTGCCGCCACCGCCAGCAGCCCGCCGATAAAGCCGCCGCCCGGAGCATTGTGGCCGCGCAGCAGCACCCAGACGGAAGCGAGCAGCAGCAGCGGATAAAGCAGGCGCATGAAAACTTCGGCGATCAGTGCCCGCGGCGTCATGGCCGCCTCCGGCGTGCGATCTTGAGCAGGGGCAGGGCGGCAAGCAGGGCAAAGGCCAGCACCGCAATTTCACCGAGAGTATCGAGGGCGCGAAAATCGACGATGATGACGTTGACGACATTGCGTCCGTGCGCTGCCGGCAGGCTCTGCGCCGCGAAAAAGTCCGACAGCTGCGTATCGAAAGGGCGGCCGGAGACCAGCAGCACCAGCACGGTCAGGAGGGCGCCGAAAGCGATCGAAATGCCGAGCGCCAGTGGCCGCAATCGTTTTTCGGCAGGAGCCTTTACCGCCGCCGGGTGCCGGCGCAGCCGGAGCAGGACGGAGGCGACGACCACCACGAAGATCGTTTCGACGGCAAACTGGGTAAAAGCCAGGTCGGGGGCGCCGGTAAAAAGAAAGAGAATGGCGCTGCCGTAGCCGACCAGCCCCGCCACCAGCAGCAGCACCAGATGATCGCGTACGCAAAGGGCGGCGACAGCGCCGGCGGCGATAAGCAGGGAGGCGCCGAGGACCGGCGCGCTCAGCGTCGAGACGGCCGGCCAAACCCCGGCCGGGCGCGCGGCGAAAAGAAACAACAGCATCAACAGCACGGCCCCGCCGATCAGCGTCAGCAGGTAACCGGGCAACAGGCCATGCTGCAGCAGGCGGGTTTGCCGGGAAGCTATCTGCGGCAGAAATCCGATAATATTCCGGTACCACGATTCCGGGCCGTAATGTTCCAAGTGGCGGATACGGTTGACGAGACGATGCAGCCGGTCCCACTGCCAATAGGCCAGAACACCGAACAGGATAGTGCCCAGCGTCGCCTCCAGGACCGGCAGGAGATCGTAGGCGGTCTCGGCTGCTCCCGCTGCGAAGCCGGGCGCGATGGCCCGCGCCGCGGCACCGAGGACGGGATCGACCAGCGTCGGGGCGACACCGAAAAGCAGTCCGACCGCTACCAGCGCCAGCGGGGGGAAGAGCATGCTGAAAGGCGCCTCATGCGGATGCGCCTGGCGCGGCACCGTATCCTTCCCCCAGAAGATGCGCACGGCGGCGATGGCGGCCACCGCTACGGCGATGCCGTTGATGAACACCGTGGCATAGCTCACCAGGTGCAGGACTTCGGCCTGCGCTTTGGCGAAAGTGATGGCGTCCTTGGCGACGAAGCCGAAGGTCAGCGGCAGTCCGGCCATCGACAGACCGGCCAGCAGGGCGACGGCGGCGGTCCACGGCATGTAGCGGCGCATGCCGGTCAATTTGTCGATATCGCGGGTGCCGGCGCCATGATCGAGGTTGCCGGCGACGAAGAAGAGCGGCGCCTTGTACAGCGCATGGGCGAAAAAGAGGGTGGCAACCGCCAGGGCGGCGCCTTCTCCGGGCAGGCCGACAAGCATGGTCAGCGTCCCCAGCGTCGCCACCGTCGACCAGGCGAGAATGCGCTTGAGGTCGCGTTCGTACAGGGTCTGGAAGGCGGCGAAAACCGCCGTGAGCGTGCCGACGCCGACCAGCGCGTACTCCCAGAAGAGCAGATCGCTGAACGCGGCGTCGAGGCGCGCCAGCAGATAGATCCCCAGTTTGACCATCGTCGCCGAATGCAGGTAGGCACTCACCGGGGTCGGCGCGGCCATGGCGTTCGGCAGCCAGAAATGAAAGGGGAATTGCGCCGATTTGGTAAATGCGCCAAGGAAGATCAGGATCAGTGCCGGCCGAAGACGCGGATCGTCCAGAAATGCCGGGGCGCCGGCGAGGAGAGACTGGATGTCGTAGGTTCCGGCGATCTGTCCGAGCAGAATCATCCCGGCCAACAGGCACAACCCGCCGGCGCCGGTGACCAGGAGCGCCTGCAGCGCCGATTTGCGGCTCGCCTCCTGCGCATGGTCGAAACCTACCAGCAGAAAGGAGAGCACACTGGTCAGCTCCCAGAAAAGGAAAAGCACCAGAAGATGATTGCTGACCACCGCACCGATCATGGCTGTCATGAACAGAAGCAGCAGGATGAAGACGCGGTGCCGGCGGGGATCGCCTGCCAGATAGCCGGCGCCGTAAATGAACACCAGAGTGCCGACCCCGGTGATCAGGAGGAGGAACTGGGCGGCCAGGCCATCGACGTAAATGGCCAGTTCGATGTCCAAAGAGGGAAGCCATGGCTGTATCAGCCGCCAGGGAAGCGGAAGGACGGACAGGGCGCAGAGCAGCAATAAAAACAGCACCCCTGGAACAAGGGCAAGCAGCACCGTTGTTTTTTCCGGCCTGTGTTCTTCCGTTTGCGTACTTGACATATCAGCCACTGTTCAGCGTAGCCGCAGAGAAAGCTCCGTTTCCACAAGCAAATTCTTATTAGGTAAAATACAGATGATATACTAGCAGAACCAACCAGGGGGCTTTTCGATGGAGCGTTTTAAAAATATTTTATTCGCTTCCTGCGGCGGCAAGGAGGACATGGCCGCGATCGACCGGGCCAGCCGTCTGGCCAGTAGCAACCAGGCACGTCTCACCCTTGCCATCGTCATGGAAGAAATCCCCAGGGCGGCCAGCTATTTTCTGTCGAGAACCCGACTGAATGCGCTGGAGGATGCCGCCCGTACGCTGGCTCGGAACCATCTCCAGAAGCTGGCCGGGCGCCTCGACCCCGCGGTAAAGGCAGAGATCAAAATCCTGACCGGCAAGCCTTTTATCGAACTGATCCGCGCCGTACTCTCCGATGCGCATGACCTGATCATCAAACCGAAAAACCGGTCGGGCAAAAAGTCTCTCGACAGTACCGATCTGCATCTGCTGCGCAAATGTCCCTGCCCGCTGTGGATCATCAAGCCGACGCAGAGAAAACCGTTCGGCAAAATCCTCATCGCTGTCGACCCGGACCCTTCCGATCCGGAGAAACTGCGCCTGCATGCAGATCTTCTGAAAATCGGGATATCTCTGGCGAAAATAGAGCGGGCGAACATCGATGTGGTGCACGCCTGGCAGCTCGATGGCGAGGAAATGTTGCGCGGACCACGTTTCAGGGTGAGCCAAGAGGAAATCTCTACCTTGGCTGAAAATGTGCAGAAGACCCGCCGGGAATGGCTGGACCGTTTGCTCCTCCCCTATGCCGACACCCCGATCCGCTCGAGTCTGTTCAAGGGGGAGCCGGGGCCGACTCTGGCCGGGGTGATCGAAAAGAAAAAGCCCGATATCGTCGTGATGGGAACGGTGGCAAGGACCGGTCTGCCGGGTCTCCTCGTCGGCAACACCGCCGAATTCGTTCTGGAAAAAATCAGCTGTTCGATCCTGACCATCAAGCCCAGGAGCTTTGCTACGCCTGTGAGCTGAATAAATCCCCAGTACATTCTGACCCGTTTTCACATAAGGCTTGTTGCAGCTATCGATTTCACCTGCTCACCCAGGGGCCATCTGCCGGGGGCGAGGGGGTGGATTCAAATTGCAAGTGAGCCACGTGCTGCCTGCCAGTGAGGAGGCTAAGGGGTCAAAGCTCCAAATATCAATTTGATATTTGGAGCTCTGACCCCCGGAACTGTCCCAAGGCCCAATCCTTTTCGCCTCTCCCTAGCGGACGCCGCTTGGAGAATCCCTGATGGCGACGGCGCCCTCAACCCCGAGTGTCCCCAAGAGATCATCATAACGCCCGGCCAACTCCCCCAGTCATACCGGGCGACATGGGCGCGCAGTTCCCCCGTCTCCCGGGGCGGATTTCCGAGCATCTCGCGCAGTCGGCTCAGCAGGCCTTCGAAGCCGTCATAGAGGAAACGGTCCTGCAGCGATTCCGGCAGGTGCTCGGGGTAAGCGAGCCGTCTCGGCAGCAGGGGCGTGCAGTGACAGTAGATCGCCTGCACGACGCTGGCCCCGAAGAAGTCGTGGCGGGAGGTGACCGGCAGGATGTCGGCCCGCCAGAGCCAGCGGGCATATTCGGCGAAATCCCGGGCGTAACCGAACTGGACGAGCCGCTTGCCGAGCCGCCGCCGCGCTTCGGCGAAGATCGGCGGTACATTGCGGTACGCTTCGCCGAGGATCGCCACTTCGAAGGGGAGACCTTCGTCCTGCAGGCGATAGAGCGCTGCGAAGAATTCCTCGGGACCCTTGTCGTACTCCCAGCGGTGATTCCAGAGGATCAGCGGCGGTGCTGCCGCGGCCTTCGGCTGTTCCGACCGGTATTGGTCGAGACGCTGCAGATCGAGCGCCAACGGCAGCACGGCGCTTTTGGCCGCCAGCAGCGCCAGGCTCCCGAGCTCGTTCTGATCGGGGAAGCTCTTGAGAAAGGCCGGCAATTCCCCGGCGAAGGCTTCGAGATGATAGCGGGAGTTGAACAGCACGGCGTCAGCGGCCAGGGCGCTGGTGTAATTGATGAACGCATAGTGGGCATCGCGCTGCCGGATCGGGTCGGCATCGGCCGGCGACCAGGGGTAGGTGAGCTGGTTTTCGTGGAAATAGAGGACCGTCGGCAGACCGGACGTTCTGCGGCGGGTCAGGGCGAGAAAGGTGGTCAGATCGAGCATGTCGCTGACGAGAAGCAGGTCAGGGTCGCAGCCGCTGGCCAGGAACTGCCGCGCCAGGGTCACCGCTCCACCATGCATGCGCCACTTCCAGTGCCGTCCGCTCAGGGTCAGCAGCTCGACATCGTGCCGGCTGCAGCGGGCGTACTCTTCGGCCCAGGCGGCGTGGGAGCCAGCATGGAAAGGTTCGAGCAGGCAGATCTTCATCGCACACGCGCCGGGTTACCCAACCTCGATCGCCAAGAATTCTCCCTTCCCCATCATCTCCCATTGAATACTGTCATCAAGCGGCTGCGAGGAAATGAGGCAGGAGGCTTCCCGATAAGCCTTGTAGAGGGAGAAGTAATCCGGTTCCTTCGTATAATCACGGTAAGCAAATAATCGGGCTCCATCGCTGAAAACGCAATTCAGGGCGGAAAACCTGTATTCCCGTCTCTTGATTGTGGAGACAGTATCCAGAAAAGCCCGGCCCAACTCCGGATCTTCGGCACTCATGAAATGATGAAAGAGGACTTCCGTGTCCAGCGCATCTTCGCGGCATGGGGTCTTGATGGCAGGAATCAACCCCTTGTAATCATAGACAGTTCCGTTATGAAAAAAAACCACGTCGTTGTAATGGAAGGGATGGGCGTGCCGGGTGCAGGTGGTGTCGACCCAGGCAGATTTGCGCAGATGAAGGATCATGACCGGGGAGTTGCCCGTCGCGCTCAATAATCCGAGGACTTTATCCGTCTCCTGCACCAGATTGACACCGCTTTTGTGGACAGTGAGTCCCCCCCCTGATAGAAGGCCAGCCCCCAGCCATCCGCGTGCCCGGGAGGATCACCCGCCATGACGACGCCGGCATGGGCGAGTTCACAGAAGTTCTCGACGATTTTGTGATGCCTGGAATAGGCAAAATTGGTGATGCCCAGAAGTCTGCACATCTAGAAAATCCACCTCACCACGTAAACGGCGACAATGACTCCAATGAAATCGGCAATCAGACATACCGGCACCAGATAACGGGTCTTTTTGATACTCACCGCGCCAAGGTAAACTGCCAGCACATAAAAAGTGGTCTCGGCGCTTCCCATGATAACCGCCGACATTTTGGTGGCCATCGAGTCCGGGCCGGTGGTTTTGACGATGTCGGCAAAATAGGCGGTTGCAGCGCTGCCGGAGAGAGGCTTGATGATCGACATCGAGATGACTTCTATCGGTATATCCAGAAAGGAAAATACGCTGTAAAAAGCATTTCTTACGTAATCAAAGGCGCCGGAAGCCTGAAAACCTTTTATGGCGATGAAAATCGTCAGCAGGTAGGGAAAAATGTTGAGGATAATGGCCGGCCCTTCTTTGGCCCCTGCGACGAAGGAGTCATAAACTCTGACCTTCTTGAAAGCCCCGTACAGGATCGCAAACAGAATGAATAACGGGATAATAAGCAGTGAGATGTAGTTGACGTACTTGATCATTTTAAAACCCTCCGGAACGAAAACAGGATCATCAAGGCTGCCATTGCAGAGACGACGGTGGCAATCAGTACCGGAAGCACAACCGCGGCCGGATTTGGGTCGCCGAAGCTGGCAAGTATGCCGATGACGGAAAATGGGATCAACTGGACGCTGGCAGTATTTATTACAATGAAAATCATCATTTCGGCTGTGATGGTGCCCTTGTCCTGATTGAGGGTATCGAGTTCCTGCATGGCCTTGATCCCCAGAGGGGTTGCGGCATTACCCAGACCGAACAGGTTGGCGAGTAAATTGAGGGTGATTGCCGAAATCGAAGGATGATCGTCGGGTATGTTTTTGAACAGGCGGGATATGATCGGCTTGAACAGGTGCGCGATCCGATAGATCAGCCCGGAGTCTTCCAGTATCCTGGTTATCCCCATCCAGACCGATACGATCCCCAGCAGAAAGAGAGAAATCTCAACCGCCGATTTGGCGCCTTCAAAAATCGAGTTGGTAAAGGCCTCCAGATTGCCGGTGAATATCGCAAAAACGATACTGACAGAGAGTAGCAAGAGCCAGATGGTATTCATTATCATTCCCCACTTATAGCCATTTAAATTAATAAGAGTTTTTTGCTGGCGGTATCCAACGCTACTTCTGCACCTACCGGCAGAGTTATTTTATTCCTGACGTGACCGATACAGGGACAATGAATCACCGGAAATTTCAACTCGATCTGAGAAGCTAAGACATCGTAAACCCGGTTGCTTTTAACCCCGCGGAAATCGCCAAGGATGAGAGCCTTGATATTTTTGAATTTGTCGGAAAGAATCCACTGAGTCAGGCAACGATCAACTCCGTGCAGCTTCTCATCGACATCTTCAAGAAAGATTATCGAATTGTCCGTGTCGATCTCCCAGTCGGTATTGATCAGAGCGGTGAGCGTAATGAGATTGCCGCCCTTGAGAATGCCGGTGGCAGTGCCGGGGTTATAGACCTTTATGGGGACCCCTCTGAGGAGATTTTTCTCCGGGTAGCCTTTTACGGCGTTCATAAACGATTTAAGGGTGAATGCCGTCGGCGCGCCCAGATTAATCACCATCGGGGCATGCAAGGTTACCAGCCCCGTGCGCTCATGGATGGGATTGAGCAGTGCGCTCAGGTCGCTGAAGCCGGCTATGGTTTTGGGATGTTTTTTAATCAGCCCGAAGTCGATATAGGGCAGTGATTTCATCGCGCTGTAGCCCCCGCGCAAGGCCAGGATGATATCTACAGCCGGATCGGCAAACGCCGCATGCAGTTGCTCCGCCTTCTCTCCCGGTGAGGGGAGCACCTTCGGGAATTCCGGGTTTATCACATGAAAACCCAGCTTCGCCAGTTGCTTGAGCCCCTCGGTAAACTCACTCTTTTTCTTGATCAGATAACTTGGCGTGACAATGCAGATCCTGTTCAAGGGAAAAACCTCCGCAATCATAGGCCGGCTCAAGGCATTCCGGTGGGACCAGGAGACGAAAAGGAAAGGAAAACAAAAGCGGCCACGAGGGAATTCTAGCCGATTGGCAGGCGGGGGTTCAATCGAATTCTAGCGAAGAAACATGATCTTCCCTTGCGGCCAGGCCGGCAGGAAGCGGACCGGATGAACAGAGAAGGTGAGGCCGGTGGCGGGGAAGCGGAAACGGAAGAGATCGCCAGGAGAAGCACAAGAAAAAGGCGGGTCCGAGGACCCGCCTTTGGTCGCCTGGCTTTTTCCCTGCCTACTTCTTCAGCTCCCGCTTGACGAAATTGAGCGTCCCGCCTTCGATCAGGTGCCGGCGCTGGCGCTCGGAGACCTGCAGGACGGTGACGATCTTCTGCCCGTCGACCTCCACCGGGATCTCGTTGTCGCCAGCCTCCAGGTGCTTGCGCACGTCGGGGAAGACCACCTTTTTCCCCTTGTCGAACTTGTCGTAGTCCGCCGGGTCCTTGAAGGTCAGCGGCAGGATGCCGAAATTGCAGAGGTTGGCCTTGTGGATGCGGGCGAAGCTCTTGACGATCTTGGCCCGCACGCCGAGGTAGCGCGGCGCCAGGGCGGCGTGCTCGCGGCTGGAGCCCTGGCCGTAGTTGTCGCCGCCGATCACCACCACATTTCCCCGCTCCTTGCACTCCCGGTAGAACTCGGGGGCGATCTGATAGTAAACGAACTCGCTGATCGCCTCGATGTTGGAGCGCAGCGGCAGCACCTTGTTGCCGGCCGGCATGATGGTGTCGGTGGAGATGTTGTCGCCGACCTTGATCACCACCTCCCCTTCCAGAGTGGCGGGAAGCGGCTCGAAGTCGGGCAGCTTCTTGATGTTCGGTCCACGCACCACCTCGGTGCCGCGCAGCTCCTCCGAGGGGAAGATGATCGAGGCCTCGTCGACCAGATATTTCTCCGGGTCGCGCACCTTCGGATAGGGGAATTCCTTGCCCAGGTCGCGCGGGTCGGTGATCACCCCCTTGAGGGCGGCGGCCGCGGCCGTCTCCGGCGAGCAGAGATAGACCCGGTCGTCCTTGGTGCCGGAGCGGCCGGGAAAGTTGCGGGGGAAGGTACGCAAACTCACCTGATTCGTCCCCGGCGCCTGCCCCATGCCGATGCATCCCAGACACCCCGACTGGTGGATGCGCGCGCCGGCCAGCAGCAGCGCCATCACTCCGCCGGCTTCGGCGACGTTCTCCAGCACCTGACGGCTGCCGGGATTGATGTGGAAGGAGGTGGCCGGATGGGCATGGCGCCCCTCGGCGATCTTCGCCGTCACCATCAGGTCGCGGAAGGAGGAGTTGACGCTCGAGCCGACAATCACCTGGTCCACCTTGAGCCCCGCCTCCTCGCGCACCGTCCTGACGTTCCCCGGGGAGGTCGGGCAGGCGATCAGCGGCTCGACCTTGGCGAGGTCGATCTCGTCGTACTCGTCGTACTCGGCTCCCGCATCGGCCGAGAGCTCCCGCCAGGCGTCGCCGCGCCCCTGCGCCTGCAGGTATTCGCGGGTGCGCTCGTCAGAGGGGAAGATGCTGGTGGTCGCTCCCAGCTCGGTGCCCATGTTGCCGATCGTCTCGCGGTCGGTGGCCGAGAGGGTCTTCACCCCCGGCCCGTAGTACTCGACGATCTTCCCCACGCACCCCTTGACGTCATAGCGGCGCAGCATCTCCAGGATCACGTCCTTGGCGCTCACCCACTCCGGCAGCTCGCCGGTCAGCTTCACCCCGAGCACCTTCGGGCAAGGGAAAGCGTAGGGGTGGCCGGCCATGGCGAGCGCCACGTCCAACCCGCCGGCGCCGATGGCCAGCATGGAGACCCCCGCCGCCCCCGGGGTGTGGCTGTCGGCGCCGATCATGGTCAGCCCCGGGCGGCCGAAGCGCTCCATGTGCACCTGGTGCGAGACGCCGTTGCCGGGCCGGGAGAAATGTATGCCGTAGCGGGCGCAGGCCGACTGCAGGTAGACGTGGTCGTCGGCGTTCTTGTTGTCGGTCTGCAGCAGGTTATGGTCGACGTACTGCGCCGCCAGCCCGACCTCGACCCGGTCGAGGCCGAGGGCCTCGAATTCCAGCATGGCCATGGTGCCGGTGGCGTCCTGCAGCAGGGTGTGGTCGATCTTGACGGCGATCTCCTCCCCCGGCACCAGGCGGCCGGAGACCAGGTGGGCAGCGAGGATTTTCTGGGTCAGGTTCTTGGCCATGGCGGCATCTCTCCTTCTTCTCATGAGTTATCGCATTAATTCTACCAGACCTCGCCCCCCCGTCCAGTTCGCTGCAAGCGGAACGAGGTTGCCCATAACCTTCATTCCTAACGCAAAAGCGATTCAATTCCGGGATTTTTCTTTGCGCCTTGGCTCACCCCTTTGCGTCTTTGCGTTGATAGTTTACTGGTTCTGCCCCTTGCATTCGCCGGTCGCATCTGGTAAGAGAAGGCAGTTTACCGGAGGCTCCCCCATGGAAAATATTGCCCATCTGCTCAACGAAACCTTCCTCGGCATCAGTCTGGGGCGTTTTGCCGCCGCCTTCCTGCTGCTGCTGGCGGCCCTGGTGCTGCGCAAGATCCTGGGCCACCTCTTTACCCACGTGTTCTTCCCCTTTGTCCGGAAGACGGCCAGCCGCTACGACGATCTCTTCCTCGAGGGGATCCGCAAACCGGCCGAACTGCTGGTCATCATCATCGGCCTCTATCTGGCGGCGCAGGCCCTGCGGCTGCCGACCGAGCCGCTCGACCTGCGGCGCTTCGCCAACGCCCTGTTCAAGGCGCTGGTCACCTTCGACGTCGCCTGGGCGCTGTTCAACCTGGTCTCGCTGATCGATGCCTGGCTCTCCCGCTGGGTGAACCGCACCGAATCGACGCTGGACGACCACCTCGCCCCTTTCGTGCGCAAGAGCCTGCGCGCCTTCATCATCTTCATCGCCGTGCTCATGGCGATCCAGAACCTCGGCTACTCGATTTCCGGCCTGCTCGCCTCTCTCGGCATCGGCGGGCTGGCGGTCGCCCTGGCGGCCAAGGACACCCTGGCCAATGTCTTCGGTTCGCTGATGATCATCCTCGACCGCCCCTTCTGTCTCGGCGACTGGATCAAGGCCGGCGATCTGGAGGGAACGGTGGAGGAGGTCGGCTTCCGTTCGACCAAGATCCGCACCTTTGCCCAGACCCTGATCAGCGTCCCGAACAGCGTCATCACCAACATGGCGGTGAACAACTACAGCCGGATGCCGAAACGGCGCATCAAGCTGACCGTCGGGGTGACCTACGAATCCACCCCCGAGCAGCTGCGCCGGGCGACGGCGCGCATCCGGGAGATGCTGCAGGCACATTCGGCTATCGACCAGGAATTCATGCTGGTCCACTTCACCGATTTCGCCGCCTCGTCGCTCGACATCCTGGTCTACTGCTTCACCCGCACCACGGTCTGGGGAGAATACCTGCAGGCGCGGGAGGAGGTCTGCACGGCGATTATGGACATCCTGGAAGAACTGGAAATGGAGATCGCCTTCCCTAGCCGCAGCCTCTACCTGCGGGGGAAGGAGAGGGACATGCTGGCGGCCGGCGGCGAACCGGAACTGCTGGAGGTGCAGCAGGCCAAAGGTTAAACCAAAGGGGCGGCCGAACGGCCGCCCCTTGGCGATCAATATCCTGATTTTTCCCCGCCTTCATTCTTTCCGCTCTTCAATCAGTCCCCCGCCGGGATTCTTCTTCGGCAGAATCACCTTCAACACGCCGTGCTCGCAGCTTGCCGTCAGGCGATCCTGGTCGATAGGTGCCGGCAGGGCGAACAAACGGCGGAAATGGCCATAGCTGCGCTCCAGGCGGTGGTAGTGAAGCTGCTCCCCCCGGAATTCCAGGGGCCTTACCCCCTCGATGATCAGGCGCTCATCCTCGATGTTGATGGTGATATCCTCCAGTTTCACTTCAGGGGCTTCCATCTTCACTACTATTTCCTGGTCATCTTCATAGATATCCACCGGCGGCTGCCAGAGCCCTTCTTCCAGCGGTCCACCCCGCAGGCGCGACCGACTGAGTTCGAACAGCCGGTTCATCTCCTCCTGCATGCTCTGCAACTCGCGCAGAGGATCCCATTTGACCATGGCCATGGACGTGCTCCTTGCATGGAATTTTTACTCGGGAGAGAAAGATTTGCCATATCCCGGCGACGCTGTCAAGTAAAGAGCCGCGCCGACCCAGCCGCGTCCGGACCGTTCAGACCACGCCCTCCTTGCGCTCAGCCAGCTGCGGCTGAGCCCTGAAGAGCTCTTCCAGACTGCCATAATCGCGCAATCCGTTCTCCACCTGCACCCGCATCGCCTCCATCCGCCGGCGGATTTCCTCTTCCGCCTGGGCGCGCAGCTCAGCCTCCAGCCGCGCCAATTCACCAAAAGAGAACTCATCGTGCTCCTTGAGCAGGTCGAATTCCCGCCTTTTGCGCAGGAAATCGGCGAGCAGCCGCGCATGCCTTTCACCGAAGAAGAACACCTCCGGGACCAGAGCCGAAAAACTGCGCACACCGCGGATATCCCGCCCATCCATGCGGTAGGCCTGCAGCAGTTCCGGTTCCAGGTCGAGGAAGTTCTGCACCGGCATGTACATACGGGACAGGTACTGCAGGACTTTTTCCGTCTTCTTCCGGTGGCCGCCGATAATGACCGACGCCCCCACCTCGCCCCGCTGCGCCCCCTTGGTCCAGGGAGCGCCGGTGATGCCGAAGTCGTTGAACACCGGCAGCCAGAGCAGCACCGACAGGGTGTTGATGGCCAGGGCGAAGCCGGCCGAGGGGCCGCCGGTGCTGTAAGAGGCGGAAAGCAGCTGGTGGTGCAGGGAATAGCCTTCGAGGAAGTCGCCGAGGATGCGGGAAACGTTGAAATTCGGGCAGATGGCCTGCAGGTAGTTCTCGGTCAGGGTCATGGCCTCGCGGGCGCTCTGGTTGGTCATCTGCACCGCCATGTCGAGCTCGGCGGCGCCGGGAGCTGTGGTCGAAACGGCACCCGTAACCATGATCTTTTCCGGGAAAACCCGGTATACCAGGGAGGAGGCGATGGGCAGCAGCACGCCGGTGGTCTCGTTCGCCCCGACCCCGACCACGAAGCCGACCTGCGGCTCGCGGGAAAGCTCGGTCTCCAGGAACTGGTCGAGCTGCTGTTTTCCTTTGCGGGTGGGGCTGCCGGCCATTTGCTGGCGAGCGCTCTGCAGGTGCCAGCGGGTCAGCGGAAAGTTCCCATCGATCTGCACTTTGTGCAGCCGTTCCGCGGCCTGGTCGAGACAGGACAGGAGCGCCTCCTCGCCGAGCCTGGCCCGCATCGCCAATGCCGGATCGCCGGCCATCCCCTCCAGCAGACCAATCAGGATCTTGTAGTTGAAACGGATGAAGCGGGCCCTCTCTTCCGCCGTCCCCTGCACCGCCTCCATCAGCTTGCCCAGCACCTCCACCTCGGTGGAGCGCAGGCTGCGCACCTTCTCGGCGAAGGCGGTGAAATCGGCCGGAGTCTCACACAGGCTGCGGGCCATGCGCGTCATTTCCTCATAGGTAAGATCATCGGCGAGAGGAATGCCGGCGAGTTCCTTGCGCATGATGCGCAGCGCGTCCTCATCCCGCATATTGCCCATGACGTTCAAGACTTTCAGGCGCTTGGAGCGGATCAGGGCCGGATCGAGGATGTCCAGCCGGTTGGTGGTGAGAACGGTAAAGACCCGCGAGAGAGGGGACTCGCCATCGATGATGGAGAGAAATTTGTTGGTGACCTTGTCGTAGGGGCTTCCTCCCTGGGCCGAACGGCGCGGCGCCACCGCGTCCCCTTCATCGAAAAAGACCATGCTGGGGGAGAGCATCTTGGCGATGTCGTAGACCTTCTCCAGGTTCTCGACCATCCCCTCGAGGGGGTTCACCGGATCGGCGAGATCGCCCAGGTTGACGGCCAGGTCCTGCACCTCCCGGTTGTCGCCCAGCCAGGCGCGCACCATGTAGGTCTTGCCCGAGCCGGGGGGGCCGGCGAGCACCACCCCCTTCTCCTCGCTGATATTGTAGAAGAGGGAGTTGTTGGCCATCTCGGAGAATTCGTTCTTGATCCCGCCGATATAGTCTTCCCAGCGGATGCCGCGGTCCAGCTGCCCCACCACCTTGTTGTAGAGAGAGCCGTAGACGTTGCGGGCCACCGACTTGAGGGCGTCGCGCACCAGGAACTGGTCGTCCAGGTATTCGGCCCGGAAATCCCCCTTGATGGCGATCAGGGAATCGATCAGCCGGCGCACATAGGCCGGCGTGATGCGCAGGCTGCGCTCGCGGAAGATGGGGTAGAGCCGCGTCACCGCCGCATCGATCACCGCATCCATCAACTCCCCGTTGCCGCCGGTGTGCGTCGCCAGATTCTTGCGCCGCAATTCCATCCGCACCACTTCCCGCAGATTGGCCGGCTCCTCCCACAGCTCGCTGATGTCGATGATCAGCCCGCGTTCGACGAAACGCCGGTAAATGGCCGGGTCGAACTGTTCGGGCTGATCGGTGGTGGCGATCAGCAGACAATCGCGGCGACCGTAGGCGATCTCGTCGAGGATGATGTTGGCGGCATCGACCAGGGTATTCTGCTGCCCCTTGACGCTGCTCATCTGGTCGGGCCGGCCGAAGGCGGAATGCGCCTCCTCCAGATGGCGGATACAGGTGCGGCGCGGCTCCCCCATCGCCTTGCGCAGGAAGTTGCCCGGCTCTCCCGCCCAGGCCGTCTGGTAGTCGTTCGGCGTGATCATCGCGTAATCCACCACCACCCCCTCATCCTCCAGGGTGGAGAGGGCGTGCGCCACCCGCTCGCGGAAAATGAACTTGATGATCGGCAGGCGGGAGATGAAGCGCAGCCGCTCCGCCTTGCGCCGGCGCTCGATACGCAGGGCCAGTTCCGGGTCGACTTCCTCCAGGCTGCGCCAGAAAGGCTCCTGGGCCAGGATTTCCTTCTTCTTCGCCTGCAGGTCGATGACCGGCCGCACTTCGGCGGCGAACACCGCCCCCTCCAGGGCCTGCTTGACGGTGGCGCTCTTGCCGCTGCCGCTGCTGCCGATCACCAGCACCAGCGGCGCCCGGGGTACCGCCGGATCCTCGGTGTACTCCTTCAGGATATGGGCATGGTAGAGTTTGCGGAAGATCTCCAGGAAACCCGGCGGGACATAGACGTCCGAGGTCTGCTCTTCAAGGAGAAAGCGCAGGTAGTGGTAATCGTGCCAGTTGAGTTCACGGCCGAGAATCCGGTTCCAGGTCGCCGCGGCATTGCGCGAGCCGGAAACCTCGATGCGCCGGCGCCAGTCGCTGAGCAGTTCGGGGTTGCGCAGGAACTGGAAGCTTCGGTCGTCGGTTTTGAACAGCCCGCGCAGCCAGCCGGTGAGAAAGTCGAACAGAGAACGGTGCGGATCGTACTGCCGCAACCGGCGCAGAACGAACAGCCGCGTTTCGAAGCTCCAGCCGGCTGCCAGATTTTCAATCTGCCTTATGCGTTTCTCCGACAGGCGGACGTAAATTGGGCTTCGGGTTTTCCGGGGCCTGGACATTGGCTGGGGAAGCTTCCTTTCTGCCGCCCTCCGCTAGGGGAGGAAGAACGACGGATGGAGCAGTGTTGGTGTTGTTCAATACGAAAGTATTCTGCCCGGACTGGTTCTTCTCGTAGGCGGTCGCCCATTTCTGCTGGTTGAGGAAATCGAACAGAGCCCGGTCGCTCGCCGGCCCCTGCGCCAGTGAGCGGCGGAAATCGCGGATCGCTTCACTGTAGGCGGCATACAGCTTGCGGGTGCGGCTCGCCTCCAGGTCGGCGGCATAATTCTCCGCCTCGGCGATCAGCTCGCGCCGCTTCTTCTCCTCACTCGCCTCCGCCAGCTTCTCGCCGAAGCGGGTATCGCGCAGGACGAAGGAGACCACTTCGATACCGTACTTCTGCTCCAGGGTGGGGCCGCCCTCGTTGATCGGGCGCCGCTTGAGGTCCTGGAAGATCTCGTCCTTGATCGCCTCCCGCTTGGAAATCAGATCGTCTACCGTCCGCCCCTGCATGACGTCCTTGACGATGCCGTCGAAATCGTTCTGCAGCAGGATCTGCGGAGTCTGGTTCTCGATCCCCCAGCGGTACAGGTCACCGATGCGATAGGTGAGCATGGCACTGGTCCACAGGGCGACATTTCCATTGGACATGATCCGCTGCGCTTCCGGTTTCCCCCCCAGGAACATCTCCTGGTTCATCAGCGGCACTTCCTGCTCGATCCGGGTAAAGAACGGCAGTCGGATATGCCAGCCGATATCCTTCACCACCCGCCGGTTGCCCGAGAGGTCTTCCAGCACCACGGCATAATTCTGCCGCACCTTGTAGATGATCTTGGTGGCATAGATCAGCGCCGTCCCGTAGAAGAGCAGGATGCCGCTGAGCAGGACAAGAAAGCCGCGCCGAAAAAAGGTATTGATGCGTGCCCGCTGCAGCAGACGATACCGTTGTTCAGATTCCACAGGTCACCTCCGTTTACAGCCACTGGCAAACTGCTGAAAAACGCCTCTCTGCAGCATTCGCACTCATCCTTCATCGTCTGCTCGTCTGCCGACTGCGCCCTCTCTCTTCTCGACGCCCGGTATCGGACTCCCTTGTGCAGCTTTGGGAAAGCTGATTTTTTGGTCACTTATGTAATTCTACCAGATTGCTGCGAAATGGCGCGCCATTACCTGCGGGCGGCGGATCCGGGTCCCGCGCGTTCACCATTATGAATCCGCTCCCACTGTTGTCAAACATGGTTTTGTCTTAATGCCGGATTGTCTGCCGTTCCCGTCTGTGCTAAGGTTTGCCCGGTTTTGCCGCCGAAATGTTCCAGGAAGGAGATTGGCCATGCGCAGCACTGTTCATTTTGCCGACCTGCGGGTAGTGCATCGGGAGAACCTGTTCACCAAGCTGCTTCGTCTGCTCGACGCGGCCGGTATCGAGCAGATCGTCAGGCGCGGCGACTTGACGGCGATCAAGGTCCATTTCGGGGAGCGGGGGGGGCATGCCTATATTCGCCCGACTTTCCTGCGGCGGATCGTCGAGCGGACCAGGGTCCTCGGCGGCAAGCCGTTCCTCACCGATTCCTCTACCCTGTATCCCGGCGAACGCAAGGAGGCGGTCTCCGCCCTCTCCTGCGGCATCGAGAACGGATTCGCCTATGCCGTGGTCGATGCGCCGCTGATCATGTGCGACGGGCTGCGCGGCCATGCCGCCCGTCGGGTGCCGGTAGCAGGGGAAATTCTGCAGCAGGTGGATATCGCCCTGGGTATCCTGGAAGCCGACGCTCTCCTGACCGTCTCCCATTTCAAAGGCCACGACCTGACCGGCTTCGGCGGCGCCCTGAAGAACCTGGGGATGGGCTGCAGCAGCCGGGAGGGGAAACTGGAGCAGCATTCGACCGTTGCCCCGGTGGTGGCGGAGGCGAACTGCACCGCCTGCGGCGTCTGCCGCAAGGCCTGCATCCACGACGCCATTGCCTTCATCGAGGGGAAGGCGCGGATCGATCCGGCGCGCTGCGTCGGCTGCGGCCGCTGCGTTAACGTGTGCGAGGAGCTGGCGATCAGGATCCAGTGGAACGAGGAAGGCCCGCAAATGATGAAGAAGATGGCCGAGTATGCCAAGGGGGCGCTGCACGGCAAGGAAGGCAAGGCGCTTTTCGTCAACTTCGTCACCCAGGTCTCCCCCTCCTGCGACTGTTACAGCCACTCCGACGCGCCGATTGTCGCCGATCAGGGGATTCTCGTCTCCACCGACCCGGTGGCCATCGATCAGGCCAGCGCCGACCTGGTCAACAGCGCCCACGGCCTGCCCGGTACCGCCCTGAAGAGTGGGCATGAGCCGGGCGGTGACAAATTCCGCGGGCTCTATCCGCAGGTCGACTGGCAGATCCAGCTGGCGCACGCCGAGAAAATGGGGCTGGGTAGCCGGAAGTACGAATTGGTGCCGCTGGCGCCGGCGGCCAGGGGGGTGGTAGGGACACCGGGGTGAATTTCGACCTGACGGGGGCGATGCTTTCGGCTATCAGGTTGCGGTCCGGGCCTGGCAGTGCATGAAAAGAATGGTAAACATTTAGTTGTAGGCGGATGACGAGCAGGAAAGGGCGGTACCATGAAGAAATTGTGGAAGTGGGTTCTCCCCCTGCTGCTGATCTTCCTCGGGGGCGCCGTATCTCCGGCCGCAAGCCAGGAGGCGCCGCGGATGCCGGTCGAGGAACTGCGGGCAAGGCTGACCGATCCGGAAATCTTCGTGCTGGACGTGCGCATCCCCGAGGACTGGGAGAACAGCGACGCCCAGATTCCGGGGGCGATCCGCGAGGACCCGCGGCGGATCGACTGGGCGGCCAAGTACCCCAAAGACGCCACCCTGGTCCTCTACTGCTCCTGATCCGGATGAGGCGACCAGTGCCGGTCTGGCACGGATACTGATGGAAAAGGGCTTCACCACGGTCTATGCCCTGAAGGGAGGATGGCCAGCCTGGGTCAGGGCGGGTTACCCCACCCAGCCAAAGGCCAAAGGACCCCCAATCGCCATCTGACGAGGGCCAATCGCTTCGATGATACCGGCTCGGACTCTCGGCAGCTGACTCCCGTTGCCGCCTTTTCCCGGGCCGGGAAAGTCAGCCGCTTCTCTTTCCGCCGGCACAAAGCCTGTTTCTCCGCGGGCAAAGGCGCTATCATGCCTCGGCAAAAAGGAGGCAGCCCTGCGGCTGCCGGTAAACAGCCGTTTCTCAGATGCGCACGGGCCGGCAGACCATCGCCGGATCTTCCGTCGGCCGGCCGCAGGTCTCACATTCGTAATCGAGGGTCTTGATCATCGAGGCGCACACCGACCCGCTCTCTTCGACGGGCTGGCCGCAGTAATCCCCCTTGCCGGCCAGGGCGTGCGGTTTGCATAGGTGATCCGAAGAGCCGCCGATGACGCCGCAGCGTTCGCATTTGAATATCTCTTTAACTTTCATTGCTTCTCTCCCTTTTCTTCGGCCCGGCGGGCCGCTTTTCCCCACCACTTCCCATCCCTGGAATTAAAGCATAGCACCGCCTTCCACACGCCGGCAAATGTGGCCCTGGCCTGATGATTGCAAATGGCGCCGTCCGTGCAATACTCAATATGTTAGAGACAACACATTTCCAGCTGGAGGTGCAAAATGAAGATGCGATTTACAGCGATAGTGACCCTTATCGTTTTCCTCGCGGCAGCCGGCTGCTCCGCCGTCCCCGAGGAGCACCAGGGAGCGGCGAAGGGCGCCGGGGTCGGCGCGGCAACCGGTGCCCTGGCCGGCGCCGTGCTGGCGGGCGGCGGCTCCCGTGTCGAGGGAGCACTTCTCGGCGGCCTGGCCGGTGCCCTGGTCGGTGGGGCGATCGGCAACTACACCATCGATAAAGAGAAGTCCGCCGATCAGACTGCACAGAAATACAACTATCAGCCCTCCGAGGGGACCAAGGTGCGGATCGAAGATACCTCCACCACACCCGACAGCGTCAACCCGGGGGACAAAGTCGAGCTCAAAAGCACCTATGCCGTGCTGTCCCCCACCTCGAATGCTCCCGTCAAGGTGACCGAAGCCTACCAGATCAAGCACAACAACCAACTGGTCGGCAGCCCGCAGCTGCAGATCTCCCATGACGCCGGGACCTACCAGTCATCCGTGCCGCTCTACCTGCCCAAGGATGCGCCGAAGGGAACCTATAATGTCGTGACGACCATCAGCACGCCGAACTCCCAGGATTCGCGGGAGACCACGTTCAGCGTCCGCTAGCCAGCACCCGGAAGGAGGCGGTCCACACCGCCTCCCCCACTCCCCCGCCGAACCGGGGGGATAGGGGGACGGCTTCACTTTGTAGTAGAATGGAAAACAGGATTAATCCGGATCCGGGACAGGGAGGCACCAAATGAGCGCAGCATTCAACAGGCACCGCCGGCGGGGACAACCCCGTGAAGTGAAACCGATTTCTGCCGAAGAGGCCGATGCGCTGGTGCGGCGAATGCGGGGGGATCAGGAGGCCAATGAAAATTACCGGGAAAAATCGCTAAAAATTCATGGATTGATCTGCGCCAAGTGCGGCCGGGAGTTCGACCGGCAGAATGTCCACCTGCTTACCGTCCATCACAAGGATGGCAATCATCACAACAATCCTCCCGATGGCAGCAACTGGGAAAATCTTTGCATCTACTGCCATGATGATGAACACAGCCGTGGGCTTCTCGGGGATTATCTGAACAGGAAAGATTAGGAGCCGGGCCAGCCTCCCGAGACTTCGTCCGGTAAGACCCATCTGCGGCGTTGCCCTCAATTGCCCTCGTCAGCGTTCGATTTTCCAGTATTCGCCTCATGCTCGACGAGATCTGCGCGCCTTGCGTTTCGGCGCTTTTTGCTTAGCCATGCCATCTTGAGGGCGGCGGCTCTTCAGCAACCTGGCTGGACCGCCGGCTGGAGGCAGGCCGCTGCTCAACCGGAACTGGTTCCGAAATTCATCCCGGCTGCCCGGCGAGCGCCGGCGTCCCCCCAACCGCGGTTGGTCACTGCGGGCGAGGAACGCAGTTTGAAGCGCTGAATCTTGCCGGTGGCGGTCTTCGGCAATTCCGGGACGAAATGGAACCAGCGCGGGTATTTATAGGGGGCCAGACTCGCCTTGCAATGCAGCAGAAGCTCCGCTGCCAGGGAATCCCCTGCTTCGGCGGGATCCTGAAGAACGATATGGGCCTCGGGCTTGATCAGGCCGGCATCATCGGCACGACCGATCACTGCCACCTCCAGCACCTTGGGATGCTCGATCAGCTTGGCCTCGATCTCGAAGGGCGAGCACCAGATGCCGCCCACCTTCAGCATGTCATCGTTGCGGCCGCAATAATGGTAATAACCCTCCTCGTCCTGGACATAGGTGTCGCCCGTGTTGAGCCATCCATCCACCATTGTCTGCTCGGTCTTCTCCGGGTTGTTCCAGTAGATGCGAGCCGTCGAGCCGCCCCGGATCCAGAGTTTTCCGGACTCTCCCGCTTCCGCCTCACGTCCCGCATCATCCATGATCCGCAGCTGGTAACCAGCCACCGCCCGGCCGCTGGAACCGGGCCGGAGATCATCGATACGGTTGGAGATGAAGATATGCAGCGCCTCGGTGGAACCGATGCCGTCGAGAATGATCTGGCCGGTACGCTGCCGCCACCGGTTGAAGATATCGGCAGGGAGGGCTTCGCCGGCCGATACGCAGAGCCGGACGGAAGAGAGATCCGGCCGCTCCTTGTCCAACGCCTGCAACTGGGCCGCATAAAGAGTGGGAACACCGAAGAACAGGGTCGGCCGGAAGGTCTCGATGGTTTCGAAGGTAGACTGCGGCGTCGGCCGGCCATCATGGAGCACGGCGGTACCGCCGACCCACAGCGGGAAGGTCATGCCGTTACCCATGCCGTAGGCGAAGAAGAGCTTGGCGGCGGAAAAGCAGATATCCTCCTCGCGGACACCTAGGGTCTCGACGCCATAAAAATGGCTGGTCACCACCATATCGCGGTGGCGGTGAACCGCGCCCTTGGGGCTCCCCGTGGAACCTGACGAGTAGAGCCAGAAGCAATCGTCCTCGGCCGTGGTGGAGACGGCTTGCAACTCGGCGGATGCCGCGGCGAGCAAGTCTTGCAGGCTGCCCGTGCCACCCTCGACCCGCAGGCAGTGCGCCGGCCGCACCGCAAGCTGCGCCAGGGCCGCTTCCGCCTCGGCCGCGTATTCGGGAGAATAAACGAGTGCGGCACAACCGGAGTCGCCAAGGATGTAGGCATAATCCTTGGCCCGCAACAGGGTGTTGATCGGCACCGGGACCAGGCCGGCCTTGATCGCCCCCCAGAACACATAGAAAAACTCGGCGCAATCCTTGACGATCATGATGACGCGTTCACCGCGCCCGATGCCCAGACCCAGCAGCGCATTACCGCAGCGATTGACGTTTTCGGCCAGTTCCCGATAAGTGACCTCAATATTCCGGTTGGTGCGGATGGCGACCTTTCCGGCGCGCCCCTCCTGCAGATGACGGTCGATGAATGGAACCGCGGCATTAAAGACCGGGGCAAAATCGCAACTCCGCCTGCTCTCCCGAAACCACCTTCACGCTATGGTCTTGCATCGTTTCTTCTCCTTATCGACAGGAATCATCCTGGTTGTCATCGATCCATGCACCGGCCCGAGCATCCGTTCCGATCGGGGCGCAGCCTGATTTTCCGTTATCGCAAACCTGCTAAAATGAGATTTGTTTTTTAATTGCGACCACCCTGCCGCCGATCGTCTGCACCGAGCTGTTTAGCGGGAGAGTGCTCCCAGACCGTTCCGCACCCTTTCGCGAGTGGACTGCAAGTTAGCATGAATGAAAGAACTTTTCAGAATCTCGCCGGTCCCGGCCGAAAATTAATCGGTATAAAAGTGCCTATTTACTTTTTTGAAGAATAATCCACTTGTTTTATTTTTGTCAACAAGTGCTCGGATGTCAATCGATTTTTCCATCTTGGCCAGGGCGGCCGGCCAATTCCTTTGATACTTGAATAAAACACCGATATGGCCTAGAATTCATCGCCAAAACAGTAACAAAGACAGGAGTTGTGGTCTTGCGGATGAAGAGTGGTTTTTTCGAGGTTAACGACACTTCGCTGGAGTTCCGGTCCCTGGGTCCGCCCCCCGGGGAGGCACCCACCCTGATTCTTCTCCATGAGGGCCTCGGTTGCGTGTCCCTGTGGAAGGATTTCCCCGAGCAGGTCGCCGCGGCAACCGGTTGCGGAGTGCTGGCGTACAGCCGGGCGGGGTACGGCAGGTCGACGCCCTGCCCGCTGCCCCGCCCCCTTTCCTTCATGCATACCGAGGGGCTCGCGGTTCTGCCCAGGGTGCTGGATGCCGCCGGGGTGCAGGAGGCCGTGCTGGTGGGGCACAGCGATGGCGCCTCGATTGCCCTGATCCATGCCGGCGGCGCCCGGGATGCGCGGCTGCGGGGGCTGGTGCTGATGGCACCCCACGTCTTTGTCGAAGACCTCACCATCGACAGCATCCGCGCCGCGCGGGAAGCGTACGAAAAAACCGATCTGCGCGAGCGCCTGAGCCGGTATCACGGGGAAAATGTCGATTGTGCCTTCATGGGCTGGAATCGGGCATGGCTCGACCCCCGTTTCCGGGACTGGAATCTCGAACGTTTTCTGCCGGAGATCGCGGTACCGGTTCTTCTGCTCCAGGGCGAGGACGACAATTATGGCACCCTACGGCAACTGGAGACCATCGACCGCCGGTTGCCGGAGGGAGCAGAAATCCTCCTCTTGCCCGAATGCGGCCATTCCCCTTTTCGCGACCAACCGGAGGCTACCCTCCAGGCGATCGCCCGCTTCGTGGCGCGATTGCCCTGCGCGGACGGGCTGAATCTCCCCTCCTCGAGCAGTTCTTAGCACACACCTGGGCGGGAAGAGCGGGATTATTTTCCGCTCCCCCATTGCCCGGTCTCGTGCACTGCAGATGCGAATCCTATGGCACTGAATTTCTGGATCAAAAGGCGACTGACCTGCAAAATCATCCTTGGTGCGATCGTCCTCTGGGGCGTTCCCATCGGCATCATGTCCAATCTCACCTTCCGGCATCTCCGAACCATCAAGAGCGTCTCGCTCCAGGAAGCCCGCAACGCCCTGGTCTCCTCTCAGATAAGCTACATGAAACATCATCTAGCCCAGCAGGCGGGTGAAATTTCGGCGGAATTTTCCAAAATCATGGAAGAAGTCCACCTGCTCGGCTCCCTCGCGGAGCCGATGGTCGAGGACCCCTCCCATTTCCTCTTCCGCAACGGAAGCCACTACGTCTATGACGGAGAAGGCATCTACGGCAATCCGCTCGACGACGGAAACTCCCGGCTGTTTGCGCAGAACCATGATCCCTCCCAGGATCCGCTGATTTCCGCAACGGAGGGCCTGGACACGCTGCTGAAGCCCCTGGCGCAGTCGGAACCGAGAATGGTTCTCGGCTGGTTCATCCACAAGGACGGCCTCTCGCGCACCTATCCGTGGCGGGATTTCAAACTTCTGCCCAGGGACCGGGATGTGACCGCCTGGCCTTTTTACTTCCTTGCCGACCTCAAGCACAATCCCTCGGGCAAGGAGATCTTCACCCCGCTCTATACCGATCCCCTGAGCGGCGACAGCATGATTTCCTGCCTCTCACCCGTCTTCGTCCACGGCGAACACGTGGCCACGGTGGGGATCGATATCACCGTGGAAAAGATCCTGCAGGACATCAGCCGAGTCCGGCTGACCAAAAACTCGAGTTCCGTGCTGCTATCCGACAATGAAGTCCTCGCTGCCTCGAAGAACCTGCCGCTTGCTGCCCTCGGCCTGGAACCCGGAGTCGCTCCGCACGGTCTTAATCTGGAGCTGGCGAACCTGTCTGAAACGGGGAAACTGGTGCTGGGGAAAAAACCGGACGCCAAGGTCGGTGTGGACATCGTTGAAATCGATAAGATCAGATCTTTTGTCGGGTATGCCTCACTGGAGCCGTTGGGATGGCGGATAGTTCTGCTGGTGCCGGAAAGTGACCTGATCGACCCGGCCAACGAGAAGGCGCATGCCATCTTCGGGGAAGCCGAACGGACCCGCCGCAACTTTGTCCACGTGCTGGTTTTTGCCATGCTGGCGCTGGCGACCCTGGGGTATCTGGTGCTGGTCCACCAGTCCAGAGGCCTGCGCACCCTTCTCGGAGGCATCCGTGAGTTTGCCAAGGGGAACCTGGCCCATCGGGTGCGGGAAGAGGGGTCGGAGTTCGGTGAGCTGGCCCAGGCGCTCAACAGCATGGCGGAAAGCCTTCAGGAGAAAAAGAAGGAGCTCAAGCGGGCCTACGCGGAAGTGGAACAGGGACGCAAGCTGACCGCCGTCGGGCGCCTGGCCGCCGGCGTTGCGCATGAGGTCAACAACCCGCTGGCCACCATTTCCACCTATACCCAGCTGCTGCTGCGCTCCGGGCTTCCCGCCGGGGCCTCAGGCAATCTGGAAAAAATCATGAAGGAAATCGAAAGGATACAGGAGAAGATGCGCAACCTTCTGGATCTTTCCCGGCTGCAGAGCGTGGTCAGAACGAGGGTGAATCCGAACCTCCTGGTGCAGGACGTCACCGATATGGCCTGTCATGAAGCGCGCGCCCACGGGATCGAACTGCGTCTCTCCCTCGATGAAAAGCCCCGAAAAATCGATCTCGATCAGTCCGGCTTCAAACAGATCCTCTGGAACCTGCTGGGCAACGCCATCGCCGCCCAGGCCCAGGAGGGGGAAGTACGGGTATCGACTGAGTTTATCTCCGAGGGCAAGGCCACTTTCCTGGTCCTCGCCGTGGAAGATGAGGGGGCCGGCATTCCCGAGGACGTGCTGCCCCATATTTTCGATCCTTTCTTTACCACCAAGGAGGTCGGGCAGGGAACTGGTCTCGGTCTTGCAGTGGTCAACAGCATTGTCCAGGGGCATGATGGAAAAATCGAGGTGCAGAACCTCAGCCCCAAGGGATGCCGTTTTCGCGTCCTGTTTCCTGCCGGGGAAGAATAATGACCGTTGCATTGCGTCCTCGAATTCTGGTGGTTGATGATGATCGCGCGCTGCTCGGCGCTCTCGTCGAGGCGCTCGAGACGATGGGGTATGAAACTCTCGGCGAGACCGAGCCGGCCAGGGGATTGTCCTGCATCGGCTCCTGGCAGCCCGATGCGGCGGTTTTCGATCTGAAAATGCCTGGAATGAGCGGGTTGGAATTGATGCGGGAAGCCCTTCAGCTCCAGCCGGACCTGGCCGTTCTGCTGCTGACCGGGTTCGGCACGATCGAGACGGCAGTGCAGGCGGTGCATGAAGGGGCTTACGATTACCTGGGGAAACCCTTCGATCTGGCGAAGATCGACGCCACCCTGCGCAAGGCTCTGGACCATCAGAAACAGAGGCGGCGCTACCTGCAGCTTGCCGAAGCTACCGGCCGCAAGGGGGAATTCGAAGGGATGGTGGGGGAAAGCGCCGCCATTCGCCAGGTGGCGGATTCCATCGCGGCCGTCGCCGACACCGACTCCACAGTCCTGGTGACCGGCGAAAGCGGCACCGGCAAGGAATTGGTCGCCCGGGCCGTACACGCCTCGGGCGCGCGCCGGGGCAAGCCCCTGATCACCGTCGACTGTGCGGCGATTCCCGAGACCCTGCTGGACAGTGAGCTGTTCGGCCACGCCAGGGGAGCTTTCACCGGCGCCCACCGGGAACGGGCGGGACATTTCGAGGCGGCTTCCGACGGCACCGTTTTCCTCGATGAAATCGGTGAGCTGCCGCTGCAGCTGCAGAAGAAGCTGTTGCGGATTCTCCAGGAGAAGACGTTTTCGCGGGTGGGCGAAGTCCGGCGCCGGCTGACCGAAGCGCGGGTCGTGGCGGCCACCAACCGCAATCTCGAAAAGGAAGTCGCCGAGGGAACCTTCCGCGAGGATCTCTACTACCGGCTCAAGGTGATCGAAATCCGTCTTCCGCCCCTGCGGGAGCGGGCCGAGGATATCCCCCTGCTGGTTGATCATTATCTCGGACGGCTCAACCGGAAGCTGAATCGCCGGACCCAGGGGGTAGCCCCGGCCGCTATGGACCTGCTGCGGCGGTACTCCTGGCCGGGAAACATCCGTGAACTGGTCCACCTGCTGGAGCAGATCATGACCTTTCACAACCCCGAGATTCTGGAGCCTCTGCTGCTCCCCGCCCATTTACGCGCCGAATCCGATTCCCCCCTGCTGCCGGGCACCTATGCGGAACTCAAGGAAAAACTCCTCGACCAGGCAGGGGAGGAATATCTGCGCCATCTGCTCAGCCACTACCGCGGCAACATCACCCGAGTCGCCCATCACGCAGGACTCAACCGGCGCCACCTGCACCGGCTCCTGCACAAGCTCGGGCTCGATCCGTCCCGGTATCGGGCGAACTGAGACATTCTGGTCACGGCCCCTCCCGCCTCCCGCCTCCCGGCGAGACATACATGTCCCGCCCCCTCGCCACACACGGGACAAACATGTCCCACTTCTCCCTAATTCTAATTACCTTCTAATATGAAAAAAACATCGTTCTATACATTAGTATATTTTTTATTTCCATTTATTCGCTGGCTTACAGAAAAAATAGGTCCACACCAAGAGAAAAAGAAAACTATATGGAACAGTGTTTGATATATGACCTCATCCAGTAAACCCATTTTTTTCCAAGGAGGACGGTACATGAAAAAACTGATCATCATTTTATCTGTGGGGCTGGTATTTCAATGGGCCAGCAATGCCGGGGCGATCCTGATCGACCCCTACGACAACATCCTCCCTCCCGACGGCCTTTACGGACTTCTCTACGGCAACTACTACCATGCCGACCAGCTGAACGACTCGGACGGCGACAAGGCGGTCAGTGTCGACCTGACGGCGAAGGTGGCCGTGCTGCGCGGCCTCTATTATCGTCACATAGGGAAGCTTCCCTTCGCCTTCCAGCTCATCGTCCCCATGGGCGAGGTCAAAGAGAGCAAGTTGCTGCATGAGAAATCCTCCGGGGTCGGCGACATCACCTTCGGCCCCGCCATCTTTCTCTACAACAACGACAAGAGCGGCACTTACTTGTCCTACTGGCTTTACCTTACCGCGCCCACCGGCGACTGGGACAAGAATCAGGCCATCAATCTGGGCCAGCACAACTGGTATTTCGAGCATCAGATCGCCTTCGAGCAGTTGTGGAAGGGGTTCGTTTACGACATGAATCTCAACTACTACCACCACCTCGAAGAGCCCGACAACAACTACCGGCCTCCGCAGCGTTTCGAATTGGAGGCCAGCCTGGCCTACCAGCTCACCGACAAGCTGATACTGGGGGTCAACGGCGGCGGCTACTGGGACCTGGAGAATGGCAAAGTCGATGGCGACAGCGTCCCCGACACCAAGGCGACGAGACTGCAGGTCGGTCCGACCCTCGGCTATCAGGTTACCGAAAAGCTCGGCGTCAACCTGCGCTGGACCCACGATGTGAGCTCTAAAAACGACACCGAAGGGGATGACGTCTGGGTGCGCCTTGCTTACGCATTTTAATCCAGGGGAGGACACATGACGGCAGAAAAGAAGCATAAAACACACAGGAGGTACAAGTTCATGGGAAAAAGGCTGACAACCCTGATGGTATTGATGCTGGCGATGGCTGTTGCCGCCCCGGGGGCCATGGCCTTCAGCGGCAATTCGCTGGTCTTGAAGAAGTGCAGCGGATGCCACCAAGCGAAGGCGGGCAAACTCGCCAAAGTGGAAGATATCCGCACCACTCCCGAAGAGTGGGAAGTCATTGTCGACCGCATGGTCCGGCTGCACGGCATGGATCTGAAACCTGCCGAAAAACACATCCTGCTCAAGGAACTCTGCTCGACGCAAAGCCTTTCCATCCAGGAGGCCAATGAGGTTGCCTACCTGAATCTGCAAAACAATCCGCAGACCGTTGAGCAGCCCCTGCCTACCGATCCGGAGAAGTTGTTTGTCACGTGCGTGCGCTGCCACAGCGCCGGGAAGATCCATTCCTACCGCATGACCGAAACGCAATGGAAAAAGCTGCGCGACTTCCACCTCTACATGTTTCCGACGGTCGTTTACCAGCTGCGGGAAATGCGCTGGATCCCCGAGGCCGACGCGGTTCTCGGACAGGTAGCCAAAGCCCAGCCCTACGGCAAGGCCTGGCAGGCGCCGAAGGCAACGCCCGTCGGCTCCTGGGTAATTGTGGGCCATGAGCCCGGCAAAGGCGACTATCGCGGACATGCCTCGATCAAAGCCGCCGGCGGCGATTATGCGGTCGTGGGCGCCCTGGAGTTCGCCGATGGCAGCCAGGAGAATTTCAACGGCAGCGCCACCCTTTACGGCGGCTATGCGCTGCGTACCCGCCTCCAGAACGATGGCTACGAGTCCCTGGGGGCCTACACGCTGGCCAACGACACCATGCGTGGCGCGCGCAGCTTCCCCGCCCCGGATTATCAGACCGCCGTCAGCACCTGGTACCGGGTCGGCAAGTCGGCACAGGTCTTCGGGGTCAGCCCGGCTTACCTGCTCAGCGGCGAAACCACCACCCTGACGCTGGCGGGGGTGAACCTGCCGGCGGTGGATGCCTCCGGCATCAAGGTCAACGGTTCCTCGGTGGAGGTCCTCTCCGCCAAACGGATCAATCCGGAAACGATCGAAGCGCAGGTCGTCTACCGGGGGCAGGGGCTCCAGCAGGCTGACGTCAGCGTCCAGGGACTTGCCGCCGGCACCCTGACTCTGGCGCCGAAAATCGACTATATTGCTGTTACCCCGGAGTTGGGCCGCGCCAGACTGTCCGGCGGCGCCAAGTTCCCGGCCGAAGGCGTCCAGTTCGAGGCCCTCGCCTACTCCAAGGGTGCCAATGTCACCGATCCTGCGGATGACGTGGTCCTGGGCCCGGTGCCCGCTTCCTTCAAGCTGAGTGAGGACTCAACCCGCCCCGATGACGACGATCTGCACTGGGCGGGGGCCATCAAGGCCAACGGCACCTACCTGCCGGCGGCGACCTACGAACCTATCCCGTCCCGGAAATTCAATGCCGAAGCGACTGGCCTGGTGTACGTCGACGCGCAATACCAGAGAGGCGGCAATCAGTACGAGGCGCGGGCCCGGCTGGTGATCACCGATCCGGACTATATCCCCAGGATTAAATAATCATGAACTACCTGTGGGCTGACCATCGAATCTTCGCTGCCGGCGATGGCGCTATCCTCTTCGGGGTCGATCAAGGAAGCCTGTTCTTCATCGACCCGCCGACCCGGGAGGTCCTGCAAAGGTGGGGAGAACACGCCTCGCTGGACCTGGACCAGATTGCCGCACCCGACCGGGAGATCCTGGACGGGTTGCGGGAAGCCCGTCTCCTGGTGCCGACCAGCGCCGGAAGACGGCCTTCTCCCGGGACGCCGGACCCACAGGGCATTCCCCTGAAAACCATGGTGCTGGAAGTGGCCCAGGACTGCAACCTTCGGTGCCGTTACTGTTATGCCGAAGGTGGGGCCTACGGGGGGGAGCGCCGCTTGCTTTCCCCGGAGACTGCCCGCCAGGCCGTTCGTCTGCTGGTCCAGGAGACGGGCGAAGGGCAGAGCGCCACCCTGGTGCTTTTCGGCGGCGAGCCGCTGCTCAACATGGCGGCCGTCGAGGCGGCGGTGGAGGAGGCGGCCAAGGGGGCCGAGGTGGGGAAAAAGATCCAGGTCTCCATGACCACCAACGGCACCCTGCTCAATCCCGAGATCGTGGATTTTCTGCATCGTCACCGGGTCATGGTCGCCCTCAGTCTGGACGGCCCCCCGGACCTGCACGATGCCAACCGTCCCGATGCCGCAGGGCACGGAAGCTATGCCAGGGTCCTGTCGCGGTTGTCGGGTCTGCTGCGGGAGAGTCCGGTGCCGGTCGCGGCCCGGGTGACCCTTGCTCCCGATCAGTGGGGGCGGCTGGAGGAGGTCTTCGCCCATCTGATGGACCTGGGATTTCATGAGGTAGGCATTTCTCCGGCCAGCCCGATTACCACCGACCTGCTGCCCAGCCGCGAACAGGAAGAAACGCTGCTGGCGGGCTTCACCACCATGGCCCGCCGTTTTCGGGAAGAGGCCGCTGCCGGGAGGGTTCTTCCCTTCAGCAACATCCTCGATCTGCTGGGACGGCTGCACCGGGGCCAGACCAAGTCCGTGGCCTGCGGTGCCGGCCTGGGGTATCTGGCAGTGGATGCCTCAGGGGCCTTTTTCCCCTGCCACCGATTGACCGGGGAACCGGAATTTCAGGTGGGGCATCTTGATAGCGGAGCCGACGCGGGGAGAATCCGGTCGAGTCTTGCCGCGCTCACCGAAGGCAAGGACCGGATGTGTTCCGGATGCTGGGCCAGGACCCTGTGTGCCGGAGGTTGCCACTACGAAAACCACCTCCGGGAGAACAAACTGGGGCTTCCCCCCGGCGGCAGCTGCCATTTCATCCGCAGCTGGCTGCAGCTCGGCATCGAGCTTTATGCCGAACTGCGCCGGACAGGCTTCGATCGTCTGTTCCAGCGCCTGGAAAAACGGGCTGACATTTAAACGATGTAACCGCTTCAGGGCAAAGGAAAGAAAGTTTTTAACGCAAAGGGCGCAAAGAAGGGCTGAAAGGCGCAAAAAAACCGAAGCTAAATTCTGATTTTCTTTGCGCCTTGGTTCCAACCTTTGCGGCTTTGCGTTAAGAGATGCCTTGAACTCAAACGATTACCGATTGCCATCTTTCAAAGGAAAGGGAGAACTCATGGATAAGAAGAAACGGATCGAGGCTTTGAACGAAAAAGCCCGGGCCATCGAAGCGCTGGGCCGGGACGAGGGACAAACGGTGAAAGCACTCGAGGACGGCCCCCTGAACATGCCCGTCGGCTGCACCACCATCTTCGATACCGGCTGGGAGACCAACCCGCGGCCGACCTACCCGGTTGGCAACTGCCAGCCGTCGGCCCGGGATTTCCGTGGCTGCGCCGGGGACTGCTGGTGGCCGGCGCAGAACCCGGATGGTCTCACCAATGATCCGGATATCGATACCAAATGCCCCAATGTCGCCAGGGACTGGCGTGATCTGGACATCAAATAGGGCAGGAGGACAGCCCGCCCGAAGGCCGAATTCCCGGACGGTGGACAATCCGCCCACACTTAATACAGGAGCTTTCAATGAACATTAAAAACCCCCTTCTTCTCATGGCCTTGATGCTCTGCGCCGTGGCTTTCGCGGTACAGGCGGAAGCGAAGGACCTGATCTTCCATTTGGGTTACGACATGGTGCAGGCCATCGACGCGGACACCTATCAGATCACCGACATCCCGGTCAAGGGCTCGGTGCGCGATTCCGATTTCTCCGCCGACAAGAAGTTTCTCTATGTCACCGGCTCACGCCGGTACGTCGAAAAGATCGACATCGCCAAAAAGCGCATGGTGCACCTCATCAAGGTCGACCCGGAAGGCTGGCAGGACCGGTTCATCTTTGGAATGGCCCTCGCCAAGGACGGCAAAACCGCCTATGTCCATCTTCTCGACCGCAAGATCAAGGGTGACGAGCCGGTCGTCGGCAGCCCGGAGGTCGCCCAGATCGACCTCCAGACCGGGAAGGTCCTGCGCCGGATCGAGGTTCCCTGGGGGGTGGCCAACCTCGCCCTGACCAAGGGGGACACCCTGCTGTATGCCATCGGCCAGGACATCTACCCCATCGATGTCTCGAAAAAGAAGATGACCCTGGGCAAGACCATTCCCCTGTTCGACAAGGGGTTCAATATGCTGGCTTTCTGGACCTACACCCAGGAGAACGGCGGCGTCTGGGCGGGGCCGTACTACACCCCCACCGGCTGGGGCTTGTTCAACATCAATATCAGTACCGGTGAAATCATCGATACGCCGATCAAAGGCGAGCCGCTCTTTGCCTATGGCGCGGTCTATTCCCCGGACAAGACCAAGGCCTACTCGGTCATGGATGAAGTCGGGGTGATCGATCTGAAGACGCAGGAAGTCACCAAGGTGGTGCCGATCGCGGAAGGAACCTGCTACGGCAACGTGCCCACCAGCGACGGCAAGCGGCTCTTTGTCGGCGCTGGCGGCTCGACCGTCACCGTTTACGATACCGCAACGATGCAGCCGCTCAGAGTCATGAAGATGAAGACGGACGGCATGATCCTGCGCAGAATAAGTTATTAAGCGAACCGCCGGCGCGGGGTCCTCGACCCCGCGCCAGTTTCAAAGGCTGAGAATGGAATACGGTATTCGACTTGCCTCTCCACAATTTTCACTTTCACGATCCGCGGGAGCTGTGCGCAGAGGATCTGCGAAAGCTGCTGCCCGCCGGCCCCCTGCGCTCGCTGTACTTCGGCTCGGAATTCTGCGAGGATCTGCTGCCGGAACGGGAGGAAACAGAGCGTTACTGCGACCTGGCGCAGCAGGCCGGTCTGCAGGCGGTGCTGCTGACGCCGCTGGTCCGTCCCAGGGGACTGGCCCGGCTGGAGAAGCTGCTTGCCGCCGTGGCCGGAGGGAACCGCTCCCTGGCCGTTGTTTTCAATGACTGGGGGGTCTTCCGTCTGCTGTGCAGCGCTTACCCGGAACTCGAGTGCCGGGCGGGCCGCCTGATCAACCGGGCGCTTCGCGATCCTCGCCTGGCCGAGGAGGAATTACAGCCGCAGGCGCAGCCGGCGGCCAGGGGGGAGAAGATACGCGCCCTGCTCCGGCACTATGGGGTGGCGGCGGTGGAAACCGATCCCGACCTGGAGGGGAGTTACCTGGGCGAGCGGGAGAGCGGCCTGCAGCGGGTCCTGCACCTTCCTTTCGCTTTTGTCGCATCGGGCCGGAATTGCCTGTTCAAGGCCGAGGTGCAGAAGACGGGAAACAATTATGCGTCCTGGCTGGGCAGCGGCTGTCCGGCTCCCTGCCGGGACCGCTGGCACCCGGTCACCCGGGCCGATCTCCGCGAAAACCTCTGGCGGGCGGGCAATACCCTTTTCTACGAGGTCCCCCATGCCCGGATCATCCAGCATCTGGAACGGGTCGATCGGATTGTCGTGCACGAAAGGCCGGTGCCGTGAAACTGCTCGCGCCCTTGCGAAGTTCTTCCGAGGTCGAGCCTCTGCTGCGGGCGGGAGCCGATGAGTTCTACTGCGGCATCACCCCTTCCGCCTGGCAGGAGCGTTTCAATCAGGCCTGGATCAACCGGCGCTCGCCCGGCTCGGCGGGAGTCGCCGACCTGGCCGAATTTCGGCGGATTGTCTCGCACGCCGCGGGACGCCCCGTTTACGTGACTCTCAACGCCCCCTTCTACCCTGCCGGCGCCCTGGAGATGCTCCTCGAGTTCAGTGCCCAGCTCCTCGATGCCGGCGCCAGCGGCCTGATCGTCGCCGATCTCGATCTGCTGCTGGCCCTGGCGGAGATCGGACTGGCTCCCCGAATTCATCTCTCCAGCCTGGCCACCTGCACCAATGCCGGGGCCGCGGCATTCTTCCGGGATCTGGGGGTGGCCAGAATCGTTCTGCCGCGGCATGTGACCGCCGAGGAGATCGCCGCCTGCCGGATTCCCGGCCTGGAGTTCGAGGCCTTTCTGCTGAATGACGGCTGCGTCTTTGAAGAAGGCCTTTGCGCCACCACGCATGCCGCCGGAACTTTCTGCCTGCAGGACGGCGGAGAAGCCGATGGCCTCTCCCGCCAGATGCTGGACGGCTTCGAGTTCTGGCGCTGGACCCTGAACCACTGCGGTTGCCGGACCAACCGCGGCTATCCGGTCGGCCCCTGCGGCCTGTGCGCCCTGCCGCGCCTGCAGGCGGCCGGCGTCGGCAGCTTCAAAGTGGTGGGGCGGGAGGCCTCTCTGCCCAGAAAAGAAGCCTCCCTGCGTCTGGCGGCGGCAGCCCGGGAAGTGGCCCGGCAAGGCGGCGGGCCCGCGGAGATCCGCCAGGCGGTGATCGAGATCCGGGGGGCGGCCTCGCTGTGCCAGGGGGCAACGCTCTGCTACTACCCCGATATCTGGGATTCCGAGGAACGAAAGGGGGCGGCATGCTGAGGTCGGTGTGGCTGTTCGCCAGGCACCTGCGGGGGAAGACGGGGCTGCTCGCCGCCGTCTTTTTCCTGGGACTGGCCGGGTCGGCCGCCTCCCTGGCGACGCCCCTGATCGGCAAATCCTTTATCGACGCGGTGACCCAGCGGGCGGACTATTCGGTCGTTCCGCGCATCGCCGCCGCCCTGCTCGGCCTGGCCCTGGCCGATCTGCTGCTGGGAACGGTGAACCGGATAGTGCATGCCAGGCTCTCGGCGGAGGTGCTGGTGGAAATCCGCGAGCGGCTTTTCGCCCACTGCCTCAATGCGCCGCTGGAGCAGCTGGAACGTTTCCGGCACGGCGATCTTTTGAGCCGCTTCGGGACCGATGTTTCCAAAATCCAGGCGCTGCTGGTCGACGGCGTGCTCGGCCTGCTGCAGAATGTCATCTTTCTGCTGGTGGCCGCGTCCATTCTGTGCACCCTCTCCCGGCCGCTGGCCCTCTGGAGTTTTCTCGGCATCGCCCTCGCCCTGGTCGTCTCGGTCGCCTTCCGGAAGCCCATCGAAGCGGGTACCAGGGGGCTGCGCGAGGCGATGGCCGGGCTCTCGCATTTTCTCTCCGAACGCCTGGGTGCCCTGCGCGCCGTGCGCCTGCACGCCGCCCAGGGAGAAGAGCAGCAACGTTTCCGGCTGCACAACACCGAACTGGTGCGCCGGATGCTCCGCTTCCAGGGCCTGGATGCGGCCGCCAGCGGCCTGCCGGGCATCGCGCTGACCGCCACCCTCGCCTGGATCTACCTGCTGGGCGGGGGGATGCTGGAAAGAGGGGAAATCACCCTGGGGACTTTCGTCGCCTTCATCCTCTACCAGGGCCGGCTGTACAGCCCCGCGCGCGGCATGCTGGGAATGGTACGCAATCTCCAGGAGGTGCGGGTAAGCCTGGAGCGGGTCACCGAAGTGCTGGCCAGAGAAGAGCCCGGCGCCGAGGTCGACAGGGATGACGGCGAAGAGGGGCTGCGGCTGGAGGAGATATTCTTCGCCTATCCGGGGCACCCCCCGGTGCTCCGCGGGGTGAATCTGCACATCGCGCCCGGCCAGAGGATCGCCCTCTGCGGCACCTCCGGGGCGGGGAAATCCACTTTGGTGCAGATTCTCTTCGGCCTGCGGCAGCCCCAGCACGGCCAGGTGCACCGCGGCGGGAGCACTATTGGTTATGCCGGCAGCGAGCCGTTTCTCCTGCACGCCACGGTCGAGGAAAACCTCCGCTATGGCAACCCGCGGGCTGATTTCGATGAACTGGTCGAGGCCGCCCGGGCGGCGGCGGCTCACGAATTTATCGAAGCCCTGCCGCAGGGCTATCAGACCATTATCGGCGGGCGCGGCCAGGCCCTCTCCGACGGCCAGCGGCAGCGCCTGGGCATTGCGCGGCTGGTCTTGAACCGGCCCGACATCCTGGTTCTGGACGAGGCCTTCTCGGCGCTCGACCTGGAAACCGAGGCAAAAGTGCGGAAAAACCTGTGGGAAGCCTTTCCCGACCGCATCATCCTGGTGATTACCCATCGCCTGGGGGGGCTGGAGGCCTATGACCGCCTCTGCCTGCTGCGCGACGGCCACCTGCAGCAGCTGACGGAACAGCAGCTTCGGGCCGCCCTGGGAGTGGCGGCCGGCGAGGTCGAAGTCGAACCGCGGACCTCTGTTATCCCGGCGGCTGACCGGTTCGGCCGGGGACCGGAAAGGGTGCGCGCATGAGTGCTGCACCTGTTTCGGAGTCTTCGCAGCCCTTGCGCATCGGTATCATCGATACCGGGGTGAATCCTTGGCATTCGCATGTCCGGGGGAAAATCCGCGGCCTCCGCATCTTTTCCGACGCGGCCGGGCGGGTCAGGGAGGATGACGATTACCGGGACCTGGTCGGCCACGGAACGGCGGTGGCCGGAATCCTGCGTCAGGGTCTGCCCGATGCGGAGCTCTTCGTCATCCGGGTCTTCGACCGGGAGCTGAAATCGTATCCTTCCCTGATTGCCCGGGCGCTGCTGCGGGCGGCGGCCGAAGAATGCGCCATCATCAATCTCAGCCTGGGGATGCCCCCCGGCCCCGGTTCGCAGGTCCTCGCAGAGGCCTGCAGGACGGTCCAGCAGGCCGGGTGTCTGCTGGTCGCGGCCGGCCACCCGGAAACGCCGAACCTGCTCCCGGCATCTCTCCCCGGCGTCATCGGCGTGATCGCCGACGATCGGCTGCAGCCGGGGGAAGTCGAGGTGAACCCGGTGCGGGATTACCCCTATGCAGCCATCGGCCGGCCGCGCGACCTCGAGGGACTGCCGCCCGGGGCCAATCTGTGGGGAAACTCCTTCGCCTGCGCCCGGGTCACTCTCGATATGGCCAGCAAAAGAGAGACCGGATCGAAGCCGGAAGAACGGAACTCCCGTCGAAAATCAATGAGTAGTTGATCTTGATCTTTAAGAGATGAAAGGCAAAGACATGAAAAAGCTGTTGCGTATTGACATGGAGAGCCGGACAACCTCGAGCGAGGCGGCGGATGAGAACTTTCCGCTTCTCGGAGGTCGCAGCCTGATCGCCACAATTCTCCACCAGGAGGTGGATGCCGCGGCCGATCCCCTGGGTCCCGAGAACAAGCTCATTGTCTGTCCCGGTCTATTTGCCGACACCATTGCTCCCTGCTCCGGCCGGATCTCCGTGGGGGGAAAAAGCCCGCTGACCCGGACCATCAAGGAATCCAACGCCGGCGGGACCATGGCGAAAAGAATGGCCGCACTCGGCCTGCAGGGACTGGTTCTGGAAAGAAAGCCGAAAGAGGGGGAGTGGTTCGTGCTGGTGGTAGACGCCTCGGGGGTCGAGTTTCTGTCGGCCCAGCCTTATCTCGGCATGAACAACTATCAACTGAGCGAAGAGCTGAGGAAGGACCTGGGAGGCGATATTTCCATCGCCTCGATCGGCCTGGCCGGAGAACGGGGATACCGTAACTCCTCCATCCAATTTACCGACCGCGAAGGACACCCTGCCCGAGCCGCCGCCCGCGGCGGCCTCGGGGCCCTGATGGGCTCCAAGGGGGTGAAGGCCATCGTCTTCCAGGACGTGGACAAAAACCGACTGGAAGTATGCGGATAAAGAGAAATTTGTTTCAGCCAACCAGGCGTTTACCAAGGCGATCATGGCACACCCCTTTTCCGGGCAGGGGCTGCCGGCTCTGGGGACCGCCCTCTTGATCAACGTGACGAACGGGCTGGGCATTTTGCCGACCCACAATTTCAGTCGGGGAAGCTTTGAGCATGCCGAGGACATCAGCGGCGAGCGGATTGCCGAGCTGCAGGCCGAACGGGGCGGCAAGATGTCCCATATCTGTCATAGCGGCTGCGTGATCCGCTGTTCCCAGGTGTACAACGACAAGGACGGCAATTATCTCACTTCGGGGTTCGAGTACGAGACGATAGGCCTGTTCGGGTCCAACTGCGGAATCCGGGACATCGATGTCATTGCCAGACTGGATAGACTTTGCGATGACCTCGGCGTCGATACCATGGACACCGGTTGTGCGATCGGTGTGTGCATGGAAGCAGGCTTGATCGAGTTCGGCGATGCCGAGGGTGCCTGGCGCCTGGCCCAGGAGATGGTCGAGGGACGCGAACTGGGGCGGGTGCTCGGCAACGGAACCGAAGCCACCGGCCGTCACCTCGGAGTCAAAAGGATCCCGACGGTGAAGGGGCAGTCTCTGGCGGCCTATGATCCCCGCGGTCTGAAGGGGACCGGGATTACCTATGCGACGAGCCCCATGGGTGCCGACCATACGGCCGGAAACTCCATCGGCACTCCCGTTGACGGAACCAGCAAGGACGGTCAGGTGGAGCTTTCGAGAAATCTGCAGATTGCCATGACCCTGTTCGATGCCCTGGGATTGTGTATCTTCTCCGGAATCTGCTGCGAGGATCCCGCAGTCCTCGGGCATCTGGTCGATATGGCAGCGGCCAAGTTCGGCGGCGATTGGGACCTGAACCGCCTGATGGGTCTCGGAGTGCAATCGCTGATTCTCGAGAAGCAGTTCAACAAGGCGGCTGGTTTTACCAGCAAGGACGATCGCCTGCCGGAGTTTTTCAAAGAGCCGCTGGCCCCCCATAATGCCGGGTGGGACTTCGCGGAGGAAGAAATCGACGAGTTCTGGAGTTTTTAGCAGGCGAAATAACCCGCCTCCTCCTGCCCGGTGGTTAATTGCCCAGCAATTGCCACCGGGCGATTTTTTTCTCACCTCGCCTGGAGCCGGCAATGCCCGGACGGCGATATTCTGGCTGTTTCTACTTGGAGAAGGAAGGATGAGGAAGGATCTCAGCGCGACATCAGCACCGGAATCGTCATGTACTCGAAAAAATGGTGGGCGACGGGGCCAGTCCCGATAGAACCGAGCCGGCGTCGCGCCTGGAGACCGAGGACGATGAGATCGATACCGAGGTCGCAGGCCTGGTTCAGCAGGACGTCCCCGGCGCTTATGTCGTCTGCCGAAATCCTGTCGGAGGAGGCCCGGATGCCATGGTGCGCCAGGTAGGCGACGAGATCCTCCGCCTCCTTTTCGTAATTCTCCCGGGGATTGACCATCGATATTTTCACCTGCCGCGCTCCCTGCAGGAAGGGAATGGCGTCGTTGAGAGCGCGGGAGGAGGCCCGGCCGCCCCGCCAGGCCACCATAACGTGCTCGCCAATCGTGCCGAATTCCCCAGCATTGGGAATGATCAGGACGGGTCTTCCTGCGCCCAAGGCGAGGCGTTCGGGAAAGTCGAGGGGGACGCCGCGCCGGCCTGAGCCCGGATCCGCCTGGCCGGCAATCACCAGGTCGGCATAGAACGCCCGCCGAATCGTTCTTTCCGTGGCGCCCCCGGCCGTGTTGTCCGCTCCCGCGAACAGCCAATCGGCGGCCAGACCTGCGGTTTTCTCCCTGAAGAGAGCTTCCGTTGCGGCCGGCGGCGTCTCTGCGTTTACCCTGTCGGGTGCGAAAAAGGGACCGGAAGTCGCATAGAATCCGGTCAGATGGGCCTGAAATTTCCGGGCCAGGGAGACGGCGATCTCCAGCCTGGTCTGGCAACGGGAGGTATCGTCGAGATGAACCAGTATCGCTTTCAGGGGCATCGCCATCTCCTCTCGAGGCTGAAAATCCAACTCTTCAAGTAACCTGCTATACCCCCAGATGCTGCTTGTGGACTTCGGGATCCCCTGCCAGTTCCTGGGAAGTTCCTTCATAGACGATCCGGCCCTTGCTGATGATGATATTCCGGTCGGCGACCTTCAGCAAGGCCTTGATGTCTTTGTCGACGATTACCGCGGCAATCCCGCTCTCTTTGATCTGGCGAATGACCGACCAGATCTCTTTGCGAATGAGCGGCGCCAGCCCCTCGGTGGCCTCATCGAGAAGAATGAGATCGGGGTTGGTCATCAACGCCCGGCCGACGGTAAGCATCTGCTGTTCGCCGCCGGAAAGATGGTCACCCATGTGCGTCAGGCGCTGGGCCAGGCGGGGAAAGGTCTCCAGCACCCGGTCGAAATCCCAGTCCCGGCGACCCTCGGGCCCCGGCCGGGCCGCCATGAGCAGATTCTCCCGGACGGTCAGGTTGGGAAAGATTCCCCGGTCCTCCGGCACGAAGGCAATACCCTCGCGGACGATCTTCTGCGGCGGAGCCCCGGACATGTCGCGCCCGTAGATCTTCACCGTTCCCCGCCGCGGCGGCGTGAGGCCGAGCAGGGAGCGCAGGAGGGTGGTCTTGCCCATGCCGTTGCGCCCCATCAGGCTGATGGTTTCTCCGCGCCGGATGGTGAGGCTGATGCCGTGCAGAATATGACTGGCCCCGTAGTAGGTATTCAGGTCACGGGCTTCGATGATTGGAACGTTTTCCTGCCGTGCCATCAGGCCACCTCCTCGTCGACGCCCAGGTAGGCCTCCTGTACCGCCTGACTGTTGCGTATCTGTTCGACCGTCCCCGTCTCCAGCACCCGGCCGTTGACCATTACCGTCAGCCGCTCGGCGATGGAGAAGACGGCATCCATGTCGTGCTCGATGAGAATCAGCGTATGTCCCTCGGCCAGACGGCGCAACAGGGCGATCACCTGCTGCGATTCCTCACTCCCCATGCCGGCGAGGGGCTCATCCAGCAGCAGCAGTTCCGGCTCCGTGGCCAGCATCATGCCGATTTCCAGCTGCCGCTGCTCGCCATAGCTCATGGCCGCGGCCAGCGTGTAGCAGCGTTTGCCGAGGCCGCAGAGTTCCAGCGCCCGTTCAGTGCGTTCCCGCACATCCCGCCGGTGCGAGGCGGGGCGGAAGAAACGCATCGAGGTGTTGAGGCGCGACTGAGCGGCGACCCAGCAATTCTCGAAACAGGTGAACTGGGGAAAGATGTTGGTTTTCTGGTAACTGCGGCCGATGCCGAGTTGGGAGACCCGGTTGGGCGGAAGGCGGGTGATATCGCTCTCTTTGAAGAGAATGGCGCCGGCGTTCGGCAGCAGATCGCCAGAGAGCAGGTTGATCAGGGTGGTCTTGCCGGCGCCGTTGGGCCCGATGATTGCGTGCACCTGGCCGCGGGCGAACTCCAGGGAAACATCGTTGGTAGCAATCAGGCCGCCGAAGCTCTTGCTCAGTCCCCGGGTCTGCAGGATCGTTTCACTCATGAGAACCCTCCTTCCTCACGACCAGGTTACTCTCCGCCGGCGGGTTCCGACCGAGCCACCCCCGAACCAGAGCCGCCGAGCTGGGAAACAGGCTGGCGACGCCGTGCGGGAGGAAGAGCACCACGGCGATCACGATGCCGCCGAACAACAGCTGCCAGTGCGAAGTCAGGTCCGGAAGGAAAGTCTGCAGCAGGACGACGATGAAGGCGCCGAGCAGCGGGCCGTAGAGCGTTCCCATGCCGCCCAGAATGACGATGGCGATGACAACCCCGGATTCATGCCAGCTCATGTAGGCCGGATTGATATAGCCGGTGTGGGTAGCCTCCAGAAAGCCGGCCAACCCCGCCAGGGTGCCGGCGATCACGAAGCTCACCAGCTTATACCGGTTGGTGGCATACCCCAGGGCGCGAACCCGATGCTCATTGGCACGAATCGCCGTGATCACCCGGCCGAAAGGGGCACGCAGGATCATTGCCAGGAACAGATAGGCGAGGGCCATGCAGCCCAGGGTGAAATAGTAGAAATGAATCTCCTTCTCCAGGTTCAGGAGATCCTGGGAACCGAAAGTCAGCACCGGTTTCAGGAACAGGAAGATGCCGTCATCGCCGCCGAAGCGGGGCGACTCGAAGAAAAAGTAGAAGAACATCTGGGCGAAGGCAAGGGTGATCATGATGAAATAGATGCCGCTGGTGCGGATGCTGATCCAGCCGATCACCAGAGCCGCCAGAGCGGCCGCCGCCAGGGAGAGGGGAAGCGCCTGCCACAGGTGAATAACGCCGGCATCCTGGAAGGCGATGGCAAAAGCGTAGGCGCCGACTCCGTAAAAAGCGGCATGACCGAAACTGACCAGACCGGTAAAGCCGATCAACAGATCCAGACTCATGGCCAAAATGCCCAGGATGAGGATGCGGGTCAGCAGTCCCACATAGTAACTGGAACCGAAGAGAGGAAACAGCGCCAGGGCGAGGAGCGCCAGCAGCAACGGCAGGAAACGGCTCATCGACCGCATCTCAGGCTCTCCTCCCGAAAATCCCCTGTGGCCGCCAGAGCAGAATCAACGCCATCAGCGCATAGACCGTCACGCTGGCCATCTCGGGCAGCAGAACCTTGCCGAAAGTGCTCACCAGCCCGATCAGCATGGCGCCGACGAAAGCTCCCTTGATGGAGCCGGTGCCGCCGATAACCACCACGACAAAGGAGATGATCAGGATGTTTTCTCCCATCCCCGGGTAAACCGAATCCACCGGCGACGCCAGCATTCCGGCAAAGGCGGCCAGGGCAACCCCCAGGCTGAAGACGATGGCGAACAGCCGGTTCACGTTGATGCCGAGGGCCTGAACCATTTCCCGATTGCTGGCACCGGCGCGGATCATCATCCCCAGCCGGGTCTTCTGCAGCACCCAGTACATGGCGGCGGCAATGGCGATGCAGCCGCCCGAAATGAACAGGCGATAGACCGGATAACTCTGATTCTCGGTCAGGGGGATCGAGCCGGCCAGTGCCGCCGGTATCGCCACCCCGTGGACATTATTCCCCCACAGTATCCTCTGTAATTCGTTGAAGATGAGAATCAGGGCAAAGGTGAGCAGGACCTGATAGAGATGGTCCCGCCGGTAGAGAAAGGAAATGGCGAAACGCTCCACCAGGTAGCCCAGGAGCAGGGCGATGGGAAGCCCCAGCAGGATGCCGAGCCAGAGGCTGCCGGTCAGCCCGGACAACCAGTAGGCCAGGTAGGCGCCGATCATATAGAAGGAGCCGTGCGCCAGGTTGATGATCCCCATGATGCCGAAGAGCAGGGTCAGGCCGCTGGCCACGAGGAACAGGAGGAAGCCGTACTGAACGGCATTCAGGAGCTGCACCAGATAAAAGGAACTTTCCATTCTCAACTCTTTTCAGCATTTGTGGGGTTCCGCCCGGCGCCCCGGACCGGTTCGCCGGGCGGGAGGGAGAGACACTACATCGAACAGCCTTCGGCCGGATCGCTCTGGTCCTTGGCGGCGACCCGGATGACCCGATTCTCGCCGTTGATCACTTCGCGCAGGTAAATATCTTGGATCGGATTATGCGAAGGGGAAAAACGCAGCCTGCCGCGCGGGCTGGCGATTTCGGCCGTTTCCATGGCCCGGATCATTTCGGCGCGGGCGCCGGTATCCCCCTTGACCGCCTCCATGCCCCGGAGGATGAGTTCCCCGGCATCGTATCCCTGGACGGCATAGACGTCGGCCTCTTGGCCGGTGGCCTTCTTGAAGGCGGCACGGAACCGATGGTTCTCCGGGATATCCAGGGTATCGGCATAGTGCAGAACGGAGCGCACCCCTTCGGCGGCGGCGCCCTGGGCCTTGATCACCCCCTCGGTAATGAAGCCGGCGCCGTAGAGTTTGATGGAGTCCTTCAGCCCGGCAGCGGCGAAGTCCTTGACGAACTTGACGGCGCCGCCCCCGGCATAAAACGTGTAAATCGCATCCGGCTTGAGGGCAGCCAGCTCGGTCAGGTAGGCCTGGAAGTCCACTGCCGGGAAGGGGGTGGCGATCTCCTTGACCAGGGTGCCCCCCGCCGGCACAAAGGACTTCTTGAAGGCCGCGGCGACTTCCTTGCCGAAGCCGTAGTTCCAGTAGACCAGGACCACCCGCTTGTGACCGTCCTGCAGCATCGCCGGGCCGCCCGGATAGCCCATCTGATAGCTGGAGAAAGAGGTGCGGAAGATGTTCGGGGCGCAGAGAGAGCCGGTCAGCTGGTCGGCACCGGCATTGGGAATGACGGTGATGGGGCCGTCATCGCCGCGGGCCATCTTGACCATGACCATGCCGACGCCGGAATGCACCGGCCCGACCAGAAAATCGACTTTGTCCCTCTTGAGCAGCCGGTTGATCAATTCCGGCGCCTTGGCCGGATTGGCCTCACTGTCGACATCGATGTACTCGATCTCTCGTCCGCCCAGCTTGTTGCCGGCCTCCGACAGGCGCAGCTTCAACGAATCGCGACAGAAGGTGCCCAGCTTGGCATAGGTGCCGGTGTAGGGGAGCAGAAAACCAACCTTGACCTTGGCCTGGCCGCCAATCGCAAAACGCGGCGGGATGAAAATGGATGCCGCGGCGATTCCACCAACCGTCCCTTTGATGAAATCACGCCTGGAGATTACCGACCTTTTCTTTTTGGCCATCTTGTCATCCTCTCACGTTAGGCCGGGATTCACGGCTGACCGCCTGTCAGCTGCTACCCGGTCGTTTGGTAAGGCTTGGTCATGCGCACAGACGGCGCAAAGGAAAATCCGGCCATATCGGCGCCAGTGCCTGCAACTGGAGCCGCTTGAAGGTTGGCATGAACCTTTCGATGGCGGCAAAGGTGAATAGCAGGGGGGGACGGGCATGGTGCAGGGTCTTTTCCCCCTGGTCAGGTCTGCCCGGAGGGAGGAACAAAGATGGTCTTTCTTGCCGTTTCAGCAACCTAAAAATTCCCCTTCTGTCCGAAAGCAAAAAAATAGGCATTCACATACCTCTTTCTTGAAAATTTAATACACTGTTCTATTTTTGTCAACAGGCCATTACGATTCCGCCAATCATTCCTCTCTCCCGGCGGGAATGGCGATTTAGCACCTGCTCTATGAGAAAAGAGCCGTCCTGTTTTCGAACAGCAGGGTGCAACCTATTGCATTTCAGACGGAAGTACCTGTTACAGCTGGGTGCAGGAGGCGACAGAGGGGGGAAACATCATCAGTGGCTTCGAAGAGGAAAGCGCGATTACCAGCCATCGCTGTCGCCAAAGCGAGGGGCAAGAGAAATCCTTTTTTAATTTGACAACCGGCTTTTTACCGGACGGCCTTTCACTCCTTTGCCGGTTGGCGGTCAAATCGATATTCGATGTGGTAGGTTTCCGTTTCCCGTGAGTAGTTCACGGAATGACCGCGGGACCGGTGATACTTCAGAATCGCCTCGTTGCTCGGCAGCACCTCGGAGCGGAAGCCCTCGATCCCCTGGCGAATGGCCTGGCGTTCCAGCTGGGCGAGCAGGTAGCCGGCAATGCCGAGATGGCGGAAGTCCTCGTGCACCACGGCGGCGGTTTCCGCCGTATTGCTGCGCGGATCGGCCTCATAGCGGGCCACGGCCACAATCTTCTCCCCCTGCCCTTCTCGCTGAAAGGCGGCCAGCGCCATGCGGTTGCGGTAGTTGACGCAGCACAGCTTGGCCGCTTCCCGATGCGCCAGTTGGCGCTTGGGGGCAAAATAACGTTTATAGATCGTCTCCGGCTGATGGCTGTAGAAGAATTCCTGCAGCAGGCGCTCGTCGGTCGCCTTCAGGGGGCGCACCAGCAGCTGCCGGCTGCCGAACCGCCGGGTTTCCTCGAGATCTTTCGGATAGCGGTCGAGGGCCTGCTGCCAGACCTGTTCATCCTCGTAGACATAGTGCTTCTGCTTGACGAAATCGAGCAGGTCCTGGCGGAAATCGGGATGAGCGATGGAGATCAGGGCCAGGGCCCGCTCCCGTATCGTCTTGCCGTGCAGGTAGGCCACCCCGTACTCGGTCACCACGTAATGGACATCGCCGCGGCTGGTGACCACGCCGGCGCCGTCGTCGAGACGGTGCACGATGCGGCTCAGCGTACCGTCTTTGGCGGTGCTGCGCAGGGCGACGATGGGCTTGCCGCCGCGGCTCATGGCGGCGCCCCGGATGAAATCCACCTGCCCGCCGATGCCGCTGTAGAACCGGTAACCCAGGCTGTCGGCACAGACCTGGCCGGTGAGATCGACCTGCACCGCCGAATTGATCGCCACCACCTTGTCGTTCTGGGCGATCACCCGGGGATCGTTGATGAAATCGGAAGGGAAGAAGAGGACGCCGGGATTGTCGTCGACGAAATCGTAAAGGGTGCGGCTGCCCATGACGAAGCTGGTCGTCGTCTTGCCCGGGTGGACCTTCTTCAGCTGGTTGCTGATATTGCCGTTCGCCAGCAGCGGCAGGACGCCGTCGCCGAACATCTCCGTGTGCAGGCCGAGGCTGCGCTTGTCGTCGAGAAACCTGAGCACACTTTTCGGCAGGGTACCGATGCCCATCTGCAGGCAGCTGCCGTTTTCCACCAGGCGCGAGATGTGATAGCCGATCTGCATGGCCACTTCATCCGGTTCCTCGTCGTGCACCTCCAGGATCGGGCTATCCACCTCCACCAGAAAATCGATCCGGCTCAGGTGCACGTCGCTGCCGCCGAAGGTCCGCGGCATATGGGGATTGACCTCGGCGATGACCAGGCCGGCTCGCTCCAGCCCCGCCTTCTGGATATCCACATTGATCCCCAGGCTGCAGTAGCCGTGCCGGTCGGGCGGCGAAACCTGCAGCAGGGCCGCCTGGTTGCCCCGCTGGCCGCGGCGGATCAATTCGGGAATCTCGCTGAGAAAGATCGGCGTGTAATCGGCCCTCCCCTCGCTGACCGCCTGGCGCACGTTTTCGCCGATGAAAAAAGCGTTGTGCCGGAAATGACCGGCATAGCGCTCATCGACGTAGTCGGCCATGCCGAGGGTGAAAAGATGGATCAACTCGACATCGTGCAGCATCGGAGCATGGCGACAGAGCGCCGCCAGCAGCTGCTGCGGCACGGCACACCCAGAGCCGACGAACACCCGCCAGCCCGACTGGATGTGGCGTACCGCCTCGTCCGCGGTCACCAGTTTCCGCCTGAAGAGTTCCGAGATCTTCCCGTCCACTTCCATTGCCTCCCCCAGGCCGCCGTTGGCCGGCCCTTGATTACTCCCCCGGACAAGCACACCGTCCTGTGCCTCTGCATTGAAAAGGTCTCGTATAGCCGAAAATGACAAGGATTTTAACAGAGCGCACAGAGACAGTCGAGAACGCTGTAACGAAAATTTGCTCACGGATTTTCTCTGCGCCTCAGCGACTCTGTGTCGCGAAATCGTTAAGATGCTTTTCAGGTGGCCTGCAGGACTTTTTCTTTAAATATAGTCGGTAAACCGGTCAATGGTAAAGAGGGGCGCCGGGCGGATGCGCCTTTCCGACAACCATTTCAGGAGCTTGCAAGTAACCGATTCTCAGTCTTATTTTGTCGCTTGACATCCTTCCCGGCTGCGATAGGCTTTTTATCAAACGGTGACGGAAACGCCGAGTGGGAAAGTAGAGCGATCGACTCGATGTCGGGCAGGAAGAAATTCCCCTGTCAGTCACGAAAGCTCGAAGATCCGGAAAAGTAAAAACCTTCCGGAAAGCCCGACGGCGCTATCCGTCACTGTTGTATGTGGATCCTGCCTCACGTCCTCCGCCCTTCCCCCGTCATGAACAGCCGTCCAAACAAAAAGCCCGCCATGTCGGCGGGCTTTTGTTTCTGCATGAAAGAAGGGTCTTTAAAGATCTTTGCGCAGCTTGTCGAGATAATCCTTCCCGACCAGCTTGCTCCATTCCGCATAGACCGGGGCGGCCTCCTCGGTCAGCTTTGCCTTATCGGCGGCGGAAAGTTCGAAGAACTGGACGCCCTTGGCCTTGGCGGCGGCAATCTGGGCGTCCTGCTGCTCGCGGGTCGCTGCACGGGTCTTGGCGCTTTCCTCGTGAATCACGTCCAGGAGGATTTTCTGCAGGTCAGCAGGGAGCCGATCGAACCAGCGCTTGTTCATGATGTGAACGAAAAGACCCTGGGCGTAATCGACCTGAGTGAAATTTTTGGCCACTTCGAATTTCTTGGTGAGGTTGCAGACGATGGCGGTGTGATCCAGGCCATTGATGACTCCGGTCTGCAGGGCCTGCGGAACATCCGGCCAGGGCATGACGGTGAATTTGAAGCCCCAGGCCTTGTAGATATCGGCGTTGACCGGCGCTTCCGCAATACGGAAGTTGATCTGCTTGGCTGCCTCAAGGTTGGGTACCGGCTGCGTGGTGGCCCAGCCGTAGGTGCCGTAGCCGACGATATCGACGGTCATCAGTCCCTGGGGCAGGGTGGAATTGGCAAATTCCCCGAAGAGTTCCTTGTCATTACGGAATTTATCGAGCTTATCGAAGGTGTTGACGACATACGGCAGATTCACCACCCCCAGTTTGGGGGCGATATTGGCGGCGGCCACCGAGGAGATGAGCATCCCGTTGACGGCGCCCATTTTCAGCTTGCTGATCACGTCTTTTTCGCCGCCCAGCTGGGCCAGGGGACGATAATCGACATAAAGGCGGCCGTTGCTGCGCTTCCAGACCTCGTCGCGGATGTGATAGCCGTTGGCCACGCCGGCAATGGCCGGATGGGAAATATTGGACAGCAGATAGGTGTATTCGGCCTTGCTGGGGTCGAATTTGGGCTTCCAGTTCTCGAGGGGATCGCCGGCAAAGACCGTGCCGCAGGTCAATACAGCAATCAGGAGGATGGAAAAACCGCTAACAAAAAACTTTGTCTTCATGCATTTCTCTCCTTTTCTGTTTTTGGTTTGGTGACTCTCTGGCTGTCTGGTGAATGCTCATCCCTTACGCCTGGGAGCGGAGCCATTTCAGCAAATAACATGTTGTAAAAGAAAGTCGAATCGGTGGTAAAAAGGCATTTCGCAGACTGACCAAGGCTATCATGGAAATGCGCATTGCTCAACCAAATTTTAGCACAATGTTCTAGAGCGGGCTCCTTTTCGAAATCAGGCGGCCCTTCGGAGACATTGAAGCCGATCGATTACCGGCGCATTTCCTCAGCAGAGTCCTTCATTTTTGAGGATCGCCCCTCGCTTCACTTTAAGCGGTAGCCAGCCGATATCCGGACGCTCTGGTTTATTTTCGTGCAGCCGGCCCAAGGCGATAGGACAATTGCGGCCGGGTCAGGCCGAGCAACCTCGCCGCTGCGGAGAGGTTCCCGTTGGCCTTTTTCACCGCAGCTTCGATCAATCTCGCCTCCGCTTCGCCAAGAGTCATCTTGCCATTCAGGACGGACTCGTAAAGATCTTTGCCGGGTTGATCGTCGCCGGCTTCCGGGGCGTCCATGACGAGACCGCCACTGCCGTCGAGACCGAATTCCTTGGCATGGGCGTCGCAGCTCGCCGAGAACATCTGCTCCAGTTCGATACGGGTACCGCTTGGGGCGAGAATAACGCCGCGCTCGACCATGTTCTGCAGTTCGCGGATGTTCCCCGGCCAGGAATAATCAAGGAGGGCCCGCTTGCTTTATCGGTGAATCCGAGCAACTTCTTGCCGCGGACAACAGAATATTTCTCCAGAAAGCGCTCGGCGAGAAGCAAAATATCTTCCTTGCGCTCTCTAATTGGCGGGATATAGATCTGGAACGCGTTCAGCCGGTAATAGAGGTCCGAACGGAACTTGCCGTCCTTTATCAGCTGTCGCAGGTCGATGTTGGTCGCAGCGACCAGTCTGACGTTGATCTTGCGTTTTTCAGTCACGAGCCGCTCGATCTCACCCTCCTGCAGGACGCGCAGCAGCTTGGCCTGTGCAGAAAGGGAGTCCCGCGTTCGTCCAGAACAGCGTGCCCCATGAGCCCTCTCAAAGCGGCCGGGGCGGGCAGTCAAGGCGCCGGTGTAGGCCCCCTTTTCTCTCCGAAAAGCTCCGATTCCACCAGATCGTGAGGGATGGCTGCGCAGTTGATGGCGATGAAAGGCGCGCTTCGGCGGCTCCCCATATCATGCAGGGAGCGGGCGAATACTTCCTTGCCGACCCCGGTCTCCCCTTGCAGCAGTACCGTAATCTCACTATCCTCCGCCGCCTGAATGAGCAGGTCATAGGCGGCACGGAAGGGGGGGGAGTTGCCTATCACATCGGAGGGGAGCTTTTCCTTTTTCCTATGGCCGAACGCAGCTGAACGACCTGGTTCTGCAGGTCGATGAGCTCCTCGAGGATCGATTCGCCGTTGAAGATACGGGTGTAGTTCGCCGCATCTTCCCATTCCTCTATGGGCTTGCCGATGATGCGGCAGGTGTTGTTCCCCATCCCGACACACTCGACTTCCTTGTACAGGATCGTTCGCCC
>CAWFKQ010000016.1:0-615000 GCA_963816395.1 uncultured delta proteobacterium | reverse complement strand
CCACAAACAGAATGTCCAGATCGGTCCCATCGGAATTTTCGACATGAAGACCGAGAAAGAAGCTCCATCCCGAGTACATCCGCAACAAAACGCGTTTCGGGTACAACGCAATGCCAGCTTTCAGGCTGTCCGAAGTCAGCGAGAAGGAACTTGATGACATCGTTGCTTATCTCAAGGACCTGGCGGCTTATCGATGCGAACCCGGGTTATCAGCCGACGGCAAAGCGCCAATCGAGGGAGAATAGGCCTATGATCGACAAGGATAGAAGGAGTTTTTTCAAGAAATTTTGTCTGGCCGGAGCGGTGCTTGCCTCCTCGGAGGCGTCTCTCCCCCAGAGGACCGCAGCTTCCGCCCCTCCGGCCGTCAACGGCATCTGTCTGCGCGTTCCCCACCTCGAAGTGGGAGGCGAATTCTCCCGAATGAAGCGATCGCCCCCGGCTTCTGGAGGGTCCACACCCTGAAGGGATCGGTGAGCGATTTCTATTTTGAAACGAGAAGCTCTCTATGAAGAAGCCATGGCGAGGTCAACACCTTCCTCGGCGTGGCGGACCCGGCCACTTTCGCCGTCATCCAGGAGGCGATCGGCGACAGCGGCGGCAGTTTCCACTATATCGATTACGAGGACGCGACCGGGTGCGTTTTTCCGTGCGCGTTTAGAAGAGCGACCGGCCCTAGCCTGAGAGGAAAAGAATATGAGTCGTTTTGTCGCACTTCCCGAGGGGGTTTCGGAAGCAACCTTCGCAACGCCATCCGCGATTATCGCGAAATTCTCGGCGAGAACCGGGTCCGCACCGATCCGGCGTCGCTGCAGTCCTACATGAAGATCATGATCGCGCACAGCGAGGAAAACCACAAACCTTCGGCCGGCTCTTCCCCACCAAGGTGGATGAGATCCAGGCGATCGTCCGCATTGCCAATCGATACAAGACGCCGCTGTGGACGGTGAGCACGGGGAAGAACATGGGTTACGGCTCCTCGGCTCCGGCCACTCGGGGGCAGATCGTGGTCGACCTAAAATCGATGAAGAAGATCATCGAGGTCGATGCGGAGCTTGGTTACTGCCTGGTCGAGCCCGGGGTGACCTATTACGACCTCCAGCAATATCTGAAGAAGAACAAAATCCCTCTCTGGGTCGATGTCCCGGCGCCTTCGGCGATGGCCAGTCCCGTCGGCAACTCCGCCGACCGCGGGTCGGTTATACCCCCTATGGCGAGCACTTCCTTTCTCCTGCGGAATGGAGGTGGTGCTGGCAAATGGGGAGGTCATCCGCACGGGAACGGGAGGGATGCCTCATACCACCAGCTGGCAGACCTCCAAATGGGGGTACGGGCCTTATGTCGACGGTCTTTTTACCCAGTCCAACTTCGGAATTATCACCAAGCTCGGGGCCTGGCTGATGCATGCCCCGCCGCCAGGCGGTTACAAGCCCTTTCTTATGAAGTTCCCCAAGGTGGAGATGATCGGTGACATCATCCAGACACTCATGCCGCTTCGTCTGGCCAACATCATCCCCAATGCCTGCGTGGTGGTCAATGCCGGCTGGGAGGCCGCCGGTTACTTTACCTACGACAAAAACGGCAAGGGGACCAACCGGAACAACTTCTACAAGGGTAAGGACAGCCTGCCCCCTGATGTCTTTCAGGACATCATGAACAAGTACGAAATCGGTGCCTGGAATTTCTATGCCGCCCTCTACGGTGCGCCCGAACAGGTGAATCTGAACTGGAAATACGTCTCCGGAGCCTTCAAAGCCAAATTTGGCGATCAGGTCCAAATCGTACGAAAGAGGATGCCAAGGACGATCCGATCTTCGAGTACCGCAACCAGTTGATGATGGGAGGCAGCACCCTGCAGGAGTTCGGCCTCTACAACTGGCGCGGCGGCGGCGGCTCCATGTGGTTCGCCCCGGTGGCGTCCGCACGTCCTTCCGAATGCGACAAGCAGATGAGCATCGCCACCCAGATCCTCAACAAGTACGGCTTCGATTATGTCTCCGAGTTTATCGTCGGCTGGCGCGACATGCACCACATCATCGATCTGCTCTACGACCGCACCCAGCCGGAGGAGATGAAAAGGGCCTACAGCTGCTTCGATGAGCTTCTCACCGTTTTCACCAACGAGGCTGGGGAACCTACCGCACCAACATCGCCTTCATGGACAAGGTGGCCGATTCCTACGGACCCGAAATGCGGAAGATCCATCACACCCTGAAAAAGGCGCTGGATCCCAACAACATTCTGGCCCCAGGCAAATCAGGAATCAACCTGGACAGACCGCCTCAAAACCGTTGCTCCGGCGGAATTCGCCCATTCGCTGATGCGGGGCAGTACTCACGTTTTTTGTCGAGGAGGATAGAACATGAGTCCTTTGTGCACTTCCCAAGGGAGTGAGTGAAGAAGCCTTTGCCAAAGCCATCCAGGAGTATCGCCAGCTTCTGGGTGAGGATCGGGTCCGCACCGACCCGGCAGCGCTGACGCCCTATTGGAAAACACCCTCGCCGTCAGCGACGGCCAGCACGCCCCTTCCGCGGCGATCTACCCGCAGTCGGAAAAAGAGGTCCAGTCGATCGTCGCCATTGCCAACAAATACAAGACCCCTCTCTGGACCGTGTGCAATGGTGAAAACGAGGGGTACGGCTACTCGGCTCCGGCGACCAGGGGACAGATCGTGCTCGATCTGAGCAGCATGAAGAAGATCATCGCGGTCGACCAGGAACTCGGCTACTGCCTGGTCGAGCCGGGGGTCACCTACGCCGACCTGCAGCAGCATCTGACGAAGAACAACATCAACCTCTGGCTCGCCACCCCGGCCCCTTCCGCCAATGTCAGCATCGTCGGGAACATCCTCGAGCGCGGGACCGCCTATACCCCCTACAGTGAAACCTTCCTGTTCTCCTGCGGCATGGAAGCGGTGCTCGCCGACGGCAGTCTCCTGCGCACCGGCATGGGGGGGATCCCCAACTCCACCAGCTGGCAGACCTTCAAGTGGGGGTTCGGTCCCTACGTCGACGGCCTGTTCTCCCAGGGCAACAACGGCATTGTCACCAAGCTCGGCACCTGGCTGATGGCAGGGCCGCCGCCGGGAGGCTACAAGCCTTTCTGCGTCAGGTTCCCGCGGACGGAGATGCTCGCGGACATCATCAAGCCGCTGATGTTCCTGCGCCTGGCCCAGATCGTCCCCAATGCCTGCGCCCTGACCAATGCCGGTTGGGAGGCGGCCACCAGCTTCGCCCACAAAAACAGCAGCAACGGCTTTCTCAACCAGGGGACAGGGGTCATCCCGACCAGCCGGCTGATGGAACGCTTCGGCGTCGGGGCCTGGAATCTCTACGGCGCCGTCTATGGATCCCCCGAACAGGTGGCCATCAACTGGATGTACGTCAAAGGCACTTTCAAGAATGCCTTCGGCGACAAGGTCCAGATCATCACCGAAAAGGAAGCCGCGGGTGACCCCGTCTTCGACTATCGGAAGCAGCTGATGATGGGGGGGATCACCCAGAGCAATCCCCTCGACAGGTGGCGCGCCGGCGGCGGCGCTATGCGGTTCTCCCCGACGGCCACCGCCCGCCCCGCCGAGTGCATGGAGCAGGCGAAGATCGCCAGCGAAATTCTCAACAAATACGGCTTCGACTATCTCAGCGAGTTCGTCTTCTTCTGGCGGGATGCCCGCCACGTCATCGATCTGCGCTTCGACCGCAGCAGGGAGAGGCAACAGGCCCACCGGTGTTTCGAAGAGCTGGTAAACGTCTTCGCGCGCCACGGCTGGGGAGTCAACCGGACCAACCCGGCCTTCATGGACAAAGTGGCCGATACCTACGGACCGGCGATGCGGAAACTCAAGCACACCATCAAAAAAGCGCTGGATCCCAACAACATTCTTGCTCCCGGCAAATCGGGAATATGTCTGGACTGATAAATTCCCTCGAGATGGAAGCAGCACCATGAGGTTGGCAAGCGGTTGGCTCTTTGGCTTTTCCCTGGCGGCACTGGTCCTTTCACACTCGACAGCCCAGGCCTTCCACAGTAGCTCTTTCAACGGAACGGCAGACTTCTACGCGGGAGCTGCGCCGCCGCCCGGACTGCATCTCATCGATTACAACGTCTTCCTGGACATCAAAAAAATCGAGAATAAAGGACAGGGGTTCACCGACGGAGAGGGTTCGCTGACGGCAATCGCTTTTCGCCCGATCTATGTCTCGAAAAAAGGATTACTTGGCGGCAACCTCCTTCTGCATTCCATCATTCCGGTACTCACTGTTGAGGCCGATGTCAAGGCCCAGACCCCGGCCGGGCCAATCCAGGTGGAAGGGCATGACGGCGGCCTGGGAGACGTCTATTTCGGGGTCGGAATGGCCTGGCATTCCAGGATATGGCACTGGCTGACCGTTCTGGATGTCATCACCCCGACCGGTGATTTCGACGCCCAAAAGCCTGTCAACGCCGGGAACAACGCCTTCATCATCGAACCGGTCTTCGCCATCACAGGCCTGTTTCCTAACGGATTCGAGGCGAGCGCCAAGTTCATGTACTCCTATCACACCAAAAACGAAGACTATGTCGAGCCAGGTACAGGACTCAAAGGGTATCGGACCGGACAGGCCGTGCACATGGACTACATGGTGAATTATGCGTTGACCAGGGAATTCAAACTGGGCGTAACCGGCTGGGTCTGGAAGGGGCTCGAGGATGATGAGATCGGCGGCAAAAAACGCGACAACACCAAGGACCGGGAGTTTTCCATCGGACCGGCCGCCCGTTACCAGAGTGGAAGATTCGCCGTCCTCGGCAAATATGTCGTGCCGGTCAGCGCCAAAAACCGCATCGAAGCAAAACAGACCTGGATCGACCTTGTCTACTCCTTCTAAGCAGCATTGAAAGCAAGGTTTCCCATTGCGCGCCACCTCTCTGAATCCGGGCGAGAGCGTGGAGAGAACCTGGCGGTCTATGCCTGAGGAGAATGATAACCAATAGCCGGCGTGGAGAACACGTCCAAATCCAACCACCAACGAAAGGAGAAGCACCATGGGAAAATTTAAAGGAAAGGTAGCCATCATCACCGGTGCTGCGCAGGGCATCGGCGCGGCTTACGCCGTGGGCCTGGCCAGGCAAGGAGCCAAGATCGTCATCGCCGACGTGCTTGACGGCCAGAATGCCGTTGCAGCGGTCAAGAAGGAGGGCAGTGATGCCTTCTTCGTAAAAACCGACGTCACCGACCATGCGCAGTGCGACGCCCTGGCGAAAGCCGCCTTCGAGCGCTTCGGCTCCGTCGATATCCTGCTCAACAACGCCGCCATCTTCGGCAACATTGTCCTGAAGCCTTTTACCGAATGCTCCGCCGCCGAGTTCATGAAGGTTCTGGAAGTCAACGTACTCGGCCAGTTCAACTGCATCAAGGCTGTGTTCCCCTACATGAAAGACAGGGGTGGCAAGGTCATCAACATAGGCTCCTCCTCGGTCATCGAGGGGGTACCGGGGATGCCTCACTATGTGGCCTCCAAGGGGGCCATCATGGCCCTGACCCGCTCCATGGCCCGGGAACTGGGGGATTACAAGATCAACGTCAATACGATTGCCCCTGGATTCACCCATTCAGATGGCGGCAACAACTTCGACAAAAACAAGCAGCTCGATCTGCCGCCCCTTGAAGAGCTCCAGCTCCAGGCCCGTTGTCTGAAACGGGAAGCCGTGCCTGAAGACCTCATCGGCCTGGCTCTTTTCCTTGCCAGTAACGACAGCTCCTTCATCACCGGGCAGATGATCGTCCACGATGGCGGTTTGTCTTTCCACTGAGCGAAGGTTCTGAGCCCTGCAGGATATATGGGGATATCCCACGGTGGAAGGGCATATGCCCATCGGAAACAATCTAGCGAGAGGAGATAATCTGGCATGACAGAATACCGCCTGTTTATCAATGGAGAGTGGGTCCCGTCTTCAACCGGCACCGTGGCCAATGACATCAACCCGGCCACCGGGGCAGTCTATGCAAGGGTGCATCAGGCTAGCAGAGATGATATTGAGGCGGCTATCGCCGCCGCATATGGGGCGAAGGACTCATGGGGCAGGACCGCACCTGCTCAGAGGGAGGCCATTCTGATAACGGCCGCCAGCATTCTCGAAGAACGGCTGACGGAGTTTGCCGACGTGCTTATCGATGAAGGTGGGGCGACCCTTGGCAAAGCGATGTTCGAAGCATCTTTCGTAGTCACGTTGCTGCGTAGCGCCGCCGGGGAATGCCGCAGTATTTTCGGAGAGACGATCCCGTCCGATTCACCAAACGTCTTTTCCATGACCGTCCGACGGCCATTGGGAGTTATAGCCGGGATTGCCCCCTTCAACTTTCCTTTTTTGCTGGCGATGAAGAAAGTCTGCCTGGCGCTGGCCGCCGGTAACACCTTCATTCTCAAGCCGGCCTCACCCACTCCGGTTATCGGGCTCAAAATCGCCGAACTGTTCGTGGCGGCCGGCCTGCCGAAAGGGGTGTTGAACGTCATACCGGTCAAGGGAAGTACCCTTGGAGATAAGCTGGTCGAGGACCCTCGCATCCGGATGGTTACCTTTACCGGGTCCACCGAAGTCGGCAAGCAGCTTGCCGCGTTGGCTGGTCGGCACCAGAAGAAGATCACCCTTGAAATGGGTGGCAAAAGCCCACTTATCGTTCTAAAAGATGCCGATCTCGACTATGCGGTGGATGCCGCAGCTTTCGGCGTATTCCTCCACCAGGGGCAGGTCTGCATGGCTAACTCCCGGCTGATCGTCGAGGCGGAAATCTATGACCAGTTCTGCGAAAAACTGGCGACAAAGGCCAGGAGATTGAAGATTGGTGACCCGCACCAGCCTGATACAGTCATCGGGCCCCTGATTGAGAGCAAACAGTGCGCCTTTCTCAATTCTCAGGTGCAGGATGCGGTCGCCAAGGGTGCGCGGATGATCGCCGGCGGCGAATTCGAAGGAGCCTTCTATCAGCCGACCGTCGTTGCGGATGTGACTCGCGAGATGCGGATCTTCAACGAAGAAAGTTTTGGTCCCGTGGTTTGCGTTATCAAGGTCGCTGACAGCGAGGAGGCCCTTTCTGTGGCAAACGACTCCGACTTCGGCCTCTCGGCGGGGCTGATCACCAATGACCTGCAGAAGGCATTTGATCTCTCCTTGAGGCTTGAGTCGGGAATGGTGCATATAAACGACAGCAGCATTTTCGACGAGCCCCATGTCCCGTTCGGGGGGATCAAGGATAGCGGCGTCGGCCGGGAAGGCGGGCATTATTCGATGGAAGAAATGACGGAAGTGAAATGGATTACGGTGCAACTCGACAGGAGAAATTTTCCATTCTAGCCTAGTCGTTGAAAATTATGGTGAAAATGGCCCCGGATTTCCCCCGGGGCCATCGGGAAGGATGTTTAGCCGCCGGCGAGGATAGCAAGCATGGTGACCTCGTCGCCGCTGCGCAGGGGGACCGCATTTTCGTTCGCCAGGATCATCCTGCCATTGACCGCAATGTTAATCGACTCGTCCTCCAGCTGCTTCGGCCGCCTGCGGCAGCCTCCGATTGAGAGCAGCGCGCAGTTCGGCGACGTTGGCCACCGGCTGGTCGATGATCACCGCTCCCTCCGGCGCCCCGGCTATGCCGTGCGGCAGTTTGACCCGGATGGCGAAGCCGGTGATCACCTCGGCGAGGCGCTGGTGCCACTGCAGATTCGGCACGCCGCCGGCATTCAGACCGCTGATGGCATAGAAGCGGGCCTTGAGTTCGGCGAAGCGGCGCCGGTCGATCTTCTCACCGGCGAAAGGACCGGCCGTTACCGGCTCGTCGAACCAGCGCTCCGGAAGGGTGTCGTCCTTTTCGCTCAGTCCCAGCCGGGCATTGATGAGCCGCTCTATCCCTGAAATGTTGCGACCGATCTCAGCGAGTTGCCCGGGGGTGAATACTTCTCCGGTCAGCTCCTGCAGCTGCCGGGCGAAATCCTGGTAGTCGGTGGTGGAAGGTGAGTTGAACAGCTTGGTGGCAAAGCGGCACATGCCGAGCGCGTCGCCGACGGCATAGATATTTTCACATTGACGCACCGCGTGCTCTTTGCCCTCATAGCTGTTCGGCTCGGCTGCGACATGGCCGCCGTAGAGTTCTTCCTTGAGCTCCGGGTTGTCGTTGATTTTGGCATTGATCTCCAGAGTGGGACGGTTTCGCAAATGATCCATACCCCGGGTGGCGACCGCCAGGCCGAGAGCGAACCCCTTGAGAATCCGCGCATCGTGGGGATCGGACTGGAACAGCCCCTTGACCGCCATCCGGTAGCGGAGAGCCTCCTGCGGGTACCTGCCCCGCTCGACGGCCCGGCTGGAATCGGCGATGACGTCTCCGAAGCCTTCCCGCCTGGCCGTCATGAAAAGGAGCTTTTCGATAACCTCATAGTTGCCCCAGGTAAGCTCGAGCCCCCCGGTATCCTGCCGGCTGATGATGCCGCGCTGATAAAGCTCCATGGCCCAGGAGACGGCGCTGCCGGTACTCGCCGAATCGAGACCGAGCTCATTGAGGATATTATTCAGGCGCAAAACCTGTTCCGGTTCCCTGATGCCGATCATGGGACCCATCTTCTGCAGGGTGACGTACTCGGGGCCGTCCCCCTTATCATACCGGTCGTACTTGCCGTCCCCCCGGATTCCCCGGTAGGTCTTCTCCCGGTGGTGCTCGACTGTCGCCTGGGATTGGTCGTAACTGGCATTGCCGGTCAGCCCGCGGAGAGCGTCGGCGCCCCACCCCCCCTTCCCTTCCGGGGTCAAATCGTTGAGAGGACGGCAGCGCACCGGACAACGGTAGCAGCCATCCATCCCGGGGCGGTAGACATCGAAATTGTCGGCATCGAGCGAGTCGTACCAACTGGTCTCCTGGTTGTTTCTGGCGCCCATGGCGCCGAGAACGCGGCTGGGCTTGTAGAGAAAGGGGGTGCCGACGGTTTTCAGGGCATTCCTGATGACGCTGGTCGAGAGGATCTTGCGGGCGATCTCCTTGTTCGTTTCCTTGAAACCGGCGGAGAGGCCGGGCGGCTCGACGCGTCCCAGGACCATAATCGCCTTAAGCCGCAGGGAACCCATCTTGGCGCCGGCGCCGCCCCGGGCATAAATGGCCTTGGGGCCGCCCATGATACCGGCGCACAGGACCAGGTTTTCCCCGGCGCTGGTGATGCGGGCCATGGCCATGTCTTTGCGCTCGGTGCAGGAAAAATCCTTTTCGACGGCCTGGGTAAAGTCACTGTTGTCCAGACCCAGGTAGGCGCTGGCCTCGCGAAAGACAACCTCCCGGCCGGAGATCTGCAGGAGAGTCCACTCGCGAGCTTGCCCGTAGAGGACGAGGTGATCGTAGCCATGATATTTGAGGAAGGTGGGAAAGGCATCGCCGCAGTTGCTGTCGAGGATGGCGTCGCTCTCGGGAGAAATGCTGCTGACATTGCCCCGGGTGGCCGTGGGCACACTTCCGGTGAGGGCGCCGCTGCCGAAGATCAGGGGGATTTGCGGATCCAGAGCCTCCCTGCCATCCGTCATGAGGTTGTAGAGGAGATACATGTTCCCGCCGCGGCCGGTGAGGAAGGAGCGGACGACCTCTGCCGGAAGATATTTTGAAAAGTACTCCCGCTTCTCCAGGTCGACGAAAAGAACCGCTCCCTGCGTCGGGTACTGGGGGATGTCGAACAGGCGGGGCAACAACTGTTCAACTCTTTGCGCTGGCATCCATGATGACCTTTCGGCTCCGCAGCGGCGTTTTGGGAAAGCAAATTTATGCTTGACGGGATCATCCCATTATAATAGATTGTATACGAGGTAAATATAACACATGATAAATTTTCGAGACAACGTTGTTTTTTTGATCGCCAAGGCGCATCAGCAGGCCCAGGGATTTTTGAAGGGGCAGCTCAAGGCTTTTGGCCTGACTCCCGTCCAGTGCCTTCTCATCGAATCCCTCTGGGAAGAGGAAGGGCTCTCCATCGGCGAGATCGGCCGCCGGCTCGTTCTGGATACCGCTACGCTGGCCGGTGTCCTGGAGCGCATGGTCACCGCCGGGTGGGTTCGTCGCCAGACCGATGCGGACGATGGCCGGGTGGCCAGGGTCTATCTGACGGACAGGGCAAGAGAGGCCACGGCGGCCCTGGCAAGCGCCATCGAGCAAACAAACAACGATCTGCTGACGGGATTCTCCCTGGAGGAGAAAGTGCTTTTCAAACGTTTCCTGCGCGAGTTCAAGGGCTGAATTTTGCTATTAATTTGCCTTGCATGCTAGATATCTACCGGGCCTGAAAAGGACGTTTCCCAACAATTTTCGAGGGAGAAAAACCATGTACATGCCGGATTTCGAGTACCACGCCCCAGGGACTTTGGCTGAAGCCTGCGCGCTTCTTGCCGAACTGGGAGGAAAGGCCACGGTTTTGGCCGGAGGGTCGGACGTTCTTCACAAGATGAAGATCGGTAGTTTGGTCCCCGATCATCTGGTGTCGCTGAAAAACCTGGAGGAACTGCGGGGGATCCGCCATGAGGCGGGGCGGGGAGTGGTTATTGGTGCCCTGGTGACTCACAACGGCATCTACAACTCTGCGCTCCTGCAGGAGCGCTATCTCTCCCTTCCCATGGCCGCCCACACCATGGCCAACAATCAGATCTGCAATATCGGCACGATCGGCGGCAACATCGCCAATGCCTCCCCCCTGGCCGACCTCCCCCCGCTGCTGGTTGCCCTCGGGGCGCAGGTGAAGCTGGTGGGAAGTGCCGGAGAGCGGGTTGTGCCCCTGGAAGAGTTCATTACCGGACCGGGCAAAACGTCTATCGCGCCGGATGAAATTCTGACGGAGGTGATCATTCCCGACCAGCCGACCACGGGCAGCACCTATATGAAGTTCGGCCTGCGCAAATCCGGCTCCCTGGCGGTGGTCAGCGTGGCGGCGGCCGTCACCGTTCAGGGCGGTACGATCAAGGATGCCCGACTCGCCCTGGGCGCTGTGGCACCCGTGCCGATGCGGGCGAAAAAGACGGAAGAGATGCTCAGAGGCAAGGCCTTCTCCGATGAACTGCTGGAGCAGGCTGCCACCTCCGCCGCCGCTGAGAGCAAGCCCATCTCGGATCTCAGAGGATCGGCAGAATATCGGCGCAATCTGGTCGGGGTACTGACAAAACGCACCCTGCGCAAAGCCATTGACGAAGGTCACGTGTGAGGAGGTTGGATATGTCTCAGGTAATTACCGACAAAAACGGGGTGAAGCGCTACCTGATCACCCTCAATGTTAATGGGGATGCGCATACTCTGCTGGTGAAAGGGAACACGACCTTGACCAACACGTTGCGCGACCAGCTCAACCTCACCGGCACCAAGCGGGGGTGCGAACTGGGCGACTGCGGCTCCTGCACCGTGCTTCTGGACGGCAAGCCCGTCGACTCGTGCATGATACTGGCCGTCGAGGCCGACGGCCGCGAGATCACCACTATCGAGGGGGTCGCCGCCCACGGCCAACTCGATGCCATTCAGGAATCGATGCTCAACCACGCCGCTGTCCAGTGCGGTTACTGCACCCCCGGCATGGTGCTCTCGGCCAAAGCCCTGCTGACCCGCAATCCGCACCCAACGGAACCGGAGGTACGGGAAGCGATCGCCGGCAACCTCTGCCGCTGCACCGGCTATGTCCATATCGTGGAGGCCGTCCTGGCCGCTTCGCGGGGCGAGCTGACCCCCAGTGACTTTTAAGGAGAAAAAAGATGAGTGACAAATACAAAGTCATCGGTCGCAGCGTGCCCCGGATCGACGGCCCGGAAAAGGTAACCGGGGCCGCCAAGTACTGCGGGGACCTGAAGCTGCCCAATCTGCTTTTCGGCAAGATCCTGACCAGCCCGCACGCCCACGCCCGGATTCTCTCCATCGACACCTCCGAGGCGGAAAAGCTTCCCGGGGTCAAGGCCATCATCACCCATAAGGACGTTCCGGAGCTGAAGTACGGCATCAGCCCGGCCCGCTGGGACGAGTCCATCTTCTGCAGCGACAAGGTGCGTTTTGTCGGCGACAAGGTGGCCGCGGTGGCCTGCATCGACGAGGAGACCTGCTACAAGGCCCTGAAGCTCATCAAGGTCGAGTACGAAGTGCTGCCGGCGGTTCTCGATTTTCTTACCGCCATGGATGAAGGTCAGCCCCTGGTTCATGAGGAGTATAAGCGGAACATCAACACGGAGATCCATCAGGAGTTCGGCGAGGTGGATAAGGCCTTCGCCGAGGCCCACCATATCCGTACCGACGTCTTTGTCGGCCAGCGTACCTATCAGTCCCCCATCGAGCCCCACTCGGCCATCTCGATGTGGGAAAAGAACAAGCTCACCGTCTACTCGAGCACCCAGTCGCCCCACTATTTCCAGCACTACATCGCCCGGGAGTTCAACATGCCCGTCGGCGATGTCCGGGTCATCAAGCCGTATGTCGGCGGCGGTTTCGGCGGCAAACTGGAGCCGACCGGACTGGAGTTCGCCGGCGCGGTCCTGGCCAACTCACCAGTCGCCCGGTAAAAATGTTCTACGACCGCGCCGAAATGTTCGCCCACAACCGCGGCCGCCATGCCCAGTGGATGGAGATCACCACCGGTGTCGCCAAGGACGGCAAGATCCTGGCCGTGCACGCCAACTTCAAGATGGACGGCGGCGCCTACACCAGCCTGGGGATCGCCAGCGCCTACTACGCCGGGGCACTGCTGCCGATGACCTATGAATTCGATAATTTCAAGTTCGACATGTTCCGGGTCTACACCAACCTGCCGGCCTGCGGCGCCCAGCGCGGCCACGGCGCCCCGCAGCCCAAGTACGCCTTCGAGAGCCACCTGGACAACGTCGCCATGGATCTGGGGATCGACCCCATGGATATCCGCATCCGCAACGCCCGGCGGCCGGACACCGTGACCCCCAACGATTTCAAGGTCAACTCCTGTAAGATGCGCGAGTGCCTGGAGCGGGCCCGGGAGATTTCCGGCTGGGACGAAAAGAAGAAAAACCTGCCGCCGGGGCGGGGGATCGGGGTGGGCACCGGCAGCTTCGTTACCGGCGCCGGCTACCCGATCTACCGCACCGACATGCCCCATGCCTCCGCAGTCATCCGGGTCAACGAGGACGGCACGGCGGCGACGCTCTACACCGGGGCTGTCGATATCGGCCAGGGCTCGGACACCGTGCTTTGCCAGATGGCGGCCGAGGGAATGGGTTACCGCTACGAGCAGATGAAGATCGTCGCCGCGGACACCGAAACCACCCCTCTTGACTTCGGGGCCTACGCCAGCCGCCAGACCTACATGTCCGGTACTGCCGTCAAGCAGGCCGGCGAAGAAATCCAGAAACAGATCCTCGAAATGGCCTCGGTCATGCTCTCCCTGCCGATCTCCGATCTCGGCTGCGAAGACGGGGTGATCTTCTCCCGTTCCCGCGCGGACAAGTCCCTCACCTTCGAGGAAGTGGCGCGCAAGTTCTTCGTCCTCAAGGGACCGCTGGTCGGCAAAGGAGTCTACTCCCCGCCCAAGCTCGGCGGCACGTTCAAGGGGGCGGCCGTCGGCACCTCGCCCTGCTACAGCTTCGGCGTTCAGGTCGGAGAGGTGGAGATCGACGAGGAAACCGGCGAGGTCAAAGTGGTCGGCATCTGGGACGTGCATGACTGCGGCAAGGTGATCAACCCCCGTCTGCTCCACGGTCAGGTGCACGGCGCCCTGAGCATGGGGATGGGCGAGTCGGTCTGGGAAGAGGTTCTCTTCGACGACAAGGGCAAGATCATCAATGCCGAACTGGCCAACTACAAACTGCTCACCGCCATGGATCATCCGCCGGTCGTCTCGGAAGTCGTCGACAGCTACGAGCCCACCGGGCCGTGGGGCGTCAAGGAGGTCGGCGAAGGGTCCACCAACCCGACCCTGGGGATGTTCTCCAACGCCATCTTCGATGCCATGGGGGTGCGGGTGAACAGCCTGCCGCTCACCTATGAGAAGGTCTGGCGGGCGCTCAAGGAGAAGCGGGGGCAGGAAGCGGCGGCCGCGGCGGAGCAGAAAGCGGCGAAGTAGTCGCACTGAACGCCGGTCTGAGGCATTGCGGCATTGCGTGCGATAGTGTTTCCTGGTTATCTTCTTTGCTCCAGTTTTGCTGTTGGCAGACAGCCAGGCAAATCTATTCACCGGGATAAAGGAGATTAAGGCCGAGTAATTTAGATTTTTGTTTATCCCTTTTATCCTCTTCATCCCGGTATGACCAGGTGGCGCTCTTTCAGCAATGACGGGGATGGAGACATGTGGGACTGGATCGGTAAACTCGATGAGTTGCGCCAGCAAAACCAGCTTGCCGTCCTGGTGACGGTAACCAAAAGCGCCGGTTCGACCCCCCGCAAGCAGGGGGCGAAGATGATCGTCCTGCCCGATGGAAAATTTTACGGCACCATCGGCGGGGGGAACGTCGAACAGTATGCCCTTGACGAAGCGATGCAGTGCCTGACCGAGGCGCAATCGGCCTCGCTGGAAGTGCCGCTGAAACAGATCGGGGAGTTCCCCGCCTGCGGCGGCACGATGGAGATGTACATGGAAGTCATCAACCAGAATCCGGCTCTCTACCTGTTCGGTGCCGGCCATGTCGGACAGGCCCTGTGCCGGGTTCTGGAAGGGACCCCCTTCCGTATCCATTTGATTGACGAGCGCGATGAGTGGATCAATGCCCCGGCCCTTCCCAGCAGCACGATTCGCCATCCATGCCACTATAGCGACTTCATCCAGAAAGCGAACTGGTGCGAAAAACGCGCCTTTGTCACCATCGTCACCTTCAACGGCGCGATCGATCAGCAGGTCCTGGAAGAAGTTCTCCCCCATCCCGCCCGTTATGTCGGGATGATCGGCAGCAAGGCAAAATGGGGCCGGATTCAGAAAAACCTGGGGGAGAGCGGGGTCGATCTGTCACGGGTACACTGTCCCATCGGTCACGACAACGGCGGCGACTCCCCGCAGGAGATCGCCATCAGCATCGCCAGCCAGCTGCTCTCGGTTTACTACGGACGCGAGTGAGATGCCGAGGGCGCTGAAAGACCGCCTCATCCTCATTCGGGGCGCTGGGGAAATGGCCACCGGCGTGGCCTGCCGGCTCTACCGCGCCAATTTCAGGCGTATCCTCATGCTGGAGACGCCCGCTCCCCTTGCTGTCAGGAGGCGGGTTTCCTTCTGTGAGGCGGTCCACGAGCAGACCACTGCCGTTGAGGGGATCGCGGCGGTGAGAATTGATCAGGAGACGGAACTCTGGTGTGCCTGGGCGGCGGGCAGGATCGCCGTCCAGGTGGACCCGGAGGGGAAGAGCGTCCACCAGCTGCGGCCTGATGTGCTCATCGATGCCACCCTGGCCAAACGCAATCTCGGCCTCTCCATCGCGGATGCTCCGCTGGTGATTGCCCTCGGCCCGGGTTTCACGGCCGGCAGCGATTGCCACGTGGTGATCGAGACCAACCGTGGGCACGATCTCGGCCGCCTGATTACCGCCGGCACGGCCGAGGCCAATACCGGCATTCCCGGCACCATCGCCGGCTATACGGCGGAGAGGGTACTGCGTGCCCCGGCAGCCGGCCTCTTTGAAACCGGCAAACAGATCGGTGAGCTCGTCCGCAAGGGGGAGGTTGTCGGCCGGGTTGGCACGGCCGAGGTCACGGCGCAGCTGGACGGCGTTCTGCGCGGACTCATCAGGCCCGGCATTGCCGTCACACGCGGCCTCAAGATCGGGGATGTTGACCCGCGGGGCAAGGGAGACTACTGCGACACCATTTCGGAAAAAGCCAGGGCGCTGGGCGGGGCGGCGCTGGAGGCGATCCTCGCCGTCTATAACGTGTGAGGATGCCTTCGCTTCAGACGAAGAAAGTCGTTGCCTCCCGCCGGTTCAATGATCCATTATTCTCCTCTCCCTTTGCTCATCTCACTTTGAGTTTCCCCCGCTTTTCTTGAAAACTCCATAGGATTCCATGAAATTTGGGAACCCGGTGGTCTGCAGCAGCAGGAGCAGGGTATGTTTTATTTCCTCCTCTGTTGCCCCGGCCTCTTTCGCCTTGGCGATATGCGTCTCCAGGGCAATGAGGTGGCGGCTGGCCCCTGAGATGGCGATCTTCATCAGCCAGCGAACTTTTTCCGGTAACGGGCCTGATTTGTCATGGATTTCGAGACCCAGCTTTTCATAGCCGGCGTAGACCTGCGGGAAGTCTTCCTTGAATTTGGTAAACAAATCGTGAATATCTTTCATAAACCTCTCCTTTCTGGTAAAAAAAGATGGAGCAGAAACGGGCTCGGCATCCGTCCTTTTACATATAGGACGCCTTGGGTGAGTGTCAATCCTGGGATAGCAGAGAATCCATGCAGAAAGCGCCTGTGAAATCATTTGCAGAGATACTTTGCCGCGATTCGCGGGGGGTGGTGAGTCTGGTCGGGGGTGGCGGCAAGACGAGCCTGATGTTCGGCCTGGCTCACCAGCTGATCGGCGCCGGCAAGCGGGTGCTGACCACCACCACGACCAAGATCTTTGTTCCCACGCCCGAGCAGTCTGCAAACGTGCTCGTCGATGCCGACCCGGAGGTGATCCTGCGACAGGCGGCAGCGGCGCGGCGGCGCTCACCTTACCGCCGCGGCGCAGCAGTACGATGCCGGCAAGCTGAAAGGTTTTGCCCCGGAGGCGATCCGCCGCTTCGAAGAATCGGGCCTTTTCGACTGGATTCTGGTCGAGGCCGACGGCGCCTCCCGCCGCCCCCTCAAGGCCCCCGCCGGCCACGAACCGGTAATCCCCGCCAATTGCGCCATCGTCGCCGCCGTTGCCGGCCTGGAGGTGCTCGGCAGGCCGCTGAGCGGGGAGCTGGTCTTTCGCTCCGAGCTGGCTGGAGAGTTGATGGAACTCGCCGCCGGCGAGACGATCACCCCGGCGGCCCTGGTTCGGCTTTTCGCCCACCCCGACGGCGCCTTCAAGGGCGCACCGCCCCGCGCCCGTCGGTTTCCTCGTCCTCAACAAGGCCGACGACCCGGAGCGGCGCCAGGGGGGGCGGCGGATTGCCGAACTTCTCCGCCGGCAACCTCAGCCGGTGGCCGAGGCGCTGATCGTCGCGCAGGCGCTGAACGGCATGCGGGTCCACGCCGTGCATCCCCTGGGGCCGCCGCTGTGAGCTCTCCCAGGGTGGCGGGAATCGTGCTGGCGGCCGGGACCAGCTCCCGCATGCAGCGGGCCAAGCAACTCCTCCCCTTCCGCGGCCAGACCGTCCTGGAAACTGTGGTCGACAGTGCCCTGGCGTCCTCCCTGCAGCGGGTGGTGGTGGTCATCGGACACCAGGCCGAGGCCATTGAACCGCTGCTGCGGCACCGGGCAGTGACCCTCGTCCGCAACCCCGACTACCGCCTGGGCCAGAGTTCTTCCCTGCAGGCCGGACTGCGGGCGCTCACCGAGGAGAGCGAGGCCGCCCTCTTCCTGCTCGGCGATCAGCCCCTGGTCACCCCGGAGATCATCGACCGGGTCCTGGCGGCCTACGAGAAATCCCCGTCCCCCATCGTCCTCCCCGTCTTCCAGGGCCGACGCGGCAACCCGGCCCTGTTCAGCCGGGAAACCTTTCCCCGCCTGCAGGAGCTGCGCGCTGACAGCGGCGCCCGGCCGCTCTTTGCAGAGTACGCCGGGCGCATCCTACAGGTCCCCGTCGAGGACCCCGCCATTCACCTGGACATCGACACCGAAGAGGATTACCGCCGCCTGCTCGATCGCTGTCCGGAGAGCCCTCAGAGGTAATTCAGTTCCCTCGCCTTCTCGGTGATTTCGTCACGGAACTGCGGATGGGCAACCTTGATCAGCGCCTGGGTGCGCTGGCGAACACTCTTGCCGTACAAATCCGCCACCCCGAACTCCGTCACCACGAAACGAACATGGTTGCGGCTGGTAACCACCCCCGCGCCATGCTTCAGCATCGGCACGATCTTGCTGACCGCCGTTCCGTCCCGCAGCACCGAAGTGCTCGGCAGGGCGATGATCGGCACGCCACCCTTGGAGCGGGAAGCGCCGAAGATGAAGTCGAGCTGGCCGCCCACGGCCGAATGCATCTTCGGGCCGATGCTGTCGGCGCACACCTGGCCGGTGAGATCGACCTCGATCGCCGAGTTGATCGCCACCATGCGGTCGTTCTGCGCCACCACGAACGGATCGTTGACATACTCGGTGCGGTGCAGCTCGACCAGCGGATTGTTGTCCACCCACTCATACAGGCGTTTGGTGCCCAGCAGGAACCCGGCGACAATTTTGCCGCGATGGATGCTTTTGCGCGAACCATTCAGAACGCCCGCCTCCACCAGGTCGATCACCCCGTCGGAGATCAATTCGGAGTGCACGCCCAGGTCCTTTTTGTCGTACAGGTACTTGAGTACGGCATCCGGGATACTGCCGATACCCAGCTGCATGGTGGCGCCATCGGGGATCAAACCGGCAATGTGGCCGGCGAGTTTCTCGACCACGGCATCTTCGGCCTCCGCACCCATGGCGTGTTCGCTGATCGGACAGTTGACCGGTATGATGTGATGCATGCGGGAGATATGCATCCGGGTATCGCCCAGGGTACGCGGCATCTGTTCATTGACCTGGGCAATCACGATCTTGGCCACTTCCGCCGCCGAAATGGTCAGGCCCGACTCGGCCCCCATGGAGCAGTATCCATCCCGGTCGGGGGGTGACACATGAATCAGAGCGATATCGAGGGGCAGGACCCCGTTTTTAAAGAGCAGGGGAAATTCGGAAAGCATGACCGGGGTAAAATCCGCGCGTCCTTCGTTGACCGCCTTGCGGACATTGGCGCTGATGAACATGGAATTGACCCGCAAATGCCCTGCCATTTCGGGCGCCACATAGTCTGCGGGGCAGATGACCAGCGGGTGGCAGATCTCGACATCCCGGAGCTCGGGCGCCCGCTTGACCAGAGCGGCCAGCAATTGCAGGGGGACCGAGGCATTGCCCATTAAAAATACGCGATCTCCCGACTTGATTGCCTTAACGGCCTCCTCCGGCGTGGTTACCCGGGACCGGTAGATCTCCTGCCAGTTCATGGTCGTTGTTTTTTCCTCTGCGCCCGCAAGCACGGGGGCGTGCTGCACCGTGGTTTCCGACTGATAATTATTCTGCCCGTTCATAATGGTCTTTTCCTCCCTGGGGCGCCCAGCGATGGGGAAGGTACATAGATTTTGCGTCTCATGTGAAATCGGCTCAATGCCCGCTGCCCATCCGCGGTCCTGGATGCTGCCGATTGTTCGTCGTCACGCCGATGCCCCCTGGCGGGGCGCATGATCACTTCGGCTCGAGGGCCTTGACCAGACTGCGCAGCGCCGTGTTGTAGGGGGCGGCCATGCCGGCCCGCATTCCGTACTCGATGATCTTGCCGTTGATGTAATCGACTTCGGTGGGGCGTCCGGCCTCGATGTCCTGCAGCATGGAGGGCTTGTGGTGGCCGGCGGTTTTAATGTACTGCATGCAATCGGGGTAAAAATCGGGGCCAAGGCTGAGTTCGTTGGCGCGCGCCACCGAAACCCCTTCCTTGAGCAGTAAATCGACCAGGTTGAAGAGAATGGGGTCGTTGATCACTTCGGCCATGGTCTTGCCGGTTACGGCACAGACCGGATTCATGCAGGAGTTGTTGACCGCCTTGCTCCAGACCATATTGCGGATCTGGGTGGTATGGTGGGAATCGAGCCCGCACTCGGTGAGCACGTTGCTGATGCCAATGGCAGCGTCCCGGGAGTCGCGATGCAGCTCCTGGATATAATGGGGCCGGTGGTGAAAAGCCACATGGACGTGGCCGGGTTTCACCAGGATGCTGCCGAAATTGACGACCGCCCGCATGACCGCCTCGGGGCCGAGGGTCTGGGCAAGGACCAACTCGGTGTCGATGCCATTCTGCCAGCTGACAACGTAGCGCCCTTGAGTGATAAAACCCTCGAGAGCGGAGGTGATCATGGGCAGGGCGGTTGCCTTGACGGTGATAAAAATGACATCGGGAGGATCATTGGCGAGATCGTCGACACGGGTAGTGACCCGCGCCACCCTGGCCTGGAATGAGTCGGCGCCCTCGATGAGAATGCCGGGGTCCAGCGCCGGTTCGAGAAGACTCGGGACGACATCGCAGAGAGTGACTTCGTACCCTCCTTTGGCCAGGAAAGCGGCGACAATCCCTCCCACCGGGCCAGCGCCGACGACAGCGAACTTCTTCGGCCGATAGTTGCTTTCACTCTTCATGCAGAAAATCCTTTAGAAAAAACGTCGACTCCGCCTCAGCCCTGACTTTCGATCATGCCGAAGGCCTCGGAATCCAGCAGTTTGACCCCATGCTCCTGCAGGATTTCAATCGCCAGGTCATTGTCGCTGAAGCGGAAGATCATCACTGCCTTGCCGGCCGTCGAACCGGCGACGGCATACATGTATTCCACATTCACCCTGCTGCCGAGAAACAGGCTGAGGACCTCGGCCAGGCTGCCGGGAGTATCTTCAAGCTCGGCGGCGACGACATCGTCGACCCGCGCCGGTATGAACTTGTCCATGATCACGCCACGCGCAGTGGCCAGATCGGAGACCAGAATCCGCAGTACGCCGAAGTCATGGGAAGTATCGCAGATGCAATGGGCTCTGAGATTGAGACCGATCTCGCCAAAAGCCCTGGTGACCTCGTACAGGCGACCGGGGGAGTTTTCCAGAAAGATGGACAGCTGTTTAAGTTTCATGGAATCTTCCTTTTCAGGTGGGCAGAAACACTGCCCAAGGATCTGCGGGTGCCGAATGACCATCCATATCACTTGGGCTCCAGCGCCTTGACCAGCCCCCGGATCATGGTGTTGTAGGGCGTGGCCATGCCGGCCTGAGCGCCGTATTCGACGATCTTGCCGTTGATGTAGTCGACTTCCGTCCGGCGGCCCGCCTCGATGTCCTGCAGCATGGAGGGCTTGTGGTTGCCGGCATTGCGGATGTAATTGACGCAGTAGGGATAGAAGTTGGAGCCGAGGATCATTTCGTTGGCCCGGGCCACGGCGATCCCCTCCTTGATGAGGGCATCGACCAGATTGAACAGGATGGGGTCGAGAATGACCTCGACCATGGTCTTGCCGGTTACCGCGCACAGGGGATTCATGCAGGCATTAAGAACGGCCTTGCGCCAGACCATGTTGTTGATCTGATCGGTATGCTGGGTATCGAGTCCGCATTCGCTGAAGGCCTCGCAGATCCCCAGGGCAGCGTCCCGCGACTGCGGATCGAGTTCCTGCAGGTAATGGGGGCGATGGTGGAAGGCGAGTCGGATATGGCCGGGCTTCACCGGAACGCAGCCGAAATTCACCACTCCCCGCATGACGAACCGGGCGCCGAGGTGCTCGGCGAGGACGAGCTCGGTGTCGATGCCATTCTGCCAGCTGATCACGTAGCGCCCCTCACCGGCAAAACTTTCCAGAGCCGAGGCGACCAGAGGGAGGGCGGTGGCCTTGACCGTGACCACGACGACGTCGGGCGGATCTTTGACGATATCATCGATGTTGGTGGTGACCCTGGTCACTTTGGCCTGCAGGTTGTCGACCCCTTCGATGAGGATGCCGGGGTCGAGAGCCGGCGCCAGGAGGGCCGGAATGACATCGCAGAGGGTGACGTCAAAGCCGCCTTTGGCGAGGAAGGCGGCGACGATCCCGCCGACCGGTCCGGCGCCGATGACCGCAAATTTCCTCGGTTTAAAGTTGCTTTCTCCCTTCATCAGGTTTCTCCTTGGCAAGCGGGCCGGCTAGGCCGGATTTTCGAGGATTCCGAAGGTCTCGGCATCGAGAATCCTGACGCCATTTTTCTGCAGGATCTCGATAGCCCGGTCATTGTCGCTGAAGCGGAAGATCATCACCGCTTTCCCCGACGAAGTCCCGGCCAGGGCATACATGTATTCGACATTGACCTGGGTTTCCTTGAACGGCTTGAGAACCTTGGCCAGGCTGCCCGGAGTATCTTCGATTTCGGCGGCAACGACATCGTCGACGCGCGCCGGCAGCAGCTTCGCCATGATGACCTGGCGGGCCTTGGCCACGTCGGAAACGAGAATGCGCAGCACGCCGAAATCGGAGGTATCGCAGATGCTGAGGGATCTCAGGTTGAGCCCGGCGGCCCCCAGGGCATCGGTGGCTTCGTAAAGGCGACCGGGGGCGTTTTCCAGAAAAATGGATAACTGTTTGAGTTTTTTCATGATGGTCTCCCATGTCGACGGCTGGTGGATGCCGGGCCTGACGCTGGTTCAGTCAGGCCCGGACCTGCTGCCTGCCCTGCTTCGGGCCGCGCCGCCCGCGCTGTCAGGCGGCCGCGGCCCCTCCCGCGAGCGCCTTCAGGTTGACCGCGGCTCCCTTCTCCTTGGAAACCTCCTTGACAACCTCCTGGATCACCGCCGGCTTGAAGGGCAGGCGCTTCATGACGGAGCCGACCATGACCATGTTGACGGCCTTGGCATTGCCGGCCTGCTGCGCGATGGACAGCGCGTCGATCCCCTGCGCATTGGCGCAGGCGCGGGCGATCTGCTCTTCGACGTCGGCCGGATAGGTGGCCAGGCCCGAAGCCACGGTGCTGGGGTTGATGGTGACCTTGTTGTAGACCAGCAGCCCGTCCGGCTTGAGGTAGTGGATATATCTAAGCGCCTCCAGGGGCTCAAAGGAGATCAGGATGTCGGCGGTTCCCGGCAGGACGACCGGCGAGTAGACCTGGTCGCCGAAACGGACGAAGCTGATGACGCTGCCGCCCCTCTGCGCCATCCCGTGCACCTCGTTCTGCTTGACATCCATGCCGCTGGTCAGGGCGCTTTCGGCGAGCACCTTGGAAGCCATGAGAACTCCCTGGCCGCCGACTCCGGCGATAACGATATTCATGACTTGCATTGTTTCCTCCATTCCTCAGGCCTCGCTCATGGCGTCGAATTTACAGAGCTGGGCGCAGACCCCGCAGCCGTTGCAGATATTCGGATCCACTTCCACTTTCGGCTGGTCGCCGACGGCGGTCAGGCCCAGAGCAACGCAGGCGGCTTTCAGGCAGGCCCGGCACCCCTTGCACTTGTCCGGATCGACGGTGATCGTCGGCTGCTTGACCCGGTAACGGAGAATGCAGGGGTTCTTATCGATCAGCACGTAGGGACCGGGAGTTTCCAGCCCCTTGCGGATGGCGGCCTCGGCTTCTTCCAGGTTGTAGGCGTTGAACTCGACCACATTCTCGATGCCGAGGACCTTCACCAGGGCCATGATATCGACCTGGCGGGAAGGATCCCCCTGCAGCACGCGGCCGGAACCGGGGTTCTCCTGACCGCCGGTCATACCGGTGGTGCGGTTGTCCATGATCACGACCAGGGCGTTGCCGCCGTTGTAGGCCAGGCTCAGCAGGCCGGTCATTCCCGAGTGGAAGAAGGTGGAATCGCCGATGACGGCGACCGGCTTCTCCGTCCGGCCGGCGATTTCGTTGACTTTGGCCATGCCGTGGGCGGCGCTGATGCTGGCGCCCATGCAGATCGTGCTGTGCATGGCGTTCAGCGGCGGCAGGGCGCCGAGGGTGTAGCAGCCGATGTCGCCGGAGACGAAGGCCTTGAGTTTGCTGAGGATGGTGAACAGACCGCGATGCGCGCAGCCGGGGCAGAAGGTGGGGGGGCGCTGCGGCAGGTTGCCGACCGGAGCGCTCCCCGCGTCGGCCGTTTCGCCGGCCGCCGCGCGGACGATCTCGGCATTGACCTCGCCGCAGAGGGAGATCTTGCCCTTGCCGACATCGACCCGGATGCCCATCGCCCGGATCTGCTCCTCGAAAATGCCGTCGAGTTCTTCGACGATCATCAGGCGCCGGACGCTCCCCGCGAACTCCCGGATTTTCCTTTCGGGCAACGGGTGGACCAGCCCCAGCTTGAGAACGGACGCCTGGGGAAAGGCCTCCCTGACGTGCTGGTAGGAGACGCCGGAGGTGATGATACCCAGTTCAGGGTCACCGATTTCCACCCGGTTGAGGGGGGTTGTTTCGGCGAATTCCTGCAGTTTCAGCAGGCGCTCCTCGATTACGGTGTGCCTGATCTTGCCGAAGTTGGGGAGCATGACGTACTTGGGGACGTCCTTGACCCACTGGCCGACCTTCGGCTCGATCTTTTCCTTGGACTCCACCACCCCCTTGGCGTGCGAGATGCGGGTCGTGGTGCGCAGCATCACCGGGGTATCGAACTGCTCGGATATTTCGAACCCGGCCCGCACGAAGTCGTAGGCTTCCTGGGAATTGGCGGGATCGAGCATCGGGATTTTGGCGAATTTGGCGTAATTGCGGCTGTCCTGCTCGTTCTGCGACGAATGCATCCCCGGATCATCGGCCACCATGAGGATCAGTCCGGCGTTGACCCCGGTATAGGTCAGGGTCATCAGCGCATCGGCGGCCACGTTCACCCCCACGTGCTTCATGGTGGCCAGGGTTCTGCCGCCGGCGATGGAGGCGCCGATGGCCGACTCGAGGGCGACTTTCTCGTTGGGGGCCCACTCGCAGTAGACTTCGCCGAGACGGGCCACCTCTTCCAGGGTCTCGGTGCTGGGGGTCCCCGGATAGCCGGAAGCGAAGACGCCGCCGGATTCCGTGAAACTCAAAGCAATCGCTTCATTGCCGGATATTATTTTTTTCATGGGTCGCTATCCAATCCTTCTTCCCCCTGGGGGAGCTTATTTGGGTCGTCTGTCGTCGATCCGCTTCGCCTTGCCTTCGCTGCGCGGGATGGTGCCGGGCGGCACCAGGGTCACCTTGACCGAGATGCCCGCCATCTCCTTGATATCCCGCTTGAGGTTGCGCACCTTGCTGCGCACCGCCTCCACATCGTCGAGCAGATCGTGCTCGCATCCCTGGAGGACGTCGATGGCCGCCTTGGCCATGAAATCTTCGGTGACCTCGACCTTCACCTCCAGCTCGTCCATGCTGCCCTGCCGCTCGATGACGATCATGTAATGGGGCGATACCCCCTGGCGCTTGAGGATGATCGTCTCGATCTGCGAGGGAAAAACATTGACCCCGCGAATGATGATCATATCATCGCTGCGTCCGGTGACCCGCTGCATCTTGACCAGAGTGCGGCCGCAGGCGCAGGGCTCGCGGGTCAGATAGGTGATGTCGCGGGTGCGGTAGCGCAGCAGCGGCTGGCCTTCGTTGGTGATAGTGGTGAAGACCAGTTCCCCCACCTCCCCCTCGGGCAGGACTTCGCCGGTCTCCGGGTGGATGATCTCGGGATAGAAATAGTCCTCGTTGATATGCAGGCCGGCCCGGGCTTCATGGCATTCGAAGGAGACGCCGGGACCGATGATTTCCGAGAGGCCGTAGATGTCGCAGGCCGTGATGCCGAACTTCTCCTGGATCGAGTGGCGCATCGACTCGCTCCAGGGCTCCGCCCCGAAGAGGCCGGTGCGCAGCTTGAGCTTCTTGAAATCGATCCCCATCTGCTCGCCGACCTCGTGGATGTGCAGGAGGAAGGAGGGGGTGACGGTCAGGGCGGTGGTGCCGAAGTCCTGCATCAGCATGATCTGCTTCTGGGTATTGCCGCCGGAGATCGGGATGACCGAGGCGCCGACCCGGATGGCGCCGTAATGGGCGCCCAGGCCGCCGGTGAACAGGCCATAGCCGTAGATATTCTGCACCGTGTCGTTTTTGCCGATGCCGGCGCCGGTAAAAGCCCGCCCCATGACCTCGGACCAGTTCTCCAGGTCGTTCCGGGTGTAGCCGACCACCACCGGCTTGCCGGTGGTTCCGGAGGTGGCGTGATACTCAACAATCTCCTCCTGCGGCGCGGTGAAAAGGTTAAAGGGATAATTGTCCCGGATGTCCTGCTTGGTGGTAAAGGGAAGCAGCCGGATGTCTTTCAGGGTCTTGATGTCTCCCGGCTTCACGCCGAGTTCATCGAGCTTTTTCTTATAGACGGCGTTTTTCTCATAGACGTAGCTGACCGTCTTCTGCAGGCGGGCCAGCTGGATCTCCTGCATTTCACTGCGGCCGACGGTTTCTTCTCTGCTCCAGGCCATAATCCCACCCCTTTCTTTTTGAATTTTGAACTCTGTTCAGGTGATCTACTTATCCGAATAATCGTAGAAGCCCTTGCCGGTCTTGCGGCCGAGATAGCCGGCCTTGATCATGTTGCGCAGCAGTCCAGGGGGGGAGAAGCGGGCGTCTTTCATGTACTCGTAGAAAATGTTCCCGACATGATAGCCGATGTCGGCGCCGGCGAAATCCTGCAGTTCGAGAGGCCCCATCGGCATGCCGCAGCCGAGCTTCATGGCGGTATCGATGTCCTCGGCCGAGGCCACTCCTTCCTCCAGCAGCCGCACGGCATCGAGGATGTAGGGAACGAAGAGCCGGTTGACGACAAAGCCCGGAGTATCCTTGCAGGTGATGAAGGTCTTGCCCATCTTCCTGGCCACCTCTTTGGCAATCTCGGTGGTGGACGCCTCGGTCTGCAGGGCGGGAATGATCTCGACCAGCTGCATCATCGGCACGGGGTTGAAGAAGTGCATGCCGACGAACTTGGCGGGACGCTTGACCAGGGCCGCCATCTCGGTAATGGCGATCGACGAGGTATTCGTCGCATAGATCACGTCATCGCCGCAGACCGCGTCGAGCTTGCCGAACAGCTCCTTTTTGACCTCGAGGTTTTCGAAGACCGCCTCGATGATGAAGGGGACGCCGGCCAGACTGCTCACATCGGTGGAGAAGCTGATGCGGCCGAGGGCCTCCTTCATCTGCGCTTCGGTGATCTTCTCCTTCTTGAGCATCCGTTCCAGGCTCTTGGTGATGGTCTTCTGAGCCCGGTTCCAGACCTCTTCGCTGACATCGACGACTTTGACCTGGAATCCTGCCTGGGCGGCGACCTGGGTGATTCCGGCCCCCATGCTTCCGGCTCCCGCAACTCCGATCGTCTTGATCTCTTCGATATTCATGTTTGGATCTCCTTTTTTTGGATATGAAAAAAGCGCAGTGAATTTTTTATACCGCCGAGCGCGCAGAGATAAGCGCGGTGAATCCGCTTTTAGCGGCTCTGGAAGTTCGGCTTCCTCTTCTCGGTGAAGGCGGTGAGGCCTTCTTTGGCATCATGCGTCTTGAGGTTCTCCAGGCCGCATTTGCGCTCGACGGCCAGGGCCTGCTCCAGAGGGAGGTCGATCCCCTCGTAGACCGCGGCCTTGATATAGCCCATGGCCTTACCGGCTCCCGAGGCCAGTTTGGTGGCGAACTTCATGACTTCCTCCATGAAGTTCTCGGCCTCGATGACCCGGTCGATGAGACCGATCGCCAGCGCCTCCTCGGGGCCCATGACCCGGCCGCGAAGCAGGATGTCCAGAGCTTTTGACAGGCCGACCAGCCGGGGCAGTCTCTGCGTTCCGCCGGCGCCCGGGACGACCCCCAGGGTCGCCTCCGGCAAGCCGATAAGGGCCTTGCCCGCCGCCATGAAACGGTAATCGCAGGCCATGGCCAGTTCGCAGCCGCCGCCCAGGGCATGCCCGTTGATAGCGGCGATGACCACCTTTTTCATGCCGCTGAGCAGGTTGTTGGCATCCTGCAGAAGCTTGGAGAAGGCCTCGGCCTCGCTCTGGTTCTGGGCCGCCATCTCCTTGATGTCCGCCCCGGCGATAAAAGCCTTCTCCAGCGCGCTGGTGATGACCACCACATTCACATCCTCCCTCTGCCCGGCTTCGGTGAAAGCCGCGAAGAGCTCCCGGCCGAACTCGGCGCTGAGTGGATTGGTGGGCGGCCGGTTGAGGCTGATGGTCAGGACCCGCTCGTCCCGGGTCAGGGTAATAAATTGGTAGGCCATGGTATGCACTCCTTTAATCGAAGCGCCGAAGCGCCAGGAATTTTTTTCGTCTAGCCTTTAGCCTCTTGCCGCTAGCCTCTTGCCGCTAGCCTGCATTTAGCCCACTTTAAGTACCAGCGAGGCGGCGGTATCCCCGGCGGCGCAGCCGGCATAGAGCAGATAACCGCCCCCTTTCAGGACCAGTTCCTCGATCCCTTCGAGAATCAGCCGGCCGCCGGTGGGCGCCTGGGGATGGCCATAGATGAGGGAACAGCCGTAGTTGTTCATGCTGTTCAGATCCAGGCCCATGACATTGGCCATGACCACGTCGTTGGCGGCAAAGGGATTGTGGGTCTTCACCGCGGCCAGGTCGCCGACCTTGATGCCGGCGCTGTCGAGAGCCATCTGGGCCGAAGGGGAGACCGCGGCGGCCATGAAGCCCTTTTTGGCGCGGGCATAGCCGTAGGAGAGGAGCTGGATCTCGATGCTCGGATTGGTGCTCAGTTCCCGGGCCTTTTCGCGGGTCGTCACCGAAAGGCCGCAGTTGCCGTCGGCCGGATGGGTCTGGGTGCCGAAGGTATGCACACCATCGGGCAGCACGGGCCGCAGGCCGGCCAGACCTTCCGCGGTGCTGACCGCGATCCCCTCGTCGGCTTCGACGGTGAGGGTTTTCTTCCTGGAGATCTGCACCTCGGCCGGGAACATGTAGCGCTTCTGGAACTGCCGGTCGTTGGCCAGGGCGTCCTGGTACTGTTCCTGCCGCCGCAGGGTGATGGCGTCGCATTGCTCGCGGGTGACGCCGTATTCCTTGCTGACGTTTTCCGCGGTCTGGATCATGGCGCCGCCGGCCCAGGGGTCCTTGCCGAAATTATCCATGACCCAGTCTTCGGCGATGACCTGGCCGCCGGGACCATTGGGATTGGGCCAGACGGCGTGCGGGCCGTTGGAGCAGCGATCGGCCAGCAGGCACCAGCTGTTGGCGAAAAGGCCCGTCTCCACGCCCATGCCGGCCTGCCAGATGGTTGAGGTGGGCGTCGAACAGGCCTGGCTGATCAGGATACCGGGGGCGCCGGTGGCGCCCAGCATGGCCGAGGCCCAGGGGCCGCTGTAGAACCACTGCTTCTGATAAACGGTGCTGCCGACCAGGACGTAGTCGAGCATGCCGGGGTCCCACCCCTTGGTTTCGAAGAAGCGTTTGGAGGTGTTGGCCCCCAGGATGATCGAGTGCTCGTTGGCCAGGCTTCCCTGCCAGCGGGAGAAGGGGGTGCTGTAGTAGCCTCCGTAGGGGATGTAAGCTTTTGTCAGCATGTGTTCTCTCCTGTGTCGGTTGTAGGGGCGCGGCGTGCCGCGCCCTTGTAGGTTGATGCGTTAAAACCTTAGATTAAATTCGGATTCTTCCGTCGACGGCGAAGACGGCATCGGCAAAGGCCATGATCGGGTTCAGGTCCATCTCCTGGATCATCGGCAGATCGGTCAGCAGCTGCGAGAGGCGCTGGATGAGGTTGACCACCTTCTCCTTGTCGATCCCCGCCTCACCCCGCACCCCGTCGAGCAGCGCCGAAGTCTTGATGGAGGCGAGCATCTCCCGCGCCTCCAGGCGGGTGACCGGGGCGATCTTGAACACCACGTCCTTGAGGACCTCAACATAGATGCCGCCGAGGCCGAACATCACCAGGTGCCCCAGCCCCCTTTCGGCGGAGGCGCCGATGATCAGCTCGCGGCCGCCGGGGAGGAACTTCTGGATAAAGAAACGCAGCCTGCCGAATCTTCCCAGGCGCTTCTGCATATCCTCCACCGCGGCACGGACGGCGGCAGCATCCTTGAGGTTGATCGCTACCCCGCCCATATCGCTCTTGTGGTCGATCTCCTCGCAGTCGACCTTCACCACCACCGGATAGCCGATCGCTTCCGCCGCCTCCACCGCCCCGGCGGCGTCCGCCGCGATCCGCCAGGGGGCGACGGGGATGCCGTAGGCCGAGAAGATCGAGTAGACCTCGGTGGCGGAGAGGACGCTGCGGCCGGCCTGCTGCGCCTGCTCGATGATCGACCGGGCGCGGGCGGCGTCGACCCCGGCAAAGCTCTCCGGCTGGCCGATATCGCGCCGCTGGAGCCGGCCGTAACGGGTGAGGGCGCCCAGGGCCTTGGCGGCATCGCTGGGATTGGCGTAGCAGGGGACGCCGCCTTCCTTGAGAATGTCCCGGGTGATCTGAAAGCGCTCCTGGCTGAGATCGGTCATGAAATTGCAGACGATCGGTTTCTTCGCCAGCTGGCTGACCGCGACGATTTCCCGGGCGACGGCGTGGGTGTCGGTGAAGGGGGCGGTGACGAAATTGATGAAGATGCTGTCGATCCCCTCTTCCTCGATGAGCACGTCCAGGGCGCCGCGGAAATGCGGGCCGCCGGCGGTGGCCACTACGTCGATGGGGTTCTCCAGGGCGGCTTGGGGCAATTGGGTTTCCTTCAGCTTGTCGACCGAATGCTCCGAGAGCTTCGGCACGTCGAGGTCGCAGGAGACCAGGACGTCGGTGGCGATGACCGCCGGGCCGCCGGTGTTGGTGATGATCCCGACCCGGTTGCCGGCGGGGATCGGCTGGCTGGAGAAGGCCATGGCGGCGCGCACCATCTCCCCCTCGTCGGTGAAGGAGAGAATGCCGGTCTTCTCGAAGATCAGTTCGGTGGCGATGTCGACCCCGGCCAGGGAACCGGTGTGGGAAGAGGCCGCCTTGGCCCCCTGCTCGGTCCGCCCGGCCTTCATGGCCAGGATCGGTTTTTTGGCGACCACCTCCCTGGCCACCTCGAGGAACTCCAGCGGATCGGAGAACCCCTCGGTATAGAGGATGATCGCCTTGGTCCCCGCATCCTGGCCGTAATAGCGGACGATTTCGGGGATGGAGATGTCGCAGGCGTTGCCGTTGGAGGCGTAGAGCCGCTGGCCGATGCCGAGGTCGGCGAGCGCCTGCATGATCAGGGCGCCGACCCCGCCGCTCAGGGCGACCACGGAGATGGCGCCGGGATCCGGGTAGGTGAAGGTGAAATTGCAGTAGGCCTTCAGCTCCGGATCGGAGTTGATGATCCCCTGGCAGTTGGGACCGAAAACCCGCACGCCGTACTTCTTGGCGTTGGCGAGAAACTCCTCCTGCAGTTTGGCACCCTCCTCGCCCATCTCACTGAAGCCGGCGGAATTGATGATGACGGCCTTGATCCCCTTTTTGCCGCATTCCTCGATGGTCTGGGGAACGAAACTACTGGGGATGATGATGTGCGCCAGGTCGACCTCGCCGGGAACCTCGGCCAGCGACTTGTAGGCCTTGATGCCGCGGATCTCCGGGACATTGGGGTTGATGGGATAGATCTGCCCCTTGTAGCCGTAGGTCTGCAGGTTTCTGGTGATGACATTGCCGATGGACAGTTCCTTGGTGGAAGCGCCAATGATCGCCACCGCTTTGGGTTTGAAAAGTGCATCCAGCATCTTATCTTCCCTCCTCAAGCTGTTCGATGAAGGCCTCTACGTTGGTCTTGGTCTGCTCGTCGGAGATGCAGCGCAGGTCGTTGAGATCGCCGGAGATGACCAGGGCGGGGATGCCGGTTGCGGCCTCCAGCCGCTGGGGCAGGCCATAGCGGCTGTTCGAGTTGTAGGGACAGGTCTTGGCGTCATGATAGATGACGCCGTCGATACGGAACTTCTCCAGCATCGTCTTGATGTAGTTCTCCTTGTACTGGTCGGAGCGGACGATGAAGAGCTCCAGGTAGGCCTTGGCCATGCTGCGGAAGGGATCCTTGCCGTCGAAGGCGGGGAAGATCCAGCTGCTGCAGTAGGTGGAGGCCAGCACGTTGGCCTTGAGATCGGAGAACAGCTCGGAATGTTGCCGGAGCCGCCCCCACACGGGCATCCCGTCCCAGTAGATGCGGAAGCTCTCCTCCTCCACCGCCCCTACCCCGTCGGCGATCCGCTGCTCGAGCTCGGCGAGCAGGACCTGATAATAGTCGATGGCCTCCCGGGTCCCCCGCAGGACGACGGCCGGTCCCATGTGGATGGTGCCGTCGAAGAAGGTCAGCGGCGCCGGGACGGCCATCGCCGTCTCCAGGACCCGCTTCCACAACTCGGTGCATTCCCGGGAGAGAGAAACCGTCTCCCGCAGCCGGTCCGGGTCGAGGCGGACCCCGGCGATCTGCTCCAGGGTCGGCACCAGGGCCTCGATCTGCCGGGTCACATCATCGATGTGGGAATCGGTCACCTCATTGATGTTCTTGGGGGAGGTGACGCCGATGGCGGGTACGCCCAGCTCCTTGGCGTACCAGGCGAACCAGTCCTGCACGTCGCGGCACTGGTTGGTGTTGTAGACCAGCACGTCGGGCCGGGGCACCGCGTCGATACCCGGATAGGCTTTGGCCAGGGGAGTGTTCCCTTTCAGGAAGGAGCCGATGTCGGCGGTCAGGTAAGAGCAGATATCCGGTGAATAGCCGATGGCGTTCGCTTCCGGAATCAGGTCGGTGGACATGCGGGTGGCGCCGAGCATGGCGGCATGGTTTTCCGGAAAATGAACGGCGAAACCCATCGCCCTGAGCAGCTCCGCCGGGCCGACGCTGGTGCACCAGGCGACCTTCTGCCGGCCGGTGGTCGCCGCCTCGTTCAGGCCGTAGAAATATTCGGCCATGATCTTATTCATCTGGTCGGTGGCCAGTATCTTCTTTCTCACCTTTTTTTTCTCTTCGGCCATGACTATCTCCTTGCTGATATAAATCACCTGTTCGTTGCGACGTTCTGGCTCTTTTCCTCCAGGGCGTAGAGGGCGGCGCCGATGGCTCCGGCCAGTTGCGGAAACTCGGGGAGCCTGACCGGCCGGCCGATCATCTCCTCGGCCATTTCGACGATGTAGGGATTGTTCGCCACTACCCCGCCGGTCATGACCACCGTTTCGCTCAAAGAATCCATCTCCAGCACCCTTTTGATCACCGAGTAGAAGATCCCCTTGACGATTTCGCTGACCGTTCTGCCGTGGCGGATATTTTCCAGGACCTCGGTGGCGGAAAAGACCGTGCAGTAACTGCCGAGCTTGACCATGGTTTCGGACTGGCGCGCCAGATCGTCCATCTCTTCCAAGGCGATATCGAAGCGGGCCGACATCTCCTCGAGAAAGGCGCCGGTTCCGGCCGCGCACTTGCGGTTCATCTTGAAGCTGGTGCGGCGCCCGGCCGGGTCGACCTTGATGATCTTGTTGTCCTGGCCGCCGATATCGATAATGGTGATCGCCTCGGGGAAATAGTGGTGACAGCCCTTGGCCAGGCAGCCGATTTCCGTCTTGCTCTCCTCGGTGACGAACGGGACATTGGCCCGCCCGTAGCCGGTGGAGACGGCGTGCGCGATGGCCTCGCGGGCCGCCCCGGCCATCGCCAGCGCGGTGTCCAGGCAGGCCGCGGCGGTGGCCGCAAAATCGGTTCCCGATTTCCTGACCGCGTGGCCGACCAGCCTTCCGGCGGGGTCGATGACGGCGACCTTGGTTCGCGAAGCCCCCAGGTCGAGGCCGACAAAAACCGTTTCAGACATGCACGCCCTCACTCAAAAATTTCCCTTTCCTTTGATGGTCCAACCTTACTATCCATCCGCAGTTATCCGGTTTTATCTCAGGCCCTAGAGCACGATTACCGGGCATTTGGCCTTGTGGATCACATAATTGGAGACATATCCGAACAGCAGGTTGCGGAATTCCCCCTCGGCATGCCGGCCGATGACCAGCAGGTCATAATCACCGCTGTTGGCGAGATCGCAGATAATCTTGCGCGCCGGCCCCTCCTTCAGCAAAGTGTCCGTTGCCATACCCGCCTTGGCGAACACGGCTTTTTGTTCCTCAAGAAACTCTTCGGCAGCCTTCAGCCCCTGTTCCCTGACCGCCTGGAAATTGATGACCGAAACTCCCTTGTAGGAGATCGCGTCGGGGTCGAACACGTGCAGGAGGGTCAGCGGGGAAGAGAATTTGCCCTGCATGGCAAGCAGTTTGTTGATCGTCTTGAGCGAATTCTTGGAATGGTCAACGGGAACCAGTATTTTCATTCCGGTCATGATTTTTTCTCCTGTTCCAGGATTCTAACCTTTGTAGTGGTAAATCAGCTTGGGAAGCAGCAGGACCAGATCGGGCCAGTAGGTGAAAAGACCGAGCAGCAGGATCTGGATCGCCAGGAACGGCAGCACCGTCTTGGATACGTAGATCAGATTCCGGTCGGTCAGCGATCCCGAGATATAGAGGCTGACCCCCAGCGGCGGGGTACAGTAGCCGATGCCGAGGTTGATCGTCATCAGCAGCCCGAAATGCATGGTGTCGATGCCGAATTTGTGCAGCAGCGGCAGAAAGATGGGGGTCAGGAGCAGAGTCGCCGAAATGATGTCCATGAACATGCCGACGAACAGCAGAAAAATGTTTACCGCCAGCAGGAACAGATACTTGTTGTTGATGGTCGAGACGACGGCATCGGCGAGCCTTGTGGGGACCTGCGCGAAGGTGAGATATTCGCCGAACACCGAGGCACCGGCCACGATCACCAGCAGGGTGGCTGAGGTCACGGCCGAGGCCACCACCACCTTTTTGACGTCGCGGATCTTCATGTCCCGGTGAATGACGATCTCGACGAGAAAGGCATAGAAGCAGGAGACCACCGCCGCCTCATTGGCGGTGAAGACTCCCGAGTAGATGCCGCCGAAGATCAGCACCGGCAGCAGCAGCGCCCAGATGCTCTCTTTCATGACCGCTGCGATCTCTCGCAGGCTCGGGCGCGGCCTGACCTCCATTTGCCGCCCACGGCAGAAGAAGTAGGCATAGACGGACATGGCGACAATGATCAGGATCCCGGGGATGAAACCGGTAAGAAACAGGGCCTCTATGGAATCGTTGGAGACCATGGCGTACAGGATCATGCTGATGGAGGGAGGGATGATGATCCCGAGAATCGGGGCGCTGGTCATGACCCCGATACTGAATTCTTCATCGTACCCCTCTTTGATCAGGGCGGGGATCATGAAGCCGCCGATGGCGACCACTGTGGCGACCGTGGAACCGGAGATGGCGCCGAACAGGCCGCAGGCCACGATGCCGGCCATCGCCAACCCGCCCGGCAGCCAGCCGACCAGGATATTGGCGGTCTTGACCAGTTTCTGGACGATGCTGCCGGTGGTCATGATGTTGCCGGTGAGAATGAAGAACAGGATCACGACCAGGGCGAACTTGTCCATGCTCCGGTACATGACCTCGATGACGATCTGCGGATCGATGCCGGCGGCGAAAACCAGCCCGAGCATGCCGGCGAGCAGCAGACACAGGAAGACCGGTATGGAGGAAAAAAGCATGCCCAAGAGCATGAGAAATATCAGATATGCATAATCCATTAGCTACTCGCTCCCGTTTGTCCTGTTGTCGTTACCGCTCCCCTGCCGCCGGCCGAGAGGATCACGAACCGTCGCCGCTCATCCCCCGCCAGTCTTCGACCATGACCATAATCGAGCGGAAGAAGCTCATCACCCCAAGGAGCGGCAGAACCGCATAGAAATACCATTCGGGAATCTGTAGAGTCGTCGTCTTGGCAAACTGGTCCAGATAGACTTGATGGGTCATCTGCAGCCCAAGCCAGACCATCATCGCCCCGAAACCGATCATCGAAAGGTGGTTTATGACCGTGAGGGGCTTTTTCAGCTTGGGGAAAAGCTGCGGCAGGGCGTCGATGCGAATCAGGCTCCGGTTGCGGATGGCGGCGCTGACGCCGATATAGGTGGAGAAGAAGATCACCTTCCGCACCACCTCGTCCGACCAGTACAGGTTGACCGTGGTGGTCTTGCGCAGGGCTATGTTGACGACCGCTACGCACAGGGCGAAGAAAACCGTGAGAAAAAGCGACCAGTCCTCGAAGAAACCGAATGTTTTATCGATGACGTTGAAGGTCTTATTCCGCATATCACTCTCCTCCTTGCAGTTCAGAGAACGGGGATGGCGTGCCGGATCGGCTAACAGGGGCAGCCGACAGGGCGGATCATAACATCTGTCTTGCTTCCTTGCCCTTTTTTCAGGACTTCCCGCATTCCCGTGGGCTCAAGAAACTTCAATGGCGGGCAGCTTCCGTCTCGAGGGTCCGCACCAGATGCACCAGGCGAGGCCCCAGATCGTCCTCAAGCATATGCCGGCGCAGAAGAAACGAGGGGGCGGCGCAGTTGAAGGTGAGGAGTCTGGAGCCGCTCACCGGCAGCATGGGTACCGCGACGGCATTCACGTCCTTGCGCCAGTCCCCCATCGAGAGGCAGAACCCCCGCTCCTGATAATCCCTCAGTGCCTGTTCGATTCCCGCCTTGTACCGGGGCCATTCCGCCTCGTTTTCCCTGCGGATATGATCCATCAGGTAGTCCCGTTCCCTCTCGGGCAGACCACAAAGAAGGGCTCTGCCCATGGCCGTGGTGGCGATGGGAATGCGAATTCCGGCCTCCTTCGGCAGGGAGGCGGTAGCGTTGGTGCTGTGGCAGCCCTTCAGAAAGACCATGCCCAGACGGTCGCGGGTACCTACCGAAACCGCCATATGGGAGTAATCCGCAAGCTCCTGCATGAGCGGTGTGGCGGTCTTCAGAAGGTCCATGTTGCTGAGAAGGGAATACCCCAGGGGCAGGACTGCCGTACCGAGCTGGTATTTGCCGAGCATCTCCGAGTAGTTGAGGTACCCCATCCGGGTCAGGGTATACGTGAGGCGGGAAATGGTTGGCCGCGGCAGCCCGGTGCGGCGGGCAATGTCCTGGTTGCCCAGCAGCCGGTCACCGGGCTCGAAGCAGCGTAATATCTCGAGTCCCCGGGCCAGGGCGGTGACAAACTGACGCTCCTTGCGGCTGTGGTCATCGGACCAGGTTTCCAGCTGCAGGTTGCCCTGGTTATATCTTGGACTCTCGAGGGAGTCTTTTGCATCTCTCATCGGGATCTCCACCCTCCCCTTCGGGCAGCAGGATCAGGGGAAAGGAGGGAAAGGGTACCTTAATACCAATTTTCTCTTTGCGGAGAACATCCGCTTTTGTTTCCTGATGGTTATCTAAACAGAAGGGGACCGAACTGTCAATAAAATATAACATTGTTATTGAAATTTATTTTCGCAGTGCGAAAGCGAAAAAGAATTTTCCCGCCCGCAGTTCTGCTGCCAGAGGAGTCTTCGCTGGTCGCAAACGACCTGAATTCCCTTTAAATCCCCTGGCTTGGCAGACTTCGAGAAAAATTCCGACCTGCCGAAATCGGCCACGCCAAAAGCTTCCGGATTAAAAATAGATTTTCGTCATGCGAACGAGCAAACGAAGTTTGTAATTTTTTCAGATTTTTTAATGGCCCCGCCGGGAAATCCCGACGAGGCCATTAAAATCTGCATGGGGCAGGTTTGGGGGTGGGGGTTGGCGGAGAGGGTCTTCCTGCTCCGCCGGTGCATTCAGCGGCTTCAGCGATCCTGCCACTGGGGGGGCCGCTTGGCCAGAAAAGCCGTCAGCCCTTCCACGGCATCCTGGGTGGACATCAAATCCTCCAGGTAGAGTTTCTCAACGGCGGCGATCTTTTCCCGGATTCGTTCCACGGCACCCAGGCCGGCCGCCCGGACGGCGAGGCGAAGGGAGCTGGCGCTCAGGGTGGCGAGATGCTCCTGGAAATAGGCGACGGCCGCCTGTTCGGGATCTTCGGCCAGAAAATTGACCAGACCGATCCGCTGCGCCTCTTCGGCGCCGATGCTGCGGCCCGAGAAGAGCAGGTCTTCGGCGCGCGCCCTGCCGATGCGTTCCGGCAACAGGCAGGAAGCTGCCGGGGCAATGACGGCCAGCTTGATTTCAGGCTGGCCCAGCATCGCCCCGGGGGCGGCGAAGATCAGGTGGCCGGCTGCCGCGACCTCCAGTCCCCCGCCCAGGCACTGGCCGCGCACCGCCACCAGGACCGGGACCGGACTTTCCAGGATTTGCAGAATCAGGGCATGCAACTGCCGGAGCATCTGGGCACAGGAGTCGGGCAGGTGCTCCTCCACGCTGGCGCCGAAGCTGAAGTGCGGACCTTCCGCATCCAGCAGCACCGCCCGCAGGGACGGCTTTGTCAGATTCTCCTTGAGGGCCGCCTGCAGAGCGGCGATCATGGCGGCATCGACGATGTTGGCCTTGGGACGCGCCAGGCGCAGGCGCAGCAGCTTGCCATCCTGTTCCAACCAGACGTTGAGTGGGCTATCGCTCATTGCTCTTCCATCTCCTTTCAGTCAAAAATTCAGTTCCAGGGCTGAGCAAAAATGCCCAGATGCAAGGCGCCCGAAATCCTGAGGAAAAAGGCGTACCTGAAAGGTACGTCGTTGACGAGGGATGAGGGCAACGCCGCAGATGGGCGTTTTTCATCAGCCTCTTAACCGGGGACCAGGATGGCCCGCCGCGTCAACTTATGGGCATGGGCGGCGGCAAAAACCTCATTGATCTCGGCCAGCGGATGACGCTCGATGAAGGGAGCGAGGGCGATCTTGCCGTCGAGCACCAGGTCGAGCGCGGCAGGATAGAGTTCGGTCAGACATCCCCAGTTGCCCAGCGCGCGGGCATGGAAGGCCATCAGATTCGACAGGCGCAGTTCCATTTTGGCCATGGTGAATCCCACCACGGAAAGAGTCGCGCCGAAAGTGAGCAGGCCGTAGGCCGTTTCCTGCCCGGGCGCGCTGCCGGAACACTCGAAAATTTTCCACTGGGTGGTCGGAAGACCCTTCTCCTTGACGAAGTTCTGGATCGTCTTCTTCAGGTCTTTGCCCGAGACCTCGCGGACATTGATGGTCAGCGCGGCGCCGTACTCGGCCATGGTGTCGAGCTTCGCCTGATCCACATCGAGAGCCACCACCGTCGCCCCGAAGGCGCGGGCGATCTGTACCGCATAGCCGCCGACGCCGCCGACGCCCACGACGATGGCAAGGTCCCCGGGCCGTACCTCGGCCTGGGTCACCGCCTGATAGGGGGTCGTCACGGCATCCGCCACCACCGAAACATCGGCGAGCTGCAGCCCCGCGGCAGCCAGACGCTTTTCGTCCACCGGACACAGCCCCTGGGACGGGACGCGAATGTGGGTGGCGAAGCCGCCCTGAATATCGTTGCCCGGCATCCTCTGGCTGCGGCAGATGGTGCCGTGCCCGGAGGTGCACAGCTCGCAGGTACCGCACGGGATGACCGCCGGGATGATGACGGCCTTGCCCTGCCACTGCTCGGCCCCCGCTCCGGCGGCCATCACCCGGCCGCTGATCTCATGGCCAAGCGCCAGGGGAAGCTCATGATTGACGCGCACGCCGTCGTAGAAAAAGCCAAGATCCGTATGGCAAACCCCGCAACCGGCCACTTCGACAACTACTTCTCCGGCCGCGGGCGGCATGGGATCGAAATCGGCCTTCACCATCGGTTCATTCACAGCCTTCATCAGCCAGCGATATGATGCCTTGCTCATCTGTTTCCTCCTTTTTTTCCAGGGTCCCTTGGACGTTTCACAAAACAGAAAAATAGTACCACAATACTTCTTTAGGGTGTCAAGAAAAAACACTCCGGCCCGGTCCCGCAGAATGGACGCCGCCCGGCTGGCGGGAGTGGCTGATTCCCCCAGGCAAAGCCGACCAGGACCGCCGCAGCAAACATTGCCTGCGGTCGTCCTCGTCCTCCCTACCTTAAATGTAAAACAACCTTAAGCCCTGTTTAATTGCGTTTTTTTAAACCTTTTGGCAGTATTTACCTCTCCAAATAGAACAGTGTAACTTTTTCTTGACAGCCAGGCTTGCGCCTTGCTAGTATTTCTGCATACAAAACACAGGTTCTATATACAGAACAATATGGCTCATGGACGATAAAAATAGAAGCACGCAAAAATACCTGGTTCCAGCGGTGGAACAGGCCTGTCGGATCATTTTTGCCCTGGCCGGAAACCTCACCGCCCACATGAGTCTGCTGGAGATCTGCGCCCAGGTGGGGATCCACAAGAGCAAGGCTTACTCCATCCTGCAGACCCTCCAGGCGTTCGGTCTGGTGCGAAGAAATGGCGACCGCAAAGGGTACGCTTTGGGGCCCGCCCTGATCGCGCTTTCCCGCAAGGCTCTCGATGACCTCGATGCGCCGCAGCTTGCCAAGCCGGTGTTGGAGGAGCTTGCACTAAAGCTCGGCTGCACGGCGACCTTCGGACTCATCGCCGGCAATAAGGTGTTCGTTGTCGCCAAGCACGAGGGGGGGACGGATATGGGGGTCACGATCCGCGTCGGCCACCGTTTTCCCTTGTCCTATGGCTCTCACGGCAAGGCGATCGCGGCGTTTCTTCCCGAGGCCGAGCGAGAGCTTCTGCTTCAGGAGCCTTCGGTCTATTTCCATGGGCCGGCGAAAAATTTCGACAGGGAACGCCTGCAACGGGAGATGGACCAGTGTCGCCGCGAAGGATTTGCCCTGGATATGGGAGAGATGAAGCCGGGGCTCAACTCCCTGGCGGTACCGGTGTTCGGTCCGGGGACAGCTCCCATAGGTTACATCGCCATGGTCGGCCTGTTTTCGGAACAGGAAGCCCGCGCCTTCGGAACGCAGGTGGTCGCCGCGGGGAAGTTCCTCTCGCGGCAACTGGGTGCCCAGGTCGATTGAGGGTTTGAATTGAGTTCGCCGGAGTTGGCGGCAGCCAAAGGAGACGCTATGGAAATGGTGACGGAGAGAAGGGGGGAATCCAGAAACGTCCGCTTTTTCGTCAACGAAATGCCCGTGGTGCTGGAGATCGGCAGCCAGCCCCACCAGCTGGAAACATCGCACACCCTGGCTCATACCCTGAGGGAGACCCTGGGCCTGGTCGGCACCAAGGTGACTTGCGACAACGGGGCTTGCGGATCCTGTACCGTTCTTATGGATGGGAAGGCAGTCCTTTCCTGCATGACCCTGACGATCGAGTGCCAGGGGAAGAGAATAACGACCATCGAGGGGCTGCGGGACTCCGAGACCGGCCGGCTCGACCCCCTGCAGCAGTCTTTCATCGACCATACGGCCTTCCAGTGCGGCTTTTGCACGCCCGGAATGATCCTGAGCGCAAAGGCGCTCCTCAGCGAAAATCCGTCCCCTACCGAGGAAGAGGCAAAAGAGGCCCTGTCCGGTAACTTCTGCCGCTGCATCAGCCATTACCAGGTGCTCAGGGCCGTTATGGCGGCGGCAGGGGGGAGTGAGAAATGACCGGGACCTATCGCTTTATCGGCAAGTCGACTCGGCGCAAGGATGCGGTGGAGGTGGTCACCGGTGCGACCCAGTACCTGAACGATATAAAGTTTCCCAATCTGCTCTATGGCAAAGTGCTGCGCAGTCCGCATCCGCATGCCCTGATCAAAAAAATCGACAAGAGCCGGGCCGAGCAGCTGCCCGGGGTCAAGGCCGTGCTGACCTGGGAGGACGTGCCGGACTGGAAAGGGGGCACGCCCCGCATCGTCCGGATTCTCGACCGGAAGGTGCGCTATATCGGCGATGCCGTGGCGCTCGTCGCTGCCACCACCGAGGAGATCGCAAAGGAGGCGCTGGGCCTCATCGCTGTCGAATACGAGCCGCTCGCGGCCGTATTTGACGTCGAAGAGGCGCTGCAGCCGGATGCTCCCCAGCTCTACGACGAGTTGCCCGGCAACGTCGTGACCCCGGGTTTCCCTGCCTACGGGCCCAAAAGCCTGAGAGAGGTGGTCACCGGCGATGTGGAACAGGGGTTTCGCGAGGCCGATGTGATCGCAGAAGGGACCTTCGGCTATGAAAATATCCCCAACCCCATTCCGCCGGAACCGCCGGGGGCGGTGGCTGTCTGGGAGGAACCTGACCGGGTGACCCTGTGGGTATCCAATCAGTCACCCTATCTGGACAAGATCGTTCTCTTCTATATCTTCGGCAGGAAGGTGGAGGTGCGGACCCAGGGCGCGGCCTGCGGCGGCAGCTTCGGCACAAAGATCATGTCGTGGCAGGTCCAGACCTACGCCACCCTTCTGAGCCGGGCGACGGGACGGCCGGTAAAGCTCATTTTCACCAAGGAAGAGCATATCGCGGCGTTCGTCCTCAGGCCGGGGTCGCGGATGCAGGCCCGGGTGGGCATGAAGCGCGACGGGACGGTGACGGCGGTTGCCGGCAGGTGGCTGGTCGACACGGGGTACTATTCCATGACGACCCAGGCCCAGGTAGCCGTCGGGTGCGGCGAGGTGCAGCTCATGACCCGCTGCGCCAACTGGGACCTGAAGACCACCATTGTCTGCACCAACCGCAACGCCTCGGGGAGTGTCAGGGGCTTCGGCGGCCAGGAGTTGAAATGCTCCTTCATCCCGCTCCTCTGCCAGGCCATGGAAAAGATCGATCTCGATCCGGTGGAGTTCATCAAGAAGAACTACGTCAAGCCCGGGGACGGTTACTTCTGGCGTGATGGCGTCTGGTACACCTACCGGGGACTCGATTTTTCGGAGGCCATGGAGCAGGGGGCCAGGCGGTTCGGCTGGCAGGAAAAGTGGCGGGGATGGCTGCAGCCCAGCGCCGTGGAAGGCGCCAGGCGAAGGGGGATCGGCGTCGGCGTCCATGGCAATGCCGATATCGGCGAGGATTCGTCGGAAGCCTATGTGCGCTTGCATCCCGACGGGACCGCCATTCTGTTCTCCTGCGTCACCGAGCATGGCACCGGGCAGCGCAGCAACTTCGTCAAGATGGTGGCCGAGGTCCTGCAGTTGCCCATGGAGCAGATCTCGGTGACCCCCGCCGATTCGCTGATCAACCCGTTTGAGTTCGGCCCGGTCGGCTCCCGGGGGACCTACGCCATCGGCAGCGCCGCCATCAAGGCGGCGGAAGACGCCAGAGAAAAGCTCCTCGCACTTGCCGCGCCGCTGCTGGCGGCAAACCCCGAGGATCTGGAGACTGCCGACGGGGTGATCTTTGTCAACGAGCAGCCGGAGCGGCGCCTCCCATGGCGGGCCATCGGCCATGAACGGACCATCCTGGGCTATGGCCGTTTCGATCCGGATTATACCCTGGCCAACTGCATGACGACCTTCGTCGAGGTCGAGGTGGATACGGAAACCGGCAAGGTCGATCTCCTGCGGGTCGTCAACGCCACGGATGCCGGCCAGATCATCGACCCCCCCGGCCTCGAAGGGCAGCTCAACGGCTGCCTCGGCTCTTCCGGCATCGACAGCGCCCTCTTCGAGGAAACGGTGCTCGACAGCACCACGGGCCACATCCTCAACGCCAATCTGATCGACTATAAATGGCGCACCTTTGCCGAACTCCCCGCCATCGACAATGTGGTTCTGGAAACCCCCGTTGACAGCCACCGTTTCAAGGCCATCGGGGTCGGCGAGGTGGCCACATCCCCCGGTCCGATGGCCATCCTGATGGCCGTTTCCAACGCCATCGGCGTCTGGCTGCACGAATATCCCGTCACGCCGGAGAAAGTCCTCAGGGCCTTGGGCAAGGTTGCGCGCGGCCCCCGGACAGGAGGTGGAGCATGAAGCCGTTTACCCATATCAACGCGCTGACCGTCGATCAGGCCGTGGCGGCCCTGGTGGAGCACGACGGCAAGGCGCGGCTCAATGCCGGCGGCACCGATCTTTTCGGTCTGCTGAAGGATGAATTCCTCCCGACGTACCCGGAGGCGATCGTCAATATCAAAACCATCAGCGGCCTCGATTACATCCGGGAGGAGCAAGGGGTGCCTCCGGATTGGGGCACTGGCAAAACTCTCCGATCTGGCGGCCGCCCCACTGCTCAGGGAGCGTTACGGCGTTCTCGCCGAGGCGGCCCGGGCCGTGGCCAGCCCACAGATCCGCAATGTGGCGACCATCGGCGGCAACCTCTGTCAGGATGTGCGCTGCTGCTATTACCGCTATCCGCGCCACATCGGCGGCCCCATCCAATGCGCGCGCAAGGGGAGCGGGCCTTGCCTTGCCGTGCGGGGCGACAACCGCTATCACGCCCTTCTGGAGGGGCGGAAATGTTTTGCCGTCTGCCCCTCGGATATGGCCGTAGCTTTGACCGCCCTCGATGCCCAGATCCTGGTGGCAGGGCCGGCCGGTGAACGGCGGCTCGCGGTCAGGGAATTCTACACCCCGCTGGGCAATCGTCTGGGCAGGGACGAGATGATCAGGGAAATCGAGGTTCCGGCGCTCCCCGGTCGGTCACGGCAGGTCTTTTCCAAATTTACCCTCCGCCGCCCCATCGATTTTGCCATCGTCAGCGTCGCGGCGGTCAGCATCATGGAAAAGGGCGTCTGCAGCGAGGCCCGCATCGCCCTCGGTGCCGTAGCCCCTGGAGCGCATCGGGCCGTGGCGGCCGAGGAGTTTTTAAGGGGCAGGGCCATCGACGAGAATACCGCCGCCCGGGCAGGCGAACTGGCCATGGCCGGGGCCAAACCGCTGAGTCGAAACGCCTACAAGATCGAGATCGCCAGGACTCTGGTCACCAGGGCCGTCCTGGGTCTTCCCCCCGACAACGCGCGAAACGGCAATTTGGCCGATACCCCTGTTTACGACCCGACGGAGTTGTCCACCTTCCACAGGTGTGGTTCCACCGCTGCATCGGGGCTTACTGCGGTGGTCGATCCGGGGAAAACGGTATAGGCGCCAAGGGTACACCAACTCACCAGGGTCCATCCCCCCTGGCTTGCCGACAGAAGGAGACCATTAACACGTGATCTAACAAATATTTTTAGGCGATGAGTGGCTAGCAGGACTCACTTCCGCTGGGAGTTTTCATGCTCAATTTTTTCGGCATTCTGTTCGACGGCCTGGCCTTTGGCATGCTGCTGTTTGCCATCTCCGTCGGGCTCTCCATTACCCTGGGGCTGATGGGCTTCAACAACCTTGCCCATGGCGTCTTCGCCATGGCGGGCGGCTACCTGCTGGTGGACCTGATGGGCAAGGCGGGCCTGGGGTTCCTGGCGGCTTTGCCGGTGGTTTTCCTCACGGTGGCCCTGGCCAGTCTGGCCCTGGAACGAACGCTCTATCGCCCCCTGTATAAAAGCAGCCCGCTCGACCAGGTGCTGCTGACGGTCGGGATCATTTTCATCGCCACGGCGGGCGCCGATTTCCAGTGGGGGCCGAATCCGCAGCCGGTGGTCATTCCGCCGGGGCTCTCCGGCCAGTTTTCCCTGGGCGGCCTCGACATGTCGCGCTACAGCCTGTTCCTGATGGCCATCGGCGCCGCGATCACCCTCGCCCTGCTCTTCGGCCTGGTGCGCACCCGTTTCGGGGCAAAAATCCGCGCCTCGGTCGATAACCAGCGCACCGCGGCGGCGATGGGGATCCGGGTCGAGCGGGTCTTCCAGATCACCTTTGCCCTCGGCAGCGGCCTGGCCGCCCTCGGCGGCGCCCTCGGCATCAAGGTCCTCGGCCTGGACCCGCAGTTTGCGATCAAGTATCTCGTCTATTTTCTGCTGGTCGTGGTGGTCGGCGGCCCCGGTTCGGTGCTCGGCACCCTGCTGGCCGCGCTGCTGCTGGGGGTGGCCGATATTGCCGGCAAGTACTATGTGCCCCAGGTGGGCGCCTTCATCATCTATGCGGCCATGATCCTGCTGCTGCTGCTCTTCCCCGAAGGGCTGCTGGGACGGCGGAAGACCCGATGAGCGCGTCCCCCAGTGCCCTGGTGCCCCGCGAGAAGGGCTATCTTCAGGCCCTGCAGGCGCGCGACGGCTGGCAGCCGCTGGAGATTCTGTTCTGGAGCACTCTGCTGGGCCTGTTTTTCGCCTTTCCGACCCACCTGGTGTTCGCCTCCCAGATCCTGATCACCGGCTTGTTTGCCCTCTCTCTCGACCTGGTGCTCGGTTACGGCGGCATCGTGACCCTGGGCCATGCCGCCTTTTTCGGCCTGGGGGCGTATACGGCGGGCCTGCTGGCCGCCCACGGCTGGCACGAGCCGCTGAGCGGCCTGCTGGCGGCCGGCCTGGTCGCCGCGGCGGTGGGGTATCTCACCAGCTTTTTCCTGCTGCGGGGCAGTGATCTGACCCGCCTGATGATCACCATGGGGATCGGTCTGCTGCTCTATGAGATGGCCAACAGCGCCTCCGGTCTCACCGGCGGCGTCGATGGCCTGCAGGGCATTGAGATCGCCAAGCTGTTCAACCACTTCTCCTTCGATCTCTATGGGCGGACCTCTTACCTGTATGTGCTGGGGGTGAGTTTTGTCCTGTTTGCCCTCACCCGCAGCATGATGCATTCCCCCTACGGCCTCGCCCTGCGCAGTTTCCGGGACAATTCGACCCGGGCCCTGGCCATCGGCATCCCCGTCAATGCCACCTTGACCAGCATCTACACCTATGCGGCGGCGCTCGCCGGCGTTGCCGGGGCGCTGCTGACCCAGTCGACCCAGTTCGTCAGCCTCGATGTCTTGAGCTTTGAGCGCTCGGCGGAGCTGCTGATCATGCTGATCATCGGCGGCACGGCGACGCTCTACGGGGGGTTTGTCGGCGCCGCCGTCTTCATGCTGGCCCAGGACCAGCTCTCCAGCATCAATCCGCAGTACTGGAACTTCTGGCTGGGGGTGCTGCTGATCGTGCTGACCCTCTACCTGCGCGGCGGCATTCTCGGCGGCCTGGGCCGGTTGGCGCCGCTGCTGCGGCGGCGCAAAAAGGATCCCGCATGAGTGCTGTTCTGGAAACGCGCGGCCTGTGGAAATCCTTTGGCGGGCTGATGGTCACCAAGGGGGTGAATCTGGCCGTCGAAGCCGGCGCCCGGCATGCGCTGATCGGCCCCAACGGCGCCGGCAAGACCACCCTGATCAATCAGATCACCGGCGTCTTGCGGCCCTCGGAGGGCTCGATCTGGCTGGAAGGGCGCAACATCACCCAACTGCCGGCCCATGAGCGCGTCCGGCGCGGGCTCTCGCGCACCTTTCAGATCAATACCCTCTTTGCCCATCTAACGCCCCTGGAGTCCGTCACCAACGCGATCTGCGTGCGCAAGCAGCGGCAGCTGAACCTGCTGAAGAGGCGCTTCTCCCGGCTGTCGCGGCGCATTGCGGAAATCGACGAAGCCTATGCCCTGCTGGAGCGCTTGAACCTGGCCCGGGATTGTTTTGTCCGCACCCACCAGCTCGCCTACGGCAAACAGCGCCTGCTGGAAATGGCGCTGGCCCTGGCGGCCAGCCCGAAGATGCTGTTGCTGGATGAACCGGCCGCCGGGGTCCCGGAGGGCGAGAGTGAGGAGCTGTTTGCGGTGCTGGCGGCCCTGCCGAAAGACATCAGTATTCTCCTGATCGAACATGACATGAACCTGGTGTTCAATTTTGCCGACCGGATCACGGTGCTGGTCAATGGGGAAGAGCTGGTGACCGGCCCGCCGGCCGAGATTGCCATGGATCCACGCGTGCGCGAGGTGTACCTGGGGAAAGGCCACTAGAGATGCTGAGGGTTGAAGGCGTCTTCGCCGGCTACGGCGAAGCCACCGTCCTGGATGACTGTTCCCTGTCCCTGCAGGAAGGGGAGACGCTGGCCCTGCTGGGCCGCAATGGGGTCGGCAAGAGCACCTTGCTGCTGACGCTCATGGGCCATACCCGGGTCCACCGGGGAGAGCTGCGCTGGCGGGGGCGGGACTTGTTGAAAATGCCGGCCTATCGCCGCGCCCGGGCCGGCTTCGGCTGGGTGCCGCAGGAACGGGAAGTCTTCCCCTCCCTGACGGTGGAGGAAAACCTGACGGTGACCTCGCTTCCCGGCCAGTGGGACCTGCAGCGGATCTACACCCTGTTTCCGCGCCTGCAGGCCCGGCGCAAATATTTCGGCAACCAGCTCTCCGGCGGGGAGCAGCAGATGCTGGCGATTGGCCGGGCGCTGATGCTCAATCCGCAGCTGCTCCTGCTGGATGAACCGCTGGAGGGGCTGGCGCCGGTGATCGTGGAAGAGCTCTGTGCGGCGATCGCCGATATGGTGCACACGCAGGGCCAGTCCCTGATCCTGGTGGAACAACACGCCGAACAGGCCCTGCGGCTGACCGATCGGGCCGTGGTCCTGGACCGCGGCCGCGTGGTGCTGACCGCCGACAGTGCGCAACTGCGCAAGGACCTGACTGTGCTGGAACGGTGGGTGGGCGTCCGTCTGCCTGCCGAGACAGCCCCCTTACAGAGGCTGGGGTGATCCGTATGGGCTTCAAGGATATTCTCCTCCACATCGACGAGACGCCGCCGTGCGCCAAGAGGGTCGAGCTGGCCATCCATCTGGCCCGCCAGCAGGGCGCGCAGCTGACCGGGCTGTTTGTGCTCACCCAGCCCCCTTATGCGCCTGCGTATGAAGGGCTGAAACGACAGGCGATGGCCGCCGAGCAAAAACTTCGGCAGGCGGCGGCCAAGGCGGCCGTTGCCGTCGAGTGGATCCTGGCGCAGGGGGGGATTGCCGAGGCCGGCGTGGCTGCAGCCATCAATCACTACGCGCACACCCGCGACCTCGTCATCCTCGGCCAGGCCGGCGCGCAGAGGCTACCGGACGGCGCGCCGGCCGATCTGCCGGAGCGGATCATTTTCGGTTCGGGGCGCCCGGTGCTGATTGTTCCCGATGCCGGGGAGTTTACCTCCGTCGGCACCTGTTCAATTGTGGCCTGGCGCGGCGCGCGCGCTTCGGCGCGGGCGGTCAATGACGCCCTGCCGCTGCTGATGAAGGCCAAGAAGATCTATGCCCTTTCCATAAGAACTGCCGCCGATCCGCGCCTGCGGCAGCCCTCCTGCAGCGACCTCTGCTCCCACCTGCAGCGGCACGGCCTGTCGTGTAGCGGCGAAGAGATCCCGGCCGCCGACATCCCGGTGGCGAATATCTTGATGAATTTTGCCTGGGACAAGGGGTGTGACCTTCTCGTGGTCGGTGTCTATGCCCACACGGCCGGGGGAAAACGGGTGTTCGGACCCGTCGGCCGCCAGCTCCTGCGGGATATGACCCTGCCGGTCCTGATGTCTTACTGATTTTTTCTCGCCGGGCTTATCTCGCATGGCGGGCAGCTCGTTTCAACATCGTCTGGGGGGTATTGCCTCCTCAGATTTTCCCTAGGGCCCCTAGGATTCACCAAAGGAGAACGCCATGAGAGAAAGGACACCTGGTATGACACGAACTCGCAGCAGGACGACGAGCAGTTTATTGGTCATTGTCTGTGGGGTGCTTATGCTGTGTGCCGGCCCGGCTTTTGCCGCCTCGGACACGATCAAGATCGGGCTCGTTCTCCAATTGACCGGGCCTTTTGCCGATTCCGGAAAGCAGATGACCAACGCCATCAAGACTTATATGGCGCAGCACGGCGATACCGTCGCCGGCAAGAAAATTGAGTTGGTCTTCAAGGATACCACCGGCCCCTTGCCGGCCGTTGCGAAACGGCTCTGCCAGGAGCTCGTCGTGCAGGACAAGGTGGACTTTCTCGCCGGTTTCGGCCTTACCCCGGATGCACTCGCCTGCGCGCCGATCGCCACCGAGGCGAAAATCCCCCTGATCGACATGCTGGCCGCGACCTCCATCATCACTGCCAAGTCCCCTTACATCGCCCGGACTTCGCACACGCTTCCCCAGGTCTCCGCGCCGATGGCGCAATGGGCCTATGACAACGGTTTCCGCAAAGTCTACACGCTGGTGGCCGACTACGGCCCGGGCCATGATGCTGAAGCCGCTTTCCAGAAGGCTTTTAAAGCGAAGGGTGGAGAAATCGTCGGCGAAGTGCGCGTCCCGCTGAAAACCCTGGAGTTCGCTCCCTACGTGCAGCGCATCAAGGATGGCCAGCCGCAGGGTCTCTTCGTCTTTCTCCCTACCGGCCAGATGGGGGTATCTTTCATGAAGTCCTTCCAGGAGCGTGGTCTGGCGGCGGCAGGTGTCCGCCTGCTGGCGACCGGCGACGTGCTGGACGATGGTGCGATGGATTCGATGGGGGATGCCACCCTGGGCATGATTTCGAGCTACCACTACTCGGCCGCCCATGATTCCCCGGAGAATGCCGCCTTTATCGCCGCCTACAAGAAAATCGATCCGAATACCCGCCCCAATGCCCATGCGATCGGCGCCTATGACGGCATGGCTGCCATCTACACCGTGATCAGGGAGCTGAACGGCAACATCGATGGCGACAAGGCGATGGCCGTGCTCAAGGGTCTGAAGATAGCGAGCCCGCGCGGCCCGATCTATATCGACCCGGAAACGCGCGACATCGTTCAGAATGTCTACATCCGGAAAGCGGAAAAAATAGGTGACAAGATTTACAATGTCGAGTTCGAAACCATCAAGGATGTCAAGGATCCGGGGAAAGAACCCTGATCCAGGTCGGGATACTCGCGGACCGGGGATCTGGAGGTACTCCAGTCCCCGGTCCTGACTGAAAGGGCGGTTGTGCAGTCAAGTTCGAGTGAGAAGATGAAAACTAAGAGAAGAATCCTGATTATCAATCCAGGGTCAACCTCAACCAAAATTGCCCTGTATGAGTCAGAAAAGATGGCGTTCAACGAATCTGTCGGGCATTCCGCCGACGAATTGAAGCCGTTTAAAGACATCTGGGAACAATATGATTTCAGGAAAAACGTTATTTTAAACGTCGCCCAAAAGCATGGTATTGCTCTGGCCGATCTGGATGCCATTGCCTGCCGGGGGGGGAACTGCCAACCGGTAGCGGGAGGTATTTACCGGATTTGCGACCGGATGGTCGCCGACCAGAGAAGTGGCGCCTACGGCAGGCATGCAGGCGACGTCGTCTGCCTGATCGTCTATGACCTCGGGAAGGAACTCGATATCCCGGTTTTCACGGTCGATGTCCCGGTGACGGATGAATTATCCCCACTGGCCAGATACACCGGAATTCCTCTGATTAGACGTAAGAGCAGCTTCCACGCCCTGAACCAGAAGGCAACGGCCAAGAAGATCGCGCACGGACTTGGCAGGAAGTATGACGAGGTGAACCTGATCGTGGTTCACCTGGGCGGCGGCATCTCCGTCGGAGCGCATCAGAACGGCAAGGTCGTGGACGTCAACGGTACCCTTGATGGCGACGGGCCGTTTTCCCCTGAGCGCTCCGGGTCGGTGCCCACCTCCGACCTGGTCAAACTGTGCTTCAGCGGCAAGTACAGCCAAGAAGAAATTTTGAAATTCCTGACCGGTGGCGGCGGGCTCATTGCCCACCTGGGCACCACCAGCGGCATCGAGATCGAGCAGAGGATTGCGGCTGGCGACCGGAAAGCCGCAGAGGTTTTTGAAGCAATGGCCTACCAGGTGGCCAAGGAAGTCGGGAGATGCGCAGCCGTTCTGGAAGGCCGGGTGGACGCCATTGCCCTGACCGGAAGCCTGGTGTACTCCAAGACCCTGATGGCCCATTTGCGGAAGCGGATTTCCTTCATCGCGCCGATCCACCTGGTCCCCGGCGAAAACGAAATGGAGGCGCTGGGCGAAGGCGTGATGCGGTACTTCGATGGCGGGGAAAGCCTTGCCAACTATCCTTCGGAGGTGAGCAGTGCTGAAATGTCTGGATGATTTGTTCGGAGCGGTCCGGGGGCGCCCCACCAAGAAGATCGCCGTCGCCGCCCCGGAGGAGGCCGGCCTGATCAGGCTGGCCAATCAGGCCACCGAAGAGAGGCTGGCCCAATTCATTCTCGTCGGGGATGAATCGAGAATCAGGGGGCTGCTCAGTGAACAAGGGCTGGATCCCTCCCGTTTCGAGATCCAGAACACACCTGGCCACAAGGAAGCGGCCGAGAGGGCAGTGAGCCTGGTGGTCGGGAAAATGGCCGAGGTCGTTATGAAAGGGGAGCTTCACACCGCCACTTTCCTGAAGGCCATCCTGGATAAGGAAAAGGGATTGAACAAGGGAAAACTGGTCAGTGAAATCACCCTCTACGACAAGGAGGACGGGGAGGGAATCCGGCTGATCACCGATTGCGCCATGAGCATCAACCCCACACTCGACGAGAAACGGCAGATCCTTGAAAACGCCGTCGAGCTCGCCCGGAAGCTCGGCTATGAAAGACCGAGGGTCGCCGTCCTGTCGGCCGTGGAGGTGGTCAACCCCGCCATTCCGGACACCCTTGATGCGGCCGTTCTGAGCAAAATGGCGGACCGGGGGCAGATAAAAAATGCCATCGTCGACGGACCCTTTGCCCTGGACAACGCCATATCTCTTGAGGCGGCCCGCCAGAAGAAGATCTCCGGAGAAGTCGCGGGACGGGCGGATATCCTCCTCGCGCCCAACCTGCAGGTCGGCAACGTCCTGAGAAAGAGCGTTACCTACATCGCCCGCAGGAAGGCAACCTCGGCCGTCGTTGGGGTGGAAGCCCCGGTGGTCATGCTTTCTCGAACGGACAGCGTGGAAGCCAGACTACTTTCGATCGCCTTATCTTCCTATCTGTCGTGACGGGAAGGGAGGGAGATTTCTGATCAAGTCCACTCAAATTTTTGACTCAGGTTCAAATCAGAGCCTGCGTGGAACATCTTGCAACGTGCTGATGGCTGGGTGATAGATACTCTTCCATTTTCGCCCGGACGTCCGCGGGGATCTCGCGCGAAGCAACTCCTCCGGGGACCAGGTTCGACGAAACGACGGTGAGGCTGACGGTGACCCGTTCTTCTCCGGCGCAGCTGGCCTTGATCTCCAGGGTAAGGGATTTTGCGCCGAGCTTGCGCACCCCCAGCGACCAGTCGAGGACCTCGTCAATACGGCTCGGCTTCTTGAAATCGGCCTGCAGGTTGACAATCGGAAAGCCCATCTTCAATTCATGATGCAAGCGCCCCAGGGGAAGGCCCAGCCCCTCGCCGAACCAGTCCTCGAACACGCGTTGAGCCATCAGGACGTATTGCGGATAAAAGACGATCCCCGCCGAATCGCAGCTTTCGAACCGCACCTTGCAGGAGCGGAAAAACCGAGCCATTTGAAAGAACTCCCGAATAAACGCGGATCAGATAATCATGATAGGAACTTTGACCTTATGGATGACGTAGTTGGCAACCTGACCGAATATCAGATTGCGAATTTCTCCTTCCGTATGTCGGCCGATGATGAGAAGGTCGAAATCACCGCTATCGGCGACGTCGCAGATGGTCTTGCGGGAAGGACCCTCTTTGAAGAGAACCTCTGCTTCTATCCCTTCGGCAGCAAAGATCTTTCTTTGTTCTTCGAGAAATTCCCTGGCCGCCGCCCGGGCCCGCTCAGTGATGGTAGCGTAATTCAGATCCGGGGAACCCCGGTAGGAGATCCTGTCATGGTCGAACACGTGCAGCAAAGTCAGGGAGCCGGCTATTTTCTCCTTCATGGAGAAGAGAGCCTTCACTGTCCTGGATGAGTTGTGCGATCCATCCAGGGGGACCAGTACTTTCATGTCCTTCATGGTGTCTCTCTTGACGTTAGAGGTTTTCGCCGGACAGGAGGCTCAGGAAATATAGGCGGCCAGAGCCACCGACAGCAGCTTTGTCTGCGTGCTGTCCGTTCGGGACAGCATGACGACCGGCGCCCCGGCGCCCATGACGGTTGCGGCGATCGTTTTGCCGGCGATATAGACCAGCGCCTTATGGAGGGCGTTGCCGACCTGCAGATTCGGAACGAGGATGATATCCGCCCTCCCGGCAACTTCACCTGCGATTTTTTTCTGTTTGGCAGCGGCAACCGACAAGGCATTGTCCAGGGCAAAGGGGCCGTCGACGATGGCGTTTTTTATCTGCCCCCGGTCGGCCATCTTGCTCAGAATCGCCGCATCCAGCGTATCAGGAATGGCCGGATTAACCACCTCGAGGGCAGAAAGGACGGCTACCTTTGGTTTTTCATAGCCGATCCTTCGGGCCAGGTCAACGGCATTTTCGAGAATCTGTCTCTTCTCATCCAGGGTTGGCGTGATGTTCATCGCGCAGTCGGTGATGAGTTGCACTCCCTCACCGTCATTTTTGTCATAGAGCGTGATCTCGCTCATCAGATTCCCGGTTCGCAGGCCTTTTTCCTTATCAAGGATCGCTTTCAGGAAAGTAGCGGTGTGAAGTTCCCCCTTCATCACCACCTCGGCCTTCTTCTCCACCACCAGGCTTACCGTTTTTTCCGCCGCCAGTTTGTGGTCCTTCAGGTCATGGATTTCAAACTTCCCGCTGTCCAGTCCCTGTTCCTGAAGCAGCTCCGCTATCTTGGCTGCGTCGCCGACGAGAATGAATTCGGCGAGTTTCTGCTCGGTCGCCTGCTTCACCAATTTAACGACGCCGGCTTCTTCCGGTGCGGCTAAGGCGATTTTCTTGACCGGTCGACCCTTGGACGGCTCCAAACAAGTCATCCAAACATTTCAACATCATTTTCCTCCGTTGGATAGGTGGCGAGGCCTTCTTCCCCATTGAAGTACCGCATCACGCCTTCGCCCAGCGCCTCCATTTCGTTTTCTCCGGGAACCAGATGGATCGGAGCAATGAAGGAAATCCGCTTCCGTAAATGGGCCATCAAGGTTTTGGAGTACACCAGGCTTCCGGTCAGGGCGATGGCGTCCACCTGCCCTTCCAGCGCGGCTGCAGCCCCCCCGACCTCCTTGGCCACCTGGTAGGCCATTGCTTCAAAGACCTCGGCGGCTTTCTGGTCGCCAGCCGCAATCCTCTGCTCGATCTCGATGCCGCTGGTGGTGCCCAGGTGAGCGATGAGCCCGCCGCCGCCGGTCAGGAACTTGAGAATCTCTTCTTCGCTGTACTTGCCGCTGAAGCATAGTTTGACCAGGTCGGAGGTGGGCACCGCCCCGGCGCGTTCCGGAGAAAACGGCCCGTCGCCATCCAGGGCGTTATTGACGTCGATGACCTTGCCGTGCCGATGCACCCCGACAGAGATCCCGCCGCCGAGATGAACGACGATCATGTTGATCTCGTCGTATTTCCTACCGAGCCCGGCGGCGACCTTTTTGGCGGTCGCCTTCTGGTTCAGGGCATGAAAGCTGCTCTTTCGGCTGATGAAAGGGATGCCGCAATATCGGGCCAGCGGAAACATTTCATCGGTCATCGGGACATCGACCGTAAAGACGGGAATAGCAAACTCTTTTCCGAGATCATAGACGACGAGACAAACGACGTTGGCCGGATGCCTGCCGTAGATACCCGTCTTTTTGTCTGCGATCATCTCGTCGCTTATTTGATAGATGCCGCCGGGGATCGGTTTGCAATTTCCTCCGCGGCAGGCGATCGCATCAAGATCGGCGAGCTTGATGTTGTGTTTTTCCGCATACCGCAGGATGGCGTTTTTCCGGAAATCGTACTGATCCCATATGGTCTTGAACTGCTTCAGCTCATCCGCGGAATGTCCGACGGACTCGCTCAGCGTCAGTTTGTCCGATTCATAAAGTGCGATTTTGGTCGAGGTGGATCCTGGGTTGATAATCAGGATTCTTTTTTCTTGGCCCATTGCTTCCTCCAGTTTTTTCGTGCCGTAATCTGTGAGCTAGCCCCAAAGCCGCACCAGCAACAGGGAGATTGACGGGAACAACACCAGGACGGCTATCCGAATGAAATCGGCGAGCAGGAACGGCATTACCCCTTTGAAGGTTTCCCCGATCGGCACATCTTTCGCGAAGCTGTTGATGATGAAGACATTCATTCCCACCGGGGGCGTAATCAGTCCCACCTCGACGACAATCAGGGCGACAATGCCGAACCAGATGGCCGTCTCCTCCGGAGGGAGCCCGAAGTTGAGGGTAGAAATGATGGGATAGAAGATGGGGATGGTCAGCAGGATCATCGACATGCTGTCCATGACGCAGCCGAGAAACAGGTAGAGCAGGATCATCAGAAAGACAACCACCAGCGGCGGGAAACCGCTTTCCCCAATGATCCGGGCCGACTCAGCCGGCATGCGGGTGAGCGCCAGAAAGGCGTTGAAGATCTCCGCCCCGAGCAGAATGAGGAAGATCATGGCCGTTGACCGGGCGGCGCCGTAAACACAATCCAGAAATCCCTGCCAGCGCATCTTGCCCTTCAGAAAGGCAAGGGCACCGGTGCCGAAGGTGCCGACCGCGGCCCCTTCGGTGGGAGTAAACCAGCCCCGGTAAATCCCCCCGATTACCAGCATGAAGATCAGGGCGACCGCCCAGACCTCCTTGATGCTCTGAAGCTTTTGGGCAACGGTGGCCTTGGGACCGGCCGGACCGGCCTCAGGGTGTCTGCGGACATAGATGGCGATGGTGATCATGTACCCGGTCACCGCCAGCACGGCGGGCAGAATCGCCGCGATGAAAAGCTTGCCGATGCTGTTTTCCGTCAGGATCGCGTAAATGATCAGGATGACCGAAGGGGGGATCAGGATGCCCAGCGTCCCGCCGCAGGCCAGGGACGCGGTCGCCAGGGCTCCCGAGTAGCCATGGCGCTTCAATTCGGGAAGAGCGACCTGGGACATGGTGGCGGCGGTGGCCAGCGAGGAACCGCAGATGGAACCGAAGCCGGCGCAGCCCCCCACCGCCGCCATGGCAATGCCCCCTCGGCGGTGACCGAGCCAGGTATTGGCGGCATTGAAAAGAGCCCGGCTCATGCCGGCATTGGTGGCGAATTCCCCCATCAGCAGAAAAAGCGGGATCACCGAGAGGGAATAGCTCGAGAAGGTGCTGAAGGGAGCGCTTTTCAGATACATGATCAGCGGCATCCAGCCGCTGATCATGGCGTATCCGGCCATCCCGATCGCCAGCATGGCCACGGCGATGGGGATGCGCAGGGCCATCAGGCCCAGCATCCCGCCCAGCATAACGAAGCTCAGTGCAAAATCACTCATTTCGGGGTCTCCGACGCACCCGGTGCAAAAATCCGGTTCAACATGGTCATGCCGCAGGTGAGGGTCAGCAGCGCGAAAGAGACGATCATCGGCGGCATGGCCCACCAGACCGGAATCCCCAGGACCATGGTGACTTCCATCGATTCTCTGCTGTCCAGGCAGCCATAGAAGAGTCTCCAGCAGATCAGGATGGAAATGGCCATGAAGAGCAGATCCCCCACCGCTCCCAGAAAGCGGATGAGCCACTGGGGGGCCTTGGCTGTGACGATGTCGACGATGACATTCCCCTCCTGGATCTGACAGTAGGGAAGGAAAGCGCTGACGGAGATGGCACAGCCCAGTTCAACCAGTTCAAAATTCCCGGAAATCGGGGTATTGAAGAGCGCCCGGCCGATCACGTTGGTTACGGTGAGAAGAGTCAAGCACGCCAGGATAATCCCGCCGATGGCTGCGAAGATGCGGCATACGGTTCTGAGTGCGGCATCGGCCCGTAAAAGGGGCGTGCTGACATAAACATCTTGGAGCGTAAGACTTTTTTCCATCTGCCCTGTTCCTATTTAGCCGCCTGTTTGCTGTACTTGTCGATCAGGTTGTTCGCGTAATCGAGCATTTCCTGACCGTTCAGGCCTTTCTTGTCCATCTTCTTCACCCAATCGGCAACCACCGGCTGGGTCGTTTTCTCCCACCGTTCCCTTTCCGCCGGGGGCAGGGTGTAAAAGACGTTGCCGTGCTTTCTGCCGAGTTCCTGTCCTGCCAGATCGGCCTGATCGAAGGCCGCTCCGACCTCTTTGGCGATGTTCATCCCCGAGTTGTCGTCGATCACCTTCTTCAGGTCCGCGGGAAGGCTGTCGTACTTGGCCTTGTTCATGGCAAAGAGGAAGACGGAGGTATAGAAACCCCGCTCATTGCCGGGCTGGGTGTGATATTTGGTCAATTCATGGGTGCGGATGGCGGAAACCACTTCCCAGGGGAGGACGGCACCGTCAATGACCTGGGTAGCAAGAGCCTGCGGGACTTCCGGGACCGGCATGCCGACCGGGGTGGCGCCGAGAGCCTCCAGGGACTGCGTGACGGTAGCGGAGGGAGTGCGGATTTTCATCCCTTTCAGGTCCTCCATGGTCTTGATCTGCTTGGAAACCGTGTGGAAGATCCCCGGCGTCGGAACATGGAAGAGGAGCGGATGGACCTGGCTGAATTCCTTTTTCAGGTATTTCTCGGAAAATTCCTGGAGCGCCTGGGTGGTCGCTTCGGCCGATGCACTGACATAGGGAAGTTCAAAGAGCTCGACGATGGGGAAACGGCCCGGGGTGTAGCTGGGGAGGGTCCAGACCACATCGACGACGCCGTCCTTGACCTGATCGTAGAGCTGGGGCGGCTTGCCCCCAAGTTGCATCGAGGGATAAATCTCCACCGCAATGCGCCCGCCCGATTGTTTCATGATCCTGTCGGCCCAGGGTTGGATCAGCTTCGTCTGGGCATTGGACTTCGCCGGCAGAAAATGCTCGACCTTCAGCGTAACCTCTGCTTTCTGGGCAAAGCTCTGGCACGGGATAAGGGCGAGCAGGAGAAAGGGGACGGCAAGCAAGGCAACGATTTTCCTCATGGTGACCTCCGATTTGAAGTTGCGCGCGTGGACCGACAATATTTTCGGACCGAATCCATCCATTTGTGGGCATCCTCCTACGTTAGGGGTGGACTGCCTCTATCGCTTGGTCGTGTCGGTGAACCAACAGGCGGTCCGATCCCGCGCCATCCACCTACACACCCTCACATCCACAGCATCGATTTTTTCGGCAGGTTCGCTCAGGCCTTTTTCACCGCACACAGCAGGGACTTCATGTCCGGATAACCGAGGGTTTCTTCCCGGCAGTTGGTGTCGGTGAGCAGGTTGGCATTTTGTTCGCCTTCCCAGCCGTGCGGCACCAACACCACGCCTTCGGAAACGCGTTCATCGAGTTTAACCTTCATGATGACCCGCCCCCGATCGGTTTCGATGACCGCCGTATCGCCATCGGCCAGCCCGTATTTTTTGCCGGTTTGCGGTCCTATTTCGGCAAATGGCTCGGGGCTTTCAGCAGACAGGTCACCGATAGAGCGGAATTGGCTGTGGGTATAGAAGTAATTCCGGTGTCCTGTGGACAGGATAAGCGGATATCTTGCAAAGAGTTTGGGGTCTGCGGTTATCGGGCTTTGATGCGGCTCAATGTATACCGGCAGCGGATTGGCTCCGACCAGCTCCATAGCCTCGCTGTAGATTTCTATCTTCCCGGAGGGTGTTTTAAACAGCCCGGCTGGCACACCATATTTCTTTTCCTCGTAGTAAGCGCCTTCGGGCTTCTCGTTCAGCAGGGTGTCGAAACTGAGTCCCGTTGGCCCCAACTCGAACCGGACCAGCTCTTCTTCACTCTCCCACGGGAACTGCTCGCCGATACCAAGTTTTTTGGCCAGCTCCGTAAAGACCTTCCACTCCGACCACGCCTGGCCAAGGGGCTCGATACATTTTTTGCGAAGCATCAGATAGGGCAGGCAGTGACAGACATTGTAGGTGTAGGCCACTCCCCACTTTTCCAGGTGTGAGCAGGCCGGCAGCACATAATGGGCTTCGCGCGCCGTCTCGGTCATGTACATGTCGTGCACCACCAGCAGCTCAAGTTTTCTGAAGGCTTCCCGGAAAGCATTGCTGTCGGCCATAGAGACCAGCGGATTCCCGCCGACCACATAGAATGCCTTGATCTTGTCCGGGATGCTCTCAGGTACCTTGGTGATCACGCCGTAGGGACTTTTCCGCCCCCAGACTTCGATGAACAGCGGGTACTCGTCCATCCCCAGCGGATCTCCCTCGACGTTGAGTCCGACGTTGCCGAAAGGGGAACGCGGGCTGATGACCCAGCCACCGGGAACGTTGAGGTTGCCGGTGATGATCTGGAGGACCGAGAAAGCCCGGCTGTTCTGGGTGCCGCCTGCCGTCTGGTCCTGCGTACAGGTCCCCTGATAGATGCTTGCCCCCCTGGTGCCGGCGAATAGCCGCGCCAGACTGCGAATCTCCTCGGCGGGAACCCAGGTGATGGCCTCGGCCCACTCCGGGGTAAAAGGCTTTACGTGCTCGACCAGCTTCTCGTAACCGATGGTGTGCTGCGTCACAAATTCATGATCAACCAGATCCTCCTGGATGATGACATGGATCATGGCCATCGCCATGGCACCGTCCGTGCCGGGCCGGATACGCAGGTATTTATCTGCACGATCGGCCAAGGGGATGCGGCGGGGGTCGATGACCACGAGCTTGGCCCCCGCGGCCAGATTCTTTTCCAGGGCCAGCTTCAGGGGAAAATCACTTGCATCGGGATTGTGGCCCCACAGGATATAAAGCTTGGAATCGAGCTCTTCTGTAGGATACTTCCCGAAAGTAATCTGCCGGGTACGAATGCGCATGCGATAACAGACGCTTTCCACCGAAAAGAAGTTGGGAGAGCCGAACGCGGCCTTGAACCGCTGGGTAAGCCCTGCCATTTCGAGGTTCTCAACCCCGATGGAGCCGCTGAAAACGCCAAGCGTTTCAGCGCCAAAATCTTTCTTCAGCTGGTTGAGCTTGGCGGCGATTTCCTCCAATGCCTGCTCCCAGGAGATCTCGACAAACTCATCGCCGACTCGCTTCAAAGGAGATTTGAGTCGATTAGGGCTATAAATGCTCGCCAGCATGGCTTTGCCCTTCGGGCAGAGTTCCCCGTGATTGAGCGGGTGGGACTTCTGCCCGGCAACCCCGATGGCCTTGCCATCCCGTACCGTTATCTCGCAACCACAGCTGTGATAGCAAAGTGTGCAGTCTGTTAGGATCTGCTTTTCTGCACTCAGGCTAGACATGGCGGACTCCTGAATTGAAAATGCTGGTTAATTACTGCATGCCTGAAGAAAGGCTTCTTCTGTAAACCGGCCGGCAGAATTACGGCGATGCCGCCCTGAGCGCCGGCTCTATGATAACAATGTTATGGAATCTCACGTCAAGTAAAATAGACGGGTTTTTCGCAGTTTTGAAGCTATCATAGAAAGCCGTACTCCACAACCACTTTTTTTGAACTCGCGTTATGTAAAACATCGTTACCGGGTAAATGAGCCTTCTCAGCCCCCTTGGCGGCGGCTCGGCCGACATCAGGATCTCTCCAGCGATTGGGGGATGTCTGGGCTGGTGGACCGGGGCAAGAAGGTTCACGTGGCTGTAAACCTCCAAAGTCTCTCCCCGCACGTAGCCGACCAGGGCGATGCCGGCCTGATCGGCGATCCGGATCGCCATGTTGGTGGGCGAGGTCCGCGAGGCGATCAGGGCAATACCCAGCCGCTCAGCCTTGGCCACCATCTCTGTGGAAACCCGCCCCGAAGTGACGAGAAGCTTGCCCCGCAGGTCGAGATCCTTAAAGAGCGCCTCGCCGGCGAGGCGATCGAGGGTGTTGTGACGGCCGATGTCTTCAGCATAGAGCAGCAGCTCCTGGCCATCGCCTACCGCCGCCGAGTGGATACCCCCGTGGGCGCGGTAACTCTCGGCCTTTTGGGCGAGCTGCCGCATCAGGGCGAAGATCTGTTGCGGAGTGAAGCGAAGTTGAGGATCGGGTGGGACTGTCGACTCCGCGGGGGCGGATGGATGGTGAAAAACGATACCGGTGCCGCAGCCGGAGGTGAGGGTAGGAATGAGGCGCTCGGGAACCTCGCCGCGGATGCGTATCCTCGCCATGCCGAAATCGCCGCAGACGCCAAGGCTGAGGAGGTCGTCCAGCCCCTGGATGAAACCCTGCAGGCGCAGGAACCCGGCAACGAGAAAGTTAAGCTGGTGAGGGGAGGCGATCAGAGTGGCGAGATCACGGCCATTGACCTCCAGGCGCAGGGGGTATTCTTCGACCACCCGGCGTTCGACGTGAGCCAGAGAGTCCTTTTCAAAACGCCAAACGCTGTGGTAGCAATTGTGTTCCATACCTCTCCCGGGGCAAGGCACCCGCACGATGCGCGCGGCTTCTGGATTCGGGACTTAGGCCGGCCGCATATTTCGGATCAAAATAGAACGGCATTCCAGGTAATATAGTACCAAATTACTTCGAAGGGAAGTACTTTGAATGCTTTTTTTCCAGGAGGCGAACGGCGCTGCGGGAACTGGGGCCCCCTGGGTCCATCGGCACCGCCTCGGAAGCTACGGCGCGAGTGGCGGCCCGGCACCCTCCGAAAACTTTGCCGCACGACCCACCACCGTGGAACACCCGCCTGGCTTCAAGGAGCCAAACCTGCTCTGCCGACATCCGCCCTCCTGGGCGAGGCCCTCGAACTTCTCAGGGGAGCTACGGTTCCATGCCTCTCCCGGTTCTCTGGATTTAGCGTTTCGAGTTTTTGGCTATCTGCGCAAACGCATCAGCCACCTTCTCCTGGCCAAATCTGTTGATCAGCGATTCCAGGCCGGTTTCCATCTCGTCCCGCTTGACTGGCACTTCTTCGACCTCTTCTTCCCACTCGGCGTAGGTCAAGGCGCCGCAGCGGCATACCTGGACGCATAAGGGTTCCGTGAGCGTCGGATCGTCCCCGCACATGTCGCATTTGAGCGGCAGCCCCGAATCGGGCTCCTTGAACAGATCACGGGCCGGACAGGAAACGCTGCAGAAGCTGCACTGAGAGTATTCTTTGCCGTTGATCGTGTACGTATGGCGGCCGCTGCATTCGGCCGGCGTATAATCTCCGGCGCGTATCGGAACGTACACATCGTTCAGCAAGTCCATAACCACCCGAATCCGGGACCTTTCCGGGTTGATGCTGCTATATTTCGGCTTGGCATGAAAGGCGGAGCAGGCCAGTTCGCAGGCTCGGCAGCCGATGCATTTGTCGAGATTGACGTTTATTTCTTTTACTGTTTTCTTCTCCGTTCGATTCCTCACGAACACCACCTCCTTGACTTTAGTCTTCTTCTTTTCCGGTCGAATGCCTCCTGCAGGAGAGGGCTTTCTTGATCCGTCCAGATCCCCCTCTTCGAGAAATCTTCGCTGACGTAATCCAAACCGAGCTTGTCCAACGTCTCCAGGGTAGGAACACCATCTTTAGTCCAACCCTTGAATGCATAATAGGCGTCAAGGTGCTTTTGTTCCATTTCGGGGTCGCGAGTCTTCCAGTGATCTTCCGGCGGCTTCTCAACAATTCTTCTCAAGCCTCTTCTTACATTAATGGCTCTAATCAGCTGCCGGTTTCTGCGGGCTATTTCCAAAAGTCCGTCCGGGTCGAGATCCATGCCGGTCGCCAGCGATATGAACTTCGGCAGATTGAACAGATGGTAGGGCGGGCGACCCGCCAAACTGCCCCCTGAATGACGACAGCCAGGCGCAGGTCCCGATGGCGTCATCGACGTAATGCATGGCCTCATTCCAGTCACAAACGTTGACCGAGGCTTCAATGGGCATATGCTGACGCGGTTCCCATTCCAAAAACCACTTTTTGAATTTCTCCGGCGCGGCATCCCAGTTTTCGACGAACTTTTTTCTCCTCGCCGGATCGGCAATGGGCGCCTGGGGGAAAGACCCTTCAATCTGGGTGATATTCATCTTTTCACCGGTGCAATACATCAGGAAGAAGGGGTAATTTATGACCCCCAGCTTGAGGGGCACCTGTTCGACTTTTTTCGTCGTATTGTGATCGAATTCTTCCGCGCCCTTGCCAATCTGACGGGCTGCCTGATAAACGCCATTGGCCAGCACATCGCCAATCCCTTCCCGTCGAACGATTTTTTCGAGGAGATAGAAGAACCTCTCGGCCCCGTCGGCGGGGAAACCCGGCAAATCATCGTTGGTTAAAATGCCGGCTTCGTAGAGCTCGATGGCAAAGGCGAGAACTTGCGGGGTCGAGAATCCGTCCAGTCCGTAGGCGCTGGTCAGGCCGAGGATGTTGTAATTGAAGTCGATTTCCTGATAGGCCGCCATGCAGTAGGTAAGCTTGTTGAAGCACTTCAGGAAATATTTTTGGCGGCCGGGATAGGAGATCGAGTAGTGGCAATCCTTCGGGCAGTTGTAGCAACCCGAGTCCCGGGTCCGTACCTCTTTCCACTTCGCCACCCAGTTCGCTTCACGCTCCTTGTTCCAGTAGCCCTTTCTCCGCGTCCGCGCATTGCCCCAGGCGAAGTTGTCGACATGGAAGCTTTCATTATGATCGTGCGCCATGGGGTCGCCGCAATTTTTGTTCTCGTGAATCTCCTGGTACTTGTTTTTGCACAGTTCCCAGAGCTCGGCCGGCTGGGCGATATGGAGGTCCCGGGTGCCGCGAACAGCGATCGCCTTTAGCCGCTTGGCCCCCATGACCGCGCCGATTCCATGCCGGGAGGCGCTGGAGTTGGCGTGCTCGATGGTCGCCTGATAGACCCGGTTTTCACCGGCCAACCCGATAGCCGCCACCTGGACTCTGGGGTCCTTCAATTCCTGTTGCAGAAGCGCTGGCGGTTTCCTGGCAGCCTTTTCCCTGCAGATGACTGGCGTCGCGAATTTCGACCTTGTCATTGTGGATCCATAGATACACCAGCCCGGGAGCCTCCCCCCGGATGACGATCTTGTCGTAACCGGCATATTTCAGTTCCGGCCCGAACCAGCCTCCCATCAGTGAATTGACATACAGATTCGTCAGGGGAGAAAAGGTGCTGACAGAGGTTCGATTGGCGCCGGGAACGGGCGTGCCATGGAACAGACCGGCACTGAAGATGAGGAGATTGTCGGGGGAAAAAGGTTCGACTTCAGGCGGAACCCGGTCCCAGAGTATCTTTGCGGCCGTCCCCTGTCCCCCCAGGTGAAGTTCGGTCAACCGTGGATCGGTTTTTACCCTCTCAACGGTTCCCTGGGAGAGATCGATCTCCAGATTTAACCCGGTCTCTGCGTACCTCATTTTTTGACCTCTTCGCTGCCGGTGAGAATCCCCCTCTTTACGCAGATCCTCGCTAACGTAATCCAGGCCCAGTCTGTCCAGGGTCTCTCTGGCCGGAATGCCCTCACGCGTCCAGCCTTTGAATTCATAGTACGCGTCAAGGTACTTTTGCTCCATCTCGGGATCCCTGTCCGGCCAAAGGTCTTCCGAGGGGTTCTCATCAATTCTTCTCAGGCCCCTTCTGACATTAATGGCTCTAACCAGCTGTCGGTTCCTCCGGGCGATTGCCAAGAGTCCGTCTGAATCCAGGTCCATTCCGGTCGCCAGGGAGATGAGCTTTGGCAAATTGTGCAGATGATAGGGAGGCCGGCCGCCAAATTGGCCGCGAAACGACGACAGAAGGGGGCACACCCCCAGGGCGTCATCCGCGTAATGCATGGCCTCGTTCCAATCGGCGATGTTGACGGCCGCTTCAATACCGTACGGTTGCCCTGGTTCCCATTCCAGGAACCACTGTTTAAAATTCTCCGGAGCTGCGTCCCACCCTTTTACAAACTCCGCTCTCTCGTTCTTGCCGGGAATCGGCACCTGCGGAAAGGACCCTTCAATCTGGGTGATATCCATCTTTCCCCCGGTGGCGTGCATAAGGAAGAAAGGGTAGTTGGCCGTTTCCCGCTTGAGCGGCAGCTGCTCAACTTTCTTGCCGGTACGATCGTATGCTTCGGCGCCCTTGCCAATCTGACGGGCTGCCAGATAAAGGCCATTGGCCAACGCATCGCCAATCCCTTCCCGTCGGGCAACTTTTCCCAGAAGGTAGAGAAATCTTCCCACCCCATCGTCCGGAAATTCCGGCAGATCCTGATCGGTCAAAATGCCGGCTTGGTAAAGTTCGAGGACGAAAGCGAGGACTTGCGGCATTGCGGCTTCGTCCAGTCCGTACTCCTGCATGGCGGCAAGCAGGTCAAAATTGAATTTCAGATCCTTGTAGGCCGCCATCGCATAGACGAGTTTGCCGTAGTTTTTCAGGAAATATTTCCGCGCGCCCGGCAGGTAAAACGACCGATGGCACTCCTTCGGGCAGTTATAGCAACCGGTCCCTCGAAGGAGCTCGCTTTGATCGATAACCGTCTCGCGTATCTCTTCGAATTCCTGGCTGTAATTTTCCCACTGGGTGGTAATACGCTCGCTTTCAACACGCACCTTCCACTCTTCTTCAATTTCTTCAATCCAATAATTTTTTTCACGCGCGCCGGCAATGCTTCCGGCGAGATTATTGACGTGCCAGGAATCGTCGTCTTTACTCAAAAAAACATCCCCGCAGGACGGGTTATCGTAGATTTCCCGATACTGGCGGATGCATATCTCAAAGAGTTCAGCAGGTTGAGCAATGTTAAGGTCCTTTGTTCCACGGACGGCGATCGCCTTCAGCCCTTTATCTCCCATGATCACGCCCACACCGCGCGAGGCGCTGGTATTGGCGTGTTCGATGCTGGCCTGGCAGACCTTGTTTTCACCGGCGATGCCGATGGCGGCCACCTGGAGTTTGGGATCCTTCAACTCCCGTTGAATGAGCGCGGCGGTTTCCTGCGGGCTTTTCCCCCGCAAATGGCTCGCATCACGTATTTCGACCTGGTCATCGTGTATCCACAGATAAACCAGGCCGGAGGACTTGCCGCGAATAACGATCTTGTCGTAACCGGCATGTTTCAGTTCCGGTCCGAAAAAACCTTCGAATCCGGAATCGACATAGAGGTTGGACTGGGGACTGATGCTGCTGACACAAGTACGATTGGCGCCGGGGACGGGGGTGGCCGCCAGCAGACCGGCGCTGAAGATGAGGAGGTTGTCGGGGGAAAATGGTTCAACTTCAGGAGGAACCCTCTCCCACAGGATCTCCGCGGCAGCGCCCTGCCCCCCGAGATAAAGCCGGGTCAGCTCTGGATCGGTTTGTACTCTCTCAATGTTCCCTCGGGTCAGATCGATTTCCAAATCAAACCCTGTCTCTGCATACCTCATTTTCTCCCCTTCTCTTGCCCGGGTCGGTGCTCAGCAGCAATCATCGATGCACCGACAACCACAAAGGGCAACTCGGTACCTTAATGCTAACTATTGGGTTCAGCCTTCCGGCCCATGCATGCCACAGCGGACGCTATCTCTCTAACTTCAAAAGAAAAACCAGGGCCGGCAAGAGACGAGAGAGGAATGCCGAAATGCCCTTGCTGCAAAACCGCCGCCGACTCGCATTCTCCCGCCGCGGGCCGTCGCCTCACGGCGATTATTTCATGAGATGAAATGACATTTCATTTCTATCCATTTAAGCCGGCTGCGCCTCTCGTGTCAAGGAAATATTTTTCCCTGTCGCAGGTTAATGCGGTGGTGGACTGATTTTTATCCAAGAAAAAGCATTTGCACATCCGCTGAATTGTTGGTTTTTGCCGTTTTTAAGGTTTATCGGCAGGAAGTCCTCCAACAAGGAGGAGGGGGGAAATCAAGGGCGAGGAGACGTGCATCGTTACCCCCACGGAAATCCGTAGAATGCCGCGTTACGGTGAGGGAATCTTTCCGGATGGAAACAGTCCGGTGGCGGGGAAGAGGCGCGGAGCTAGCCCCGGTGGCCGAGGTCGGAGGAGATTTCTTTGGCGCACGACTTCACAAGATGTATCGTCTCGGCGATACGCTCGTCGCTTTTCACCGTCATGGGCAATGCCGCGCCGACGGCGGCGACCACTTCGCCGGCGGAGTTCCACACCGGGGCGGCGACCCCCCATACCCCCTCTATGGCCTCTTCGAACTCCACCACATGGCCGCAGTCACGTATCTCGCGCAGTTTCTGGCGGAAGAGCCCGAGGTCGGTCACGGATTTCCGCGTGTAGGCGTGCGGGGGGGACTCCCGCAGAAGACGTTCCTGTTCGGCGGGTTGAATGTGAGCCATAAGGGTCATGCCGAGCATGCCGTAGTTGGGGGGATCGCGGCGCCAGCCGATGTCAGCGGCGAGCCTTACCGGCCCCTTCCCTTCCTGCTTTTCGAGATAGACGAGAAGATCCTCCATCAGCGCGCCAAGGAGCACCGTGGCCTGGGCTCTGTTGCGCAACTCGATGAGGTGGGGGCGGGTTATCGTCCCGAGATTGAGGGAACCGAGTGCCGAGGCGCCGAGCGCCGAGGAGGCAAGTGCGAGGAAAACCGAGCCGAGCCGGTAGCGCCCGTCCTTCTTGTCCTGGAGGACGTACTTTTTGCTTTGCAGCGTGGAGAGGATGCGGAAGAGTGTGGGCTTGGAGAGACCGGAGGCTTGCGTGAGCTCATCGAGGGAGAGCGTTCTGCGCTCGCGGGAGAAGACCTCGAGCACCGAGATGGCTCTCACAATCGCCCGGATGTTGTACTTGTCCTCGTCCTTAACGGGGTCCTGGGACACGCTTCTGGTCATCTTCGGAATTCACCCTTCCTGCCCCGTTCGCGCGGCTCTGGTTCATTCCGTCCAGTGTTAGCATTTCATCGGTGCCGGCGCTACCTTTTTTTGCAGATCCGCATTGGACGCCGATTTCCGACCGGCCCGCAAGGGAAGAAGTCCCAACCTTAAGGGCGGAACGAAGGACCCACGCATGGTGGCATGCACGGACGAATGATGGGCGGCCCGCTCTCACTTACGGGTTTTGACCAGGACCAGCCGTTGTGACGGTGCGAATCCGTTTGCATGGAGGAACTGCTGGAGCCCGAAGTTCTGCCAGGACACCTGGGTCCGTACCGAACTCGACCTTCAGGGTCGACAGATTGACCAGCAACTGGGAAAGCAGGGCTCGCCCCAGGCCGCTGCCTGTGTAGGCCGGATGGACGCCGATGGTATCGATGACGGCCGCCTGGTCGGCCTTGCCGAATTCGCCGTAATCCAGCCGGGCCATGATGAATCCGGCAACGACATTGAAATCCTCGGCGACCAGGGAGACCCGGATCCCCGTTTCGACCAGCATCTCCTGGAATTTGGTTTGATAGTAGGGGGCGCGCTCCCGGCCGGTGAGTTTGCTGTCGATGCGGACAATGGCGGCCAGATCATCCTCCCGCAGGGAGCGGACCAGGAACCGATCGCGGGCCAGGGTATCGTAATCATCACCGCCGGACCCGTGGACCCGCCAGACGCCGTCCATCTTGACCGAACTCACCTCGCTGACTTTCTCGCGCAGGGGCGAAGTCCCGCGTTCGATCACCTGACTGGGTGCCAGCTGGAATCCGGCGGAAGAGAAGAAGCTGGTCATCACGTGGTCGGTCCAGACAGCTTTCGTGCGCAGGACATCGATACCCTTTCTTCTCCATTCTCTGCTCTATACCGGAGAGCACCGCTTTACCGATCCCCTGGCGCCGGGCATCGGGAGCGACACCGATGACGTCCAATACGGCAGCCGCTCCGGTAGCGCCGAACTCACCTTCCTGGATCCGGGCAAAACCGTAGCCGACGAGTTTCTCCCCATCGAGAGCCGCACAGGTGATGAAACTTTCGGGAGTCGCCGTCGCCACCGCCAGGCGCTTTTCGAAGAACGCTTTGCGGGGCCGGCCGGCAATCCGGCTTTCGATTTCGGAAATCCGGGCAAGATCGTCGGGACGGAGCGATCGAAGTGTAAGAGCGGACATTCCCCATTTCTCCTTTTTTGCCACTTATTGTCGAAAATTTCGAGCTGAGTGCCTGCACAGCAGAGGTGCTGAGGCGCTGAGAAGCCGGAACAAAAAGAAGCTTAAGGCCCCTGATCCCTCTGCGCCTCCGCGGTAAAAAGGCTGGCCTGTCATCGCCGCCAGGGGCTTATTCCTCCGCCGCGGGCTCGCCGGAGCCGCCGGCGAAATCAGCGCCTCGGTTAAAACGTATGCGGCCTGCAGCGCCGAGGTGGGGCAGAGCGGAAAACATTCCTTGCAGTCCCAGCATTCCTTGGCGGCAATCTCGGGGATGAAGGCGATCTCCCGCTTCGCTCCCCGGTCAAAGAAGCTGACGGCGCACTTCTTCTTGACCTCGGCGCAATATCTCACGCACAGACCACAGAGGATGCAGAACGAAGACTCCTGTTCAAAACGGTTCCTGTCCGCGCCATATTCCTGAGCCAGTTTCTGCAACTGTTCAGAATCGGGTGCGTGAGCCAGCATTTGCTCTAAAAGCACCTTACGAATCTTGTCCACCTTTTCAGTTCTGGTCCTGACCACCAGGTTTTTTTCCGCCGGGTGCTGACAGGCGGCGACGAGATTTGTCCTGCCATTGGCATCCGCCTCTACCGTACAGATCCGGCAAGCCCCGTAAGGGGCCAATTTCTTATGGTCGCAAAGGGTGGGTATCGAAACACCCACGCTTCGTGCCGCCTCCAGAATAGTCATTCCTTCTTTGGCGGCGACGTCCTTTCCATCAACCTGCAAGTGGATTGCGCTCATGATATCACCTATGATGCCTTCGTATAATTCAGCGGATGGCTAGCCATCATCCTATGCTTCTTGCTTCTTCCGGGATAGGAGACGGCACGGGTTCGCCGGAAATCTTTCTCACTGCGCCAAAGGCCTTCGGGCAAGCTTCAATACAAGCCCCGCACTTGGTGCATTTATCCTGGTCGATGACGTGAATCCGCTTTTTACCGCCTTCGATCGCTGCCGCGGGACATTTTCTGAAACAGGCCCCGCAGCCCTTGCATTTCTCCGCGTCGATATGAAAGGCAATCAGCGCCTTGCAGGAGAGGGAGGGACATCTCTTCTCATTGATGTGCGCCTCATACTCCTCGCGGAAATAGGTTAAGGTGCTGAGGACCGGGTTGGGAGCGGTTTTGCCCAGCGCGCACATGGAGGAGCCTTTGGTGGCTTCGGCCAACTCCTGCAAGCGCTCGATATCCCCCTCTTTGCCTAACCCCCTGGTCATATTGGTCAGGATCTTCAGCATCTGCCTGATGCCTTCACGGCACGGGGTACATTTGCCGCACGATTCGTCACTCAGGAAGCCGAGGAAATACCTGGCGATATCGACCAGACAGGTATCCTCGTCCATGACGATCATCCCGCCCGAACCCATCATGGCGCCGGCCCGGGTCAACTCGTCGAAATCGACCTTGATATCCAGGAGATTCTCCGGGATACAGCCTCCCGACGGGCCACCCGTCTGCACCGCCTTGAACTTCTTGCCGCCGGGGACCCCGCCGCCGATCTTGAAAATGATGTCGCGCATGGAGACACCCATGGGCACCTCGACCAGGCCGGTGTTGTTCACCTTGCCGACGAGCGAAAAGATCTTGGTTCCCTTGCTCCCCTCAGTACCGATCGAGCTGAAGAAATCGGCGCCCTTGTTGATGATCAGAGGGATATTGGCCCATGTTTCGACGTTGTTTATATTGGTCGGTTTCCCCCAAAGCCCTCTCGTTGCCGGAAATGGCGGTCGCGCATTCGGCTCTCCGGGTTTACCTTCCAGGGAGTTGAGCAGCGATGTTTCCTCACCGCAGATGAACGCCCCCGCTCCCCGATGCACCTTGACCGTGAAATCGAACCCGGAACCCAGGATGTTCTTGCCGAGGAGCCCGTATTCCTCGGCTTTCTTGATGGCGACCGCCAGATTGGATACGGCCAGGGGATACTCCTGGCGAACGTAAACATACCCCTCATTGGCGCCGATGGCATAGGCGCCGATCATCAAGCCTTCGAGTACGGCAAAGGGGTTGCCTTCCATCACCGAGCGGTCCATGTAGGCGCCCGGGTCGCCCTCGTCGCAATTGACGATGACATACTTCTGATCCCCCGGAGCATTACGGGCAAAATCCCACTTCATGCCCGACGGGAAGCCTGCACCGCCTCGCCCGCGCAGTTTCGCGTTCTTCACTTCGCCAACGACCTGTTCGGGCGTCATCTCGAAGAGGGTTTTGACCAGAGCCTGATAACCTTCGACGGCGAGATAATCTTCCAGACTTTTGGGGTCGATCTTTCGATTGGAACCGAGAACAAGCCGCTCCTGGTTCTTATAGAAAGGGATTTCGTCTTCGATGGTAGCTTTTTCGCCGGTGTTCGGATCGATATAAAGCAGGCGCTCGATAACCTTTTTCTCTTTGATCGTCTCGGAAATAATCTCCGGGATATCTTCCGGCTGTACCCTCAGGTAGCAGATCCCCTCGGGATAAATGACGACAATGGGCCCTTGCTCGCAAAAGCCGTGGCAACCGGTTCTTCTGAAGACCACTTCAGCGGCGACTCCCTGCTTTTCGATTTCGCGCTCGAGTGCGGAGGCGACTTTTACCGTCCCGGTCGCGTGACAGGCACTCCCGGAGCAGAGGGTAATCCTGGGTTTATCCGGATCTCTTTGGGAGAGGACTTCCTTTCGGAAATCTTCCAGCTCGGCAGGTGATTTTATCCTTGGCATAATCTCTCCCTACTCACACGCACATTTTTTCAAGACATCCGCTGTCTCGGCCTGCTCCAGTTGCTTCAGGACTTCTGCCGCCTCGGGCTTATTCACGTTGCCATGGATTTCGCCATCGACGACCATCACCGGCCCCAGGGCACAGCAGCCGAGGCAGCTGACGGTCTCCACGCTGAAGTTCAAGTCCGAATCGGTCTCGCCGGGCTTGACTCCGGTCACGTCCTCGACCGCGTCGATAATGCCCTGCGCGCCACGGACATGGCAGGCCGTCCCTACGCAGACGTGAACCTCGTGCCGGCCTTTGGGAGTGAGGCTGAAGTGCTTGTAAAAGGTGGTGATATGCTGGATGCGGCTCATGGGAACAGCCAGTTTCTCGCTGACGCGGGTCAACGCTTCCTTGGGGAGCCATTTATTTTCGCTCTGGATGTCCAGCAATATCTGTATCAGCGAACTGGCTTCGCCGTGATGCGCCTCAATAATCTGATCGACTCTGCCGATATCCATGTCGTCGTCCTTATCTCTTTCCTGCAAATAAGTGTAGAGCCACTCTTCAACTGGCCAGAGCGTAGCGTTTCAACTGCTCATCGAAGCGGACCAGGCCAAGCCGCGAAGACATGCTGAGATGCCTGGATACTTCAGAGGCTTCCAGACCAAGACCTTCGGCAATGTCCCGGGCGGAAAGGGGGTCCTTCCGCAAGAGCAGCATAATCTGGCTGATGGCCAGCTTATCTGTCACCAATTCCTTGAAGAGCTGATTGAACTTGGCACTGGCGAAATACTCCCTATACTCCTCCTCGGTGTTAAAGCGTACCCGCAATCTCTCCCGTTCCACCAGTTTGGCATAAGGGAGGATTTTCGTGACCGCTTCCAGTTTGAGCTTCAAGGCGCTGTCGGCTAAGCCTTCACTTTTGCCGAGAGGCCCCAACTGCCTGAGGTTTTTGCCGAAGTCATTCATGATTTCGGCATAACGCACCCCTTCCGAGGCAGAAATCCACTCGAGCCGCAACCGGTCAGGGTTCACACCGATGTACTCCAGCAATTTCTTGGCCAGATGCATATTAAACAATGCATCGTAATTGCCTTCCGTCACGTAATGGCATTCGCCCAGCCAGCAACCGCCGATGAACACCCCGTCCGCTCCTTTGGAGAAAGCCCGGAGCACAAACGAGATATCCACCCTGCCGGTGCACATTACCCGGATGATCTTTGTTTCAGTACTATATTGTTGCCTGGAAACTCCAGACAGGTCCGCAGCCCCGTATGCTCACCAAGTGCACAGAAAGCCGATGACGCTGGGCTTGTACTCGAATCCCGCAGCCATATGTATCTCCTTTCAGTCCGTCGTCAAAATCCAACTTTCCACCCTGGTCAGTGGGCCGCCTTATCGATCGCCTGGTCAATCTGGGCGAAGATCTCCTCGTCCGTATAATGTTTCAGGTAAATGGCCCCGGTCGGGCATTTGGCATTGCACAGGCCGTCGCCCTTGCACAGAACCGCCTCCACCCGGGCTTTTTTGCCCTGCGGCGTCTCGTAAAAATCAATAGCGCCATACTTGCAGGCCGTGATACAGGCCCCGCAGGCTACACAGTTATGCTCCTTGACGTCGCAGACGGACCCTGAGGCGGTGACCGACTCTCCCGAGAGGATGCAGACGGCGCGGCCCGCAGCCCCATAGGCCTGGCTGATCGTTTCCGAGATATGCTTCGGATACTGGGCGGTACCGCACAGGAAAACCCCATCGGCGGCAAAATCGACGGGCCGCAGTTTCACATGGGCTTCCTGGAAGAAGCCGTCCGGATTCATCGAAACCTTGAACAGGCGGCCGACATCCTGGGTGGTTTCGGCAGGAAGGACCGCGGCGGACAGGACGACCAGATCGGCTTCCAGCTCAAGCCTCTGCCCCAGGACGGGATCGGCCACCGTCACCTGCAGCGCGCCTCCGGCTGCTTCCACCTGCGGCTTGTCTGCCGGCTCGTAGCGGATGAACTTGATGTCCTTGCTCGCCGCCTCGCGGTAAAAATCCTCCTTGAATCCGTAGGTTCTCATGTCCCGGAAGATGATGTGGATATCGATTTCGGGATTGATCGCCTTGAGCTTCAAGGCATTCTTGATGGCATGGCCGCAACAGACGCGGCTGCAGTAATTCCTGTCTTCCTGCCGGCAGCCGACGCACTGGACCATCACCAGACTCTTGGCGCCCAGCACTTTTTCGTCTTGCCCGGAGATACCGCCCTCCAGTTCCAGCTGGGTCAGGACGCGGTCGTTCTGGCCGTACAGGTATTCGGTGGGCCGATACTCCTGAGCGCCGGTAGCGATAATGGCAATCCCGTGGTTTATCTTCCTGGGCTTTCTCCCCGCCGTGGCGACGGTGCGTTGTGAAATTCCCGATATAACCGGTCACTTGGGTGATAGTGGAGTCGGTCGCCACGCGGACCAGGGGATGCCGGTAAACCTTGCGGATAAGAGCGCTCAAATGCTCCTGGACGTCCATGCCTTCCAGGGTATAGTGGATTCTCCTGGCCATACCGCCGAGGTCCGAATCCTTTTCGATCAGGTGAACCTCGAACCCCTGTTCCGCCATGTTCAGGGCGCTGGTCATGCCGGCCAGGCCGCCTCCGACCACCAGCGCCGTCTTGTCGACCGGCAGCTCGAACTCCTCCAGCGGCTCCAGATGGGCGGCCCGGGCAACGGACATCCGGATGATGTCCTTGGCCTTCTGGGTGGCGTTCTCCTTCTCGCGCGAGTGGACCCAGGAGCAGTGTTCCCGGATATTGGCGAACTCGAAGAAGTACTGATTGAGGCCCGCTTCACGACAGGTATCCCGGAACAGCGGCTCGTGGGTTCGGGGGGTGCATGCCGCCAGCACGACGCGATTGAGTCCTTTTTCGACAATAGCGTCGGAAATCTGCTTGGCATTTTCCGTGGAGCAGGCGAACAGGTTCTCTCCGGCCCAGGAGACCCCCTTCAGGGTGGAGGCATACTCCACCACATCCGGGATATCGACGACCCGACCGATATTGGCGCCGCAGTGACAGACGACTACCCCGATCTTGAGTTCCTCCTCCGAAACGTCGCGCTCCGGCGGATAGACGCGGTCCCGGCTCAACCGATGGCGGCGATAATTGAGAAGCTCGCCAACCAGGGCGTCGGCGCCGCTGGCGGTAAAGACGGATTCGGGGATATCCAAAGGCCCCTGGAACGCCCCGCTGACGAAAACCCCCTTGCGCGTCGTCTCGATGGGATTTTTAGGATTGATTTTACAGAATCCGTGCTCATTGAGTTCAATGTCGAATTTCCTGGCCAGGCCCGCCACATCTTTAGGCGGGTTCAACCCGACCGAGAGCACCACCAGATCGAATTCCTCTTCCTTGACTCCCTCCTCAAGGGTGGAATAGCGGATGGTGACGTTCTTCGATTCTTCGAGTTCTCTGCCCACCGTCACGTAGCTGCGGATGAAACGCACGTCCGACAGCTTCTCCGCTCTCTGATAGAAGCGCTCGAAATCCTTGCCGAAGGCGCGGATGTCGTTATGGAAGATGGTGGCGTTGAGGCCGGCGTCATGGTCTTTCGCCAGGATCACCTGCTTCTGGGTATAGGCGCAGCACACCGCCGAGCAGTAGCTGTTGCCGCCTTCGAGGTTGGCCTGCCGCGAACCGACGCACTGAATCCAGGCGATCTTCTGGGGATGCTTCTTGTCGGAGGGGCGCCGCACCTCACCTTCGAAGGGTCCGGTGGCGCACAGGATCCGCTCGAAATCCAGGCTGGTGACGACGTTTTCCATGGTGCCGTAGCCAAAGTCGCCGCGAAGTTTCGGGTCGAAGGTGTCGTAACCGGGAGAGAGGAGAATCGCGCCGACCTCCACCTCCATCTTCTCGGGCTTCTGGTTGAAATCAAAAGCCCTAGCCTTGCAGACGTTCACGCAAGCCTGGCACTTCCCTTCCTGCAGGTACAGGCAGGTCTCGGGATCCACATAGGTGACCAGAGGAACCGCTTGAGAAAAGTGGATGTGGACGGCCTTGTTCGAAGACAGGTTCTGGTTAAACGGATCGGGAATCTTGACCGGGCAGTAGTCCACGCAGATGTTGCAGCCCGTGCATTTCTCCTCGACGATGTACCTGGGCTTTTTAATCAGGGTGACCTTGAAGTCTCCTGCCTCGCCCTCGACTCTGTCTACTTCGGTATAGGTCAGGATCTCAATGTTGGGATTTCTCGAGCACTCGATGAACTTGGGAGACTCGATGCACATGGAACAGTCACCGGTGGGGAAGGTTTTGTCCAGTTGGGCCATCTTTCCGCCGAGGGCGGGCGACTTATCAACCAGATAAACATAGAAGCCGGAATCGGCGAGATCAAGAGCGGCCTGAATGCCGCTTATCCCACCACCGACAACCAGGACATCGCCCATATTCCTGCCCGCGGAATTATCAATAGGTTGTCTTGCGACTGGAGTGCTTTCCACTTTATTCTCCCTGTATCAGGCGCTTCGGGTTCCTTGAGAACCCGCCGAACGCCTGCCGTATGACCCGCCGTTGCAACCCGTTACCGCCCACGCATTTGCCTGGAGCCAAAGGCTGTGCGCAACGTTTTCCGACAACTCCCCTAGATCACTTCCTGAATGATTTCCGTGATGTCCTTGATCTGCAGGGCTTCACTCTCGTCCAGGTCCAGGCTGCTGTCCGTGAAGTTGGTGATGCAGTAGGGACAGGAGGTAACCAGGATCTCGGCTCCGGCATCAACGGCTTGCCTGACGCGCAGGCCGGAGAAGCGTTCCTCTTTGGGAGTTTCCATCCAGATCCTGCCCCCGCCGCCTCCGCAGCACAGGCTCTTTTCCCGCGAATCGGCCATCTCGCTCAGCTGGAGACCGGGAACCTTGGTCAGGAGCTCGCGGGGCTTGTCGTAGATGCCGTTGTGGCGCCCCAGGTAACACGGATCGTGGTAGGTGACTTTCTTTCCATATTCGCCGGTGAGCTGCAGCCGACCCTGGCTGACCAGATCGGCGATAAATTCGGAGATAAAGACCACCTCGAACTTCACCATGAACTCGGGGTACTCGTTTTTGAAGCTGTGGTAGCAGTGCGGGGAAGAGACCAGAACTTTCTTCACGCCGGCCTCGACAAACGCCTTGATGTTCTCCCTGGCCAGGCGCTTGAACAACTCTTCATTGCCCGTTTTGCGGATGCTTTCTCCACAGCAGCTTTCCCTGGAGCCAAGAATCCCGAAATCCACGCCAGCCTTGTTCAGGACCTTGGCGGTGGCGGCGGCCACCTGTCGCATGCGCGGGTCATAGCTCAGGTAACAGCCGGTGAAGTATAAAACCTCCATATCCTCGGTGAAGGTTTTTACGGGCAGACCCTTGGCCCATTCCGCCCGCTTGTCGCGGTCGCCGCCCAGGGAATTGCCCTCGGAGGTGAGGCTGGCCACGACGTTGCGGATCGGGGCGGCATGGCCCGGATACACGTCATACTCGGCAGCGAGCTTGCGCAAGGACACCCCGGCCTCGATCTGATTCACTCCCCGGGGACAGCGACTGGGACAGGTCCCGCAGGTAGAGCAGCGCCAGATCCCCTCGTTCTCGATCTCGGTCAGGCCGAACGTGGCCTGCCGGATCGTCTTGCGCATGCTGAACTGGCGTACTCTGTTCCATGGGCAGACAGCGTCACACAACCCGCACTGGTAGCAGTATTTGAACGAGTCGCCGCCGTTCTCTTTTATGGCATCGACGATTTCTTTGAAGGGCGCTACGGTCTCCACGATATCACCTACCTCTTCTCTTTAGGGTTTCAAGGTTTTGGACATGTGCGCGACCGTATCGATGATCTTATCTATTCCATGCCTCTTGACCAAAGCTTCCAGGCCGATCTCCATCTCCTCCCGCTTCACCTCTTCGGTTTTCACTTCCACTTCCCTTACCGAAACGGTCAGGGCATCGACCAGGCACCATTTGACGCACAAGGGCTCTTCCTCACCTTCACACATATCGCATTTCAGCGGGAGGCCGGAGTCGGGTTCCCTGAACAGATCTCTGGACGGGCAGGAGGCCCTGCAAAAACCGCACTCGTCGTATTCCTTGCCATTGATGGTGTACCTGTCCCGGCCGGAGCATTCGGCCTCGGCATACTCGCCGGCGTACACCGGAACGTAAACGTCTCGGAGCGGATCGCGAATCACGCGCACACGAGAGCGCTCCGGGTTATTGCTGCTGTAGCGCGGCGCGGCATGAAAGGCGGAGCAGATCACCTCACACGCCCGGCAGCCATTGCACTTGTCGACATCGATATTTATGGTTTTGACTGTTTTGGTTTTCTTATTATTTTTCAAGGTTCACGCCCTCCACTCTAGTTTTGCTCTTCTGCCGCCGAAGCTACTTCGGAAGGGACCGTGCCACCCTCCGTCAAGATCCCCCGCTTAAGGAAATCTTCGCTCACATAAGCCAAGCCCAGTTCCTCGAGGGATTCTTTGGTGGGGATGCCGTCGTTGTTCCACCCCTTGAGCTTGTAATACGAATCCAGAAGCTGCTCTTCCAGTTCGGGGAATCTTTTTTTCCAGTGATTCTCCGGCGGCTTTTCATCTTTTCTTCTCATGCCCCTGCCGATATTGATGGCCCTGACCAGCGTCCGATATCTCTTTGCCGCCTGCGTCAGCTTCTCCTTATCCATGTCGATCCCGGCTCCCGCCGAGATGAATTTCGGATAATTATGGATGTGGTAGGGAGGCTTAAGGGGAAAGGATGACAGGCCCGCGCACTGACCGAGGGCATCATCGATGTAGTGCATCGTCTCCTGCCAGTCGACGATGTCACACGACATTTCAACCGTTGGGTAGTAGGGGTTCGAATTGTCCCCGCGGAATTCCCAGTCCAACAGAATCTGCTTGAACTTTTCATCGGGAACCTGGATCCAATCCTTGACAAATTCTTCCCGCTCCTCCTTTGTGGCAAACGGCGCCTGGGGAAACTGCCCTTCGATCTGGGTGATGTTCATCTTCTCACCGGTTGCATACATCAGGAAGTAAACGGGATTCAGCATGGACAGCTTCAACGGCAGCTGCTCGTGCTTCTTGATATTGTTATGGCGCATAGTCTTCTGCGCCGTTGCCGATCTCCTTGGCCGCCCAGTAGGTCCCCTTGGCCAGCACATCGCCGATCCCTTCGCGCCGGACGATCATATCGAGAAGGTAGTAAAATCTGCCTTCGTTGTCTTCGGGCATCCCCGGGAAATCCTCGGCGGACAATATGCCGTTTTCAAGCAGCTCAAGGGCAAAGGCCATCACCTGCGGGGCGGAGAATCCGTCCAGGCCATACTCGGTGGCCTTCTGGGCGATCCTTAAACCGAAATCCAGATCCGCATAGGCGCCCATGGTGTAGGTGAGCTTGGTGAAGCATTTCATCATGTAGGTCGGCATCCCCGGCATGGAGATGGTCGCCCCGCATTTCATCGGGCAATTGAAGCAACTGATCAGCCGCGTCCGGGCATTCTCCAGGGTCTCCGTCCACTCCTTTTCGATCTCCTCGTTCCAGAAGTCCTTCCGCCGGGTCCGGGAATTGCCCCACATGAAATTTTCGGTATGCCACTTCTCGTCATGGACTTTCATTTCCTGCGGCGAGCCGAGTCCCGCCAGAATCGGCATGACCCCCGGAATCGGGTTGTCTTCGCGGACCTTGATGTATTTCAGCACGTCGTTGCAAAGTCCCATGAACTCTTCCGGCTTGGCGACGCTGAGATCCTTTGTCCCGCGAACGACGATCGCCTTGAGCCCCTTGTCCCCCATGACGGCACCGATGCCGCCGCGGCTGGCACTGGAGCGCCCCTGCTCGATGGAGGCGTAGTAGACCCGGTTTTCCCCGGCCAGACCGATAGCGGCCACCTGGGCCTTCGGCTCGTTCAACTCCTTCTTGATGAGCTCCGCGGTCTCGATCGACCCCTTGCCGGCAAGATGAGAGGCATCGCGGATTTCCACCTTGTCATTGTGGATATACAGATAAACCAGGTTGGGCGACTTGCCGCGCAGCACCACCTTGTCATACCCGGCATACTTCAATTCCGGAGCCCAGAACCCCCCCATCATTGAAAAAGCCAGCAAGCCGGTCTGAGGAGAAATGGTGGAGACAATGGTCCGATTGCAGCCGGTAGCGGGCGTGCCACATAAAAGACCGGCGCCGAATATTAGAAGATTGTCAGGCGAAAACGGCTCCACTTCAGGCGGGACCCTGTCCCAGATGAGCTTGGCGTTGGTCCCCAGTCCCCCGAGGTAAAGTTCGGTATCCCTTGGATCCGTCGCCACCTTCTCAATGTTCCCTCGGGAGAGATCGACTTCCAGATTAAATCCTGTCTCTGCGTACCTCATTTTTTCCCCTTCTAGATTGCCTGAATTCGGGCTCGGGCCATCCGATGCCAAGAATTTTGAGTTGACACAAAACTCAGCATGAGTTCGATGAGTTAGAAGCCGAAAGTGTTCACCACCGGGACTCTCTTTCTTGCCCCGGATAGTGTTTTGCCGAACTGGAGCCGCGACGCCTTGGCTCTAAGGATTAGCTCCCACGAAGACGGGAAGAACAGTGCGTTTCGTATTGTAGTACCACAATACCTATTTAGAGTCAAAGGATTTTTTTGCTGCCTGAAACGTTGTTCTCTCCTGTTGTTCGCTGCCGGTCGGGTTTTGCCGCTCATTCTCCTCGATGCCCTGGATCCATTTTTCCCCAGCTCGGCAGGCGGGCTGCCAGGCCCGTCCGTGGAACCGGCTAAAACATGTACTTTCCCGCCTCCAGCGCCGCCTGCGCCAGCAGCTGCCTGGCCTCGAGCAGGCGCTGCGGCCGGTAGCCCGACAGCCGCCCGATCGCCTGCTGCATGGCCGCCAGCTCTTCCCCTTCCAGCACATAGGCGCCGCAGCGCAGGGCGGCCGGCGGAAAACGGACCGCCCGTTCGAAGGCCGCCGCCGTCACCGCCGCCGCCAGGAGCGCGCGGCGCTGCGGGCTGGCTCCGGGGTATGCCTGGCTGGCCCGCAGCACCCCACTTTCCAGGGCGAAGATGCCGATGGCCAGCTCCGCCAGGGGCAGGAGGACTTCCTGGGATTCGCGGGCCGGCCAGGCGGCATCCAGCAGGGCCAGAAAGAGCTGCTTCAGGTTGCCCAGCAAGGCGAACTCCCGGGCGAACGGCCCTTCTTCCCGGCAATCCGCCACGGCGCCGGCCCGGATCTGCGCCCGGGCGGCGCTGGCCCGCTGCCGATAATCGAGGCTTCCGTTGTCGGAGCGGCGAAACACCAGGGTAGCGATGAGCATGCGGTTGATCTCGTTGGTCCCTTCGAAGATGCGCTGGATGCGCTCATCGCGGTAATAGCGCTCGGCCGGGTAGTCGCTGATGTAGCCGTAACCGCCGTGGATCTGGACGACCTCGTCGACCACCTCGGCCAGGGTGTCGGTGCCGAAGACCTTGGCGATGGCGCACTCGCCGGCGTATTCCTCAATGGCCTGCTGATAGCGCTGGTAGTAATCGGTGCCTGTGCGATCGAGGTGCGCGATGCTGTCGTCCAGCAGACCGGCGACCCGATAGACCACGGACTCGGCGGCGTAGGTGGCGGCCACCATGTCCGCGAGCTTCTCCCGAATGGCGCCGAAGGCGCCGATCACCCGTCCGAACTGCTTTCTCTCCAGCGCGTAGCGGGCCGCTTCGGCAAAGGCGCCCTTGGCCATGCCGAGGGCGGTGGCGGCCACCTTGAGCCGGCCGATATTGAGGACGTTGAAGGCGATCTTATGCCCTTTGCCGGGCTCGCCCAGCAGGTTCTCCACCGGCACCCGCACATCCTGCAGCAGGACCTGGGCCGTGGAGGAGCCTTTGAGCCCCATTTTCTTCTCCTCCGGCCCCACCGAAAAGCCGGCAGTGCCTTTCTCCACGAGAAAGGCGGAGAAGAGTCTGCCGTCGATCTTGGCAAAGACGGTGAACAGATCGGCGAAGGCGGCATTGGTGATGAACTGCTTGACGCCGTTGAGCACGTAATGGCGCCCATCGGCGCTCAGCACCGCCGTGGTGCGGGCGCTCAGGGGATCGCTGCCGCAGTCGGGCTCGGTCAGGCAATAGGCGCCGATCCACTCGCCCGCGGTGAGCTTGCCCAGGTAGCGTTCTTTCTGCTGGCGCGTGCCGTAGTAGACGAGGGGGAGCGAACCGATGCCGGTCTGGCCGCCGTAGGTGATGGAGAAGGAGCCCGCCGGCCCCATCTTCTCCGCCAGCAGCATGCTGGTGGCCTTGTCCAGCTCCAGGCCGCCGAATTCTTCGGGGATATCGACGAGAAACAGCCCCAGCTCGGCGCAGCGCCGCATCTTCTCCAGCACCAGCGCGAAGTCCTGCCCCTCCAGGCGGTCCATTTCCGGCAGGACCTCTTTCTTCACGAACTCCTCGGTCGTCGCCGCAATCTGCCGCTGCTCCGAGGAAAAATCCTCGGGAGAGAAGACCTTCTTCCCAACCGCTTCCGTCAGTAGATATTCCCCGCCCCTGGCGAGCCTTCCTTCCATAATGGATATCCTTGTCCGCTGAAAAATGGCAGAGGCTGCTTGTCAGAAATTGCGGCAGCCCCTACAGAACGATCACCGCCGGCCCCGGCGGGTTCGCATAGAGTCGCTCAACCAGGGACCGGCGTTTTTCGAGGGCCGCTCGCTGGTTGATGTACCCCTTGTCGGTGATCTCATTGGCGTCGATCGAGGGGGGTTCCGTCATCAGCATGACCCGCTGGATTCTGGTCGAGGCGCCTTCCTGTCGGGCGTTGAAATCCCTTAGAGTTTTTCGCAGGTATTCCACCACCTCCTGCCGGTGCAATAGAATTTCCACCGTTTGCTGGTTCCCCACGTCCCGGCAGATCTCGCGGCAGGCCTGAAGATTGGGCCAGGCGAGGATACCGGCGAACTCTCGATCCTGGCCGGTGACGAGAGCATCCTGCAGCAGGGGGGCGGCAGCGGTCAACACCCCCAGCCGCAGCCCGCCCACATGCACCCAGGTTCCGGAACTCAATTTGAAATCTTCGGCGACCCGGCCATCGAAGGCGATTCCTGCACTTGGATTGGCGGGATCGACGAAAGTTGCGGCGTCGCCGATTTTGTAGAATCCATCCTCATCGAAGGCAGCTTCCGTCAAGTCCGGACGGTTGAGATAACCGGGTGTGACATTGGGCCCCTTGACCCGCAGCTCAAGTTTGCCGTTGTTGGGCACCATCTTGAGGGTGATCCCCGGGCATGGAATCCCGATGACCCCGGCCTTTTCCAGGGGGAAGTGGGCGGCGGTGGCCAGTGGCGAGGTCTCCGTCGAGCCCCAGGAGGAGGTCATGATGACCTTCCGGCCCGTGGTCCGAATGGCCAGGTTTTCCAGACGCTGCCAGAGGTCCTGAGAGAGGGCCGCCCCGGCGTAGAAAATGAGCTGCAGCCGTTTGAAGAAGCTGCGGCACAGCGCCTCGTCTTTCTCCAGGTAGGGGAGGAGCATGGCATAACCGGCCGGCACGTTGAAGTAGATTGTGGGCGAGACCTCTGCCAGGTTTTTCACCGTCTGCTCCACCAGCCCGGCGACTGGTTTGCCGCCGTCGATATACAGGGTGCCCCCTCGTTTGAGGATCAGATTGAAGTTGTGGTTTCCGCCAAAGGTGTGATTCCAGGGGAGCCAGTCGACCAGAACAGGCGGAGTTTTCTCCGTGAAAGGCCACACCTGGGCTAGCATCTGCTGGTTGGCGCAAAGCATGCCGTGCGTGTTGATCACCCCCTTTGGCAATCCGGTCGAGCCTGAGGAAAAGAGCAGTTTGGCGACGGAGTCGGCGCCGACAGCGGCAAAGACCCGCTCCACCTCCTGGGTGGGGGGGGTAGACAGCAGGCTGGAGAAAGGCGTGACGGCCACTCCCCCGACCAATCCGTCCTCCGTTACCACCTCCACCGCTGAAAGATCCAGCGCCCCGAGTGCCCGCGCGAACATCCCACCTTGTTCGGCGATAGATCAAGGCCGGGCGCACCTCCTCGAAGATGTACCTGACCTTGGCCAGATCCTGGCTGAGCAAAGAATAGGCCACCGATACCGGAGCCACCGGCACCCCGGCGAAAAAACCGCCAAGCATGAGCAGGGCATGGTGGATGGAGTTGCCCGAGAGGATCATGATCGGCCGCTGTGGTCCCAGCCCCCGGTCGAGGAGCGCCTGGGCAATCGCCTCGGCCAGGCGGCAGGCCTCCCGGTAAGTCACCAACCGCCAGCTTCCGTCGGCGCGCCTTTCGCCGAGAAAAATCCTTTCCGGGTCCTCCCGTGCCCAGCGACGCAGCATCAGGCCGAGATTCCGCTCATAGGGTTCGAGGGGGACGGGAGAGCTCAGCAGCCAGCCCCCCTCGGCGGTGGGCCGCACCCGGACCTGCGCCGGCGCGAAATCGACCATGGCGAATTGCGCTTCCGTTTTCCTCTCCGGTGCCGCCCTGTCCGGGTCTGGCATGGGGGTGACCTTGGTTGATGGGATAGTAGATTTTTCCATGACTCCATCCTCACTGCACGGGGGGGAAATTGCAAACCATGTTATCTCAAAAGTACTTGAAATACCTGAATAAAATTAACATTTTAAGTTAACATGTGAATATTTATCTTCTTTTTAAAATAACACTATTTTGAGTAATAGGAAAGCCCGACATGGGAAGATTTTTACCAAGCCTCCCCTTCGTGCTTTTTCCCGCAAGACCCGTCTCCTGCCCGGCCGGACTGCGCGTCCGGGCGCGCTCCACGCGAATTAGCCGGCGGCAATTTTCAAACCGGCAGGAAAATTAAATCCTTCTTGCTTGCATAAAAATTGCCCAAGGTGCTAGCCTAACATTGTTTTACTTTGGCCATCGGTATCCTGGCAACTTTTTAAAAACTCATTTTTTTCTTGCATGGAGCCCTCATTAGAGTCGAATTTGGCGGGCAATAAGTGGAGAGACCATAAACCTGATATAATTCGCATCCTATAACCTCGTTTGTTTCGGCGAACCCATTAATCCCTGGCAAGAAAGAGAGGGCGATTATGACCAAAAGCCGCGTCATGGAAAGAGTTCCCTGCGAGGCGGTCAGTGATGATCTTCGCGCGCGGGTGCATTTCTGTGCCGATACCGGTCAGATCTGGTTGCACGAGCATCGCATGCTCCTGGTCCATGCCGAGGCTCAAGCCTTGTTGCGCATAGAATTAATTGAGACTCTCGGTATGGACCGCGCACGAGGGATCATCACGCGCATGGGCTATGCGGCCGGCGCACGGGATGCGGAACTTACCCTCACCCGTGACCCCAATGCGTCCGACATGGAAGTGTTCATGACCGGCCCGCGGCTGCATACGCTGGAAGGAAAAGTCAAGGTCAGCCCGATCAGAGTCGAATTCGACCGGGGTGCCGGCACCTTCTACGGCGAATTCCTCTGGGAGGACTCCTGGGAAGCCCAATCGCACAGGCGCCACTACGGCGTCCATTCAGAACCGGTGTGCTGGAGCCAGATCGGGTATGCCTGCGGCTATACTTCCGCCTTCATGGGCCGGCCGATTCTCTACAAGGAAGTAAACTGCGCCGGCGTGGGGGATGCAAACTGCCGCATCATCGGCAAACCCAGCGAGGAATGGGAAGACGGGGCCGAATACGCCCGCTTTTTTAATCGGGAATCGATCGCCGATCAACTCATCGAGCTGCAGACCCAGGTTGTCCAGTTGCGTTCGGCGATAAACGAGAACGAAAAGCTGCTGGAGGACATCGTAGGCAATGCCCCGGCCTTTCGGGCCGCCTATGAACTGCTTATTAAGGCCGTAGGCAGTCAGATCACCGTACTGCTGCTGGGGGAGACGGGGGTCGGCAAGGAGGTGTTCGCCCGTGCATTGCACTCGCTTGGTGCCCGCCGAGGCAAATCATTCATCGCCATCAACTGCGCCGCCATTCCTCACGACCTGGTCGAATCCGAGCTGTTCGGCATTGAAAAAGGCGCTTTCACCGGCGCCCTCGCCTCCCGCCCCGGACGCTTTGAGCGGGCCAATGGCGGCACGCTGTTTCTTGATGAGATCGGCGATCTTCCTCTCTCGGCCCAGGCGAAGCTGTTACGGGTACTGCAGGAGGGGGAGATCGAGCGTCTCGGCGACGAGAAAATCCGCAAGGTCGACGTGCGACTGGTCGCGGCCACCAACGTCGACCTGAGAGTTCTGGTCAAAACGGGCAAGTTCCGCGCGGACCTCTATTACCGCCTCAATGCCTACCAGATCAAAATCCCGCCTCTCAGGGAGCGCAAGGAAGACATATCCCTGCTCGCCAAAAGCTTCCTGATGAAGTATTCTGCGATCCATGGCAAGAAGCTGCGCGGCTTCACGGATAAGGCCAAGCGGGCGCTGCTCGCCTATTCCTGGCCGGGAAACGTCCGCGAACTGCAGAACATGATCGACCGCGGTGTTCTCCTTGCCCCGAGCGGCACCCGGATCGAAGTGGAGCACATGTTTTCAGCCTATAATGAGGATCAGCCCCTGGAATTCGGCATCGATAGCCATGGCGCCATCGACACCAACCCCGGGGAAGCGGGGAAGGAGCTTTGCGCGGCCGTCTTCAATGGGGTCCTGACCCTGGGCCAGGTTGAGGCCATGCTGATCGAAACCGCCGTAGACAAAGCCGAGGGCAATCTGTCCGCTGCGGCCAGAATGCTCGGCCTGACCCGGCCGCAGCTGGCCTATCGCCTGGGCCGCCTGCATGAAAACCAACCGGAGAGGCCCGATGATGCCATGGAGCACTCCCACCATTCCTCTCCAGGGTTAACCCGGTGACCGTTGAGCGGCGCACCACGGTTTTGCACTATCTTCGGGACCATCAGGTGGCTACCCTGGCCACCTGCAGCACAGAGACCCCCTGGGCGGCGGCAGTCTTCTACGTCAACGATGGCTTTACCCTCTTTTTTCTCTCATCGCCCACAGCGCGACATTGCCTGAACCTGGCGCAAAACCCGCGGATTGCCGTCACCATACAGGAGGACTACGCCGACTGGCTGGAGATCAAGGGCGTTCAGATCGAAGGGGTCGCTTGCGAGATCTCGGGGATGGAAGAGAAGAAGGCGCGCCGGCTGTACGGAGAGAAATTTCCGGTGGTGGGCAAGCTGGCGCAGGCGCCCGCGGCCATAGTCAAGGCCCTGGCCAAGGTGCGCTGGTATAAGGTCGTCCCTAGCCGCCTTTATTTCGTCGACAACGCCGCCGGCTTGGGAAATCGCGACGAAATCGATCTGCCCCAGGCAGAAGACCAGCGCTGATTTCCGTCCGCTTTTCCGCGGCAGGCCGGCGCCTACCCCCAACCCTCTTCAGAAATTCATGCGCCCGAATAAATCTTTCCGAGAATCTGAGATGCGCCTCAAGGGAAGCTATCGAAGGGGATCTGGTGAGTGACCCCGAACCGGCTGCCGATGTGACGCAGACCGAGTGGGTGCGCCGGCAGCTGATCGATCTGACTGGAATAGATCCGCACCCGGATCCGATCCATCTGGCGGTCGGCGACGTTGCGAACCAAAGGCGCTGGCAGAGCTGGCGCACCTTGCCGGGCCACATCATGGAGCCCGGGGAAGAAGGCTTCTGTCATGTGCGCTGCCATCCCGTAAGGATTGCGGGCCAGATTCCCGGCGCCGTGCTCCTGCCGGAGATCGCGGATTATCCCGAGAACAAGATCCAAGTGGTCGCGGCGCTGCCGCTTCGTCGACATCTCTCGCTTGGCAGAAATGCGCGGCTCCGGTTGCATCTGTGCCGGCCCCTCGGCGCCAAGGCCGTGCTGTTCGATATCGATGGTACCTTGGTCGATTCGGTCGGGGCCTATGTGGAGGTGGCCCGCTACGTTGCCGGGCAGTTCGGGCTGGAAGTGACCGAGGCTCAGGTACGCCGCGCACTCGCAACCGGGCGCAACTTCTGGCAGAGCGTGATGCCGCAGGATGGCGGCGACCGCGATGCCCTGGCGAAGGAACTGTCGCTGCGAGCCGCCCGTGAATGGCCGCGGATGCTGCAGGAGCACGGCAGGGTCTTTGCGGGGGTTGGGGAAATCTTAAGCGGGTTGGCGAGCCTGGGGATCAGATTGGGTATTGTCAGCGGGGCCAGGCCGGAGGTTCTGGAGCTGCTCCGGGCAGAAGGGATCCTGGAGCGATTCGACGCTATTGTTCTCGGCACCGATGTAGCCAGGAGAAAGCCCGATCCGGAGGGTATCTTCAAATGTCTGAGGCAGCTCAGGGTCACGCCTCCGGCAGCGGTATACGTCGGCGATACCCCAATCGACATCCAGACCAGCCGCGCCGCTGGCGTGCAAGCGGTGGGCGTGCTCACCGGGGCGGGCGACAGCGCCGCCCTCTCCGTCGAGGGGCCGGAACGGCTGATCGCATCCCTGGCCAAGTTGCCCGCCATCCTCGTACCGCGGTAAAAAATAGCACCAGACGGCTCGAAACTGTTTCCCCTCCTCTGCCTGAAAACACTGATGGACTGCCCGCGAGCAGTCCACCAGTGTTTCGTCTCCAGCCGCCGGGGACTAACCGCCCCCTGCGGTACCTGTTTAGAAGGCGTAGGAAATCTTGAACTGAGTCTGGGGGCCGGTGGCGATGTTGCGGGCGGCGTACTCCCAGTACTGCTTGAGGGTCATGCTGAATGGCCCTTGTTTCGGCCAGTATTTGATCCCGACCCCGATCCCCCCGACGCGGCTGAGGTTGTCCTTGACCTTGTCGCCGTCGACTTCGTCATCGGTGGTCTGCCAGTAGTTGTAGCCGACCAGGCCGCCGCGCAGACCGTTTTTGGCCGCGTAGCCGAGCGCCCAGTCGAAATGGAACTCCTGACCGGGATCGAGATCCACCGTCTTGCCGGCGACGACGAAGTCGTTATTGGTGGAGTTGAAGTCGTACATGAACTTGCCGGAGAAATCGAACCCCTTCCACAGGTAGGTGACGGCCACGACCGGCTCGACGGTCCAGAGGTTTTTCGACAAAATCTGGGTGGCGGGGCGGTCCTTGTCGTAGTTGCCGGTGGGCGCCCAGATGTCCAGGGCGAAAACCATATGGAAATTGGGGCTGAAGTGCCAGCCCAGGATCAGTGGGCTGAAGATGATGTCGCCAATCCCCATCTCGTCGGAGTCGACGATATTGTGGGGATTGGCATCGGAAGTACCGACTTCCACATCGGCGCTGTACATCGGCAGGAAGATGTGCGCCCCCCAGCTGGCCCCGAACAGGGTATAGGGGCTGACGTAAATGAAGCGGGGCACCTCGGCGACCACATCCGCCGAGAAGGCCACGGGGACCTTGTCGCCGGAATCGTCTTTCAATTCGTTTTTCTGGATGAAGAGCAGGTAGTTCACCAGATAAGCGCCGGGCGGCGGCAGGGCCCCGACGACAAAGTCCTCGACGCCGTTGGGGTAGTGCTGCCCCCCGCCCGCCCAACTCTGGACCACTGTCGCCGTAGAAAACACGGCGGTGAGACAGAGGATGAAAAAAACCCGTTGCCAGAACCTTCCTTCCATTTTGATCCTCCTGTTGGGAATCGGGCGGGGACCCGCCGGGTGGCGGCCGGAAATCGGCCCATTACACAACCGCAATGAGATTAATCGAATCAGGGTGCAAGGCGCAAAGCTTTTTTCACCTGCTCCTGCTGGTCATGCCCGGTCCAGCGTTTGAACAGCTGGTGCTCGATGCCGACCTGATCAAGCGCCTTGCCGATGCTCTGGTGAATGACGTCCATAAGGGACTCGGGCTTATGATAGAAGGCCGGCATCGGCGGCAGGATCACCGCGCCATAATCCGCCGCCCGCGTCATGAGCTCGAGGTGCCCCTTGTGCAGCGGCGTTTCGCGGAACATCAGCACCAGTTTCCGGCGTTCCTTGAGCATCACGTCGGCGGCGCGCACCACCAGATTGTAGGTGAACGAATTGGCGATGGCCGAGAGTGTTTTCACCGTGCAGGGCGCGACGATCATACCGCAGGTGCGAAAGGAGCCGCTGGCGACGGCGGCGCCGATATCCTTGTTGCTGTAAACCACGTTCGCCAGCCCCTTGACCTCATCAAGAGAGTATTCGGTCTCGATCGACAGATTCAGGGCCGCGGCATCGCTGACAATGAGATGGGTTTCCTGCCCCAACTCCTTGAGCACGCGCAGCATCTCCACGCCGTATATCACGCCCGTCGCGCCGGTGATCGCCACTACCAATGGCAGTCCCATAATCTTGCCTCTCCCGTTCATGTCGCTTGATTGCTGTTCGTTGCGCCTGGCCGGCGCATTTTCCCTCTTCAGGCAGCCTGGGACGTTTTCTGTGCCCCGATCTCGATCACCGGAAAACCCGCCGCCTCCAGGGCGGCAACGACCGCCCCCACATCGTCGGCGCGAAAGCGAAGGATGACCTTTTTCTCCGGATAGCCCTCATGCGCTTCTTTATCGTGGTGCCGGAGGGGGTAGATTGCCTGCAGCACGGCCCCCGCGCTTTCCACCACATCGGCGATCCTGCCCAGCACCCCGGGACCGAGTTTGACCGGTGCCAGCGTCACGCCGCTGCGGCGCTCCCAGGCCCCCAGCAGGTGCGCGGCGAGACGGAAGATCTCCGTAGCCGAAATGATGCCGATCACCTGTTCCCCTTCCATAACCGGGAACTGGGCCACCCCCAGCTCCCGCCCCTTTTGCAGGCAGTATTCCACGGTATCGTCCCCCTGCAGGGTAGCGGGATTGCGCACCATGACGTCACGCACCCGGAGCCGCTCGAAAAAGAACCTGAATTCGTCGGGGTTCTGGGTGCGCAGGACGAAGTGCCCGAGGCGCAGCATGTTGGCGCGCGTCACCAGGCCGCGCAGCCGGCCGTTGTCGACCACGGACAGGGCATGCAGATTGTAGTCGCTGAGCAGCCGCTTGGCTTCCGAAACCAGGGTATCGCTCGGAATCGTCATTGGGCTGGTTTGCATCCAATTACGCACGATCATGACTCGTTCTCCTTTCTCGAGGACCGCCGGCATGCACCGGGTTTCAGATATCCGCCAAGTTGCGCCAGTGACAGAGCGGCGACGGTCATCGCGTTGTTGATTTCTCCGTTGGCGATGCGTTCGGGAATCTCCCGGGGGTCAACCAGCACCACTTCGATATCCTCCCCCGCATCGAGGTTCTGCCCGGCCACCGGCCGCAGGCCTTCGGCGAGGTAAATCCAGGCCCGGTTGGCGAGCAGCGCCGGCTGCGGGCGCAGTTCGCCGAGGAAGACCAGCGGCTCGCCGCCGTTTCCGTAACCTGTCTCCTCCGCCACTTCCCGTATCGCTCCTTTTTCCGGGCCCTCACCGGCCCCGTCATGCAGCCCCCCCGGCACTTCCAGGCCGATCGCCCGCGAGCCGTGCCGGTACTGCCGGACCAGAACCAGCTTGCCGTCGGTGGTGAGCGGCACCACCAGCAGCCAGTCGGCCATATGCAGCAGGTGGAAATCCCGCTCACCGCCGGTGCGCGGCGAGCGGACCCGGTCCCGCGTCACCTGGAAGAGGCCCGCGTCGAACACCGGCTCCGAGGCGATCAGTGGCCAGGGACGGAGCATCACGCTACCGCCGCCTTCGTCCCCGCGTAGAGCCGTACGAATTCGTCGACGGCGACGCGGGCGAATTCCGGGGTGTACAGGTGCAGATCGACCTCTTTGATCCGCCCGGGTTCGGCAATCTTTTCCTTGAGCCGGGCAACGAAGGCGGCATCGGCGGCCGGGTCATAGATCAGCCGCCCCTCCTTGTCCAGGGACGACCAGCCCTTGAGCGGAATCAGGAAGGTCCACTCCCCCTTGGCCCGGTTGAGGCGCTCGGCGAAGACATCGGCGGCCTGGCGCAGTTCCTCGGCGGTGGTGCGCACCTGGACGCGCAGGGCGTCCTGGACGTATTGCGGGCGGTCCCTGGTCTTCTCCAGCATGTCGGGGCGCCCGCCGTAGGAGAGGATATCGAGGCCGCAGGGGGCCAGCACCATGGGAATGCCGGTCTCCACGGCGGCCATCAGCCGCTCCGGCCCGGGGTCGCGGTTCCCCTTGAAGAGGTTCTCCATGATGCCGCCGGTGCAGATGTCGACCACCCCGTGGAAGGCGCCGGAGCGGATCATCTCCTCCATGGCCTTGTCCCCCTTGCCCTGGGCGTGGCAGACGATGGGGGTGAAGCCGGCCTCCTCGAGCATGCCGAGGGCGGTCTGCACCGCCATCTCACCGAACCCGAAGGAGGAGATGGCGACGCAAGGCTTGTCGAAGGTGATATTCGTCCCCTGGGTCATCTCGACCATGCCGCAGATGGCGCCGACCGCGTTGGTGATCTGTGCCTTAAGCAGCGGGTTCATTTTGACAATGTCGAGCACCGTATGGTGCATGGTGATGTCGTGGGTACCGACGTATCTGTCGATGTAGGCCGGGTGCGCCGCCATCGGCGAGGCCATCACCTTGGGCATGCCGAAAGGCAGTTGTTTCATGATCGAGGTGGAGACCAGGGTGGAGGTACCGCCGCCGATGCCGATGATGCCGTGCACGCGCCCCTGACGGCTCAGATCGTCGACGATCGCCGCGCCCCCCCGGATCTGGTTGCTGGTGGCGGTATCCCGGTCGGAGCGGTACTTCTCGCGCACCACCTCGATCGGCAGCCCACCGCGCAGCGCCACCTCCTCGGTACGGATGTCGCCGGGGAACGGTGGCGGCTCCTCCATGCTGAAGTCGAGCAGAATGGCCTCGTGGCCTCGGTCCTCAATCAGTTTCTTGACAAAGATGATGTCTTCGCCCCGGGTATCCAGGTTGCAGATGATGACGATCCCCTTTTTCTGGGCCATTTTAAGCTCCTCCTCGGTGGCTGCGGCCGGCAGGCGGCCCTGAAGCCGCCTGCCGCTTTTTATCCGTTCACTTCTTCTTCATTTCGGGCCGGGTCAGCCGCGGAATCATTTCGGCCACCGGGCTCCCCCCGTCAAAACCGTACTCGTTCCAACGGTCGGAGACCTTCTGCAGCACCGCCCGGTCCATGAAGATCTCGTTCGGCTTGTTGGCCCATTCGAAGGGGGTGCAGGCATCGAGAATGACGCGGCTCACCACCTCGCGGGCCTCGATCGGCAGACCCGGGTCGAGCGGTGTAGAGCGGCCGCGGGTGATCACCTGGACCGAACGCTTGGGATCGAAGCGGGTGGCGAGCGCCCACCAGACCCGATCCATGTCGTCGGCGGCAATATCGTGATCCACCACGATAATCCCCTTGACGCCGTAGTGGCCGGTGGTGCTGCCGTTCACCGCATCGGCGACCTGGTTCGAGTGCCCCGGGTACATCTGTTTTACCGAGACGACGACCCAGAACCGGCCGGTCGCCGCCGCCGGGAAATAGACGCTCTGGATGCCGGGGAGCTTCATGGTCTCCAGGTCGTGCCACAGCTGCGCGGTCCGGTTGAGCGATTGGATCATATGGATATCGTTGATCGGCTTGCCGACCGTGGTCGCCCAGAAGATCGGCTTATTGCGATACAGGATGCGCTTCACGCGCAGGACCGGCTTGGGATAGTCCTTCCCCTTGTTGCCGGAGTAATAGCCGGTGTATTCGCCGAACGGCCCTTCATCCATCAGCTCATTCGGATCGATGAACCCCTCGGCGATGATCTCGGCGTTGGCCGGATAGGTGAGCCCGGTCAGATCGGATTTGAACACCTCGACCGGGCGGCCACGCAGCGCGCCGGCCACGTCGTATTCGTCCGTCTGGGCGCTGACCAGGGTGGAGCTGGCGAGAAAGAGCACCGGATCGCAGCCGACCACATAGGCGGCGGGCATCAGCTCGCCGCGCTCCTGGTATTTCTTCATGTGAAATTCGCCGTGCTTCCCTTTGATGATCTGCGAGCCGAGGATGTTTTTGCCCAGCACCTGAGCGCGGTAGGTGCCGAGATTGGTCCAGCCGGTGTCCGGATCCTGGGTCACCAGGTAGGCCGAGGTGCCGAAGAAACGGCCGCCGTCGTCGGGATAAAAACAGGGAGAGGGAAATTGGTCGAGGTCGACGGCATCGCCCTCCATGACGTTCTCCATCACCGGCGGGTTGTCGACGAATTGGGGCTTGATCATCTGCTTGGTGGTCAGCTCCATCCATTTCCGGGACAGCTGGCACATGGACAGCGACGGATCCTGCTCCAGGCAGATGGCAATCCGCTTCGCGCGTGGTGAAGGCGCTGGTGAAGACCGGGTATGCTATGCCCTTTCACGTTTTCGTAGAGCAGGGCCGGGCCCTTCTGCTCCTCGTTCACCTTCGAAACGTGGCAGAGTTCGTACTTCCAGTCCACTTCGGTTTTAATGCGGTGCAATTCTCCATGCGCCTCGAGGGCATGCGATATAGGTGCGAAGATCCTTGATCGGTTGTACAGCCTCGACGGGTTTCAATTTGGTCGCTCCGCTCATGACGTCTCCTTGTTCTGTTGGTTTTTTAGTTGAATGAACCGCTGCCTTTTGGGGATATTTCTATGTCAGCCGCTTCCCCAGCAGCATGCTGGAGAGAATGTAATCCATGGCCGATGCCCCCGCGCCCGCTACGGCCGGTTTCTGCTTTTCGCTCCACACCGTCTCCGGGCGTGCCTGCAGGATGAAAATGTTGCCGCCGAACGGCAGGTCCTTGTCCACCGCCCACTCGATGTCCATGGGCCGGCCGTAATGCTTCTCGATCTGCTTGCCCATCCAGGCCAGGGCGGTGATTTCGTCATCCATCAGCGACTGCACCTTCTGCCGTTCGGGGGGCACCTCGATGGCCCGGTTGACCTGCGTCTTGGTATCGACGGTGTAATAGATGTCCTTCTGTGAGATGGTCCGCTCGAGAATATCCAGCGTCACCTTGTTCACCACGAAATTGTCAGGCGTCACCTCGCCTGAGACCACCGATTCGCCGAAGCCGTAGTTGGAGTCGATGACGATCACCGATCGATCGCCGTTGCCGGGATGCAGGGTGAACATCACCCCTGCGGTAAAGGAGTTGGCCATTTTCTGCACGCCGACGCTGATCGCCATATGTTCATCGTCGAAGCGCTGGTTGGCTCGGTAGGCGATGGCCCGCCCGGTATACAGGCTGGAGATGCAGCGGCGGATGTGGTGCAGCACCTCCTCCGCGCCGCGAATCCAGAGAAAGGTATCCTGCTGGCCGGCGAAGCTCGCGCCGGGCAGGTCCTCGGCAGTGGCGCTCGAGCGGACCGCCACCGGCGCCGCCGGCAGACAGCAGCGCACCGAGAGTTTGCGGTAGAATTCGGCGACCATGTCCTCCATTTCCGTGGAGAAGGGCTGGCTCTCGATCATTCGGCGAATCGTCTCGCTGGCCTTCTCCAGAGCTTCCATATCCTGGGGATCGAGACCGTTCAGCAAGGACTGGATTTCCCGGCTTATCCCGGCCTCGGCCATGTAGCGCCGATAACCTTCGGTGGTCAGGGCGAACCCCGGGGGAACCCGCACCCCGGCGTTGATCAGTTCGCCGAGGGAAGAGCATTTCCCCCCGACCAGGGGGATCGAATCTTTCCGACAGTCCTCGAGCCAGCAGACCAGAGGCAGGTCAGGATTGGCCGGAACCGATGCATTCGTTTTCATGGTCTTCTCCATTTTGTTCAGCGTTCAATGGAAACCATGCCCGACGAGCCGTCCACGCGCAGCAGCATGCCGGTCTTGATGATTTTCGTCGCATGGCCGGTACCGACGACCGCCGGCATGCCGTATTCACGGCAGACGATCGCTGCATGGCTCATGATGCCGCCCACATCGGTGACGCAGGCCTTGATCTTGGCAAACGCCGGCGCCCAGGACGGTGAGGTGGTGGGCGAAACCAGAATCTCCCCCTCCTGCAGCTCCCTGATCTCCGAGGCACTGCGGCAGACCCGAGCGCGCCCCTCGACAATGCCGGGGCTGCCGGCGAATCCCTTCAATTCGCTGATGCTCTCGGGATCCGTGGACCTCCTGAACCGCCGACCAGTCGGCCAGGGAGCTGTTGGTCACCCCCCAGAGGACGATGGTGAAGGGCTCCTGGATGACCTCCGGGGCGGTGCCGAGGGCGGGGGGCGCACTCCAGTCGCGGAACTTCTGCATGACCTCTTTGCGCCAGGCGATCTCCGGCGGCCACACCGCCGTGCCGCGCGGCTTGACCCCGGTGGCCCAGGCGGTGACGACGTCCCAGAGTCCCTGTTTGATCTCGTCGCGGCGCAGATACCAGATGTCCTCGACCTCCTTGATGAGGCCATGCTCCTGCATGATCGCTCCGACTTCGCGGATCTTCCCCCAGAAGACCGAGTGGAACCAGTGCTCGACGTAGAAGAGATGGTTCTCCACATAGGGGAAGACCGTCTTGGCGGTATTCAGCAGATCATCGAAGGTCTTGCGGTCCTGCTCTGTCGCGATCAGGGAGCGATACTCCTCGATGATGCGGTTGCGTTCGGCACGCACCTGCTCCAGGGGGCGCTCGATGTCGGCGCCCTGCTTGATTTTCTGGATATAGGTGGCGATCCCCGATCAGCGGGATATTCAGATCATCGTTCCAGCAGCGGTCGTTATGCGACCAGCCGGTGCCCGAAGAGATGTAGAACCAGGGGTAGCGGGCTTTTTCGAAGTCCGCGAGCCATTCCTGCTCCCCTGGGCAGCTCCTTGAGCGCTGCCTCGACCCTGGGCCCACTCCTGACTGGCGGCGATCGCCTGCTCGACCCCCAGCTCGATCGCCCTTGCGCGCCAGCTTCTTCAGCTCATCGTCGGAGCGGAACATGATGCACGTCGATGCCGGAAATCATCTGCGTCACCCGCTGCAGCGGAATGCTCGGGAACTGCTTCTGGGCGAAATCGAGAAAGAAAACGTAGGCGGCGTAGCCGAGATTGAGAAATTCGAAGTGGTACTGCCAGCATTTGATGCCGAGATTGATCAGATCGTCATAAGCCTTGATCAGGTGGTACCCCTTGGACTCGCCGACCGCATCGGTCACCACGCTGAGGTCCTCGAGTTCGGGCAGGCGCGGAATCTGCAGGTCAGCCAGTTCCTTGATGGTGGCCTCGGTTTTGACTTTCCATCTGGCTTCCAGCTCATCCCAGTTCTTATAGTAATAGCCGGCACGTTCCTGGAAATTGGGGATTCGTTTGCCGATCTCTTCGGGGTCCGTCACCGGCACCGGAGAGATATAGACATAGCCGTTGACGATGCGGTGATCGACTCCCCGCACCGGCGGCACCTGGAAGATGCGGTTGTTGTACTGCGACAGGGCGAGATACCAGGCTTCATCCCAAATGGTGTCGAAGGGGTAGAGTGGTTCGGGATAGTGGAGACCATCATAGAACCAGAACGACTGCGCCTCGTAATCCTTGCGCTCCGGATCGTCGGTCGAGAACTGGTACTGGTAGGGATACATCCGCTGCCAGCCTTCGGTTCCGGGAATGTCCTTGAAATCGTGCGGTTTCGGAAACTTCATTTGGTCTCCCCCTTTTCTGATGATGGATAAGCAGGATGATGGTGTGGTTCGCCTCAGTGCAGCTTGATTTTCCAGAACAAAGTTATTTTTCCTGCGAAGGCCTGGAAGTCGGTTGCTGGCAGCCCCATCGGGGTCACCGATAAACAAAGCACCAGATGTGCCAAACAATGTTATTTTTTTAGAAGCGAATCACTGACGCTGGCCGGAGAAGAGGGCTTTGGCCAGACATTTCGGGGCATTAAGAGGAGGGGATGGAATTCTGAAATTGCTGCAGGTGAGCCACGGCAAAGTGGCGGCGGGCGGGCGGCTATTGATTATTTCGTAATTTTTTGGACCAGCGAGTCGGGTAATTTCATCATTTGATGAAGTGCCGGAAGATATTCTCCCGACCACAGCGGGTGAGCATCTTCGGCTGCCCACCGCGTTGCGGGTGGGTCGGGAGGATTTACTGGTGGGACAGCGAAGGCTTACTCTTCCAGGGCGCGCGGGAAAAGAATGTTGTTTTCCAGGTGGATGTGCTGGTGCAGCGCCTCCTCCAGACAGGCGAGGCCGTGCCAGAGCGCGCGCCAGGTGTTGCAGGCCTCCTCGGGGACCTGAAAGCCGCCGGTCAACTCCCGCAGGCGGCGCAGCGCCGCCCCCGCTGCCTCGTGCTCCTGTTCCATGATGGCAATGGGACCGTCCGCCAGCATTCCCTCTCCCTTGCGGATCATTGGAAAAAGGATCTGCTCCTCCTTGGCCAGGTGATCCTCCAGCTCCGTTTTCAACCCGCGGAAGACCGCGAGCAGCTCGGCGAGCATTTCCGGCTGTTTTTCCCGATGCACCTCGAGGACCTTGCGGGCCATCGCTTCCAGGCGCGGCAGTTCCGCCTCCAGAGGCCGGTGATAGGCGGCAATGATGTGGATGACCAGATCCCCCAGGGGCGCCTGGTCCCAGCATTCACCGGCAGCGCCTGCAGCGGCCAGTTCCTCCTCGATCGCCTGCAGAACCGCCGCCGCCTCCACTCCGTACTCTCGGCAGACCGCCGCGAGCGGCCGGCTGCCGCCACAGCAGTAATCAATTCCGAAGCGGTCAAAAATTCTCGTCGCGCGGGGATGCTCCGCAGCGATCCGGCCGACCGTGGTATTCGCACTGATGGTCATGTTTCCTCTCCTTTCGCAGCGTCCTTGCAGTCATTGATTCCGCCGAGCCGGCGGATCCCCATCCGCTTCTTTCGGCGGAGCCCCCCGGGAGGCCGCACTGACCTACAGGCAGTCTATGCTGCAAACCGGGTCGGCCGCCTTGACGCATGTCAAAATAGATTTCGGAGCAGGAGAGGATCTACAGTGCCCGGAAGGATTCATCCCGAAGAGGGAGTTGGCCGTCGACGGCGGCGTCGAGGAGAGTCAGGGCCTGTTTCTTCCCCCGGGGCATCTCCACCTTGAGGGGCAGGTAGTTGGAGGCGTGATTGGCCATGAACAACCCCTCCGACAATTCGGTATGGGCGAGCATCTCCCGCAGCTCCCGCAGGAGATCGACTGGTGTCGGCACCTCGTGCTCGCCCCGTTCTACCCGCTCGGCCAGCTCGGTCCCCGGACAGACGATGACCGAAAGGGCTCCAACATAGTCCGGGTCCATGGCCGTCAGCAGCCTCCCGGTCGCCCTGCCGTGCGCCAGGCTGCGCCCGGGTGGGGCGACGCCGAGCAGCACCGTCACCGACAACCCAAGGCCGGCAGCCTTGACTTTCCGACCGGCCTCCAGCAGTTGCACGGCTGTCGAATCTTTCTGGATGTAGGCGAGGGTTTGCCGATCGCCGCTTTCGACACCCAGATAGACGATGCCGAGGCCATGTTCACGCAGCCATTGAAGATCTTCAGCGCTTTTCCTGCGGATGCTGCGCCCGGTGGCGTACACCCCTACCCGCTCCACCCCCGGCAGATGCTCCCGGATCGCCGGCAGGAGCCAGCGCCATTCGGGCATCGGCAGGACCATGGCGTCGCCGTCGGCGACAAAGAGCCGCCTGGCGGCCGGGTAGAGCCGGGCGGCCTTGCGCAGATCCGCTTCAATGGTCGTCCGGTCCTTGATCCGGAATTGCTTGCCCTGGTAGCTGGCGCAGAAGCTGCAGCGGTTGTGGGAGCAGCCGACGGTGGCCTGCAGGATAATGGAGCGGGCTTCGCTCGGGGGGCGGTAGATGGCGCCCTCGTAATCCAGGCTTTCAAGATTCCACACGGGTTCCTCTCGCGGTGAGTATGCGACGGCCGGTCAGGACGGGAAGCTACCGCCGCAGCAGGCGGATCCCCTCGTCGAGCCCGTGGAGGGTGAGGGGAAACATCCGTCCCCCCATGAGCTGTTCCACCATCCCGATCGAATGGGTATGGGGCCACTGATGCTGCGGGACCGGGTTGAACCAGACGGCGTGCCGGTAGGCCTCGAGGAGGCGTTGCCCCCAGATGTACCCCGGCTCCGGATTATAATGCTCGACACTGCCGCCGATCTCGGAGATCTCATAGGGGCTCATGGAGGCATCGCCGACGAAAATCAGCTTGTAGTCGGGTCCGTAGGTATGGAGCACTTCCCAGAGATCGGTGCGTTCTGCCCGGTAGCGCTGGTTATCCCGCCACACGCTTTCGTAGAGAAAGTTGTGGAAATAGAAATATTCGAGATATTTGAACTCGCTGCGGGCAGCGGAGAAGAGTTCCTCGCAGATCCGGACGTGGTCATCCATGGAACCGCCGACATCGAGAAAGAGCAGCACCTTGACCCGGTTGTGGAGCTGGGGGACCATCTTGAGGTCGAGGTGGCCGGCATTGTTGGCGGTGGCGCGAATGGTGCCGGGCAGATCGAGAACCTCCGGCGCCCCTTCACGGGCGAAGCGGCGCAAGCGGCGCAGCGCCACCTTGATGTTGCGGGTACCCAGCTCCACTGAACCGTCGAGATTCCTGAATTCGCGACGATCCCAGACCTTCACCGCCCGGCGGTGGCGGGAGTGGTCCTGGCCGATCCGCACCCCCTCGGGGTTATAGCCGTAGGCGCCGAAGGGGGAGCGGCCGCCGGTGCCGATCCATTTGTTCCCTCCCTGGTGCCTTTCCTGCTGCTCGGCCAGGCGCTTGCGCAGCTCCTCCATCAACTTCTGGAAGCCGCCCAGCGCTTCGACCCGGGCCTTTTCCTCCTCGGAAAGAACCAGTTCACTGAGCCGGCGCAGCCACTCCTCGGGGATGTGCGCCTGCAGCTCCTCCTCCAGTTCGGCCGCGCCCTTGAAATAATGGGCGAAAACGCGGTCGAACTTATCGAAGTGGGTTTCATCCTTGACCAGACAGAGGCGGGCCAGGCAGTAGAAATCCTCGGCGCTGCCCCAGACCACCTCCTTGTCCAGCGCCTCGAGCAGGCTCAAAAACTCCCGGATGGTTACCGGGATCCCGGCCCGCTTCAACTGCATGAAAAACTCGACCAGCATGGGTCTGCCGCTCAGCGGCCGCGACGGGCCATGCCGGCCAGGCGGTCAAAGAGGGCCAGGTCCTGCTCGTTCTTCAGCAGGGCGCCATGCAGGGGCGGAATCACCTTGCCGGCCCGGTCGCTGCGCAGGGCCTCGACCGGAACATCCTCGGCAACCAGCAGCTTGAGCCAGTCGAGGAGTTCGGAGGTGGAGGGTTTCTTCTTCAGGCCAGGAACCTCCCGCATGCCGAAGAACGCCTCCAGGGCATTTTTCAGCAGCGACTTTTTGATCCCGGGATAGTGCACCTCAATGATCCGCTCCATCGTCTCGGCATCGGGGAAACGGATGTAGTGGAAAAAGCAGCGGCGCAGGAAGGCGTCGGGCAGCTCCTTTTCGTTGTTGCTGGTGATGATGATCACCGGCCGGTGCCTGGCGGTGACCAGTTGCCGGGTCTCATAGACGTAGAACTCCATCCGGTCGAGTTCCTGGAGCAGGTCATTGGGGAACTCGATGTCGGCCTTGTCGATCTCATCGATGAGCAGAACCGCCCGTCGCTCCGAGTCGAAGGCCTCCCACAGCTTCCCCTTGACGATGTAGTTGGCGATGTCATGGACCCGTTCGTCGCCAAGCTGGGAGTCCCGCAGCCGGGAGACGGCATCGTACTCGTACAGCCCCTGGTTGGCCTTGGTAGTCGACTTGACATGCCACTGGAAAAGCGGCATGTCCAGTCCCCGGGCCACCTCCTCGGCCAGCATGGTTTTGCCGGTTCCCGGCTCTCCCTTGATCAGCAGGGGACGGCCCAGGGTGATGGCGGCGTTCACCGCCAGATTCAGGTCTTCGGTCGCTACGTAGGTGTCGGTTCCGCTAAAGCGCATCTTATTTTTCCTTATTTGTTTTGAGAATAGAGTCAAAAATTGGCCTGCGGCTCCGAACGCTGAGGGCAAAAACGTTTTTAATGCCGAGGCGCAGAGGCTTTTTCATAAGCCAATTTTCCCTCCACAGCTCTCAGCTTAACGGATAACGCAAAGACTCAAAGCTGAGGACCAAGGCGCAGAGAAAATCCGTAAGACTGTTCGCTTTACATCCTTTGCGACTTTCATTTCCCTTTGCGCCTTAGCGTTAAGATCCTGGTTTTCATTGTCTTCGGGTGTGCCGCAGGCATATGTTGGACTGTGTTGAATATCAAGATTTTCTTCCATCTGCATCGCCACCCTCAATCCACCGCTTCCGGCCTGGGCAGAAAGGCTGCCAGCAGCAGGGCGCCGCCGGTCAAAGCGGCCGAGGCCAGATAGCTGGTGGTGAAGGTTCCGCTGGTCTCGGCGATAACCCCGGCGGTGCCGGGACCGATCGTCTGGCCGATGGCGAAAAAAAAGGTAATGGTGGAGAAGGCGGCCGCGGCCCGGTTCAACCCCAGGTAATCGCCGACCGCCACGGCCATGATGGCCGGGATGGCAAAGGCCGCTATACCGTACAGAAACACGGAAAGCAGCAGAGCCGCTGTGCCGAATCCCGATCCGGCCAGCAGGTAGGCGGTGGTCTGCACGGCAAACACCAGCATCAGCCCCCCCTTGCGGCCGATCCGGTCGGAGATCGTTCCGAACAGCACCCCGGAGAACAGGCCGAAGAAGCCGACCCAGGACCAGAACATGCCGGCTTTGGCTTCCGGAAATTTGAATTCGACCACCATGGTAGTCACGATGAATGTGCCGTAGACCATGTAGGTGGCGCCGAAAGCCAGGTAAAGCAGGCCCAACTGCAGCAGAATCCGGGCGGCCCCGGGTTGTTCCCGCGGTACCATCGCCACCGATGGCAGCGTCGATGGCAGGATAGATCCGCCACCGAACGGCTGCAGCCCCAGATCTGCCGGCTCATTGCGCACCAGAACGGCGGCGGCAACGGCACAGCCAAGGGAAATGAGGCCCAGGACGAGCCAACCGGTGCGCCAGCCCTCTGCCCCAAATGCCTGATTAAGGCGGGGGATGAGAAAGCCGGAGAAGATGATGCCGATGGCACTGCCCGTGACCATCAGCCCCGCCGCCCTTCCCCGGCGATCCCGGCGGAACCAGTGGGAGACCAGAACCATGACCGGGATATAGGTGAAACCGCTGCCCAGGCCGACGCAGAAATAGAGAACCAGCACAAGGAAGAAGCCGTGGCTCCAGCTGATGCCGAGCATGCAGACGGCGATCAGCAACAATCCGGCGACGATAAGGGCGCGGGCTTTCAACCGCCGTATGAGCAGGGGCGTCAGGGCGACGGCGATGAGATAGCCGGCGAAATTCCCCGTGCTGATGTAGCCCATCTGGTCGTATCCCAGGGCAAGGCCGGAGCGCATGGCCGGCAGCAGCATGCCGAAGGCGAAGCGGGCCAGTCCCAGACAGGAGAAGATGGCCAGCACGCCGACCACGACGATAACCCAGGCATAGTGAAACGCCAGACGGGATTGCAACTTTTTCATCGTTCCCTTCCTTGCGGCTTCACTCGATTGCAATTAGAATGAAGAAAATTTTACTTAAAATTCCGAAAGAAGGAATAATGGTACCAGAATACCTAAATTTTCCGACCTTGTAAAGCAGATATCCGGATGCGAGCCGCAGCCTGCCTCCTTCTGGGGCAATCACCCTTTGACGCCGCGTGGAACGAGTCGGATTAATTCCGCTCTAGCGTCGACTCGGGGGGTCGCCAGGGTCTGCGCCTCTCGTCCATCTGGTAAAGATAATTCTTGACTCCAAATAAGCATTATAGTACTAATTTGCATAAAATGATTTCGGCCGCCATCGGCCATCCCCTGAAAAAAATCGTTCAAGGCAGTTCTACCCACCCCAAATAGGCTTAAAAGGAGGAGAAATGGAACTCGAGGGAAAAAATGCTATCGTGACCGGCGCGAGTCTTGGTATTGGCAGTGCGATCGCGCTCGACCTGGCGAAGAACGGCGCCAACGTGGCGATCAATTACCGCAAGCATGACGCGGAAGCCAACGCCATCTGTGCAGAAATCCAGAAGATGGGGCGGCGCGCCATCGCGGTTCGCGCGGATGTGGCCAGCTTCAAAGATGCGCAGGACATGGTCGCCCAGGTGGTCAAGGAATTCGGCAGCGTTGACATTCTGGTGAACAATGCCGGCGTTAACCGCGACGCGGTCATCTGGAAGATGACTGAAGAGCAATGGGACGAAGCTCTCGCCATCAATCTGAAGGGCTACTTCAACTACATCCGCGCGGTTGCGCCTTTGCTCCGGGAGCAGGGCAGCGGCAAAATCGTCAACGTTACTTCCATAAATGGCATGCGGGGTAAATTCGGGCAAGCGAACTACTCGGCGGCCAAAGCCGGGATTATTGGCCTGACCAAAACCGTCGCCCGCGAACTGGCGAAGGCGAACGTGAACTGCAACGCCATCGCACCGGGCCTGATCGAGACAGAAATGATGAAGGCTTTGCCGGAAGAAGCAAAGCAGAAATCGCTTGCGGATATCGTCCTGGGCCGCATGGGGCAGCCGGAAGAAGTGGCCTGGCTGGTCACCTTCCTGTGTTCCGAAAAAGCGCGCCATATCACCGGCGAAGTGATCAAAGTGGATGGCGGACAATACATCTAAACTTGCAACCCTGGTGGACTTTAGGCCAGGTAAATGGAGGATCTAATGCCTGAAGCAGTTATCATTGATGCCGTACGGACCCCGGTCGGACGATTCGGCGGCGCGCTCAAAGATGTACGCTCGGACGATCTGGCGGCGCTGTGCATCGCGGAACTCGTCAAACGCAATAATCTGGATGCCAGCCTGATCGAGGATGTGGTCCTGGGCTGCACCAATCAGGCGGGGGATGACAATCGCAACGTCGGGCGCATGGCGGCATTGCTCGCGGGGCTGCCGTACTCGGTCGCCGGCCAGACGATCAATCGCCTGTGCGCATCCGGTTTGAATGCCATCAACAGTGCGGCACACGCGATCAAGCTCGGCGAGGGTGAGGTGTTCATCGCCGGCGGCACCGAGTCGATGACCCGCGCGCCGTTCGTCGTTGCCAAATCCGAATCCGCCTTTTCCCGCGATTTCAAGGTCTTTGATTCAACGATTGGCTGGCGCTTTACCAATCCGAAGATGACGGCGGCGTACGCGAAAGAAGGCATGGGCGATACCGCTGAGAACGTCGCCCAGCAATACGGCCTTACCCGATTGGAGCAGGATGAATTTGCCTTTGCCACCCAGCAAAAATGGGGCCAGGCGGACGCTGCCGGGAAATTCAAGGACGAACTTGTTCCCGTTGCCATCCCGCAGAAGAAAGGGGATCCGATAATCTTCGACCGTGACGAGTTCCCGCGGCCCGATGTGACCATGGAGCAACTTGCCAAGTTGCGCCCCGCGTTCAAAAAAGATGGAACGGTTACCGCCGGCAATTCCAGCGGCATCAATGACGGTGCGGCTGCCGTGCTGCTGATGGAAGCCGCGACCGCGAAGCGCCTGGGCTACAAGCCGCTCGTGCGAGTGGTGGCGAGTGCGGTCGCCGGCTGTGATCCATCGTTCATGGGCCTGGGGCCCATCCCCGCCACCCAGAAAGTATTGGCGCGCGCTGGGCTGAAGATTTCGGACATTGATCTTTTCGAGTTGAACGAAGCTTTCGCCGCCCAATCCATCCCCTGCATCCGCGAGTTGGGAATAGACCCCGCGAAAGTGAATGTCAACGGCGGCTCCATCGCCATGGGCCACCCCCTCGGATCGACAGGTGCGCGCATCACGGCGACGCTGGTCCATGAGATGAAACGCCGCGGATCGCGTTATGGCCTGGTGTCGCTGTGCATCGGCGTCGGGCAGGGCATCGCAACGATCGTTGAGCGCGTGTAATTAAGTTGAAGGTGGGAGAGGACAGCATCTATTGTCATCTCCCTGCAGGCAAAAAAGAGGAGCTCCAGCGTTGGAGCTCCTCTTTGCTGTTGCTGACCCCCAGCGACAATTATTCGAGTTCCTTCCATTTGTAATCGATGACCTCGAGGAGAACCCCATTCATCTTTCTGGGATGAATGAAGGCGAACTCGCAGTTGCGAAAGGGTCTGGCTTTCCCGGTGGGATCGTCTGCGAGGGGTTCGGGACTGGGGATAAAGGGATACCCTTTTTCCTCGAGTTCCCGAATGGATTCGCGAGTGTTCTCAGTATTGAAGCTGATGAGCATAACCCCCTCTCCATTTTTCTCGATCCACTTGGCCACCGGCCCATCGGGAACTGTTGACTCCATCAGCTCGAAGCCGACGCCACCAAGCCAGTAGCGGGCAACGCGAATCTTCTCTGGCTCGTCGATGTAAGGGTCGTCTGGTTCCATCTTGCCAAGGACTGGTTCCCACACCTTCCGAGCGGCCTCGAGATCCTTTACGGCAATGCAAATGTGATCAATCTTTTTCGTTTTCACCGTCTCTCCTGTTATCGAGTAAATCGTCCTGTCATAGCGGGTGGCAGAAAGAGCCGGACTGTCTCGGGTAACCCGCAAAAGCACCCCCCAGCGGAGGTCTCGGTTAAGCCGTCAAGATCCCCGCCTGCACGAAATCTTCTCTCACGTAATCCAACGCCAGAGCGTCCAGGGTTTCCCTGGTAGGGATACCTTCATTATTCCACCCCTTAAATTCATAGTACGCGTCAAGCAGCTTGGTTTCCATCTCGGGATCTCTTTTCTTCCAATGGTCGGCAGGCGGCTTCTCGTCACTTCTTCTCAAGCCTCTTCTCACATTGATGGCTCTTATCAGGTTTCGGTTCCTGCTGGCTATTTCCCAGAGCCCGTCTGTATCGAGATCCATCCCGGTCGCAAGCGAAATAATCTCGGGCAGATTATAAATGTGGTAGGGGGGTCTGCCGCCAAACTGACCTCTGAATGATGACAGAAAGGCGCAGGTGCCGATGGCGTCATCCACGTAATGCATGGTCTCATTCCAATCACAGATGTTCACCGACGCCTCTATAGAGGGATGTTGGCGTGGCTCCCATTCCAAAAACCACTTTTTAAACCTTTCAGGAGCTGCGTCCCAATTTTCAACAAACTTTTTCCTCTCCTGCAGATCAGGCAATGGGCATCTGGGGGTAGGACCCTTCAATCTGGGTGATGTTCATCTTCTCACCGGTGGCATACATCAGGAAATAAGGATAATTGATCATACCCAGCTTGATCGGCACCTGCTCAAATTTCTTGATGGTATTATGATCATATTCTTCCGCGCCCCTGCCAATCTGACGGGCCGCCCAATAAACGCCGTTGGCTAAGATATCTCCAATCCCTTCCCGCCGAACAATTTTTTCCACCAGGTAGAAAAATCTCTCCGCGCCGTCGGCCGGAAAATCCGGCAGGTCCTGGTCAGTCAGAATGCCGGCTTCGTATAGCTCTATGGCAAAGGCCATGACTTGCGGCGTTGAGTAGGCGTCCAATCCGTATTCCTGGGTAATGCCGATTATGTTGTAATTAAAATCGAGTTCTTCATAGGCCGCCATCGCATAGGTCAGCTTACTGTAGCATTTTTGGAAATACGGCCGCCGCCCCGGGTAGTTGATCGCCTGATGGCAATCCTTCGGGCAGTTATAGCAGCCCGTCCAGCGAAGGCGCAGCCTGTTTTCAAGCGCCAGCCCAATTCTCTTCCCGTTCCTTGTTCCAGAAATTCTTTTCTCCGCCCCCGCGCATTGCCCCAGGCGAAATTATCGACGTGGAACTCGTCCCCCTCCCCATGGGCCATGGTATCCCCGGCATCTGGATTCTCATAGATTTCCCTGACCATGCGGATGCAGATCGGGATACAGTTCGGCCGGCCGGGCGATACTGAGGTCCCTGGTGCCTCGGACAACGATCGCTTTTAACCTTTTATCTCCCATGATCACGCCTACCCCCCGAGAAGCGCTGGAGTTGGCATGCTCGATGGAAGCCATATAGACCCGGTTTTCTCCCGCCAGGCCGATGGCGGCGACCTGGACTCCGGGGTCCTTCAGCTCCTCTTTCAGGAGCGCAGCGGTCTCCGAGGCGCCTTTCCCCTGAAGATGGCCGGCATCGCGGATTTCAACCTTGTCGTTGTGGATGTACAAGTAGACCAGACTGGGCGCCTTGCCGCGAAGGACGATTTTGTCGTAACCGGCATGTTTCAGCTCGGGTCCGAAAAACCCGCCAAATAATGAATGTGAATACCGGCCTGTCTGAGGAGAAAAGGTATCGACAGAGGTACGATTGGCCCCGGGCACGAGGCGTGCCATGCAGCAGACCGGTGCTGAAGATAAGCAGATTATCGGGAGAAAAGGGATCGACTTCAGGAGGAACCCTGTCCCATAATATCTTCGCGGCCGTCCCCTGCCCTCCCAGATGAAGCCTGGTCAAATTCGGGTCGGTTGCTACCCTCTCGATATTTCCTCGGGATAGGTCAATTTCCAGGTTGAACCCTGTCTCTGCGTACCTCATTTACGCCAACCCCTTCCAGGCTGCCTGACCGCTAGGAGGAGCCATACCGACCCCCAGCTAACGGCCATCCTCTTCCGGTTATTTTCAGATGGCCGGGCTGAAGGTCGAAACAGCGCCACTCTCAGCCCCGCCATATTGCGCGGTTTCCGAATGCCGTCAATCCGATACTCAAATTAAACCTGTGCAAGGGCAAATACCCGGACCGGGCTGCCCGATCCGCCAACGATCTTCATGGGCGCGGCGATGAGCATCGCCCCGGTGGCCGGCACTTGATCGAGGTTGCAGAGGCTGGCCAAGCCGAACTTGCCCGCCCCATGCATCAGATGATGGCAGGGAAACATGGGGTCGAAGAGATGCGCCTGGCCGGCATCGGTCCCTACGGTCTCGGTACCGAACCCGCGCACGTCACGCCCGATCAGGAAGCGAATGCACTCTGCGCTCGGCCCCGGGCAATGGGAGCCGTCCTCCTGCAGATTGAGGAAGGCATCGGCATCGGTGCGCTTTGACCAGTCGGTGCGCATGAGCACCCATGAACCTGCGGGAATCCGGCCGTGTTCCTGCTCCCACTGCTGGATATATTCCGGGGTCAGGAGAAAATCGTGGTCGGCGGCGGACTCTTTGCTGGTGTCGATGACGCAGACCGGGCCGACCAGCTTGCCGGCGGGAATGGCCTCGAGGGTGTTATCCGGCAGATCCTTGCCCGTCACCCAGTGGCCGGGGGCATCGAAATGGGTCCCGGTATGCTCGCCGACATGGATGGTGTGCCAGAACCAGCCCGGCCCCCGCTCGTCGTACCTGGAAATCACCTCCCGGGAGAAGCCTGGGGACTGGGCAAATTCGGGGGGAAGGGCGATCACCGGGGTGTTTTCACCCAGCGGCTGCGTCAGATCGACCACCTTGAGGCTCCCCTCCGCGAGACCGCCGAGTACCTGCGACAAACCCTGTGAAGAATTCGACTTGTACATGACTCAACTCCTGTCTGGTAAAGGTTGTTGAAAACGATTCCTCTGCGGTGGGCGCCGAAGCGACCAGCTGCAGCGATTATCAACTTCACGCCCTCGGTTCATGGCCTGCGCCGTCAGCCCTGGCAGCCGAAAACTTCGGCTGCAGTCTCTGCCAGTTGCGGTCGACCTCCTGTTGCAGGAAATCCACGTCTTCCCGGGACAGGTGCTGATAGCGTTTTTGTCTGGAGAGATAGTCGGCCAGGGCCACCCCCTTTGGTCCATGGCTGAGGGTGTAGCGCTCCCCGTTTTCGACCTCATACAGCGGGAAAATCCCCGATTCCACGGCCAGCCGCGAGATCTTGGGGCCGGCGTTGTCGGGAATCCCCCAGCCGTCCAGGCAGGGGGTCAGCACCACGATAAAGCGCAGCCCCCCCTTGATCTCCATGGCGCGGGCGACTTTTCGCGCCAGATCGTCGGGGTAGCCGGTGGTGGCCGTCGCCACATAGGGGATATTGTGGGCGGCCATGATTTCCGCGACATTCTTCTTCGGGGTCGGCTTGCCGGCCGGGGTCGAGGTGGTAAAGGCAAGGGATGGGGTCGCCGAGCTCTTCTGGCTGCCCGTGTTCATATACCCTTCATTGTCGAGGCAGATGTAGATGATGTCCTCCTGGCGCTCGGCCGCCGAGGAGAGAGCCTGAAAACCGATATCGTAGGTTCCGCCATCCCCCGCGATGGCCACGACACTGGTATGGTGGTTCCCCTTTGCCACCAGGGCTCTCTTGATGCCCGCGGCGGAGGCGGCGCTGGCTTCCAGGGTGGTCTGATAGACGGGGATCCGCATGGAGCTCAGCGGCTGCGGCCCGGAGATGATGGCGATGCAGGAGGGGGGCACCACCGCGATCGTATCGGGTCCCAGGGTATTGAGAATGAAGCGGATGGCCAGGGCCTCGCTGCAGCCGGGACAGGCACTGTGGCCGGAATTGAACACTTTCTGCTCTGCTATCTGGTAACTCATCTGCTCCTCACCCTTTCCATACCGAATTGACCGCCGGCGACTCCGCGAGGGCGCCGCGGAGCATTTCCTTGATGGCCGCCGGCGAGATGCTGGTCCCGCCGACCCCCGCCAGGTAGCCGTGCATCTCCGGCGCCCCTGCCATGCCGTAGAGGGCGGCCTTGAGTTCCTGGAAGAGCACGCCGCCGGTGCCGGGGGCAAAATTCCGGTCGAGAACCACGGCCTTGGCGACGCCGGCGAGCGCCTGGCGCACCGCCGCCGAGGGAAATGGCCGGAACAGCCGGATCTTGAGCAGACCGACCGGGATCCCCTCGGCGCGCAGGTCATCGACGGCGTCCCGGGCGGTTCCGGTCATGCTCCCCATGGTGACGATGACGAACCGGGCATCTGCATACTGGTAGCGCTCGACGATGCCGTAACCCCGCCCGACCAGTTCCCGCAGTTCCCGGTCGGCCCGCTCGGCGACCTCGACCACCTGCTCCATCGCCTCGCCCATGTCCCGGCGATGGTTCTGAAACATGACCTGGGAGACGGTGTTGCCCCAGGATTCGCCGATCGCCGGGTCGAGGCGGTGCGGCGGGTCGAAGGGGGGCAGGTACTGGTCGACCACCTGCTGGGGGACGACCTCGACCGCCTCCAGGGCATGGGAAACGTAGAAGGCCTCGTGGATGACCATGGCGGGGAGCAGGACCTGTTCGGCCACCCGAAAGGCCTGCAGGGTGGTGTCGTGGGATTCCTGCCCGTTTTCGCAGTAGTACTGGATCCAGCCGACATCCCTCTGCGCCAGGCTGTCGGTCTGGTCGGGCCAGAACCCCCAGGGCGAGCCGAGCGTCCGGTTGACGTTGGCCATGACGATAGGGGCGCGGGCGCCGGCCGCATAGTGCAGCATCTCGTGCATCAGCAGCAGGCCCTGGGAGGCCGTGGCGGTGAAGACCCGCACCCCGGTCAGGGACGCCGTGATGGCGGCGGCCATGGCGGAATGCTCCGACTCCATGGTCATGACCTCCGCCGACATTTCGCCGCTGGCCTGAAAATCGGTGATTTTCTCCAGGATCGGCGTCTGGGGCGTGATCGGATAGACGGGAATCACGTTGGGCCGGGCCACCTTGACCGCATAGGAGACGGCATGATTGCCGCTGAGAAGCATCCTGGTACGTTCCGAACTCATTTGGTTTCCTCCTTGACGCCCATCGCTCCCCGGGGGCATTCCTCCAGGCAGCAGCCGCACCCTTTGCAGTACTGGTCGAGCACCCCGTAATGCACGGGCGAGCCGGAGTCTTTCACGATGGCCATGTCGGGACAGAAGTAGAGGCAGTTGTCGCATTCCACGCAGGCGCCGCAGCTGAAGCAGCGCTCGGCCTGCGCCTGCGCCTGCTTCGGCGGCAAAACCCCGCTTGATCTCCCGGAAGTCGGCCGCCCGGCTCGGCGAGGGGACCTTATGCCGCTCGGCGCGCTCCCGATGGGGGAAGTAGAAGGTGTTGATGTCGGCGAAGTCGACCTCCGGGGCGCCGTCGCCGGCTGCCGGCGAGTGCGCATCCTGCCTGTCGAGGTAGCGGGCAATGGCGGTGGCGGCCCGCTTCCCGTCGCCGATGGCGGTGGAGACGAAACGCTCGGCGCTGGCGACGTCGCCTGCGGCAAAGAGCCCGCGGCGACTGGTCATGTAGTCGCCGTCGACGACGACCAGCGACTGGCTGACTCGGAGGCAGCCCTCCCAATCGGCCAGAGTCGGGTCCTGGCCGACCGCCAGGATGACCGTCTCGGCGTCGAGGGAGAAATCGCTCCCCCCGATCTCCAGGGGGCGGAGCACGCCGGGGGGCGCTTCGGGGTCGAGATCGACCTTGACGCAGCGCAGCCGCAATGCCTCCCGGGACGCCTCGACGCGCCTTGACCATGGCGGCGTCACACAGCAGCGCGCCTTCGTCAAGGACATCGACGATCTCCTCTTCGGGGGCGGGCATGACCTCTCTGCCTTCCAGTGACAGAAGCCTGACCTGGCGCCCCAGCCTCAGGACCGAGCCGGCCACATCCATGGCCACGCTGCCGCCGCCGATGACCACGACCCGCGGCCCCAGGGGCAGCGGGGCGCCCACCCGGATGCTGCGCAAGAAGGCGAGCCCGTCCAGCACCCGGCCGTCGTTTTTCGGCAGCTGCGGCAGTCGCTTGGGCCGGGGGGCGCCGAAGGCGATAAAAACGGCCGCATACTGCCGCTCCAGCATCGGCAGATCCGCGGCGCTGATGCTGCGCGAGGCGTACACCTCAACGCCCAGATCGACGATCCGCTGGACCTCGTCGGCAAGCACCCCCTTGGGCAGGCGGTATTCGGGGACGCCGTAGCGCAGCACGCCGCCCAGCTCCGGGTTGGCGTCGTAGATGGCCACCTGAAACCCCTGGCGCCGCAGCTGGTAGGCGCAGGAGAGCCCGGCCGGGCCGCCGCCGATCACCGCCACCTTCTGCGGCCGCTCGGCCGCGGCGGGTGCCAGCGCCCATCCCTCGCGGATCGCCGTGTCGCCGACGAATTGCTCCAGGGCATTGATGGCCACGGCGCCGTCATATTCCCCCCGGTTGCACTTCTTTTCACAGGGGTGATGACAGGTGCGGCCGATGGTGGCAGGCAGCGGATTGTTCTCGACCAGAGTCTGCCAGGCCCCCTGCAGGTCTGCCTCGCGCACCTGCCGGACCCACACCGGAATCTCGCCATCGACGGGGCAGGCGCCATGGCAGGGCGCCGGCCGCTTCTGATGTACGGCAATGGCGTTTCGCCAGGTTCCCGTATTCAGGACCTCCGTCCACCCCGTGGTCCAGATCGACGGAACCCTCTTGCTTGCAGTCGCCATCTAGCAGCCCCCTTCCCTGGCCAGGCGATACCCTTCCAGGCAGGCCGCCACATTGCTTTCGGCCTTGACCGGGCTGGTCTCGCCGATCACCTTTTTCAGCAGATCGAGATTGCCGTAGCCCAGATGGCCCAGCAAAGCGCCGACCAGGGTGGTATTGACGATCCTCGCCAGCTGGTTTTCCCTGGCGATGGCCCGCGCGTCGATCGTCATCACCTTGAATCTGCCCAGCTTGCTGAACTCTTCCGCAGGAAGGGATGAGTTGATCAGGACCAGAGTCTTCTCCGCGGCCACCTGCAGCAGGTGGGTCATGGCCAGAAGACTCGGGTCAAAGCAGACGATGGCATCCGGGGTGTCGATGTCGCAGCGCATCCGGATCGGCTTCTCGTCCACCCGCAGGGACGAACTGACCAGCGTTCCCCGGCGAGCCCCGCCATAGGTGGCATAGGCCAGGACATGCCGGCCTTCCTGGAAGAACATTTCCGCCAGCATGGTTCCGGCCAGCTGGGCTCCCTGGCCGCCTCTGCCGTGAATGATGATTTGCAGCACGTTTTTCTCCCCGGGTTCTCCCCTCCGCCCAAGTCAGCGGGCGCAGGGGGAGAAGACAAGCGGTCTGGATGAGATACTCGTCAGATTTTCAGGTGACCCAGAACCGGTTTGAACACCCCTGCCTTCAGCAGCAGAAAAAACAGGAAATAATGTCCCACCAGGTCCGCGACGGTAATCAGGAAAACCATACCGGGCCCGGCATCCGACCCGACCACCAGCAGCATGGACAGGGTAAAAACCAGCCCGACGCCGACGACCAGGGCAAAGAAAGGGAGGGCGTACGCGCCCCTGACCAGCAGGTTGAAGGATTCTCTGCCGGCGGATCCGGAATTGATGCTCGACGCCAGAAAAAGAATGACAATGATCAGGTTGACCACCAGTAAAATGATTTCAACGGCGGAAAATACCTGGTTGTTGACCGGCAGTTCCAGCAGACCCATGTGGGCCAGGAAAAGAGTGACGGTGGTCCCTCCCAGGAAGGCATAAAACATACACAGAACCGGCATCAGGGCCGTATTCCAAATGGGTATCGACGGGGAGGAGGTGAGTAGAAATCCGTCGTAGATCGCTACGACAAAAGCGCAGGCCGCGGCGAAAACCGCCACCGGCAGGAACAGGGAGCTGCCGGCCGGCAGGAGTACCGCCAGGAAGCCGGTGGCCGTCATCAGGGTCATCGCCCAGAACCCTCTGGCCACCCAGGAGGTGCCCGGACGGGCCATCCCGCGCAGGAAGCGCAGTGGCCTTCCGAGATAGAGCATATGAGCCCCGCCCTTGCCGGCAAGCACGATCAACAGGCCAATCAGCATGCCGAGCCGTGATTGCGTCAGCACGGATATCATGAAGAGCCCGGCGCCAACCTTGCCGAAGAAAAATGCGCTGGCGATCAGCCCGCCCCATTCCGTCTGCTGCCGAAAACCAGAAACGAATTCGTTCCCGACTAAGGTCATATCTTTGGCCATGGGACTTTCTCCTAGCTCAAGTAGTAGACAGAGGGGTCGGTGTTATCGTCACTGAGGGCCTGCATGCCGCCCCGGCTGCGGATCAGGCGGCTGACCTTGCTCTCGGGATCATCCAGGTCGCCGAACACTCTGGCATCGGCCGGACAGGTCTGGACACAGGAAGGTTCCAGTCCCTGATCCACCCGGGGCGCACAGAACTTGCACTTATGCACAATTCCGTCCTGGTGCTCCTTATATTTGACCTCCTCGTAAGGGGTCATCACCTTGCCGTGATATCCCTTCTTGAGCTTCCCCCGCTGCAGGAAAATCCGGTTGTTGTAGGGGCAGGCCACGTAACAGGCCCGGCACCCGAAGCACTTGTCGCTGTCCACCAGAACCAGCCCGTCCTCGCGCTTGTAGGTGGCGCCGGTAGGACACACCTTCTGGCAGGGAGCATTCTGGCAATGGTTGCAGAGGACCGGCACGAACTGCTTTCTTACATTCGGATATTCCCCCGACACCTGGTCCAGAACCTTGGTGTACATAACCCCTGGCGGGGTTCCATTCTCGGCTTTGCAGGCAATGGTACAAGACTGGCAGCCCACACAACGCTTGAGGTCGATCACCATTCCATAATGCATTGCGCCTGTCTCCTATCACGAAATGATGCTGATTTTGACCTTGGTCGAAGTCTCCAGGTGGCCGGTCATGCCATCGGTCCATTTGACATCCGCCGGCAGCAGCTTGTTGAAGTGCGTCGAAACCTTTCTCTTCCCGACGGGGTGCTGGGACCATCGGCTGAGGCCGTTCGACAGGGCAACACACTCCGGATGCACCTCTTCGCAGACACTGGCACGGCCGGTCACTTCCCCGAACGGTGATTCGAGCTTGAGGATGTCGCCGGTCCTGATCCCCTTTTTCCTGGCCGTCTTCGAGTTGATCATCACCCCCAGATGGATGGGCATGCAGCTTATCGCCTCGTCGATCCAGGGGATGTTGGTGCTTTCCGAGAAGTTGGTCTGACACTCCTTGAAGGCAAAGGCATAAAGGTCATATTCGGCCGGCAGGTTGTGCAGGGGATGATGGTCCCGCCAGACCGGCACCGGCAGGTAGGATGAAGTATCCCACTCCACGCCCGCCGCCTTCATCTTCTGCGCCAGGTCATCCCCGGTCTCCTTGATGAAGTTGAAGTAGATGGGAATGCGCAGCCCCTTTTTGGCGAAAGGCAGATACATTTCCTCCGGCGTCTGTTTGCGGGTGGCATGGCCGTTCTCCTGAAACCAGTCCAGCCCCTTGTCCGGCCCATAGATGCTCTTCGCCATCCGGTCGGTCAATTCCAGGTTGCTGTATTTGGTGGCCGGATCCAGCTGATTCTCCGGCGTGAGGAAGACGGTGAAATTGAGCAGGCCGTTCCAGGCATCCAGAAAACCGATGCGCTCCGCCAGATCCGTCAGGATGTCCGTAGCGTCCCGGCCGTCGTAGAGCGGTTCGATCACCGGCCGCCGGTAGAAATGACCCGTGACCATGGGGGATTCGATACAGACCAGCAGGTGCGACTCCAGGTAGGACAGGTCCGGGAGGACGATGTCGGCCCAATCGGTGGATTCGTTGAGGACGATGTCGATGGCCACAATGAAGTCGAGCTTTTTGAAAACATCCGTCACCTTATTGGTCGCGGAAAGGTTCCACAGAGGGTTGGAATGCTCGATGATCAGAGCCTCCGGCTGGAAGTCGAAGCCATATTTTTCCGGGTATAAAACGTTGTCCGCGGTCAGGTGCCCGGGATCGATCCCGATGGGATACCATTCCATGAGCTGATAGCTGTAGGGCTTCTCGGCGAACGCATAGGGGGGATGCAGAATGTGCGGCTGGGGCTGGAGCATGCCGTCCTTCCCCTCGGCGATGAGGAGCAGCCGGTGATCGAGACCGACCCCGATATGGCCGCCGGGCACATCGATGTTCCCGATCAGCAGGTTGATCAGTTTCATGGCCTCGGCGTCGAGTCCGCCATCGTAATGCCCGATGGCGCCGCGATAGAAATTGACGGCCGCCGGCCGATAGGGATATTCCTTGCCATCGAGCATAATGGTGCTGCCGATGCAGGCCGCCTCGACGAACTCCTTGGCGATGCGGCGGATGGTGGCCGCCGGAATCGAACTGATCCCGGACATCCTCTCGGGGGTGTGGTCCTTCAGGGTGTCCTTGATCACCTGAAAGGCCGGCCGGTAGGCGACCCCATCGATCTCATAGACCCCCTCCAGGGCGATGTCCTCCAGGTTCAACCCCGGGGCATCGAACTCCCGGGCCTGTTGGCCGGCGGCATCCCAGACCATCGGCTTTGATTCGGAGTTCCTGAGCAGATTGCCGTCCGGCGCCACCAGATAGATGCCGTTGGTATGTTTGCGGATGAACCCGCGATCGTAAATATTCAGCTCATAGAGCAGCACATAGGCCATGCCCAGGACGAAGGCGCGGTCCGTCCCGGGCCGGATGGGCAGCCACTCGTCAGCCTTGGCTGCCCCCGTCGACATGCGGGGTTCGACCACGACCAGCTTCATTCCCCGGTCCACGCGGGCATCGGCCATCCTCTTGATGGAGGCGGCCACGTGCAGGTGGGAGGAAAACCCGTCCCCGGCGCCGATCTGTATCCAGTACTTGCAGTGGTCGTAATCGTTGACCGCGGCAAAGGAGCCGTCCAGGGTGCCGTTGACCGGGTGGTAGGCGGCGCCGCAGTACTGACCTACGGTGGAGAAGTAGTGAGGGGTCCCGAAAGCCGCGCCCCAACCCCAGATGTGGATCCGGTGGAAATCGTTGATGGCCACGAGCAGCTTGCGGGGGTCCTCCGCCCGGATCTTTTTCAATTTTGCGGCCGTAATGGCGAGGGCATCCTCCCAGGAGATGGGCTCCCACTTGGGATCGATCCCCGCTCCCTTTTCCGGGTTGGTCCGTTTCAGGGGGGTCTTCACCCGGTGGGGATCGTAGAGCCGCATGATGCCGGCCTGCCCCTTGGGGCATAGCTTCCCGCGGTTGCTGGGGTTTTCGGGGTCACCCTCGATCTTTACCACTACCCCGTCCACGACGTGAGCCCTGATTGCGCAGCTATGAATACACATCTTGCAGGCGCTTTTGGCCCAGTAATCCTTTTGTGCCACCAGTTCACTCTGTTTCAAGTTCTTCCTCCCTGTTTTTGCAAACGTTCCCTTCCCTTCTCGCCTGTTGAGGCCGCGCCTTGCCGAATGGTTTTATTTAGAGGCGAATTTGCCTGCGGGCTTCATCGCCTCCGCCTCTGGAGGAATCCTTCCACAACAGGGGAGGCAGCCTGATCCGCTCCGGGCTGGAATAGATATTCAACCTGTCCCCTCGGGCGAAACCGATGAGCGTGATATTCAAGTCTTCGGCAAGAGCTACGGCCAGATCGGTGGGCGCCGAGCGGGCGACGAGTATGGGAATATTCATTTTTGCCACTTTCAGGAGGATTTCCGATGAAACCCTGCCGCTGAAGAACAGAACATGGTCGGCAAGATCCAGGTTGAGCAGGTACGCCCTGCCAAGGATCTTGTCGAGCACATTGTGCCGTCCGATGTCGTGGCAGATGTAACGGACTTCACCCGAAAATCCGACTCCACCATTGTGAATTCCTCCGGTCTCCCTGAAGAGAGAAGAGTTCTGGTCGAGAAAGTTCGCATAGAATGTCGCCTCGTCGAGAGGAACCCGAACCTCTGACCGCTGGGCGCTGACCAGGGAGGCATCGTTCTCGAAATTGAAGGAAGCCCGGCTCTTGCCGCAGCACGCTGACATGACGCGCCTGTTCATCGCCGTTTTCTGGGCCGGCCGGGGTTTTCCTTCGACCCGGATGATGTTTTCTTCGCAATGGTGGCCAATCGTGTACAGATCGTCTCGTGCCCGGATAAAGCCTTCGGAGACGAGAAAGCCGATCGTCAACTCCCTGATCTGATCCGGTGAGCACAGAATGGTGACGATCTCCTCTTTATTGAAAAAAATGGTTATCGGGACTCTCCCGGACAACCGGGTCCTCGGCCAGGCTCTTTTCCCGTCCCATGACCTTGATGACAGGCAGTTTGACCGATTCATCTATCATCTCTTCCCCCTTTTGCGGCGGTTTGGGACTGGAGAAAAAAGCCGTTCCTGCTCGCCCGGGCCGGGCGAGATCGTTTTCCGAAGGGGCTGCCGAATTTAGCGGAAACAGCGTTATGCGAATTCGCTCTTGCCGGCGCTTGAGTCCATGCCATCGGGTAATTGCGCCGCCCGGAAGATAGCAAGAGCAACCATAATGCCAAAGGCAAATGTTGCACCTGAAACTATGTAAAACACTGGTTTGTACTGAATGGGAGGGGGAGAGGGGCGGATGGAAAAGGCTATAGCTTACATTATGAGAGAATGGACGGAGGTGAGAAATGTCTTTCAGATCAGACGGATGGCTTATTATAGTCCTGATTGGGCCTATAATAAAACTTTGGCCTTTTCCCTGACTTCTACTGCTCCAGCTTTTTCAATCGACTGCTCAAGGCGGGTTGCGTGATGCCGAGAAGCCTCGCCGCCATGGACTGGTTGCCCCTGGTTCGCCGTATGGCTTCCCGGACCAGAAGGTCGGCGGATTCTTTCAGGGTCGGCAGGCGCTCGTGAAAGGTGAGCAGTGGGTTCTCCGGCGAGTCGTCATGTGTTGAGACAGACTCCTTTCTGGATATCCCCATGGACTTTTTAAAGAGGTCCATGGAGAGTTTCCGGCCATTATGCACACTCACGGCATTGAAGACCATGGCCCGAAGTTCACGGATGTTTCCTGGGAAATGGTAGTTTTCAAGTAAAAGCAGAAGTTCTGGCGGCGGCGTCGGTTTCTTCTTGCCCATCTCCCGGGCGGCTTCCGCCAGTAAATGGTCCAGCAGACACGGGATATCCTCTGGTCGTTCTCGCAGGGGAGGGACCTCGATATGGTGAGTGTAAAGCCTGAAATAGAGATCCTTTCGAAACTCGCCGGTTTTCTGTTTCTGTTCCAGGTTGACGTTGGTTGCAACAACGATGCGGGCACTGACCTCCATCGCCCTGTCACTTCCCAGGGGCATGAACTCCTTTTCCTGAAGCAGCCGCAGGAGTTTTACCTGCGAGACGGGGTTCAGATCACCGATTTCATCGAGAAAAAGGGTGCCGCCAGCCGCTTTCTCGATCATTCCGGCCCGGGCCCGATCTGCTCCCGTAAAAGCCCCTTTCACATGACCGAACAGCGTGTCGGAAAAGACATTGTCGTCGAGGCCGGCGATATTGACCGGCACCCAGGGGCCTCGCGGGTGGCTGATGTCATGGATGGCCCTGGCAATGAGTTCCTTGCCGACACCGCTCTCACCGGTAATGAGCACGGGCTCGGAGCTACAGGCCAGGGCTTCGATATATTGAAACAGGTTCCGCATCTTTTCACTTTGGGAAACGATGCTTTTGAATACCTCCGGGTGTCGCAGTTTCCGCTCCAGGATGCCGGTAAGGGAATCCTGAACCCTGGAGAGTTCCTCCTCGGTTCTCTTCCTCTCGGCGATTTCCCGTTCCAACTGGGCGTTCTGCCTTTCCAGGCTGAGCTGGACTCGCCGCAGGGCGAGGTGGGTTCGCACCCGGGCCAGGACCTCGGCGGCCTGGAAGGGCTTGGTGACAAAGTCGACTCCGCCGACCTCGAAGGCCTTGACCCGGTCGACCGTCTCCTCCAGGGCGCTGATGAAGATGACCGGCACATCGCGCATTCGTTCATCGGCTTTGAGCTGACGGCAGACCTCGTAGCCATCCATCCCGGGCATCATGATATCGAGCAGGATCAGCTCAGGCGGGATGGCCCGTGCCGACACCAGCGCCATATTGCCGCTTTTGGCCGGTCGCACTTCAAAGCCGCCCGCAGTTAGAATCTCGGACAGGAGTGAGAGATTCTGCGGCGTATCATCCACCACCAGGACATTCGCTCTTTCTCCCCACGGTCCGGATTGCCGGGTTTTTGAAATGGCTCATCACGAGAATTTTCCGCCTCCTTTTTCCGCATGTCCTCCCTGCGGTTTCCCCCTTCGGGACCTTTCCGGCGGCGAGCACGCCGTGCACCGCCGAAACAACGCCGCCAGGGCTATTCCTTCATCAAGCCCAGCAGAATCTCGAACTGATAGTCCATCGCCAGCCGCAGCATGGCTTCCCCGACCGGAGCGTCGATCGAGCAGACGCGATCGATGGCGTTTCGGATGGCGCCGACATTCAGAGCGAACAGCGCCTGGCGCAACTCCGCCCGAAGCGCCGTCGGCAGGCCCTCCAGATCGGCGGAGGTCAGCTTGGCGGTTTCGGCGAACGGCGGTGCGCCTTTCATCATTTCGGCATAGCGGTACTTGATCCCGAGCAACCTGCCGATGGCGTCGAAAAGCTCACGCTCCCGAAAAGGCTTACAGATGAATTCATCGGCCCCGGTCGCCAGAATTTTTTCCCTTTCCTCCGCCAGCCCGCTCGCACTCAAGACGATGACCGGGGTTTTTCTCCCGGCAGGTGTGGCCTTCAGCCGCCGCGTCGCCGCGTAGCCGTCCAGCACCGGCATCCGCATGTCCATCAGCACCAGATCCGGACCCTCGGCGGCGAAGACAGCCAGCGCCTCCTCGCCGTTTGCCGCCTCGCAAATCCCGAACCCGACCAGGCTCAACAGTTCCGCCACAAAACGGCGGCTCTCTTCCTGATCATCCACCACCAGGAGGGTCTTCGGTCCGGAATCGGGCACCAGACCGACCACCCGCCGCATATCCTCCCCCCTCTCCAGCGACGATTCGCAGCCTTCCTCAAGGCGGCAGGAGAAAGAAAAAAGGCTCCCTTTACCTGGTTCGCTGGCGGCACTGAGATGGCCGCCCATCAGGCGCGCGTACTCCCAGCTGAGCGCCAGTCCCAGGCCGGTACCGCCCTTGACCTGCCCGCTCAGCGTCTGCTCGAAGGGGTGGAAAAGCCTGTTCATCTCCTTGTCCGCAATGCCGACGCCGGTGTCCGCCACCTCCAGGCGCAGGAGCCGTTGTCCCGGATTCCCGTTTTCCGTCCCCTCCCGGGCCGCAGTGACCCGCAGGGTAATCTCCCCTTCGTCGGTGAACTTGACGGCGTTGCCGAGCAGGTTGATCAACACCTGCCGCAGTTTCCCCTCGTCGCCGACCAGATAGCGCGGCAAATCCTCCGCCTGTTCGACGATGAAGCGCACCCCCTTCTGCCCGGCGCGCATGCCGAACATCGCCGAGATATCCTCCAGCAGCCCGTAGAAGTCGAAGGTCGCCCGATGCAAGGCGATATGCCCGGCCTCGATCTTGGAAACCTCCAGTACATCGTTGATGATCCCCAGCAGATGCTCGCCGCTGCGATTGATGATATCCAGTTTCTCCCGGGAAGCCTCGACCAGGGTGCGATCATGCCGCATCAGCTGGGAAAAACCGAGGATAGCGTTCAGGGGGGTGCGCAGTTCATGCGACATGTTGGCGAGAAAGACGCTTTTGGCGCGATTGGCGGTCTCCGCCTGCTCTTTGGAGGCCGCCAGTTCGACCGTACGTTCTGCCACCAGTTCTTCAAGATGTTCCTGATGCCTTCTCAGCTCCTCCTCCGCCCGCTTGCGTTCGGTAATATCACGCACGATGGCCAGGAGATATTTCTTGTTTTCGAGATAGATCGTCGTCCCCTTGACTTCGACATGGATTATGCTGCCGTCTTTGCGGAACTGCTTCACATCCCCGACAAAAAAACCCGTTTTTTCAATCGACTCCTTGTACTCATTGAAAACGTTGGAACAATCCGGGTGAACCATGTTGGGCACGGTCAAGGCCATCATTTCTTCTCTCGTATACCCGTGCATCTTGCAATCGGCGGGATTGACCTCCAGGAACCGCCCCTCGAAATCATGAACGGACAATCCATCTGAAATATTATTGAAAATGGCCCGATACCTTTCCTCGCTCTGCAACAGGGCCTGTTCGACTTTTCTCTGTTCGGTGACGTCTTCCACCATGGCCAGGGCAAAGTCGGACAGCCCCTCCGTGGTCCCGATTCTCGAAACGGTCACGCGGACCCAGATGATTTCCTTTTGCTTGGACAGGTAGCGCTTCTCATACTGGTATTCCCTTTTCCCGGCCAGCAGCTGCCTGAACTGGCGGATACTTTTCGGGATGTCTTCGGGGTGGGTAAAATCCTTGAAGCGCAGGGATTTGAGTTCCGCTTCCGGGTAGCCTAGCATCCGGCAGAAGGCCGGGTTGCACCTGATCAGGCGGCCTTCAAGATCCAGCAGGATCACCCCCATGGCGGCGTTCTCGAAAACACTCTGAAACTGGTTTTCGCTTTTGGCCAGGGCCTGCTCGGCCTGCTTGGATTCGGTGATATCCAGAAAGGTCACCACCGCACCGAGCACCTGCCCTTGCTTACGAATCGGGAAGGCGCGGTACTCCACCGGAAAAGAGGTGCCGTCGGCGTGCCAGAACACCTCGTCCTTGACGTGAAAACCCTCACTCCGGTGAAAGGCCTGGCACGCCTGGCATTCTTCAATCGGATACGGACGGCCGTCCGGGTGCTTGTAATGAATCAGGGCGTGCATGTCTTTGCCCAGCAGATCAGCCTGCTCCTGGTAACCCAGCAGGCGAAGGGTCGATGGGTTACAGAAAGTGCAGCGGCCCTCCAGATCAATGCCGTAGATGGCTTCCGCCGTCGAATCGAGCAGCAGCCGCACCCGCTCTTCGCTCTCCCGCAAGGCCTCCTCCGCCTGCTTCCGTTCCGAGATGTCGCGCAGGGCGCCCAGCAGGCAATCTTTGCCCTTGAACTTGAATGCCCTGCCTTGCACTTCGGTGTGAATCAAGCGGCCGTCTTTATGGACATGGATGACTTCGCCTTTAAATACCTCATATTCATGGTTTCGGATGGCGGATAAAAACCCTTCAAAGACCAGCCGGTAATCTGGATGAATGACGTCCGGCACGGTGAGGGCGCTCATCTCCTCTCGCGAATAACCGAGCATCTGGCAATAGGCGGGGTTGACGTCCAGAAAACTCCCATCGATATCGACAAAGGCCAGCCCCTCGGAAATATGGTCGAAAATGGTCCGATACTTGTTCTCACTCTGGATCAATGCCTGTTCGGCTTTTTTCTGTTCGGTAATGTCTATAATGCTGGCCCGGAAAAGATTGCCGCCGGCAGGCGGCAGTTGGACCAGGCGCACCTCGCAAAGGAACTCCCTGCCGGCCGCATTTAAATGGACCCATTCAAAAACATGCACCCCTTTCTCGGCGGCTTTGGCGACCCGCGCCACGGCCGCCTCGGAAGAGAGAGAACCATCCGGCTGGTACAGAGGGCTGACATCGGCGGGACCGACCTGCAGCAGTTCCTCCCGGCTCCAGCCATAGAGTTTTTCCGCCACCGCATTGATATCGATGATCTTCATGGAATCCATTTCCATGACAAGCATCGCCTCGGGTGCATGATCGATCAGGGTACGAAACCTGGCTTCGCTGATGCGCAGTGCTTCATTGGCCCGGGCAAGCTCCCGGGTACGCGCTTGCACGCGGTGTTCAACCTTGGCAACGGCCTGCTCCAACTCCAGGTGCAGACGATCCAGTTCTTCTCCGTTCTGGCTGCGCACCTGAGCATCGTAGAGGGCCTGCAGACCAAGCCGCACGAGGTCTTGCGCTTGACCGAGAAGTTTCCGGCAAAATCCCTCATAGTGATTTTCCTGCCGGTCGAGAACGCAGATCGCTCCGAAGACCCGGCCGCTCGGCCAGTGCAGGGGCACCCCCATATAGGAGAGCAGACCGGCAGCGGCATCGGGGCCGGAAAACCGCCGGGCCTCCGCCGGGAGGTACGGCACCAGAAGTTCCTTCCCGCCGGTCGCAACCGTTGCCGAGAAAATATCGGCGCCGAGGGCACTTTTCTGTCCGGCGCGATAGGGGTTCCCCGGTGTCTGGCTGGAGACCAGAACCTCGATCTCCGCCGCGGGGAGCACTCGCACAATCAGGGCCGCCGCCACCCCGAGAACCTCGGCCAGCAGATCCACTGTTTGCTGCCAACCGCGCAGGGTATTTCCCGGGATGGGAAGGCCCTCGCTGCTGGCGAACTGGCGAAACGGATCAGTGGGGGCTGTCATGACGATTCACTCCACCTTCAGAAGTCAACCGGACCAGAGGCTGGCACGCAAAGAGCGGGAAAAAGGGAATAAAAAACTGTCTTATTTCGTATCATGTTGTCTCTTGGGCAGGCAAGGAAATAGCGAGCCGATGTCGGCGTAAAAATTTTTCGGATATAAAACAGTGATTCAGGAGATGCGGGCAAGGAGGGGAAAGAGCGGTTTCACCCGGGAGTCACACGTTGTAAACGGCCGGGACCGTTTCCAGTACCGCGCCTTTTCAGAGAGGCTATGCAACCGGAAGATCCGCTGCGGAACGCTTCTGGCGCCGGGAAGATGCCTTTGTGCGGGCGGGCGGGCGGCGGGCGGGCTGGCAGGGGAAGGCTGACCGCCGGCCAGCCTTCCCCCTGAGCAAGATCAGGCAACTTTCTTTTCAGCGAGGGCCAGGAGAATTTTCTCCGGCGTGATCGGGGCCTCGGTCATCATGATGCCGAGGGCATGGGCTACGGCGTTGGCGGTGGCCCCCACCGGATTGACGGGTCCAGCCTCGCCGACACTTTTCAACCCCAGCGGAGCGATGGGATCGGGCTGTTCGATAAGGAGGGTGGTGATTTTCGGCATGTCCATCGGGCCCAGCATCTTGTAATCGGTGAAGCTGTTGTTGCGGCAAAGTCCCTTTGCATCGTAGCTGATACCTTCGGTCAGGGCCATTCCCAACGCCTGCTGGGCGCCCCCTTCCAGCTGTCCCTCCACGCCCTTGGGGTTGATAGCGCGGCCGATGTCGTGCGCCATGACCAGTTCCAGCACCTTGACCTCGCCGGTTTCGATGTCGACTTCGACCTCGGCAAAGCAGGCCCCGAATGGTGGGGAGTTGTGACTGGCGAAGTGGCTGGCATAGCCCTGGATCTGTCCCGGCACCCCGTTGGCCTCACCCGTCTGGGGGTTGACGAAATGGTAGACCCCCGCGTGGCAGATCTCCCGGACCGACATGGCTGTTTCGGGGTTGCTCCTGGAGATGATCTTACGGTCTCTCATCTCCAGATCCTCGGCCGGAATCCCCAGGCGGCTGGCGGCGCGCTCGAGCAATTGCCGTTTGACATCTTCGCAGGCCTTGATGACCGCGCCGCCGCCGGTGTAGGTCGTCCGGCTGGCGTGGGAGCCGATGTCGAAACCAGCCGCATCCATGTTGACGTGCAGATGAATCTCCTCCATCGCGATGCCGAGGGTGTCGGCGGCGATCTGCCTGAGCACCGTATGAGACCCCGTACCCAGGTCGGAACAGGCGAGGGTAATTACCGCCGAAGCGTCCTCGTTCATCTTGACCGTGCAGGTCGTGTGCTCCAGAAGCATCGGCATGGCGCCGCTGGTGTGGTTCATGACCGACACCCCAACCCCCCGGCGCTTCTTGCCGGTTTGGTTGGCATATCTGGCCCGCTTTTCTTTCCAGCCGATCGCCTCGGCGCCCTGCTTGAGGCAGGCATCCAGCGCGCAGGAGGAGTAGGGGACGCCGATGCACCAGCCATCGTCACCGGCCTGCTTATGCCAGCGCAGGCGCCAGTCGAGCGGGTCGATACCGAGTTTCTCGCAGCCCCGGTCGACGAGCTGCTCCAGCACGAAGTTGGTCTGGGGATTGCCGTAGCCGCGGAAGGCGCCGCTGGGGGCCTGATTGGTATAGTAGGAATCCCCCTTGTAGCGGATGGCATTGAACTTGTACATGCCGGTGAGCCAGGAACCGGTGGTGAAGGCCGGACCGGAAGCGTGGGTGTAGTAGGCCCCCGCGTCGGAAGTGAAATGGGCGTCGGCGGCCACGGGAGTTCCGTCTTTTTTGAAGCCCAGTTTCAGCCAATACTTGCCGGGATGACGACTCTCCGAAGCCGTCCAGTCCTCTTCCCTGGCCGACTGGACCTTGACCGGGCGGCCCGGAACGGCCATGGCCATGGCGCAGGTCTCGGGCTCGAAGACCATCCCCAGCCGGCCGCCAAAACCGCCGCCGATGGTGGTGGAAATCAGGTTGAGCCGGGACATGGGCAACTCGAAGAGCCTCGCCAGCTTGTTGTGGACGCATTTCGGCATCTGGGTCGAGGTCCAGCAGTTCAGGCGCCCCTTCTCGTCGAAGAGGGCCACATAGGCGTGCGGCTCCATCTGGCACTGTTTGACCTTGGGGACGGAGAAGGTCTCCTCTACCACCAGATCGGCCTGCGCCATTTCGGCTTCCACATCCCCCCAGCCGTAGGCGTTGCCCGGAAACATCTGCTCCGGCAGCTGGAAGGCCCGATTGCCGGGTTTCCTGGCATCGAACTGGAAGGCGTCGGCTCTGGCCGACTCTTCGGCCCGCAGGTAGACCGGCAGCGGTTCGTAGAGAGCCACGACCTTTTGCGCCGCAATCTCGGCGGCCTCCTCGCTTTCCGCGATGATCCCGCAGATGGCGTCTCCCTGATGCCGGACATGGTCGGTGAAGATGCGCTGGTCTTCGACATCGCCGAGGAGCTGGCCGACATCCGCGGGCACCATCAGGTCGAGAACTCCGGTGTTGTAATGTTTCTGGGTGACATCCCCGGGTCCCAGGACCTTGACCACCCCCGGCACTTTGGCCGCCTCGGACAGATCGAGATGGACCACGCGGGCATGGGCATGTTCCCAGCACCGAACGATCTTGCCGTAAAGCATCCCCGGCAGCTGAACGTCGGCGGCATAAAGAGCCTTGCCCGTCACCTTTTCGCGGGCATCGACCTTGGGTACACTCTTGCCGATATAGGTTATTTCGCTCATGAGCTCAGCCCTCCTGCCCTTTGCATTTGCGAGTCATTCGTCATCTGGCTGGCGCGTTGGACCGCACGCACGATCTTTTCGTACCCCGTGCACCGGCAGATATTGCCTTCCAGCCCCCGTCGGATTTCTTCCTCGGATGGCTGTCGGATTGTTGGCCAGGATGCTCGCGGTCTTCATGATCATCCCTGGCGTGCAGTAGCCGCACTGAATCGCGCCTTCATCGATGAAGGCCTGCTGGATCGGATGGAGTTCGCCTTCCCGGGTCATGCCTCCGACCGTAATGATGTGTCTTCCTTCTGCCTCGACGGCCAGGGTCAAGCAGGAGCAGATGCTGTCCTTGCCATCCACGAGGACCGTACAGCCCCCGCATTCCCCCGTCCCGCAGCCGTACTTGGTCTCGGTCAGCTGCAGGTCATCTCTCAGCGCCTGCAGAAGGGTCCGGTTGACCGGCACCTCGAGACGGTGATTTTTGCCGTTGACGCAGAGCGTGATCATTCGGGTTTTCATGTATATCTCCTTTGTCTCGCGCACTCCGATTGTTACTTGCCCGGACCCAGCCGGCGGCGCTCCGGCTCCCCTGCTGTCTAGAAGGCGTAGGAAATCTTGAACTGAGTCTGGGGGCCGGTGGCGATGTTGCGGGCGGCATACTCCCAGTACTGCTTGAGGGTCATGCTGAATGGCCCTTGTTTCGGCCAGTATTTGATCCCGACCCCGATCCCCCCGACGCGGCTGAGGTTGTCCTTGACCTTGTCGCCGTCGACTTCGTCATCGGTGGTCTGCCAGTAGTTGTAGCCGACCAGGCCGCCGCGCAGACCGTTTTTGGCCGCGTAGCCGAGCGCCCAGTCGAAGTGGAACTCCTGACCGGGATCGAGATCCACCGTCTTGCCGGCGACGACGAAGTCGTTATTGGTGGAGTTGAAGTCGTACATGAACTTGCCGGAGAAATCGAATCCCTTCCACAGGTAGGTGACGGCCACGACCGGCTCGACGGTCCAGAGGTTTTTCGACAAAATCTGAGTGGCGGGGCGGTCCTTGTCGTAGTTGCCGGTGGGCGCCCAGATGTCCAGGGCGAAAACCATATGGAAATTGGGGCTGAAGTGCCAGCCCAGGATCAGTGGGCTGAAGATGATGTCGCCAATCCCCATCTCGTCGGAGTCGACGATATTGTGGGGATTGGCATCGGAAGTACCGACTTCCACATCGGCGCTGTACATCGGCAGGAAGATGTGCGCCCCCCAGCTGGCCCCGAACAGGGTATAGGGGCTGACGTAAATGAAGCGGGGCACCTCGGCGACCACATCCGCCGAGAAGGCCACGGGGACCTTGTCGCCGGAATCGTCTTTCAATTCGTTTTTCTGGATGAAGAGCAGGTAGTTCACCAGATAAGCGCCGGGCGGCGGCAGGGCCCCGACGACAAAGTCCTCGACGCCGTTGGGGTAGTGCTGCCCCCCGCCCGCCCAACTCCGGGCAGGGGTGGACAGGGACAAGAGGGCCGCGATCAGAACCAGCAGAAAGCAGCGAAGAAGGTCGTGAGCTGAAGCTTTCCCCATTTCATTTCTCCTGTTGTTACTGGAAGCAAAACATTTAATTGGCCTGCATCGCGCGTTCGAGCACCCGCCTGAGAATGACGCCCGTAACTTGGCGCCGGTAGTGCCGCCGTCGAGCGTTGATCGTCGATCGGCGCAATCTCCCCTTGCGCCGAGGTGGCGACCTGCTGCAAAAGGGCCTCGCTGATTTCGGATCCAGCCAAAAGGCTCTCGGTCTTTCTGAGGCGCAAGGGGGTGGGTCCCACGCACCCGATGGCAATGCGGGCCTGCTGGCAGAGGTTCTGGTGCATCTCCAGACGGACCGCAACATTCAATTTGGCAAGATCTTCGTGGACCCGCGTCAGCCGGTGAAAAGCCGAACGGGTGGTGGGAGCCGAATCGGGGATCCGCAGTTCCACTGCCAGTTCGTCACTCCTTCGAGCCGTCTTGCCGTAGGAAATCCAGAAATCGTCGATATCGACCAGTCTCTGCCCCATGCGGCTCTGCAGCACCACCTGCCCCCCCAAGGCCAGAATGGCGCAGGAGCAGTCACCGGCCGGGGAGGCGCGCAGGATATTGCCCATGACCGTCGCCATATTGCGGATCTGCGGGGTGGCGAAGTTATAGGCCGCCTGATACAGGGCGGGGAATTTTGCGGCGACCTGCGGGTCGGTGAGAAGTTGGGCCACCTTCACCTTGGCCCCGATCCGCAGGCCTTCTCCCGGCGCGTAGTCGATTCCGTCGAGTCCCTGCAGCGCCGAAAGACTCATGAGGGTGGCGGCCTCCTGCTTTCTGATGTAATTCCAGATCAGCAAATCGGTTCCTCCAGCCAGAACGGAAATGCGGTTCTGGTGTTCGGCCAGGATATCGACCGCCTCTGAAATGCTTTGCGGCGACAGAAGGTCAAACTGTGGCAATACGCGGCTGCTCATGGTTTCCCTTTCTGCTCATCTTGCGGTGGTTGGTAGTCCCCCCCGCTTTTCTGATTGCGTCAGGAAAGTGGGGCGGCAAATAAACGCCAGTGCCTCCGACAATCAGCGATGAAGGATCATTGCGGAGCTCCCACCCGAGGGCTTTAAACACCGTGTTTTATTTTAAATCGTGCTGACTTAGGATAAGCAACGAAAGTGCCAAATGCGAATTTTTGCTCGCAAGTCATTTAGAACGGTGGTTTAAATGCCCGCTTCACCGTTCAGTGTCTGGGGAAAGGGTATAAGAAGTTCTATGGAAAAGAATTGGGATAATAAAATAGACGAGTTAAATCCGAATAGTTGACCTGAATATAAGGTAGATTCAGATTATAAAGGAAGTATGACCATTTCACCGACAGCCCATTTAATCTCGGTCGCCTGGGCAGGCCGAATCCCTTAGTTGCGAATCATTTCCAAATACCCGCAGAAGATCCGGGCATGAAAAACGATGTTTTACCTGTGGCGGCAAAGGAGGTATTGACGGACATCGGCAAATCGGGTTAAATCCGAAGGTATTCCTTCCCCGGCGCTCGGGTCCGTCCATGGGGAAGGGGCACGGGGAAACACTCGTTAAGATAACCAATGGGGAACTGGAAAAGAATGGAAGCAGAGACCGCAAAGAAAAATCTTCACCGCGACCGGATTGATTTCCACGTTCACCTCGGACTTTATACTTATCATCACTCCTGGGTGACAGAATGGATGAAGAAAACGCACCCCGTGGGATATGAGAGTTATATTGAACACTACAACGATCCTGGGCACTTTGAGGAATTTTTAGCAGATGAAGGTGTCGATTACGCCTGTATTCTGGCCGAACTGAACCCCGTCTCCTCGGGAATTTGCACCAATGAGCAGGTGCGCGATTTCTGCCGAAATAGGAAAGAGACTGATTCCTTTCTGCGATGTTAATCCTCATCTGTTCAATCATCTCGGGGATGAATTGCGACGCAAAGTAGAAGATGAGGGATTCCGAGGGGTCAAGTTGTATCCCACTTACCAGCACTACTATCTCAACGATCCGAGAATTTACCCGCTCTACCAGGCCGCGCAGGAACTGGGCATTCCCGTCCTGATCCACACGGGCTCGTCAGTTTTCAAAGGCTCCCGCCTGAAATACGGCGATCCTCTGCACCTCGATGATGTGGCCATCGATTTTCCCCGACTGAACCTCGTTATGGCCCATTCCGGTCGAGGATTCTGGTACGACCGGGCCTTCTTCCTGTCCAGGCTTCACGCCAATGTCTATATGGAAATCTCCGGCCTGCCCCCCTCCAAACTGTTGAGCTATTTCCCTGAATTGGCCCGCAATACGGACAAAGTCATTTTCGGCAGCGACTGGCCGGGAATGGCCCAGATCAGACGCAATATGGACGCTATAGCCGAATTGCCGCTGTCTGCGGCGGGGGTGGACGACATTCTTGGCGGCAATGCCGCAAGGCTGCTGGGGGTGTAACCAAAATCGGAAGGTTTGGGTGGGGGACTGCGGGGCCTGGCTGGGAGATCAGCTTTTTTCGGAAATCCCGGTGCGCTTACGCGTGCTGGCGAGAGCGGTGTCCAGAGTAATCGTATCCAGGACCGCCTTGGTGAGTTCGTCTATTTCGGTGGTAATCCTCCGCAGTTCCTCCACGATGGAGGCAGCGGCCGGACTCTCGTGATCCGGAAGGTCGAGTTCCGACTCCAGGGTTTCAAACAATTGGATGATATCGAGCAACGTCGTCCGGTTGATGACTCCAGCAAATCGATACCCCCCTCCCGCACCACGGACCGCCTGCACCAACCCCTCGCGCACCAGGTTCCGCATCACTTTGGCAAGATGGTGGGTGGAGATGCCGTATTTGTCGGCAATATCGGTAGTCGAGAGTTGCCGCTCCGGATCACGGGCCAGTTCGAGAACGGCAAAAAGGGCATACAGGCTCGCTTTATTCAATTTCATCAGGCGATTCCCCTCCGGCAAGCATGCCGGGAAAGCAAAGAATCAATCGAGAGACTTCTCGAGTTCAATGTATCGGCCCGTACGTAATCCCTGACTACGGAAAAAAGACAGGGTCACCTTGTTATCGCGATCCACCATCGTCCGCACCGTCGAGACACCGGTCTGCTTCAGACGTTTGCATATTTCTTCGAACATGCGCTGACCGATGCCAAACTCGCGGGCATTCGGGGAAACGGCCAGCGCAAACACCCACCCGCACGGCGGCGATCCGAATTCCCAGGCCCGGACCTCGGCGACAATGAAACCGACGAACTTGCTCTCTATTTCGCCAATGAGAAAAAACCGGTCGGCCTTATCCCCGTCCACATAACGGCCGAAAATGTCACGCCAGTACGCCGGTTTTTCCTCCCGGGTGCTCACCTCGTCCAAGGCAATCACGGCCTCGAGGTCGGCGGGAACGGCATTGCGAATGGAAATCTGCGTGTTCATGTCGATACCCAAGATGGTGATTTTCTCTGCCGCATTCAATGACCTCGGAATCACCCTTGGCAAATCAGGGGAACCTGTTGCATCCGGCCCAACATTACTTTTAGAAGTAACTTGGTATTGAATTACCATAATTGGGTCGGATGTACAAGGTTATTTATCTCCCCTGGGGGAGATGCGCCAAACCAAATGGATCCGGGTAGGACCGTAGCGATTGGGGCAGTGTCGCCAAACCTCCCCATGTTTTGCGGTTTCGCTCCTGGACAGGAGCGGGGCGCTCTGGTTCTCTCCCCGAAGCGGCAATAATTTTTATTGACATGAAATTGGTATTGGAGTACCGCTTACATGGAATATGGGCACTCTTTTCCTTGCCCACCCTTAATCTTATTGCATCAAAGACATGCAGGAAAATTACCGCAGAAGGAGGCAAACCATGGCCACGACCGAAGAGATAATTGCCCGCACCGCCCCGGGGCATCTGATCGACCATAACCTGATCGACCGGGAGGTGGAGAGTCTGTGCGACGGGATGGTCCGCTACGAGAAGCGCCCCGCCCGAGGCCGTGACGGCTCGGTGGCCGAGGGGCTCTACAATGCCTGGATCATCTTCAACAACCCCAAACAGTACAACTCCTATACCACCGACATGGTCAAGGCGACCATTCTCGCCTTTCGCCGGGCCTCGGTCGACCGGCAGGTGAACGCGGTGGTGTTCACCGGCGTCGGCGACAAGGCCTTCTGCACCGGCGGCAACACCAAGGAATACGCCGAGTACTACGCCGGCAACCCGCAGGAGTACCGCCAGTACATGCGGCTGTTCAACGACATGGTCTCGGCCATCCTGGGCTGCGACAAGCCGGTGGTCTGCCGGGTGAACGGCATGCGCATCGGCGGCGGCCAGGAGATCGGCATGGCCTGCGACTTCAGCCTCGCCCAGGACCTGGCGAACTTCGGCCAGGCCGGGCCCAAGCACGGTTCGGCGGCCATCGGCGGGGCGACCGACTTTCTGCCGCTGATGATCGGCTGCGAGCAGGCGATGGTTTCCGGCACGCTGTGCGAGCCGTTCTCGGCGCACAAGGCGGCGCGGCTGGGGATCATCGCCGACGTGGTGCCGGCGCTGAAGGTAGCAGGCAAATTCGTCGCCAACCCGACGGTGATCACCGACCGGCTGCTCGACGAGTACGGCCGGCTCGTGCATGGCGATTTCAAGACCGGCGCCGCCTTCAAGGAAGGACAGGCACAGATCAAGGGCGGCGAGGTGGACCTGAGCCTGCTCGATCAGAAGGTGGAGGAGCTGTGCGCCAAGCTGCTGGAGACCTTCCCCGAGTGCATGACCAAGAGCCTGGAGGAGCTGCGCAAGCCCAAGCTCGACGCCTGGAACCGCAACAAGGAAAATTCCCGCGCCTGGCTGGCGCTGAACATGATGAACGAAGCGCGCACCGGCTTCCGCGCCTTCAACGAGGGAACCAAGGAGACCGGGCGCGAGATCGATTTCGTCCAGCTGCGCCAGGCTCTGGCCAAGGGTACACCGTGGACCGAGGAGCTGATCGAGAGTCTGATGCCGGGCGTCAAAAGCTGAGAGGCTGGGGACTTGCAGGAACCGCCAGAAGTTCTATAGCCGAACAAGGAGAACGCAAATGTCTACTCTCACGCTTCGGTCCCTCTACCCCGACGATCTGGAGCGGGTGTCGGAAATCGAAAGCCGGATTGCCGGCCGCCCACGCAAAGCTTTTTTTGAGAAACGCCTGGCGGTGGCGACGGCGACACCCGAGAGTTTCATCACCTGTGCGGCGCTGGAGGGCGGAAAACTGATGGGATACGGTTTCACCCGGATCCAGGAAGGCGAGTTCGGCACTGCCGGGGCGATAGCCGTCCTGGACGCCATCGGCGTCGCTCCCGAGGCCCAGCGCAGAGGGATCGGCAAGGCGGTGATCTCCGGCATTGAACGGCGAATGAAAAAGAGAAACATCGGCACGCTGCGAACGCAGGTGGTCTGGACCGACCACGTGATGACCAGTTTCTTCTCTTCTTCCGGTTTCCAGCTGGCACCTCAGTCAGGTGATCGAACGCGAGACTTCGCCCCTGCGCGAGAAAGTCAGCGAGGTGAGTTCGGTCAAGATGGACGGCGTCTGGCGGGTCCACGGGTCCGGCGGTGACGATTACGATACCCTGGCCCGCGATCGGTTCCTGGTCCGCTCCCTGCGGGAGGATGATCTGGCCGCCATTGTCCGCATCGACAGCAAACTCACCGGCCGGGAGCGCGCCCCCTACTATCAAACCAAATTCCAGGAGATGCTGGTCGAAACGGGTATCCGGGTCTCCCTGGTCGCCGAGGATTTCAATGTCGTTGCCGGATTCATCATGGCCCGACTGGATTACGGCGAATTCGGCAAGGCCGACCAGGCGGCCGTCATCGATACCATCGGCGTCCATCCGGCCTACACCGGCAGCGGCCTGGGGCGAGCCCTGCTTTCCCAGTTGCTGGTCAATCTGTCGACCCTGAAGGTCGAGTTCGTCCGGACCCAGGTATCCTGGAAGAATTTCGATCTTCAGCAGTTCCTGCACGCACACGGGTTTCAGCCGTCGCAACGGTTGGTCCTGGTCAAATCGATCAGCTAGTTTCTGTCCGGAAACGGCCCTTTTCCGCAATCTCTGCGTCAATCTGCGGCCTTGCTTGTCCGGCGTACTGATGTACGCCTCCGCGCAATGCCTTGATTTCCTTGACCTTGCGAAAAATTGCGCGTTTCCGAATCAGAAACGCGCCAGCTAGGGTTCCTTCGGAAGACCGCCAGTTCGGTCCGGCAATTCCGGCCGGACCACCGCCGCGGATATTGATGGAAAAACAGCGGTGCGGGGAGGTTCCCGCGCCGCTGTTTACCAGCCTTTAAGGTGTGTTTTCCCCCCTGGAAACAAGTAGAAATATTATCTTGACGATTAAATGGTATTGTGGTACCTATTTGCCTAACTGGCCCATCGATGCCTCGACCGCCCCGGCCCGATCACGGAAGACCCTGCCTTCGCTATTTGGCTTAACCTAGAACCTGTCTACCCTGGAGGTCAAGATGCAGTTCGGATTGACGGATGAACAACGGATGATGCAGGATTTGGCCAAGGATTTCGCGCAGAAGGAAATCCTTCCCACCCTCAAAGAGGACGAAGCGAATCACCGGTTCCGCCCGGAACTGGTGAAAAAGATGGCCGAACTCGGCTTCTTCGGCTGCGCCCTGCCGGAAGAATACGGCGGCAACGGCTTCGGCTTTCTCGAGTCGGTGATCCTGGCCGAGCAGATCGCCAAGGTCAGCGGCTCCTGGCGCCTGCCGTTCAACATGCAGAACATCGGACCGGCGATAACGGTCAATAAATTCGGCAGCGAGGAGCAGAAACAGCGCTTCATCCCCAGCTGGGTCAGTGCCGATTCCTTCGGCTTTTTTGCCATCACCGAGCCCAATTCCGGCTCCGATGTCGCCAGCATGCAGACGACGGCCACCGATCGCGGTGACTATTGGGAGCTCAACGGCCAGAAGATGTGGATCTCCAATGCCCATGTCGGCGACTGGGGCCTGGTTTACGCCTACACCGACAAGAGCCAGAAGTACAAGGGGATGACCTGCTTCATCGTCAATCTGAAAGACACCGAGGGGATCGTCACCGCACCGATCAATACCAAGCTCGGCCTGCACTGCGCCCCCACCGGCGAGATTGCCTTCAGCCAGGCCCGGATTCCCAAGGACGCCGTCCTTGGCAAAGTCGGCATGGGCTTTCAGATCTGCATGTGGCAGCTTAACAACACCCGCATCAGCTGCTCCGCCGGAGCCCTCGGCATTGCCGGCGGCGCCATTGCGGCGGCCATCGAGTACGCTAACGAGCGCACCCAGTTCGGCAAAAAAATCGGCTCCTTCCAGATGATTCAGGCGCAGATCGCCGACATGGTCGCCGAACATGAGGCCGCCCGCCTGCTCGTCTACCAGGCCGCCTGGCTCAAGGATCAGGGCTTGCCTAACCAGTACCAGACCTCCATGGCCAAACTCTTCGCCTCCGAAGCCGCCGTCCATGCCGCCAGCGAAACGATGAAGATCTTCGGCAGCTACGGCTTCTCCACCGAATATCCCGCCGAGCGCTTCCTTCGCGATGCCCAGTCCCTCCGGGTGGTCGAAGGCACCAGCAATATCCAGAAGACGATCATCGCCGGCGTCGCCCTCGGGGATGCGGCAAACCGCTAGCCTCGTCCACGGCCGGCAACAGGAAGGAAAGGGGTAAACGTGTGAACATCTGGTCCAAAGCTCTGGAAGTCTTCTTCACCGGCATCGTCGGGGTCTATCTGGTCATGTTCCTGCTGCAGATCCTGACGCAGCTCGGCACCGCCGCCATCGACCGCTTCGAGGCCTGGAACAAGAGAACCGCACCGGCTGACAGCGCCGCCGCAGAGAGCTGCAGTCAGCAAAGAAAGGCTCGGGAATCCGCCATGTTAGATGTATTCAAAAGCCTTATTTTCGCCAGCGGCGTGGTCCACCTGACGGTCGGCAACGTGTTCATGTGGCTGGTCGCTTTCGTCCTGTTCTATCTGGCCATCCGCAAGCAGTACGAGCCCCTGCTGCTGCTGCCGATTTCCTTCGGCATCCTGATCGTCAACCTGCCGATCACTTTCCTGATGGAGCCCGAGCACGGCCTCATCTGGTTTTTCTACAATTACGGCATCGCCAGGGACATCATCCCCCCCCTGATCTTCCTCGGTCTTGGCGCCCTGATCGATTTCGGTCCGCTGATCGCCAACCCGAAGACGCTGCTGCTGGGGGCGGGGGCGCAGGTCGGCATTTACATCACCTTCTTCGCCGCGATCCTGTTCGGCTTCACCCTCCAGGAGGCCGGCTCCATCGCCATTATCGGCGGCGCCGACGGGCCGACCACGGTTTACCTGACCGCCAAGATGGCACCGCAGCTCATCGGCGCCACGGCGGTTTCGGCCTACGCCTACATGGCCCTGGTCCCCATCGTCCAGCCGCCGATCATGAAGCTGCTGACGACCGAGCAGGAGCGTAAGATCGTCATGGGGAAAATGCGCCCCGTCAGCAAACTGCAGAAGGTCTGCTTCCCCATCCTCACCGCCATGGTCGTCATGCTGATCGTGCCGCCCTCGGCTCCCCTGATCTCCATGCTCATGCTGGGCAACCTCTTCAAGGAATCGGGCGTCGTCGAACGCCTGACCAAGGCCTCCTCCAATGAGCTGATGAACATCGTGACCATCTTCCTGGGGCTTTCCGTCGGCGCCACCATGACCGCCGATACCTTTCTCACCCCCAAGGTCCTGTTCATCTTCTTCCTTGGTCTCTTCGCCTTCGCCGTCAGCACCATGTCGGGGCTGCTCATGGCCAAGTTCATGAACCTTTTCCTCAAGACCAAGATCAATCCCCTCATCGGTGCCGCCGGCGTTTCGGCCGTCCCCATGGCGGCCCGCTGCGTGCACAAAGTGGGGTCGGAGGCCAACCGCCGCAGTTACCTGCTCATGCACGCCATGGGACCGAATGTCGCCGGCGTGATCGGCACCGTGGTGGCGGCGGCCATTCTGCTGAAGGAACTCGGATAACCGTATAACCGAGCTTTACAACACGCAGGCGCAGAGACGTTCCTGCAAATAAAATTTTTTTCTCCGCGGCTCTGCGCCTCTGCGTTAATATCTTTAAGAACTTAAACATTAATCTTAACAGAACAGGGGGAGTGAACAATGGCTGAACTGACCGCACCGATCGCCGGAAAAGTCTGGAAAATCACTGTTGCCGTTGGGGATAAAGTCGAGGTGGACGACGAGGTCATCATCCTCGAGGCGCTGAAAATGGAAACGCCGATCTTCTGCGATGAGAGCGGCACCGTCACCGAACTGAAGGTCAAAGAAGGGGACTCGGTTGAGGAAGGGGATATTCTGGCCATCATCGGTTGATTCCCCTGCCCCTTATCCCGCCATCCGGCCGCCTGCCGCCGACTATCGGCCGGCTGGCGGCGGCCGCATTGAATCCCCAGCGTTCTCAGTGTGAAAGGGACTGTCATGTCACGTAAGCAAACGCCACTGCGCCCGTATTTTGAGAAAATGTCCGGCATCGGCAAGGAGCTCAGCGAAGCGGAGATCCGGCGCTCCCAGGAGAATGTCGATCTGATCCGGGAACAGGAAAAACTCCTCGAAGCGGAACGGGAGCGGGTCCGAACCGCCGGCATCCCCGCCGAGAAAATCCGCCAGCGGGGCGGGATGACCGTCTACGACCGCCTCGAGTACCTGGTCGACGCCGGCACCTGGTGCCCCCTCAACTCCCTCTTTGACCCCCAGGACAATGAAGAGGGGTGTACCGGGGTGGTTAACGGCATCGGCAGGATCGAAGGGCGCTGGGCGGTGATCATCGGCTTCGACAACAAGGTGATGGCCGGCGCCTGGATCGCCGGCCAGGCCGAGAACATCCTGCTGGTCACCGACCTGGCCAAGCGGCTCAACGTCCCCCTGGTCTGGCTGACCAACTGCAGCGGCGTCAAGCTCATGGAACAGGAGACCGTCTACGCCGGCCGCCGCTCCAACGGGGCACCCTTCTACCGCCATGCCGAACTGAACCAGCTGGGGATTCCCATCCTCAATGCCATCTACGGAACCAACCCGGCCGGCGGCGGTTACCAGGGAATCAGCCCCACTATCCTGCTGGCCCATGAGGGAGCGAACATCGCCGTCGGCGGCGCCGGCATCGTCGGCGGGATGAACCCGCGCGGGCATTTCGACGTCGAAACCGCCCGCCAGCTCATCGAAGCCACCAGAAATTTCGAGTCGAAAGCCCCCGGCCGGGTGGAGACCCACTTCGACCACACGGCCTATTTCCGTGAAGTTCATGAGACGGAGCAGGGGGTCCTTGACGGGATCAAGGATTACATGCGCATGCTGCCGGCCTATGATCCGGCCATCTTCCGGGTCGCCGCTCCCGCCGAGCCCAGGTTCGCAACCGAAGATCTCGACCGCCTCCTGCCGGCCAACCAGAAGCGCCCCTACGATGCCCTGCAGATCCTGGCACGCCTCACCGACGGCAGCGAGTTCATGGAATACCGCCCCGATTACGGGCGTGAAGTCTTCACCGGCATCGCCAAGATCGACGGCTTTCCGGTCGCCTTCATCGGCAACCGCCAGGGGGTTTTCCCCGGCTATCCCGAGTACGCCCAAGGCGCCTACCCGGGCGTCGGCGGCAAGCATTACCGCCAGGGACTCATCAAGCAGGGCGAGTTCGTCACCCTCTGCGGCCGCGACAACCTGCCCATCATCTGGCTGCAGGACACTACCGGTATCGACGTCGGCGATCTGGCCGAAGAAGCCGAACTGCTCGCCCTGGGGCAGTCCCTGGTCTATTCCATCGAGCAGACCAACCTCTCCATGATGTGCGTCGTGCTGCGCAAGGGCTCCGCCGCTGCCCATTACATCATGGCCGGACCCCAGGCCAACAACAACAATGCCTTCACCCTGGGTACCCCGCTGACGGAAATCTACGTCATGCACGGGGAAACGGCGGCCGCCGCCTCCTATGCCCGCCGCCTGGTCAAAGAAGATGAAGCCGGCCGCGATCTCACACCGACCCTGGAGAAGATGAACCAGATGATCCAGGATTACCAGGACAAGTCGCGTCCGGCCTACTGCGCCCGCAAGGGTTTCGTCGACGAAATCGTCTCCCTGCCCGGACCTGCGCCGGTACATCCAGGCCTTCACCGGCGCCAACTACCAGAATCCCCGCTCGATCACCCCTGTCCACCAAATGCTTCTGCCCCGCATCATCAAGGGCTAAGGCTCGCCCCAACAAGCCCCGGGCGCCTGTGCCCGGGGCTTTCCGGAAGAGCCCCTAAATACAAAGGGTTTTTCGATGACCAAAGCAAGAAAACCACTAGGAATCACCGAAGTTGTGCTGCGTGACGCACACCAGTCCCTGTTCGCCACCCGCCTGCGCCTGGAGGATATGCTGCCCATCGCCGAGAAACTCGACCAGGTCGGCTACTGGTCGCTGGAAACGTGGGGCGGCGCCACCTTCGATTCCTGTATCCGGTTTCTCGGCGAGGATCCCTGGGAGCGCCTGCGGGCGCTGAAAAAGGCGATGCCCAACACCCGGCAGCAGATGCTCTTCCGGGGGCAGAACATCCTCGGCTACCGGCATTATGCCGATGATGTGGTCGAGAAATTCGTCGAGCGGGCGGCGATCAACGGCATCGATGTTTTTCGCGTCTTCGACGCCATGAACGATCCGCGCAATCTCGAAACGGCCATCCGGGCCGTTCTGCGGCAGGGGAAACATGCCCAGGGGACCATCTCCTATACCGTCAGCCCGGTTCACACCATCGAAAAATGGGTCGAGCTCGGCAAGCAGATCAAGGACATGGGCGCCCACTCGCTGTGCATCAAGGACATGGCCGGCCTGCTCTCGCCCTATGTCGCCTACGAGCTGGTCAAAAAGCTCAAGGCGGCACTCGCCATGCCGATCCACATGCAATGCCATGCCACCACCGGCATGTCCACCGCCGCCTACCTCAAGGCGCTGGAGGCGGGAGTCGACAACGTCGACACGGCCATTTCCTCCATGAGCCTGACCTACGGCCACTCCCCCACCGAGACCCTGGTCGCCATCACCGAGGGGACCGGGCATGCCACCGGCCTGAACCTCGGGCTGCTGCAGGAGATCGCCGCCTATTTCCGCGACGTGCGGAAGAAGTACGCGAAATTCGAAGGTTCCCTGAAGGGGATCGACGCCCGGATCATCACGGCGCAGGTCCCCGGCGGCATGCTGACCAATATGGAAAACCAGCTGCGCGAGCAGGGCGCCATCCACAAGATGGACCAGGTTCTGGAGGAGATCCCCAGAGTGCGCGAGGACCTGGGCTTTATCCCCCTGGTGACCCCCACCTCGCAGATCGTCGGCAGCCAGGCGGTCCTCAATATCCTTACCGGCGAGCGCTACAAGTCGATGACCAAGGAAACCGCCGCCGTCCTGAAGGGGGAATACGGCGCCACCCCCGCGCCGGTGAACCGGGAGTTGCAGCAGAAGGTCCTCAACGGCGCCGAACCGATCACCTGCCGGCCGGCGGAGCTGCTGGCGGCGGAAATGGAGAAACTCACCGGCGAGTTGCGCCTGGTCGCCGCGCAGAAGGGGATCCGCCTCGCCGAGAATGAAGTAGAAGACGTGCTGACCTGTGCCCTGTTCCCGCAGGTGGGCCTCAAGTTCCTGGAGAACCGCGGCAACCCGGGCGCCTTCGAACCCGCACCGACGGGCGAGGAGTCCTCTACCGCCGCCGCTCCGGCGCCTGCCGGCGAGGTTTTCACCGTTACCGGCGGCGGGCGAAGTTTCGTCGTTCACGTTGCCGGGGCAAGCGGCCAGGCGGCCGCCGCTGCCGCCGCGGCCGCGAACGCAACTGCGCCGCAGGCCGCCGAGGCAGCGGCCACTGGGGGTGAGGTTGTGGCTCCCCTGGCCGGCAACATCTGGAAGATCGAGGTGAAGCCGGGGCAGAAGGTCGAAGAAGGCGACCTGCTCTTCATTCTTGAGGCCATGAAGATGGAGAACGAGGTGCTGGCCGAAAGATCCGGAGTCGTGGCCGAAATCCGGGTCAAAGAAGGCGATGCCGTCGATCCCGGGGCGATCCTGCTGACCTTTACCGGCGATGCAGTCGGCAAACCGGCCGCCCCCTCCCCGTCCGCTACGCCCGCCGCAGCCGACAGGAACGGAGTGACCGCTCCCCTGGCCGGCAACGTCTGGAAGATCGAGGTGTCTCCCGGGCAACGGGTCCAGGAAGGCGATCTGCTGCTGATTCTGGAGGCGATGAAAATGGAGAACGAGATCTGCGCCGACCGGGACGGAACCATCGGCGAACTTTGCATACAGGAGGGAAATAGCGTCGAGATCGGTCAAGTGCTCCTGACGCTGGTCTGATCTCCTGCAGCCGACCGGCCCTGGCCGGAACCAGACACGCCGGCGGGAATGTCGAGAGCCGGACATGAGGAACGATGGAATGAACCCATCTGACGGGAATTCGACGAGGGTAGAGGCCCACTATTCCCATCAGGATCTCGGTGCTGCCATCCTGCGAGCTCTGGCTGAAGCCGGCAAGGACCCGGAGCACCTGACCGTTGAAGATCTTGCCCCGATTGATCAGTTTCATATTCGCGGGCGCCAGGCGACGCTAGCGCTGGCCCAGGAGATCTCCCTCAACGAGGGTATGCGGGTCCTGGATATCGGCAGCGGCCTCGGCGGCGCCTGCCGAGATCTCGCCCGCGGCTTCGGTTGCCAGGTCACCGGGATCGATCTCAGCGCGGAATATTGCCGGGTGGCCGCCATGCTCACCCGGCGCCTCGGCCTCGATTCCCGCGTCCGCTATCGGCAGGGCAACGCTCTCGACATGCCCTTCGCCGAGGGAAATTTCGATGTGCTCTGGATGCAGCATGCCGGGATGAACATCCCCGCCAAGGAAGAACTCTGCCGCGAAATGTGGCGGGTTCTGAAGCCGGGCGGGGTGCTGGCTCTCTATGAAATCTTCGCCGGAGCTGGCGGACCGGTGCACTTCCCCGTTCCCTGGGCGCGGGAGTCTTCGATCAGCTTTCTCTCCACGCCGCAGCAGATGCGCGAAAGTCTGGAGGCAACCGGCTTCGAGACCGTGCTGTGGCGGGATGTGACGGAAACCTGCCGGTCCTGGTTTCGCCACCTGGGCGAGAAAATCCGCCGCCTGGGTTCTCCCTCCCTCGGCATCCACCTGCTCCTGGGCCCGGATTTTCGCGCCATGGCGGAGAATCAGGTGCGTAATCTCGAAGAAGGCCGGATCACCCTCATCGAAGCCATCATGCGCCGGCCGGAATCCCCCCATGGAATCTGAATCGGCGATGCGCCAGGAAATTATCGACGTTCACCTTCATTGCTTTACCGGCAGACAGCACGCCGAGGCCGTTGCCCGCGGGATCGAGGCGCTGCAGAAAGAAGGTCTCCGGCATCTGGCCGTGGTGGGGCTGGTGAATACGCACCTGGACGCCGAAGCCATGTGGAACCTGATCCCCGGCTATATCGAGAACCGGGGCGACCGGCTGTTCCACGAAGCGGCTGACCTTCTGGAGCTGACCCGGCTGAACGCCCCCGTCCTCCTGCCCTTCGTGGACACGCGTCATTTGTGGGGCGAGGTGGCCCCCACCCTGGAGAATTACCTCGCGCAGGGATTCCGCGGGATCAAGGGCATTTACCTCGCCGAGGACGGGAACGATCTCGGCGTCGGCAACGTTCCGGATACTTTCGGCATCAGTCTCGAGCAGTACCGGCGGCGCGAATGGGAGATCTTCGCTTTTGCCGAAGCCCACGATCTGCCATTGCTCTATCACATGGATGCCCGGCGCTACGGCGACCTGATGGCCGCGCTGCTGGACGATTTCCCCCGACTTCGGGTCAACTTCGCGCACCTGGGCATCGGCCGGAGCGCGTTTCGCAAGATCCTCGACCGCTATCCCAACGTGTACACGGATTTCGCCTCCATGCTTCCCTACATCAGGAGCAGTCCGGCCGGTTACCGGGACTTCATCCTTCATTACGCCGACCGGGTGTGTTTCGGCTCCGACGCCCTTCTCTACGCCCCGGAAACCGTGTTCGACTACATCCGGATGGTCAGAGAACTGGAACTGCCGGAGGAGATCGAGACCCGGGTGTTCTCGGGGAATCCCACCAACTTCCTGGGCAAGGCGCTGAGCGGCGCGCCCGGTGAACCGGCGGCAACCGGTAGAAATACCCGGGAATAGGCGACTGAAAATTTCCAAGGGCGGGGATTTTTTCCTTGACCCTAAATAAGTATTGAAGTACCATTTTGCCATAATAGGAGATGTCCAAAGACTTTATTCGATCTGCCAGGATTTCGCGAAATCCACCGAAACTATTCCCAATAAATTATAGGAGGCAAGCCATGGCCAGGACCGAAGAGATAATTGCCCGCACCGCCCCGGGGCATCTGATCGACCATAACCTGATCGACCGGGAGGTGGAGAGTCTGTGCGACGGGATGGTCCGCTACGAGAAGCGCCCCGCCCGAGGCCGTGACGGCGCGGTGGCCGAGGGGCTCTACAATGCCTGGATCATCTTCAACAACCCCAAACAGTACAACTCCTATACCACCGACATGGTCAAGGCGACCATTCTCGCCTTTCGCCGGGCCTCGGTCGACCGGCAGGTGAACGCGGTGGTGTTCACCGGCGTCGGCGACAAGGCCTTCTGCACCGGCGGCAACACCAAGGAATACGCCGAGTACTACGCCGGCAACCCGCAGGAGTACCGCCAGTACATGCGGCTGTTCAACGACATGGTCTCGGCCATCCTGGGCTGCGACAAGCCGGTGGTCTGCCGGGTGAACGGCATGCGCATCGGCGGCGGCCAGGAGATCGGCATGGCCTGCGACTTCAGCCTCGCCCAGGACCTGGCGAACTTCGGCCAGGCCGGGCCCAAGCACGGTTCGGCGGCCATCGGCGGGGCGACCGACTTTCTGCCGCTGATGATCGGCTGCGAGCAGGCGATGGTTTCCGGCACGCTGTGCGAGCCGTTCTCGGCGCACAAGGCGGCGCGGCTGGGGATCATCGCCGACGTGGTGCCGGCGCTGAAGGTGGCAGGCAAATTCGTCGCCAACCCGACGGTGATCACCGACCGGCTGCTCGACGAGTACGGCCGGCTGGTGCATGGCGAGTTCAAGACCGGCGCCGCCTTCAAGGAAGGACAGGCACAGATCAAGGGCGGCGAGGTGGACCTGAGCCTGCTCGATCAGAAGGTGGAGGAGCTGTGCGCCAAGCTGCTGGAGACCTTCCCCGAGTGCATGACCAAGAGCCTGGAGGAGCTGCGCAAGCCCAAGCTCGACGCCTGGAACCGCAACAAGGAAAATTCCCGCGCCTGGCTGGCGCTGAACATGATGAACGAAGCGCGCACCGGCTTTCGCGCCTTCAACGAGGGGAACCAAGGAGACCGGGCGCGAGATCGATTTCGTCCAGCTGCGCCAGGCTCTGGCCAAGGGAACACCGTGGACCGAGGAGCTGATCGAGAGTCTGATGCCGGGCATCAAAGGCTGAGGATCAGGGACGATCTCGGTTTATCGAATGAGGAGAGATTTCATGAGTAAAAAATCGGTCAAAGAGATCGTCGAGCTCTGTCAGTCCATCTTTGAGGATCTCGATTTCAGCAAGGCGCGTGAATGGAAAGCGGCCGCGCCCGGGCGCAAGGTCATCGGCTACATGCCCGTCTATGTGCCGCGTGAGATCATCCATGCCGCCGGCATGCTGCCGCTCGGCATTCTGGGCGGCGGCGCCGACATGGAGGTGATCCACGGCGACGCCTTTTACCAGAGCTATATCTGCCGCATTCCGCGTTCGACCATCGAGCTGGCGATCACCGGCAGGCTCGACTTTGTCGACGGCATGATGTTCCCCTCCATCTGCGACGTCATCCGCAACCTGAGCGGCATCTGGCAGCTGATGTTCAAGGACAAGTACGTGCGCTACTTTGATGTGCCGCAGAACTATAAGGACGAAGTCGGCGGCGTTTTCTACGCCAACGAACTGCGTGAGTTCAAGGAAGGGCTGGAAAAACTCGGCGGGCGCGAAATCACCGACGAGGATATCCGCAACTCCACCGCGGTGTATAATGAAAATCGCCGGTGGGTGAACAAGGTCTACGATTTCCGCGCCGAGCAGCCCTGGAAAGCGCCCTCGGCCGAGGTCTATCTGCTGATGCGGGCCGGCATGGTGCTCCCCGTCGAGGAGCACACTCAGCTGATGCAGGACTACCTTGCCGCCGCCGAGGCGGAGAACCGGCCGATGCGCGACAACTGCCGGGTCGCCCTGACCGGCGCCTTCTGCGAGCAACCGCCGCTCAACCTGATCAAATCGCTGGAGATGGCCGGCTGCTACATCGTTGATGACGATTTCATGCTGGTCACCCGCTGGCTGCTGGAAGATGTGCCGACGAGCGGCGACCCGATCGAGAATCTGGCGCTGGCGTTCCTGCACCACAGCGCCGAGACGGCCGCCAAATTCGAGGTCGACATCGAAGCCAAAGGGAATTACCTGCTCGGCAATATTCGCAAGCGGCGCGCCGACGGCGTCATTTTCGCGGCGCCGAGTTTCTGCGATCCGGCACTTCTCGACCAGCCCATGCTGGTCACCCGTCTCAAGGCGCACAAGATTCCCTACATCACCATGCAGTACGCCGAGAACTCGGGACAGATGCAGCCGATCCGCGAGCAGGCCGGCACCTTCGCCGATTCCATCAAATTATGGAGTGAAGCATGAGCCAGGACATTATAAAGTCTCATTCGCAGGTACTGCAGAAGGAGATGATCGGCCGCAACTATGACAAGATCACCAGCGGCAAGGTCAAGGTCTCTTCCACCTTCGTGCCCGGCAACCTCAATGAATTGCTCATGTGTTTCGATATCGCCAACAACCTGCCGGAGATCAACGCCATCCAGAATGCCATGCGCAAGAAATCCGGCGAGATGATCATCGAAGCCGAACGCTCCGGGCACTCCGAGGACGTGTGTACCTATGTCAAGGCGGACCTCGGGATGATGGCCAAGGGGAACATCGCCCCCAACGGCAAGCCGTTTCCCGACCCGGACCTGCTGCTGCTCTCCTATACCGGCTGCTTCACTTTCCTCAAGTGGTTCGAACTGCTGCGCGAGCAGTACAACTGCCCGACGGTGATGCTGCACGTCCCCTATTCCGCCGACGGCAAGCCGACCAGGAACATGCGCGATTATATCGTCAAGCAGCTCAAGGAGGAGGTCATCCCCACCCTGGAAAAGGTCTCCGGGATCAAGTTCGACATCGATCGCCTGCGCGAGTATCTGCGCAAATCGGCGATCGCCGAGAACGACCTGGTGTGGATGCTCGAGCAGTCCAAACACAAGCCGTCCCCCATTGACTGCTATTTCGGCGGCGTCTACTACATGGGACCGATCTTCACCGCCTTCCGCGGCACCGATGAGGCCATCACCTATTACCAGCTGCTGCGCCAGGAAATCCAGGAGCGGATCGACCTGGGACTGGGTGCCCAGACCCCGGAAGGGGACATGGCCGAGGAGAACTACCGGCTGGTGGTCGAAGGCCCGCCGAACTGGACCAGCTTCCGCGACTTCTGGCAGATGTTCTACGAGGCTGGCGCCGTGGTCGTCGCCAGCACCTACACCAAGGTCGGCGGGGTCTACGACTACGACAACTTCCGTCACGACCCGGACCATCCGCTGGAGAGCCTGGCCGACTACTGCCTGGGTGTCTACACCAACCGCAACCTGCCGACCCGGGTTGACATGCTGGCGCGCAATATCAAGGAATACGAGGCCGACGGTCTTCTGATCAACTCCATCAAGAGCTGCAACAGCTTTTCCGCCGGTCAGCTGGTGATGATGCGTGAGGTCGAGAAGCTGACCGGCAAGCCGGGCGCTTTCATCGAAACCGACCTGGTCGATCCGCGCTACTTCTCGGCGGCCAACGTCAAGAACCGTCTGGAGAGCTACTTCCAGATGATCGACCAGAAGCGCCGCTCCGGCGGCTCTGCCACCGTAGCCGCTTAAGGGAGGCCGGCCATGCGCACATTTATCGGAATCGACCTGGGATCCACCACCACCAAGGCGGTGCTGATGGACGAGAACCGCACGATCCTGGGCCGCGGCATCACCAATTCCCGCTCCAATTACGATGTGGCGGCCACGGTGTCCAAGCAGGAAGCCAAGATCGCCGCCCGCTTCACCCTTTTCAAGCAGGCACTGGGCTCCGGTGGCGCCGCCGAACTGCTGATGGCCGACCTGGAGCGCAATTTTCGCCTGGAGCAGTTCCTTGCCGAGCTCAGTCAGCTCAAGGAGACCAGCGACAGATATCTCGACCATCCGCGCTTCAAAGAGATGAAAGGCGCCCTCGGGCAGGCCCTGGATGCCGTCTTCGCCAGAATCGAAACCGAAGCCCCCGAGATTTATGCTCCTGGCGCCGAGCGCAAATCGGACTTCTTCCGCGACATCGCCGGCTCCCGCTTCATGAACCTTGCCGAGACGATCGGCAAGGAGGCCGGCGTCAGCTTCGATGCCCTGCTCAACATCTACGACAAGTCGATCATCGACATCGAGAGCATGGTCTCCACGGACGAGATGGTCGCCCGGCAACTCCTGAATGGCCTGTCGCGTGCCCTGCAGCAGGTCCAGGGGGCGGAGGTCAGCCAGGCCGCCGCCCAGGCCGCCCTGAAGAAGGTACTCGATTACGAGCTGGAGGAAACCTACGTGGTCGGCACCGGCTACGGCCGGGTCCGCCTGCCCTTCCCCAAGGAGCACATCCGCTCCGAGATCCTCTGCCACGGGCTCGGGGCCCACATGATGTTTCCCGACACCCGCACCGTGCTCGATATCGGCGGCCAGGACACCAAGGGAATCCAGGTGGACGAGAACGGCATCGTCACCAACTTCCAGATGAACGACCGCTGCGCCGCCGGCTGTGGCCGCTACCTCGGTTATATCGCCGACGAGATGAAGATCGGTCTGCACGAGCTCGGCCCCATCGCCATGAAGGCCACCAAAACCACCCGGATCAATTCTACCTGCACCGTCTTCGCCGGCGCCGAGCTGCGCGACCGACTGGCCCTGGGCGAGTCGCGTGCCGACATCCTCGCCGGTCTGCACCGGGCGATCATGCTGCGCGCCATGTCGATCATCTCCCGCTCCGGCGGCGTCACCGACCAGTTCACCTTCACCGGCGGGGTCGCCAAGAACGAGGCCGCCGTGAAAGAACTGCGCACGCTGATCCGGGAGAACTACGGCGAGGTCACCATCAACATCAGTGCCGAATCGATCTTCACCGGTGCTCTCGGTGGCGCGAGCTTCGCCCATCGGGCTGTCATCAACTAGGAAGGAGAGAGAGCATGACCCTTTCCATTGGCATCGACGTCGGCTCCGGCGTGATCAAGACCGCGCTGTTCGGGGTGGAAGACAATAAAAATCAATGGCTGGCGCGCTGGGACGCGCGCATCCGCCAGCGCGACCCTTACAAGCTGGTCGATGAGTCGATCGAATACGTGCTGGAAAAAGCCGGGGTCAAGCGCCAGCAGGTCAATTACGTCGCCACCACCGGCGAGGGGGAGAGCGTCAAGAGCGCCACCGGGCATTTCTATTCCATGACGACGCATGCCCGCGGGGCACTTTACCTCAACCCCAAGGCCCGGGCGGTGCTCGATATCGGCGCCCTGAATGGTCGCGCCATTAACATCGATCCCCAGGGGAAGGTGCTCAACTACCGCATGACCAGCCAGTGCGCCTCGGGCTCCGGCCAGTTTCTCGAAAATATCGCCCGCTACCTGGGCATCGCGCAGGACGAGATCGGCGAACTTTCGCAGCAATCCACCAAACCGGAGCCGGTCAGCAGCATCTGCGCCGTGCTCGCCGAGACCGACGTCATCAACATGGTTTCCCGCTCGATCCCGCCCAGCGACATCCTGCGCGGCATCCATGAGTCGATGGCCGACCGCCTGGTCAAGCTGCTCAAGTCCATCGGCGCCCAGGGGGTGGTGATGATGACCGGCGGCCTGGCGCTCGACACCGGCCTGGTCAAAGCCATCCAGGACACGATGGAAAAGCAGAAGTTGGGGACGCAGATCGCCTCGCACCCCGATTCCATGTTTGCCGGCGCCATCGGCGCCGCCCTGTGGGGAGCGTTCCGTTACGAAAAGCTGGTCAAGCGCGGTCAGCTGCCAAAAAATCAGTGAGGTAGCCAGTAGTGAGGTAGTAAGTAGTTCTTTTCACTATCTCACCACCTCACTATCTCACACCGAAGAGATTAACCCAGTGAGGTAGCCAGTAGTGAGATAGTAAGTAGTTTGTTTACTGCCTCACTGTCTCACTACCTCCCTATCTCACTCAGATTGTCGGGAGAACGGTCATGAAAGATGTCTATGTAGTCGAATCGCTGCGCACCCCTCAGGGGTCCTTCGGTGGGGCGCTCGCCGATGTGGAGGCGCCGCGCCTGGCGGCCGCCGTCATTCAAGGTCTTCTTGAGCGTTCCGGGCTGCCGGCCGAAGCAGTGGACGAGGTGATCGTCGGCCAGGTCCTCGCCGGCGGCTCGGCCCAGGCGCCGGCCCGCCAGGCCATGCGCTATGCCGGGCTGCCCGATAGCGTCCCCGCCATGACCATCAACAAGGTGTGCGGCAGCGGTCTCAAGGCCCTGATGCTCGGCGCCGGTTCCATCCGGCTCCGCGACGCCTCGGTAGTGATCGCCGGCGGGATGGAAAACATGTCGCAGGCGCCGTATGCACTCAAGCAGGCACGCTACGGCTATCGGATGGGTAACGGCGAGCTGATCGACCTGATGGTCCATGACGGCCTGCAGGACCCCTACAGCGGCAATCACATGGGAGTGATCGCCGAGGCCACGGCACAGAAGCACGGGCTGACCCGCGAGGAGCAGGACGCCTTCGCCCTGCGCTCCTATCGCCGAGCCCAGGAGGCCATCCGGGAGAAGATCTTTCAGGCGGAAATCGTTCCCGTGGTGAAGCAGACCCGCAAGGGCGAGGTGGTGATCGCCGAAGACGAGGAGCCCTTCAAGGTCGATTTCGACAAACTTCCAGGGCTGCGCCCCGCCTTCAGAAAGGACGGGACCGTCACCGCCGGCAACGCCTCGACCATCAACGACGGGGCGGGTCTCAGCATCCTCGCCAGCGCCGAGGCCGTCGAAAAATACCGCCTCAAGCCCAAGGCCCGGCTGGTCGCCTACGCTTCCAACAGCCTGCACCCCGATCTGTTCACCGAGGCCCCGGTCGGCGCCATCGAACAGGCCTGCGCCCGCGCCGGGCTGGCCATCGGCGATATCGACCTGTTTGAGATCAATGAGGCCTTTGCGGCCGTCACCCTGCTCGCCATCCGCAAGCTGGGGCTCGACCCGGAGAAGGTCAACGTCAACGGCGGTGCGGTCGCCATCGGCCATCCCCTGGGAGCGAGCGGCGCCCGCCTGACCGCCACCCTGGTGCGGGAGATGCAGAAACGTCAGGCTCGCTATGGGCTGGCCACCTTGTGCATCGGTGGCGGCGAGGCCGTGGCGGTCATTTTCGAACGCGTCTAGGAGAGCATGGGAGCACTTTGCGGAAGCATTGCGGCTGAAGCCGCTCCCCACAAGCGATATGGATTTGTGGAACGACCAACCAGGAGGAATTTTATGCTGAAGAAAATCGGGGTACTCGGTGCCGGACAGATGGGAAGCGGCATTGCCCATGTGCTGGCCCAGAATGAACTGGAAGTCGTGCTCTTCGATATCGCGGGCGCGCAGTTGGAGAAGGCGCTCGCCGGCATCGGCAAGAACCTGGAGCGCCAGGCCAAGAAGGGACTGCTCGATGCCGCCGCCATCCCGGCCATCCTCGGGCGGATCCGGACCACGCAGGCGATGGAGGATCTCGCCGACTGCGAGCTGTGCATCGAGGCGGTCACCGAAAAAGAGGCGCTCAAGCTCGAGATCTTCCGCAAACTCGACGGGATCGTCGGCAAGGAGGCGATCCTGGCTTCCAACACCTCTTCGATACCGATTACGCGCATTGCCGCGGTGACCGGCCGGCCGGATAAAGTCATCGGCCTGCATTTCATGAATCCCGTGCCGGTCATGAACCTGGTGGAGGTGATCCGCGGCCTGGCCACCAGCGAGGAGACCTTTCAGACGACCACCACCCTGATCGGCAGGCTCGGCAAGGAGATGGCGGTAGCCGCCGACTACCCCGGGTTTATCGTCAACCGCATCCTCATCCCGATGATCAACGAGGCCGCCTTCGCCCTGTTTGAAGGGGTGGCGAACGCCGAGGATATCGACAAGGGGATGAAACTCGGCACTAACCAGCCGATGGGCCCCCTGACCCTGGCCGACTTCATCGGCCTGGATACCTGCCTGGCCATCATGGAAGTACTTTACGACAGTTTCCGCGATCCCAAGTATCGCCCCTGCCCGCTGCTGGTCAAGATGGTCGAGGCCGGCTTCTACGGACGCAAGAGCGGCAGGGGTTTTTACATCTACGAATAGACCCGACAGAGAGAGCAGGACATGGAATTTTCACGCGAACTCTACTGGAACATCGGCCACGGCGCAATAGTGCTCGTTCCCATGTACGCCTTCGCCGCCGCCGCCCTGGGTGTGCTGCTCTGGGGATTTCTGCAGAGAGTCAAGGTCTACCGGCAGGGGAAACCCCTGAACCGGACCGACAACCTGCCCGCCCGGGTGGCCGATATGTGCAGGAACATCCTGCTGCAGCGCAAAGTGCTGCGGGTCACGAGGGCCGGGCTCTGCCCACGGCCTCTTCTTCTGGGGCTTTGCTCTGCTCTTCATCGGCACCTGCCTGGTCGCCCTGCAGGCCGACTTCACCGACCTGCTGTTCGGCGTCCAATTCCTCAAGGGGAACTTCTACAAGATCTTCTCCCTGGTTCTGGACCTGGCGGGGGCGGTAGCCATTCTCATGCTGCTCGGGCTGCTGGTGCGCCGCTACCTGGTGCGACCGAAGGGGCTCGAGAACCGCCGCGACGACGTCCTCATGCATAGCCTGCTCTTCGCCATCCTGGTGACCGGCTTTCTCATCGAGGGCGCCCGAATGGCGGTGACGGAAGTACCGGCGCGCATGGACCTGGCGGTCTGGTCGCCGGTCGGACTGCTGGTGGCCAAGGCCTTTACCGGCATGGGAAGCGATGCCCTGCGCACCCTGCACGCCTCCCTCTGGTGGGGGCATTTCGCCCTGGGCATCGGGTTCATCGTCGCCATCCCCTTTACCAAGTTCCGCCACATCTTCACCACCAGCGCCAATTACCTATTCGCCGACCGCGGTCCCAAAGGCGCCCTGGTCACCCTCGACATGGAGAACGAAGAGGCCGAGAGTTTCGGCGCGGCGCATCTGAAGGACCTGACCTGGAAAGACATCTTCGACGCCGATGCCTGCACCCTGTGCAAGCGCTGCCAGGACCGCTGCCCCGCCTTCGCGACGGACAAACCGCTGTCGCCGATGAAGGTCGTCAACCAGCTGGGGGAGGTGGCCTTCACCGCCCCGGAGACCGGGCTCATCGAAAAGGTCGGCCAGGACGTGTTGTGGTCGTGCACCACCTGCCGGGCCTGCCAGGAAATCTGCCCGGCGTCCATCGAACATGTGGGCAAGATCGTCGATATGCGCCGCAACCTGGTGCTGATGGAAGGCGAATTCCCCGGGGAAGAGGTCATGACGGCGATGAACAACGCCGAAGTCAACGGCAATCCCCTGGGCATGGCCTTCGCCGCCCGCGGCGACTGGGCCGAAGGGCTGCCGGTCAGCCGCATGGAGGATGGCGAAGAGGTGGACATCCTCTATTTCGTCGGCTGCTACGCCTCCTTCGACAAGCGCAACATCAAGGTTGCCAAAAGCTTCATTCAGCTCTGCGCCGCCGCCGGCGTCCGGGTCGGCATCCTCGGCAAGGAGGAGAAGTGCTGCGGCGAGCCGATGCGCAAGCTCGGCAACGAATACCTTTACCAGGCCCTGGCCAGCGAAAACATCGAGACCATCAAGGGCTACGGCATCAAGAAAGTCGTCACCGCCTGCCCGCACTGCTTCAATACCCTGGCCAAGGATTACCGGGATCTGGGCTTCGAGGTGGAAACCGAGCACTACACCACCTTCCTGCACGGCCTGCTGCAGGACGGGCGGCTGCGGCTTAACGCGCAGAATTTCGACTGCACCTATCACGACTCCTGCTATCTCGGCCGCCACAACGACATCTACCGGGAACCCCGCGCCCTGCTCGCGGCGGCCGGCGCCAACATCCGCGAGATGGAGCGCAGCCAGGCAGAGAGCTTCTGCTGCGGCGCCGGCGGCGGCCGCATACTGGCCGAGGAAAAACTCGGCAGCCGCATCAGCGAGACCCGGGCCGGCATGGCCGCCGCTACCGGCGCCCCTACCCTGATCTCCAATTGCCCCTTCTGCCTGACCATGTTCGAGGACGGCATCAAGGGGGCGGCACTCGAGGAACATCTGGCGCCCCGGGATATCGCTGAGATCCTGGCTGAGAGGCTGTAACCGAAAACCCCTGAAGGCAAAAATATTCTCCAATTCATCCAAACGGAGGTCACCAATGAAAATCCTTGTCTGCATCAAACAGGTCCCGGATATGGAATCCAGGTTCCGCATCGACGGCGATGGGATCTGGTACAACGAAAATGACCTTGCCTGGCGTCTGAACGAGTATGACGAGTACGCCGTCGAGCAGGCGGTGCAACTCAAAGAGCAGGTCGGCGGCGACAGCGACCTGACCGTCCTGTCGATCGGCCCGGAGCGGGTCAAGGAAGCCCTCAAGAAGGCCCTGGCCATGGGTGCCGACCGCGGGGTGCACGTCAAGGACGATGCCTACTTCCAACGCGACCCCTACAGCATCGCCTCGATCATCGCCGAGTTCGCCAGGGACCAGGGTTTCGACGTCGTTTTCACCGGTATGCAGTCCCAGGACCGCGGCTCGGCCCAGGTCGGCGTGCTGCTGGCGGGAATGCTTGGCCTGCCGTCGGTAACCACCATCGTCGATTTCGCCTTTGCCGACGGCGTTATCAGCGCCAAGCGCGAACTGGAAGGAGGGCTTAAGGCGGTGGTCAAGGTGCGGACCCCGGCCCTGGTGACCTGTCAGCTCGGCCTGAACACGCCGCGCTACCCCACCCTGCCCAACATCATGAAAGCCAAGAAGAAGGAAATGCGGACCATCGAGGTCGGCGAACTGCTCAAGGTCGAGGGGCGGGTGCAGGTCGAGAAGATGTTTGTCCCGGAAAAGAGAAAAGGCGGTCTGGTGCTCGAGGGCGATATCAACGAATTGGCCGACAAGCTGGTGCGGATACTCAAAGAAAAAACTACCGTTCTGAAATAAGGAGAAACCGATGAAACTTCTGCTTGTTGGAGAATCCAGAGAAGGCAAGCTGCTCGACACCACCTACGAACTGGTCACTTTCGCCCGGACGCTCGGGGCCGAAGCGGCTATCTTTCTGGTCGGCAGCGAAGATCAGCTGCCCCGTTTCGATGGCCGGGTCTACCTGGCCGCGGCCGACAAGGCCGGCGAATACAATCCGGAAACGCACCGGGATCTGCTGCTGGACATCGTCGCCCGGGAGAAACCGGAAGCGGTGGTCTTCGCCCACAGCTCCTACGGCTGGGATCTCGCTCCCCGGCTGGCCTTCGCCCTGGATGCGGGGCAGATCTCGGAAGTGCTGGCCATCGAAGATGGCGCCTTCCTCGTGCCCGCCTGCAATGCCAAGCTGCGCCGCCGGGTGCGAACGGCCACCCCGCTCAGCGTGATCACTGTACAGCCGGGAGCGTTTGCCGCCGAGGAGGCACCGGCCGGCACGCCGCAAGTCGAAGCGGTGCAGATCCAGGGGACCGGCAGCGTCGAGTTCATCGGCTATGAAATGGCCGAGAAAGGCGGAGTCGATCTGACCAGGGCGGAGATCATCGTCAGTGCCGGCCGGGGTATCGGCAAACCGGACCAGATCGTGCTGGTGGAGAAGCTGGCGCAGGCGCTGAGGGGCGAATACGCCGCCAGCCGCCCGGTCGTCGATGCCGGTTGGGCTCCCCACGACCGCCAGGTCGGCAGCACCGGCCAGACCGTGTCGCCGAAGCTGTACATGGCCTGCGGCATCTCCGGGGCGGTGCAGCACCTGGCCGGGATGAAGAAGTCCGAGTTCGTCATTGCCATCAACACCGATCGGGATGCTCCCATCGGCGAGGTGGCCGACGTGCTGGCGGTGGCCGATCTGAAACAGCTGTTGCCGGTCCTGACGGAAAAAGTGAGCTGTCGCTGAACGTCAGTCGAAACCGGTTTTTCTGTCCTGTTGGAGGAAGTCGATGAACATTCATGAGTACCAGGCCAAAGAGATTCTCAGGAGCTATGGCGTTGCCGTGCCCGACGGGAACGTCTGCTACAACAGCGCCAGTGCCCGCGAGATGGCCAAGCGCCTCGGCGACGGGCCGTGGGTGGTAAAGGCCCAGATTCATGCCGGCGGCCGCGGCAAAGCAGGGGGCGTCAAGCTGGCGAGAACTCCCAGTGAGGTGCGGGACATCGCCCGGCAGATTCTCGGCATGACCCTGGTGACGCACCAGACCGGTCCGGAAGGCAAGGTGGTCAAGCGGGTGCTGGTGGAGAAGGGGTGCAATATCGCCCGGGAGCTCTACCTCAGCCTGGTGGTCGACCGCGCCACTTCCAAGGTGACGCTGATCGCCTCCACCGAGGGGGGCATGGATATCGAGGAGGTCGCCGCTAGCACGCCGGAGAAGATCTTCAAGGAGCCGATCGACCCGCTGGTCGGGCTGACTCCGTTCCAGGGGCGCAAGGTCGCTTTCCGGCTCGGCCTGGACGGCAAGCTGGCGAACCAGGCGGTGAAGCTGCTGGGCGGCCTCTACCAGGCCTTTGTCGGCTCGGACTGCGCGCTGCTCGAGGTCAATCCCCTGGTGGTCACCGCCGAGGGCAATCTGATGGCCCTCGACGCCAAGTTGAGTTTCGATGACAACGCCCTCTTCCGGCACCGCAATATCCGCGACCTGCGTGACTACGATGAGGAGGACCACAACGAGATCGAAGCCTCCCAGTATGATCTTTCCTACATCTCCCTCGACGGCAACATCGGTTGCCTGGTCAATGGCGCCGGCCTGGCCATGGCGACCATGGACATCATCAAATACTCCGGCGGTTCACCGGCCAACTTCCTGGATGTGGGCGGCGGCGCCACCATCGAGCGGGTGACCGAGGCTTTCAAGATCATCCTTTCCGACGAAAAGGTGAAGGGGATCCTGGTCAACATTTTCGGCGGCATCATGAAATGCGACGTCATCGCCACCGGGGTTATCGAGGCGGCCAAGCAGGTCGGCATCCAGGTGCCGCTGGTGGTCCGGCTCGAGGGAACCAATGTCGAGAAAGGCAAGAAGATGCTGGCCGAGAGCGGCCTCAACATCGTTGCCGCCGATGGCATGGCCGACGCTGCCGAGAAGATCGTCAAGGCGGTTGCCGCCTGAGCGGCGGGAGTCCAAAGTTCCCGGTCCAGTCAAGTCAAAGTCAAATGCGCCTCACGCAACGACGCGACGACGCGACGTAAAACTCAAGGCTTTTGTTTTTGACTTTCGTCGCGTTCGTTGCGGCGTCGCGTGAGACATGACTTTTGCCTTTGGCCCTCATTTTGAGGGAGAAACCAATGAGTATCCTGGTCGATAAGAATACAAAAGTCATCACCCAGGGGATCACCGGCGCCACCGGGATTTTTCACGCGCAGGGCGCCCGCGACTACGGCACGCAGATGGTCGGCGGCGTCACGCCCGGCAAGGGGGGCACCACCATTGACGGTTTTCCCGTCTTTGATACCGTTGAAGAGGCGGTGCAGAAGACTGGCGCCACGGCTTCTGTCATCTATGTCCCCCCCCGCACGCCGCCGACGCCATCATGGAAGCGGTCGATGCCGGGATCGAACTGGTCTGCTGCATCACGGAGGGGATTCCGGTGCTCGACATGGTCCGGGTCAAGCACTTCATGCGGGGCAAGAAGACCCGCCTGGTCGGCCCCAACTGCCCGGGGGTGATTACGCCCGGGGAATGCAAGATCGGCATCATGCCCGGCTATATCCACAAGCCCGGCCCGGTCGGCGTGGTCTCGCGCAGCGGCACGCTGACCTATGAGGCGGTCTGGCAGCTCACCAGCCGCAACATCGGCCAATCGACCTGTGTGGGGATCGGCGGCGACCCGGTCAACGGCACCAACTTTGTCGATGTCCTGGCGCTGTTTGAACAGGACCCCGGCACGGAAGCGGTGATCATGATCGGGGAGATCGGCGGCAGCGCCGAGGAGGAAGCCGCCAGGTTCGTCAAGGAGCATATGAGCAAGCCGGTGGCGGCCTTCATCGCCGGCAGCACGGCCCCTCCCGGCAAGCGCATGGGGCATGCCGGGGCCATTATCTCCGGCGGCAAGGGAACGGCGGCGGAAAAAACGGCGATCCTTCAGGAGTGCGGCATCAGCATGGCGGCCAGTCCCGCCGAGATGGCCGAGGCTTTGCTGCGGGTGTATCGACCGGCCGGGCTGAAAAATGCCGTAGGGGGCTGAGGAAGGCCGTGATCAGTGATTCGTGACTGGTAAAGCCTGGCCGGAACCAGTCACGAATCACAGATCGACGCCGCCGGCGGCGCCACCTCGACCAGAGGAAACTCCTCGGCCAGGGCGGCGAGGAGAGCCTCGACATCGGCACGGCGGCTGGGGGAATAAGCGACCTCCACCAGTGCCGTCCGCGGGTCAAGGGTGCGGGCGAAGGCCAGCCCGTCGTAACCCTCGAGGATAAACCGCAGGTAGGCGATGCGGGCGCGGGGAAGGCGGAAACAACGCTTTTCGAAAATCATGGCCATCGGATTTATCCCTTGAATTCGGCCGACCAGTCCGGATTTCTCGTGACGATACCGGTCGGTCGACCGTATTTGCCCAAGCTTTCTTAGAGGACTAAAAATGATCGTCGCCATCCCGAAAGAGCTCAAGAACCGGGAATACCGGGTTGGGATGACCCCCGCCGGGGTACGCACCCTCGCCGAGGACGGCCACACGGTCCTGGTCGAACGGGATGCCGGGACGGGAAGCGGTCTCACTGATGAGGAATACCGGGCGGCCGGGGCGGAAATCGTCGCCGATGCCGGAGAACTGTACGCCCGGGGCGAGCTGATCGTCAAGGTCAAGGAGCCGGTGCACGCCGAATACGGCCTGCTGCGCCAGGGGCAGTTGCTCTTCACCTACCTGCACCTGGCGGCGGTCCCCGAACTGGCCCGGCACCTGCTGGAGCGGCAGGTGACCGCCATCGCCTATGAGACGGTTCAACGGCCCGACGGCAGCCTCCCCCTGCTGCAGCCGATGAGCGAAATCGCCGGGCGCATGGCGGTACAGGTCGGCGCCGGATTGCTGCAGAAGGACAAGGGGGGCAAGGGAGTGCTGCTCTCAGGGGCGCCGGGAGTGCGGGCCGGGCGGGTCGTGGTCCTGGGCGGCGGCGGTGCCGGCGGCAACGCGGTGCGCCTGGCCGTCGGCATGGGGGCCGAGGTCACCGTCCTCGACATCGATCCGGGGCGCCTGGCGGTTCTCGATGAGCATTACGGCAACCGCATCCGCACCCTGATGTCCAATTCGCAGAATATCGAGGACGAGGTGGTGCGGGCCGATCTGCTCATCGGCGCCGTGCTGGTAACCGGCGCCCGGGCACCGCGCCTGGTCAGCCGGCAACTGGTGGGTCGGATGGCACCGGGCAGTGTCATCGTCGATGTGGCGGTCGACCAGGGCGGCTGCGTTGAAACCACCCGGCCCACCACCCACGATGCACCGGTCTACAGCGTGGACGGGGTGACTCATTACGCGGTTACCAACATGCCGGGAGCAGTGAGCCGCACCAGCACTTTCGCCCTCACCAACAGCACCCTGCCCTATGTACGCCGGCTTGCCGCCCGCGGCGTGGCGGCCGCAGCCGAGGACAGGGCACTGCTGCAGGGAGTCAACACCCACGCGGGCATGATGCGGCATGAAACGGCCGCTCGCGCCCTTGGCATTCCCTGGCAGCCCTTCACTCCGGAACCCCGGTGAAGGGCCTGTTCAGGACACCAGTTGCCGCGGATATCGCCTTTCAGCCAATAGCCTCCTCCAGAGTCGGCTGATCCATAGAAGGAGATATCTTTGCGATCCCCCGGGTCCCCGCCCGGGGGTTTTTTTATGTCGATTGCAGAAAATTATCGATTATGTAGCGGGCGATACTGCGCCGCGGCGGCAGGGCGGGAAGCGCGTCCACCGAAAACCAGCGGGCATCCTCCAGCTCCTTCTCCTCCACCCGCACGTCGCCGCCGGCATATTCGGCAGTGAAACCGGCCATCAGCTGACTGGGAAAAGGCCAGCACTGGCTGCCGACGTAGCGGACCGCCCGCACCCGCACCCCGGTCTCCTCCGCCACTTCCCGCTCCACCGCCTCCTCCAGACATTCGCCAAAATCGAGAAAGCCTGCCACCAGGCTGTAGCGCCCTGCCGGCCAGACGGCCTTGCGGGTAAGCAGCACTTCCCCGGGGCGCCGCACCAGAACGATGACGCAGGGGTGGATGTGGGGATAATGGGAGTAGCCGCAGGCCTGGCACTTCTTCCCCCACTCGCCGGGCAGCCGCCCGTTCTCGCCGCCACAGCGGGAGCAGAAGCGGCTGTTCTTCTCCCAATGCAGAATCTGCCCGGCGGTGCCGCCCAGGCTGAGCAGTTCGATCGACAGCCGCGGCTCAGCGGACAGCATGTTCTCGGCTGACAGGCCGGCCGGCAGCGGAGAATCCTTCGGTACCGCCAGCACCCGGCAGGGCCGACCCTGCCAGTCGCCGATGTACAGCGGCTCCCCGGCCACCAGGCCGGTCGGCACCTCCCGCGGCAGGGCCGGTTCGCCGTCGGCGGCTAACCAGCACCTCCTCACCGCGCAGCATCAGCCAGACGCCTTCCCCGCCGGGATCGGCATCGGGAGGCGCCGAATGGAATTTTCCCTTGAGACACTCACTGTTGAAAGGCAGGTGCAGGGGGGAAACGAACGATTTCGGCAGGGGCATTTCATCAACCTCCATGAGCGTGCGGTTCATTTTTAAAAACCTTCCGGTGGTGCGATCTGCTGCGCCGCAGGCCCAGGACAAGCCCCTGCCCTATTGGTGCCGGATGGCCTGCACCGGATCGAGGCGGGCCGCCTTCCAGGCGGGATAGAGGCCGGCCAGCAGGGCGGTGGCCAGGGTGAGCAGGTTGGCGGCCGCCAGGTCCGCGGGCAGCAGGTGGGCGCGGATCACGTGGCCGGCGGCAAAGTACTGGTTGGCGCTGGTGAAGCGGGTCAGGTCAAGGCCGTGCCGCCCCAGCCAGCTGCAGACGCCGATCCCCAGCAGACTCCCCAGGGCGGCGGCGATCAGCCCCAGGCACAGGGACTCCAGGACGATCAGCAGGACGATGCCGCCCGGGCGCAGGCCGAGGGCGGCCAGAATCCCCAGCTCGCGGAAACGCTCGAAGGTGATCATGGTCATGGTGTTGGCGATCCCCAGGGCGGCGATGGCAAAGACGATGAGGATCAGCAGGCGCATGGTGGCATCGTTGAGCTGCGAGGAGCTGCACCAGGTCGGGAGCGAGCTGCTGCCAGCTGCGCACCTGGTAGCCGGCCGGCAATTCCGTCCGCAGGCGTTCGGCGAGGGCGGCCGCGGCCGCCGGCGGCACGCTGGCGACGATCTCGGTGACCAGGTCGTCGGCCTGCAGAAACGACTGGACCGCCGGCAGGGGGAGATAGACGTGACTGCGGTCGAAAGAGGAGACCCCGGTGCGGTAGATCCCGGCCACGGCAAAGCGCCGGGTCACCGGCCGGCCGAACAGCCCCTGGGCCATGAGGGTGAGCTGATCGCCGGGACCGACGCCGAGGCTGTCGGCCAGAGTGCCGCCGAGCAGCAGATTTTCGCCGCCGACCGGGAAAATACCGGCGGTCACCTTGTCGGCGATCTCCGTCACCCGCGGTTCGGCTGCCGGATCGATGCCGTCAAGCAGGACGGTGGAGCTTTTCGCCCCGGCGAGCAGCATGGCCGGAGCCTTGAGCCGGGGGCTGAAGGCGGTCACCCCCTGCCGCCGCAGCACCTCCATCACTTCCTGCGGCTTCGGCAGCGGCTGGAGAGCCGTCATCCCTGGTTCAAAGCCGGCCGCATGCACCTGCACGGCGCCGGTGTCGAGGCGGACGGTGCCGGCAACCATCTCCTGGTGCAGACCGACCTTCAGCGCCTGGAAGACGATGACGCAGAACAGGCCGAAACTGATGGCGGCGGCGGTAAACAGGGAGCGGCGGGGATTGCGCCGCACGTTGCGCAGCGCCAGCCGCACCTGCAGCCACAGGGCCGATCTCATGGCGCCGCCTCCGGTTCCTCAAGGGTGTGAACGAAGCGGTCGCCGGCGGGCCAGAAGCGGGTCAGCTGCCCTACCCCGCGCAGGTGAAACAGGGCCCGGATCAGGTCGAGGGCCGCCGGCCGGCGCAGCCAGAAACCGGCCTGCTCCAGCAGCGCGAAACCGGCCAGGGCCTCGCCAACCGCCCGGTGCATGACCCGGCCAGCCGACTGCGGAAAAACCTGCTCCACCGGCGGCCGTCCCGCTCCCCCGGCCGCCCGGGCGCGCGCCAGTTCTGCCCGCTCAGCCGCCGGCCCTTCGTGGAGAATGGCGGAAGCCAGATAATTGTGCCGCCGGTCGCGCAGATCCTCGTACAGATCGGTGAGATCGTCGATCACCTGCAGGGCCATGCCGATGCGGTAAATGCCCCGGTCGGCCAGGGCGATCGGACCCTGCAGCTCTGTCTCCACCCGGCGGGGCGCAATGAAGGCCAGGCGCAGCAGATTTCCCCCCTTGTACATATGCACCGAGGTGAGAATTTCGGCCGGCGGCAGGATTTCCGTCACCCCCCCCTCCTCGCTCGCCTCCTCCTCTCCGATCGGCACCAGGGCCTGGAAGATGTCCTGCTGCAGGTCCGTCCGATCCTCCTCCTTAATGATCCCCCGGTCGGCGGCCTCGTCCACCACCCGGAAAAGGAACCGGTCGAAGAGCAGGATGTGCATGACGCTGGAGAACCGGCAGGCTTTCTCCGGGAAACGCAGGGGAAGCATCATCTTGCATTCATCATCGAGCAGATTGTCGGTGCCGGTGACGATGCCGCGGATGGCGTGATTGACGATCCCGTACAGCAGGCGGCGCTCGGCGCCGACCCCCAGCGCCCGGTAGATGGCGAGAAACAGAATGGAGAAAATATTGCGCTGGGCGTATTTGAGCGGGCCGAGGGCCTGCGGGCAGGGATCGATGTATTCCGCCGCCAGGGTCTCCCGGAGCAGCCGGTGGGTTTCCGCCTCGACCAGGCGGTGCTCCCGGATGGATGGGAGGAGGCGGCGCAGTGCAAGCAGGGAGAGCATGGTCATTTTCTCCACGGCCGCGGCAGAAGGAAGGGGACCCGTTGCCGGTAGGCTCGGAAATCGGCGCCGAAGCGCTTCTCCAGAAGTTTTTCCTCCCGGCGCAGGAAGGAAATCTGCAGCAGGAAAAAGAGCGTTCCGCCCATCGCCAGCATCCCTGTGGAGTGCAGACCCAGGATGACCCCCAGGGCGGCCAGATCGTAGCCGAGGAACATCGGGTGCCGGCACCAGGAGTAGCTGCCGGCGGTGACCAGGCGGTGCGGTGGAAATCGCGGGTTCGGCGTTCCCTCCCCGAAGGTCTGGAGCTCGCGCATCGAGCGGCCGATCAGGGCGTTGCCGGCCAGGAAAAGCAGCCCGGCCGCCCCGGTCAGCCACCAGCCGCCGGGCAGGGGCGGCAGGCCGGCCAGCCGGTCGAGCGCCCAGCCGCCGCCGACCACCGCCGCCGGCAGGTAGACCCAGTAAACCAGCCCATCGCGAATCTGGGCGCGGCGAAGGGCTTGCGAAGTCATCGGCACACCTCCCGGGCGAGCAGCAGCGCCAGCTGGGTTTTGCCGTCGCGGATCTCCCCGCGCCGCACCATGGCCAGGGCCTCCGCCAGGGGCACTGGAACCACCTCCAGAAATTCATCCTCCTCCGGGGCGCTGGCGACCGGCTGCAGATCGCGGGCGAGGAAGAGGTGCACCACCTCGTCGCAGAAGCCGGGAGCGGTGATCATCTCCCCCAGTTTCTCCAGCCGTTCGGCCCGATAGCCGGTCTCCTCCTGCAGTTCCCGCCGGGCGCAGGCCTCCGGCGTCTCGCCGGCATCGATCCGCCCGGCCGGAATTTCCCAGAGCCAGCCGCCGGCCGCCGGTCGGAACTGGCGGATCAGGACCGTCCGGCCGTCCGTCAGCAGGGGCAGAATCGCCGCCCCGCCCGGATGCCGGACCACCTCGAACTCGCCCTGCCGCCCGTCAGGGAGGCGATGCCGCTCCAGCGCCAGGCGGACGATGCGGCCGCGGTACAGGATGCGCTCTTCATCGCTCATGACGCCTCCCGGAAACCTGGCGGGAAGACCAGGGAGAGTTCGCCGAAGACGGCCCGGAAAATCATCGGCAGCCGCCCCAGGTAGTCGCCATCGATCTGTACCGGCACCTGCCCGCCGCGCACGGTGAATTCCCGTCCCTGCAGGCAGAGGGCGGCCGGCGGCGCCGGCGCCCGGCCGGCCGACCAGGCCGGCGGCGCAGCGCAGCAGGGGGAGCCGGCCGGGCCGCAGCAGCAGACAGAGGTCGAGCCGGTCGGCGCAGAGGGAAGCCTGCGGGGTGAGGGAAAAGCCGCCGGCGTACAGCCGACCGTTGCCGATGATCGCCCCGAAGCCGCGATGGACGTTTCCGTCCTCGGTCACCACCTCCACCGGCGGCGGCGCCTGTCGCAGCAGGGCCGTCACCCCACCGGCCAGATAGGCGAGCTTGCCGGCCAGACGCTTGAGCCTGAGGTTGAGTCCGTAGACCACCGCGGCATCGAAGCCGATCCCGGCCATCAGCAGAAAACGGGTCTCCCCGGCCTGGCCCAGGCAGACCGGCCGGGGCGCCCCATCCAGGGCGATGGCGCAGGCGGCCTCGACGGCCAGGGGGATCGCCGCCTCCAGGGCGAAGACATTGGTCGTCCCCAGAGGGAGGAAAGCGAGGGGGATGGCGCTCGGCGCCAGACCGTTGACCACCTCGTTGAGGGTGCCGTCGCCGCCGGCGGCGACCACCCGATCAAACCCTTCGGAGCGCGCCCGGGCGGCCGCCGCCCGGGCATCCCCGCGGGCCGCCGTCAGGGTGAGCTCGACGGTCGCACCGCGCGCCCGGAAGCAGGCTTCGGCCGCCCGGATTTTCGCCGCCGCCTGGCGTCCGGCGACGGGATTGGCTATCAGTTTTATCTTCGGCACGGCAGTCCGCTGTCCCGTCATTTTACCCAGGCTTTTGGCCATAGCCTCGGGAGGAGAATTGACCTGAAAAGGCATTTGCCCATGCTACGCCCGCGAACCTCGCGAAGAACTCAAATATAGCCTTCGAGCCCTTGGCGTCTGGCGGGCAATAGCGTTGATTAAAGTATGCAGCTTTCCGGGCGGGGCGGCAATCGCTTTTTCACCGCACCGCAGCCGGGAGGGTAACAGGAGTGGGAGGATGGGTTTTTCCCTGGCAGGGGGTTCCTGTGGTAGGATTTGGCATCACAGGAGAAAAGAACACTCATACAAAATGTCAAAACTCCGCATGGATGAAAACGAGATCGCCTGTCATCAGGTACTGCAAAAGGAATCCACCGTCCTGTCCGCGCAGTGGACGGTCCTGCCTGCCAGCTATGCCGCCGGGGTCACTCCGGAGTTGCTCCTGGAGCGCTATTTGCGGCACCTGCGCCGCTTCACCTGGTCCCTGGTCCGGCCCCGCCGGGATGCCGGCAGCATTGAATTCCGCTGCCTGGGGCGCACCCTGCTCCGCTTCCGCGGCCCACTGCAAACCGGCTGCGCCACCCTCACCCTGGCCATCGATGGCGGCCTGCTGGTACAGCCGCAGAACTGCCACCGGGGAGAACTGGCCTTCGTCTGCGAAGAGCTGCCCGACGGCACCCGGGTTTCCCTGCAACTGGCGGACTACTGCCCTCTCCTGCTCGGCGGCCCGGCTCCCGGCCGGCTGCGCAAATGGCTCTACCGCCTGACGCAGGCGGCCATCCACCGGCTGGTGACGGTGCATTTCCTGATCCGGCTGCACCGCGAGCTGGCCGGGCGGCGGGTCTGCTGCCGTGTCGTGCGGGTGCGCAGCGGGGCAGAGGACATCTGACGAGGAGTGCAGGGTGAGGAGTGCCCTCAGGCTGAGCAAAAATGCCCAGATGCAAGGCGCCTGAAATCTTTCGGCATAAGGCGTACCGGAGTACGTCGTTGACGAAAGATGAAGGCAACGCCGCAGATGGGCGTTTTTCATCAGCCTACCGTTACCAGCCCAGGCTGACTTTCACGGAGTAGACCGGCCGCACCAGGTACTCGGCATCCAGGGTGAGCCGCAGCAGGGCCAGGGAGGCCTGTACCCCGGCGAAGTAGCGGGGTTCGGTGAAAGAGTGATCGTTTAGATTACTCGCCTGGGGGTCATCCCCCGTGTATTCGCCCTCGATCCGTACCACGCCGATGCCCGCATAGGGGGTCAGCATGGCAAAACCCTTGCTGATCACGGCGTCCGCTCCATAGGTCTGCAGATCGAGGTCGTCCACCCCCTGCAGGGTGGAATAGCTCGCTCGCAAAGCCAGCGCCGGCGTGGCCACGCCTCCCTCCAGCAGCGCCCACTGCAGCTCGCCGCCGAAAAGCTTGATGTTGCTGTCAGGAACCTGCGCGTAGAACGCGCCAACGTCCAGGTTGAAGGGAAGCCCCTTGCGCAGGCGCAGGCTGGGGATCGTCAGGTAAGCGGGAGGATCGTTCCCTTCCAGGATCTGCTTCCAGTTGTCGTCCCGGATATCGACTATGCTCACCGCCACCCCGAGATCGAAACCGGTCAGCCCCTGCGGTTCGGCCGGGGCGAGGCCGCGATATGCCGTGCCCACCCCCGCCTCGCGGATGAAATCGGCGAAAGTATCATCCGCCAGACCGGCGAAATTGGCGATATCGTACTTCGCCGCCGCCGTCGGGCCGGCGAGGAAAAGGATCAGTAGGGCCGCCAGACAACAATGTTTCATCATATCCTCCTCGACATATAAAAGTGACCGCAGATAAGCCGCTGGCGGGAATCTACTTACAAGGAAAATGCCAAAAACTTCCTGCTGCTGCAGCAATCGGTATGCACCGCCGATCCGGGCAGATATAATATCCGCATGTTCTCTCTCCTCTCTTCCAATCCGCGCAACCGCGAGCCGGCTCCCGGCCGGCTGCTGGCCGTCGGGGATATCCACGGCTGCCGCCGGCAGTTGGAACGGCTGATCGATCAGGTCCGGCCAACCACCGCCGATCAGGTGGTCTTCCTCGGCGACTATATCGACCGTGGCCTTAATTCGCGGGGGGTGCTCGAATACCTGATCGACTTCGGCTGCCGTTTTCCCCGCACCATCTTTCTGAAAGGGAATCACGAGGGGATGTTCCTCGACTTCGTGGCCGGCCGCAACCAGCTGCTCTATTTCCTCAATGGCGGCGAATCCACCCTGGAGAACTACAAGGAAGGGGAAAAACTGCGCCTGCCCCGGGCTCACCTCGACTTTCTGGAGGGCCTGCGCCTGTATTATGAAACCGACCACTTCATCTTCGTCCACGCCGGCCTGCGCCCGGGGTTGGCATTGGCGGCCCAGCAGGAGAAAGACCTGCTGTGGATCCGTGAAGAATTCCTCCATTCCGATTACGACTGGGGCAAGACGGTGGTTTTCGGTCACACTCCGCGCCCGGATGTGCTTTTCGCCCCACGTCGGATCGGCCTCGATACCGGCGCCGTCTACGGCCGGGCTCTCTCCTGCTGCGACGTGGAAAAGCGGACCTGCTGGAGTGCGTAAAGGGCAATTTTGAATTCTGAATTCTTGATTTTGAATTAAAGAGTATCAGGTTGAATGGCTAGACGGCCGCTGTTTCATTTCCAATTTAAAATTCAACATTCAAAATTCAACATTTCCTTTCCCTCCGCAACAGATCGCCCGGCCGGACGCCGGCAGGCAGTTCCAGCACCACCCGGGCGTTGGGCTGGGCGGCCGGCAGCGATTCTCCATCCCGCGAGCGAATCTCCCCCGCCCGGAAGCTCGTCCGCGCGCATTCCCGGACCGATGATCTCCAGCGTCTCCCCGGGGAAAAAGCGGTTGCGCCCGACGACCTCTCCGCGTCCGCCGGGGAGCAATTCCTCCACCACCCCCAGAAAATCGTGGGTCCGCCGGTAAAGAGAATCCTCCCGGTGCACCAGAGGATCGCGGCCGCCGAAGAGAAAGCCGCGGTCGTAGGGGCGGTGGCTCACCTTTTCCAGTTCCGTCCGCCAGACCGGATCGTACCGGTAATCCGGACCCTCGGCCAACCAGCGGTCGAGGGCGGCGCGGTAGACACGGGTCACCGCCGCCACATAGTAGCGGCTTTTCATCCTCCCCTCGATCTTCAGCGCCGAGATTCCTGCCGTCAGCAGTTCCGGCAAGTGCTCGATCAGGCACAGATCGCGACTGTTCAGCAGGTAGCTTCCCGCCCCGTCCTCCTCAATGGGGAAGTACTCGCCCGGCCGGGTTTCCTCGGCGAGGGCATACCGCCAGCGGCAGGGCTGGGCACAGGCCCCCTGATTGGCGCTGCGGCCGGTTAAAGCGGCGGACAGCAGGCAGCGTCCCGACCAGGCGACGCACATGGCGCCATGGACGAAGACTTCCAGCTCGATACCGGTGGCGAGGCGGATCTCCCGGATCTCCTCCAGCGTCAGCTCGCGGGCGGGATTGACGCGGCGCACGCCAGTCGCCTGCCAGTGGCGCACGGCCTCCGCATTGGTGGTATTGGCCTGGGTGGAGAGATGAATTTCCCGTTCCGGATCGAGTCGCCGCACCAGCGCAACGGCACCCGGGTCAGCGAGAATATAGGCATCGATTTCCAGCGGCCGCAGGTCTTCCAGGTAGGCGGCGAACGGCGCCAGGTCCCCCGGCCGCAGGTAGGCATTAAGGGTCAGGTAAAGACGCTTGCCGGCCGCCCGGGTGATCTCCCTGGCCCGGCGTAATCCGGCGAGGGAAAAGTTGCCGGCCAGAGCGCGCAGGCCGAACCGCTCCCCCCCCAGGTAGATGGCATCGGCACCGTAGGCGACGGCGGTTTCCAGTTTTTCCAGGTCCCCGGCAGGGGCCAGCAGTTCCGGCGGCATGATCATTGCCTCCTTTCCCGCCGGAGCATAGCACAAACCCAACGGGAAAAATACCGCCCCCGGCCGCCCCCGGGGCTGGCCTTTCCTGCTTGACAAGGGAGTAAAAACCCTGTAATTTTTGGGGAATTTCGTTTGGGAGAGCTGTATGCGGACATCTTTCATCCTCGTCGGCGTGGCATTTCTGGGAGGGATCCTGGCGGGTTGCGCCGGCATTGCACCTCCTTCGGCCAGCACCCCCGTCAGTGCACCGGCCAGTGTTTCCGCCAGCGCTCCGGCCGTGCCGCCGGACGTCAGCAGGGAACTTCAGGAGTTGCACCAGGGGCAGGCGGATCTGAGCAAACAACTGCAGCACCTGCAGGACAACATGGTGCTGGCGGAAGGACGCCTGCAGGATCAGCAGCAGATGATCAGCAACCTGCGCGCTACTCTCCTGGCACAAAAAGTCACCCCGTACGGGGAAAAGGCCGGAGGGCCGGCCCAGGGCGCGCCGTCCGGAACCACCGCGGGGAAACCCGCCACGCCGACCGAAACCTACCTGCGGGCCTTTGCCGATTATGCCTCAGGCCATTATCCCCAGGCCATTGACGGCTTCCAGACATTCCTCCGGCTCTATTCGGGCAACGATTACGCCGGCCATGCCCTGTATTGGCTCGGAGAATGCTACTATTCCCTGCAGCAGTACGCGGCGGCGGCGGAAGCATTCCAGAAAGCGATCGACCAGTACCCGCACAGCGCCAAAGCCCCCGATGCACTGCTGAAGCTGGCGGCGACCCTGAAGCAGATGAACCGGAACGACCGGGCGGGGGAGGTCCTGAAGCAGTTGCAGGAGCGTTATCCCGACAGCGCGGCGGCCCACAAAGCCCAGGGAAGCGAATAACCCGCCATTCCATGTCACGGGAGACTGCAATGATGATGAAGAAATTGGTACTGCTGTTCTGTCTGGGGCTCATCCCTCTGGCCGCCCTGGCTCAGGAAGAGCCGCAAACCTACATTATTAAAAAGGGCGATACCCTCTGGGGGATTTCCGAACGCTTCATCAAGGACCCGGATTACTGGCCCAGTCTCTGGTCGCACAACCGCGCGCATTACCAATCCTCACTTCATTTATCCCGGCCAGCAGGTGAAGATCTACAATGGCCGGATCGAGATCATCCCTGGGCCGGCGCATGGCGCCCGGCACCGGCGATGGCGAAAGCGGCGGCGCCGACCCCGGTTGAGGAGTCCGAAAAGATGGAACCGGTGCAGGAGGCGATCACCATCAAGACGCCGGCTGCCGTTGAGGGCTTCATCGGCAGCGAAGAATTCTCCGACACCGGCGTTCTCGTCGATACCATGGACAACCGGATCATGATGGGAGCGGGAGACAAGGTCTTCGTGGAGATGCGGGACCTGACCGCCACTCACCCCGGCGACCGCTTCTCCCTTTATCAGCTCGGCAAAGAGGTCCTGCACCCGGTGACCGGCGAGAAACTCGGCATATAAGGTGATCGATTCCGGCGCCCTCACCATCGACCAGATCCATCCGTCTGTCGCCACTGCGGTCATCACCTCTTCCTCGCGGGAGATCGAGCGCGGGGCGAAACTCCGTCCCTGGCAGCCGCCGGTGCAGGAAGTCGTCCTGAAAAAGGCGCGCCAGGCTTTGACCGGCTACCTGGTGGCTGGCGGCAGCGACAAGATCGCCCTTGGCCAGTACGACGTCATCTATATCGACCTCGGCGCCCAGGACGGGCTGGATGCCGGCAACCTGCTCTACATTTCACGCCCCCGACAGGCAACGGACCACGCCCTGCGGCAGGACCTCCAACTGCCCGAGGTGCTGCTGGGATCGGCGGTCGTACTGGAGACGCAACTCGGCACCGCCTCGGCCCTGGTCCTCAAATCGGTCGGGCCGATTTACCGCGGCGACCAGGTTACGACGGAAGTCGAGTAGGCCAGGGGCGGTCACGACGATGCAAGCATGGAAAAAGGATTGAGCTGCTCAATCCTTTTTCTTTTTCCGGCGGAGGGGGGAAATGACCGCTGAGGAAAAGGATTGGCTGCGCCTGCATCTCACCCGCGGCCTGGGGCGGCGGGGGATGCTTCGTTTATTGGAGGTTTTTGGTCCGGCACCGGCCATCCTCGCCGCCGGGCCGGGCGCCTGGGTGAAACGGGCCGGCCTGCGCGAGGCGGTCGCCGCGACCCTGCCAGGCGGCGGACGACCCGCTTCTGGCGCAGGCCTGCGCCGGCCTGGAGAACCTCGGGGTGCACCTGCTGCCGCTGACGGATGAACGTTATCCGCCGCTGCTGCGGACCATCCATGATCCGCCTGTCCTGCTTTATGTGCGGGGGGAACTTCCGCCGGCGGAAGCACTGGCGGTAGTGGGCTCCCGCCGGGCCTCGGAAGCCGGCGGACGCTTCACCCTCGGCGTCTGCGCGGAACTGGCGTCCCGGGGCATCACCATCGTCAGCGGCCTGGCGCGGGGAATCGATACCGCCGCCCATCTCGGCGCCCTCGAGGGGGGCGGCCCCACCATCGGAGTTCTCGGCTGCGGCATCGACCGGATCTACCCCCCGGAGAATGCCCGTCTATTCCATCGCCTGCTGGAGCGGGGGGCGATCCTCAGCGAATACCCCCCCGGCACCCCTCCCCTGCCTGGTCATTTCCCGGGGCGCAACCGTATCATCAGCGGACTCAGCCGGGGCGTTCTGGTGGTGGAAGCCGCCGCCGGCAGCGGCTCCCTGATCACCGTCGAGTTCGCCCTGGAGCAGGGTCGGGAGGTCTTCGCCGTTCCCGGTCCGGTGAATTCCCCGGTGAGCAGCGGCGTCCACCAGTTGCTCAAAGAGGGTGCCCACCTGGTGACCGGGGCCGCCGACATCCTTACCGTTCTCTGGCCGCAGGCCCCCCGGCGGCAGGATCGGAAAGAAGAGGAGGACTTTGCCGCCAGCCTCGACGGCAACGCCCGCCGCCTCTATCAGCACCTCGGCAACGAGCCCGTCCATATCGACCATCTGGTCCGGAAAAGCGGCTTGACACCCATGGAGGTTTCCGTTATTTTACTGCACCTGGAACTCCAGGGAGGCCTGCGAACCCCTTCCCGGCATGCGCTATGTTCGCCGCAGGCGGAGCTGAACGTGTCCACAGGAGACCTTTTGAGAGATCGGGTGCTGGCCATTGTCACCCTTATAGCCCAGTTGGTCATGGAAGAGCGTGAACCGCTGAGCGAAGAAGATCTGGTTGGGACACTGCTGGCGGTCGGCTTTGTCGCGGAGGAGATTGACGCCGCCTTCAGCTGGATGGAGCGCCTTGCCCTGCAATCCGCCGAGCAGTCTGCCGCAAACCTGTCCCTCCCCACCAATCGGGTGTTTTCTGCCGAGGAAACCCGGGCTCTCTCCTCCGATGCCCGTGGTTTCCTGTTGCGGCTGCGCGCCATGGGAGTTCTGGACGACGAAGCTCATGAGGAGGTCGTCGAACGAGCCCTGGCAGTCGGGTGAGGACGAGGTGACCCTCAAGGACCTGAAAGCGATCATTGCCCTGACCCTCTTTGCCCGTTCCCAGGACGACTGGCGGCGGCAGATGGACTGCCTGTTCGAGGACGACTGGTCGCGGCTCTATCATTGAGCGGCGAGACGGCGGCTGCAGATATCCTGCAGCCTTTTTGTTTTATCGATCTCTGCAGCTGGCGGTAAAAAAGATTTTGCACTTCGGGGCGGCGGCGCTAGACTCATTCCAATTCGAATCGGGAAAGCAGAGGCGGCATCCCCCTGCGCAATAATCAACCCTGAGGTACCATGACAAAATCACTGGTCATCGTCGAATCCCCGGCGAAGGCGAAAACCATCGAAAAGTTTCTCGGCAAGGGCTATAAGGTTCTGGCCTCCTATGGCCACGTGCGGGCCCTCCCCAGCAAGCAGGGTTCGGTCGATGTCGAGCATGATTTCCAGCCCCACTACCACATCCTGCCGGAGAGCAGCCGGCAGATCGAGTTGCTGCGCAAAGAAGCCGCCAACAGCCAGGAACTGATCCTCGCCACTGACCCCGACCGCGAGGGGGAAGCGATCGCCTGGCACCTGCTGCAGGCCCTCGGCATCCGGGAAAGCGGAGAGGAACCCCAGGTCCGCCGCGTCACCTTCCACGAGATCACCAAGGGGGCGATACAGAAGGCGATGCAGGAGCCCGGCAGCATCTCCCACAACCTGGTCGATGCCCAGCAGGCGCGGGCCATCCTCGATTACCTGGTCGGTTTCAATCTCTCCCCCTTTCTCTGGAAAAAGATCCGCTACGGGCTCTCCGCCGGCCGCGTCCAGTCGGTGGCGCTGCGCCTGATCTGCGATCGGGAAAAGGAGATCCAGGCTTTCGAGTCCCGGGAATACTGGACCATCGACGCCCTGCTGGCGCACGGCGGCCGGCAAGGAAGTGCGCGCCCGCCTGGTCGCCGTCGACGGCGAGAAGCTGGACAAGTTCGCCATCGCCGACGAGGCGCGAGCCCAGGAACTGACGGCGGCGCTCACGCGGGACGACGCACGGCCGCGGCTCCCGCCTTCACCGTCAGCGCCGTCACCCGCAGCGAGAAGCGGCGCAACCCCGCCGCCCCCTTCACCACCAGCACCCTGCAGCAGGAGGCGAGCCGCAAGCTCGGCTTCTCCGCCCGCAAGACGATGAGCACCGCCCAGAAACTCTACGAGGGGATCGATATCGGCGAAGGGGCGGTCGGTCTGATCACCTACATGCGCACCGACTCCGTCGCCCTCTCCCAGGTGGCGACGGCCGAGGCGCAGGAGGTGATCACCCGCCTGTTCGGCGGGGAATATGCCCTGGCCAAGCCGCGGGTGTATAAGAGCAAGGCGAAAAACGCCCAGGAGGCGCACGAGGCGATCCGCCCCACCTCCGTCGCCAATACGCCGGAGAAGGTGAAGCCGCATCTCACCTCCGACCAGTACCGGCTCTATCATCTGATCTGGACGCGCATGGTCGCCTCGCAGATGGCGGCGGCCATTCTCGATGCGACGACGGTGGATATCGCCGCCGGCGAGCGCTTCCTGTTCCGCGCCTCCGGGCAGGTCATCCGTTTCCCGGGCTTTATGAAGCTCTATATCGAGGGGTCGGACGAGGCCGAGGAGGAGCGGGAGGGCACCCTTCCCCCGCTGGAGGAGGGAGAGGCCCTGGAGCGCCGGGACATCCTGCCCGAGCAGCACTTCACTCAGCCGCCGCCGCGCTACACCGAGGCCAGCCTGGTCAAGACCCTGGAGGAGAACGGCATCGGCCGCCCTTCCACCTACGCCTCCATCATGAACACCCTGGTGGTGCGCAAGTATGTGCGCCTGGAGAAACGCACCTTCTACCCGGAAGACGTCGGCATGGTGGTCAACGACCTCCTGGTGAACCACTTCCCCCAGTACGTCGATTACGAGTTCACCGCCAAGACTGGAAGAGGACCTCGACGCCATCTCCCGCGGCGAGGAGAAATGGCAGCCGGTGCTGCACGGTTTCTGGCAGCCCTTCATCGGCCTGCTGCGGCAGAAAGAGCAGGAGGTGAGCAAGGAGGATGTCACCACCGAGAAGACCGACCGCACCTGCCCTGAATGCAGTCGGCCGCTGGTCGTCAAGCTCGGCCGCAGCGGCAAGTTTCTCGCCTGCTCAGGATTCCCCGAGTGCCGGCACACCGAACCGCTGCCGAACGAGGCGCGGGAGGAGCCGGTGCTCTCGGAAGAAAAATGCGACAAATGCGGTGCGCCGATGCTGATCAAGGAAGGCCGCTTCGGCAAGTACCTGGCCTGTTCCGCCTATCCGGGGTGCCGCAACATCCAGCCGCTGGTGAAGCCGAAATCGACTGGGGATCACCTGTCCCAGCTGCCAGCAGGGGGAGTTGATGGAGAAGAAGAGCCGCTACGGCAAGCTCTTCTACTCCTGCAGCCGTTATCCCCAGTGCAAATATGCCCTCTGGGACAAACCCCTTACCGAGCCCTGCCCCAAATGCGGCTTTCCGCTGACGGTGGAAAAAACCACCCAGCGGGAGGGAACCGTACGCCGCTGCCCGCAGGAGCAGTGCGACTTCAAGGAAGTCCTGGTGCCGCCGGAAAAGAAGGCGGCGACGGAGAAACCGGTTGCCCGCAAGGCGGCCGGCAAGAAGGCGGCCGCGGGTAAGAAAGCGGCCAAAGGCAGCAAGAAATAACCGTCCGGACCGGCCTCTGCCGGTCCCAGGAAAGTCGCTTTGTCCTCCTCTCCCCTGATCGTCATCGGCGGCGGCCTGGCCGGCTGCGAGGCGGCCTGGCAGGCCGCCCGCGCCGGGCTCTCCGTTATCCTCTACGAGATGAAGCCGCAGCGCTTCTCCCCGGCGCACCACTCCTCCCTGCTCGGCGAACTGGTCTGCTCCAACAGCCTGCGCGGCACCGGGATGAACAACGCCGTCGGCTGCCTGAAGGAGGAGCTGCGCCGCTGCGGCAGCCTGTTCATGGCCGCCGCGGACGCCACCGCGGTCCCGGCCGGCGGCGCCCTGGCAGTAGACCGGGAGGCCTTCGCCGCCACTATGACCCGGCAGATCGAGGATCATCCGCAGATTGAACTGATCCGCGAGGAAATCACCGAAATTCCGGATGGCGGAACGGTCATCGTCGCCTCCGGGCCGCTGACCTCGGAGGCGCTCTCGGCCGCCGTCGCCCGCCTGACCGGCAAGGAGCACCTCTACTTCTACGACGCCATCGCGCCCATCGTCGAGGCCGATTCCATTGACTTTTCCCGGGCCTGGCGCGCTTCGCGTTACGACAAGGGGGGTGCCGACTACGTCAACTGCCCCCTCGACCGCGACCAGTACCTCGCCTTTGTCGCCGCCCTGCGCGCCGGGCAGAAGGTCTCCGGACGGGAATTCGAGAAGATCGTGCACTTCGAGGGATGCATGCCGATCGAGGAAATGGCCGAGCGCGGCGAGATGACTCTGGCTTTCGGCCCGATGAAGCCGGTCGGCCTGCCCGATCCCCGCAGCGGCCGGGAACCCTTTGCCGTAGTCCAGCTGCGCCAGGACGACGCGCACGCCACCCTCTACAACCTGGTCGGGTTCCAGACCAAACTGACCTACCCCGAACAGCGCCGGATCTTCCGGACCATCCCGGGACTGGAGAATGCCCGCTTCGCCCGGCTCGGGAGCATGCACCGCAACACCTTTGTCAACGCCCCGGCCTGTCTGGAGAGAAGCCTGCAGTTCAAGGGACGGCCCGGTCTTTTTTTCGCCGGCCAGATCACCGGCGTGGAAGGTTATGTCGAATCGGCCGCCTGCGGCTTTCTCGCCGGCCTGTTCGCCGCCCGCCACCTGCAGAGCCGACCGATCCCCCTGCCGCCGGCAACCACCGCCCTCGGCGCCCTCCTCGCCCACCTGGCCGATGCCAGCCCCGGGAATTTCCAGCCGATGAACGTCAACTACGGCCTTTTTCCCCCGCTGGCAGGGCGCCTGCGCAAGCGCAGCGACCGCCGGCTGGCCCTGGCGGAGCGGGCTCTGGCCGACCTGGCGCCCTGGTGGAACGAGATCCGGCCGGAGGCGGCGCGGATGACGACCGCCGCCCCGGACATCGTCCTGGCTTCCGCCTCCCCCCGCCGCCGAGAGCTGCTCGCCTCGCTGGGGATCGATTTCACCGTCGTCCCCAGCCGCATCCCGGAAAATGTCCTCCCCGGCGAGACACCGTCCGGGCACGTGCTGCGGCTCAGCCGGGAAAAGGCGCGCGAGGTCGCCGGCCGCCGTGAGGTGCCGGGGCGCTGGTTCATCGGCAGCGACACCATCGTTCTGCGCGACGACACCATTCTCGGCAAGCCGGAGGATGCGTCGGAGGCGGCCGCCATGCTTCGCTCCCTGTGCCGGCCGGGAGCACCAGGTGCTCTCCGGTTACGCCGTCCACGACCGCCGGAGCGGCGCCACCGTGGCCGGGACGGTGACCACCACGGTGTGCTTCCGGGAGTTGACAGAGGCGGAAATCGCGGGTTACATTGCGACCGGGGAACCGATGGACAAGGCTGGCGCCTACGCCATCCAGGGGATCGGCGCCTTCATGGTGCGCAGCATCGCCGGCAGTTACACCAGCGTGGTGGGCCTGCCGCTGTGCGAAGTGGTGGAGGTGCTGGAAAGGCTGGGGGCGATAAAACTCTTTTAAAGGGCAAGATCGGTGGCAGGATTCAGGTGTCGGGTTTCAGGTAAAATCAGCCTGAAGATTTCCTGATACCTGATTCCCGTTACCTGAGTCCCGCTTTTCGATAACTATGGACATCCAGGAAAACCTCCGACAGATCCGCTCCCGCATCGCCGCCGCCTGTGCCCGCGCCGCACGGGACCCGGCCGGGGTGCGCCTGGTGGCGGTCTCCAAGACCAAGCCGGCCGCCCTGGTCGAAGCGGCGGCCGCCGCCGGCCAGCGGCTGTTCGGAGAAAGCTACGTCCAGGAGTTCACGGCCAAGGCCGAGCAGGTAAAGACACCGGTGGAATGGCATTTCATCGGCGCCCTGCAGAGCAACAAGGTCAAATACCTGGGCGGCCGGGTCGACCTGATCCATTCCGTGGACCGCCTTTCCCTGGCCCGGGAGATCGATCGCCAGTGGGGCAGGCTCGGACGGCCGGCAAACATCCTGCTGCAGCTCAACCTGGGGGAGGAAGCGAGTAAGGCGGGGGCCGAGGCATCGGCCCTGGTCGATCTGGTCCGGCAGACGGCGACCCTGCCGCACTTGCGCCTGCGAGGGCTGATGGCTCTGCCTCCCTACTGCGAGGACCCGGAGGCGGTGCGCCCTTTCTTCCGCCGCCTGCGCGAGCTGGCCGGGGAGATCGACCGCCTGGGTCTGCCGGGGGTGGAAATGCGAGAGTTGTCGATGGGGATGAGTCACGATTTCGAGGTTGCCATCGAGGAAGGGGCAACCCTGGTGCGCGTGGGGACGGCGATTTTTGGTGAACGGGAGCGACACTGACATGCAGCAGGGCCCGCCGCGGGCTTTGTGGGCCAGCCGCCTGGGCTTCATCCTGGCGGCCGCCGGCAGCGCGGTCGGCCTGGGGAATATCTGGAAATTCCCCTACATCACCGGCCGTAATGGCGGCGGGGCGTTCGTGCTGGTCTACCTGGTGTGCATCGCCGTCATCGGCCTGCCGATCATGATGGCCGAGCTGATGATCGGCCGCCACACCCGGCGCGACGCGGTCGGCGCTTTCGTGCAGCTGGCCGGCCGGCGCTCCCCCTGGTTGGCCGCCGGATGGGTAAGCGTCGCTGCCGCCTTCATCATTCTCTCCTACTACTCGGTGGTCGCCGGCTGGACCCTCGACTACATCCTGCGGGCGCTGCAGGGAAGCTTCTCCGGCCAACCGGCGGAGGCCATCGAGGGAATCTTCGGCGGGCTGATCGGCAATGGCGGGCGGCAGCTCGTGTGGCATTTCGCCTTCATCCTGCTTTGCTTCGGCATCGTCGTCGGCGGCGTACAAAAGGGGATCGAGCGCTGGAACAAGATCCTCATGCCGCTCCTTTTCCTCCTGCTGGCGGCGCTGTTCATCAACGGCCTGCTCAGCAAGGGCGCCTGGGCGGGGTTTTCCTTCATGTTCCGCCCCGACTTCCACCGCCTCACCTACAGCGGTGTCCTGGAAGCGATGGGGCACGCCTTTTTCACCCTGTCGCTGGGCATGGCGGCGATGATCACCTACGGCTCCTATCTGGAGCGCCGGGAGGACCTGTTGGCGGCGAGCCTGCGGGTGGTGGTGCTCGATACTCTTATCGCCCTGATGGCGGGGCTGGCGATCTTCTCCGTCGTCTTCTCGGTCGGCATGGAACCGGCCGCCGGCCCGGGCCTGGTGTTCAAGACCATTCCGGTGGTCTTCTCGCGCATCCCCGGGGGGTACTTCCTGGCCATCGTCTTCTTCCTGCTGCTGGCCTTCGCCGCCCTGACCAGCGCTATTTCCCTGCTCGAGGCGCAGGTCGCCTACCTGATCGACGAACGCGGCTGGGAGCGCAAACGGGCGACTCTGGTCCTGGCCGCCCTGGCTTTCCTGGCCGGCATTCCCACCGCTCTGTCCTACAATGTTCTGGGTGACTGGCACCTGATCGGCGACCGCTCCTTCTTCGATTCCGCCGACCTGATCGCCTCCAATTACCTGCTGCCGGTCAGCGGCCTGTTGATCTCGATCTACGTCGGCTGGTTCTGGAGCGGCAGCGAGGAAAAAGAGGAGCTGATCGGCAGCGGCAATGGCTGGGTGTACCCGACCTGGCACTTCCTCATCCGCTTCGTCTCGCCGCTGGCGGTCGGCATTGTCCTCTTCTTCAAGGCCCGCGAGACCGGGCTCTTCACCTGGCTGACGGGATTATTTTAGGAATCAGGTACCAGGCTTCAGGATCCAGGTTTCGAACTTTCCTGACTCCTGATACCTGACTCCTGATACCTGGTTTTTTTACGCCCATGTCCTTCGATACCTTCCTCTTCGACCTCGACGGCACCCTGGTCGACTCTGCTCGCGACCTGGCGACCGCGGTCAACCGACTGCGGGCGGAACTGGGCCTTCCTCCCCTCGATCTGAACACCGTTCGCAGTTATGTCGGCAACGGCGCCCGGGTGCTGCTGACCCGTGCCCTGCCGGCCGATGCTTTCTCCCCCGAGCGCCTGCAGCGCTTTCTTCATCTCTACGGCGAGCACTTGACCGACACCACGGTCGTCTACCCGGGCATCCGCGAGTTCCTCACCCGACACCGGGGCGACCGGCTGGCGGTGGTCACCAATAAACCGCTGAACTTCGCCCGGGAACTGCTGCGGCGACTCGATCTTTTTGCCTTATTTCCCCTGGTGCTGGGAGCCGAAAGCGCTGCCGAAAAGAAACCGCATCCGGCCCCGGTCCTGCTCGCCCTGGAGCAGTTGGGCAGCCGGCCGGAGCAGGCGGTGATGATCGGCGATCACCATACGGACCTGCGGGCCGGGCGTGCCGCCGGGGTAAAAACCTGCTTCTGCGCCTGGGGGATGGGGAACGACGGCGGCATTGCCGGAGATTTCCGGGCGGCCGAGCCGGCCGATCTGCTGCGACTGTTTCCGGCTGATATACCGTGAGCGCCCGCCGCCTGCTGTCGCAAAAGGAGATCGCATTATTCTTTTTTCCCCTGCTGCTGAACGTGCAGCTGATGAGCGTCTCCCATTCAATCATTAATGCCGCTCTCGCCCGTCAGGCAGACTTCGTCACCTCCCTGGCCGCTTTCTCGGTGGCCATGGTGCTGCACCTGTTCATCGCTTCCCCTTCCTACCAGAACCATACGCTGACCATCGCCGTGGTCCGCGGCCGACGTTCCCTGCGGGGAACGGTACTGTTTGTTCTGCTGGTGGCGGTATACGTTTCGCTGATGCTGGCCCTGCTCGCCTATACCCCAGCGGGGGAATTCGTCTTCGGCCGCCTCCTCGGGGTGACCGGGGCGGTGGCAGAGGGTGCCCGCCGGGCGCTCGGCATCCTCGTCTTTCTCCCCTTTTTCACCGGCTTTCGCGGCCTTTTCCAGGGACTGATCATCCGCTCCCGGCGCACTGCCCTGGTCTCAGTCGCCACCCTGGTGCGCATCGGCGCCCTCGGCGGCTTCCTCCTCCTCGGCCGCCGCTGGTTCGCGGGGGCGGTTCTCGGCGCCTTTGGCCTGGTCACCTGCGTCGCCGTGGAAACCCTTTTCGTCGGCTTCTTCGCCCTGCGCTGCCGGATTCCGGCCGGCGGCGATGAGGAGAAGGGAGCGCTCGAGGTTCTGCGCTTCGCCTTTCCCCTCGCCTGGTCCTCCTGTTTGCAGCAGACCGTGCCGCTGCTCATCAACGCCATCATCAGCCGGCTGCCCGACGGAACGCTGGCTCTCGCCTCTTTCGGCGTCATCCGCGGCTTCATCTTTCTGCTCGGCGGGCCGATGCGCAACCTGCAGCAGGCTTTTCTCACCCTGGTCCGGCAGGGCGCCGACTATCCGCCCCTGGTCACCTTCTATCCAGCGGCTCAGCGGTGCCCTCGGCCTGCTGATCGTGCTGACCGCTTTTCCCCTGAACCGACCGGTGCTCGGCGATCTCCTGGGGCTGGACACCGCCACCCGCGCCTATATCGCCCTGCCGCTGGCGGCCTGCGCCTTCTATCCCGGTCTCTACGGCGCCGCCAATCTGCTGCGCGGCTGGTTCACCGGCGCCCACCGCACAGGCCAGCTCGGCTGTTCCGTCCTCTGCAAAGTTTTGTTCATCCTCCTTACTCTGGGGCGTCCTCAACCTCTTCCCCCCGCCCCTGCCCGGCCTCATCATTGCCGTTTTTCTCCTGCTGGCCGCCGAGTTCTGCGAAATGGTCTATCTGCGCCGGCAGCGCCAGCGCCTCCTCACCTCCCCTGAAGCCCTGGCGCCGATCGGCGCCGGAGAGTAGACTGGGAGTGAACGGAGTCGATATGGAGAAGAAGCATCCCTGCCCCGATTGCCGCCAGTGCCAGTGGTGTTCGGATGACCGCTGCCGGCTCTGCCTGCGCACCGGAAAAGGGTGCCGGAAGAAGTTGTCGATGGCCGAGCAGATCGCCCTTTTCGACGAGATCAACAAGGATGGCAAGCTGACTGACGCCGGGGAAAGCCGATAAGGGGTAGATGGGTGCGGATCAGAGGGGACTTAGGGAAGGCACAGGAGTTGATGATGCGCGGACAGGGGGCGCTCCAAGCGAAAACCATACAGATGAAACCGCCAATCGCCGCAGACAGTCAGGGCCGGTCATCCGACCGGCCCTGACTGTCTGACTATTTCTTCCCAAGTTCCCGCGAGCGCGCGGCGGCACGGGCCACCGCCTCCATCAGCGCTCCCCGCAACCCCTTCTCCTCCAGCGCGCCGATACCGGCGATGGTGGTTCCTCCCGGCGAACAGACCCGGTCGCGCAGTACGGCCGGATGCTCGCCTTCGCGCACCAGGCGGGCTGCCCCGAGCACCGTTTGGGTCGCCAGGGCAAGGGCCGTCTCCCGCGGCAAACCTTCCTGCACCCCCCCATCCGCCAGCGCTTCGATGACAGTGAAGACGTAAGCGGGACCGGAACCGGAGAGGCCGGTCACGGCATCCATCTGCATTTCACCGACCACCTGCACCAGACCCACGGTTTCGAACAGGTGCCGCGCCGTGAGCAGATCATCGACAGTGGCGAAGCGGCCGGCGCAAAGGGCGGTGGCCCCCTCGCCGACCAGTGCCGGGGTATTGGGCATCGCCCGCACCACCCGCGGCGAACCGTCGAAAAACCGTTCCAGGGAGGCGGTCGGAATCCCGGCCAGGATCGAGATCATCAGCTTGTCGTTCGAAAAGACGCCGGCAATTCCGGGGAGGACCCCCCCGATAATCTGCGGCTTTATCGCCAGGATCACCAGGTCGGCAGCGGCCACCGCCGCGTGGTTGTCGGCCGTCAGGATTACCTCATAACGCTCGGCCAGTTGACCGCGCCGTATTTCATTCGGCTCCGAGACGACGATTTCCGTTGCCGGATAAGTCCCCCGAAGCAGCCCCCGGATCAAGGCCTCCGCCATATTTCCACCGCCAATAAAGGCGATTTTGCCCACCATGGTCATGGTACCGTTCTTTCCCCCCGTCTGGATGGAATGAATAGCCTTTTCCGGCTCTCTTCTGGCCCCCTAGTAAATAGAAAAAATGATGGAATGTCAAGGAGATGCCAGGACTTAAACCGAAATTCGCCGGCGGCTGGTGCGAAATGAGGGAAAAAAGAGTTGACAGCGCCCGGCAAAGGGAGTATAAATCCGCCCTTGTGTGCGATTTTTCTAAACAGAAAGTTTAGGAATTGTAAACAAGGCACCTGACAAAATGTTTACCATTACTAAACCTGGAACTGCGGCGTGAAAATCGGGGAAAGACTCAGAAAGCTGCGCATGTCCAACTCCCTGACCCAGGAAGAGTTGGCCAGCCGCGCCGACCTGACCAAAGGGTACATTTCGCAGCTGGAGAACGACGCCACCAGCCCGGCGATCAGCACCCTGAAGGACATCCTCGACGTTCTCGGCGTATCCTTCGCCGAATTCTTTGCCGTGACTCCGGAACGGCAGGTTGTATTCGGCGCCGATTCCCGGGTCAATGCCAGCGACGAGGCGGGCATGCGGGTCGAGCTCCTGGTGCCCGGCGCCCAGAATCGCACCATGGATCCGGCCCTGGTGACGCTGCAGCCGGGGGAGACGATGGCTGAGCAGCCTTTCCATGAAGGAGAGGAATTCGGTTTTGTGCTGACCGGCCGTATTGAGCTGGTCCTCGATGAAAAAGCTTACCCGGTGCGCCGGGATGAATGCTTCTACTTTCCCTCGGACCGCCGCCACCATGTGCGCAACCCGGGGAAGACCGCGGCGAAGATCCTCTGGGTTGTCTCGCCGCCGACATTTTTCTATTGAAGGTCAGTGGCAGGCTTCAGACTCGGGGCAAGACCTGAAAGCTGATCCCTGGCACCTGAAGTTGCGGTTCTACCCGGCCCGTCGGACCGGATTTCATCGTAGAAAGGAAACACGCCATGAAATCTCTTGGTCAGCAGATTGTCGCCGAATTCTATGAGTGCGACCCCGAAGTCCTCAACAATCCGGGGAGGATTGAGGAGATCATGTGCGAGGCGGCCCTGGCGGCCGGCGCCACCATCGTCAGTAAGGTTTTCCACACATTCAGTCCGCACGGGGTCTCCGGAGCGGTTATAATTGCCGAAAGCCATTTGGCGATCCATACCTGGCCGGAATACGGCTATGCCGCCGTCGACCTGTTCACCTGCGGCAATACGGTCATTCCGGAAACCGCTTATCGCCATCTGAAGACTAACCTGCGTTCCCGCCGCGCCTCCACCATGGAGATGAAGCGCGGCCAGCTGGAGGTGGTGGGGGAACTGACCCACAAACCGATGGAGCTGATGAAAGCGGTTTAAAAAGGCGCCAAAAACTGATTTTAACGCAAAGACGCAAAGGGAGAGCCAAGGCGCCAGTTACAATTTTGGCCTTACTTCCTTCTTTGCGTCTTTCTTTTTGATCTTTGCGACTTTGCGTTGAAAGGATTTTCAGCCATGGAACTCTGGTACACGGAAAAACACTCGGAAAACGTCGGCATCACCCTGAAGGCCAGCAAAAGCCTGTTTTCGGGCGAAAGCGAATTCCAGCAGCTCGACATCATCGAGACGCTGGAGTACGGGCGCATGATGCTTCTCGATGGTCTGGTGATGGTCACCGAGCGCGACGAGTTCGTCTACCATGACATGATCACCCATCCGGCGCTCTTCACCCATCCCGAGCCGAAAAAGGTGCTGGTGATCGGCGGCGGCGACGGCGGCACCATCCGCGAAATCGTCAAGCATCCCGGAGTGGAAAAGGCGGTGCTGTGCGAGATCGACGGGCTGGTTATCGAGAAATCGATCGAGCTACTTCCCTCTCTCGCCTGCGAGATCGACGGCAGCAACCCGCGGGTGGAGGTGCAGGTGGCCGACGGGCTCGCCTATATCCGCGAGCACACCGATGAATTCGACATCATCCTGGTCGACTCCACCGATCCCATCGGCCCCGCCGTAGGGCTTTTCGAGGAGGACTTCTACCGCCTGGTCGCCGGCGCGCTGAAAGCGGACGGCATCATGGTGGCGCAGAGCGAATCCCCCTTCTATCACGCCGCGGTGCAGAAGAGCATGTACCGCAACCTGCGGGCGGTTTTCCCCATTGTCGAGATGTACCAGGCCTTCATCCCCACCTACCCCAGCGGGCTCTGGAGTTTCGCCTTCGCCAGCAAAAAGTACCACCCGGTGCGGGACTTCAACCGCCAGCGGGCGGCCGGGCGGGGTTTTTACACGAAGTACTATAACGAGGACCTGCACCTCGGCGCCTTCATGCTGCCGACCTTCGCCCGGGAAAACATCTCTGGGTAGAGATCGGGAAGGGCACGGGTGGCAGGAAGCGGATCAGGGCACGGCGCGCCGTGCCCCTACAGACATAATCGTAGGGGCGGGTTTGCAGCCCGCCCTTTCCATTCTGGAGATCTGAGATGAATCCCAGGTTGAAGAAGGACTGGACGGTCGAGGATTCCGCCCGTCTCTACCGCGTCCGCGACTGGGGGGCTGGTTACTTCGACCTCTCCGACCAGGGGGAGGTGACGGTGAAGGTTCCCTTCCCTTCCGGCGACGTGCAGGTGTCTCTCATGGACATCGTCTCGGGAGTGCACCAGCGCGGCCTGCAGATGCCGCTCCTGCTGCGGGTGGAAAACCTCCTGGACGCCCGCATCGCCCTCCTCAACGAGTCCTTCCGGGACGCCATCAAGCGCCACGGCTACCGCGGCCGCTATCAGGGGGTCTTCCCCATCAAGGTCAACCAGCAGCGCCAGGTCATCGAGGAGATCGCCAGGTTCGGCGCCCGCTACCGGCACGGCCTGGAGGCCGGAAGCAAGGCGGAGCTCATCGTCGCCCTCGCCTCTCTCCCCGGCGACGACAGCATGATCGTCTGCAACGGCTACAAGGACCGGGGATTCATCGACCTCGGGCTGCGCGCCCGCAAGCTCGGCTACCGCTGCTTTTTCGTCATCGAAACCCCTGCCGAGCTGCCGATCATCATCGAGCGCAGCAAGGCCCTGGGCATCCGCCCTTTCATCGGCATGCGGGCCAAACTCGCCACCACCGTCGGCGGCCACTGGAACAAGACGAGCGGCGACCGCAGCATCTTCGGCCTGACCACCAGCCAGCTGGTGGAGATCGTCGACGCGCTCAAAGAGCACGACATGCTCGACTGCCTGCAGCTCCTCCACTGCCATCTCGGCTCCCAGATCCCCAACATCCGCGACATCCGTCAGGCGGCCATGGAGGCCTGCCGCTTCTACATCAACCTGGTGCAGGAAGGTGCCCCCATGGGGTTCCTCGACTTCGGCGGCGGCCTGGCCGTCGATTATCTCGGCTCCCGGTCCAACCATACCCAGTCGATGAACTACACCATCGACGAATATAGCGCCGATCTGGTCGAGGTGATCATGGAGACCCTCGACCCGCACGACATCGAGCATCCGACCATCGTCACCGAGTCCGGGCGCCCCACCGTCGCCTATTATTCCCTCCTGCTCTTCAATATCTTCGACGTGACCCACTTCGAGCCGCCGCCCCTCCAGCAGGCGCCGCCGGCCGAAGAAAATCCTCTTATCCACAACCTCTACGAGATGCTGGGTCACCTCAACCCCTCGACCATCCAGCAGTGCTTCAACAACACCGTCTTCTACCGGGACGAGCTCCGCGAGATGTTCAAGCGGGGGCAGATTTCCCTGCGCGCCCGCTCCCTCGCGGAAAACCTGGTGCTGGCAATCTTCCAGCGCATCGTCGGGCACCTGGACGCGCTCGATGGCGAGACGCCCCCCGAGGTCGCCGGCCTGCGCGAGCAGATGGCCGATATCTACTACGGCAACCTGAGCGTCTTCCAGTCCCTCCCCGACCACTGGGCCATCGGCCAGATCTTCCCGGTCATGCCGATCCACCGCCTGGAGGAGCGCCCGACCCGCGAGGGGATCATCGCCGACATCACCTGCGACAGCGACGGGCGCATCGACCACTTCATCGACCTGCACGGCACCCGCAAGACCCTCCCCCTGCATCCGGTGCGCCCGGGGGAGGATTATTTCCTCGGCGTCTTCCTGGTCGGCGCCTACCAGGAGACCCTGGGCGACCTGCACAACCTCTTCGGCGACACCAACGTGGTCAGCGTGCGGGTCAACGAGGACGGCAGCTTCGACGTGACGCGGGAAAACCAGGGGGACAGCATCGCCGACATCCTCGGCTACGTGCAGTACAACCCCAAGGACATCCTGGAGCGCTTCCGCCTCACCGCCGAGGGGGCGGTGCGGAGGGGGGCGATCAGCGTCCCCGAGCGCCAGGAGATCCTGGAGAGCTTCGGCGCGAGTTTGCGGGGGTACACCTACTTCGAGGGCTAAGGGACTTCCTTCCACGAAAAAAACAGGGTGGGCCGAAAGGCCCACCCTGTTTTTTTTAATGCCGCAGCCCTTAGCTTACTGGGAATCGACAAACGCTTTCACGTTGGTGATGTCCTGGGCCGAGAGAGTGATGTTCTGGTGCCCCGCTACCCCCGGAGTCGGGAACATGGTGTCCACCAGGGTTCCCTTGCCGGCCAGGTCGGGAGCGAAGCCTGTCGTATCGAAGGTACCCAACACATGGCACGCGGCGCAGTTATTCGTATAAACCGCCTGCCCCGCCGCCAGGTCGGCGCCGCCACCGCCGCCGACGGTAACGGTGACCGTCGAAGGCGCGCTGTCCACCGTCCCGTCATTGACGACCAGGGTGGCGGTGTAGGTGCCGTTGATGTCGGGAGTGAACGTCGGGGTCGCCGTATCGGCGCCCGTCAGCGTGGCGTTGCTCCCCGTCGGCACCTGCAGGGTCCAGGTGTACGTCAGGGTGTCGCCATTCGGATCGGCGCTGGCGGTGCCGTCGAGGGTGACCGGCGTACCGGGCGCGGCTATGGTCTGGGCGGGCCCGGCATTGGCCACCGGCGCCTGGTTACCGCCTCCTCCGCCTCCATTAACCGGCGGATTCGGCGCCGGCGGGCCAAGGACCGGCTGCGGAGCCGGGACTTCCACCTCGGAGATCGCCATCAGACCCTTGAGCGGGGCGATGCCGTCCGGCGCGTGACAGAAATCGCACGTCTCGGTGGTGTCCGCCTCGGTCGGGTCGAAAGTGCCGCCGACCAGGTCGAACTCTGCCGTGCCAACGTTCTTCATGTGCTGTATGGCCTGGGCGCTGTCGTGGCAGTAGGAGCAGAAAGCGGCGCTCGGGCTGATGTTGGTGTCGTCCGTCGGATCGGCCAGATCGGCGCCGGTATCGACGGTGGTGGCCAGCACGAAATTATTCAGAGGAATCTGATAGGCCTCGTCCACGTGGCACTTGAGGCAGTTCTGCAGCCGCCCCGGGAAGCGCACGGCGTCGCCGGTGGTGCTGTTGAGGCCGAAGTCGTGCGGGTTGCCGCCGAACCCGTAGATCACCAGGCCCGTCGTGCCGGTTTGGCCGCCATTGTCAGTGCGGACCTCGTTGGCATGGATGCCGTGGATCATCGTCTTGAAGTCGATCGCCTGCTCCTTGCGACCATCGATCGCACCGGTGGCCGGGCGCTGCTCGATATCGGTGGCGTCGGGGTTGTGGCAGATGACGCAGACGCCGATGTTGTCGGTGCGGTTGTTGCCGTGCAGGCTCAGGGTGTTATGGCAGACGTTGCACTTGTCAATGGAGACGATGTCGCGCTGCCCTTGGGCCGTGCTGTCGGTGATCGGGAAGTTCATGGTGGCGGTTTTTACCGGCACCCGGATCGCTGCGCCATCCTGCGTGATCGGGTTGCCGCTCGCGTCCACCAGGGCCGGATGCCCTTCCAGGGCGACACGGCCGCTGCCGGTCACGTCCGCCGGGATCGGCGTCGGCGAGGTGACGGAGAAGGTGCCGTCGCCATTATCGGTGGCAACCCCAGCAGTAAGCGGGTTGATGCGGATCGGCTGCGCCGGATCGGCACCGCTGCCCGTATTGGCAAATTCCTGGGTAGGCCAGCCGATATCGACGGACAGGCTGCTCGCGCCACCTTGCATCCAGGGCGAAGCGGTCAGGATATTGTAGGGTTCGCCTGTTTTTGGGTTGAGCACCTGGAATTTCACCGTCGGATTCTGCCCCGGCTTGGTGTTGGTGATCTCGAGGATCTTGTACTCGAATACGGCTGCGCCCGCTTCCGCCGGGATGATATGGACGTCGGTCACGTTGGCGCCGGTGATGAGAGCACTGAGGGGCTGCCCGGAAGCGATCCCCACCCCGTCGGTATCCGCCGGGTGGCAGGCGGAGCAGGCGCTGTTGGTCACCGGTACGCCGCCGGTGTGGTTGCGCATGAAGGCCGGCGCCGGGGTCGGCAGGTTCTGCACGGTCGGGTTGAAGATGATGTTGTCGTGGCAGGCGCCGCAGGCCTGGATCGAAGGCGCCGCCTTCCAGTTGTTCCCCATCGGCGCTTTGCCCGCTTCATGGCATTTGGTGCAGTGGCGGATGTCCTGCGGGTAGCCCAGGTTGGAGTAGTCGTGCGGACTGTTGCCGAAGCCCCAGATGACATAGGGCACTCCCCCTTCGGTGAAACTCGGCAGTTCGTCGCCGCGATGGATTTTATGCACCATGATCGGGAAGTCGAGGACGTTGCCGCTGTTGGCGTCGGTGGTGCCCGGATTGTGGCAGGTCACGCAGTAGTCCACGTTGATCCGACCGCCGCCATGGAGGGCCAGCAAGTCATGGCATTCGTTGCATTGGGCGGTGGTGACCACACTCGGCTGCGCCGGCTCGCCGCCGGCGGGCACGAAGTTGAAGACGGGGTTGGAGACCTTCAGCGGCCCCCCTTCCGCTTCCCGCTCTATCTGAATCGCCACCCGGTGGGTAAGCGTCGGCTCATAGGGAACGGCAATCGGCTGGGTGATGTTGGCGATGTTGTTGCTGAACGTGTAGGTGTAGTTGCCACCGCCGTTATTGGTCAGCGTCCCATTGTTCTCGGTCGTCGCCTGGGTCGCCGAGGTCAGTGCCGGAGTTCCACCGGGACCGACGCCGGCAGCGGCGGTTTCCGTGCGATTGATGTAACTCTGCCAGTTGGCCGTCTCATTCGTCCCTCCCGGCACCAGCTTGGCGATGATGAAGCGCACATCACCGGTGGCGAGGTCGGTGATCGGCTGGCCGTTTTCATCCTGCACGTTGAACTGGACGGTCGGCTGCCCACCTCCCTGTGGAACCGTGACACTGGTGATCGCCGCCGGGATGGCGATGATCGGCGGCTGCGCCTGGGCACCTGTTGCCGGCGTGCCTGGAGTGCCTGGAGTGCCCGGTTCTCCCGGGGGCCCGGGAGGTCCGGGTGGACCGGCGGGGCCGCGATCTCCTTCATCACCCTCGCAGCCGGCCAGGGCCAAAGAAACAGCCATCAGGCCGACCAGAAAAAACCTCAGAAACCTTCCATGCTTTTTCATTTTTCCGCCTCCTTGGGATAGTCCTGCGGGAAGACCTCACTGTGGAGAACCCTCTGCTTCCGTGGTGAACCTCGGCATCGCATCGATTCCTCCGTACTGCTTTTGGATTCGTGCGTTTCTGAATTTTTATCGAGGGGAGTCGAATGAATCTTCGCTTATTAGAACATAGAGGAGGCGGGCTGTCAATGAAGATTCTCTTTATTTTTCGGTGTGTTGCGTTAATTAAAGATCAATGATTAATTAAAGATATTCTCGCCTGTGGCGATTAAAAAAAGGGCGGACCCGGGAGGGTCCGCCCACAGACAATGACAGGAACTGAGGTGGGCCGAAACCTACCTCGCACTTTCCTTACTTGAACATGGACATGATTTGGTCAGTGACCGTAGCAAGCGTCGTAGTGGCAGCATCAACAAGAGTACCAAAGGTCCCGGTGTGCTCGTTGAATGCGGCAAGATCACCAGCCTTATCTTCGTTGATCAGTTCAGCCCGGTGGCAGCCACCGCAGGCCCGGGAGGCAGGTCCGACGATATAGCTCGGGACATCGCCAATATTTCTGTCCCAGGGCAGTTGCTTCGATGCCGAAAGAATGCCGGGCAGCGACTTGGCCTGATCCGGTACATTGTAGGTTCCGGCATTGTGGCAGGATTCGCAAGCCGTCGTGGTGAAGGTGGGGTACACGAAACCGACTTCCTCCTCGAACTCTTCCTTGGTCAGGTTCTGGGGATCCAGCGGCTGCATGGAGTGGATCGCATGGACGTAGGAATCGATCGACCTGCCCTGCATCTCCAGGTGGCTGGCGCCATTATTAACCGTGTGGCACAGCCGGCAGACGACGATGTTGCCGCCACGATCGCCGGAATGGAACGTTGTACCAAGGGCGTCATGGCACTTGTTGCAGCCGTCGGCAACTTTGACGATGGGGTTGAAATACTCCTCGAAGGCGTTGTCGGCGATGTTGAAGGTTTTGGAAGGCGCGTTGAGGGCGAGAACCAGATCGTCGGTCTCACCATTTTCACGGGAGTCAACCTCACCCACAACCTTGCCAAGCTTCGGCATCACAGCAATTTCCAGCCGCTTGACCGAACCATCAGCAATTTTGTCTGCCCAGGCTGAAATGTCGGCAGTGACTTCCCAGCTGCCGTCCGCCGCCGCCACCGTAGTGAAGCGGGGATGCGTTGCGCCTACAACATATTCCAGGTTTCTACTTTTAGTACCGTCAGCCTCTGTAATATCGCTGTTGTGCGGGCTGACGACGAAATTATGGGTGTCGTAGCCGTACAGACCGACAAGAACGGTGGGCACGATGTCCTTGGCGGCGAGACCGAGATCAGCGGCAGAACCGGTCGCGCTGAATTTGATATCCAGAACGTTATTGGCGATGCTTGCCGAATCGATGGTGGTCGTGACGAGGTCGGAATATCTCTCGCCGGCAGCAGAGTAGATTTCGCTGTTGTAGCCGCTGTGAATCGGCGCTGAAGACGGGGCCGATGCCGCCACCTTGTGGCACTCGTTGCACTCGTTAGTCGGGGATGGTCATGCGGCACGATCGTCGAAAGGGGCTTCGAGACGACGGTATTGGTGGCCGGGTCGACGTCGGCGTGGCAGCTTTCGCAGACATCTCTCCGGAAATTGGCGTCTGTCAGGACGCCTGGCGAGTTTCGCACCCGGGTGGCAGGCCACGCAGTTATTCATCGCCTGGGGATAAGGGAAGACGTTGTTGTGGGAGGCATGGGTATCGGCCATGATGCTGGCCTTGTAGCCGTAAGCCTCGTCGCCGAAGAATTCTGCCGCGTCGGAGCCGGTTCGCGTGTCGTAGTGGCAGTTCTTGCAGGCTACCGCATCGTCCAGGCCGGTTGCCGCGAAGCCGCGATAGCCATGCTTCAGGTACGGTTTGCCATGGCAGTTGGCGCAGGCGTCCTCGGTGACCGCGGAGGTATAGGTCCAGGTGCCGACCTTGATACCGGCGTTGGAGACGTCGTCATACAGCTGGACATGCGAGACGGGGGAAGGACCGACCTTCGTGCGGGCAATATAGCCGTACGCATCGCCGGTGGTGAGTTGGCTGTCCAGCGTGACGGTCTGGGTGTAGGTGCCGGGAGTGTCGGTGGCGGCAATCGTCGAGCTGGCTGCCTTGGGGCTGCCGTCGTCCTTGGTCCCGAAGTAGACGGTGTCGAATTGATTGGTGGCGGGGTCAAAGTCCACCCAGTTCCAGCTCTGGGTATCCAGGCCGGCGATCTTGTTGCTGGTCACCGTCGCGGCATAGGGAGCACCATTATCGGTGATGGTGAACGTGGCGAGATAGGTGTATGTCCCGTCACCGTTATCCGTTTCCGCTACGTCGGTGTAGTTGAGCACGAGTTTCGATGCATCCTTGGTGCTGTTGTAAACCGCCTGGTGATCATCGCCGACGCCGGCATGGCAAACGGCACATGACTCTGCCTTTACGGATGCGGTCACGGGCGCATCTTTCCCATCCTGACCGGCCGGCCCCGGTGCGCCGTCTTTTCCATCATCGCCTGAACAGCCGTAGAACCCGACCGCCAGCGCCATCAGGACTACCAACAGTCCTCCTCTGAATCTCTTCATGTCCATCTACTCCCTCTCTTGTTGGATGTTCTGGCCAACCACCACGGTGGCCCATTTAACTGGTTTCCGCCAATTGTCTGTTCGAAAAATTCTCTCGACCTCAGCTCTATCTCGTTTTTCCTTTCAGTCATTTGACCCAGGTCGAATTGCGAAGTTTCCCTCCGTTCGGCCTCGGACCGTAATCGGGGAATAATTTAGCCGCGACCCCCATCACTTATCCAGAACGGCAAAACACCCCAAATATGCGTTTTCCAAGGATATTTCATAATAAAAAATATAATAAATTAAAATGAAATCAACAATATTTTTATTTTTAAATGTCTGGTACTAATTATTGCACAGAACGGACCAAGATATTTTAATCTGGGATTTTTTTCCGCATATGGAATGAGAATTATTTACTTTTCAAGCACTTCCGCCTTGAGCAGGCTCTTACTAACCATCAGGTTCCCTCAGCGTCGATCCGCGGTAACAGCAGCAAAAAACGCCAGACACGGCGAAATCGCTGATGTCTGGCGCACAAAAGAAAAGGGCCGGGAATTCTTTTCCGGCCCTTCTCCACCTTCATTTTTTTTGCAAATTCACCTGGCTCCGGTGCATTCCAGGTAAGTTTGCTATGGATCGTTCAAATCGAACGGCAATAGCATACGAGGTTAATGCTTCTCCCGCTATTTACCAGGGCCGCGTCTGACCAGCGTGACAGGCGCCGAGGTTGTTGGTGCAGGTCATGGCCTGCGGATCGTAGTGTGATGAAATCCTGCAGGGTCGCCGCCGGATCTGCCTCGAATTCCGGAGTGTTCAGGCCGCTGAAATGCCCGTTGGCCAGTTTGGTCGTATCATGACAGATGATGCAGCCGAATTTCTCCGTCGCCACGTGAAACTGGTGCTGTCCCGAATAGGGGCTGTTGTACTGGGGGGTCTGGAAGTCGGTGCCCAGCTCGTGGCATTTGGTGCATTCCTGATTGACATTGATCACCCCGCTCTGCCAGTCGGGAGTCTGCTGGCCGCCATGGCAACTGACGTTGCTGCAGGTGCCGGTACCCGGATTGGCAGCATCGGGCGTAAAGGCCGCGGAACCCGATTTGGCGTTATAAGCTGCCAAGAACGCGACATCCGCCGGGGAAGACGTATCGTAGTGATGCAAAGAGCCGCTCCCGGCGCCATTGTGACAGGTGGCGCAAACGTCGGTGACTTGAGGCAGGGCGTTGTGGGTGGTATGGGCGCCTTCCCGGTTGGGACGAGCGTCGCCATCGGGCGGTTTTGAATGGCAGGAATCGCACGTCCCGACGATGAAGTTGGGCGGACCTGCCGTGTGGCACTGGCTGCAGGCGGGAGCAGCGCCTCCGACATTTTCCTGGTGGCAGCCGAAACAGGGGAGAGACTCGTCAACCGCCGCCGTGGGATGGCCGCTGGGCAGCAGCCAGGCGGCTCCCAGAGGATGTGGTTGATTGGTATCGGCCGCCCCATCGCTCTGGTCAGCGCAACCCGCCGCGAGTGCGGTCAGAAGCAGCAGGGATAATATCAGGGTCAATTTGTGCATAATTTTCCTCCTTATGCCCATTGAATGCTAGCCGTGGCAGGGTACGCAGGTTGCCGATGCCTTGGGGTTGCCGTGGCAGCGGAAGCAGGAGGTCGGGTCGATCCGGCCATCGATCCGGTGCCGCGAGAGGTAGTCGCCCCGATGCTGCAGCCGCCGGTAGTTCTCGGTCTGGTTCTTGATCGAGGGCTTGAGTTCCACCCGTGTGGCATGGCAGTCATTGCAGAAGCTGGTCGCATGACACATGGAGCAGACCTGCGAGCGCTGGTAGGCGGCCTGACGGTGGTTGTCCATGAAGTAAACGGTGTGGTTGAAGCGCTGATAATCGACATTTTCGTCGCGCGCATCATGGCACTCGGTACAGGTGGGCCGTACTCCCTGGGCTAGCTCCTCGGGATGCTTGGCGGGGAATTCAAACCCGCTCTTGAGCGTAGCGCAGGCCAACATAGTGAGCGGCAGGGCCGTCAGGACGACAAACAATACGATTCTTTTCAGCATGATTCCGCTCCTGATCCGAAAGGGAAAGCCGTTCGGCTTACATATCGAAGGCATACCGGGCCGTCAGCAGGCCGCGCAGATCGCTGTCGAAGTAGGGATCCGAGCTGAAGTCGCCGGAAAGCTTGACCTGCAGCTTGTCCTTGAGGAAATTCGAACCGACCCCGAGGGAGACGAACACGGAGTTGTCCTCGTTGTTGATGTCCTGCTCGTAATGCGCATAGACGAGGTCGCCGGTGACGAACTTGAAGGGCAGCATTTTGCTGACCTGATCGCAGTAGAAGTAGGCCCGAGCGAGCAGGTAGCGGTCGCGGTCGAGATCGCCGTCCATATAGCCGAGTTCGCCGCCGATCTGGCTGAGCCCCTCGCCGTGCCAGGTGAGCAGCCCGCTATAATAGTAGGCGGTATCGGTGAGGCCCTCATCGTAGTGGTAACCCTTGAATTTCGCCCCGATGTCCCACTTCTCATACTTGCGCCACAGGATATCGGTGCCGTAGCTGGTGAGGGTCTGGTCGGCAGCGGCCAGCAGAATGAAGGGATTGGCGCTGTTGACCCCGGTTCCGAAGTAGTCCTCGTAGCGGAACCGCTGAAAGAAGGGGCGGAAGGCAAAATCGGCGAGGCTGAAGCGCAGCTCGTAGGACTGCTCCCCCCAGCCGTCGGTGCGCAGGTTGTAAGAAGAAAAGCCCGAGAAACTCACGCCGAAGGGGAGTTCGGCATTCAGGTCGACCCCGACCTTCTGCTCCTGCTCGGCGCCATCGTTGCCCACCACCTTGTAGGAAACCCCGAGATCGTAGAGCGACCCGAGGTGGTGACCGATGCGGCCGCCGAAGGTGCTGTCGCCGCTGCGGCCCTGTTCGGAGTCGAGGGCGACGGGCTGGCCACCGTAGGCCGAGACGGTGAAATAGGGGGTGATGTCGACTGCGAGACGCGCCCCGTCGACGCTCTGGTTGGCGACCCCTTCGAAAATGTACTGCCGCCCGACCTTCAGGTCGAAGTTGTTGATGGCATTCGAATATTCCAGATAGCCGTAGAGCAGCTCCCCGGCGGTCTGGTCCGAAAAATAATCACTGTCGGCCAGGTCGGCCCGCCCCCAGCCGTACAGGTGGAAGCTCAGCCCTTTTTCTTCGAGGGCGCCGCCATCGACCCGCAGGTACTCGTAGCCGGGCGCGGTCTTATCGTCGTTGCGCTCGAACAGGCGGAGGAGGGTGTCGGAGGTGAAAGAGACGCTTGCGCTCCAACCGGCGGTGGGCAGGCATAACAGAAGGGCCAGGCAGAGCAGGGCTCCGGCACGCGCGGAGAGGAAGTGTTGCCTTTTCTTCATCGGATCCTCCTTACAGGTGTTCACAGACAAGTGATGCTGATGGACAAAATTAAATTTTCAATATGGGGCCGAAGGCCATTTGCGTTAATAGAGGCTTAAGTCTTCATTAAATTTGAATCGGGACCGAGGGAAATCTTAATTCAAAAAAAAGGCAATTCCTAGCGGAAACTTTCCAGATTTTTTCCTTTTTCATTTTTTCCCGTAAGCCTTTCCCCTACATTCACAGAGACTCTCTCCTATCCTTCGGTGTGCCGCCTTTCGCCCCACTCCAAGTGCAGAATGGGAAACGGCAGGTTAAACGTATGCGCCGAAGGCCCGAGAGAGGCGGACATTCGGAGGCGAAATCCCTTTTTCAAAAAAAAGCGGGGGTTAAAAAAAGCGAGCGGGCTTTTCAGCCCGCTCGTGATTACATCCGAACTTGTATAAGTCGGTAAAGGGTTACACCGGGTTAGTACGGAGCACCATTCTGCTGCATATGGTCGAGTACTCCGTTGCCTGCCTGGATATGGCAGCCGGCGCAGGGCGCCTCGTACGGCTTGGTCGTGTAGGAAGAGTTACCCGAGTTGTGGCAGGTCTGGCAGTGCTGAACATTCTGCGGGTAAGTGATATCCGACCAGTCACGGGGGCCCGGGCTGGCTTCATAGGTGTAGAGAGGGCCATACAGGTCGCCATCGGAATTCGCGGCATGGACGGCATGCACCCGGTTGGCGATGGGCACGCCATGGTTGTTCGACTGATCATGGCAGGCCAGGCAGTAATCGGTATCGAACGGAATGTTATGCGCATGCGCGCCGGCCAGGTGCATACGGTTGTCGCCGTGGCAGTTCAAACAGCCGTCGCCGGCAACCTTCTTCTCGGGCGTGGCAGTCCCCACTTGGAAATTGATCAGCGCAACCGAGCTGGTCACGTAATCGTCGTTGCTGACCCCGCCGTAGTCGGCGCCTTCAAACCGGACCATGTAGGTCCCCGCGGGCAGGTCGGCAGGAATGGCCTGCAGCTGATAATGGAAGCCGTTCGCATCGGCGCTGACCAGGGGATCCGTGGAGGGGATCAGCAGGTTGTGACCCTGGGTCGGCTCGGCGTCGGCGGCCAGGTTCGGATCGGTGCTCGAGCCGGTGGTCAAAACCGGCTTGGCTTTGGCGCGGGGACCGTAGACGTACAGGCTGGCAGCAGACAGGCCGCCACCGCTGACCCCTTTGGCATCCTTAGCGGCAGTGTAGACGGTCGGGTCGACGTCGGCACCGGCCGCGTCCTTCAGCGTCACGGTCACCACCGGGGCCTCGCCGGCCACATAGTTGGTGCCGTTGGCGGGCGGAGTCATGCTGATGTTCACCTGGAATTCAGCAGCGTCCTTGCCGGTGAGGGTGGTGTCGTGATAACCGGCGATGGCTGCCGGGGCGTGGCAGAATTTGCAAGCCGCGTTATCGGCCTGGATGCCGCCCGGATGGTTGGCACCGGTAGCGAAGTTAACGTCGTCATGGCAGGCGCCGCAGGCGGCGATGGTGGGGACCGTTTTCCAGGCGTCGCCGTCCGGAGTGGCCGTATCTTCGCTGGTATGGCACTTCGCGCAGTTCTTGAGGTCCCCAGGGAAGGTCACTTCGTTGTAGCTATGGGCCGTGTCACGATAACCCCAGATGGTGTACTCCTGGGTCAGGTGCTCGCCGGCATGGATTTTGTGAATCATGGTCGGCAGATCGACCACGTTGCCGCTGTTGGCGTCGGTGGTGCCGGGGTTGTGGCAGGTCACGCAGATGGCGACGGTAACGCGGTCGCCGCCATGGCCGGAGAGTTTGCCGTGGCACTCGTTGCAGGAATCTACCGTGGCGATGTCGCGGGTGTTCACGACTGCCGACTTAGCCGCGGCAAAGCCGCTACCCAGATCGGCCGGGATGAAATCGGCCCATCCGTTGCCCGGGTATTGCCCGGCCGGCAGGTGAGAGCCAAAAAGGACCGCCACCCGGTGAGTCAGGGTCGGCTCCCAGGCGACCGCCGCCGGGGTGGTGATGTTGGTCACATCGGTGTTGATCGTGCAGGTGTACTCGCCGGTGTTTACCCCAGCAGTCAGAGTGTCGCACGCCTGGGTCGTGCCCTGAATGGCCGAAGCCAGCACCGCCTGGCCGTTGGGGCCGGCAGTGGCGGTAGCGGTCTCCGTCCGGTTGATGTAGTTCCGCCAGGTGAACACGTTGGTGAGAACGGGATTTCCGTCGACGGTGTCCACTTCCTGCACCAGCTTGGACAAGTTGACGCTGACATGCTCTTGTTCCGCGGTGAGGGCGATGGGGTTCCGGCGCTATCGGCCACCGTGAAGGAGACATCCATGCCGGTGCCCGGAGTGATCACGACATCCGTAACGGTGATCTTGTTGTTGGCCGTATAGGCGTCCACATCATGGAAATCGGCGACCTGGGCCACTTTCCCACTACCATGGCAAACCGCACATGACTCACTGGTAGTGGTCACCGGCCCGGGATCTCCTTGCTCACCCTGGGAGCCGGTGGCGCCGGGCGCTCCATTCGACCCGTCATCCCCACTGCAGCCAAACATGGCCAGCGAGAGGATCAAGGCTGCAACAAACAGCAGCTTGTGCAAAACTTTCAACTTTCTCATCCCTCTTCTCCTTTTTGATGATGAATACTTGCCATCCAGCCCCACATGGGGCTCCTCCAACCTCCTGCTTCCCTAGAGTATTTTTTCTGCCGCAGGTCGCCTTCGATTATTTTTTCGACTGCACTCCCCTGTTAAAAGGCTTTGCCTAAGGATTGCAGCTATCAGACCAAAATGAGAAATTCAGGAGAAATTTCGAATTGTTAGAGGATGTTTAATGCTTGCGGATAATTTTGAACGTCACCCATCCAGGTGAAATTTCTTGATTTTTCGAAAAAACACAAAAGGATCTCCGACCAAAATAGAAAGTTTCTTGAGGCAACATAACTTCCTCTTTCGACTCCCATCTTTCCGACGCTGCGACTCAATGCCCGCCGTATCGCCAACCATGTCAGTCATTTCCCTACGTCAAAGGAAAAATTTCCGATGCCGTCATCGTCCCTCGCCCGCTATTCGGGCGCCGCTGAATAGTGCAAATTCCGTAAGCAAGAGAAGTCCGCGAGAGAACAGGGGCCAAGACAATGCGGCCTTGTGGCAGGTCAAAAGTCAGATACGGCAGGGGCGTGAGCCAGGCACGCGGGCAGTTCTGCCGACCGAAGCGCACGGAGAAATCCAGCCTCAACCAAGGAGGCGAATCTCATGAGATGTCTTTTATGGGCAGTATGGCAGCGGGACCGCAAAGGGCCTCTCGGTGAATTTCCTGATTCCCACGAAAGAAGCCCCGCTTCGGAAGAAGCGGGGCGAGCTGAGCATTAAATGAAGATTGATAAATCGGAAAAAAACGGTAGAGCCTTAGTAGGGACTACCGTTCTGGCGCATGTGGTCAATCACGCCATTGTCAGGACCGCCATGGCAACCGGGCAGGGAGCCGTGGAGGCTTTCTCCAGGTAGCTGGTATTGGGAGTAGTGTGGCAGGTCTGGCAATGCGTGACCGCCCGCGGGTACTCGATATCGGACCAGTCGCGGCCCGAGTTGAGCGGCTCTCGGTAGCCGGATGCGGTGCTGGAAGAGAGCTGATACAGGTCGCCATAGGGATTGGCGGCATGAGCGGCATGCACCCGGTTGGAAATCGGGAAAGTGTGCTCGCCGTTGTGGCAGGCCAGGCAACGTCGTTGCCGGTCGTCTCCAGCAGTGCGTTATTGTGAGCGACCGAACCGTTGTCATGGCAGCTGCCGCAGCCCGTTCCGGCCACCTGGTCCTGCTGAGTGTCGGTTCCCACCTGGAAGGTAATGAGCTGGTAGGAGGACTCTCTGGCACTGGTCGTGTCAGCAGGATCAGCATAGTAGGTGACATAGGCGTAGGCAAGATAGGTCCCCGGCTTCATGCCAGTCGGGATGGTGGCCTGGTCATTAGCCGTCGGCATCCCGGGTCACACCGGCATCGGTGCCGGTGAGGTCGATCTGCTCTTCACCGCCCATCAGCACCAGATGGACGTCATCACGCGGGCCGTACAGGTAGAGACGCGTCCGAAATGCATTGAAGGCAGCAGCATCGGTAACATCGATAACGTTATCGCTGGCGCCTTTGACCGCCAGGTTGAAGGTGACGGTGTCGCCTTCGGCGAAGTAGCCGTCAGCCGGAACGGCCGAGGTGGTGAGCTCCGCCGTGTTCGCGGGCGCGGCGATGGCGTGAACCGCGGCGACCGGGTAGCTCGACGGCGGGCTGATCGCGCCGCTGGCCGGGTGACAGAAGGTGCAGCCATTATCAGTCAGCTGCTCACCACCGCGGTGGAGAGGCTTGGAGGTGTCGGCGGCGGCGAAGGAGACGATGTGGCAGCTGCCGCAGGCCTTGCGGTTGGGAGCCGTTTTCCAAGCGTCGCCATTGAGGGTCGGCGCACCTTCCCCACCGTCGGCTGTAGTGGTGTGGCACTTCTGACAGTTCTGGAGGTTGCCGGGGAAGCCCAGTTCGTTATAGTTGTGCTTGGCGTTGCTGTGGCCGTAAATGGTGTAGTCGAGCTGAGCGTCGGTGAGGCCCGGGTTGATCTCGGCCAGTTTCTCGCCGGCATGGAGTTTGTGGATCATCAGCGACATGTCAACCACATTGCCGCTTTCGGGATCGGTGGTGCCCGGGTTGTGGCAGGTCACACAGATCTCGACGTTCACCCGGTCGCCGCCGTGGCCGGAAAGCTTGCCATGGCAAGCGTTGCAGGAGGCGGTGGTGGCGACGAGCCGGTCGTTCACGACCGCGGTCTCAGCCGCGGCAAGGGTGCCGCCGCCGAGGAGGGTAGCCGGGACGAAGTCGGCATAGCCGTTCCCGGGTAGCCGGCGTCGAGGTGGGAGCCGAAGAAGACCGCGACGCGGTGGGTCAGGCTGCCATCGAAGGGAACGGCCAGCGGCGTGGTCACGTTGGTGAAGTCGGAATCGACCGAGCAGGTATACTGGCCGGGGGTAGCGGTGGCCGCCGGAGTACATTTTGCGCTGCCGGCCTGGATGGCGGAAGCCAGAGCCGGAATGAAGGCTTCTCCGCCGATTGTGGTCGCACCGGTCGCCGAGGTGTTGTAGTAATTCTGCCAGTTGTAAACCGTGGAGGTGCCGCTCTGGACCAGCTTCGACAGGTTGAGGCTGACGCTGGTCACGGCAGGGACAACGTCGGTGGCCAGATCGACCGGGGCGCCGTTGCCGTCCGTGACGGTAAAGGTGACGGTCAGACCCTCGTTGGCCAGGCTGTCGGCGTTGGTGTCGATGAATTGCACATCGTCAACCGCGACCGTGTAGTTCGGGGTGTAGGGAGCGGAATCGTGCGCCGCAAAGTTGGTGACGTTGAAGGGCTTCAGGTCACCGTGGCAGATATTGCAGGACTCATTCGTGGTGGTCACAGGGCCGGCCGGGCCCTGATCACCCTGGGCACCGGTTGCGCCGGGCGCGCCGTTCGACCCATCATCGCCGCTGCAGCCGTAGAAACCGACCGCCAGCGTCAAGAGGGCTACCAACAGCCAAATTCTTGACCTCTTCATCCTTTTTACTCCTCTTTCTCGGTGTGATTGCGCCATCCACCACGGATGGCATTAAATCAGTAAATTGCTCCTATTCCGTTCACAGATGATTCCGATCGCTTCTAATCCCTCCCGATTTTTCTTCCCTCCGTTTACTTGGTCTTCGTTTCAACATCGGCAGCCGAAACCGAAATCTGGTCATTCCCACTTTCTTTTTTTCACGATGGGAAGGTGAAGTGCGAGTTGAATCCTGTTCAAGATCTCATTTGATATAGATTCTCTTTAAAACAGCTTTAAATTGACATTAGAAATGTATAATTATATGTTTTACAACTGGAAACATACCGCATGAAAATACGAAGTGTCAATAAATTCTCGCCAATGTAGGGATAAAATCGAACAGTTTTTTATTAAAGTATTTAAAGGAAAAAGAAACCGCCGACCGATTGAACGGTGGCAGTTTTCACTATGCCCTCTATAAGCATGCATCGGGCCAATTTGCCGATGCGACCTCTTGCCGCTGGCAAGCTTCAGAAATCGCTGGGAAGTCTGGATACTCTGGGAGGGAGGAGCAAGGGAGCCCTCGGCTTCAGGGTTCCGGTTTCCGTGAAAAGACAGTGGAGGGCCGCGAAAGGACGAAAGGCTTCCCGTCGGTGGGTTAATCCTTCAGCAACGCCTTGATGCCGGAGAAGAAAGAGGTGGCAAGCTGCTCCTGCTGTTCCCCTTCGGCGGCCGGCGGGCCGCCGGCGGTCTGCGCGTGCAGCAGCTCGCCGGGGATCTCCTGGAGGAAGCGGCTCGGCTCGCGCGGCTGCAGGGTGCCGTATTTCTTCCGCCGGGCGGCGTTGAGCAGGGTCAGGTGCCGGCGGGCGCGGGTGATCCCGACATAGCAGAGCCGGCGCTCTTCGTCGACATCGCCGATCTCGCTCTCCGACTTGCGGTGCGGCAGATAATCCTCCTCCATCCCGACCAGGAAGACGTGGGGGAATTCCAGCCCCTTGCTGGAGTGCAGGCTCATCAGGATGACCGCATCGCGCGCCAGCTTCTCCTCCTTGCCGCCGCGCCCCGGCTGATCCTGGTCGAGCAGGGAGACCTTCTCCAGAAAACCGCCGAGGCTCGGGCGCGCCTCGCGTTCCTCGTAGGAAGCCATGGCGTTGATCACTTCCGCCAGATTCTCCACCCGCCGCTTGGCCTTTTTCGGGTCATCGGCCGCGCGATAGAGTTCCTCCTCCAGCGCCAGTTCGGCAAAGAATTCCCGGACCGTCTCGCTCAATCGCAGCCGCCGGAAACGCTGGCGATACTTCTCCAGCAGGGCGACGAAACCGGCGATCGCCTCCCGCGTCCGCTCGCCCAGGTCCTCCAGCCCGCTCGGCTCGCGCAGCACCTCCCACAGAGGCCGGTCCTGCCCGGCCGAGGCGCGGATCAGCCGGTCGGCGGTCGTTTCGCCGATGCCGCGCTTCGGGTAGTTGAGGATGCGCAGCAGGTTCACCTCGTCGCGGGAGTTGACCAGCACCCGCAGGTAGGCCAAGGCGTCCTTGACCTCCTTGCGATCGAAGAACTGCTGGCCGCCGATCAGTACGTAGGGGATATTCTCGAAGCGCAGCTGCTCCTCGAAGGCGCGCGACTGGACGTTGGTGCGATAGAGAATGGCGAAATCGCGGTACTCGAGCTGGTGCTTGAAACGCTCGGCGTGAATGCGCTCGACCACCATCCGCGCCTCTTCCTCCTCGTCGGCGCAGCGCACGCAATCGATGCGCGCGCCGGCGCCGCCGGCGGTCCACAGCGCCTTTTCCTTGCGCTGGCGGTTGTGGCTGATGACGGCGTTGGCGGCCGCCAGGATGTTGCCGGTGGAGCGGTAGTTCTGCTCCAGCTTGATTACCTTGGCGCCGGGGAAATCCTTCTCGAAATCGAGGATGTTGCCGACATCGGCGCCGCGCCAGCCGTAGATCGACTGGTCATCGTCGCCGACCACGCAGAGATTGCCGTGGCGGGCGCTGAGCAGGCGCAGCAGGCGATACTGGGCGGCGTTGGTGTCCTGGTATTCGTCCACCATCAGGTAGCGGAAGCGCTCCTGATAGCGGGCCAGCACCTCGGGATGCGCCCTCCAGCAGACGGATGGTGAGCAGCAGGATATCGTCGAAATCGACCGCGTTGAAGGCCTTGAGCGCCTTCTGGTAGCGCGGATAGACGGCCGCCGCCATCAGCTCGTAGTCGTCCCGGGAACGGGCGACGAAGGCTTCGGGACCGATGAGGGCGTTCTTGGCGGCGGAGATCAGCCAGAGCAGGCGCTCGGCGTCGAACTTGCGGCCGGTGGCGGCGTCCTGGACCAGATCGCGGATCAGCCGCACCTGGTCCGCCGTGGCGTAGATGGAGAAGTTCTTCTTGTAGCCGAGCCGCTCGATATCCTCGCGCAGGATGCGCACCCCCAGCGAGTGGAAGGTGGAAATGATCATGCCCCGGGCAGCCCGCCGGCCGACCAGCTCCTGCCACCCGCTCCTGCATTTCCCGGGCGGCCTTGTTGGTGAAGGTCACCGCCACCAGCTGCTCCGCGGCACCCCCTTCTCCCGCAGCAGGTAGGCGATGCGGCTGGTGATGACCCGCGTCTTGCCGGAGCCGGCGCCGGCCAGCAGCAGCAGCGGCCCCTCGGTGTGGCGCACGGCGGCCTGTTGTTCCTTGTTGAGAGCAGTCAGATCCATTGCAAATTCAGTTCGATAGGGAGATCGGGAATAGAAACAAGGCGCTTGCAAGTGGCGGGACAGGGTTTTCTACCTCCCTATCTCCCTACTTCCTATCTCCCTTGTCTTCGGGCAGGCAGCTTCATACCACGGGGGAAGACAGATCGGCAAGTTACAAAAATTGTCAGGCCGAAGAGAAAAATGACTTATTGATTTTGGCCAGTGATTTAGATATCTTTCCGCCCATGTTCAGGATCATCGTCTTACTTGTAGGCATCGTCTGGGCGTCTCTTCTGCTCATCTCCTGGGGTGGGGCCGAAAACGCCGCGCAGTCCGCCGTCGTCCCGGTGGTGGAGCAGAGCGCCGGCTAGCGGCAGGGCAGTCGTCCAGCGCCAGCCACTGGCGGCCCGAGACCCCGCCCTCCCCGCATCCCTGCCGATGCCTGCATGGCATCCGCCTGCCCCTTCACTCCTGCAGCCTCAGCTTCCAGCCTCCAGCTCAGCCTTTCAACCTCCACCTCCAGCCTCCAGCCTTCAGCCTCCTCACTCATCTCCTCTGCCTTTGCTCTTGCCTCTTCCCGCTAGCCGCTAGCCTCTTGCCTCAAGCCGCCTGCCACTTGCCCATCCCCCTGCCTCGTCCCGCGCCGCGCCAGCTCGGCATCGATGGCGTTGAGCACCTCCCATTTGTTCAAGGACCAGAGCGGCGCCAGCAGCAAATCCCGCGGCCCGTCGCCGGTGAGCCGGTGGATCAGGGTCTCCGGGTGCAGGCGCTCGAGGAAGTCGGCGGCGAGCCCGACGTATTCTTCCTGCTCCAGAACCCGGATTCCCCCCTCCTGATAAAGATCCCCCAGAGGCGTGCCGCGCAGCACGTGCAGCAGATGGATCTTGATCCCGTCCAGCCGCAGGCGGGCCATTTCCGCCGCCGTCGCCAGCATCTGTTCCCGGCTCTCGCCGGGCAGTCCGAGGATCACGTGGGCGCACACCCGCAGACCGCGTTCCCTGGCGGCCGCATGAGCGCGCAGGAAAGCGGCGTAATCGTGGCCGCGGCGCAGAAAGTTCAGGGTGGCGTCATGCACGCTCTGCAGCCCCAGTTCCAGCCAGAAATAGGTGCGCCGGTGAAATTCGGCCAGCAGGTCGAGGACCTCCGGCGGCAGGCAGTCGGGGCGGGTACCGACCGCCAGCCCGACCATGCCGGGAACCGCCAGCGCCTCCCCGTACAGGCGGCGCAGGTCGTTCAGGGGGTCCGAAGGTATTCGAGAAGGGCTGAAAATAGGCGAGGAAATGCTGGGCCTTGTACTTGCGGACCATCACCTCCTTGCCCTGTTCGAGCTGATCGGCCAGCGGCATTCCACGGTCGATCCCCACCGCCCCCGAGCCGCCGGGGTCGCAGAACAGGCAGCCGGGCAGGCGTCGGGTGCCGCCCCGGTTGGGACAGGAGAAACCGGCATCGACGGAAATCTTGTGCACCCGGCCGCCGAACCGCTGCTTCAGATGCTCGGAAAAAAGCTGGTAGCGTTTTTCGCCCATGGCGGCACTATGCCATCCGTCGCCGCTCCCCGGCAAGGGGGAAAACCCTCATATTAAGGCGGAGGCGCAGAGGCGCGGAGACTTTAATCAAAACAAATATTCCTGGATTTTTGCCTGCGTCGCGCCTTTGCGTCGAAGCCCCTTCCTCCTCAGCCATATCTTCATTAATTTTAACGAATCTACGTTGCATTAACCGGTCGGCGCTGCTATACTTCCTGCGTTGACCTTTTCCGGCCATCCGGCTGCGTGCGGTGTCTGCGTGGAATTTTCCTGCTGCTGGCACAAGGACCACATCTCTCCTGGCGAATGCCCCTACATCGGCGAGGGGGAAGAAGACCTCCTGTTCAATCAGAAGCAGCGATTTCTGCGGCGTTGCCTCGATTGTCCCCGTTTCCTCGAAGATCTGCAGGTCATGGGGGGGAGGTATGACGGGCTGGCCGATCTCTTCCCCTATCTGATGGAGGAGCTGCTGGACCTGCGTGTCCAGGTGCAGTCGCTGACCAACCAGATCGAATCCCGCAACCGGGAGATCAAGTTTCTCCACGAAGTCAGCCTGGTCCTGCAGACGTCAGTCGATATGGACGAGGTGATCGCCATGGCTCTCACTGCGGTCACCGCCGGCAAGGGTTTCGGCCTGAACCGGGCTTTTCTCCTCCTGGTCGATAAGGAGCGGCAGAATCTGAAGGGCTATTTCGCCGTCGGTCCGCGCCGCCGGGAGGAAGCGGCGGTGATCTGGCGGGAGATCGAGGAACACGACTTCACACTGCGGGAACTGGCACAGCTTTTTTTCGAGCAGAAAATGCCTTCCGAACGGGAGAAATTCCGCGACCTGCTGGAAACCCTTTCGGTTCCCCTGAGCCGCGACGATCACCTGTTCGTGCGCGCCCTGAACGACCAGACCTCGCAGCACGTCCAGGACCTCTTCCGGGAGCCCGACATCGATGCGGCGCAGGTCGAGGCCCTCGGGGTCCGGGAAATGCTCCTGGTGCCGCTGATCAGCAAAAACCGGCGCATCGGCCTGCTGCTCGCCGATAATTTCATCAATGGCCGGCCGATCGCCACCGCCGACCTGCACTCTCTGAAGACCTTCGCCCTGCCGGTCTCCTTCGCCATCGAGCGGGCGACCCTGTATGAGCGGCTGCAGGAGGAACTGTTCAAGCTAACCGAGGCGAACCGCCGGCTGAAGCAACAGCAGGATTTGATTTTGCGGATGGAAAAAATGGCGCTGGTGGGGCGCATCACCTCCAACATCGCCCATTCCATCCGCAATCCGCTGACCATTATCGGCGGTTTCGCCCGCACCCTGATCAAGAGCACCCCGCCGGAAGACGGCAAGCGGCAGTACATCGAATCGATCGTCCGCGAGGCACGGCACCTGGAGGATATCCTGCAGGAGGTCCTCAATTATTCGGAATCGTTGCATCCGACCCTTGATCTGTGGGATGTCAACAGCTTGATCACCGGGGTCTACGCCGGCCTGCACGATGACCTGGAGATGGCCAAGGTCGATTGCCTGCTGCGCCTCGACCCCGGCCTGCCGCAGGTGCGGATCGACTACAAGAAGATGGCGTACTGCATCCGCAGTATTCTTACCAACTCCCTGGAAGCGCTGCCCGAGGGGGGCCGGATCGAGGTGCGTACCGAGCGCTGCGGCGATCGCCTGCAGGTCGTCCTGGCAGATAACGGCCCGGGGATGAGCCAGGAGATGATCAGGCAGATCACCACCCCCTTCTTCTCCAGCAAGGAGAAGGGAAGCGGCCTCGGCCTTTCCCTGTGTGCCCGCATCCTGGAAGGGCATGGGGCCGATTTCGAGATTCAGAGCGCCGAGGGGGAGGGGACGATGTTTATCATACGCCTGAAATTACCTGTCACAGCTGAATAAATAACTAGAACAAAGGCAATTTAACGCAAAGAGGCAAAGATCAAAACAAAGGCGCAAAGTTAGTTGAACCAGGGTTTCGCTTCCCTTTGCGACTTTCATTTCCCTTTTGCGTCTTTGCGTTAAATGCATTCCCGAAGGGAGAACTCCCCATGACCCGACTGCTGGTCGTCGACGACGAACGCGATATCCGCCACCTCTATGCCGCCGAACTGGAAGACGAGGGCTATCAGGTGGAGACGGCGGGAACCGGGACGGAAGCGGCCCGACTGCTCCAGGAGCGCGAATTCGACCTGGTCATCCTGGATATTCAGATGAAGGGGGAGAGCGGTCTGCAGATTCTGCAGAAGATCGTCCATGAAAAGGGCCGTCTGCCGGTCATCCTCTGCACCGCTTTCAGCTGCTACAAGGAGGACTTCTCATCCTGGCTGGCCGACGCTTATGTGGTCAAAAGCTCCGATCTTTCGGAGCTGAAAAGCGAGGTCAAGCGTCTTCTGGCGAAGAGAAATGAGGTATCAGCTGTCGAGGTTTCAGGTTTCAGGTCTAGACCTGAGTCCTCGTATAGCCTGATACGCTCGCAGCTCTGATTACCGTCACTTTTTCCTGAATCCTGGAACCTGATTCCTGATCGCAAGGAGATTGCATGAAAGCCGTTCTCATGGCCGGCGGGTTCGGTACCCGCATCCATCCCCTGACCATCAACCTGCCCAAACCGATGATCCCCCTGGTCAACCGGCCGATCATGCTGCACATCATCGAACTGCTGAAGAAGCATGGGATCAGCGATCTGGTCCTGCTGCTCTATCACCAGCCGGAGGTGATCAAGAATTTCTTCGGTGACGGCAGCGAGTTCGGGGTGCGCATCACCTATGTCACCCCGCTGGAGGATTTCGGCACCGCCGGCGCCGTCAAGGCGGCCGCCAAATACCTCCAGGAGCGTTTCCTGATCATCAGCGGCGACCTGCTCACCGATTTCGATCTCTCCAAGGTCTTGAACTATCACCAGAGCAAAAAGGCCCTGGCGACCATCACCCTGACCTCGGTCAAGGACCCGCTGCAGTTCGGCGTGGTGATCACCGACAAGAAGGGGCGCATCACCAAGTTCCTGGAAAAACCGGGCTGGGGGGAAGTCTTCTCCGACACCATCAACACCGGCATCTATGTGATCGAACCGGAAGTGCTGGAGCTCATCCCGGAGGGAGCGAACCGCGACTGGTCAAAGGACGTCTTCCCCCTGATGCTGGAGAAGGAGATGCCGCTGTACGGCTGCAGCCTGACCGGCTACTGGGCCGATATCGGCAATACCGACGCCTACCTGGAAGCCTGCCGCGACATTACCGTGCATCGGGTGGATGTACTGAAGAAAGAGCGCCCCGCCGGCAAGGGCGAGCCAGGATATTTTCCTGGGGGAGGAAACCCTGGTGACCAGCGGCGACTTCTCCGGCATGGAAGGGATGGTGGTGCTCGGCGACAACACCCACGTTCAGGGAAATGTGCGCCTGAAGAACTGCTTCATCGGCCGCAACTGCATCATCGAGGAAGGCGCGGAACTGGAGGATGCGGTGCTCTGGGACAACGTCTACCTGCACAAGGGAACGCGCATCAACGGGGCGGTGCTGTGCAACAGCGTCCGGGTCGGCCAGGGGGTGGTGATCGAGGAGGGGGCGGTGATCGGCGACGAGACGCGGATCGGCGCCGAGGCCCATATCCGCAAGGACGTCAAGGTCTGGCCGCGCAAGGTGATCGAGCGCGGCGCCATCGTCACGACCAACCTGATCTGGGGGGAGAAGTGGCGCAAGAGCCTGTTCGAGGGGGCGGAGGTTCGCGGTCTGACCAACATCGAACTGACCCCCGAATTCTCCGCCAAGCTGGGCGCCGCCTACGGCTCGACCCTGCCCAAGGACGCCTTCATCCTGGCCGGCCGCGATGCCATCCGCTCCTCGCGCATGCTCAAGCGCTCCTTCGTCGGCGGCCTGCTCTCCGCCGGGGTCAACGTGCGCGACACCAAGATGGTCTCCCTGCCGGTGCTGCGCTACAAGCTGACCACCTTCGGCGAGGTGGGCGGGGTCCATTTCCGCCAGTCGCCGGAAGACCCGGCGGCCACCGAGATCATCTTCTTCGACGGCGAAGGAAACGAGATCTCCTCCTCCATGACCAAGGGGATCGAGCGCATCTATTACAAGGAGAATTTCCGCCGGGTTCACTATTCGGAACCGGGCGGCATTTCCGAAATTCCCCGCATTTACGATTATTACCGGGAGGGCTTCCTGCGCGCCCTGAACGGCGAGGTGCTGCGCAAGGCGGCGCCCAAGGTGGTGGTCGACCTCAACCATTCTCCGGCCGGCAATCTCCTGCCCGGCCTGCTCAACGAACTCGGCTGCGAGGTCATCGAGCTCAACTCGCACGTCAGCGAAAGCCGCACCGGCACCACCCCGGAGCAGGTCCAGCGCGCCATGGGACAGCTCTCGCAGATCGTCGTCACCCTCGGCGCCACTGCCGGCTTCTGGCTCGGGCCCTCGGGAGAAAAAATCCGCCTGGTCGATGAAACGGGCGAGGTCCTGGCCGACCATGAGGCGCTGACCACCCTGGCCGCCCTGGTCTGCCGGGCCGAGCGCCGCGGCAGCCTGGTGGTGCCGGTGCCGGCGCCGCAGGCGGTGGAGGAGATGGCCCGCGACTCGGGGCTGACGGTGAAACGCACCAAGACCGACGGCCGTTCCCTGGTCGAGGCGGCCAAAGAACGCCACGTCCAGTTCGCCGCCGCCATGGACGGGCGTTTCGCCTTCCCTCCCTTCCAGGCCAATTTCGACGCCCTGTTCACCGTCGCCAAGACCCTTGAACTTCTGGCCCGCTACCGGCGAGTCGCTCGGCCGACTGCGCCGGGAAATGCCGCGACTGGCCTACCGGCATCTGCAGATCCCCTGCTCCTGGGAGCTCAAGGGGGGAATCATGCGCAAGATGAGCGAGGATTCGGTCGATCAGGAAGCCTCCTTCATCGACGGCGTCAAGGTGCAGATGGGCGGGGACTGGGTGCTGATCCTCCCCGACCAGCACCGGCCGGTGGTCCATATCGTGGCCGAAGCGGCGGACGGCGCAGCGGTGGACAAACTGGTGGAGACCTACCGGCATAAGGTCGAGCAGTGGAAGATAGATCTGATAGGATAAAGGCAGGCTAGCGGCTAGCGGCTAGAGGCTAGAGGAAAACGACTGAATTCCCCGGGTCGTTCCTCTTGCCCCTTGCCTCCAGCCTCCTGCCTGATTCATTCCATGAAGCCACTCAAGGTCGCCATCCTCTGGCACATGCATCAGCCCGATTACCGGGATCCGGTGTCCGGGCCGCACCCTGCTCCCCTGGACCTACCTGCACGCGGTGAAGGATTACGGGGAGATGCTGAAAACGGCGGCGGCGGTGCCGGGGGCGCGGATGACCTTCAACCTGGTGCCGATCCTCCTCGAGCAGCTCGACCGCTACCTGCAGGGGGAAGCGCGGACGAGCCTGGCTGGAAGCGGCCCGCCGGGATCCGGCCGGCATGGGGGAGGAAGAGCGCGGCTTTCTGCTCAGTCAGTTCTTCTCCGTGCACGCCGATCGCCACATCCTCCCCTACCGCCGCTACCGGGAGCTGGCCCGCCGCCGCGGCGCCGGCCGCGGCGGACGTCCGCGCCTTTTCCGACCAGGACCTGCGCGATCTGCAGGTCTGGTTCCTGCTCGCCTGGTCCGGCCATCACCTGCGGCGGGAAGAGCGCGGTGGCCCTGCTGCTGGAGAAGGGGGAGAATTTCAGCGAGCGGGAGAAAGCGGAGCTGCTGGATCTTTACGATCGGGAGGTGGCGGCGGCGACCGCGCTCTACCGGCGAGATGGAGACGGCGGGGGAGATCGAAATCTCCGTCACCCCCTATGCCCACCCCATTCTCCCCCTGCTGTGCGACACCGGCAGTCGCCGCCCAGGCCACCCCCGGCATACGCCTGCCGGCGCCTGCCTTCCGCCATCCCGCCGGATGCCCGCCTGCAGGTGCGCCTCGGGCTCGATCTGGTGGCCGAACGACTGGGCGAAGCGGCCGCGCGGCATGTGGCCGGCGGAAGGGGCGGTGAGCGAGGAGGCGCTGCGCCTGCTGCGCCAGGAAGGCGCGCTGTGGGCGGCGAGCGACGAAGGGATCCTGGCCAGCAGCCTCCCCGGGGGGCTGACCGACCGCCGCCAGCTCTACCGCCCTTACGCCTTCGAAGGGCTGCCCCTGCTCTTTCGCGACCGCGACCTCTCCGACCGCATCGGCTTTGTCTATGCCCATTGGGAGCCGGAGAAAGCGGCCGCCGACCTGGTGGGGCAGCTGAAGCAGGTGGCGGCCGACGGCGCCCGGCGGCGTCATCCCGCTGATTCTCGATGGCGAGAACTGCTGGGAACGCTACGCGGACAACGGCTATCCCGTTCCTGGTCGCCCTCTATCGCGGCCTGCTGGCCGAGCCCTGCCCTGCGGATGGTCACCGTCTCCGAGGCGCTGGCCGAGGCCGAGCCGGCGCCCCTGCACCGCGTCGCCCCGGGGTCGTGGATCAATGCCAATTTCAACATCTGGATCGGCCACCAGGAGGAAAACACCGCCTGGGAATGGCTGGAGCGGGGGCGGCGCGAGGCGGTTCAGCGAGACGGAGATCGAGGCCGCGACGGGAGGCGCCGGTGCCGGAGAAGATCCGGCACCTGCTGCGGGCCGAGGGGAGCGACTGGTTCTGGTGGTTCGGCGACGATCACGTCACCGCCCAGGCGGACATTTTCGACCGCCTCTTTCGCCGGCACCTGGAAGCCCTTTACCGGACGGCCGGCCTGCCGGTGCCGCCGCACCTGCAGCAGTTCATCAAGCAACCGGCCCGGGAAGCGCCGGTGCGGGAACCGGCGGCCCTGTTCACCCCTTGCATCGACGGCCGCATCGGCGACTATTTCGAGTGGCTGGCCGCCGGCTATGCCGACCTGTCGCCGGGCGGCGCCATGCATGCCGCGCATCACGAATTCTCCGTCCTGCTGTACGGCTACGACCGCAGCCATTTCTACCTGCGCCTCGATCCGGAGGAGGACCTGCCGAGCCTGGCCGCGCCCGACGGCAGGCTGGAATTCCGCCTGCATTGCCGACGGCCGGGAGTGGACGGCGCGCCTGCAGCCGGCGGACGGCACCCTGACCCTGCACCGGCCGGGAGAAAGCGCGCGTGGCTGCCGAAGGGAAGGCGGCCTGCGGCCGGATCATCGAGATCGCCATTCCCCTGGCTCCCGCTGCAGCTGCCGGCCGGCGGGCGCCTGGCGCGTCTCCGTCCACCTGCTGCGCGCCGGCAGCGAGATCGCCCGCTGGCCCGCCGACGGCCCGGTCGAGCCCTTCCCTACCGGGGCGAGGCGCTGGAAGACGGAGGAGTGGTTCTGGTTTGAATTTCAAGTAAAGTTTTTCTAATGCAAAACTTGAATTCGAAATTCATTGATTTATGTCTGGAGATGCCTAGTGTCCGAACTGCGCTGGGATCCGCTGAAGATGAGCTGGGTCATCATCACCACCGATCGGGGCCGGCGGCCCCGCGACTTCATTCTCGAGCGGGAGACGGTGACCATGACCGCCTGCCCCTTCTGCTACGGCCGGGAGGAGAAGACCACCCGCGAGATCTTCGCCATCCGCCCGCCCGGCAGCGCACCCAACAGCCCCGGCTGGCGGGTGCGGGTCATCCCCAACAAGTACCCGGCGCTGCGCATCGAGGGGGAGTTGGACAAGCGGGGGGTGGGGCTCTACGACGCCATGAACGGCATCGGCGCCCACGAGATCGTCATCGAAACCCCCGACCACGACCGCGCCCTGGCCGACCTCACCCCGGCCGAAATCACCGACGTCTTCCGCGCCTGGCGGGCCCGCCTGCTCGACCTGCGCCGCGACGAGCGCTTCCGCTATATCTTCGTCTTCAAGAACCACGGGGTGGAAGCGGGGGCCGGCATCCCCCACTCGCACTCGCAGCTGATCGCCCTGCCGGTGACGCCGCCAACGGCCGCTACCGAACTCAACGTCTGCCGCGAGTACTTCGCACGCAAGGAGCGCTGCCTGATCTGCGACCTGCTGCTGCAGGAATGCCAGGACGGCCGGCGCATCGTCCGCGATTCCGGCGATTTCGTCGTCTATGCTCCCGTACGCCTCCGGCTTCCCTTTCGAGCTGCGCCTGCTGCCCCGGCGCCACAGCCACGATTTCGCCCTGCTCTCCGATCAGGAACTCGCTGCGCTGGCGGAGGTGGTCAAGGAGAGCCTGCTGCGGATGCGGGGCGTGCTGCGCGATCCGCCCTACAACTTCATCCTGCACAATGCGCCGCCCATGCATCTGCGATCGGGCAAACCGGGTTACTGGAGCTCGCTCCCATTCGATTACCACTGGCATATCGAGCTCATCCCCCGGTTGACCAAAATCGCCGGTTTCGAATGGGGCACCGGCTTCTACATGAATCCGACGGCGCCGGAAGAGGCGGCGCTGTTCCTGCGCGAGGCCGATCTCTCCGGAATTTTCTGACCCTTTTGACCACGGAGTCGCCATGCCAGACGATCATCTGAACAGCTATTTTCCCTTGAGCGTCCAGCTCTCGGCGCGCGCCTGGGAAACCTACGGGTTGAGCGCCGACCTGCTGCGCGAGGTTCCCTCTTCGCCCCTGTACACCCTGCGGCTGCTGGCCCAGGAGATACAGCGCCGGCGGCCGCAAGCGCCGGTGAGCGCCGGCCAGCTCAATCTGCTGGCCCTGCTCAACCGCACCTTCCGTTTCGTCGCCCGTCGTTACCTGGAGCTGCGCGGCTGCGCCGTCGGCCTGGAGGCGGCGGAGATGGCGGGGGAGACGCTCCCCCTGCCCGGCCTGCGCCCGGCGCTGGAAAATTTCGTCGCCCTCTTTCCGCCGGCGGCGGTGCTGCAGGGGCGAGCGCGCCGAAGCGTTCCTGCAGGGCGAGCGCGGGGGCGAAAACCGGCGGCAATCCGCTGGTCGAACTGTTCATTCTGGCCGTACAGAACGCCAACCCGGCCGGCGCCGACCTGCTCGATCTGTTCGACGATGCCGAACTGCGCCGCCGCAGCCCCTACCGGGATCTGCTGGCCGCCCTCGATGCGCGCCTGGAGCAGGAGCCGCCGCCGGCCTGTTCGCCCAGTCGCTGCTGCAGCTGCTCTCCGCCCCGGTGAAAGCCTCCCCGCGCTCCCTCGCCGGACAGCTCGAGTACATCCAGCAGCATTGGGCCGGCATTCTGCCGCCGGAGCTGCTGCGCAGCATCCTCACCGCTTTCGACGTCCTCCACGAAGAGCAGCAGATGCGCGGCGGCGGCCCCGGACCGATTCCGGTCCCCCGCTTCGGCCGCTTCGATCTCACCTATGAGGAGCCGGAGCGCTTTTCGCCCGACGCCGATTGGATGAGCAATGTCGTGCTGATCGCCAAAACGATCTACGTCTGGCTCGACCAGCTGACGAAAAAATACGGCCGGCCCATCGAGCCGCCTCGACCAGATCCCCGATGAGGAACTCGACCTGCTGGCCCGCTGGGGCTTCACCGGCCTGTGGCTGATCGGCATCTTCGAACGCTCGCCGGCCTCGGAGAAGATCAAAAGGAAGATGGGCAATCCCGAGGCGGTCGCCTCCGCCTACTCCCTTTACGACTATGCGGTTTCCCGGGAACTCGGGGGCGAGGAGGCGGTCCGGGACCTGCAGGAACGCTGCCGGCGACGGGGGATCCGCCTGGGCTGCGACGTAGTCCCCAACCACACCGGCATCTACTCGCGCTGGACCCGCGAGCACCCCGACTGGTACATCCAGGTCGACCATCCCCCCTACCCGGCCTACAGCTTCACCGGTGAGAACCTCTCCTTCAGCGACGATATCGAGCTGTACATCGAGGACGGCTACTGGAACCACTCCGATGCGGCGGTGGTCTTCAAGCATGTCGAGCGGCACAGCGGCCGGGTGCGCTACATCTATCACGGCAACGACGGCACCCATCTGCCGTGGAACGACACCGCCCAGCTCAACTTCCTCCTGCCTGCGGTGCGCGAGGCGATGATCCAGACCATCCTGCGGGTCGCCCGGCGCTATCAGATCATCCGCTTCGACGCCGCCATGACCCTGGCCAAGAAGCATTACCAGCGCCTGTGGTTCCCGCAGCCGGGTGGGGGCTCGGGGGTTCCCAGCCGGGCCGAGCACGCCATGAACCGGGAGGATTTCGACCGCGCCTTCCCGGTGGAGTTCTGGCGGGAAGTGGTCGACCGGGTGGCGGCCGAGGTCCCGGACACCCTGCTGCTGGCGGAGGCCTTCTGGCTGATGGAGGGCTATTTCGTGCGCACCCTGGGGATGCACCGGGTGTACAACAGTGCCTTCATGAACATGCTGAAGATGGAGGAGAACGCCAAGTACCGCAGCGTGGTGAAGAACATCCTCGATTTCAACCCGGAGATTCTCAAACGCTTCGTCAATTTCATGAACAATCCCGACGAGGCGACGGCGGTGGCCCAGTTCGGGAAGAGCGACAAGTACTTCGGGGTGGCGGTGCTCCTCGTCACCATGCCCGGCCTGCCGATGATCGGCCACGGCCAGGTGGAAGGCTACGAGGAGAAGTACGGCATGGAATATCGCCGCGCCTACCAGGAGGAAAGGCCCGATGAGGGATTCGTCCGTCATCACGAGGCGCAGATCTTCCCCCTGATGCGCCGCCGCTATCTGTTCAGCAGCTCGGAGCATTTCGTCCTTTACGACTTTTTCGCCGGCGACCAGGTCAACGAGAACGTCTTCGCCTACAGCAACCGGTTCAATGGCGAGCGGGCCCTGATCGCTTATCACAACCTCTTCGGCGAGACCTCCGGCTGGCTGCGCACCTCGGTACCCAAGCGGGTGAAGAGCGGCGGCGAAGAGGTGCTGGCCCGCCCCACCCTGGGCGAGGCCCTGGCCATCCGCGGCGAGGACCGGCAGTATATCCGCTTCCGCGACTTCCGCACCGGCCTGGAATACCTGCGCGCCGGGCGGGACCTGCACGAGCGGGGCATCTTCCTGGAGTTCGGCGCCTACCAGTATTACGCCTTTCTCGATTTCCGGGAGATCTTCGACGAGGACGGCTCCTGGGGATGGCTCTGCCACACCCTGGAGGGGCGACCGGTGCCGAGCCTCGATTTCGAATGGAAGAAGATCCGCTATGCGCCGCTGATCGAGGTCTTCCGCCAGGCGGTGCTGCCCGGGCTGCTCAAGGCGCTCGCCAGCGCCCTGGCGCTGCCGGCGGGTAAATGGCGGCAGGACCCGTCCTGCCAGACCTTCAGCCGTCAGGCCGAGGCCTTCTATCTCGCCCTGCGGCAGAGCGCCGGCCTGGCCGCCGGCGAAGCGGCGACGGCGGAGAAGCTCTGCAGCGCCCTGGAGCAGTTGCGCCTGCTGGTCGCCCGCAAGGGGCGCGAGAGCCGGGAGAAGGAGGCCCTGGCCGCCCTGCGCCAGGCTTTCCCGGGTGCGGTCCAGGGAGCGCGGCGCGGCCAGTTCCTCCGGGTTTTTCTCCCCTGGCTGCTCCTCTCCCGCCCCGGCGGCTGGCCTGCGGTCCTCACCGGCGCAGGCCGCCGCCTGGATGGAGGAATACCTGCTGACGGCCACCCTGCAGGAGGTCCTGCAGTCGGCCGAGGCGCCCTTCGCCCTGAGCGAGGGGGAGGCGGCCGGCGAAGCGCTGCTGGTACAGCTGCTGGTGCGCTGTGCGGCCGGTGGCGACAGGAGCGCTGGGCGACTGCCTGGCCGCCCTGCTGGAGGATGCCCGGGCGCAGACCTTCCTCGGCTGCAACTGGTTCGGCGGTACCCGATGGTTCAACCGCGAGCGCCTGGAGACCCTTCTCTACTGGCTCTTCTTCATCGCCAGCCGCGGAAACGGCGCAGCTGCCGGCGGCAGGGCTGCCGGCCAGCTGGCGGCTCTGCACGGTGAGTGGCAGGAACTCTTGACGGCGGCGGAGCAGGCGGGCTATCGTTTCGATGCTTTCGCGGCGGCGATCCGCCAGCGTCCGTCCGCCACTCCCACCCGAAAGAAGATAGAAGCATGAAGATTCTGTTCGTCGCCCCGGAAGTCGCCCCCTTCGCCAAAACCGGCGGCCTGGCCGATGTCGCCGGCTCCCTCCCCCGGGCCCTGCGCCAGCTCGGCCACGACGTCCGCCTCATCCTCCCCCTCTACCAGAGCGTGGAGGAGTCGCACTATCCCCTGCGGAAGGGGCGCAAGAGCGTGGAGGTGGTGATCGACGGCGAACTGCGCAAGGGACTGCTGCGGCAGAGTGCCCTGGATTCCGTCCCGGTCTATTTCATCGATAATCGGGACTACTTCCACCGGCCAGGGCTGTACGGCACCGCCGCCGGCGACTACCCCGACAACGCCCAGCGCTTCGGTTTCTTCTGCCGCGCCGTCCTGGAATTTCTGCGCCGCCTCGATTTCCGCCCCGACGTGCTGCACCTCAACGACTGGCAGACCGGCCTGATCCCGGTCCTGCTGCGCCATGAGCTGAAGAACGACCCCTTCTTCAATGCCATCGGCACCGTGCTGACCATCCACAATCTCGGCTACCAGGGGCTGTTCCCGCCGGAGATCCTGCTGTCGCTGCGTCTCGACCCGAGCCTCTTCGCCATCGACGGCCTGGAGTATTACGGCAAGGTCTCCTTCCTCAAGGGCGGGCTGCTTTTTGCCGATGCACTCACCACCGTCTCCCCCACCTACTGCCGGGAGATCCAGACCCCCGAGCTGGGGCTGGGATTCGACGGCATCCTGCGCCAGCGCCGGGATGCCCTGCACGGCATTCTCAACGGCCTGGATACCAAACAGTGGGACCCGGCCCTGAGCAGCGCCCTGCCGGCCAATTACGACGCTTCCGACCTGAAAGGGAAGGCCGCCGATAAAAAAGCCCTGCAGAAGGAGCTGGGGCTCACGGTATCTCCGGCTACCCCCATCGTCTGCATGATCACCCGTCTGGATACCCAGAAGGGGCTCGATCTGGTGGAGGAGGCCTGGCCGGGGCTGCTGCAGCGCGACCTGCAGTTCGTTCTGCTCGGCACCGGCGAGCAGCAGCACACGGCCTTCTTCGAACAGGTGAAAGGCCGCTTTCCGGGGCGGGTCTCGATCAATCTGGCCTTCGATGATGCCCTGGCGCATCGCATCTACGCCGGCAGCGACCTCTTCCTCATGCCGAGCCGTTACGAGCCGTGCGGCCTGGGGCAGCTCATCGCCCTGCGCTTCGGCACCATTCCGGTGGCCCGCCGCACCGGCGGCCTGGCCGATACGGTCGTCGACCCGGCCGATTCCCCCCGGGAGGCCAACGGCTTCCTCTTCCGCGAGGCGACCGGCGCCGACCTGCTGGCCGCTCTCGACCGGGCGCTGGCCCTTTTTCCCGACAAGCGCGCCTGGCGCAAACTGGTGCGGCGCGGGATGACCCAGGATTTCTCCTGGGGCCGCTCGGCCCAGCAGTATCTCGAAATTTATCAGCAGGCCCTGGAGGTGCGGCATGCCTGAGGAAAAGCCGAATCCGCCGGAGCCCTCCGCCCCCGGCAGCGACTGCCGCTTCCCCGAACTGGAGGAGATGCAGCGCGAGATCGAAAAACGCATCCGCGACAACCGCCGTTTTCTCGAAACGTTTATGGAGGATGACTTCAGCGAGGAGAGGAGCGGACGGGGAGGAAGGATTGAGGAGCTTTGAGAGGCAATCGAGGATTTTGAATTTGAACTTTGAGAGGCAGCTCCGAAATTCACCCTTCGCCTTTTTCCAACTTTTCCAGATATTCTTCCCACTCCACCGGCAGCAGGCTCTGTTTTCGGGAATTGCACTCCTTGCAGGCCGGCACACAGTTGCCCCTGGTGCTGCGCCCGCCGCGGACCAGAGGGACGATATGGTCGAGGGTGAGCTCCTTCGGCGCCACCCGGCGCCCCGCAGTAATGGCAGATCCCCTGCCCGAGGCGGTTTTTCCACCACTGGCTCTTGCGCAGTTCGCGGGCCTTTTCCCGCTCCCGGCGCAGATGCTCTTCTGAAACTTCTGGAAAATCCATAGACAAGATCGAAGTTAGTTAGCGAGGTCGTGAGAATAGGGAGATAGAAAATCTTGCTTCCCTGGGCTGCATACTGCGGCCGGAACTTTCCATCGGCCAGTTGACCCTTCATTATAGAGCGTTGGCGACGCCAAGACAACGCTCCCCTTCCCTGCGGCCGCGCCGCTGCAGAATCTAATCTAGCAGAAAGGGGAATCCAGGAATTTGATACTGAAATCCCATTCAACTCCCGAGGCATCTAGCTAGCAATTCCCAGGATAATCCGGGAATTCAATTAAAGCCGTAAATAGGATGGCTCAACCATTAGCAATTAGGTTGGGTCGTTTTTGTGGCGGGACACGTGATTTGTAGGCAGCGAGGGGGGATTTCACGTTTATTTATTCTGCATCCTTGCCGGCGTGCGTCGACGGTAATGCTGCCGGCCCGTCATGGAGCACACGACTTCATTCTTCTGGTTGAGCACGTCCCAGCGGAATTTCACTGTGCCGCGGGTCGGATCCTTCTGCGATGGGGTCTGGTCGAGCACTGTCGAATGCAGCCGCAGTGCGTCGCCGGGTCTGACCGGCTTGAACCAGCGCAACTCATCGAGCCCTGGCGATCCGATGCACGAGGTTTGGAGTAGGTAGCCGTCGCACATGAGCCGCATCGCCACGCTGCAAGTCTGCCAACCACTGGCGATCAGGCCGCCAAAGGGCGAGGATTTGGCCGCATCTTCGTCGGTGTGGTAAGGCTGCGGATCGTATTCGCGCGCGAAAGTCACGATCTCGCGCAATGTAAGCATTCTCGGCTGCGACTCGTGCTGCCAACCGGGCGTGAAGTCTTCCCAATAGTACTTAATCGGTGTCATCAGTATGTTCCCTTAAAGTGCGAATCACGTCCACCCTCCTGTAAATCCATAGAATAAGACAGTTCAATTTATCCAATTCGCGAATAATGATCAAGTTTTTCGGCGGATGTCGGACGGATACCACCCGCATTCCTTGCCCCTCTCAACTTTAAAGAAATTTTCCGCTATTTTCCTAAGCACCCATTTGTTCTCCATTGCGGATTTTTCGGAAATATGCGATTTTCATGAATGTTTACCCCCTTACGGCCACGGGAATACCATGCGCATCCTGATCGTCGGCGCCGGCCAGGTCGGCTATTTTCTCTGCGAGCGCCTCTCGCTGGAAGGGCACGAAGTCACCCTGATCGACCGCAACCCGGAACACCTCGCCCGAGCCCAGGACCGCCTCAACGTCATGGGCATTCATCGGCAACGGCGCCAGCGCCGAAATCCTGGAGCAGGCGGGCATCAAGGACGCCGATATCTTCATCGCCGTCACCGACCTCGACGAGGTGAATATCCTCGCCTGTCTGCTGGCCCGGGAATACCAGGTCGCGACCCGGGTAGCGCGGGTCAAGAGTATCGAATACGCCGGCCAGGGCGCGGTCCTGTCCAAAGAAAAGCTCGGCATCGACCTGCTCATCAACCCCGAGGACGCCGTCGCCGAGGAGATCGTCAAGATCGCCTGCCGCTCCGGCGCCTTCGATGTGGCCGAGTTCGTCGAGGGACAGATCCAGTTCCTCGGCTACCGCATCGGCCCGGAAAGCCCCCTGTGCGACCTGACCCTGCGGGAACTGGGAGAACTCCGCGGCATGTACCGCTTCGTGGTCACCGCCATCAGCCGCGGCGAAACGACCATCATCCCCCGCGGCGACGACATCATCCAGGCCGGCGACAGCATCTTCATCTTTGCCCACCAGAAAGACCTGCCGGCCATCCAGTACATGCTGCAAACTGGAAGAAGCCCGGAAACAGCGGAGCCGCCCCGCGCCTTCATCCTCGGCGGCGGCCGCATCGGCCTGCGCATCGCCGGCGAGCTGGAGAAGATGGCGCTTCGACGTGCGCCTGGTGGAACAGGACGAAGAACGCTGCGAGGCAGCTTTCGGCCAAATTGAAGCGCACCATGGTCATTCACGCCGAAGGGACCGACATCCGCACCCTGATCGACGAGGGGGTCGAGGAAGCCGATGTCTTCATCGCCGTCACCGACAATGACGAAACCAATATCCTCTGCTCCCTCCTCGGCCGCCAGCACGGCGCCCGCCGCACCCTGGCCCTGGTCAACAGGCCGGAATTGCTCAGCCTCGCCCCCACCCTCGGCATCGATGCCTGCATCTCGCCGCGGCTGGCGGCGGCCGGCAGCCATCCTCAAGTACGTGCGCCGCGGCGAGGTCATCTCCCTGGCCACCATCGAGGGGAGCAATGCCGAGGTCCTTGAGATCCAGGTCAAGGCAAGCAGCGGCATTCGTCGACATCCCGCTGAAGGATCTGCACTTTCCCGCCGGCGCGATCATCGGCGCCATCGTCCACGACGACAGCTTACGAAATTCCCACCGGCGACAAGCCGGCTGCAGGCGGGCGACCGGGTGGTGGTCTTCGCCCTTCCCGGAGCGCTGGCCAAGGTCGAGAGGTTCTTCGAGCTAGCCATGAACATCGTCCTCACCCTGCGCATCCTGGGCGCCCTGCTCCTCTTTCTCGCCGCCGCCCTGCTGGTCCCGCTCCCCTTCTCCCTCTATTTCAGCGACGGCGCCGCCGGCGCCTTTCTCCTGGCCGCCGCCGTCTGCGGCCGTGGTCGGCGGCCTGCTGCCTGAAGTCCTGCCGCAGCCGCAAGGAGCTGTCCGTGCGCGAAGGCTTTGCCGTCGTCACCTTCGGCTGGACCCTCTACGCCCTGTTCGGCGCCCTCCCCTTCCTCTTCACCGGCGCCATCCCCTCCCCTCTCGATGCCTTCTTCGAAACCATGAGCGGCTTCACCACCACCGGCGCCACGATCCTGACCGATATCGAAGATCCTGCCGCAGAGCATCCTGCTCTGGCGCGCCCTGACCCACTGGCTGGGCGGGATGGGGATCATCGTCCTGTCCCTGGCGATCCTGCCGATGCTCGGCGTCGGCGGCATGCAGCTCTTCAAGGCCGAGGTCCCCGGCCCGACCGCCGACCGCCTCAAACCCCGCATCCAGGACACGGCCAAGCTGCTCTGGGGAGTCTACGTGCTGCTCACCGCCGCCGAGACGCTCCTGCTGATGGTCGGCGGCATGAGTTTCTTCGAAGCCCTCTGCCACTCCTTCGCCACCCTGGCCACCGGCGGCTTCTCCACCCGCAACGCTTCGGTGGGCGCCTACGACAGCGCCTACATCGACTGGGTGATCACCCTCTTCATGTTTCTCGCCGGGGTCAATTTCTCCCTCCACTACCATGCCCTGCGCGGCCGGATGCGCGAGTATCTTCCGCAACGAGGAGTTTCGTCTTCTACCTGGCCCTGACCGTCGGCGCCACCGCTGCTCATCGTGCTGTCAATCAGGGCACAGTCTACTCTTCCCTCGCGACAACCTGCGCTACAGCGCCTTCCAGACCACCTCGATCCTCACCACCACCGGCTTCGGCACCGCCGACTACGAGATTCTGGCCGGTCCTTGCCCAGTACCTGCTGGTCTTTCTGATGTTCATCGGCGGCTGCGCCGGATCCACCGGCGGCGGCATCAAGGTCGCGCGCATCCTGCTCCTCTTCAAGCACGCCCAGGTCCAGCTCTACCGCCTGATCCATCCCCGGGCGGTGCGCCTGGTCAAGCTGGGCGACACCCCGGTCGACCGGGAAGTCATGCAGTCGATCCTCGGCTTTTTCGCCCTCTACATGGGCATCTTCGTCCTCGCCTCCTTCCTTATGGCCGCCTCCGGCATGGACCTGGTCTCCGCCGGCGCCTCGGTCATCGCCACCCTGGGCAATATCGGCCCCGGTCTCGGCACCGTCGGCCCGGTGGCCAATTATGCCCATGTCGCCCCTTTCGGCAAGACGGTTCTGATCGTCTGCATGCTCCTCGGCCGCCTGGAGCTCTTTACCGTCCTGGTCCTGTTCTTCCCCACCTTCTGGCGCAAATAGTGGAGAGCGGCGGAAACCGAAAGCTCCCGCTGGCCGCTGGTATAATTTCTCCATGCGACCGCTTCCGCACCGCTGGGAGCCCCTGGTCTTTCCCCTCTTGCTGCTGGCGGCTGGGATGTTTCTGCCCGGTACCGCCCTGGCCATGTTGAGCAGACCTTTCTCTATTTCCCCGAAAGGAAAATTGCCCTCACCCCGGCCGCCCCCGGTCTTCCCTACGAGGAGGTCTGCTTCCCCGCCGCCGACGGGGCGCTCCTGCATGGCTGGTATCTCCCCGGAAGCCCGGAAGACCGCTCATCCTCTTCTTCCATGGCAATGCCGGCAACATCTCCCACCGGGTGGAGAACCTCTCTCTCTTCCGCCGCGAGCTCGGGGTCCCGGTCTTCATCTTCGACTATCGCGGATACGGCCGCAGCGACGGGGAGCCGGGCGAGGAAGGGACCTACGCCGACGCCCGCGGCGCCCTCGCCTGGCTGAGGCAACAGGGTGGAAGCCGGCGCGGATGATCTACTTCGGGCGTTCCCTGGGAGCGGCGGTGGCGGTGCAGCTGGCCCTGGAAGCGCCGCCGGCCGGCCTGGTCCTGGAGACCCCCTTCCCCTCCGTTGCCGCCATGGGGCGCCATCACTATTCCCTGCTGTATCACCTTCTCGGCTGGGCGCTCGACGCCCGCTACGACACCGTGGCGAAGATATGCCGCCTGCGCCGCCGCTTCTCATCTTTCAGGGCGATCGGGACGCCATCGTCCCGGCAGAAATGGCCCGCCGGCTATTCGCCAGGGCCAACGAGCCGAAGACCTTTCATCTCATCCCCGGAGCCGGCCACAACGACACCCTGGAGTACGGCGATGGCGATTACTGGGAGGCATGGCGTCGCTTCCTGGAGCAGATCGGGGCCGGAGCAAGCCCGGCCGGTAGACATTAATCCGGAGCGGCCCTTTTCCGCAATCTCTGTCCTGAAAAAGTTCGACTTAAGTCGTGGGAAAACCGGACAACGCAAAGACGCAAAGCTGAGAACCCAGGCGCAGAGAAAATCCGTAAAATTGTTTGCCCCTTTGCGGCTTTCATTTCCCTTTGCGCCTTAGCGTTGAAATCCTTGCTTTTCATCGCCTTCGGGTGTGGGCCCGCCAGCTTGACACCCCGGCGCCCACTGCTAACGTATTACGACCATCATGGACCGGCGAACCTGGATGAAACAGCTGACGCGGGAACTGGCTCTCGCCCTGGCGGGCGTGACGCTCATTGGCGCCCCCTTGTTCGTCCGGGCCGTTTCGCAGGAGATGGAGCCGCCGGCAGTTCTGGCTAAAGCCGCGGTGCGCCGGAACGAAGTCTCCGCAGAGCCGGTCCGCTGCCGGGATTGCCACGACGACCGGCCGACAGTAGGTGCCCCCCCCTCCGGAGTTCCAAACAGTCCCAGCCGGCAGTCCGACAACAGGAAAAACACGCCATGAAGCCGATCGGCAGAATTCTCGACGGCCAGGCCGCCCTGGTCACCGGCGGCAGTTCCGGCATCGGCAAGGCCATTGCCGAGGCGATGGCCCTGGCCGGCGCCGCCGTACTCATCAACTACCACTCGGACGACACCTCGGCCCGGGAGATGGTGGAGAAGATCCGTTCCCGGGGGGAAGGCGCATCTGCTGCGGGGCCGATGTCAGCCAGGAGGAGCAGGTGCAGGCGATGTTCGCGACCGCCCTGAAGGAATTCGGCACCCTCGACATCCTGGTCAGCAACGCCGGCATCCAGATGGACGCCCCCTTCCTGGAGATGAGCCTTAAGCAGTGGCGAAAAGTGCTGGACGTCAACCTCACCGGCGCCTTTCTCTGCGCCCGCGAGGCGGCCCGCGAGTTCTGCCGCCGGGGCGTGGTCGCCGAGCGCTCGCGGGCAGCCGGCAAAATCCTCTTCACCAGTTCGGTGCATGAGGTGATCCCCTGGGCCGGGCATGCCAATTACGCCACCTCCAAGGGGGGTATCATGCTGCTGATGAAGAGCCTCGCCCAGGAGTTGGCGCCCTACCGCATCCGGGTCAACAGCCTCGGACCCGGCGCCATCAAGACCGACATCAACCGAACGGCCTGGGAGACCCCGGAGGCCGCCGCCGAGATGTGTCGGCTGATCCCCTACGGGCGCATCGGCGACCCCGAGGACGTGGCCAGGGTAGCGGTCTGGCTGGCCTCCGACGAGGCCGACTACATGACCGGCACCACCGTCTTCATGGACGGCGGGATGCTTCTTTATCCAGGCTTCCGCACCGGCGGCTGACGGCAAGAGCAGTGAGGTAGTGAGATAGAGAAAACCGCATTTTACGACGGCGGGCTCGGCGGGGTATGTCGCCGAAAAGGTTTTTTCCGACCGCGTGCGCAAGCTGCTGCACCTGGTCTTCCGCCTGCAGGGGACGGGACCGGCCGCGAGCAAGGAAGACGCCTGATTCCGCCGCCTTCGATGACGACGCATTCCACCTACCGATTATTTCCCAGTTGTCGAAACGGCCGGCCATGCTATAGAATTTCCAGACGGATTCACGCCGACCCAGATTAAATCAAGAATTCAGGTTGCCCTCCTTACTGCAATTCCATCATTCAATTGCCAAAGGTAGTGAGGCTGGGAAACTCTGACTGGAATTACTGTCTATCTCACTATCTCACTGGTTTAGGAATTACTATCTCGCTGTCTCACTACTTGCTATCTCACTGTTTTTTTACTGCATTCCAAGGAGTTGGCCTATGGATATCGACTGGGAAGTAACCTTTGCGGCGATTTGGCGCCAGCGGAAAGAGCATCTACGCCCGGTTCGAAACATCGATCCCATCCGGCTGCGGGACCTGGTGGGGATCGAGCCGCAAAAAGAGCAGTTGATTCTCAACACCGAACGCTTTCTGGCTCGTAAACCGGCCAATAACGCTTTGCTGTGGGGCGCCCGGGGTACCGGCAAATCTTCCCTGGTCAAGGCGGTGCTGAACGAATACACCGGCCGGGGCCTGCGTCTGATCGAAGTGGATAAGGACGACCTGATCTTTCTGCCGGAAATCGTCGATCGGATCAGGGAACTGCCGCAGTTCTTCCTCATCTTCTGCGACGATCTCTCTTTCGACGTCAACGAGAGCTCCTACAAACATCTGAAGAGCGTCCTGGAAGGCTCCATAGAACAGCGGCCGGATAATGTTCTGCTTTATGCCACCTCCAACCGCCGGCATCTGCTGCCGGAGAGCATGCAGGATAACCTGGATACTCGGGTCAGCGATGATGAGATCCACTACTCGGATGCCGTAGAAGAGAAAATTTCCCTCTCCGATCGGTTCGGTTTATGGATTTCCTTCTACTCCCTGAACATGGAAAAATACCTGCAGATCATCGACAGTTATTTCCCGGATTACGCCGGCGACCGGCAGGCTCTGCACGAAGCGGCCCGCCTGTTTGCCCTGGCGCGCGCCTCCAGCAGCGGCCGCACCGCAAGGCAGTTTTTCAACTTCTACTCGAGATAGTTCCCCTCCAAAGGAGACCGAGCATAAAGCTGCAAAAAGCGTCCGCGTCATCCGTACTGATGCGGGCGCCTTTCTTTGTCTGGAGCGCATCCAGACGGAAGCATTCCCAAAAGGGTTGCAGAAGAATCCGATTAGGCACCTTGCTTATTGCAATAGCAAAACTGAAACTCTATAATCGGCAGATCAAGGACCGGATTAAGATTACACAAACCCTAAAAACCAAGAACTGGTAGTAACTGCGATAATAGTTTTCAAAATAACGCATGATTCTTTTGGTCTGGGTCTGTTCTTGAGCTGGAGGGACGATGGCAAGGATCCTGGTGATTGACGATTCGATGTTCGCCCGCCTGAATGTCTGCAACATCCTGAAAGCGGCTGGGCACGAAACCATGGAAGCGGCAAACGGCCGGGAGGGACTGGAAAAAGCCATTGCTCAGAAACCCGACTGCATCCTCTCCGACCTGCTGATGCCGGAAGTGGATGGAATCGGCTTCCTGACCTCCCTGAGAGAAAACAACCTGCGCCTGCCGGTGATCGTGCTGACGGCGGATATCCAGGAAACCAAACGGCAGCAGTGCCTGAACCTGGGAGCCGCCGGCTTTATCAACAAACCACCGCAGAAGCAGCAACTTCTGACCATGATCGGCGATATCGTGGGGTCCGGCGGCGGGGAAGTGCGATGAAGCGCCCCAGCGAGCTGCAGCTGGATGCCCTGAAGGAGATCGTCAACACGGGAGTGGGCAAGGCCGCCGCTTCGCTCAATGAGATGCTCGACTCCCATATCCTGCTCGATGTCCCCTCGATCACCTTGTTCCATCCCGAAGACCCGGACAGCGGTCTGCATGATTTCACCGGTACCGAAATTTCCTGTGTCCAGCTCAATTTCCGCGGCACCCTCACCGGCACCGCGGCCCTGGTCTTCCCGCCGCAGAGCGCGATTGAGCTGGTGGCGGCGCTCACCGGCGAAGACCCCGAAGCACCCTGCCTGAACGCGGTCATGGCCGGCACCCTGAACGAGGTCGGCAACATCGTCATCAACGGGGTGATCGGCACGCTGGGCAACATCCTGGCCAAGCCCTTTGAATTTTCCGTGCCGAACTATTTCGAGGGAAAGCTGGAAGAACTGCTCAAACTCGGAGATGCGGCCAGCGACCTGACGGTGCTGCTGATCCGCACCAGCTTTCGGGTCCAGGAGCGGCAGGTGGAGGGAAATATCTTCATGATCTTCGAGCTCGGCTCCTTCGATGCGCTCTTCTGCGCCATCGAGGGTCTCTGCCCCCCCTGCTGAGACCGCAATCCCATGGATACCTTCAAAACCGCCGCAGAATGTTTTGCCCTGCTCGATCACTCGCCGATCGGCCATCTCATTCTCCGGCAGGACCAGGTGGTGCTCTTCTGGAACCGCTGCCTGGAGTCGTGGACGGGGATCGCCCGGGAGAAGATCGTCGGCACCTGCATCCTCGAGCATTTTCCCCACCTGGGAACGGCCAAGTACGCCAGCCGCATCGAGGAGATCTTCAAGGGGGGGCCGCCGGCGGTTTTTTCCTCCCAGCTGCACAAGTATGTGATTCCCGCCGCCCTGCCCGGGGGCAAACTGCGCTTCCAGTACACGGTCGTCACCGCCGTGCCGGCGGCCACGGAGGGGAAATTTCACGCCATGTTCGCCATCCAGGATGTCACCAGCCTTACCGAGGCCATCGAAAACCACCGCCAGGCGCTTACCCAGGCGATGGCCGAAATGGAAGAGCGCCGCCGGGCGGAGGCGGAGCTGTTCACCTACGCCAAAGAGTTGCAGCGGCTGAACAAAATCCTCAAGGAGCGCTCGATCCGGGACGGACTCACCGGGCTGTTCAACCACCGCTATTTCTTTCACGTCCTTTATCGCGATTTCCGGCTCTCCCTGCGCAGCGGATCGGATATCTCCTGTCTTCTCCTCGACCTCGATCGACTTCAAGCGCATCAATGATACCTACGGGCATCCCTGCGGCGATTTCATCCTCAAGGAAATTGCCTCGCTGATTCGCCGATCGGTCAGGAAGACGGACGTGGTCGCCCGTTATGGCGGGGAAGAATTCGCCATTCTGCTCCCCGACACCGACCTTTCCGGCTCGCGGGTCACGGCGGAGCATATCCGCAGCGAAACCGAGAAGAGCGCCTTCCATTTCGGCTCGGCGACCATCCGCATCACCGTCAGTGCCGGCCTCTCCTCCCGCAATGCCCACCGGGCCGCCAAGCCGCAGGAACTGCTGACCAACGCCGACCAGGCGCTCTATCGCGCCAAGGCCGCCGGCAGAAACCGGATCGCCATCTTTTCCCCCGAAGAGCACGCCGGCCAGGCCTGCCATTAATCCTTCCAGACTGCCTCTCCCACCTGGGAAAGGTACGTCGTTGACGAAGGATGAGGGCAACGCCGCAGATGGGCGTTTTTCCTCAGGCCGTTAGTCCCTCGTCGAGAAACCCGACCCATTCCACCGTCAGGCGTCGCCACCCCGAATTCCTCCTCCACCTTCCCCTTGAGCAGATAGGGGCGCAGCCGGGACAGCCGGCGGCAGAAGCGGGCGTAGGCCGCCGGGAAGAAGGTGGCGTCGAAGAGGGCGGTGGTGTCCTCGAAGCTGACGAACTCCATGGGGCGGCCGTCGCGGTCCTGCACCGTCTTCGCCGTGATCCACCAGCCGACGACGGTGACGTAGCGCCCGGCCCACTTGCCGAGCTGCGCCGCCGGCACCGGCCGCAGGGCGGCCAGCCGCCGGCGGTGCAGGTGCAGCGGATGGCAGGAGACGAGCATGCCGAGGGTCTCCAGCTCCTGCTGCAGCACCGTGCGGTCGTCGTAGGCGGCGGGCGCCGGGAGCCGTTCCGGCGGCTCGGCGAACAGCCCGCCCTCCCCTTCCTGGCGCGCCTGCAGCAGCTCCCAGAGCAGGGCCGGGCGCCGCTCCCGCCCTTCCAGGGCGTCGAAGCACGCCGGCCTTGACCAGCAGCCGGACGTCCGCCGGAGTCGAGCGCCGTGCGCCGCAGGAAGTCGCGGAAACCGGCGAAGGGGCCGCCGCGCCGGCGCTCGGCGAGCAGGGCCTCGGCCGCCTGGCGGGCGAGCCCGCGCAGCTGCATCAGGCCGAGGCGCACGCTCCTGCCGCCGCCGGTGTAGGGCCAGGCGCTTTCGTTGATGTCGGGGGGCAGCACCCGCAGGCCGAGCCGGCGGGCCTCGGAGAGGTAGGCGAAGGGGGAGTAGTAGCCCCCCTGGTTGGCGATCACCGCCGCCATGAACTCGGCCGGGTAATTGGCCTTGAGGAAGGCCGTCTTGGCGCTCACCAGGGCATAGGAGGCCGAGTGCGGCTTGCAGAAGGAGTAGCCGGCGAAGGAGAGGATCTGCGCCCAGACCTGCTCCAGCACCGCCGGTGCCACCCCTCTTTGCGACCCGCCGGCGAAGAAGCGCTGGCGGTAGTCGGCCAGCGTCTTCTCCTTGTGCTTCTTGCTGATGATCTTGCGCAGCTGGTCCCCCTCGAAGGCGGAGAAGCCGGCCAGGGCCATGGCCATCTGCGTGATCTGTTCCTGGTAGACGGCCAGGCCGTAGCTTTCGTCGAGCACCTCGCGCAGCAGCGGATGCAGCGGCCGCCATGGCTTGCCGCGCATGCGGGCGACGAACTCGCGGATGAAGGCGTTGGCCGCCGGGCGGATGATGGAGGAGGCGATGACCAGGTGCTCGAAGAGGTCGCATTCTGCCGCCCGGGGATTGTCGAGCCACATGCGCTTGAGCAGCTGGCGGGTGGCCGGCGACTCGATGTAGAAGCAGCCCATGGTCTCCCCCGAGCGGAGCAGGTCGCAGGTCGCCGCGTCCTCCAGGGGGCGCCAGGCGGCGTAGTCGATCTCCCGGCCGGTATTTTCCCGCACCGCCGCCAGGGCATCGCGGATCACCGCCAGGGAGCGGTTGCCCAGGATATCGATCTTCACCAGGCCGGCGGCTTCCGCCTGGTCCTTCTCCCACTGGATCACCGGCAGCCCCTTGGCCGAGACCTCCACCGGCACGTAGCGGCGGATCTCGTCGGGGACCACCACCAGCCCGCCGCAGTGCAGGGAAAGATGGCGCAGCTGGCCGTTCAGCCGCCGGGCCAGCCGCAGGATCTCCCGCCAGTCGGCATTCAGCGCCTCGCCGCGGAAGAGCGGGTGCGCCGTCACCGCCGCCGCCGTCTGCTCGGCCTTCCAGTAGCCGGAGATGCGCTCGGTGACCGCCTTGATCTCGCCGGCGGGGATCCCGAACACCTTGGCCACCTCGCGCACCGCCGCCCGCCCCTTGAACCCCACCTGGTTGGCGACCATCGCCGCGCGCCGCGCGCCGTAGCGGGCGAAGGCGAAATCGAGCACGGCGTCACGCTCGTCCCAGGGGAAGTCGATGTCGATGTCCGGCGGATCGAGCCGCCCCTCGTTGAGGAAACGTTCGAAAAAGAGGTTATGGCGCAGCGGATCGACGTGGGTGATCCCCAGGCAGTAGGCGACCAGGGAGGCGGCGGCGCTCCCCCGGCCGCAGGTGCGCGGCGACTGGCGGGCGATCTCCTCCACCACCAGGAAGTAGTGGGCGAACCCCTTGCCGCCGATGATCGCCAGCTCCTTGCGCAGGCGCGCCTCGGTCTGTTCGTCGATGGCGCCGTAGCGCCGCAGCGCCCCGGCGCGGGCGCGGCGCTCCAGTTCGGCGAAGGCCTCCCCGTCGGTCAGCCCGCGAAACGCGGGGAAAATGGTCGCCGAGAAATCCCAGTCGGTCTTGCACTGCCCGGCGATGCGGGCGGCGTTCTCCAGCGCCTGCGGGCAGTGGGGGAAGAAGTCGGCGAGGGCCGCCGGCGCCAGCAGACGGTCGCCGGCGCCGGCGGTATCGCCGGGACGCAGGCGCGAGAGGGTGCTGTTGAGCACGATCGCCCGCAGCACCCGGTGCAGCTCATGGTCCTCCTTCGCCAGCAGCACGGCGCGGACGGTGGCCGCCGGCGGCACCCCCAGCTCGCGGGAGAGGGCCAGGGCGCGGTGCATGTTGTGCCCCGGGGAGAGCTCGACGAACAGGCGGCCGGCGGCCGGCCGGCGCAGGGGGGCGAGGACGGCCGGGTCGTCGCTGAGGATGAACAGGCCGCGGTGGCGCGCCGCCAGCGCCCGGCCGAGGTCGAAGTCGCGGCGGCAGTGCAGGTCGGAGAGCAGGCGGCAGAGATTGCCGTAGCCCTCTTCGTCGGCGGCCAGGAGCAGCGCCCGGTGTTCCCCGGCGAGCGCCTCGGCGCCGATCAGCGGCGCGATCCCCGCCTCTTTGGCCGCCTGCAGGAAATGCGGGATGCCGTACAGGCCGTTGCGGTCGGTGAGGGCGAGCCGGCGCATCCCCATGACACGGGCGGCGGCGCACAGGTCCTCCGGCGAACGCACCCCCCAGCCGGGGGAGAACGAGGAATGGACGTGCAGGTGGGTAAAATCTTCATTTTTCAAAACCGGCCTCACGCGACGACGCGACGAACGCGACGGGATAATCGGGCGTGCCAAAAAAATCCTCTTTCCGCAGATTACACAGCTTCGCGCGCGTTCATTTACGGACGATTTTCTTCCAGGTTGTGAATCCGTTGCGTCGCCGCGTCGTCGCGTGAGCTAAAGGATTTGAATTTCGTTGCGATCGTGGCGCCGTTGCGTGAGGTACTTCATGGCCCGATAGCCGCGTCCCCAGCGCACGGCGGCCATGCCGTACTTGTCCCGCAGCCGGTCGAGGGCTTCCTGCAGCGCCTCCTGGGAGGGCGCCAGGGCCGGTGGCGGGGCGAAGAGCGCGAGCTGCCGGTCTTCGGCGCCGAGCCGGCCGCAGGCCAGGCGCAGCGCCCGCACCCGCACCCGGCGGCGGCAGGCGTTGCGGAAGAGTTCCTCGGCGGCGGCAAAAAGGAGCAGGTCGTGGTTGAGCGGCGCCGGCAGGAGTGTCGTGCGCTGCTCCGCCAGGCCATCGGCGTAGGTAATCCCCAGAGTCAGCCGCAGCGCTCCCTTGCCGAGCCGGCGCAGGCGCACCCCACACCTTTCGACCAACCGGCACAGCTCGGCCGCGAGCTGCCCATCGTCGTTTTCCTCGCGGTCGAGGAAAGCCTCCTCGACCACCTCCGGGGCGCGCTTCGGCAGTTGCACCGGCGAGGGGTCGATCCCCTGTGCCCGCTGGTGCAGCAGCGGCGCGAAGGGGCCGAAGGCCAGCCGCAGCTGGCCCACGGAAAGGGCGGCGACCTCTTCCACCCGCCGCAGGTTGAGCTCCTGCAGCGTTTCCTCCCGGGCCCGGCCGACCCCCGGCAGGACCGTCGCCGGCAGCGGCGCGATGAAGCTGCGCTCGCTGCCGCGCAGGACGTCGCAGATCCCGGGCTTCTTCAGGTAGCCGGCGGCGATGCGGGAGATGAGCTTGTTGCCGGCCACGCCGACGCTGCCCGGCAGGCGCAGGCGGCAGCCGATCTCCCGCTCCAGGCGGGCCGCGGCATCGCGGCCGGGCCCTAGCAGGCGGCGGCTGCCGGTGAGATCGAGATAAAGTCGTCCCGGATAATCCGGCTCCCACACCGGCGAAAACTGCGCCGAAAGCGAGGTCAGCTCGCGCAGTCCGCGACCGACCAGCTGCGGGTCGGGAGGCAGCAGGGTCAGCGCCGGGCAGAAGCGCCGGGCCTGGTAGACCGACTGCCCCTCGCGCACCCCTTCCGCCCGCGCCTCGGCGGAGACGCACTGCAGCAGCGCCCGTTCCGAATGGGCGGGCGCCACCGCCACCGGCCGCCCCCCGAGCCCCGGGTCGGCGACGCGGGCCAGGGCGATGGGGAAGGCGGGGATGGCCAGATGCAGGATGTCGCGTTCCATGGCGCAATCGAAAAGGTAGAATAAGGTTTCTGTAAACGAGGAATTTTTCGTCGTGACCAGGAAATCAAAGGGCCTGCGCGGAGGCGTACGTCAGTACGCCGCACAAGCAGACCCGCAGATTGACGCCGCCACGGCGGAAAAGAACCGTTTACAGATGCCTTATGACGCCGACCACCACACCCTCGATACGAAAGCTCTCCTCGTCCTCGAGGAGGATCGGCATCATGGCCGGGTTGGCCGGCTGCAGCTCGATGCGCCGTCCGCGGCGGTGGAAGCGCTTCACCGTCGCCTCGTTGCCGATCAGCGCCACCACCGTCTGCCCGTTCTCGGCAGCCGCCTGCTTGCGCACCACGACGTAGTCGCCGTCGAGGATGCCGTCGCCAACCATCGAATCCCCCTGCACCCGCAGGACGAAATTCTCCCCCGGCCCGACCATCGACGGCGGCACCTCGATACTGTCGGTCGTCTCCACCGCCTCGATCGGCCGACCGGCGGCGACGATGCCGGCCAGAGGCAGCTCGGCGGCGGCAAGCTGCGGGCGCACCAGGCGCATGCCGCGCCGGGCGTTCCACTGCCGCGCCAGCAGTCCTTCGCGCTCCAGGCGCGTCAGGTAATTCTGCACCGTCCCCAGGGAGCGAAAGCCGAAGGCGCGGGCAATCTCCTGCTGTGAAGGGGAATAGCCCTCCCGCTCGGTAAAGCCGGCGATGAATTCGACGATCTTCTTCTGTTTGGGGGTGAGGGGACTCATAGCGGCCTCCTGGAAGTGGTGTTGCAAAGCATAGGCGTAAGTTTGGCGTAAGTCAAGGAGGCAAAAAGCGAAAATCTTGATCTGCATCAAGGAGGGAAATATAAGTCCAGCTAATAATGGGTAGCGAGGAATGAGAAAGGCCCAGGTACGCGGTACGAGAAAATCAAAAGCTTTTCGCGAACCGCAAACCGCGTCCCGCGTCACGGCATTTAAGGAGGCAACTATGAAAACACGAAGCTGGAAACCGGCAACAGCAACCCTGTCCATCCTCCTGGGGCTGGCGCTCCTCCTTCCGATATCGGCCCGCGCCCACTGCGACACTCTGGATGGCCCGGTGGTGCAGGATGCCCGGACGGCATTGGCGAAAGGAGAGGTCACCCCGGTGCTCAGGTGGGTGCGCCCCGAAGATGAACAGGCGATCGGCGAGGCCTTCGCCGAGGCGGTGGCGGTGCGCCGGCTGGGACCGGCGGCGAAGGCAATGGCGGACCGGTATTTCTTCGAGACCCTGGTGCGCATCCACCGCGCCGGGGAGGGAGCGCCCTATACCGGCCTCAAGCCGGCCGGCCGGGTCGAGCCGGCGATCGCCAGAGCCGACCAGGCCCTGGCGACGGGAACGGTGGACGAGTTGGCGAAGGACATCGCCCGCCATACCGAGGAGGGAATCCGGGAGCGCTTCGCCCGCGCGGCGGCGGCAAGAAAGCAGGCGGATAAAAGCGTGGCCGCCGGGCGGGAGTACGTCGAGGCCTACGTGGCCTACATCCACTATGTGGAAGGACTGGCGGACGCGGTGCACCATGGACCGGCCCACGGGGGGGCGGAAGGGCACTGATAGTCCCGAGAAAAACCTTTGAACACGGAATCAAATCTGATGTAAACGGATTTTCACAGATTTATCCTAAACACGGCAGTTGATCACGCAACGCCGCAACGAACGCAACGAAATCAAAGTCTTACATCCTAGAGCCTCTTACCGGGCAGGTGAAAGGTCTATTTCTGATAACCTTCTGATTTTACGTCGCGTTCGTTGCGTTCGTCGCGTGAGACTGCTTTTTCCAGGTTTATTGGATTCGTCCGTGGCGACGTCGGTCCGCCGCCCGGGCCAGGATCTTTTCCAGCGCGTGCATGACCGTCCGCCTCTCAGGCGCCGACCCGCGCCGCCTCCGGCCGGCGCAGGGCCTGGCAGACGGCGTCGGTCACCTCCTCAGTGCCGGCCGTGCCGCCGAGGTCGCGGGGGAGCGTCCGGCCCTCCCGCGTCACCGTCTCGATGGCCTGCATCAGCCGGGCGGCGGCCTTGCTCTTCGCCGAGGTGCTGCAGCATCAGCACCGCCGTCCAGAAGGTGCCGATGGGGTTGGCGATCCCCTGCCCCATGATGTCGAAGGCCGAGCCGTGGATCGGCTCGAACATGGAGGGAAAGGACTTCTCCGGATTGAGATTGGCCGTCGGGCCGATCCCCAGGCTCCCCGAAAGGGCCGCCGCCAGGTCGGAGATGATGTCGGCGTGCAGGTTGGTGGCGACCATCACGTCCAGGCTCTCCGGCTTGAGCACCATGCGGGTGGTGACCGCGTCGACCAGCATCTTGTCGGTGGTCACGTCCGGATACTCCTTCGCCGTCTCGGCGAAGATCTCGTCCCACATCACCATCCCATGCCGCTGGGCGTTGGACTTGGTCACCAGGGTCAACAGCTTGCGCGGGCGCTTGCGGGCCAGGTCGAAGGCGAAGCGCATGATGCGCCGCACCCCGGTGCGGGTGAAGACGGAGACCTCCATGCCGACCTCCTCGGGCAGGCCGCGGTGCGCCCGGCCGCCGACCCCCGAATATTCCCCCTCGCTGTTCTCGCGGACGATGATCCAGTCGAGGTCCTTCTCCCCCCGCCCCCGCAGGGGGCTGCTGATGCCGGGAAGGATGCGGGCCGGGCGGACGTTGGCATACTGGTCGAACCCCTGGCAGATAGCCAGGCGCAGCCCCCAGAGGGTGATATGGTCGGGAACCGTCGGATGGCCGACGGCGCCGAAGAAGATGGCGTCGAAGCCCTTTAACGTCTCCAGACCCTCCTCGGCCATCATCCGGCCGTGCTGGTGGTAGTAGTCGCACCCCCAGGGGAAGTCCTGGAAGGAGAGGCGGAAATCCCCCTGCACCTCGGCGAGGGTCTGCAGTACCCGGATCCCGGCGGGGATCACTTCCTTGCCGATGCCGTCGGCCGGGATGGCGGCAATCTTGTATTCGCGCATGTTTTTCCTCCTGTTATGGGAGCGGCAAGAGGCAGCCCTCACGATTTTTCGAAAAGATTAATCGAAGAAAAAACCTTTTTTAACGCCCGTTCGCTCCGCTCACTCAAGTGCGCAGAGCTCGCAAAGGAAGCCAAGAACCTTTTTTCTCTGCGTTCTCCGCGTCTCCAGCGACTGAAAGGAGCGGGCGTTAAATGCTTGTTCTTTCTTTCGGGTGTGAGTTCATCCTTTCCCGGCCAGCTCGCGGATCTTGCCGCAGATGGCATCGGTGACTTGCCGGGTGTCGGCCCGGCCGCCAATGTCGGCGGTGGCGGTGCCGGCCTCCAGGGTGGCGGTCAGCGCTCGCATGACCAGCTCTCCCGCCTCGGGGAAGCCCAGGTGCTCGAGCATCATCGCCCCGCACCAGACCTGCCCCATGGGATTGGCGATCCCCTTGCCGGCGATGTCCGGGGCGGAGCCGTGCACCGGCTCGAACATCGACGGGAACTCCTTCTCCGGGTTCAGGTTGGCCGAGGGGGCGATGCCGATGCTGCCGGCGATGGCCGGGCCGAGGTCGGTCAGGATGTCGCCGAACAGGTTGCTGCCGACGACCACGTCGAAATGCTGCGGATGGGTGACAAAGCGGGCGCACAAGGCGTCGATGTGGAACTGGTCGGTGGCGATCTCCGGATATTCCCGGCCGATCTCCGCGAACACCTCGTCCCAGAACGGCATGGTGAAATTGATGCCGTTCGACTTGGTGGCCGAGGACACCCGCTGGCGCCCGGTGCGGCGGGCCAGCTCGAAGGCGTAGCGGATCACCTTTTCCACGCCGTAGCGGGTGAACACCGTATTCTGGACCACCACCTCCTGGGGCGTGCCCGGGTAGAGGCGCCCGCCCATGTTGGAGTATTCCCCCTCGTTGTTCTCCCGCACCACCAGGAAATCGATGTCCTCCGGCCGGCGGTCGGCCAGGGGGGTGCGCACGCCGGGCATCAGCTTGACCGGGCGCAGGTTGACGTACTGGCGGAAGCTGCGGCGGATCGGCAGCAGCAGTCCCCACAGGGAGACATGGTCGGGAACCCCGGGAAAGCCGACCGCGCCAAGGAAAATGGCGTCGCAGGGGCGCAGGATGTCGAGACCGTCTTCCGGCATCATCCGGCCGTGCCGCAGATAATATTCGCAGCTCCAGTCCAGATCCCGATAGTCGAAGCGGAAGCCGCCGTGCACCTCGGCCGCCGTATCCAGCACCCGCCGCCCGGCGGCCACCGTCTCCTTGCCGATGCCATCCCCGGGGATGGCGGCGATCTGCAGTGTCTTCATATTCTTTCCTTCTTAGTGAAGTACAGGAAAAAGGCGCAAAAAAATCAATTTAACGCAGAGACGCCGAGACGCTGAGAACTACCTTTTTAAAAAAATTCAAAAAATCTTTCACCACCCGTTCGCTTCGCTTACTCTCTGCGCCTCTGCGTCTCTAGCGACTGAAAGGAGCGGGCGTTTAGATGCTTTTTCATTGTCAGCCGAAGATCGTTCCCTTCGGCAGCGGCACCTGCAGCAGATGCTCGAAGATGAAGATGAGCAGGTAGGTCAGGACCGCGCCAGCAATGAAGGTGGTGAGGATGGTCCGCAGGGATCCGCGCCGACTGCTGAGAAACCAGGCGATGCCGCCGAAACCGAGGACCCCCGACAGGGCGAAGCCCGCATAGCGCAGCAGGACGGTCCAGACGAGCATGATGATGCCCACCACGGCCATTTCGAACCAGTTCTTCCGCAGGGCATCCTGTTTTTTGACTGCCGCTTCCTTGATGGCGGCCCAGGGGGTGAATGCCATGATCAGGGTCAATACCGCCACCGCCGCCAGACAGATCATCACGATATCGGGGAAGATGCCGCCGAAGGGGGTGATGTAGTTGCGCTGCATCCAGAGTACGGCGACGAAAACCAGCATCAGGATGGAGCCGAGAAGGTCGCGGGCTCTGGCGTTCATTGTTCCGTCCTTTCGTCAATGCCGTCCGTTTGCCCGGCAGGCTTTTTCATCAGCTTCTTCAGATGGCCGAAATAGGGCCAGAGGAAGGAGAAGAGACACAGGGCGATCAGCACCCAGGAGAGGGGGTTGACGAACAGGGTGTGATACGGCCAGGCGGTGCCCTGCCCCATCAGGTACGACTGCACCAGTCCCTGCTCCATGATCGGCCCCAGGATGAGGCCGAGGACGATCGGCGCCCCATGGAAGCCGAGATAACGCAGACCGAAGCCGATGAGGCCGAAGACCAGCATGAGCCAGACATCGGTGTAATTGTTGCGGATGGCGTAGGAGCCGACGATGGTCAGGATGCCGATGCCGGGCACCAGGTATTTCGGGTGCAGGGTGGCGACCAGGCGGGTGAGCAGGCGGCCGCCGTAGATCCCCACCGGCACCATGACGATGGCGGACAAGCCCACGGCCAGCATGAAAGTGTAGGTGATGTCGGCCCGGGCGGCGAACAGTTCCGGCCCGGGGCGCAGCCCCTGCAGCATGAGCACTCCGTAGATGATGGCATCTGGGGGGGCGCCGGGGATGCCGAGGGTAATCAGGGGGATCATCCCGCCCCCGACGACCGCGTTGTTGGCGGTCTCGGTGGCGACCACTCCGTCGACGATGCCGGTGCCGAACTTCTCCGGCTCCTTCGAGGCACGGCGGGCCTCGTTGTAGGAGACCAGGTTGGCGATGTTGCCGCCGGCGCCGGGCAGGATGCCGACCACCGTGCCGATGATCGAGGAGCGGATCAGGTTGCCGGGCTTGGAGAAGACCTGGCGCACCGGTCGCCCAGAGTACGCCCTTGCCCCGCCGGTACTCCACCGCCTGGTGATTCTCGACCCCGCGCAGGACCAGATTCAGCAGTTCAGGGATGCAGAACAGGCCGATGAGCATGACGATCAGGTCGAGGCCGCCCTGCAGACTCGGCACACCGAAGGTAAAGCGCACGTCGCCGCCGATCGGTGCGATGCCGATGGTGGAGATCAGGACGCCGAAGATGGCCCCGGTGATCCCCTTGAGGAAGGAGCCGGCCGCCAGGCTGGAGATGATGGTCAGGCCGAAGACCCCGACCCAGAAGTATTCGGCCGGACCGAAGCGCAGGGCGATCCCGGCCAGGGGCGGGCTGAGGAAGATCAGGGCGACCACCCCCACCAGGCCGCCGAAAGCCGAGCCGACGGTAGCCGCGATGATCGCTTCCTCACCGCGTCCCTGCTGGGCCATCGGGTAGCCGTCGAAGGTGGTGCCGATGGAGCTGGGGGTCCCCGGCGTATTGATCAGGATGGCGCTGAAGCACCCACCGTAGATGCACCCCATGTAGATGGCGCCCAGGGTGACCAGGCCGGCCACCGGACTCATGGTGTAGGTGAAGGGGACCAGCAGGGCGACCGCCATGGTGGCGGTCAGTCCGGGTAGCGAGCCGACGACCATCCCGGCCACTGTCCCGGCCAGTACCAGTAACAGGTTGAGTGGAGAAATTAAGTGGTCAAAACCCATCAGAATGTGCTCGAGCAAGGCTGGAACTCCTGGCAGAGGGTAAAAAAACCGGGCGGCGCTGGGGCGGGCCGCCCGGGGAAAGGCATTTTTCTCTGAAAGTAGGCTTACTTACTTCTTGAGCAATCCCATTTCGCCGAGCAGCTCTTTGTATTCGACTATCTTCTTCTTGACGAACTCGGTGGCCTCAGAGGGACCCATATGTTCGATCTTGAAGCCGTTTTCATCCATCTTCTTGACCACTTCCGGATCCTTCATGACCTTGGCGAAGGTATCGGCCAGATACTGGACGCGATCGTCCGGGGTGCCGGGAGGGGCGGCGACGCCGCGGTAGGCCCCTTCCACGATGTCGTAGCCCAGCTCCTTGAAGGTGGGAACGTCGGGCAGCACCGACATCCGCTCCTCGGACATGATGGCCAGGGGACGGAACTTATCCTTGTACTGTACGGCCATGGTCGAATAGCTCATGAGCGCCCCGACGTGGCCGCCGAGCAGGGCGGGGGTGGCGGCCCCGGAGCCGGAGAAGGGGATATAGGTGATCTTGATGCCGGCGGCCTTGTTCAGCATCATGGTGCCCAGCTCATTGGCCGAGCTGCTGCCGCTGCCGCCGGCCGTCACCACGCCCGGATGCGCCTTGGCGTAGTCGATCAGGTCCTTGAGGGTCTTGAATTCGCTGTCCTGGCGCACCAGCAGGATGTTCGGGGTGCTCTCGAACATGTAGACCTGCTTGAGCTGCAGGGTATCGTAGCCGGCATTGCCGCGGGTCAGCGGCTGGAGAACGATATGGGGCAGGTTGTCGCCGGCGATGGTGTAGCCGTCCGGCTTGCTCTGCACGAGTTCCGACCAGCCAACGGAGCCGCCGCCGCCGATCTTGTAGGTGACGACGACGTCCTGGCCGAAATACTTTTTCAGCGGCGCTTCCTGGATGCGGGCGGTTATGTCGGACTCGCCGCCGGGATTGAAGCAGATGATGTAGGTCAGAGGTTGGTCGGGGTACTTCGCCGCGGATGCCGGAGCCGCGAACCAGCCGGCGAAGGCCAGGACGAATGCGACCAGGGTGCCATAGCCAGTGAGTCTTCTCATGCATTTTCTCCTTTTGATTGGGATTAAACCGCGATTGTGGGGAGCTGAACCGCTCTCCCCGCTGAATGGAAAAAAATTCCTCAACGGGAGGAAATCACCGGCAATTACCACTCCAGCTATCTCCGCTACCCATCGCCATTGAACGACATGCGAGGGTTATCTAGCGATTTGTGTGCCAATTTTCATAATACCATTTTTTCAATGGCTTGCAGCTTTGTTGTTGCAATAAAGCCAGGCATGTTGCAACATCATCGCAAATTGTTTCATTTTGTTTCAGAGAAAAAGGACTCTTCCGTGTCGAAAATCGCCTGCATACTTCCCGACGGCCGCCTGCTGGAACGGGCCCGCAGCGCCTTCCGCCATGGTTACCCCGACATCGTCATCGAAAAGGGGCTGCTGGGGGAGGCGGTAAAGATCGCTGCATTACTGGCGCAGCAAGACTATGAAGTGTTCATCAGCCGGGGACGGACCGCCGCTCTCATTCGGGAAGCGGGACTGGAGGCCTCTGTGGTCGACATTCCGACTACCGCTCTCGACGTTATCCAAACGATCGAGGAGGCCAAATTCCACGGCCGGCGCATCGGGGTGGTCGCCTTTGCACCCATGATCCCCGGCATCGACTACCTGGGACCGCTCCTGGGGGAGGACGTCCGCTTCTATCCCCTCGAGGATGAAACGGCGGTGGACGAGATGATCCGCAGGGCCATGGCCGAACATGCCGATGTCATCGTCGGCGGGGCGATCACCGGCAAGCTGGCTCAAAAACATGGCCTCCCTTTCGCTCTGATTGAGAACAGCGCCGAGAGCATGCTGCAGGCGGCGCAGGAGGCGAAGCATATCGCCTTCGCCCGGCAGCAGGAGAAAGCCAAGGGCAATCTCTTCCGGGCAGTCCTCGACTACGCCTATGAGGGGATTGTTTCGGTGAACCGGGAGGGGGTGGTCACCTTTTTCAACCCTGTGGCGGAGACGATCACCAAAATCAGCCGCACCCGAGCCATTGGCCTGCCGATTCGGCAGGTCTGGCCCGAACTCGACCTCGAGCAGGTACTGGCCTCCGGACAGGACGATCTCGGGCAGCTGCTCAAGGTGAACGACACCCATGTGGCCTGCAACAAGGTACCGATCCGCGTCAACGGCAGCGTGGTCGGGGCTGTCGCCACCTTTCAGGACGCCACCCGGCTGCAGCAGCTGGAAGCACGGGTGCGCCGGCGCCTGTACGCTTCGGGACATGTCGCCGTTTTTCGCTTCGAAGATATCCACGGAAAGAGCGCGTCCCTGCGCATGACGATCGCCGCCGCCCGGGACTTCGCCCTGACCGATTCGTCGGTCCTGATACTGGGCGAGACCGGCACCGGCAAGGAGGTGTTCGCCCAGAGCATCCACAACCACAGCAATCGGCGACAGGGACCGTTCGTCGCCGTCAACTGCGCGGCAATTCCCGCCCAGATTCTCGAGAGTGAGCTGTTCGGCTATGTCGGCGGGGCCTTTACCGGCGCCAATCCGAAAGGCAAACCCGGCCTCTTCGAAGTGGCCCACGGGGGCACCCTGTTCCTCGATGAAATCGCCGAAATGGAATACGCCACCCAGGGGAAACTGCTGCGGGTGCTGCAGGAAAAAAAGGTCATGCGGCTGGGCAGCGACCGGGTCACCCCGGTCGACGTGCGCATCCTCGCAGCTTCCAACAAGAACCTGAAAAATCTGGTCAACGGAAATCGTTTTCGCGCCGATCTCTATTACCGCCTGAATGTTCTGCTGCTGCGCCTTGCCCCCCTGCGGGAACGCAAGGAGGATATTGGCCTCCTCGCACGCCACTTCCTGCACCAGTATGCCACGGCCATGAAGCGGCGGCTGACCCTGGCGCCGTCGGCCCTGGAGGCACTGAGCCGATACGAATGGCCCGGCAACGTCCGGGAATTGCAGAACGTCATGGAACGCATTGTCGCCGCCTACAAGGAGCAGACGATCAAGGCCGACATCATCCACCAGATGCTGGAAGAGGATCGGGAAAACGGACTGCGGGCGCATGTCCTCGCCAACGAACTGGAGGAGATCAAACGGGCGCTGACCCTCAGCAAGGGGAAATACGCCGATGCCGCCCAATCTGCTGGGAATAAGCCGCTCCACCCTCTGGCGAAAGCTCAAGCGGCTGGACGGAAAAATCGCCAGATAGGGGCAGGCCCCGCGTCTTCCCTGGGCGGGCACAGGGGCCGCCCTGCAGCAGAAGCGATCCGTTTTAATCGCCACCGGCTTTGCCTTTTTCCGTGGCAAAATTCCCCCGCTGCTGCTATCATTTCCCCGTCACGTTTTCCCTGCAGGGCGGCCGGAATGGATCGGCCGCCCTGTTTTTCGCGACGACCGGAGCTATGAGCAAACACAAGAAACTGCAGGACCTCCAGGACCAGATCCGCCAGTGCGTCAAATGCGGCGCCTGCCAGGCGCACTGCCCGGTATTTGCCGAGCACAAGCGGGAATCGACGGTCGCGCGCGGCAAGGTGGCGCTGGCGCACGCCCTGGTCGACCAGGAGATGCCCCTGGACGAGCGCTTCGTCGCCGACATGTCGAAATGTCTGCTCTGCGGCTCCTGCTTCGACAAGTGTCCCAACCTGGTCCCCACCGACGAGATCGTTATGGCCGCCCGGCGGGAAATCGCCGCCCGCCAGGGTCTGACCAGCTTCGGCAGGGTGGTCGGCACCGTCCTGCGCACCCCCTCCCTGATGAAGTGGGGAACCCGGGGGGCCAGGACTTTCGAGAAACTCCTGTTCCGGAAAGTACCGGACGGGAGTGGACTTCGCCTGCGCTTCCCCACCCCCTGGATCACCACCGACCGCACTCTCCCCCAGGTCGCCGCCGTCCCCTTCCGCGAACGCCACCCGGAATTCATTCCCGGCAGCCAGGAGCAGCCGACTGTCGCCTTCTTTACCGGTTGCATGATCAACTACATGTATCCGCAGATCGGCGAGGCCCTGCTCAAGATCCTGCATTTTCTCGGGGTGAACGTCCTCATCCCCGCCGACCAGGGGTGCTGCGGCCTGCCCGCCCTTTCCGCCGGCGACGGCGCCACGGTGGAAGAACTGGCCGGGCGGAACCTGACCGCTTTTTCCCGGCGCCCGCCGGATGCCATCGTCACCGCCTGCGCCTCCTGCAATGTCGGCATAGGCAAGCACTTCGGCGGCCTCGGCGAGCCCGAAGCGGCGCTGGCGGCGAAGGTCACCGACATCCTGGTCTTCCTCGTGCGCCAGGGGCTGCCGCAGCGGCTCGCCGCCCTGCCCAAGAAGGCGCAGCGGCAACGGGTGACCTACCACGATCCCTGCCACCTGCGCACCCAGGGGATCACCAAGGAACCCCGGGCACTGCTGCGCGCCCTGCCCGGAGTGGAGTTCATCGAGATGGAGGGCGCCGACCGCTGCTGCGGCCTCGGCGGTACCTTCTCCGTCTACCACTATGAAACCAGCAAGCAGATCGGCGCCCGCAAAGCCCCCGGCATCGAAAAGAGCGGCGCCGACCTGGTGGCCAGCGCCTGCCCCGGCTGCATGATGCAGCTGCAGGACACCATTCACCACGCTGGCCTGCCGCAGCAGGTCATCCACGTTCTCGAGCTTATAGCCCGCGATCTGGAGTAAAACCGGGACACGAATCCGGTTTGCGGTACGCGAAAATCGAAAATCCTTTGACCTTCTCTTCCCGCATTCCTCATTCCATGTCCCTGCTTTTTACTCGTTCCGCATCCCTGCCTACCTCTCCGCCCTATCGCCGCCCCCTCCGCCATCCCGCCGCCCTTGCCTATTCACCCACAGCCTTTGCGCTATTTCGCGCCGCCTTCCTTAAGTGGTAACCATTTGTTTTTAAATGCTTTACTTAGTCTCTCCCAGAAATGAGCATATTTATTGCATATATTAAATATAGTATCTCTAGCGTAGTATTCGGCCGCCTGCCGGGAGAAGCCGATGAGCCTGCCTATCGCCGATCGCCGCCTCTTCGACCAGATGTCCCAGGGCATCCTGCTGCTCGACTCCGAGCGTCGGATCCTCGCCCTCAACCGCAATGCCCAGGCCCTCTTCGGGATCAGCGAACAGGCGGCCACGGGGCGTTACTGCTGGGACATCACCGGCTTTTCCCTGTGCTCCGGGGAATGTCCTTTCCGCGAAGTGCTGGAGACCGGTGAGGCACGCAAATCTCTTGATTTCGAGTGCCGACAGGGCGCCTTCTGCCTCAATCTGACACCGGTGCACGAGGAGACGGGCGAACTCGCAGCGGTCATGGAATGCGTGCAGGATGCTACCGTGGTCAAGGATCTGGCCAACCGCCTGCAGCAGCAGCAGACGATGCTGGCCCTCGAAACAGAGCGCTACCGCACGGTGGTCAACTCCATCGCCGACGGCATCTACACGGTCGATCTGGATATGCGTCTGACCGGTTTCTCCCGCAGCGCCGAAAGGATGACCGGCTACCGCGAGGCCGAGGTGCTGGGGATGCCATGCAACCAGGTGCTGCGCTCCAGCGTCTGCGATACCGACTGCCCGCTCAAATGGACCCTCCGCCACCAGCAGCCGGTCGAAAACTGCACCGCCTCCCTGGTCGCCCGCGACGGCCGGCGCATCCCCGCCTTCCTCTCCTCCGACCTGCTGCGCGATGCCGAGGGTCACGTCTGCGGCTGCATCGGCATCATCCGCGACCGCAGCGAGGTGGAAGCCCTCAAGGCCAAGCTGCCGAACGAATATTCCTTCTCCGATTTCGTCGGCAAGAGTAAGGCGATGACGGAAATTTTCGATCGCGTCCGCGCCGTCGCCGCTACTGACGCCACCGTCCTCATCCAGGGGGAGAGCGGTACCGGCAAGGAGATCCTGGCCCGCGCCATCCATTACCGCTCTGGGCGCAAGGGCGGCCCCTTCGTCAAGATAAACTGCGCCTCTCTGGCCGAGAGCCTGCTGGAGAGCGAGCTGTTTGGGCACGAGAAGGGCGCCTTCACCGGCGCCGTCAGAGAGAAGCCGGGGCGCTTCGAGCTGGCGCACGGCGGTACCATCTTCCTCGACGAGATCGGCGACACCTCCCTGGCCCTGCAGGCCAAACTGCTGCGGGTGCTGCAGGAGAAGGAATATGAAAGGGTGGGCGGCATCCAGACCCGCAAGACCGATGTGCGGGTGATTGCCGCCACCAACAAGGACCTGCTGAAGGAGATTGAAAATGGGAGATTCCGGGAGGACCTCTACTATCGGCTCTGCGTCGTCCCCATGCGCCTGCCGCCGCTGCGCGCGCGCAAGGAGGACATTCCCCTGCTGGTGGAGGCCTTCCTCCAGAAGTTCAATGCGCGCGGCGAGCGCCTCCTGGAGGTCACCAGCCGGGCCATGGCCATGCTGATGGCCTATGACTGGCCGGGGAACGTGCGGGAGTTGGAGAACGCCATCGAACACGCCTACGTCACCAGCAACACCGGCCGGGTGGAACGGCAGTTCCTCCCCGCCTCCCTGCACCGGGCGCTGCCCCAGCAGGCAGCGCGCCTGGAAGAGGTCACCGATGCCGAGGAGCAGAAGATCCTGCAGGTACTGGAGGCGCATCGCTGGCACAAGCACGCGGCGGCCCGCGAGTTGGGGATGAGCCGCACCACCCTTTGGCGCAAACTCAAGCAGATGGGACTGGAATAAGGGGACGGAAATGATGCTGAAAGTCAGCGAGCGAAAAGCGCTCTATGCTTTTCTGGTCCGCCTGTTCAGCTACCCCGAGCCGGAGCTGCTGGCCAGCCTGCAAGCGGGCGAGGGAGATGCGGCGGCGGCGCTTGGTGCCGCCGATTTCGGAACCGCCAGCGGCTGGGGAACTGCGAACGCTGGAGGTAGCCTACACCGACCTGTTCATCAGCCGCCTGGGCGGCGCTCCGGCCCTGCCCTATGGCTCGGTCTACCTGGAGGCGGAAAGCGCCTGCTGGGGGAGAGTTCACTAGCAGATCGGGCGGCTCTACCGCGCCGAGGGGCTGACCCTGGAGGGGAGCGGCGAACCAGCCGACTTTCTCCCCACGGAGCTGGAGTTTCTCTATTATCTGGTGGAGAAGGAAGAAGCAGGCGCTGAGCCGGCGCGACGTTGCCGAGGCTCGGCAGGCGCGTTCGGGGCAGGCGGCCTTCTGCCGGCAGTACCTCCACCCCTGGATCCCCGAGTTCTGCCGCCGGATCGCCGACGACGAACGCTCACACCCCCTCTACCGCTGGGCGGCAGAACTCCTGGAGCGGTTCTGTCAAAAGGAGGGGGAGTGGTTGGAGCAGGTGATGAGAGACGCGAAACGCGGAACGCGGAACGCGCGATGAGAACAAGATGGGCGAAAAGCAGGGCACGGCACGCCGTGCCCCTACGGGAAACGATGAGAGGGGCTTTTCGCGAACCGCAAACCGCGTCCCGCGTCACGGCCTTTCTGCCTTTCGCCTCTTGCCCCTAGCCTGCCTATCCCCCGATCCCCTGCATTCTCCGGCTCGCGTGGCGGAAATCTTCCTCGCCGATGCGGTGCCGCTCCGGCTTGGCGGCCACCGCCGTCAGCAGCACCTCTTCCAACTGCGCCGCCGTTCCCTGCCGCAGCACACTCTTGAGGTCGATTTCCTCGACGGAGAAGAGGCAGGGACGCAGGCGGCCGTCGGCGGTCAGCCGCAGGCGATTGCAGTCGCCGCAGAAATGGCCGGAAACGGCGGGGATGATGCCGATCGTCCCGCGGGCTTCAGCATAGCGGAAGAGGCGGGCGGGGCCGGCCGGACCCTGGCGGGGGATGGGTTGCAGGGGACCGAGGTCGGCGAGCGCTTCAAGGATGGCGGCGGCGGGGAAACGGCTCTCGGGGGGGTAGTCGAGACCGCCGCTGACCGGCATGAACTCGATGAACCGCACCTGCCAGGGACGCTCCAGGGTGAGCCTGGCAAAATCGACGATCTCATCCTCGTTCACCCCCCGGATCGGCACCGTATTGATTTTCAGTGGGGTAAGGCCGGCCTGATCGGCGGCCTCCAGAGCCGCCAGCACCTGCGGCAGCCCTTCGCGCCGGGTGATTGCGGAGAACCGCTCCGCGCGTAAGGTATCCAGGCTGACATTGACCCGGGAGAGACCGGCGGCCTTCAAATCCGCCGCCATCCCGGACAGGCGCAGCCCGTTGGTGGTCAGGGTCACTTCCGGCGCTCCCGGGAGCGCCGCCAGCTGCCGGATGAAATCGACAATGCCCCGTCGCACCAGCGGCTCGCCGCCGGTGACCCGGATCTTTCTCACCCCCAGACGCAAGGCGGCGGCGGCCACCCGCAGTAATTCCTCATAGGAGAGGATCTCGGCATGCGGCACTTCCGGAATGCCATCTTCCGGCATGCAGTAGCGACAGCGCAGATTGCAGCGATCGGTGACCGACAGCCGTAGATACTCGATTTTCCTTCCAAAATTATCTTGCACTGGATACTCCCAAAATCCGGACAACCGCGGGTTGGTGGGCGGCGGGACGAAACGCCCGGGAGCCTCTGACTTTCCCGTCCAGCTTCCTCGCCTTGCCAGTATATCCGTTCCGAGCGGCTGGCGGCAATCCTTATCGATTCAGTGCATGAGGATCGCCGTGACAGACCGAGCAAACCGGGAACCGAGCCAGAATCGCCGCCGCATGCGGCTCCGGATGACATTGCCGGCAGGAGGGAATCGTCCCGTGCCGTCCGGCATGACAGACAGCGCAGCCGACCTGCCGGTGGGCACCCCCGGCGGCCTGCAGGCGCTGATCGATTTCCGCATGGCAGGAAGCGCAGGTCGCCGAATCGACTGCGCCGCCGAATTCGACCGCCAGCGGCCGATGCGGCGAATGGCAGTCGCGGCATTGCCTTCCCTTCCCTGCATCGGCATGCGGCAGGTGACACTCGCGGCAGGGGAAAGCCTCGGCATGCTGTTTGTGGCAGGCGGTGCAGGAAAATTGGGCGTGCAGGCTTGGGGCGGCGGCGAATTCCTTGCCAACCTCCGGGTGGCAGTCGAGGCAGGCCCCGGCTGCCTCCGGCGCCAGAGTGAGTTGGAGAGGCCGATGGGGGTTTCGATGGCAGACCAGACAAGGGCCGCGCCGTTCCACATGGCGGCTCCCCTGGTGACAGTCGCTGCAGGGACGGATCACCTCCAGGTCGCGGGGGGGGTGTCCCGGGTGGCAATCCAAGCAGCCGACCGCCGTTCCATGCGCGCCGCCGCCCTCCCGCAGGTCGGTGATCTCCCGCGCGTGGCATTTCGCGCAGTCCGCCGCCACCAGCGCGGGTGCGGCCGGCTCCGCGGCTGCTCCGGCTGGCAGACGGGCACCCAGCAGCAGGGTACCGATGAGGCCGACCAGCAGGAGCCATTTTGCGTATCGCATCCCTTCCGCTCCTTGCGGATGAAAACCGCCGCCGATTGACAATTATATTATTTTAATTATAATACCGAGACCACAGTTTAGCACCGGATTTTCCTGGAGCAAGCAGATGAACCGGAATTCCTTTGCCGACCTGCCCCTCCCCAAACTGCAGAGCCCGCGTAGCGCCCCTGGCGGCGGTCGGGACTGATCCATGCCGAGTGTTTGTACCGGTCTCCTGATCGTCCTGCTGGCTTTTTTCAGTTGTGCCCCGCCGGTTTGTCTGGGCGCCGACGGCTGCCTGGCCGCCGGCTGTCATCCGGAAATCCGCGACTTCGTGCAGGTTCATACGCCCGTGGCCGAGGGAGAATGTTCTCCCTGTCACCGGCCGACAGGAGAAAAACACCCGACTCCCGGCTCCCCCGGTTTCCAGTTGGCGGCCGCCGGCGGGGAACTGTGCCGCCCGTGCCACCAACCGCCGATTCGTCCCGGAATGCAGCATCCCATTACCGATAAAAGGGAGTGCCTGGCCTGTCACAACCCGCATGGGGCTTCGGCGAAGAACTTGCTGGTTGCCGGTCTGCCCGAAACCTGCCTGCCCTGCCATGCCGACATCGGCACCCGGATACGCGAGGCCAAGACCAGGCACGCCCCCATGTACCGACCGCAAAGCTGCAGCATCTGCCACTCGCTGCACGGTTCCCCCAATCCCCATCTGCTGACCGGCAGGCAGCAGGATCTCTGCCTTTCCTGCCATGGCCGGGATGATTTCAGCAAATCCAAGCCCCTGCGGAATATCGCCGGCGACCTGCAGGACAAAGCCTTTCTGCACGGACCGCTCGCCGACGGCGATTGCACCGGCTGCCATGAGCCCCATGGTTCCGATTTTTTTCGTCTGCTGACCGGCAGCTATCCGGCTGAGTTTTATGCCGGTTACCAGCCGGGGATCTACGGCTTCTGTTTCCAGTGTCATGAGCAGAAGCTGCTGCAGGATTCCAGGACCACCGCCGAGACTCGTTTCCGGGACGGCAACCGGAACCTGCACTACCTGCATGTGCGGGATCGTAAAGGACGCACCTGCCTGGCCTGCCACGAGCCGCACGCCGGAAACAACCGGCAACTGATCCGTGCCGCCGGCGCCCCGTTCGGCAATTGGCAGATACCGGTTGGTTTCCGCCTCACCCCGACGGGCGGCAGCTGCGCTCCCGGCTGTCACCCGCCCCGCGCCTATGACCGGAAATCGCCGCCGAAAAAGGAATTCCCGGCCAAAGCAACGAGCGGGACCAAGAGGTGAGCGGCATGCATCGCCCGGAGCAAAATAATCGTCTGCCTGCTCGCTGTTTTGCTCTTGCCGCGACCGGCGGTCGCCAGGAATCACTTCACCCTGGGCCTGGGCACCGGCACCCTCTTCCTCTCCGGCAGCCATTCGCAAGGGGGCCTGTTCGCCACCCTGAAAGGGGGCTATTGGTTGCAGGGCAAAGAGAACGCCGACTCACTGGGACTCGAGGGCGTTCTGCTGCATGCCAGCGACCCGGACCTGTTCATGTTCAGGGCCGATGCCCTTTACCCGGTTTTCACCAGATCCGCCTGGAAATCGCTCTTGACTCTCGGCCTCGGCGGATTCACCGCCGGTTCGGAGCAGGAGCCGATCATGGCTCTTGGGCTGGCGCTCTCCTATCAGCCGGACACTCCCGTCTCCCTGCGTTTGGACGTTCGCCACCTAAGGGAGATCAGGGCTGATGAGAAGACCGGCTGGGAAATCGGTCTGAACCTCGGCTACGATTTCGGCTACCAGCGCAAACCCCGGCCGAGACCGCCGGCCGATGCCGATGCCGATGGCATTCCCGACCAGGTCGATCGCTGCCCCGATACTCCCCGGGAATTCAAGGTCGATGCGCATGGCTGCCCGATAAATCCACCGGATGGCGACGGCGACGGGGTTCCCGATTACCTGGACCGCTGCCCGGGGACGGAAAAAGGGATGCAGGTCGGCACCGACGGCTGCCCGCCGGACAGCGACGGCGACGGCATACCGGATGTCGAGGACCGCTGTCCGCACAATCCCCCGGGACTGCCGGTGGGGGCCGACGGCTGCGTCGAGGTGAGATAGAACGAGAGGCAACAAATCACCAGCCACCAATCCCTCCACTGCTCTCTGCTTGAAATCGCGTGCATTTTCATGTTAGTTTCGGCCTCTCCCGCCCGCCTGGGCGGATAAAGAAAGATGGAGGCAATTCATGAGTAAAGCACTGGGGCTTCTGTCCGGAGGAGTCGACAGCAGCCTGGCCGCCCTGGCATTGAAGCGACAAGGAATTGAGGTGACCTGCATCTCCTACGTCACGCCCTTCTTCGGCTCGGCCAAGGCGGAAAAAGCGGCCCTGCAGATGGGCATTCCCCTGCTCGTCCGCAACATCGGCGAGGTCCACCTGGAGATGGTGAAGGCGCCTCATTACGGCTACGGCAAGAATATGAACCCGTGTATCGACTGCCACGCGCTGATGTTCCGTTTGGCCGGCCAGATCATGGTTGAGGCGGGATACGATTTCCTGTTCTCCGGCGAGGTGCTCGGCCAGCGGCCGATGAGCCAGAACCCCAGCGCCCTGCGGGCGGTGGCGAATTATTCCGGCTACCCGGAGCGCATCCTGCGACCCCTGTCGGCCCGGCTGCTGCCGCCCACCCCCATGGAGAACCAGGGTCTGGTCGACCGCGAGCGGCTGCTCGACATCCAGGGCCGTTCCCGCAAGCGGCAGGAGGCCCTGGCCCGGGAGTGGGGGCTGACCGATTACCCCGCCTCCGGGGGCGGCTGCCTGCTCACCGAGAAATCCTTTAGCGGCCGGTTGCGGGACCTGTTTACCCACCAGCCCGATTGCACTGTGACTGATGTCGAACTGCTCAAGCAGGGACGCCAGTTCCGCCTCTCCCCGCGGGTAAAACTCGTGCTCGGCCGCAACCAGGACGACAATGAGGCCCTGGAAAAATTAGCCCGCCCGGGGGACGTTCTGCTGTGGGCCAGCCAGTTCAACGGGCCGGCCGGCCTGCTCCACGGTGCAGCGGAGGAGCAGGACCTCGACACCGCCGCCGCCATCGTCGCCGCGTATGGCAAAGGGCAGCGGGAGCCTTCGGTGGAAGTGCTGCTGCGGCGTGACGGGGAGGAAAAGCGGACGGTCGCGCCCATGGCGCGAGAGCGGCTGCGGAAACTGCAGGTGGCGTGAGCAACACCTTAGCTACGCCAAAACTTGCGCCCGGAAAGGCCCCCGTCTCCGGGGGCTTTTCACTTTATCGGGTCGTAAAGCTACGCACGGCGCTTTCCACCGCCCCACTTCGGCTGTCCTCGCTGACCACCTTCCAATAGTAGGTGGTGGCGGGGGCGAGATCGCTCAGGGTGTAGCTGACTGGCTCCCCCTGCTCTCCCGAGGAGGAGCCCCCGCCCCCGCCGTTGCAGGCGAACAGCAGCAGGAGCAGAACACCTGGCAGCAGCAGCGCCGCCCGCCGCCGGCGCCGGCCGGCGGCCAGAGCAAAGGCGAGCAGGCCGCCGGCGCCGGCCAGCAGGGCTCCCCGGCTGCTTCCGGCGGCCGCCACCGGCATCGGCGTGCTGTCGGTGAAGTCGCCGGTCCGGGAGAGAAAAACGAAGTGGGTGATGGTATCTCCGTCGGCATCGGGGATCTGGGTCCACTGCAGGGTCACCGGAATAGACAGGCCGGTGGCGCCATCGTCCGGAGCCACCAGGTGCGCCGGCGGCGGCAGGGTGTTGCCGTGACCGCTCAGCTGCAGGGTGACCGTCCCCTGGTCCGGATCGTTGCTGTCGATCTGCAGGCCGGCGGCGAACTGGCCCAGCGACTGCGGGGCGAAACCGAGGGTAATCGTGCAGGAATCCCCGGCCATCAGACCGCGGCCGCTGCAGCCGTCCTGAATGACCGAGAAGGGCGGCGGCAGCGTGCCGACTCCACTGATCTGCAGCAGACCGCTGCCGTTGTTGCTCAGGGTCACCGGCTGACTGACCGCCTGTCCCGGCGGCAGATGGCCGAAATCGAGCTGCAGGTCGTCGGCCGGGGGGACGGGGTCGTGGACCGAGAGGTCGGGGATGCCCGAGAGCAGGTTGTAGGCTGCCAGGGCGTTCACCAGGCCATTGCCGTAGTCGTTGTCCGGCCCCGTCGGGCCGAGGTCGGTGGCGGACTGCGTGAGGGCATCCTCCAACTGGCTCACCGTCAGGGAGGGGAAGGCACTGAACAGCAGGGCCATCACCCCGGCGACGTGCGGCGAGGAGAAGGAGGTACCGTCGATAAGAACATACAGCGAATTCAGGCCGGCGGTACGGATGTGCACCCCAGGCGCAACCACCTCCGGGAAAATGCTGCCGTCGCAGCTTGAGGGACCCCGACTGCTGAAAACAGCCACCAGCGAGTTCTGATCGACTGCCCCGACGGCGAAACTCTCGGCGTAATTCGCCGGGCTGACGCCGGTGTTCGAAGTCGGCCCGGCGTTTCCGGCCGAGAAGACGGCGGGAATGCCGGCGCTTATCAGCGCCCGGACATCGGGGAGAAACTCGTTGCTGCAGAGACCCGGCGCGGTTTCGAAGCCCCAGGAATTGTTCACCACATCCGGCGCATCGTCGGTGGCCGGATCGCCGTCGGGATCGAGAAGCCACTGGAAGGCCAGATGGATCATGCTGTTCGGCGCCGTACCGTCGTCCCGGAACACCTTCGCCGTAATCCACTGGGCGCCGGGGGCGATGCCGATAGCGCTGCCGCTGCTGCTGTCGCCGACCAGCACTCCCATGACCGCCGTGCCGTGCCCCTGATCCTGGCCCACGGCATCGTCGCAGGGGGTGGAGGCATTCTGTTCGCAGGGGGTGCAGTCGGCAATGGTCTTCCCGCAGGCGGCGGCATAGGGATTGAACCAGCTGTTGCTGCCGCCGCGCCACTTGGGACGGAGGTCGGGATGGTTCACGTCGACGCCGCTGTCCAGGGTCGCCACCGTCACCCCCTGGCCGGTGATCCCCTGTTTCCACAGCTCCGGGGCATGCACCGCATCAAGGTTCCACTCCACCCCCGCCGCCTGGCTGGGGGTCACTTCCGGCAGGCGGACCAGGGCGTCGTACTCGATCGCCGCCACCTCCGGTCGGGCGGCCAGTTCGCCGATCAGCGCCGGCGGCGCCTCCAGGGCCAGTCCGTTGATGATCCACAGCGGCTGGAACTTTCTCCCCCGCGCCTGCAGCATGGCGTGCACCGCCCCCTGCGAGCGCTCGGCGGTCGCCCGCAGCGCCCGCACCACCCCCACGCGGCGCAGAGCCCGCGGCTGCACCGCCAGCGACTGGAGGTTCGCCTCGGCGGCAAAGGTCACTATGACCGGGATTTCCTCCCCGGCCGCCGCGGTCTGCAGGACCGCCTGCAGCTCGGACCCCAGAGTCCCCGCCCGAGCCGTTGCGATCTCTCCAAAAACACTCGCCAGCAGCAGCAGAACAAGCAGACGCTGAGTTTTCATTTTTATCATTCAGTTCCAGAAGGCAGGGGATAAGGTAGCGGTTGGCGACGCGCACTGACGGTGGGCGCCTACCGTTCATCGTCTGCGGAGGTCGCATCTCGGGTGTCGGAATTTAGAGCGAAATCTAGCATAGAACCGGTTGAAGTCTACCTGGCACAGCACGTAAAATTTAATTTTCTTATTAATTTAGATCGGGACAGGTGGGATTACCGGCGGAGAGGTTGGGTTTCCAGCAGCTTCCGGAGAAATACCGGCAGATGAATACTTCTTCCTTTCCTGGAGCGGCTCCTCGTGGCTGTCCTGGGCAGACATGAGCGCGTGCCCAGGCGTACTGTCATCACACAGCGGATTAATTCCGGGTGGTGAAATTCCTTACCGCACTTTCCACCGCTCCACCCCCACTGTCCTCGCTGAGCACCTTCCAGTAATAGGTTGTCGCGGGGGCGAGATCGGTCAGGGTATAATTTGAAGGCCGGCGGGAGACGGGTTCGGGCTCCCGCCAGGTGTCGCTTGTTATCAGAAGAGCCGCCGCTGCAGGCGACCAGCAGGGCGAGCAGAGAGCCCAGCAGGAGCATTATCGCCGATTTCCGGCGCCGCCGGCCCAACCGGCGGCCAGGCCGAAGACGAGAAATCCGCCGGCGCCCGCCGGCAGGGAAATCCGCCGCTGGCCGCGGCGACCGCCGGGAACGGCACGGCGCCGGTAAAATCGGGCGATTGGGAGACGAGGACGGAGTTGATAATGGCATCGCCGTCGGCATCGGGATCCTGCGTCCATTGCAGGACGACCGGCAGCGCCAGACCGGTGGCGCCGCCGGCGGGCGCCACCAGCGTCGCCGCCGGCGGCGGGGTATTCGCGGCATTCTTCCGGGCGGCGGAGACCAGGTCGTAGGCGGCCGCGGCGTTCACCATCCCGTAGCCGTAATCGTCGTTGGGGGTGGAAGTGCCGAGAGGGGTGGCGGAGAGCTGGAGTATACTTTCCAGCCGGCTCGCCGGCAGCTCCGGGTCGGCGCTGAGCAGCAGCGCCATCACCCCGGCAACATGCGGGGCGGAAAAGGAGGTGCCGCTGACCGAGGCGTAAAGATCGCCATCGGGATTGGATGCCGGATCGGTGGATGTCCTGACATGGACCCCCGGCGCCACGATTCGCGGATAGGTGGAATCGTCGCAGGCCGACGGCCCACGGTCGCTGAAACCCGCCAGCGACGAACTCTGGTCTATCGCGCCGACGGCGAAGCTCTCGGGATAGTTGGCCGGGCTGATGCTGGTGTTGGCAGGCGTAGGCGGGAAGCATAATTGCCGCCCGCGAACACCACGGCAATGCCGGCCGCCTCGCAGGTTCTGGATCGCCGTGCGGAAGATGCCGTCGCAGACGTTCTCCTCTCCTTCCAGACCCCAGGAACCGTTCACCACGCCCGGCGCATCGTCGGTAGCCGGATTGCCGTCCGGATCGAGCACCCACTGGAAAGCGGCGATTATCTGACTGTTTACCGCCACCCCGGCATCGTCGAAGATTTTCGCGGCAATCCATTGGGCGCCGGGGGCGACGCCGATCGCCTTGCCGCTGGCACTGCCGCCGGCAATCACCCCTGTCACCATCGTCCCGTGCCCATCGCTGTCGCAAGGGGCATCGGTATCGAGATCGCAGGTGGTGTCAGCATTCGATCGTCGCGCCATCGATGGTCTGCCCGCAGACGGGGGTGATGGCATTGAACCAGCCGCCAGAGCGAAAACGGGTGTCGGCGTGGCCAGATCGGGGTGGCTGACATCCACCCCGGTGTCCAGCACCGCCACGGTCACGCCCTGACCGGTAATCCTCTGCGCCCAGAGATCCGGGGCATGGACCGCAGCGATATTCCATTCCTCCCCGGAAGTCCTGGCTGACCGTCACCGCCGGCAGCTGAAGGGTGGCGTTCAACTCGATGCGGGCCACCTCCGGCCGGGCGGCGAGTTCCCGGATCAGATCCGGGGCGGCGTCCAAAGACATGCCGTCGACGACCCACAGCGTCTGGAAAGCCTTCCCCCTGGCGCGCAGCAGGGCGCGCACCGCTCCCTGCGCGCGGTCGGCGGTTTCCCGCAGCGCCCGCACCGCACCAAGGCGCCGCGCGGTCTTCACCTGCGCCCGCAGCGGCTGCAGGTCGGCCTTTGCGGTGAAGGTGACGATGACCGCAAGAGTGGACCCGGACTCTGCCGCTGAGAGCTTCGCCTGCAGGGATGGAGAAATCTCTCCGGCCCGGGCGGAAGAAAGAAAAAGGACACAGACAAAGAGGCTCGTCGACGCAAGGCGAAAGGTTGCCGAGCAGAAATTTTGGAATGTGGACATCCGGGATTTCCTTGGAAGGCGATTTCGGTACGGAGGCGCAATCGTGTTTTCAGGTCGGATTAAATTTTCGCAGAAGTAGCGTATCTCTTTTCGCGGTCGAAGGAAAGCTGAATTTCAACCGCTTGATTTCAGACGGCACAGGAGGCTGATGGAGAGGTGGTGAGTCGCGAACGCGAAGATCTGGGGCGGAGAGCAGGCGGGCAGCCTGGTTGAACGCAGGAATTGAGGCAGGGCAAAATATCCCAGCTGATCGCGAGGACTATGCTCGCCAGAAAAAAGCCCCCCGGAAGACCGGGGGGCTTTTTCTGTTCAGCTCAGAGCGGCGGCGACTTACATCATGTCCATGCCGCCCATGCCGCCCATGCCGCCCATGCCGCCAGGCATGGCGGGCATCGGGGCTTCCCTCTTCGGCTTCTCGGCAACGCAGGCCTCGGTGGTCAGCATCAGGCCGGCCACGGAGGCGGCGTTCTGCAGGGCGCTGCGGGTCACCTTGGTCGGGTCGATGATGCCGGCCTTGATCATGTCGCAGTACTCATCGGCCGAAGCGTCGAAACCGAATGCTCCGGTTTCGCCCATGACTCGGTTGACCACGATCGAGCCCTCGAACCCGGCATTGGCCGCAATCTGCCGCAGCGGCTCTTCCAGAGCGCGCTTGACGATGTTGACGCCGAACTGCTGCTCGCCGCCGAGCTCAAGTTTGCCCACGGCCGCGATGCAGCGCACCAGGGCGACGCCGCCGCCAGGGACGATCCCTTCTTCAACCGCGGCGCGGGTGGCGTGCAGGGCGTCCTCGACGCGGGCCTTCTTCTCCTTCATTTCGGTCTCGGTGGCGGCCCCGACCTTGACCACGGCCACGCCGCCGACCAGCTTGGCCAGGCGCTCCTGCAGCTTCTCGCGATCGTAATCGCTCTTGGTTTCTTCGATCTGGGCGCGGATCTGCTTAACGCGGCCCTGAATGTCGGCCTCAGAACCGGCGCCATCGATGATGGTGGTATTTTCCTTGTCCACGACCAGGCGCTTGGCGCGGCCGAGCATGTCGAGGGTGGCGTTCTCCAGCTTGAAGCCGATCTCTTCGGAGATCACCTTGCCACCGGTGAGGATGGCGATGTCTTCGAGCATCGCCTTGCGGCGGTCGCCAAAGCCGGGAGCCTTGACGGCACAGACGTTGAGGGTGCCGCGAAGTTTGTTCACCACCAGGGTAGCCAGAGCCTCGCCCTCGACGTCTTCGGCGATGATCAGCAGGGGACGGCCCTGCTTGGCCACCGGCTCCAGGACGGGCAGCAGGTCGCGCATATTGCTGATTTTCTTGTCATGGATGAGGATGAGGGTCTCTTCCTGGACCGCCTCCATGCGCTCGGCATCGGTGACGAAGTAAGGGGAGATATAACCGCGGTCGAACTGCATCCCCTCGACGGTCTCCAGGGTGGTCTCCATCGATTTGGCTTCCTCGACCGTGATCACCCCTTCCTTGCCGACCTTTTCCATCGCCTTGGCCAGAATGTCGCCGATAGTGGCGTCGGAGTTGGCGGAAATGGTGCCGACCTGGGCGATTTCCTTGTGGTCCTTGATCGGTTTGGAGATGGTCTTCAGCTCGGCGACGGCGGCTTCCACCGCTTTGTCGACACCGCGCTTGATTTCCATCGGGTTGTGGCCGGCGGTGACCAGTTTCACCCCTTCGCGGTAGATCGACTGGGCGAGGACAGTGGCGGTAGTGGTACCGTCACCGGCCACGTCGGAGGTCTTGGAAGCGACTTCCTTGACCAACTGGGCGCCCATGTTCTCGAATTTGTCCTCCAGTTCGATCTCCTTGGCGACGGTGACGCCGTCCTTGGTGATCAGGGGAGCGCCGAACGATTTTTCCAGGACTACATTGCGCCCTTTGGGGCCGAGAGTCGCCTTGACCGCATCGGCCAGCTGATTGACGCCGTGGAGAATGCGGGAGCGGGCTTCCTGTCCGAACTTGATATCCTTGGCTGCCATCGGTATATTTCCTCCTTGAATGATGAGATCCGGTTGGTTACTCGACCACGCCGAGGATGTCGTCCTCGCGCATAATCAGAAATTCTTTCCCTTCAAGCTTGATGTCGGTGCCGGAGTATTTGCCGAAGAGCACCTTGTCGCCCACTTTCACATCCATCCCCAGGACCTTGCCGTCCTCGGTCACCTTCCCTTTGCCAACGGCGATAATTTTGCCCTGCTGGGGCTTCTCCTTGGCAGTATCGGGGATGATGAGGCCACCGGCGGTTTTCGCCTCTTCCTCGATCCTCTCGACGATAATGCGGTCGTGCAGCGGTCTGATGTTCATACCTTGTTCTCCTTTCATGACGCGACGGAATGGAATTGGGGGAATCACTCCCTCTCTTTCAGCCCAAAAATAAAAAGACGCTCGAATCCGCGGAGACTGATCCAAGCCCCTTTGCGAGGGGCTGTTAGCACTCGGGAAAGAGGAGTGCTAACAACTGGGCTAAATATAATCAGCTGGTTCTGGATGTCAAGAGTTTAAACGAAAATTTTTTTTGACGGGGGGATGATTGGACAGGCCAAGCAGGTTGAAAAGGCACAGCGCGCCGTGCCTACCAGCGGCGTTTGGTCATTTCTTCGCGGAAATACTTGTCGTACAGGATCTGCCACTCACGACTGCCCGGGATCTTCTGTTGACGGGAGAGTTTCTGCCGCACCATGGTATCCACCTCGTCGTCCACCGACAGCAGTCGAGTGAGCTCCTCCTTGATGGCGCGCAGGGCGTCGGCCTCATCCCGGTAATCGAGCAGGTCGGCCCGCCAGAGGCCGTCCAGGATCAGGTGCGAGAGGTGGGAGATGCGCTGCTCGGAAAGCTTCACAGGGGAATCCCCCTTTCTTCGGCCAGTTTTTTCTTGATCATCAGGAACATCTTCTGCCGGTCGATCCCGGCCGGCGCCTGCTGCAGGTGCGCCTCCAGGAGTTCCCGGGCATCACGGTCGAGGTCCTCCTCCTGGGTCAGGTTACCCCGGATGATGGCCGCGAGCCGCGCGTGGACGGCTTGCCGATCGGCCTTCAGGCTGCTGCCGCCCCGCTCGACCAGGGCGGTCAGCAACCGGTCGGCGAGGCGGCGGATCTGTTCGTCGGTGAAACGCATGGGGATTCCTCCAGAGTGATGAATAGTAGCGTCCGCCCTGTGGATTGTCAACGCGAATGCCTTGACAGGCGCCGGCGGCCCGTGGTAAATCCGCCCCATCTACAATTTGAAGGGTCTCCTGTAACTGGCGTCGGATGGGGCACCATCGGGGAACAGGACTTGAACAGACCTTCGTCGCACGCCTGGGCTCCAAAACCGATGGAGAACGGGCGTTTTTTGTTTACGCAAAAATCGTCCTTGGTCATTAGTCAGTGGCCATCGGCTTTCAAAAATCTATCGGTCCCCTGTTCCTTCGTCATTCGCTTCTTGCCCATGACCAGGGAACCAGTGACCGATGACAACCTGACTGGAGGTTTCCATGCACAAAAAGCTCTACATCCCCGGCCCGGTGGAAGTCGGCCTGGATGTCATGCAGGCGATGAGCGCACCGATGGTCGGCCATCGCATGAAAGAGTACGCCGCCGTGCACCACCGGGTGAAGACCGGACTGCAGCGGCTGCTGAACACCACCGATCCGGTCTTCCTCTCCACTTCCAGCGCCTTCGGGGTGATGGAGGGGGCGGTGCGCAACCTGGTGCAGAAACGCTGCGCCAATTTCGGCAACGGCGCCTTCAGCAGCAAGTGGCACGACGTCACCCGCCGCTGCGGCATCGAGGCGGACGGCTTCGAGGCCGAGTGGGGACAGCCGATCACCCCGGAGATGGTGGACAAAGCCCTGGCCAGCGGCAGATACGATGCCATGACGGTGGTGCACAACGAGACCTCCACCGGCGTGCTCAGCCCCTTGGCGGAGATCGCCGAGGTGATGAAGAAGTATCCGGACGTCTCCTTCATCGTCGACACCGTCTCTTCGATGAGCGCCGTCCCCCTCGACCTGGCTGCCCTGGGAACGGACGTCTGCCTGGCGGGGGTGCAGAAGGCCTTCGGCCTGCCGCCGGGGCTGGCAGTTTTCGCCGTCTCCCGGCGCGCCCTGGAAAAGGCGCGAACCACTCCCAACCGCGGCTATTACTTCGATTTCGAGGAATTCGAAAAGAACGACGAGAAGGACAACACCCCCAGCACTCCCTGCATCAGCCTGATCTATGCCCTCGACCACCAACTCGCAAAGATGTTCGCCGAGGGGCTGGAGAACCGCTATGCCCGCCACCGGCAGCTGGCCGAGACGACCCGGGAATGGGTACAGGCCAACGCTTTTCCTCTTTTCGCGGCGCCCGGGTATGAATCGCTCACCCTCACCTGCGCCGTCAACGACGGCCGCACCGACCTGGAGAAGCTGAAGAAACTAGCCGGGGAACGCGGTTATGCCATCGACAACGGCTACGGCAAGATCAAGAACAAGACCTTCCGCATCGCCCACATGGCCGACTTCACCATGGCCGACATGGAGGAACTGTTCGACCTGCTGGCGGAACTGCTGCCGAAGGCGAGAGGCTAGCGAGATAGTGAGATAGCAAGATAGTGAGGTAGTGAAAATCTATCTTCCTGCTACCTATCTCACCATCTCGCTGATTATAATGATTGCATGTTCCGCATCCGCCGCATCTACGACGATCTGCTGCCGGTCAACCGGGCCGCCGTTCTGAGCGTTCTGGAAATCCTGCGCGCCCAGTTTCCCGCCCTCTCCGAAAAGGACATCGGCAAACTGCCGGAGCAACTGCGCAATCCCCTCAAGTACCGTTTCCGCTCCATCCTCTATGTCGCCGAAAACCAGCGGGGACAGATCCAGGGCTTCGCCCTGCTGCTGCAGGAACCGGACCTGCGCTTCGCCTACCTGGAATACATCTCCGCCGCCGAGAAGATGACCGGCCGCGGCATCGGCGGTGCCCTCTACGAGCGGCTGCGCGAGGAGGCGCTGGAACTGGGAACCATCGGCATCTTCTTCGAATGCCTGCCCGATGACCCGGCCCTCTGCCGCGACCCGAAGATCCTCCGGCAGAACCGGGCGCGGCTGAAATTCTACGAAAAATACGGCGCCCTGCCGATCACCGGCACCGCCTATGAGACGCCGGTCAAGCCGGGAGACGACAACCCTCCCTACCTGGTTTTCGACGGCCTTGGCCAGGGCCGCCGGCCCAGCCGCGAGGAGGCCCGCGCCATCGTCCGCGCCATCCTGGAGCGCAAGTACGCCCACCTCTGCCCGAAGAGCTACATCGACATGGTGGTCGATTCCTTCCGCGACGACCCGGTGCGCCTGCGTCCCCCGCGCTACCTGAAAGAGGAGACGGCGGCGCCGGTGCAGCGGCAGATGTTTGCCGCCGACCGGCAGATCGTTCTGGTGGTCAACGATCTGCATGACATCCACCACATCCGCGAACGCGGCTATGTGGAGTCGCCGGTGCGGGTGCGCTCCATTCTGCGGGAGCTCCAGCGCACCCCTTTCTTCCGTCAGGTGCCGGTGCGCCGCTTCTCGGAAAAGCATCTGCGGGCGGTGCATGCCGCCGATTTCGTCGATTACCTGAAGGCGGTCTGCGTCGGCCTGAAGGTTAAGGAAGCGGTGTATCCCTACGTCTTCCCCATCCGCAATGCCGCCCGGCCGCCTAAGGAGCGAGCGGTGCGCGCCGGCTATTACTGCATGGATACCTTTACCCCGCTCACCCATAATGTCTGGCCGGCGGCCAAGCGCGCCGTCGATTGCGCCCTCACCGCCGCCCGCCACCTGCTGGAAGGGCAGCGGCTCGCCTACGCCCTGGTGCGCCCCCCCGGCCATCATGCCGAACGGCGGGTGTTCGGCGGTTTCTGCTATTTCGGCAACTCGGCGGTGGCGGCCCACCACCTCTCCGCTTTCGGCAAGGTGGCGGTGCTCGACATCGATTACCACCACGGTAACGGCACCCAGGACATCTTCTACGAGCGCAACGACGTGCTCACTGTTTCCCTGCACGGCCATCCCCGCTTCGCCTTCCCCTACTTCAGCGGCTTCGAGGACGAGAAGGGAGCCGGCCCCGGCAGCGGCTTCAACCTCAATTTCCCCCTGCCGGAGCACGCTCGAGCCGGCCGCCTACCGGGAAGCGCTGGCCAGCGCCCTGCGGCGCATCGGCCGCTTCAAGCCGCAGTTCCTGGTGGTCGCCCTCGGCCTCGATACCGCCAAAGGCGACCCCACCGGCACCTGGAACCTGCTGCCCGCCGACTTCGCGGAGAACGGCCGGATGATTGGCCGGCTGCACCTTCCCACCATGGTGGTGCAGGAGGGCGGCTATGACAGCCGGGTGCTGGGGACCAACGCCCGACATTTCTTTACCGGCCTCTGGCAGGGGATGTACGGGAGCTCCAAGTGAGGTAGTGAGATAGTAAGTAGTAAGATCTTCACTACCTCGCTACCTCTACTTACTCTCTTCACTACCTCACTACTTACTTGCAGTTTCGCCAAGCATTCCCTTGAGCGTCAGCGCGTTGCGCACGGCGTGGCCGCCGACGTCGTTATTGAAATAGGCGAAGACATCTTTCCCCTCCTTCCTCCAGGCGGCGATCCGCCGCGCCTGCCGTTTGAGAAAAGCATCGGAATAGCTGCCGCTGTAGGGGGCCTCGGATGAGCCGTGAAAGCGCAGGTAGACTGTGCCGGCGGTCACCCATTCGGGGCAATCCACCGTGCCGTGATCATGGATGCAGAAGGCGACGCCGTAACGGCTGAGCAACTGCCGGACCGGCTCCCGGTGCCAGGAATCGTCGCGGAACTCGAAGACACTGGTCAGCTCCGCCGGCAGCTCCTGCAGGAAGGCTTCCAGCCGCTCCGGATCGGCCTGCCAGCGCGGCGGCAGCTGGTAGAGGAGAGGACCGAGGGCCGGCCCCGCCAGCCGGATGCGGGAGAGGAATTTCTCCAGGGACTGGGCGGGTTCGAGCAGGCGTTTGATATGGGTGATGTAGCGGCTGGCCTTGAAGGTGTAGAGAAAACCGGATGGCGCCACTTCCCCCCAGTGCTCGAAGGTCTCGGCCTTGGGCAGCCGGTAGAAAGTATTGTTGATCTCCACCGTGTCGAAATCGCGGGCGTAGTGCCCGAACCAGTCTTTCTGCGGCAATTCCTCCGGATAATAGGTCCCCTTCCAGTGCGGGTAGACCCAGCCGGAGGTGCCGATGCGGACCTCTCCCATACGCGCCTCCCCTGCCATACCTCACGATTCCCATACCAGGGACGGCGGCGATTGCAAGAGCAGCGGCTCTTTCAGCGGCTCTCCGCATCTTCGGCGAAGGCCCCTTCAGACCCCCGGATAGCCGGCAGCGTTCTCCGGCTCGTCTCCGGCGAAGGCCCGCCTGGCCTCTTCGGCCAACCGCTCCGGCTGGTCCTGATAGCGGGGGGAATGATGGAAGACCAGCAGCCGGGCGGCGCCGGCGCGGCGGGCCAGGGAGCCGGCCAGCCAGGCGGTCAGATGGCTGCGCTCGCGGGCGCGGTGCAGGTCGCGGTGGGAGAAGGTGGCTTCGATGGCGAGCAGGTGGGCATCGGCGGCCAGGGCGAGAATGCGCTTGGCGTTTCCCGCCGTGGGAGCGGTGTCGGTGACATAGACGATCTTCATTCCCCGCTCGACGTGGGCAATGCGCTCCGCCAAAGGCATCAGCGGCAGGAGTCGCTGGCCGCCGCCGGTCAGCGACACGGCCACCGGGGTAGTCGGCGGCGCGGCGCGGCGCAGCAGTTTTTTCATCTCGGTCAGCCAGGGACCCGGCTGGTAGCCTTCGGCGTCGAGGGCATCCCGATGGATGGCGACGTGCAGCGTCTCCTCCAGGGCGAAGGCCAGGGAAAGGATGCCGCCGTGTTCCAGAGGGACCGCCCGCACCCGGAAATCGGGGGTGTCCAGGAGCACCCCTTCCGGGCAGGGGACGCTGCGCACATCGCTCGGGCGAAAAGCATCGCCGGCCCGAAAGGTGGTCTCCCGCCCTTCCCTCTCTCCCCACTCCCGCACCGTCAGGATCAGCGGATACCCGCCGATCAGATTCCAGGTGTACCCGGCCAGCTTGTGGGCGAGATGCTCGCCGAAGCCGGGCGGACCGTACAGGCAAAGGGGCAGTTGGCGATAGAGAAAATGGCGCAGCAGAAGATCGAAACCGGCCAGGTGGTCGATATGACAATGGGAGACGAAAACCGCCCGCAGCTTGAGCAGATCGCGTGCCGGCAGGGGATGCAGGTCGCCGCAGTCGAACAGCAGGGCCTCGCCCCGATGCGCCACCCGCACATAGAGGGCCGGGTCGCCGAAGGGGCCGTTGACCAGGCGCGGGTAGAAGACCGACCTCATTCCCGGCGCCCTTGGCGCCCTCGGCGCAGCCGCCGCAGCGCCGAATCCGCCAGGTCGACGATCCCCTCCAGGGTCTTGCGGTAGAAGCGGCGGACCGGCACTTCGTTGACCGTGAGCTGATCGCCGGTTTTTTCCAGGCGGATGCGGTCCCCGGGCTGCAGGCCGTCCAGGGCTTCCCGCGCCGCCGGCTCGATGGCGACCAGGAAACGGCAGGTGCGCCCCCGGAGCGGCGCGGCAAAGAGCAGGAGGGTGCCCAGGGAGAGGCCGGTTTGCGGATGATGCCGGGAGGTAACCGCCACCAGGCGGGCGGCGATGCGGCTGCGCTCGGCGAACAGCGACTGCAGGGTGACCTGCGGGGGCTTGAGTTGGGAAAGCCGGGGGAGAGCGGACGGGCGATAAGGAGTATTCTCGCGCCCCTGGTAGTGGCCGGTGGCCTCCAGCAGGATGACCACGTTGTTGTTGATGGGACCGCCGATGGAATGGGAGAGACCGGCGGCAAAGCGCCCTTCCCGGATCAGCCGGTGGTTTTCCACCACCTGGATCATGCCGGTGGCGCCCAGGGGATGGCCGCGCCCGCGCAGCCCGCCGGTGAGATTGGTTGGGAAGCGCCCGTGCGGACCGGTCAGGCTGTCGTCGAGCAACCCTTCCAGCATCCACTCGCGCGGGGCGATCCCCAGATCCGCCAGGTTGACCGGGCCGAAGCTGACGAACGGGTCGTGCATGTTGATGTGCACCTTCCCCGCCAGCGCCTCCAGGTCCGCCAGGCCGGCCATCCCCAGCGCATAGCGCAGGGCGATCACCGTCGCCGGGAAACTGGTCAATTGCCGGCGGTCGGCAATGGTCGGGATGTCGGTGCCGGCGCCGACCCCGGTCACCTGCACCGGCGCCTCAGCGGCGGTGAGCAGACAGGCCGCCACCCCGTCGGACATGGGGCAGAAGTCGTAATAACGCAGCGGATCGTAGTAGAGGTAATTCCCCCCCGACCGGCGATCCGCCAGATATTTCCCCGCCGGCAGCTCCCAGGCCAGGTGAGCGTCCGGATTGACGGCGGCAAAGCGGTGCGAGCGCTCGGTCAGGCGGGCCGCGTAGCCGGCCCAGGACTCCGCATCCAGGCCGAATTCCCGCATCAGGGCGCCCGCCACCAGGGCGCCGCAGGCCGGCATGGTCAGGCCGAACTCCGCCTCCTCGCGATCGATGACCCCTGCCACCACCTTGACCGCCTCGGCGGTGGGCAGATCGCTCATCTTCTGCACACCGATCGCCAGCACCCGCTCGTGGCGGCCGGCGGCGATTTCCATGTAGGCGGTCTCCAGGGCGGTCGCCCCCGAGGAGGAGGCGGTATCCACCAGCAGCGATTTGGCGCCGCTGATGCCGAGAATACCGGCGATCTTGGCCGCCACATTGTCCGTCCCGGAGAAGGCGAAGGGGTTCTGGCTGCCGACCACCACACAGTCGATGCGCTCCCGCGGCGCGTCCCCCCGATCGAGCATCCGGTTGACCTCGCCAGCCAGGGCGAGAAAGGAACGGGACTCCCGATGCCGGCCGTCATAGCGGCCGACCGGGCACATGAAGGAATCGGCCAGGTAGACGGGGCGGGGGCGGAAAGGTTCCATGGACCCTCCGATGCGCAAGGATGCGGCAATTTTACCATGCCCGCACCGGCCTGGAAGCCCGGGTGCTGATTATTAATGGGAGATATTTACCTGGGGTCCCGCTTGGTCAGACACCAGAGCCGGTCGGCAACTCGGTGTCCGTAGGCCGGTGGCGGCTCTGCGATGGCCTCAACAGCGGCAGGTAGACAGTGAAGGTGCTTCCCTTGCCGGGGACGGAATCGACGGTAATGCGCCCGGCATGCGCCTCGATGATCCCCTTGCTGATCGCCAAACCCAGGCCGGACCCGCCGTCGTCGCGGTTGCGCGCCTTGTCGATGCGATAGAAGCGATCGAAGATATGGGGGATATGTTCGGCGGGAATACCGATGCCGGTATCGGTCACCCTGACCACCGCCTGATCGTCCTGCAGGGCCAGGGCGATCTCCACCCGGCCGCCGGCTTGGGTATATTTTATGCCATTGGCGATGAGGTTAAGAAACATCTGCCGCAGTCGCAGTTCATCCCCGCGAATGCGGATTTCCTCGGCGACCTCCAGATGCAGGGTGACGCCGACCGATTTACTTTCCCCGAGGGTATTCCCCTGCAGGTAGAGTTCCTGCAGCAGATCGCTGAGACTGAGTTCCCGGATCTCCAGGGGCAATTCGCCGGCATCGCTTTTCGCCAGAGTCAACAGGTCCTCGATGATTCGTCCCATGCGGCTGATTTCCTCCAGGTTGGACTCGAGGGTCCGCCGATACTCCTCGGTATCGCGCGCCCAGCGCAGGGCCACCTCGGTTTCCCCGCGAAGAATGGCCAGCGGGGTGCGCAGTTCGTGCGAGGCATCACCGGAGAACTGCCTGACCTTGCGGAAGGATTTCTCCAGGCGGGCGAGCATGGCATTGCAGTTCTCCGCCAGTTGGGCGATTTCGTCCCCGGTATGTTCCACCGGCAGACGCAGGTTCAGGTTCTCCGCCGTGATCTGCCGTGCCACCCGGGCCATGCGCACCATCGGCGAAAGGGCGCGGCCGGCCAGATACCAGCCGACCAGGGAGAGGATCAGCAGCGCCAGAGGGCCGAAGATGTACATGGTCAGACGGAAATCCTCCAGGATGTGGTCCTTGTCGGCCAGGACTTCCCCCACCTGGACGATGTCGACCGGCCGACCGTTTTCCAGCACCGGCATGGTCAACAGGCGCACCGGGTGCCCATGCCGCCCATCCACCGTCTCCAGATAGATCGTTCCCTGGTGAATGTGCTGCAGCGCCGCCTTGCTCAGGGGCAGACCAACCCCCTCCAGGTTCTCGCTCAGACAGGCGAGGCGTCCGTTTTCGTCAAGGATCTGCACGAACTCTGTCCAGCCGTGGCGGCGAACGAACTCCTCCAGCCCGGGGCAATGTTCCGCGGGCAAAGCCGCCTGACTGCGATGGAAAAACCGGATATCCTCGGCAACCATCAATAATTTTTCGTCGATACTCTCGAGCAGATTGCGGGAAAGATAGTGATGCCAGAAAACACCGCTGGCCGCCATAATGACGGCCAGGGTGAGCGCATAGCAGAGGGCGAGACGGAAGCGGATGGAACGGTAGAACAAGTCAGTCCTCCTTCAGGACATAGCCGACGCCGCGAACCGTATGGATGAGTTTCTTGTCATAATCCCGGTCAACCTTCTTACGCAGGTAGTTGACATAGACGTCGATTATGTTGGTGAAGGAGTCGAAGGTGTAATCCCAGACATGCTCGGCGATCATGGTCCGGGTCAGGATCTGGTTGGGATTGCGCATGAAATACTCCATCAGGGCGTATTCCTTGGCGGTCAGCTCGATCTCCTTGTCCCCCCGCCACACCTTGTGCCCCACCGGATCGAGACGCAGATCGGCGAAACGGATCTCGGCGCCACGGTCCTTCTGCCCGCGCCGCAGCAGGGAGCGCACCCGTGCCAGCAACTCGGCAAAGGCGAAAGGTTTGGTCAGGTAATCGTCGCTGCCGGCATCCAGGCCAGAGACGATGTCCTCCACCGCATCCTTGGCAGTCAGACAGAGAACCGGGGTGTTGACCTCCTTCTTGCGAAGTTCCTTGACTACCGCCAGGCCATCCATCTTCGGCAGCATGACATCCATCAGGATCAGGTCATAGGGATTGTTTTCCCCCATATAGAGACCTTCCTCCCCATCATAGGCCACATCGACGGTAAAATCTTCCTCTTCCAACCCCCGCTTGATGAAGCTGGCCACTTTTTTTTCATCTTCAACCACCAGTATTCGGTTGCTCATCGCGTTTTCCCCTTTCTTCCTTAAGTGCTATCGTTTTCCTGCAATTCGATGCAGCCTTACTTGAGCTTGAGCTTCACCAGGATCTCGTTGGCCGTCTCTTCCACCGCCTTGCCGGTGACATCGACCACCACCCACGGCTGTCTGCGGAAGAGGCGCTTGGAATAACGGAGCTCTTCCTCGATTTTGTCGAAATCGGCGTAAGCGGCACGGGGGTCCTGGCCGAGATTGCGCAACCGTGAGGCCCGCAGCTCGAGCAGGCGCTGGGGATCGATCACCAGCCCGGCCACCCGCCCCGGATCGACCTGGAACAACTCGGCCGGCGGCTCGATCCCCTGCACCAGGGGAACGTTGGCAACCTTCCAGCCGCGATACGCCAAATAGATCGAGAGCGGCGTCTTGCTGGTACGGGAAACCCCGACCAGGACCAGATCGGCCTTTTGCAGATTGCGCACCTCCTGGCCGTCATCGTGCTTGACGGTGAACTCCACCGCCTCGACCCGCCGGAAGTACCTTTCATCCATTCCGTGCAGCAGACCCGGCGTTTCCCCGGGAGAGCGGCCGACGAATTCCGACAGCCGCATCAGCAGCGGAGTAATCAGGTCGATGCTGAGCAGGCCGAGAGATTCGCATTCATCATGGACGAGCTGCGCCAGCTCCCGGTTGACCATGGTGTAAACCACCAGCGCCTGGGAAGCCAGGGCCTCGTCCAGGGCTTCATAAATCTGATTCTTGGTGCGTACGTTGACGATCCGTTTGAGCCGCACATTTTTATCCCCGAACTGGGTCAGAGCGGCCATGACGATTTTTTCAACGGTTTCCCCGGTCGCATCGGACAGGAGAAAAACGTGCTGCTGAACGGGCGTTACCATCACTAATGAGAAATCCGTTAGGATTGTAGCAGGTTTATTTTAATGCGCAAGGAAATTTTCTAATCTTTGCCGGAGCACCCGACCGATGGAAAAGTCAGCTAAAAATACCATCAAGGTTAGATACTCATTAAATCAAGGCCGAAATTAGACTTGATTCACCAGGCTTTGTCAAGGTTTTTATTGCATTCCTCCCTATTTCTCTGTTAAACAGGCGGCATGGATCAGGACTGGCTCGAAATCCGTCTTCAGGTGCCTGCCGCCGGCGTCGATCTGGTTTGTCAGGAACTGGCAGCCCTCGGCTGCAGCGGCGTCATCGTCGAGGAACGACAGCTCGACACCTTTATCCCCCCGGATCCCGATGAGCCGGTTACCGGCATCTGCAGCCTGCGAGTATTCTTCCCCCGCCCAGACAATCCCGCCGAACTGCGCCACAGCCTCAGCACCCTGCTGGCCGATCTCGCCTCGTTTATTCCAGGCCTGCCGTCTACGCCGGCAGACTTCCTGCCGGTGCGCACGGAGGACTGGGCGGAAGGGTGGAAGCAGCACTTCGGCCTGCTGCGCCTCGGCCGCCTGGTCATCAAGCCGACCTGGGAGGCCTACGCCCCGGCCCCCGGCGAAGCCGTGGTGACTCTCGATCCGGGCATGGCTTTCGGTACCGGCACCCATGGCACCACCCGCCTCTGCCTGGAGACCCTGGCCGAGTTGTTCGCCCAGGCCACGCCGCGGCGCGTTCTCGACGTCGGCACCGGCTCGGGCATCCTGGCCATCGCCGCCGCCGCTCTCGGCGCCGAACGGGTGCTGGCCTGCGACATCGACCCGGAAGCCTGCCGCACCGCCCGGGAGAACGCCGCCCTGAACGGGGTGGCCAGCCGGGTGGAGGTGACCGACCGTCCCCTGCAGAGCCTCGAGGGCGATTTTCAGGTGGTGCTGGCCAACATCCTGGCGGAGGAGAATGTCCGCCTGGCCGGCGAGCTGGCCGGCCGCCTGGCAGCCGGCGGCACCCTCGTCCTTTCCGGCATACTGCGGGAGAAGGAGGCAATGGTGGCGGCCGGCTTCGCCTCCCTGCCCCTGTGCGGTCCGGCGATCAGCAGACAGGACGAATGGTCCTGCCTGCGCTACCGGAAGAACTAATGCAGCGGTTCTTCGTCCCCCCGGAGATCCTGTCCGGCGAGGAAATCCCCCTGCCGGAGGAAGTCCTGCACCACCTGGGAACCGTCCTGCGGCGTCCCGTGGGCGAGCAGATCCTGCTTCTGGACGGCCAGGGGACGGTCTGTCGCTGTCTCGTCACCAGCCTCGGCCGGCGCGCCGGCACCGCCCGCCTTCAGGCCTGCTGGCGGGAGGAGGAAAGGACCTTCCCGATCAGCATCCTGCAGTCCCTGCCCAAAAGCGACAAGATGGACCTGGTCCTGCAGAAGGGGACCGAACTGGGGGTTGTCTCGTTCGTCCCGGTGCTGACCGAGCGCAGCATCCCGGCCCCTGCCGGCGAGCGCGAGGAAACCCGCCGGCGGCGCTGGGAACGGATCGTCCGCGAGGCGGCCCGCCAATGCCGGCGCCCCATCCTGCCCCGGTTGGCACCCCCCAGACCCCTGCCCACAGCCCTCGCCGAGTGCCGGGAAGAACTGCGGCTGTTTCTCTGGGAAGCGGAAAGTCGTCCCCTGGCGGCAGTGCTGCCCAGGATCCGTCCGACCAGCGCCGCCATCCTCGTCGGCCCGGAAGGCGGTTTCGCCCCAGCGGAAGCGGCAGCAGCCCGGAATGCCGGATTTCAGCCGGTGCACTTCGGCCCCCGCATTCTGCGCAGTGAAACCGCCGGCTTTGCCGCGGCAAGCATCCTGCAGTTCCTGTACGGAGACCTGGACCTCTCTCCGCTTCAGGAGTCCGCAGCTGTGTCTGGGAGGGAAAGTCATGAAATGCCCTGAATGCGGTTACAACACCTTCGATCACCTGCAGAGCTGCCGGAAATGCGGCAGCGATCTGACCGAGTTTAAAACCCGCTTCGGCCTGCGCGGTTTTCCCGCCGCCGAGACCGGACCGCCGGGGTCGCCTGCCCGCCTTTTCTCCGCCGAAGAGCCGGAAAAGATCCCGCAGCAGCCGACGGCCGCTGGAACAGCCGATTTCGGGTTTGAATTCCTGGAATCGCCGGAAACCGGCGATCCGGGCGAACTGCGTCTGGAAGATCTCCTCGCCCCCGCCGCGGCCGCCGCCGATGCCGCGGTGCCCGAGCTGTTTAACTGGCCGCCCCACACGGCAACGGATGAGGGCATTTCGGGAGCGCTGCCAGCCAATATGCCGCCCGAGGAAAAGACGGCCGGGGTGGATTCGGCCCTCCCCGCCGAAAGTACCGACACCGCACCGCCGGACCTTCCGTTTCTCCCACAGGAAATCAGCAGCGGATCGAGCGGCGAAACCGAAGCTCTCCGCCTCGAGGACTGCGATTTGGAGCCATTCGAACTGCCTTCTCTCGATGCGTTCGAACCGGCGGTTTTCCCTCTTGCCGATGGACCTTCCCCGGAAGGGCCGGAAGGGGATTGCGTCTGGCCGGCCGAACCGGCGACCGGGGAAACCGGAGAGAGCGAGGCGGCCGCCGCCCCTTTCCGGGAACCGGTCCCGCTGGCCAGACGGGCCGCCGCTGGCCTGGCCGACCTGGTGATCCTCGGTGCCCTCTTCATCCTTTTCGTGATCGCTGGAGAATTCGCCCTCGGCGGCACCGAGCCTCTGGCCGAATCGTTTCTCGACCTGGTGATTCCCTATTTTCTGGTGTTCTTCTGCCTCTGCTTCGGCTATTTCACCTTATTTCATTTTCTCCTGGGCCAGACCCCGGGCAAGATGCTCTTCGGCCTGCGGGTGACCGCCCAGGGCGGCGAGTCCCTCCTCTTTTCCCAGGCTTTCCTGCGCAGCACCGGCGGCCTGCTGTCTCTGCTGCCGGCCGGAATCGGCTTTCTGCTGATTTTCTTCGACCGCCAGGGCCGCGGCTGGAACGACCGCCTGGCCGGCACCCGGGTGATCCGCCTGGCGGACCAGTCGCTGGCCCAAGAAACCTCCTGAGACGTTCGCCTCAACCCAGGCGCAGGCGCAGAAAACTTTCCAGATCAGGACATTGCAGGTAGGGATTGTGCTCCCGCTCGAAACCCACGGTGGAGACGGGCTGCGGGCCATAATCGTGGCCGGGGTAGATGCGGGTCTCCGGCGGGAACGCGGCCAGCCGTCGCAGGCTGCGGTAGAGGGCGGCCGGATCGCTGCCGGCCAGGTCGGCGCGGCCGACGAAGGTGACGAACAGGGTGTCGCCGGTGATCAGGCTCCCGGGCGCATGCAGGGTGAGCGAGCCAGGGGTGTGGCCGGGAGTATGGAGAATTTCCACCTGCCCTTCGCCGACGGGCAAAACGCTGCCTTCGCCCAAAGGCAGGTCGGCAGCGGGGATATCGTCCGGATGACCGGCCAGCCGGGCGCCGGTTTCCCGGATGATCCTCTGGTTGCCGGCGGTGTGATCGCGGTGGCCGTGGGTGTTAACCAGCACCTCAAGCGCGATCCCCCGCTCCCGGGCGACGGCCAGCAGATTCTCCGGCGCCAGTGAGGGATCGACGCCAATTCCCCGGCGGGTCGCCGGACAGAAGATCAGGTAGGAGAAGTTGTCCATCTCCCCGGCCCGGATCTGCACGATCTCCAGGGCCATCACCAGCTCTCCCATGGTTCTTTCGGCGACTCGTCGCGACCGATTCGCCGCACCTCCCCGGCGATGATCCGGAACCGCTCGCCGGTGGCCCGCACGGTCCATTCATCCCCCTCCTCCGGCGGCAGGGGGAACTCCCGGCTGCCGAGAAACACGTCCTCGTTGTCAATGAAGCCCCACCATTCCAGGGCCCCGGTCTGCCAAAGCTTGGTTTTCAGATCAAAAGCCATGACGGCTTGCTCCTTCCGATTATGGTCTGTTCATGATACGTAAGGAATGGTTTCCGGTCAACTCCCCGGAGGCCTTGTGAGCGGTGGCGGATTTCGTCTATACTGTGAAACCGGCGCTGCCAGCGGCCGGAAAGGAGCGCCGAAATGAAATTCGTCAAGATGCATGGGGCAGGCAACGATTACGTCTACATCAACGGCTTCGATCAGCCGGTGGAGGATCCCTCAGGTCTGGCGGCAGCGCTGAGCGACCGCCATTTCGGCGTCGGCTCCGACGGCCTGATACTCATCCTTCCCTCGAAAGTGGCGGCGGTGCGCATGCGGATGTTCAACGCCGACGGCAGCGAGGCGGAGATGTGCGGCAATGGCGTACGCTGCGTCGCCAAGTACGCCTATGAGCACGGGCTGGTGGCTGGGCGGGAAATCGCCGTGGAGACCGGCGCCGGCGTCCTCACCCTGCAACTGCAGGTCAACGCCGGCAACCGGGTCGAGAAGGTGCGGGTGAACATGGGCAAGCCCCGCCTGACCCGGGGGGAAATCCCCATGACCGGCCCCCCCGACGAGCAGACGGTCGCGGCGGCGGTGAATATTCTCGATCGCACTTTTCATCTCACCTGCCTGTCCATGGGCAACCCTCACTGCGTCGTCTTCGTCGACAACGTCGGCGAATTCCCGGTGGAGAAGTACGGGCCGGCGCTTGAGCGCCATCCATTTTTCCCCAACCGCACCAACGTCGAATTCGTCGAAGTGATCTCCCCGGCTGAAGTTCGGCAGCGCACTTGGGAGCGCGGAGCGGGCGAGACCCTTGCCTGCGGCACCGGCGCGGCCGCGGTGACCGTCGCCGGCGTGCTGAACGGCCGCACCGGTCGCCTGCTGCTCAATCACCTGCCGGGCGGAGATCTGGAAATGGAATGGGCGGAGGACGGGCACGTCTTTATGACCGGCCCGGCGGTGCAGGTCTTCGAGGGGGAGTACGATCCGCAGTAAATGCGGAATTTTGAATTTTGAATTCTTAATTTTAAATTGAGGCAAAAACCCAACCCCACGGAATTCAGATGATGGTACCTATGATGGTTATAATTCAAAATTCAACATTCAAAATTCGAAATTTCTGATGCAAGCTATCATTTTCGATCTCGACAACACCCTCTACCCGCCGGAGCGGGAGCTCTTCTCCCTAATCGACAAGCGGATCAACCGCTACATGTGCGAGGTGGTGGGGATTCCGGCCGGTGAAGTGGACGGGCTGCGGCGGCGTTACTGGGCCGATTACGGGGTGACCCTGGGGGGACTGATCCGCCACTGGTCGGTCGATCCGGAGGACTATCTGGAATACGTTCATGACGTCGATGTCGCCGGCCGCCTCCAGAACGACGCCGCGCTGCGGCGGATGATCGAAAGCCTCCCCCCTGCGCCGGGTGGTTTTTACCAACGGCTCGCGGGGGCATGCCGACCGGGTCCTGCGCGTGCTCGGCCTGCACGACCTGTTCGAGGAAGTTTTCGATATCCGCGTCGCCTCCTATCTTCCCAAGCCGATGGCCGCCCCCTACCACAAGGTTATGGAGCACCTGTGCCTGCCGGGCGATAAATGCCTTATGGTCGAGGATTCGGCGGCCAACCTGCAGACCGCTAAAGAACTCGGCATGGGGACGGTACTGGTCGGGGGAGGCGAAACCCCTCCCTTCGTCGATGTTCATATCCCCACTTTGGACGGGCTGCCGCGGGCTCTCGAGTTCTGGTTCGCCACCGAAGCGGCCGCTGCCTGGGGGGAGCGGGGATGAAAGACTCGCCCCTGCCGATCGGCGCCCACATGTCCATCGCCGGCGGCCTGTCCCTGGCCTTCGGCCGGGGAGAGAAGCTCGGCTGCACCGCCATCCAGGTCTTCACCAAAAATGCCAATCGCTGGCAGGCGAAAGCACTGACGGGGGAGGAAACCGCGGCTTTCCGCCTGGCCTGGAAAACCAGTCCGATCGGCCCGGTGCTCGCTCACGACAGCTACCTGATCAACCTGGCGGCGCCTGACCAGGACGTATGGCACCAGTCTCTGGCCGCCTTCGCCGATGAAATGCAGCGCTGCGCCGCCCTCGGTATCCCCTTCCTGGTGATGCATCCCGGCGCGCACCTGGGCAAGGGTGAAGCGGTGGGCCTGGAGCGCATCGCCGAAGCCTTCCGCCGCCTGTTCGCCGAGGCGCCGCCGGGGGTCACCGTGCTGCTGGAGAACACCGCCGGTCAGGGGAGTTATCTCGGCGGCCGCTTCGAGCATCTGGCCGAGATCATGGAAAAAGTTCCCGGGGGACGCTTCGGCGTCTGCTTCGACACCTGCCACGCCTTCGCCGCCGGCTACGATTTGGGCAGCGCCGAAGGATATGCGGCGGTGATGGAGGAATTCGACCGGCGTATCGGACTTTCCCGGCTCTGTGCCTTTCACCTCAACGACACCCGGAAGGGCCTGGGCTCCCGGGTCGACCGCCACGAGCACATCGGCCGGGGAGCGATTGGCCGTGCCGGTTTCCGCGCCCTGCTGCGGGATTCCCGCCTGCGAAACGTCCCGAAGATTCTCGAGACACCCAAGGGGGAGGATGATGCCTGCGACCGGATGAATCTCGCCACCCTGCACGAACTGGCGGCGGAGTAGCCGGATGCGCGCGGTGCTGCAGCGGGTTTCCGCCGCCGGGGTGACTGTCGATGGACGGAGCGTCGGAGAGATCGGCGCCGGGCTGCTGATCCTGCTGGGGGTGGCGGCCGGCGACGGTGAGGAGGACGCCCGCTACCTGGCGGAGAAAACCGCGCGGCTGCGGATTTTTGAGGATGCCGACGGGAGAATGAATCTTTCGCTCACCGAAACCGGTGGCGAGGTCCTGGTGGTTTCCCAGTTCACCCTTCTGGCCGACTGCCGCCAGGGACGCCGTCCCAGCTTCACCCGGGCGGCTCCCCCGGCCGAGGCCGCCAGCCTTTACGAGACCTATGTGGCACGGCTGCGCGAACTCGGCCTGACGGTAGCCACCGGCATTTTCCAGGCGATGATGGAAGTGCGGCTGGTCAACCAGGGGCCGGTAACCATGCTGCTCGACAGCCGAAAGGAACTTTGATGACAGAAGACCAGTTAACGACGCCGAGCCGCTCGGCGCGCAAGCGCGATGCCAAGGCTGTGGAAGATCTGGCCCGGTCGTTGGTCGCGCTGCCGGAAGCGGCCATAAGGAAAATGTCGATCGACCAGGACCTTCGCCGGGAGACCCTGCTCGCCCGAGCTACCCGGGGACACAGCTCCCGCGATCGCCAGATCCGCCACTTGGCCGCTCTGCTGCGTCGCCACCCGGAGGAACTGACCTACCTGAGTGAATTTCTTGGCGGTTTCGACCGCCGACACCACCAGGAGCAGGAAGATTTCCATCGGCTGGAGGAATGGCGGGACCGGCTCTGCCGCCCGGCCGAATGTGCCCGGGCGCTGCAGGAGATCTCAGTCTGTCTGCCGGATCTGGATACGGGCCGCCTCAGCCGCCTGGCCGAAGCGGTGCAAGCCGGCAACGACCGGCAGTCAGCCCGGGAGATTTTCCGGCTGCTGCGCGCGGCCAGGGAAAAAGCGCCAGGCCCGGAGTAGGCAGACTGCCGTCAACCCGGGGTTCCCCCGCCTTGCACTTTCCTCCCCCCCTGCTATTGTACGAAGAGAGATCCGCTCCATACCTATTCAGCGGAGGAGTGAGATGATCTGGACAGCCATTCTGCTGCTCTTCCTGGTTTCCGGTCCGGCCCAGGCGACCATCTATCAGTGCCGGGATGCCAAGGGCAACCTCTTTCTCACCGATGACCTGGAGAATTTCCCTCCCGGTTGCCAGGCGGAGGAAGTCCAGATCCTGCGCAAGGAAACCAGCGTCCCGCCCGGGAAAAGGGCCGAACCACCGCCGCCGGGAAGCCAGGAAACTCCCCCGCCGCCGGCGGGAACCGCCGGCAGCACCCAGGCTTCGCCCGTGGCGCAATGGCGGACGGAAGCCCGCCAGTTGACCCGGAGCTATCAGCAGGCTGAGGCCCGGACTTCTCCCAACCTGCCGCCGGAAACCGTGCAGCAGGCGGAAGACCGCCTCCAGCAGCTCCGCCAGAGAATCGAGGATTTCCGCGACCGGTTGGCCCAATCTTCCCTCACCCCGGAGGAGCAGGAGGCGGTGGAACAGGAGTTGGCACCCATCGAATCAGCGGTCGAAACGCCACCGGGAGCGCCGGTCGAGCCGCCGCCCGGGTCGCCGCCGGGAACACCGGTGGGGCCGCCGGCTGGCCGCTGAGTCGGCAGAAAGAAAAAGGACCCGCCATCTCCGGCCGGGTCCTTTTTCTTTCTGCCATTGCTGGCGGAGAGTCAGAGCGCTTTTTTAATCAGTCCCTCAAGCTGGTTCTTGGGAACGGCGCCGACCACCTGATCCACCACCTTGCCATCTTTGAACAGGATCAGCGTCGGGATACCGCGCACCCCGTACTGGCCGGGCGTGGCCGGGTTTTCGTCGACATTGAGCTTGCCGATCTTCACCTTGCCGTCATAATCGTCGGCCAGGGCATCCACCACCGGACTGATCGCCTTACAGGGGGCACACCAGGAAGCCCAGAAATCGACCAGAACGGGGGTGGAGGACTTCAGCACTTCCCGCTCGAAGCTATCGTCCGAAAGCTGCAGGACCTTATCGCTCGCCATTGTCGGTTCTCCTCGGGGGTATGTTAATTGAAAATTCCGCGAGATTATTTCCGTTAATCATAAAGCACCCTCTAAAAAAATCAAGGCGTTAATTCATCCCGAGCCGAAGGCCCCAGGTGGCAACGATTGATTTCGGTGTTGAAAAAAAGAATTTTTCGGCGATGGTCACAACATGAGTTCTTCTTGACAGGGCGACAGGCGGCACCCTATCCTTCTCGGGTCTTGAAATGGGGATTGACGGTATGTTGTCCGATAAAATTGCCCGTGCAGTACGGGAACAGAACTCCTCTCTCGAGAATTTCAACGTTCAGGAGGAAGCGATAGCCGGCTTTGCCGGCCGAGTGGCCGAATCCTTCCAGCAGGGAGGACGGCTCCTGCTGCTCGGCAACGGTTCCCTGGGCGCCGTCGCCAACCTGGTGGCGAACCAGTTTATGCATCGACTGGCCCTGGAAAGGCCGCCTCTGCCCGTACTTTCCCTCTGTCACGACATTACCCTGGCTACCGCCCTGGAGCGGGACGGCCAGGGACGCCAGTTCTTCGCCCGCCAGTTGCGGGTAGTCGCCACCCCGGAAGACATCGTCCTCGCCTTGGCTGGTTTTCACCGCGAAGAGGCCCTCGAAGAGGGGCTGACGGTTAGCCGCCAGGCGGGCTGCCTCACCGCCGTTCTGCGACCCGGGCCTGAGGAAACGGTTGGCGAATCCCCCGATTTTCTTTTCCGCCTGGACACCATTTCGGTGCCGCGCGCCATCGAGGGCGCACTTTTCTTCGGCCATCTGCTTTGTGAGATGATCGAAGGGGAACTCTTCGGCACTTGAACCTGGGGGGCGTTGGAATGTCTGGATTTCCGATCGTCTTTCATCTGCAGGGGCGCCTGTGCCTGGTCGTCGGCGGCGGCCCGGTGGGAATCCGCAAGGCGCGCGCCCTGCACCAGGCGGGTGCCCGGGTGCGCCTGATCGACCCGGCGGTGAACCGGCAGGAACTCCCAGGGATCGAAGTCATTAACCGTGCCTATCGCCAGGGCGATCTATCCGGGGCTTCCCTCGCCTTCGCCGCTGCCGGCGACCGGCAGGTGAATACCGCCGTTGCCGCCGACGCCCGGGCGGCCGGCATTCCGGTAAACGTGGCCGACGCCCCGGAAGCGGGTGATTTTTCTCTTCCGGCGCTGCTGCAGCGGGGCGCACTTACGGTCGCCGTTTCTACCACCGGGAACAGTCCCGCCCTGGCGGCCCTGGTGCGCGACCGACTGTCCCGCGTGCTCGGCCCCGAGTGGGCGACGGTGGTTGAAATCGCCGCCGCCCTGCGGCAAAAGAAATTGACACGCCAGCCGGAAGTTGAATATAATTCATGGATTTTGCACCAGCTTCTGGAGGGTGACCTCCCTTCCCTGATCGCCGGCGGCTCTGCCGCCCGCATTGACCGGCTGCTGGAGACTCTTGCCGGCAAGGACTGCTCCCTTGCGGCTCTTGGAGTTCGCCTTCCCAAAGAGGAGACATGATCAATTTTCTGCTCTTCAAAATTACTCTCCTGGTCTATTTCGCCGCCACTGCATTTTACTTTACTGATGTCATCGCCCGCCGCGAGCAGGCGGGGAAAATCGCGCGCTGGCTGCTGACCGGCGGCTTCGTCCTGCACTGCGCCGTCCTGGTCACCCGTTATTTCGCCGTCGGCCATACGCCGGTGACCAATCTTTACGAATCTCTCTCTTTTTTCGCCTGGGCCATCGTCGGTATTTTCCTTCTCTTCGACCTGCGCTACCGCCTGAACGTCCTCGGCGCCTTCGTCTGCCCGCTGGCCCTGGCGCTGATGCTTCTCGGCAGCGCCGTTCCCCAGACCGTCACAGGCGGTCAATCCGGCCCTGCAGAGCTGGTGGTTCCCGGTGCACGTCTCCCTGGCATTTCTCGGCGATGCCGTGTTCGCCGTCGCCTTTATTGCCGGAATCATGTATCTGCTGCAGGAGCGCATGCTGAAGAGCAAGTCGTTCTCCGCCCTTTACTACCGCCTGCCGTCCCTGGAAACCCTCGACAGCATCAACTACAAGTGCCTGACCTTCGGCTTTCCCCTGATGACCATGGGGATCATTACCGGCGCGGTCTGGGCCAATTCCGCCTGGGGCGGCTACTGGAGCTGGGACCCCAAGGAGACCTGGGCGCTGATCACCTGGTTCTTCTATGCCGCCTTGCTGCACGGCCGGCTGACCGTCGGCTGGCGCGGCCGGCGGGCAGCCATCTTCGCCATCATCGGCTTTCTCTGCCTCCTGTTCACTTTCCTCGGCGTCAACCTGCTGCTCTCCGGTGAACACAGCTTCCGGTCCCTGCATGGCCGGTAGCCGGCGGAAGGACCTTTGCCTATGACCATCATCGTTGTGGGTCTGAGCCACAAGACAGCCCCCGTTGAGATACGCGAAAAGGTAGCCTTTTCCCCTACCGCCATGGAAAGGCCTCTGAAGGGGTTGACTTCCCTGCCGGCAGTCATCGAGGGGATGATCGTCTCCACCTGCAATCGGGTTGAATTCTACGCCACCAGCCGCGATGCCGAGATGTGCAAGGTGCAGTTGCGGCATTTCCTCGCCACTTTCCACGGCATCCCCCAGGAGGTTCTGGAAACGCACCTTTACGAATACGAGGGGGAAGAGGCCATCCGCCACGTCTTCCGGGTCGCCGCCAGCCTCGATTCGATGGTCATTGGCGAACCGCAGATCCTGGGACAGATCAAGACCGCCTACGGCTATGCCACCGAATTCAAGACGGTCGGCCTGATCCTTAACCGTTTTCTGCATAAGGCCTTCTCGGTGGCCAAGAAGGTGCGCACGGAAACCGAGATCGCCAGCAACGCGGTATCGGTCTCCTTTGCCGCCGTAGAACTGGCGCGCAAAATCTTCGGCACCCTCGACGGCAAGAGCGTCATGCTGATCGGCGCCGGCGAGATGTGCGAACTGGCAGCCCGTCACTTCCTCAACAATGGTGTTTCCTCCGTTCTGGTGACCAACCGCACTTTCGAACGCGCGGTGAAGCTGGCCGAGGAGTTCAAGGGACGGGCTGTCTCCTTCGACGATTTTCCCTTCCACCTGCACCAGGTGGACATCGTGCTCACTTCCACCGGCGCCCCCACCTTCATCCTCGGCCCGAAGAAGGTGGAGGAGGTGCTGCGTCAGCGCAAGTACAAGCCGATGTTCTTCATCGACATCGCCGTGCCGCGCGACATCGATCCGAAAGTGAACGACCTGTCCAACGTCTACCTCTACGATGTCGACGACCTGCAGGGGGTTGTTCAGGCCAACCTCAAGGAACGACAGAAGGAGGCGAAAAAAGCCGAGGGGATTATCGACCAGGAAATCGGCCAGTTCTATCGCTGGCTGGGCAGCCTGGAGGTGGTGCCCACCATTGTCTCCCTGCGCACCCGCCTGGAGGAGATCCGCCGCGGTGAACTGGAAAAAACCTTCTCCACCCTCAAGGACCTCGGGGCCAGGGAGCGCAAGGCCATCGAGGCGATGAGCACGGCTATCATCAACAAGGTTCTGCACCAGCCGATTACCACCCTGAAGCAGGCGCAGAACGGGGCGGGCGGGGATATTTACGTCGATACCGTGCGGACCCTGTTCGACCTTGAAGCGCCCCGTCCCGACGGGGAATTGAAGTCCCTGGACGAGCATTCGGAATAAGCGATAAAGGAGTCCAAATTCCATGGCCAAAGAAACCCTCCGTATCGGCACCCGCGGCAGCCAGCTGGCCCTGTGGCAGGCGAACTGGGTGAAGTCCGAACTGGAAAAGCGCCACCCCGGGCTGGCAGTCACCCTGACCAAGATCAAGACCACCGGGGACAAGATCCTCGATGTGCCGCTGGCCATGGTCGGCGGCAAGGGCCTGTTCGTCAAGGAGATCGAGGAGGCGATGCTGCGCGGCGAGATCGATATCGCCGTCCATTCGATGAAGGACGTGCCCACGGTATTCCCCGAGGAACTGGGGTTGCGCTGCATTACCGAGCGGGAAGACCCGCGCGACATCGTCATTCTCAAGCCGGGCTTCGCCAGTTTCCGCGAGCTTCCCCAGGGTGCCCGCATCGGCACCTCCAGCCTGCGGCGCAAGGCACAGCTGCTGCACCTGCGCCCCGATTTCCAGATGCTCGACATCCGCGGCAATGTCGAGACCCGCATCCGCAAGTTGACCGACGAGGATCTGGATGCGGTAGTGCTGGCCGCCGCCGGCATGAACCGGCTCGGCTTTGCCGGCCAGATCAGCGAATACCTCCCCCCCGACGTTTCCCTGCCGGCCATCGGCCAGGGCGCCCTGGGGCTGGAGAGCCGCCTCGACGATGCGGAGACCAATGCCCTGATCGATTTCTTCAACCACCCGCCGACGGCTTGGGCGGTCCGGGCCGAACGGGCCTTCCTGCGCCGACTGGAAGGGGGCTGCCAGGTGCCGATCGCCGCCTATGGCGAAACGCACGGCGACCGCCTCGCCTTCACCGGCCTGGTGGCCAGCGTCGACGGCACCCGGCTGCTGAAAAAAACCGTGGAATACCCGGTAGCGGAAGCGGAGCTGGCCGGCGCCTCGCTCGCCGACGACCTGCTCATCCGGGGCGCCGCGGCAATCCTGAATGAGGTCTATCAGCACGAGACCTTCAACGTGAAGAACGAAGAGGTCGTAGGGGCACGGCATGCCGTGCCCTCCGGTAACGGTAATTTTGTAGGGGCACGGCGCGCCGTGCCCTGCTGGTGATTTCGGGCAAATTTGTTAGGGGCACGGCATGCCGTGCCCCTACACGGTTGGGCCATGCAAGATTCTGGTAAAAAAGGGATAGTCTATCTGATCGGCGCCGGACCGGGCGATCCCGGCCTGATCACCGTCCGCGGCCTGGAATGCCTGCGCCGCGCCGAGGTGGTCATCTACGACTACCTGGCCAACCCCGATTTCCTCCGCGAGGCCCCCGGCGCCGAGCACCTTTATGTCGGCAAGACCCGCGGCTGCCACCATACCCCCCAGGAGCGCATCAACGCCCTGCTCGCCGAGCGGGCGGGACAGGGGAAAATCGTCGTCCGGCTGAAAGGGGGCGACCCCTACGTCTTCGGCCGCGGCGGGGAGGAGGCCCAGTTCCTCGCCCGCGCCGGGATCCCCTTCGAGGTGGTGCCCGGAGTGACCGCCGGTTTCGCCGCCGCCGTCTACGCCGGCATCCCCCTGACCCACCGCGATTTCACCACCAGCCTCGGCCTGGTCACCGGCCACGAGAATCCGGCCAAAAGGGTCAGCAGCCTCGACTGGGAAAAACTCGCGACCGGAGTCGGCACCCTGGTCTTTTACATGGGGATCGCCAATCTGCCCCTGATCGCCGAACGGCTCATGGCCCACGGGCGGCCGCCGCAGACGCCGGTGGCGCTCGTGCGCTGGGCCACCACGCCCCGCCAGCAGACCCTGGTCGCCACCCTGGAAACGGTGGTGGAACAAGTCCGGGAGACCGGCTTCAAGCCGCCGGCGGTGATCATCGTCGGCGAGGTGGTCGCCCTGCGCGAGGAGCTGCGCTGGTTCGACAACCGCCCCCTGTTCGGCAAGACGGTCATGGTCACCCGCGCCGCCGACCAGGCCGGAGAATTTTCCGCCCTCCTGGAGGCCCGCGGCGCCCGGGTCGTCGAATGCCCCACCATCCGCCTGGTGCCGCCGGAGAGCTGGCAGGAGATCGACGGTGCCATCTCCCGTCTGCCGGAGTTCGCCTGGACGATCTTCACCTCCGTCAACGCCGTCCGTTTCTTTTTCGACCGCCTCGGCGAACGGGGGCTGGATACCCGGGCTTTCGGCCCCTGCCGGATCTGCGCCGTCGGCCCCAAAACCGCCGCCGCCCTGGTTCCTTTCGGGCTCAAAGCCGATCTGCTGCCGGCCGATTACAAGGCGGAAGGGGTGGTCGCCGCCTTTCGGCAGCTGCCGATCGCCGGCCGCAGGATCCTCTTTCCGCGGGCGGATCGGGCGCGGGAGGTCATCCCCGCCGAACTCTCCCGGCTGGGGGCGGAGGTGGTCGCCCCCGTCGCCTACCGCAATCTCCTCCCGGAAGCACTGCCCGCCGGGGTGATCGATGAGCTGGAGGCGGGAGGGATCGACTGCATCACCTTCACCTCCTCCTCCACGGTCGCCAACCTGGCCGCCATGCTCGGCGCCGACCGGCTGCCCTCTCTGCTCGACCGGGTCGCCGTCGCTTCCATCGGGCCGATCACCACAAAAGCCTGCCGGGAACTCGGTCTCCGGGTCCGGATAGAGCCGAAGGAATATACCCTGACGGCGCTGACCGGAGAAATCGTTCGCTATTTCACCGCCGCCGGCCGACCGGAAGAAAGCCGCTGATTACCGGCAACGCGTTGACTTCACAGACGTTTTACGCTACGGTCCATCCAGGCCTCTACTCTTCACCGCGATTGAATTCATAGGAGCCGCCCATGTTTTTTCCCGAATACCGCGCCCGCCGCCTGCGCCGCAACGACAATCTTCGCCGTATGGTCCGCGAGACCCACCTGCGGACGGAGGACCTGATCTATCCGATGTTCAGCGCCTTCGGCCGGGGGATAAAAAAGGAGATCCCCTCCATGCCGGGGATCTTCCAGCAGTCCATCGAACACATCGTCGCCGAGGCAAAGGAGGTGCGCGAACTCGGTATCCCGGCGGTGCTTCTCTTCGGCATCCCGGAGACCAAGGATGCGGTCGGGCAGGACGCCTACAGCGAAACCGGCATCATTCAGGAGACGATCCGGGCGATCAAGAAGACGGTGCCGGAGCTGACGGTGATCACCGACGTCTGCCTTTGCGAATATACCGATCACGGCCACTGCGGGGTGATCCGCGACGGTGACGTGGACAACGATGAGACGCTCAAGCTGCTCGCCGCCGAAGCCCTCTCCCATGCCCGCGCCGGGGCCGACATCGTCGCCCCTTCCGATATGATGGACGGCCGGGTGGCGGCCATCCGGGAAATCCTCGATGCCAACGACTTCGCCCACATCCCGGTGATGAGCTACGCCGTCAAGTACGCCAGCGCCTATTACGGCCCCTTCCGCGACGCCGCCGAATCGACGCCCCAGTTCGGCGATCGCCGCAGCTATCAGATGGACCCGGCCAACCGCCGCGAGGCCTTCCGCGAGGCGGCCCTCGATGTGCAGGAGTGCGCCGATTTCCTCATGGTCAAGCCGGCCCTGGCCTACCTGGATATCCTGCGTGATCTCAAGGAGCGCTTCGACCTGCCCCTGGTGGCCTACAACGTCTCGGGCGAATACAGTATGCTCAAGGCCGCGGCCCGGATGGGCTGGATTGACCACGACCGGGTCATGCTGGAAACCCTGCTCGGGATGAAGCGGGCCGGAGCCGATCTGATCATCACCTATCATGCCAAGGAAGCCGCCAGCCTGCTCCGTTAGAGCTGGGGCAACAAGGCGTCCTCCCCGGAGGAGCGAGGACCTGACCGCGGAATGAAAAGCAACGAGTATTGGCGGGATACACTGGACAACGGCCTGCGGGTGATGACGGTGGCGATGCCCCACCTGCACAGCGCCGAAATGATCTGCTATGTCGATGTCGGCGGCCGTCACGAGGCTCGCGAGGTCGCCGGAGTGTCGCATTTCCTCGAGCACATGCTCTTTCGCGGCACCGCCGAATACCCCTCCAACCTGCACCTGGAGCAGGCCTTCGAGGCGATCGGCGGCGCCGTCAATGCCGCCACCGACCCGGAGACCACCTTCTACCATTCCCGCCTGCATCCACGGCAGATCCAGGCCGGTGCCGCCCTGTTCGCCTCCATGCTGCGCCGCCCGCTCTTCCTCGACCTGGAGGTGGAGCGCCGGATCATTCTCGAGGAGGCCCTGGAGGACCTCAACGAGCGGGGGGAGGACATCAGTACGGACAACCTGACCGCCCGCCTTCTCTGGCCGGACCATCCCCTGTCCCTGCCGACCATCGGCACCCGCGAGTCGATCGCCCGCATCGATCTGGCCGACCTGCAGCACCACCACGGCCGCTATTACACCCCGGCCGCAACCGTCATCGCGGTGGCCGGCCCGGTCCGCCGCGAGGATGTCCTGGAAGCGGTGGAAGCGGCTTTCGGCGACTGGCGGGGGACGCCGCACCCCACTCCGCTGCCGGTTTCACCGGCACCGGCCGCCAGCCCGGCATCGATCTGGGTCCGTGATTCCGACTCGCAGGTGAGCCTGCAGCTCGCCTTTCGCCTGCCGGGGCGGGAAAGCGGTCGCAGCATCCCTCTGCGGGTGCTGCGGCGGGTTCTTTCCGGCGGCGGCGCCAGCCGCCTGATGCTGCGGCTGCGGGAGACCCTGGGGCTCACCTACAATGTCGAAGCGAATCTGGCCCTGCTGGCGGATACCGGCGTCTTCAGCGTTGATTCTTCGGTCGCCGCGGAGAACCTGGTCCCGGCGGTGCGGGAGATCCTGGCCATTTTCAGCGATCTTCGCCGGCAACCGCTCGAGGCGGGGGAACTGGCGCGGGTAACCCGCAACTTCCTCTATGACCTCGACTTCAGCCGCGACCACCCGGACGATATGGCTGCCCGCTTCGGCTGGGGGGAGGCCGTGGGCTTTCTGCGCACGGTGGAAGAGGACCGGCGGGATCTCCAGACGGTCAGCGCGGAAGAGCTGTGGTGCACCGCCCGCGACCTGTTTGCCCCCGAAGTGCTGAAGATGGCGGCCGTCGGCCCCTTCCGGGCGAAGGACCGGCGGCAGGTGGAAAAGCTGCTGGCGGGTTATGGCGGCTGACGGGTGAGTTCAGGAGGGTTCGGCGCACCCGCGCTAGCTCCGACAGCAGGCGCACGCTGATACTAGAAACGTCCGAGGACGGGGCGAATGTTTTCATCAGCCTGCTAGCCGATCCGGATCGTCTTGTAGAGGAAATTCTTAAACTTGTAGAAGACCTTCTGGTCCTCCGGCGTGCCCTTGGGATTGCAGGCGCACAGGCGCTCGGCAATGGCCGGCATGGTGCTGGCGCCATCGCGCCGGGCCAGGGCGACCACCGCCGCCACGGCCTCGCGGGAGATGCGGCTTTCGGTGAACGGGGCGTGCACGCCGTCCCAGAAATCGATCTCCCTTCGGCCAATGGCCTCATAGATCTCCTGGGCCACCTCACCGGTCAGCTTCTCCACCGCGTTTTCCGCTTCCCGCGGCTCCAGCGTCTCCAATACCCGCCGGACATCCTCTTCGTTGATCAGCCGCCGCTTGCGAAAGAAGAGCGCCCGCAGCAGAATGCTGCGCAGCTCGCGGACATTGCCGGTGTAATGGTGCCGGGAAAGCAGAGCCTGCGCCTCGCGGGTGAGGACGGGCGCTTCAGTTTCCTCCTCATCCTCTTTCCGGTAGACCCGGTACAGCTTGCCCAGGAAATGGGTGGCGAGGTCGGGGATATCCTCCCGCCGTTCGTTGAGGGAGGGAACCTGCAGGGTCAGTTCCGACAACCGGTGGTAGAGGTCCTCGCGAAATTTCCCCTCGCGGATCAGCTGCCGCAGGTTCTTGTTGGTAGCCGCCACCAGCAGCACCCGGGCGTAGCGGGTCACGTTCTCTCCCAGGCGGACGAAGCCGCCGTTGTCCAGGAAACGCAGCAGCTGCACCTGCGTTTTCGGATCGGCGTCGCCGATCTCGTCGAGGAAGACCACCCCTCCGTGCGCCTCCTCGAGAATCCCCCGGCGGTCGGCGTGGGCGCCGGTAAAGGCGCCGCGCTTGTGGCCGAAGAGTTCGGAATAGGTCAGCTCACCGCTGTAGGCGGCGATATTGGTCTTTTTCACTGACAGTTCGCCGCGCGGGTCGATCTTCTCCAGGTACATCTCATTCAGACGGGAGAAGATGTTGTTGAACAGAAATTCCTTGCCGCTGCCGGTATCGCCGGTGATGAGGATGGAGGGCAGCCCCAGGGTCGCCTCCTGCACGTCGGTGCGGCTCCAGTAGGCGATGCGGTTGAAAATGGGGGGGGTCACCCGCTGGATGAATTCCACAATCTCGTTCGACTTGGCCGAGTTGCCGATGATGTTCCCGAGTTTATAGGAGGAAATCTTCGGGTCCTTGTAGCCGACGTCGGAACGCAGCCGGTTGACCTCGGTGGTCAGCTTCTCGATGCGCTGCAGGTCGGAGAGGGTGCGGGCGATCATCCGGCCGATGATCAGCAGGATGCGCCGGTGCTCCTCGGTAAAGTGGAAAGGCCGCAGGCTGTCCAGGCAGACGACCGCGATCACCTCTCCCTCGCTGATCACCGGCACAGCGATTTCGCTCTTGATCGCTTCCGTGATTTCGCGATAGAAGCCGCCGCTCCGCTTCTCCTCGACCGTGTCCCCGACGATGCACGGCCGGCCGGTGAAGGCCGCGTAACCGGTCAGGCTGCGCTCCTCCGGTGGCAGGCTGATGCCGCCGATGCGAATCGGCGGGATGTCCTTCTTCAGCCATTCCTTGCTCTTGGCCCCGACCAGCTTCCCTTCCGCGTCCTCCACCACCAGCCATTTCCTACCCTCCTGCTCCCGCACCAGAGCGATGCTGCCGGTATCGGCGCCGATCAGCTCGGTGGCCTTGGAGAGGATGCGGCTGAGGAAGGTCTGCAGCCCCTCGAACTTCTCCTGCAGCAGGTCGTTGATCTCCGAGAGCACCTGGATCTCCATGTGCTCGTCGCCGATCTCCTGGATAACCCGCTGCGCCATCTCGGCATGCGCCTGCAGCAGTCCCTTCTCGAAATCGCTGAAGCGATGCGCCTCCCGGGTGTAGTAATTCACCAGGCAGATGACCCGGCGGGTGCGCGCCTCGTAGCGCGGCACCACGTACAGGGACTTCATTCCCAGCTCCTCGGTCAGGTAGCGCTTCTGCAGGGTTTCCGAGGGAAGGTCGGGAAAATACAGGGGCGAGAGGAGGGTGTCGTCGGTGATGATCCCGGCGTTGTTGATGAAGCGCGAGAGGAGCGACTTTCCCGGCCCCAGATCGATGAGCAATTCGTCCTCGTAGAGCCGGCGCTCTTCCTGGTCCTTGGAGTAGGAGGCAAGGATCTGCAGCCCCTCCTCCCCGCAACCGGGGGCCAGCGGCAGGGGGATCAGCACCGAGGCGAGGGAGAGCTTGTCGATCAGCCGCACCGCCGATTTGACCATATACAGGGCTGCCTCCTTCTTTTTTGCCTCATCCACCCGCCGGGCCAACAGGATCTGCTGGTGGTATTTACGGGCCTGATCGATAACCGGGACCACCTCGTCGAGAAAGGCCTTCAGCTGCCGCCGCTGCCCTTCCGCGGGCAGCTGTCCCCGGCGGCTGCTGTCGACGCACAGCACCCCCACCGAGAGCCCCTGGTGCAGCAGCGGCAGATGGTAGCTGGCGGCAATGGCAAAGCGCTCCGCCAGCTCGCGGGCGAAGCGGCTGGGGAAGACCGCCACATCCTCCACCTGCGCCTCCTCCTGGGTGATGTAGACCCGGGAGACAAGAAAATCGGTGGTGTTGATGGGAAAAGCATGTTCGCGGACGGCCGCCGCCATCAGACCGGTGGCGCCGGCACAGGTCAGGCTGCCGCTGGTGAGATCCTCCAGGTAGATCCGACAGCGGTTATGGCGGGTGATGAGGGTCGCCCCTTCAATCACCACGTGCAGAATGTCTTCGAGGTTCTCCTTGCCATAGCTGCGGATTTTCCCGGTGAGGACGGCAAGACGCGAGGCGAGGGTATCCATGAAATCCTCCATGAGTAGATAAAATACTCACAGAGTATACTGGCGATGGCGCTCTCTTGTAAAGAAGGAGTGACGGCACTCGTCGGGGAAAGGGCGGATCAGGTGGGCAGGCAGTGGTGGGTATCGGAGAAGCGGGTAATGGTCACCGGCCGGCGCCGGCTGGCGATATCCAGGAGGCACTTGACGGCATCGGGAATGTTGTCGAAGCATTGGCCGTTGATGCAGATGATGGTCCGGATGCAGGAACGCATTCATTCCTCCTGCAGCTGCAACTGCCGTCTGGCGGCGGCCCGATATTCCCGGTAACAATCGCTGGTTGTGGCGAGACACTCGGCCAGCTGCCGCTCGGCCTTGAGGTGAAATTCGTGCTGATCGAGGGACACGTTGGTCATCTCCAGGATGAAATAATCGGGGTGAAGAGAGTGCCGCAGGTTGTTTCCGGTCTGGTTGCGCGGAAAAACCAGGAAGTGGGTGGTGGTCAGAATCTTCAATTCCTGCAGGGCCGCCACCAAGGCCGTCGCCTTCTCCCGCATCTTGCGACTGCCGAAGCGGCTCGCCGGCGCGGTCAGAAACTTCAGCAGTTCGAGGCACTTTGCCCTCGTTTCGGTCAGATAGGACTTTTCCGTCCGCAGCATTTCGAGAAAGGAAGTGAATTCAGCTTCGCTCATGACAGCTTCGGCGGCAGCGAAAGAAGCCCGGTCCTGATCCAGGTTTTTTTCATTTTTGAACCATTTCATTGCAAAGCCTCTGGATTCCTGATGATCTCAGTCCTGCGTCTTAATTCCATATCATACTAGCAGAATGCCCTGCCGCCTGGCAAGGCGGGAGGAGCCTGCGTGTCGCTTTCTGCAATGGGTTCGGTCAGGGCAGCAAGGAGGCAATCGTGCTCAGCAGGGGGCCGGGATAGATGCCGAACAGGAGGGTTGCCAGCAGGCATACCGCCAGGGCCGCCCGCTCGATATTGGTCCCCCGATGCAGGTCGGGAGCGGCCTCGTAAGACATGAACATGACCACGATCACCCGCAGGTAGTAGTAGAGGGAGATGATCGAGGCGAAGATCCCCAGAACGGCGAGCAGAGTGTAGCCGGACTCGATGGCGGCGTAGAAGATGGTGAACTTGCCGATGAAGCCGGCCGTGGGGGGGATGCCGGCCAGGGAGAAGAGGAAGACGGCCAGGGTCCCGCAGCGCAGCGGATGGCGGTAACCGAGGCCGCGGAACTGCTCGATCTGCTGCGGCTCTCCGGCCTCGCCGGAAAAGGAGGCGATCACCCCGAACGCACCGAGATTGACGGCGGCATAAGCCACCAGGTAGAAGAGGACGGCACCGAAGCCATCCCTGCCCCCCGCCAGCAGGGCGATGAGCAGGTAGCCCATGTGCACCACCGAGCTGTAGGCGAGCAGGCGCTTGAGGTTGTCCTGACGCAGGGCGCAGAAGGTGCCGACCAGCATGGTGACGGCGGCCAGGCCCCACAGCAGGGGAGCCAGCGCCACCCCTCCCCATTGCCCCTGGGCCGCGGCCAGGGTGACCAGGACGGCGAAAACCGCTCCTTTGGAGCCGGTGGACAGCAGGCCGGCCACCGGTGCCGGCGCCCCCTGGTAGACGTCGGGCGTCCACAGGTGGAAGGGCACCAGGGAGACCTTGAAACCGAGGGCCACCAGCAGCATCCCCCACCCCAGCAGGCCCAGGGGGCGCATCCGGGCGCCCTCGACCAGCCCGGCCATCGCCTCGGGGAGATGGAAGGTGCCGGAGGCCGTATAGATCAGGGCGATGCCGAAACCGAGAAAGCCGGTGGCCACCGCCCCTAATATCAGGTATTTCAGTCCCGCCTCGGCCCCTTCGGCCCCCTCCCGGTTGAAAGCGATCAGGATGTAGAGAACCAGGGTATAGGCCTCCAGGCCGAGGAAGAGGCCGACCAGGGAGACCGCCGAGGAGAGCAGGACCATGCCGGCGGTCCCGAACAGGACCAGGGCACTGAACTCGCCGCCGGAAAAGTGCCGCGCCGCCCCGTAGCGCAGGGAAAGAACAAGGGTCAGCGCCGCCACCAGGCTCCACAGCACGGTGAAGAAACGGGCGTAGGGGCCGGCCCCGTAAAGGCCGGCGATCTCCGCCACCGGCCCCTGGTAGAAGAAGCCGATCAGGGCGGCAGCGAGCGCCAGCGCCGCCCCCAGCAGCAACTGGAAAGATTGCTGCGGCCACCAGGCGCCGGTGAGCAGGACGGCGGCGGAGCCGATGGCCAGAACCAGGATCGGGGCGAGAGCGGCGAGATCGGCGGCGGTCATGGCAGCCCCCCCAGGTTCGCCGCCAGCCGCACCCCGGCGAGCAGCTGGCGCACCGGTTCACGCAGCGGCTCGAGGAAGGGGGCGGGATAGAGCCCCACCCACAGCACCAGGATGGCCAGCGGGATCAGGGCCACCAGTTCCCGCGGCGTCAGGTCTTCCCAGACCCCTTCGGACATCGGCTCCCCCCAGATGATCTCCTTGACGATGCGCAGCATGTAGATGGCGGCGAAGAGCACCCCGCCCATGGCCAGGCCGCCCCACAGGGGATGGGTCCGGAAGGTGCCGAGCAGAATAAGGATCTCACCGGCAAAATTGTTCAGGCCCGGCAGCCCCAGGGAAGCCAGGGAGAAGAAGAGAAAAAAGGCGGAGAAGACCGGCGCCCGTCCCCAGATGCCGCTGAGTTCGGCCAGTTCGCGGCTCTTGACCCGGTGCCGCAGCATCCCCACCATGACGAACAGGGCGCCGGTGGTGATGCCGTGATTGAACATCTGCAGGATGCTCCCCTCCACGGCCGCCTGGTCCCAGGCGCACAGCCCGAGGACGATGAAACCGACGTGGGCGATCGAGGAATAGGCGACCAGGCGCTTGGCGTCGGTCTGGGCATAGGCGATCCAGGCGGCGTAGAAGATCCCCAGCAGGGCCAGGGAGGCGAGCAGGGGAAAACTGGCCTGTGCCATCTCCGGAAAAAGTGGGAAGGCGATGCGGATCAGGCCGTACATCCCCGTTTTCAGCAGCAGTCCGGCCAGATCGAGGGAGCCGGCGGTCGGCGCCTCGGTATGGGCGTCCGGCAGCCAGGTATGCACCGGCACCAGCGGCACCTTGATGGCGAAGGCCAGCAGAAAGGCGGCATAGATCCAGTACTCGGCCGCGGGAGATAGAACGGTGCCCTGCAGCGCCGCCAGGGCGAAGGTGTACTGCCCGCGTCTGCTCCCCGTGCAGCAGGTACAGGGCGATGATCGCCAGCAGCATGAACAGGCTGCCGGAGATGGTGTAGATGAAGAACTTGACCGCGGCGTAGATGCGCCGCCCGTGCCGGCCGTACACCCCGATGAGGAAGAACATCGGGATGATCATGACCTCCCAGAAAAGATAGAAGAGAAAGAGATCGAGAGCGAGAAAGACCCCCATGATCCCCGCCTCCATGAACAGAATGGTGGCGAAGAAAAGGGAAAGCTCGTACTTGCGGCGCCAGGAAACGATGATGGCGATGGCCTGGGTGAGGGAGGTGAGCAGGACCATCAGCAGGGAAATGCCGTCCATGCCCAGGGTGTAATGGACGCCGAAGCGCTCGATCCAGGGATAATCCTCGTACAGCAGCCAGCCGCTGCCGCCTGCCAGGGCGACGTAATACCACACGGCCAGGGCCAGCACCAGCAAAGTCGTCAGCAGGGAGATCCAGCGGCAGAGGGCCGGATGCCGGCGCAGGCAGAGGCAGACCATGCCGCCGGCGGCGGGCAGGCCGATCAGCAGGGTCAGCAGGGGGAAGGATGAGGTTCCCGCTAAAGGTGGAGTCAGAAAAGCCAACGCTTCAGACCCTTTCAGAAGAGTCGGGACTAATCCCGCGCGCTCATCGCAGGTACGCCAGCAGAAACCAGCCGAGCATGACACACCAGCCCCAGGCCGAAGGCGGCCAGGTAGCTGTGCAGCCGGCCGGTGGTGAAGCGCCGCAGCCCCTCGCCGATAAGGAGGCTGCCCCGTCCCAGGCTCTCCAGAAAGCCGTCGACCAGCCGCCCGTCCACTCCCTGCCAGAGGAGCACGGCCAGTGCCCCGAAAGGGCGCACCAGCAGCGCGTCCACCAGCCGATCGGCCTCCCAGCCGTGCAGCAGGAATCTGGCCGGCAGCGATTCGCCCGGGGACGGCGCCGGCAGATAGCGCCAGCGGGCCAGTGCCCAGCCGAGAAGAAAGAGGAAGCCGGCCATTCCGGCGAGAACCCATTCGGCCTGGTGCGAGAGCTGCGCCACCTGGCCGGCCACCGGCCCGAGCCAGGCGCGCAGGGCTTCGCCGCCGCCGTACAGGGCGGGCAGATTGATTCCGCCCCCGAGCACAGCCAGAATGGCCAGGGGCGGCAGGGTCCAGCGCATCACCGCCGGCAGATGGTGCCCCTCTTTTCCCCGCGCGGGGAACCGGCGAAGACCAGGTAGACCAGGCGGAAGGTATAGAAGGCGGTGAGCAGGGCGGTCAGCACCGCCGCCGCCCACAGCCCCCGATAGAGCGGGGTATCGAGAGCGAAAACGGTGGCCAGGATGGTGTCCTTGGAAAAGAAGCCGCCGGTCAGCGGCGCCCCCGCCAGGCAGAGCGCCCCGGCCAGGAAGCTGCCGAAGACCAGGCGGTCGCGGCGCGCCAGTCCCCCCATGCGGAAGATGTCGTTCTCGCCGCCGGTCAGGTGGATGACGCAGCCGGCGCCCATGAACAGCACGGCCTTGAAGAAGGCGTGGGTCAGCAGGTGGAAGAGGGCCGCGGCGACCGAACCGGCGCCCACCGCCAGGAACATGTATCCCACCTGGCTCATGGTGGAATAGGCCAGCACCCGCTTGATCTCCCGCTGCGCCAGGGCGCAGGTGGCGGCGTAGAAGGCGGTGGCCGCGCCGATGGCGGCGATGACCGCCATCGCCAGCGGCGAGAGGGAAACCAGGGGAAAAAGCCGGCACAGCAGATAGACCCCGGCGGTGACCATGGTGGCGGCGTGGATCAGGGCCGAGACCGGGGTGGGGCCGGCCATGGCATCCGGCAGCCAGGTCATCAGCGGCAGCTGCGCCGACTTGCCGCAGGCGCCGGCGAGCAGGAGCAGGGCCAGCACGGTGAGGGTGCCCGGGGGAAAGGAGGCGGCCGCCTGATTGATGCCGCTGATCGACAGGGTGCCGGTCAGGGAAAACAGCCAGAGGATGGCGATGCCGAAAAAGACGTCGCCGGCCCGGGTGACCAGAAAGGCCTTGCGGCCGGCCAGGGCATTCTTCTCGTCGCGGTACCAGAAGCCGATCAGCGCATAGGAGCAGAAGCCCACCCCCTCCCAGCCGAGGAAGAGGAACAGAAGGTTGTCGGCCAGGACGATGGTCAGCATGGCAAAGACGAAGAGGTTGAGCAGGAAGAAGAAGCGGGTGTAATCGCGCTCTTCCTCCATGTAGCCGACGGCGTAGAGATGGATGAGGGTGGAGACGAGGGTGACCATCAGCGCCATGGGCGCGGAGAGGCGGTCGAAGTAGATGGTCAGCGGGATCTGCACCTCGCCGCTCGCCAGCCAGGTGTAGAGGGTTGCCCGGGTTCCCTCGCCGGCCGCCAGCGGCCAGAGGACGAAGGTCGCCACCGTCGCCAGGGCCACGCCGCCGACCGCCGTGGCGACCAGGGCCGCCCGGGACAGCTTCCACCCCGCCAGCACGTTCAGCGCCGCGGCGAGCAGGGGAAGCAGGGGTATGAGGAAAAGAAGCTGCGGGTTCATCCCTTCATCTCGTTGAAGGCGTCGGCCTCGATCGACCGCTTGCGCCGGCTGAGATAGACCACCACCGCCAGGGAGATGGAGACCTCGGCCGAGGTCATGGCCATGAGAAAGATGACGAAGATCTGTCCGTCGACCCGCTGCCAGAGGGCGGAAGCCCCGGCCAGGGTGACCCCGACGGCGTTGAGCATGATTTCCACCCCGATCAGAATCATGATCAGGTTGCGCTGCGCCAGCACGCAGGCGAAGCCGAGGAAAAACATCGCCCCGGAAAAAGCCAGGATATGGGTCATCGGCACGATCATGGCGCCTCCCCTCCGTCGTCCCGGCTCCGCCGGCGAGCGGCCGACGTAGTAGGCGCCGACGGCGGCGAAGAGGAGCTGAAAGGAGACCACCTGCACCGCCAGGGCATACTCGTGGAACAGGGCGTAGCCGAAGACGCGCGGCGAAGCGTAATAGAAGGGCACGCCCTGCCGGGCTCCGGGATCGACCGCCATCAGCGCCACCGTGCAGGCGAGCAGGATCGCCCCGAGCAGCAGCACCGGCACCCAGCGCCGCCAGCCGGGACCGCCCGGCGCCTCGGTCGGCGCCAGCTCCAGCATCATGATGATGAACAGGAACAGGACCATGATCGCGCCGGCATAGATGATCACCTCCCAGGCCGCCACCAGCGGCGCCCCCAGCAGATAGAAGATCAGCGCCAGGGCGAAGAAGGCGTTGACCAGGTAGATCACCGCATGCACCGGGTTGCGGCGGGTGATGCACATGGCAGTGGCGGCCAGGGCGGTCAAGGCGAGGATGTAAAAGATAATAGCGGCCATAAATTTTGAATTTTAAATGTTGGATTTGAATTAAGGTCAAAATCCAAGTTCAAGACTTTCGTGCTCCGTGTTTTTGAGTTTTTAATTCAAAATTAAGAATTCAAAATTCAAAATTCCCTTCAGGGCAGATTGGTCCGGATATCCACCGGTCCGTACTCGTCCTCGTTGCCGCCGCGGGGATTGACCACCCCGATGCCGGCGTGCCGGTAGAAATTGTATTCCTGGTCCTTGCCGCCGTGGTCCACCAGCAGGTCTTCCTTTTCATAGACCATGTCCAGGGTCGCGTACTTGGAGAACTCATAGTCCGGGCTCATCTGGATCGCCCAGGTCGGGCAGGCCTCGGCGCACAGCCCGCAGTAGATGCAGCGGGAGAAATTGATGCGGAACCAGCTGGCATAGCGGCGGCCGTTCGGCAGTTCGGCCGACTGCATGGAGATGCAGTCGACGGGGCAGGCGGCGCTGCACAGGTAGCAGGCGACGCAGCGCTCGCCGCCGTCGGGATCGCGGGTGAGGATGATCCGCGCCCGGTAGCGCGGCGGCGGCACGCGCTTCTGCTCCGGGTACTGGATCGTCACCGGCTTGCGGAACATGTTCCGCAGGGTCACCCAGAACGGCTGGATGGTGCCTTTGATGTCGCGCCAGATCGGCATTGTCTAACCTTCCCATCTTCCTCTTGATTCAATTCAAAATTCAGCATTCAAAATTCAAAATTTCCTAGCCTATCCACAGCAGCACCGCCCCCGTCACGAGCACGTTGACCAGCGCGAGGGGAATGAGAAACTTCCAGCCGAAGTGCATCAGCTGGTCGTAGCGCAGGCGCGGCAGGGTGCCGCGCATCCAGATGAAGACGAAGGCCACCGCCAGCACCTTGATGACGAACCAGACCACCGGCGGCAGCCACGGCCCGAGCCAGCCGCCGAGAAAGAAGACGGTGGTCACCGAGCCGAGGATGATCATGTTGATGTACTCGCCGACGAAGAACAGGCCGAAGCGCATCCCCGAGTATTCGGTGTGGAAGCCGGCCACGATCTCGTTCTCCGCCTCCGGCAGGTCGAAGGGGATGCGCCGGGACTCGGCCGCCACGCTGATCAGGAAGATGAGGAAGGCGACCGGGTTGGTGACCAGGAAGGGGATCGGCTGCTGGGCCAGGACGATGTCGGTGAGGGAGAAGGAGCGCGCCTGCAGAATCACCGGCACCACCGACAGCCCCATCGGCAGCTCGTAGGAGATGAGCTGGGCCAGGCCGCGGATGCCGCCGAGCAGCGAGTACTTGGAATTGGAGGCCCACCCGCCCAGCGCCACGCCGTAGACGGCCAGGGAGGAGAGGCCGAGGAAATAGAGGACGCCGACGTTCAGATCGCAGACCACCATCGGGATCTGTCGGCCGAAGAGGGTGATCGGCGGGGCAAAGGGGACCACGGCGAAGGCGAGCAGGGCGGTCACCGCCGCCAGGCCCGGCGCCAGCATGAAGATCCAGCGGTCGGAATTCGCCGGTATGAAGTCCTCCTTGGTCAGCAGCTTGATCACGTCGGCCAGCGGCTGCAGCAGACCGAAAGGCCCGACCCGGTTGGGACCGTGGCGCAGCTGCATGCGGGCCAGGATCTTGCGCTCGGCCAGCACCAGGTAGGCGGCCAGAGTGAGGACCACGGCAAAGATGATGACCAGCTTGACGCCGATGAGCAGGATGGTCAGCCAGTCGATCACGGCGCCCCTCCTTTCTCGACCCGGCAGGCGCGCCAGCCGCCGCCCGGGACGAAATCCTCCAGGGGAGTGCCGCGCAGGCGCGGCACGACCACCACTCCGGGAGCCATCGCCGCCGAGAGGCGCACGGTCGCTTCCACCGCGCCGGCCTCGGTGCTCAGGCGGGCGGTGGCGCCGGCCACCAGCCCCAGGCGGGCGGCGTCGTCGGCATGCAGCCAGAGATGCGGCGCCGGCCGCACCGGGTCGAGCACCGGCGAAAAGGCGGCGATGATTTCCGAACCGAACAGGTTTTCGACGGCGAGCAGACGCAGGCTGTCGTCCGGCCGGCGGTCGGCGCGGGGCGGGAGCGCGCATCCTCCTCCGGCAGCCCGCCGGCAGACCCGCCGGCCCTCGCTTTCCGCCGCCAGCCCGGCCACCCCGGCGAAACGGGGATCGGCGGCGGCCAGCTCCTGCCGCACCTGTTCCAGGGCGGGCTGTTCCTCCGCACCGCCGAGGAGGGCGGCCAGGACGCTCCAGGCCGGCCGCGGCAGGCTGCCCGGGGTGAACGCCGCGAAGACCCGCGGCGGGTGGTCGCCGCCGCCGGTCGCCCGGATCGGCGTTCCCGGATCGAAGACCGCGGCAGAGGCGAGCATCCGCCCTTCGTGGTTGACGAAGGTCCCCGCCCCTTCCGCCGGAACCGTCGTGGGGAGGAAAATGTCGGCGCGGGCCGCCGCCACCGTCGGCAGGTAGTCGAGGACCAGCAGCAGCTCCAGCCGGGCGAGAGCGCGCTGCGCCCGCGCCGGGTCCGGGTAGTCGCCGAAGGGATCGCTTTCCAGGCAGACCAGGGCCTTGATCCGCCCCGCCTCGATGCCGTCCAGCAGGGCAGCGAAATCGGGTCCGTCGGCCGCCAGCAGGGCCCCGCCGTAGCTGTTGGGACCGGCCAGCAGGACCGCGGCGCCGCAGGGGCGCTCCGGCCGGGAGAGGGCGCGGGCGGCGGCCAGCAGCGCCTCCACGCCGGGCGCCCCGAGCAGATCGCCGCCGCCGATCAGTACCGGCCGCTTCGCCGCCGCCAGGCGGGCGGCGATACCGGTCAGAATGGAGGCTTCCTGGCGGCTGAAGCCGTCGAATTTCCCCTCCGGCAGCGCCTTGAGCAACTCCGGCAGGCGCTCCGGCGAGAGCGGCAGGCGCACCGCGGCGAAGGGGAGCTCGATCGGCCGGGGATCGATCACCGCCGCCGTCGCGCCGGCCGCGCACCGCCTGGCGCACCGCCAGCGCCAGCATCGGCCCCTCGTTAAGGGGGTCGGCGCCGACCAGCAGCAGGCAGTCGCTGCCGCGAATCTCCTCCTGGCTGCGCGCCAGCTCGCCGAGGCGGGCGGCGGTCACCCGGGCGGTGCGGTCGCGGCCGGGATTGACCTCGAAAGCGATCCGGTCCGTGCCCAGGGAGCCGGCCAGCTGCCGCAGCAGCCAGTTGGCCTCCAGGGAGGCGCGGGGGGAGCCGAGCAGGGCCACCGCCTGCGGCCCGTGCGCCTTTCCGATTTCCTCCAGGCGTCGCCTGCGCCGCCGCCAGGGCTTCCGGCCAGGTCGTTTCCTGCTCCCCCAGGCGCGGCCGCCGGGGCCGCTCGGGATGGTTGGCGTGGCCGTAACCGAAGCGCCCCCGGTCGCAGATGAAAAAGCCGTTGGTCTGCCGGTTGACCCCGGCGCGCACCCGCTGCAGTTCCCGGTAGCGGGCGCCGGGGATGGCGGCGCAGCCCAGGGAGCAGTGCGGGCAGACCGAAGGCGCCTCCTCCAGGTCCCAGTAGCGGGCCTGGAAGCGGAAGGTCTTGTCGGTGAACACCCCCGTCGGGCAGGCGTCGACGATGTTGCCGGAGAAGGGGCTCGCCAGCGTGCCGTCGCGGAAGCGGCCGAAATAGATGCGCTGGTTGCAGCCGAGGACGCCGAAATCGGTGCCGCCGCAGTAGTCCTGGTAGGTGCGCACGCAGCGATAGCACTGGATGCAGCGGTTCATCTCGTGATAGACGAAGGGCCCCAGATACTGGTTGTCGTAGGTCCGCTTGCGGCCGCTCGAAGCGGCGGATGCCGTGCCCGCCGGCCACCGTCATGTCCTGCAGCTGGCACTCCCCCCCCTCGTCGCAGACCGGGCAGTCGTGGGGATGGTTGATCATCAGCCATTCGATCACGTGCTTGCGCAGATCGACCGACCGCTCGCCCAGGGTGGAGACCACCATGCCGTCCTGCGCCTTGACCATGCACGACATCTGCATCCCCTTGACCGGCCCGTCGACGAAGTCCATGGCGCACAGCCGGCAGGCCCCCACCGCCCCCAGCGCCTCGTGGTAGCAGAAATGCGGGATGACGATGTCCACCCCCTTCGCCGCTTCCAGGACGTTGGTCCCCTCGGGGACGGTGATCGTTTTGTTGTCGATGGTCAGTGTCGGCATTCGTAATTCCAGGTGCGTATATGTGGTGCGTAATGTGTGATGTGTAATAGTGATAGGACAAGCCCTTTCATAACAGATTACTCATCACAATTACTCTTCACGCCTTTCAGCCTTTCAACGGGCACCGCCCTTCTTCACATGATCCTCCACCTCGTCCCCGAACAGCCGCAGCAGGCTCTCCAGGGGGCCGACCGCGCCCTGGGCGAGGGCGCAGAAGGTGGTGCCGGTGATATTTTTGATCTGGTCGCGGATGATGTCGATATCCTCCATCGTCCCCTGCCCCCGCTCGATCTTGCGCAGCAGCCAGGAGACGAAGGGCAGCCCGTCGCGGCAGGGAGTGCACCAGCCGCAGCTCTCCCGGGCGAAGAAGTTGTTGAGGTTGAGGGTCGCCTCGACCATGCAGGTGGTCTCGTCGAAGACCGTCACCCCGCCGGTCCCCAGCCGGCTCTCCACCGCCTCCAGCGGCTCGAAATCGAGGGGGACGTCGAGGTGGGCGGCGGTCAGGTAGGGGGTGGAGGCGCCGCCGGGAAGGCAGGCCTTGAAGCGGCGCCCCTGCCAGACGCCGCCGCCGTATCTCTCCACGATCTCCCGCAGGGTGGTGCCGATGGGCAGCTCGTGGCATTCGGTCCGCTCCAGGTGCCCGGAGAGGCCGTAGAGCTTGGTGCCGGCCCCCTTGGCGGTGGCGGCCAGCCCCTTGAACCAGGCGGCGCCGCCGGCGATGATGTGCGGCACGCTGGCCAGCGTCTCGACGTTGTTCACTGTCGTCGGCTTGTCGAACAGCCCGCGCACCGCCGGAAAGGGAGGCTTGGCGCGGGGATTGGCCCGCTTCCCCTCCAGGGCGTTGAGCAGGGCGGTCTCCTCGCCGCAGATATAGCGGCCGGCGCTGCGGTGCACGACCAGTTCGCAGGCAGAAGCCGGAGCCGAGGATGTCCTTGCCCAGCAGCCCCGCCTCCTTCGCCTCGGCGATGGCCCGCTCCAGGTTGCGCGCGCATTGCTCGTAGGCGTAGCGGATGAAAATGTAGCCGACCGGCGCCTGCAGGGCATAGGCGGCGACCACCATCCCCTCCACCAGCTGGTGCGGGTCGGCGAGCAGGATCTCCCGGTCCTTGTAGGTCCCCGGCTCCATCTCGTCGGCGTTGCACACCAGGTACTTCTCCCCCGGCTTGTCGGCCGGGAAGAAGGACCACTTGACGCCGGTGGGAAAACCGGCGCCGCCGCGGCCGCGCAGTCCCGAGGCCTTCACCGTCTCGCGCACCTCGGCCGGGCTCATCTCCTTGAGCGCCTTGCGCAGCCCCTCGTAGCCGCCGGTTTTGCGGTATTCCGCCAGGAAGGCGGTCTCGCCGGGGCGGCGGTTCTTGAACAGGAGCTGCGGGGTCTCGGTCATAATGGACACCGAAAGCAGAAAGGCTTTTTCAACGCAAAGACGCTAAGGTCCGCAAAGGCGCCAAGTAAAAGCTGACATAGGTTTTCTCTGCGCCTTGCATTTTTTCTTGGCGTTCTTTGCGTTGAAAGCTTATGGATTCTCATTGGCTAAATTCCCGCGCTCCAGCTCCAGGATCTCATCCACCCGCTCCCGCGTCAGATTCCCGTAGGTGGTCAGGCCGATCATCATCGCCGGCGCCTCGCCGCAGGCCCCCAGGCAGCAGGTGGGCAGCAGGGTGAAGACGCCGTCGGCGGTGGTGCCGCCGGGCGCGACGCCGAGTTTCTCCTGCAGGTAGTTGTAGATCTCCTCCGCCCCCCGGCTCCAGCAGCAGACCGAGTCGCAGACGTGGATCACCCGCCGGCCGACCGGCTGCCGGTAGATCTTGTCGTAGAAGGTGGCGATCTCCTCCACCTGCAGCGGCGAGAGGCCGAGGATGTCCGCCGGCCAGCTCCACCCCCTCGTCCGGCACCCAGCCGTGGTTGCCCTGGATCGCCCGCAGGACGTCGATCACCAGCTCGCGCGGATGCGGCATCTCCGCGGCGCGGGTGCGGAAGTCGTCAAGTTGGGATTCAGTCAGCAGTATATTCAAGTTCACCTCAACCGGCGGCCCGCATCCGATCTGTCGGATCGGTCCAATCCGTCCGATCGGTCGGATCCGACGCGGGCCGCCCTGTTACCTGTCCAAATCCGCCAATACGAAATCGACCGAACCCAATATGGTGATCAGGTCGGCCACCAGCCAGCCGCGGGCCATCAGCGGCAGCGCCTGCATGTGCGGGAAGGACGGGGTGCGGATGCGCATCCGGTAGGGGATGTTCTCCCCGTCGCTGACGGCGTAGTAGCCGCATTCCCCCTTGGCCGACTCGATCGCCCGGTAGCATTCCCCCACCGGCGGCGCCATGCCGCGGGTGACGTTGATGAAGTGGTGGATCAGGCTCTCGATGTCGTTGAGCATGTCCTCCCGCTTGGGCATGACATAGCGGTAGTCGTCGGTCACCCAGCGGCCGCCCGGCATGTTCGCCGCCGCCTGGCGGACGATGCGCAGGCTCTGCCGCATCTCCTCCATGCGCACCTGGTAGCGGGCGAAGCAGTCGCCGCCGGTGGCGGTGGCGACCTCGAAATCGAATTCCGGATAGCCGCCGTAGGGCATGCCCGCCGCAGGTCCCAGGCGAAGCCGCAGGCGCGCAGGTTCGGCCCGGAGATCCCCCAGTCGATGGCCTCGCTCCAGGCTGATCGCCCCGACCCCTTCGGTGCGGGCGCGGAAGATGGGGCCGTCGGTCAGCAGCAGGTCGAATTCCCGCAGGCGCTTCTCGAAACCCTTCGGTGAAGGCGTCCACCGCCTGCTTCCAGCCGTCGGGCAGGTCGGCGGGCAGGCCGCCGATGCGGAACCAGGAGGGGTGCATGCGGCCGCCGGTGATCATCTCGACGATGTCGAAGATCTTCTCCCGCGAATCGAAGGCGTAGAAGACCGGGGTCATGGCGCCGATGTCGTGGCCGTAGGTGCCGAGCCAGACCAGGTGGTTGGCGATGCGGAACAGCTCGCAGAGCATGATGCGCGCATAGACGGGCGCGCGGCGGCACCTCCACCCCGAGCATGGTCTCCACCGGGTGCAGGTAGGCCAGGTTGTTGAGCACGCCGGAGAGATAATCGATCCGGTCGGTGTAGGGGATGTACTGGTTCCAGTGCTGGCGCTCCCCCATCTTCTCCGCCGCCCGGTGGTGATAGCCGATGTCGGAATCGATATCGACGATCTCCTCGCCGCGCAGCTTGAGGATCTGCCGCAGCACGCCGTGCGTGCCGGGGTGCTGCGGACCGATGTTGAGGAGCATCGCCTCGCTCCCCCGGCGGCACCGGCTGCCCCTTGAAGTACTGGTCGGCCGGCCGCGGCTCCATCAGGGCGGCGGTCGCCGCCGTATAGGGGGGCATCTCGGTGCCGCGGAAGGGGTGCTCCTTGCGCAGGGGATGCCCCTGCCAGCATTCCGGCATGAGGATGCGGCGCAGGTCGGGGTGGCCGGCGAAGCGGATGCCGAACATGTCGAAGACCTCCCGCTCGTACCATTCGGCGGCCGGCCAGATATCGGTGATGCTCGGCACGGCTCGGGATATTCGCCGCGCAGGGGGACCTTCACCCGCAGGTAGCCGGGGTCGTCGAAGCAGAGCAGGTGATAGACCAGGGTGAAGTCGGCGTCCACCGGGTGCTTGCGCAGGCGCTCGTCGACGGCGGTCAGATCTTCCAGGCGGCGGAAGCGCTTCGGCGCCTCGGTCTTGAGGAAGCGCAGCAGGGCGGGGGCGTCCTCGGGGGAGGCGATCAGGGTCGGCATGTCGGCGGCCTCCGCCTCCCGCACCCGCTCGCCGAAGCGCTCGCGCACCGCCCGTTGCAGATCGGGGGTGGAGGGGGGGAATTCGACCCGCGGCTGCGGCGGCCGCCACATGATCTCCGAGCGGCTCTGCCAGAAGCGGGGGTGCTGCAGGGAGGTGCCGCGGATCGGGGCGTTGCCGTAGCCGGGGCCGCGGGTGTCGCGGCTCTTGCTGACGCCGTCCACCAGCACCGGGGCGGTCGTCCCCTCGCTGCCGCCGCGCAGGTGCAGGACCTTGCGCGCCGGGCGCTCCTGGCGCAGGATCTTGTCGCGCAGCAGCAGAATCCCTTCCATGAACGCCTCCGGCCGCGGCGGGCAGCCGGGGATGTAGACGTCGACCGGCAGGATCTGGTTCACCCCCTGGATGACCGAGTAGACGTCGTACATGCCGCCCGAGTTGGCGCAGCTGCCCATGGAAACCACCCACTTGGGGTTGGCCATCTGCTCGTAGAGGCGCAGGATGGAGGCGCCCATCTTCTTGAAGGGGGTGCCGGAGATGACCATCAGGTCGGCCTCGCGCGGCGAGGGGCGCAGGACCTCGGCGCCGAAGCGGGCCAGGTCGTGGCGCGGGGTCATGCTGGTCATCATCTCGACGAAGCAGCAGGAGAGGCCGAAGAACATCGGCCAGAGGCTGTTCGCCCGCCCCCAGTTGATGAGGTCGTCGAGGCTGGTGAGCAGGACGTTGTCGGGAATCTCCTCGCTCATCCGCTCCTCTCCCGCCGGCGGCGGCCGGCCCCGGGACCCCAGTCGAGGCCGCCGGTCTTCCACAGGTGGACCAGCCCGACGAACAGGATGAGGATGAAGAAGGCGACGTTGAGAAAGCCGTTCCAGCCGAGCAGGTCGTAGGCCACGGCCCAGGAGACGACGAAGATCATCTCCACGTCGAAGACGATGAAGAAGATGGCCACCAGGTAGAAGGGAACCGGCTCGGACAGGCGGGCCTGACCGGTGGGGAGCACCCCGGACTCGTAAGGCTCTCCCTTGACCTGGCTGCTGGTTTTGTTGCCCAGCCACCAGGCGAGGAAAAGGAGCAGGAGGATGAGGACCACGGCGATGCCGGCATAAAGGCCGAGGGAGAGCAGGGAAGCGGCCGACGGGGCGGCTTCCCCGCCGGGCGGGACGGATGGCAGTGGTGCTGGAGGTCCGGAGAAAGGCATGGGCAGCTCGTCAGCCTGTGGAACGCACCGACCAACAGCGGCCGGATAATAAAACAACCCCGCGGAATCATTCGAAGGGTTGGCATACGAACATTAGATTACCACAGATTCGGCGCCTGTCCATGAAGGATTAAATTAGCTTCCTTATAACTCTATGTGGGCTGTCCGCCCTGCACCTTGCCTCGTCCGCTCTTAATGGCGGCCCGGGCCAGTTCGTCACAGCGCTCGTTCTCGGCATGCCCGGCGTGGCCGCGCACCCAATGCCATCTCACCTGATGGCGGCGGGTCAGCTCCAGCAGCCGCTCCCACAGGTCGCGGTTGGCGACGTCCTTCTTCTGGGAGTTCTTCCAACCCCGGCGCACCCAGCCCTCGATCCACTCGGTGATGCCCTTCTTCAGGTACTCCGAGTCGGTGGTCAGCTTTACCCGGCAGGGGCGCTTGAGAGCTTCCAGGCCGGCGATCGCCGCCATCAGCTCCATGCGGTTGTTGGTCGTCTGCGGCTCGAAGCCGGAGAGTTCCCGCACCTTTTCCTCCCAGCGCAGGATCGTCCCCCACCCGCCGGGGCCCGGATTCCCCGAACAGGCGCCGTCGGAGAAGATTTCGACGATTTTTTCCGTTTGGCTCATCAGCGGTTTTCCTCCGGCATGGCGTTCCGGGCCTACCTTAGCAATACCGGCGGCGAGATTCAAAGGGAAAGGTGCATCGGGTGCCGTTCCGATTTTGGCGAGGCGGGATAGGTCCCGGGCCGAAAAAGCAAGCTTGCCCCGCCGGAGGGCATGGGGTATTATCATTTGAACATCTGCTCATATGAGGCATGAGACATTATGGACCAGGACATCTGCCAGGCGACTGTTTTTCATCAGGATCTGATCGCCGCTGCCCGGACGGCGATGCCGGCGGCGGATGCCCTGGCAAAGATGGCCGATTTGTTCAAGCTGCTGGGGGACGGCAGCCGGCTGCGCCTGCTGCAGGCGCTGGCGACGACGGAAATGTGCGTCTGCGATCTGGCGGCGCTGCTCGAGTCGACCCCCTCGGCGGTCTCCCACCAACTGCGGCTGCTGCGCACGGCCGGCCTGGTGCGCTGCCGCCGGGACGGCAAGATGGCCTTCTACAGCCTCGCCGCCGGCCACCTGCGGAGCCTCCTGGCGGAGGGGGGGCGCTATGTCGCGGCAAGGGAGAAGTAAATGTTGTTGACCATTTTCTCCGGCATTCTCCTGGAGTGCTGGCAGATTTTCCTTGAATCGGCTCCCTACATCCTGTTCGGCTTCTTCGCCGCCGGGGTGCTCAAGGCCCTGGTTCCCGAGGCGGCCGTGGCCCGCCACCTGGGGCGGAACAGCACCGCCTCGGTGCTGAAGGCCTCGCTGTTCGGCATCCCCCTGCCGCTCTGCTCCTGCGGGGTCATCCCCGCCGCCATCGGCCTGCGCCGGCAGGGAGCCAGCAAGGGCGCTTCGGCCGCCTTCCTGGTCTCGGTGCCGGAGACCGGGATCGACTCGATCGCCATCACCTGGGCGCTGCTCGACCCGCTCATGACCGTAGTGCGGCCGCTGGCCGCCTTCATCACCGCGACCGTCACCGGGCTGCTGATCAACCGCCTGCCGGAAAAGTCGGCCTCTCCGGACGCCCCGGCGGAGGCCTGCGGCTGCGCCGGGCCGGCCCCGGAGCAACCTCCCCTGCCCCGCCGCCTGCGCGACGGCCTGGGCTACGCCTTCGGCGAAATGCTCAGCGACATCGGCCGCTGGCTGCTGCTCGGCATCGCCGTTGCCGGGGCGATCGCCTACTTCCTTCCCGCCGACTTTTTCACCCGCTACCTGGGGCACGAGGGCCTCTCCCTGCTTCTCATGCTGCTGGCCGGCATTCCCCTGTACATCTGCGCCAGCGCCTCCACCCCGATCGCTGCCGCCCTGGTCCTCAAGGGACTCTCCCCCGGCGCCGCCCTGGTCTTCCTGCTGGCGGGGCCAGCGACCAACACGGCCACGGTCGCCGTCGTCGCCCGTTTCTGGGGGAAGGCCGCCACCGCCGTCTACCTTTTCTCCATCGCCGTCTGCTCCCTGGCGCTGGGGTGGCTGACCAACCGCCTGTATGCCTGGAGCGGCGCAGACATCACCCGCTGGATGAGCGGTCCAGGCGTCGCGGCCGATCGGCCGGTCATGATCGGCGCCGCCATCCTCCTGGCGCTGCTCCTCGTCCGGGCCTTTCTCCCCCGCCCCACCGGCTGCGGCTGCGGCAGCGAAGAACCGGGCGGCACCTGAAGCCCCTCGTGAGCCGGCGGTCGCCGGCAGCCAGAAGGTCCATGCCCTCTCCTCCGATTCCCTGAGCCCGGAAGCCGTTACCGCCTCGAGAACCGCCCCTCAAGAATCGAAAATTTCCCCGTGCCCCGGCACAAAAATTAGTCTTCGCGCCATTTTATTTGACCATCCACTCCGCCCACTTGATGGCGCGGCGCAGCATCGGCGCCGAAAGCTGTCTCGCGGTGGGAGGTCATCAGGCATCCGGCAAAAGAAATCTAAAAGAATTTTTATGCTTGGTGCGGCTCACCCATATATGGTTAGATCCTGAAAAACACCCAGAAAAGTATCCACCAGTAAAGGGCTCTGTATAAACCATGGGAATAGCCGCCGATATCGTCATTATTATCGTTGCTGCCCTCCTCGGCGCCCTCGTTGCCCAGAAATTAAAGCAGCCATTGATGTTGGGCTATATCCTCGCCGGTGTGCTGATCGGCCCGTTTACCGGCGGGGTTACGGTCGGTGGTATCCATGAGATCGAAAAACTGGCGGAAATTGGCGTTGCCCTGCTGCTGTTTGCCCTGGGGTTGGAATTTTCCCTGAAAGAGTTGAAGCCGGTGCGCTCCATCGCCCTGCTGGGAACTCCCCTTCAGATCCTGTCCACCATCATCTATGGATTTTTCGTCGGCCGTTGGCTGGGCTGGGACAGGGTACCCTCTCTCTGGCTGGGAGGGCTGATCTCCCTTTCCAGCACCATGGTGATCCTCAAAACCCTGATGAACCAGGGGGTGATGGGAACCCTTTCCAGCCGGGTCATGATTGGGATTCTCATCGTCCAGGACCTGGCTGTCGTTCCCCTGATGATCTTACTCCCCCAGTTGAGCGATCCGAAAGCCGGCCTGCCGGCCCTGGGGTTGGCTGTCCTCAAATCCGTGGTCTTTTTAGCGCTGATGCTGTTGCTCGGGACCAAACTGCTGCCGCGCCTGCTGGCCGTTATCGCCAGGTGGAATACCCGGGAGCTTTTTCTGCTTTCCGTAACCGCCATTGGCCTCGGCATCGGTTATGCCACCTATCTGGCCGGCCTTTCCTTTGCCTTCGGGGCCTTTGTTGCGGGGATTGTGCTCAGTGAATCAGATTACGGCCACCAGGCGCTCAGCGATATTATCCCTTTGCGCGACTTGTTCGGACTGTTGTTCTTCACCTCAGTCGGCATGCTGCTCGATCCCGGCTTCCTCCTGGCCCACTGGAGCGGCGTGCTGGCCCTGGTCCTTCTGGTAGCTGTCGGTAAAGGCCTGATCATGGCCCTTGTGGCTCTGGGCTTCGGTTATGGCAACGTGGTCCCGCTGGCCGTCGGCCTGGGAATGTTTCAAATCGGCGAATTCTCTTTCCTGCTGGCCCAGGTGGGGTTTGGCAGCGGCGCCCTGAGTCAGGAGAATTACTCCTTCGTGCTGTCCGCGACCATCATCAGCATGTTCCTGACTCCCTTGTTCTCCGGCCTGACGGCGCCGCTCTACGCCTGGAGGCGGCGCCTTCTCAAAAATGAAATCCTTGAAACGATCAATCTGCCTCGCGGGGGGCTGCGGGAACATGTGGTCATTGCCGGGGGGGGACGGGTCGGGCAGCATGTCGCCAGGGTATTAAAGCAGCTCGATGTTCCTCTTGTCATCGTGGAGACGAATCACAAACGCTTTGAAGAATGCAAGACTTCCGGATTTCCGGCCATCTATGGCGACGCCAGCCAGAGCATCGTCCTGGAAGCGGCCAAAATTGAATTTGCCCAGCAGCTGTTGATCACCGTTCCGGCAATTATCCAGACGCAAACCATCGTCCGCCATGCGCGTCACTTCCATCCCGGGCTGAATATTGTGGCCCGGGCTGAAGGGGAAGAGCAGATGAGGACCCTTTATTCCCAGGGGGTCTATATGGTTATTCTCCCGGAGTTGGAAGCCGGCCTGGAAATCGCCCGGCAGGCGCTTCTCCATCTGAAGATGCCAATTCCGGTTATTCAGGAATATACCGATGCCATTCGCCGAGAGCTGTATCACCCGATCTCCGAAGCGCGGGAAGAGCACCAGGAAATCAGGCAGCTGAAAAATGCCAAGGACCTGCTGGAGTTGTCCTGGGAGCGGCTTTCGGCTGACAATCCCCTGACAGAACACACCCTGCGCGAACTGGAAATTCGCAGCCGCACCGGCGTCTCGGTCGTGGGGGTCATCCGCCAGGGCAAGTTCATACCGAATCCGGAAGCCGATTTTCAGATTTACCGCAGGCGACCTGGTTGCAGCCATCGGCAATGCGGCGCAACGAAAAGTCTTTGCCGACCTGATAAATATCTGCGAATCACCCCGGTGAACTGGTCCCCCCGTCTCCCCCACTTACAGGTCGGCTCACATGAAAATTGAGATATGGCAGTATGTCACCGTCTTTTTCCTCATCGGTTTTTCCGGATTTATCGATTCCATTGCCGGAGGGGGCGGGTTGATCTCCGTTCCTACCTATTTAGCCCTGGGCATGCCTCCTTCATTGATATTGGGCACCAACAAGTGCGTCAGCTCCACCGGCACGACCTTCGCCGTTTTCCGCTACGTTAAAAATCGCACAATCATTTGGCAAACTGTTGTTTATGCGATCGTTGCTGCACTGCTGGGCTCGGCAATCGGCGCTTCTCTTTCCTCCTACCTGTCACGCAGACTGATCTTCACCTTGTTGCTGATCGTGATTCCGGTCCTGCTTTATCTGCAGGCAAAACACATGAAGCCGCAGCTGGAACATTCTGAGCTGACCCGTCAACAGACTGTCTCTCGAGCCCTTGCAGCCGGTTTTTTCATCGGCGGGTATGACGGGATTTTCGGCCCGGGGACAGGAACCTTCCTCCTGGTCGTATTTCTGATCTTCCTGCACATGGGAACCCGTGAGGCCAGCGCCAATGCCCGGATTGTCAACTATGCTTCGAATGTCTCCGCGTTTATCTACTTTCTGCTCCATGGGCGCATTTTCTGGCCCGTCGCCCTGGTTGCCATCATCGCCTCCGTTTGTGGTAATTGGCTTGGCAGCGGCCTGGTTATCAGGGATGCCGACAGAGTCGTCGTGCCCGTCTTCAGGTTCGTTCTGCTCCTTCTGATGCTCAAGTGCGGCTACGATCTGTTCCTGGCATAAATTCCTCGAATTGACCCGTGCCGTTTATTATTTTACTCGACTTCCGCAGGCCGGAATAATTTCATAACCATTGGAAATGATGAAGAAAAAAGACGCCAACTCTGATTTTCGGGAGGCGACGCCCGGAACCAGATTGCAGCACTCGTTGTTTGTCACCGATTGTTTGACATAGATCAAATCTCCTTTTCCACAATACAGCTAAGGTCGTGGCAATTGGTGGGCCCACCGTTGTAATCCTTCAGGCGGTCCGTGCCTATCCACGCCAAAAGCCGAAGCTCTGCGGAAGAGGCACAAATGAATAGTACAGCTCAGACCAGTCTGTCCCGTGATGCATTGCGAGAAGTTGAAGCAACTTGCGGCAGCGCAGCGGAAAACCTGCGCTGGCTGCTGGACCGGATGCACGTCTATTTTGCCATCACCATGCAGGATGAACCGGCCGCCGTCGCCGCCCTGGCCATCCGTCTCCAGCAGCTGCGGCAGGAGAGGCAGCTGGTGCTCGCCGACCGGGACAACCGCCTCATCGTCGCCAAGTTCAACCGGTTCGGCTCGCTCTACGAGACGCTGCGCTCCCTGCGGGAACGTAAAATCTCCTATGCCCAGTTCACCCAGTCCTACGGACCGATCCCGGGATTTGAGGAGGAGCTCGAGGTTCAGCGCTTCGATTTCGATTCGAAAAGCCATGAAGAGATCGCCGCGGCCGCCGCGGGGAAAGTGGTTATCCCGCAGGGCATCCGGAAGGCCATCAAGGCGGCGGTCAACGACCATTACCCCGATTTCGACCCCGGGCAGTTCGATGTCCTGCTGCGGCTGATCTGGCTCAACAACGAAAGTTACGTGCGGATCTCCCCCCCCAAACGGGTGGCGCAGCTCCTCTGGATGTACCATCTGAGCAACCTGCATGGCGGGATCTATTTCGATGTCGAGGAATCCGTGGACGGGGAGGACAGGAGGGAGTACCGGATCATGTTCGCCGCGGGGAATCCTCCCGAGTTCGACTTCCTGGCCCAGACCATGGAAGTCTTCAACCGGCTCAAGATCGGCGTCCGCAGAGCCTACTGCATGAATATCAGCAACGGGATTCATCCCTACTTCTTCGGCACCTTCTATGTCCGCTCCACCTATGCCGAGCTGGCCGACAAGAGCTCGGCCGTCTACGAAAACCTGCGCTCGGAGCTCTACAACACCCAGATCCTTGCCACCGCCAAGCCCACCTATCGGAAGTTCGTCATCCGGGGGGTGATGACGGGGGAATCGGCATCGCTGATCAATGCCGTCACCGCATTCTGCTACTCCAACCTGGCCCACAGCCAGCCCGACCGCTATGGCTTCGAGGACGTGGAACGGGCCTTCCTCTCGCACCCGGAGATGGCCCACGACATGGTGCGCCTGTTCCATGCCCGGTTCAAGCCGGGCCTGCAGGACCGGGGGGCGCTTTACCCGCGGATTCTCGCCGAACTCGACCAGGCGATCGCCGATTACAACACGGGCCATCGCTACCTCGACCAGACCCGCCGCACCGTTTTCCGCTGCGCCCTGCTCTTCATCACCCGGACCCTCAAGACCAACTTCTTTGTTCCGGAGAAGCAGGCCCTGGCCTTTCGCCTCGATCCGGCCTACCTGGATGAGCTCGGGACCGAATTCACGGCCGACCTGCCGCCGGAGCGCCCCTTCCGGGTGACCTTCTTTTACGGCCGGCACGGGGCGGGCTATCACATCGGTTTCTCCGATATCGCGCGGGGCGGCTGGCGTACGGTCCTGGCCCACGGGTGGGACGACTTCGTCAGCAACGCCAACACCATCTTCCGCGAAAACTACGTCCTGGCCCATACCCAGCACCTGAAGAACAAGGACATCTACGAGGGGGGCTCGAAAATGGTCGTGCTCCTCGACGCGCTCGATCTGAAGAACCGGGAGATGGTCACCCGGCGCCTGTACAAGCTGCAGTTCGGCTTCATCAATGCCTTCTTCGACATCTTCGTGACGGAAAACGGCCGGGCCAAAGACCCCCGGGTGGTCGACTACTACGGCGAGGACGAGGCCATCGAGCTCGGGCCCGACGAGAACATGCACGACAGCATGGTCGAGCTGATCGCCCGCCAGTCGGTGCGGCGCGGCTATCTTCTCGGCATCGGGGTCATTTCCAGCAAGAAGGTGGGGATCAATCACAAGGAATTCGGCGTCACCTCGACCGGGGTGGTCAAATTCGCCGAAGTCACCATGGAACGGCTCGGGATCGACGTGCGACGCGACGCGTTCTCCGTCAAACTCACCGGCGGGCCGGGGGGCGATGTGGCCGGAAATGCGCTCCGCCTGCTCCTTGAGCGCTGTCCCGCGGTGCGGATCAACCTGATCCTCGACGGGACCGGCGCCCTCTGCGACCCGCTCGGCGCCGACTCCGAGGCGCTGGGACGCATCGTGCTGAAGCAGGACATCGAGGCCTTCGCTCCCGAGGCGCTCCATCCGGGAGGGTTCCTCCTGTATCGCAACATCCGGCGCACCGAGGGGCTGAGGGAGCTGTTCAAAAAGGTGGTTCGCACCGAAGGCGGGCTGGTCGAGCAGTGGGTGACCCTGGATGAGTTCCACCGGGAGTTCGACAGCCTGATCTTTACCGTGGACGCCGACCTGTTCATCCCCGCCGGCGGACGGCCCGAAACAGTCGACGAGAGCAACTGGCGGCAGTTCTTCGACCGGGACACCGACCGGCCCTCCATGCGGGCGGTGGTCGAAGGAGCCAATTCCTTCATCACCCCGGCGGCCCGCGTCGAATTGCAGAAGCGGGGAGTGATCATCATCCGCGACGCTTCCGCCAACAAATGCGGAGTCATCTCTTCCTCCTACGAAATCATCGCCAATCTGCTGATGCGGGAGAAGGAGTTCCTCGCCCACAAGCAGCGCTACGTGGCGAACGTCCTTCAGATTCTGGAGAAGCGGGCCGAAGACGAGGCGCGGTTGATCTTCCGGCGGCACCAGGAGTTCGGCGGCAGCAAGCTCTACACCGAAATCTCCGCGGAGATCAGCAGCGAGATCAATGCCCACTATGCGCGGCTCTTCAATTTCTTCCAGGAAAATATCGGGCTCAGCGATGAATATCTGATGCGGCAGGCCATTTCCGCCCACCTGCCGCAGATGATTCGGGAGATGCCGAAATACCGCCGGAGGATAAAGTCCCTGCCGGCCAAATATCTCGCTGCCATCATGGCCAGCGAGATCGCCTCGTCCCTGGTTTACCGGGGGGACCGGGAGGCGGATTTCATGGAAATGCTCAAGGGGCATCTGCAGCGGAACTTCGCAGCATGAAGGAAAGGTGAACTGTCCGGGGGAGAAACTCCCGTTGATTAATGACTGAAAAAGTGATAAATCAGGGGCCTATCTGCGTCAGCTATCGGGGGAGTGGGCTGGTGGCTGTCTATCATCGTTCCTCAAAAAAAGGATATCTCTCATGAAACGTCTTTTTATTGCACTTCTCACGGCACTCACCCTGTTCCTCCCGGGGATCGCCACGGCCGCGACATGGCACATCGATCCCGACCACTCCACGATCGGCTTCCAGGTCAGGAAGCTGATGTTCACCGTCAACGGAGACTTCGCCCGTTACACGTCTGACTTCGAAATCCAGGAGAAGGATCTCACCAGCTCCCGGGCCTCGGTCACCATCGATGTCGCATCGATCGACACGCACGATGCCAAGCGTGATGAGCACCTGCGCAGCCCGGATTACTTCGACGTCGCCCGATATCCGACCATGACCTTCGTGACGACAAAGGTGCTCAGGTCTGCCGACAGACACTTCCTGGTCATCGGCGACCTGGCGCTGCACGGGGTTACCCGCGAGGTGGCGCTGGAGGTGGAAAATCTCTCGCCTCCGACAACGGATCGATCGGGTCATCTCCGGCGGCATGCGACGGCGACCACCGAGATCAACCGCAAGGATTACAACCTGAAGTGGAATTCCCTGATCGAGGGCGGCGGAATGGTGGTGGGCAACAAGGTGAAGATCATCCTCGATATCGAAATGGTCAAGGTCTAGCGAACCCCTCCCGAGAGGCCTTCGGCCCAGCCGTGAGGTGCAATCAGGCCGCCTGGCGTCGGAGGACGCCAGCGGGCGTAATGCTTTTCCCCGGGAAGAGTTCTTTCCCCGTGGAGGGGGAATTTTCACCCTTCGAGGAGGCAGTCTGATGGAAAGGAAATCGGGACAGCCCAAAACACGGGGACGGGACCTCAACCATGTGGCCTGGCTCTATGATCCCATCCTGGAGGGGCTCTCCTTCGGACGGGAGCGACGCTTCAGGGAGAGGACCCTGGAGATCATGGAGGTCCCCGCCGATGCCCGGATCCTGGACATCGGCTGCGGCACCGGCAGCCTGACCCTGCTGGCGGCAGCGCACCTTCAGCCGCCGGGTGAGGCTGTCGGGCTCGATGCTGCCCCGAGGATGATCGAGCTCGCCCGGCGCAAGGCCCGAAAAACCGGCCTGCCGGCCCGGTTCGTGACCGGAGTCGCCGAGGCGCTGGAGTTCCCCGACGCCTCCTTCGACCTCATAGTCAACTCCATGTTCACTCACCACATCGACACCGCCCTGAAGCGGGACGCCTTCGCGGAGATGTTCCGGGTACTGCGACCGGGAGGGCGGCTGATCACTGCGGACGTGGACCGTCCGACGACGGCATGGGGATACTTGATGGGGTGGGGCGCCCGCTGGCTCCTTGTTCAGAGGGAGCTCGTGGACAATCTGAAAGGGGATCTGCCGGGGATGATGGAAGCGGCGGGTTTTAATCCGGTACGGCGGGTTGATCACCTCTATGGCCTGGTCTCCTTTTTCACCGCGGAGAAAGGAGGTGTCCGGGTCTTTTTGTCGACTCGGGATCTCTAACCAGCCTATTTTCGGATTGGGACGGAGGGGTTTCCCCTGCCATGCGGGGACCTATGTCAGAGAAATATCAACTTGCAAAGCCCGACCCCCTTCTTTTCCCATACTCGCGGCATATCCCCTCTATTTCATCTCAAAAACCAGCCTGTCCCCCAGCCTGTCCCCTTTTCGCACCTTCAAAAAATTTCGGCACAGCTTGTCCGGCCGAAAGCCGCGCGAGAGTGAAAGGCGGTTATGCCATAACGACAGATGTGGTATCGCGGGTCTGGCGGAGAAACGGGGGATCAGAGGAAGGAATTGGCGGGCAGACTCTTTACGCCGGTTCCAGGCCGGCGAACAGGAGAATTTTGCAGGCGTTTTTCAGTGGTAATCCTCTTCACGCTGGTGCCGGACTGCGAGAATGGTCACGGTCTCGTTGTCCTCGATCTCGAACAGGGCGACGTAGCCGCTCGCACCGAAGGGAATGACAATCTCGCGCAAGAATGGATTGTCCACCACGACCTTACGGCAGGAAAAGGGGAATTCCCGGAGGAACTCCATTCCCTTCCCGATCGACGCGCGCGCTTTGTGGGCGGCTTGCAGATCGTGCTCGAGGAGGAAGGCATAAAGTCGCTGCATATCCTCCTTCGCCCCTTTGGTAAAGCGGACCCGGTAGCTCACTTTCCTTCGGCAGCGAACAGCATCCGGTCCAGTTCGCTCAAGACATCTTCGGCCGCGAAATATTCGCCGGTCCGGCGGGCCTCATCCCGTGCGGCAAGACCCCGGGCAATAAACTCGCGCTGCAGAAGCCGACGTTCGATCCCGGCCCGCAGAGATTCCTCGACAAAGCTGGACAAGCTTTCGCCTTTCTGCAAAACGTTTTCGGCCGCCGCCCGTAACTCGGGGTCGACGCGAAGTGAAGGTATGGTGGCGGTTTTCATTGACAATCTCCTTGCGATGCAATTGCAATACACAATATCAGATTCGGGATCTGCATACAACCTGGGAAGGAGATGACCCGGAGGGGGAACCGGCATGCGTCAGGCCGGCTGAAGGCCCGGCGAACTTAAGCAGGAGTACATGATAGAAATACCCGTCAGCTAACCCCCTCCATACTCGCGGCATATCCCCTCTATTTCATCTCAAAAACCAGCCTGCCCCCTTTTCGCACCTCTCTGAACCTCATGGCATAGCCATCTAAACAGTAAAGTTAACCGTAGAAAACGCTTGACACGGGGACATTATTATTTTTAATTATAGCTGGCAAATTATTTCAAGGCTGCTCTATTTTGGGCTTTACTTGGTGGCAGTCTTACCGAATTACCGAGTTCAAGGAGGCGTGAAAAATGTACTTACAAATGGCAACAATGGCAGGAAAGATTTCGGCTGTAGGAGGAAAAAAGTTATTGGAAATATCTATTCCTGCAGTTAAAAAGGCTTCCTTGATCGGCATTCGGTTTATCCAGGGTGGAATTTCGGCCGTAAATGCTGATACATCTGCCAAAGAGAACATTAAATTAAATAAAAAGCTTGGTATTGTTGATAATGGCCTCAGTATTCCTCTCAGTTTTTCCGAAAATCAAATAAAAAGATTTGCTAAAGAAATTTCAAACGAACACAACATTATAAAGGGGCAAAATGAAATATTATTTTTATCAAACTCAATTGATTATTTCGTAAGCAGCCATACAGGGAGGACCGGGATAGATAGAGGAATATCCCATGCTCTACAATATGATCTATATGCAGTTCGAGGCCATGTTAATAAATGCAAAGACTTACGTTTTCCAGGGTATTTGTTGCACCAATGCAACAGCTTGGCCGAAACGGTCAAAGAACTTAATATATTTTACTGTTCCGTGTTGCAAAATGGACTTGTTCCACAATTCACAAAAGAAGAAGTCGATGAACAACTTACAAAGTGTTATGGTGCACGGAAGAGAAAAGGGTGAAATTAGATCATATATACCATATGAGTTGAAATTACCTTTTTTAAGGAAATATGCAGATGAAGAGCAGAAAAATACAACTATTCTAAAAAAACTCTTTCCTGAAAGCAAAGAGATCAATTTTTCTGAAATAAATGATAAGACAAATGAATCATTGTTTATTCTTTGTGAAGAACTTATTGCAAATGAGGAATTGGAATACCTGCTTTTAAACAAGGTAAAAAATAGTTCAGAGCAAACATTATTTATAGAGAGCCATTCTGAAGAATAAAAAAATAATATTAAAAAGTGAAAAAGTTGAGAAAAAATTCAATTGTTTGCTTTAGGGCCATCAAATTTGCCCTAGCTATGACTTGTATTTTCTCGTTTATCGCCTTTTTCGCTGCACCTCGGCTATTTGGACTTGTAATAATTACATCATCAATTGTCGCAACTGTGATATTTTATGGATTAGTTTCCTTTATAATTGGATTTTTGTATAACTTAGCAAAAAGCAAATTTTATAATTGAATACTTAACCGATTGTGTGCCCCTCAGATTACCCATACGAGAGGGGGGGGCCGCGGGTAAGTTACGAAACTTATTTTTCAAATTCGTGCTTTGGTCTTCTCGCCAATTTCGCCCGCGCTATTGCCAGGCCAACAGCCACATGCGTCTTTTCTGAAACCCGCCCCAACACGGATGCTGCGTAGCCGGTCTCCTCATGAGCCTTAAGGTAAAACTCTCTTCGGGCTCGGTTAATATTACAGGTACGACCTTGGCCGAGAATTTGCTTCCGGCTTATTCCGTCCTATTAGTTTACCTCCGTCAGATTCTCGATATTGGAAATGCGACGGTGGTCAGTCTTGCTACAATCGCACATGATGAACCAGCCCGGAGACGTTCAGTCATGCCTGCCTCGCCATCTCTTCCACCACATCGAATAACAAAGCGAGGTGAACTTCTTACATTTCTTACCGGCGTCCCCCACTTCCTCATCTGACAAAGAGAACATTAAATTAAATAAAAAGCTTGGTATTGTTGATAATGGCCTCAGTATTCCTCTCAGTTTTTCCGAAAATCAAATAAAAAGATTTGCTAAAGAAATTTCAAACGAGCACAACATTATAAAGGGGCAAAATGAAATATTATTTTTATCAAACTCAATTGATTATTTCGTAAGCAGCCATACAGGGAGGACCGGGATAGATAGAGGAATATCCCATGCTCTACAATATGATCTATATGCAGTTCGAGGCCATGTTAATAAATGCAAAGACTTACGTTTTCCAGGGTATTTGTTGCACCAATGCAACAGCTTGGCTGAAACGGTCAAAGAACTTAATATATTTTACTGTTCCGTATTGCAAAATGGACTTGTTCCACAATTCACAAAAGAAGAAGTCGATGGACAACTTACAAAGTGTTATGGTGCACGGAAGAGAAAGGGTGAAATTAGATCATATATACCATATGAGTTGAAATTACCTTTTTTAAGGAAATATGCAGATGAAGAGCAGAAAAATACAACTATTCTAAAAAAACTCTTTCCTGAAAGCAAAGAGATCAATTTTTCTGAAATAAATGATAAGACGAATGAATCATTGTTTATTCTCTGTGAAGAACTTATTGCAAATGAGGAATTGGAATACCTGCTTTTAAACAAGGTAAAAAATAGTTCAGAGCAAACATTATTTATAGAGAGCCATTCTGAAGAATAAAAAAATAATATTAAAAAGTGAAAAAGTTGAGAAAAAATTCAATTGTTTGCTTTAGGGCCATCAAATTTGCCCTAACTATGACTTGTATTTTCTCGTTTATCGCCTTTTTCGCTGCACCTCGGCTATTTTGACTTGTAATAATTACATCATCAATTGTCGCAACTGTGATATTTTATGGATTATTTTCCTTTATAATTGGATTTTTGTATAACTTAGCAAAAAGCAAATTTTATAATTGAATACTTAACCGATTGTGTGCCCAACGCCAATGGCAACACCTATATTTCCAGAGCCAAAAAAGGTAGAGATAAACCCACCAGTAGTTAACGCAGACAAAACTATTTGCCATATTTTTTCAAAATTGATTCTATAGGTTACTAAAATCATGCGATATCACTAATTTGCTAACTTTCAATATGCCCAATAAGAACAATGATGGCAATACTATGGTATTAATCAGAAACACCACGATAAGATTAATCATATGGTCTAGAATACCTGTGGATATAATTTTGATTTTTTGTATTTTGGATGTTATGTCAATTGACTTCTCTGTTTGAACAACGGCAGTAGCGACCATGGCCTTGGCCTTCTCAAACCAGCCATGTTCGGCTTCTTCTTTTTTATTGAAATTGTCTGACTGATCTTGGCTTTCATCACCTATTTCGAGGTCTTTTAAGTTTGCAACATTTTTACCAATTGCTCCAGAAGCTTCTTCATATTTCTTGCTTAATAGTTTTTCATATACTTCGTGGTTCATAAAAGCCATAGCCGGAACTGCAAATCTGATAAGTAGTGCAAGCAACAAAAGCGCCCCCCCTACCCGTCGTAAATTCGATGAAAATTTATCCCCAATCCATAAGCTGAATATAAAAAGTAGCAAACCAATTGGTAAAATGATACCTACGCTTACCCAGGCTCCAACTTCAATAAGAATTTTTTGAATTCCAAGAGAGGACATGCTGGCAAGCATCACCCATGAAAAGCGTTCCACCATATCTTTAACAGGGTCAAGACATTGACCAGCGGCGACAGTTACCCCTATGCCTCCCAGGCTCAAGATCGACCGAGCTTGATTGAAATATTGAAACGGTACTGTTTATTAAGTTTACTAAAGCAAAGGTCGTACTTGCTCTGATTAACCCCGCATTAACATATTCATTCGCCTGAGAATCGACTCCCTCCATAATAGGATTTTCATTTAGCAATTTACTCGATCTAGGAAAAATAACTATTGAAAACAAAATTACTAAAATTGCCGTAACTACAATACGCTCAAAGTACTATCCCATTTATACATCCTCCCCTTTTTATACATATTTCAAAACGTCTACTTGTAATGTCTTTCTTGATTGACCAACATGTATCATATGAAATTAAACTATCAGGAAGTGGTTTTTCCCGCGGACGCAATAAAGCTTTCCAAAATCCCTCCAACTCAAGTGATTGATCAGAATGAGTGACGGAATCAGAATAAAAATTTTTTGGAACTATAATGGCCCGTTTTTTCCCAAAAACCTGCAAGAATTTTATCGAGAAATCCCTTTTTTGGTATTCGGATGGTCATCGCCCCAGTCCCTCTGCAAGTATTGCCAAATCTTTAAACGCAAAAAGCCACCCGACCGGTCTCCCGGTCCAAGGTGGCGTTTCAACTTTCCCTCTGTCCTGTGCTCATCCGCTCCCCCCTTGGGATGAATTCCGGACCATTCAAGAACTTTTACTCAGAAATGTCAAATTTTAATTCTCCAAAGACTGCCCTCTCTCGTTGCCAAATCCATTGCCGAATAAATTCCACGCATAGAAAAAGGGCCATCTCCATTAAGAAGATGACCCTTTTTCCTTTTTGGCGTCCCCAGGGGGATTCGAACCCCCGTCGCCGGCGTGAAAGGCCGGTGTCCTGGGCCGGGCTAGACGATAGGGACTTGAAACTTCAAGTACCTAGCAGGAAATGACCCTGCAGCTACTGCTTTGAAAATGGTGAGCCGGGGGGGAATCGAACCCACGACCATCTGATTAAAAGTCAGATGCTCTACCAACTGAGCTACCGGCTCATTTCGTGACGAGACTGCACTTTATACTGAAGAAAGGGGGCCAAGTCAACCCCTTTTTTCTGCCTTTTTTCCGCCGCCTCAGGCGAAGGGGTTCTTCACCTGGATGGTCTGGTCGCGGCGCGCTCCGACCGACACCAGCACGATCGGGCAGCCGGTGACCTCCTCGAGCTTGCGCAGGTAGGTGGCGGCGGGCGCCGGCAGCTGCGCCATGGTGGTGGCGGTGGAGAGGTCGCTCCGCCATCCAGGCATTTCCTCATAAACCGGCTGACATTCCTTGAGCACCTCCAGGTCGCGGGGGAAATCCTCCAGCAGCTCCCCGCGGTAGGAATAGGCGGTGCAGATCTTGATCGACTCCAGCTCGTTGAGCACGTCGAGCTTGGTGATCGCCAGCCCGGTCATGCCGTTGATGCGCACCGCCTCCCGCAGGGCCACCGCATCGAACCAGCCGGTGCGCCGGGGACGGCCGGTGGTGGAGCCGAACTCCTGCCCCGCCTGCCGCAGCCGCTCCCCCATGCCGTCATTCAGTTCGGTGGGGAAGGGTCCTTCGCCGACGCGGGTCACGTAGGCTTTGGAGATGCCGATCACCTCGTTGATGAAGCGGGGACCGATGCCGGCGCCGGTGCAGGCACCGCCGGCAATGGTGGAGGAGGAAGTGACATAGGGGTAGGTACCGTGATCGACATCGAGGAGGCTGCCCTGGGCGCCCTCGAAAAGAAGGTGGCGGCCGGCGGTGATGCTCTGGTTGACCAGCATCGAGGCGTTCCCCAGGTATCTCGCCAGCTGGCGCCCGTAATCCGCGTACTCCTCCTGGATCTGCTCGCGGGAAACAGGGCTGCAGCCGAGGAATTTCTCCAGCAGGAAATTCTTCTCCGGCAGGATTTCGTCGAGCTTGCGGGTGAAGGTTTCCGGCTTGATCAGATCGATCAGGCGGATGCCGCGACGGCCGATCTTGTCCTCATAGGTGGGACCGATGCCGCGGCCGGTGGTGCCGATCTTGCGCTGGCTGGAATTGCTCTCGCGGGCAATATCGATCGCCTTGTGGTAAGGCATGATGATATGCACGTTGCCGTCCACCACCAGCTGGTTCTCGTCCTTGAGATACCCTTTTTTCTTCAGGTTGACGATTTCCTGCAGGAACACCTGGGGATCGAGGACCACGCCGTTGCCGATGATGCAGCGTTTGCCTTCGTGCAGGATGCCGGAGGGGATGAGATGGAGGATGGTCTTTTCGCTGCCGACGACCAGGGTATGGCCGGCGTTGTTCCCTCCCTGGTAGCGCACCACGTCGTGGGCGTACTCGGTGTAGATGTCAACGACCTTGCCTTTTCCTTCATCGCCCCACTGGGCGCCGACGATGATCACATTTGCCATGTTGGTTGCTTTCTCCTGATCGGAAATCAGAGTAGGAAATCGGGCGCCACCACCGCCTGAAAGGGCAGCCGCCGTTCGCTGCCGTCCGCCAGGCGTATCAGCCGGATTTCCTCCGGCGTTTCCCCGTTGATGAGGACATAACGAAAGTTCATCTTGTGCGCGTAGGCGATGCTGTCCGCCTGGGGCCGGGCAATGATGTCGCGGGCCACCGAGTAGCCGCGCTGCCGCAGTGCGCGGGCGAGCCGCTGGGCCGGCTGTTTGTCGCTGCCGGCCTGGAAGATCAGTACATCGCTGTATTGGCCGATGGCCGGTTCGAGCTCCCGATCGAGGGCGAACAGGAGGTTGAGCAGGTTGAAGGCAAAACCGGTCGCCGGCGCCGGATAGCCGTAGCGGGCGGTCAGGTCGTCATAGCGGCCGCCGGAGCAGACCGCCCTTCCCAACCCGGGCAGGTAGCCCTGGAAAATGACGCCGGTGTGGTAATCGAGACCGCGCAGTTCGCCGAGATCGAAGGTGACGTGCTCTTCCACCCCGTAGACCTCGAGGATCTCCAGTACCCGGCAGAGATTGTCGAGGGCGCGGCGCGAACGATCGTTGGCCACCACCTGCCCGGCACGGGCCAGGACCTCCCGGCCGCCGAACAGGCGCGGCAAGGCCAGAATCTCTTCCCGCGCCCGGTCCGTGAGGGGCGCCTCCGCCAGCAGCAGCTGCAGGCTGGAAGCGTCTTTACGGGCGATCGCCCCCTGTACTTCCCGGGCCAGGTGCCCGGAGAGGGGAAGTTCGGCCATCACCCCGTGAAAAAACTCGACCTGACCGATGTCGATGGTGAACTCACGGGCGCCCAGCGCCTTCAGGCACTCCACCGCCATGGCGATCATCTCGGCGTCGGCCTCCGGGCTTTCCAGGCCGATCAGTTCCACTCCCTCCTGGAAAATCTCCCGGTCTTTCCCCGCCTGCTGCTCGGTATGGCGCAGCACCCGGCCGCTGTAGCAGAGACGCAGCGGTAGAGGCACCTCCCGCATGCGGCTGGCGACGATGCGGGCCACCTGCGGCGTGATGTCGGGAGGAAAGGCGACCAGCCGGCCGCTCTGGCGATCGTCGAAGCGGAAGGTCTTCTCCCGCAGCCCTTCCCCCAGCCCTTTTTCCAGGACGTGGAGGTACTCCAGGGAGGGGGGAATGATCGGCCGGAAGGACCAGCGGGCGAAGATATCGTGCAGGGTCCGGCTGAGATAGTCGATCTTGGCCGCCTTGCCCGGCAGGAAATCCTTGACTCCCTTGGGGAGCATCGTTTCCAGGGCGGCATCGGGCAGTATGGACAAAGGAAATCCTGATGCTGAGGCGTTAGGCGCAGGGCCTAAGGCGTAAGGTAATAAGGGAAAAATTCTTGAGCAGATCGGCATAGGCCTTCTGCCCGGCTTACAAATGCACCTGCACCGCGGAGAGAATGTGCTCGTTCGTCCGCAACCGGTCGAGAACGGCATCGGGGATGGCGCTGTCGACGGTGATCAGGGAGATCGCCCGCCCCTTGATCTTGCGCCGGGAGAGATTCATCATGGCGATATTGACATCCGCCTCAGCCAGCACCTGGCCGATAAAACCGATCACTCCCGGGCGGTCGTCGTTGAGCAGCACCAGGATGTTTCCCTGCGGCACCGCCTCCACATGGTAGTCGTCGACCCGCACGATGCGGTAGTCGTCATGGCCGAACAGGGTGCCGCAGACCGAGTGCTCACCCTCGGCGCCGGTGACCGTCAGGCGGATCATGTTGGCAAAGCCTTCGGAGGTGCTGCTGCGCGCCTCCACCACCCGGATCCCCCGCTCGCGCGCCAGATGCGGCGCGTTGACGTAATTGACCATGGAACCGATCATCGGCGTCAGCAGTCCCTTGAGCAGGGCGATGGTCAGCGGCCCGGTGGGGTGATCGGTAATGCTGCCGGCGTATTCGACCGTCACCGCCTGCAGGCCGCGGGCGCAGTACTGGGCCTGAAAGGAACCCAGGCGCTCGGCCAGTTCGATGTAGGGACGGATGACGGTCAGCAGATCGGCGCTGATCGAGGGGACATTGAGGGCATTGATGACGATTCCCCGCTGCAGGAAATCGACGATTTGCCGCGCCACCTGCACCGTCACGTTGATCTGGGCGTCGACCGTGGAAGCGCGCAGGTGCGGCGTGCAGATCACCTGGTCGAGAGCCAGCAGGGGATTGTCCCGATCCGGCGGCTCCTTGCTGAAAACATCGAGGGCGGCGCCGGCCACCCGGCCGTCCCGGATCGCCCGGGCCAGAGCCGCCTCATCGACCAGTCCGCCGGTAGCGCAGTTAAGGATGCGGCACCCCGGCTTTACCCGGCGCAACGTCTCATAATTCAGCAGATGGTGGGTATCGGGGTTGAGAGGAATGTGCAGGGTGATGAAGTCGGCCCGGCCCAGCAGTTCATCGAACTCCACCTGGTCGGCCCCCAATTGCTGCACCATTTCCATGGCCAGATAGGGATCGTAGATGATCACCCGCATCTTCAGGCCGATGGCCCGCTCGACCACCAAGCGGCCGATCTTGCCGGCACCGATCACCCCCAGGGTCTTGCCGGCCACCTCGGTGCCGAGAAACCGGTCCTTTTCCCACCGGCCGGCCTTGGTTGAACGGCTCGCCTCGGGGATCTGCCGGGCCAGGGCCAGCAGCATGGCAATCGTGTGCTCGGCCGAGGTGGTGGTGCTGCCGAAAGGGGTGTTCATGATCACCACCCCCTGCCGGTTGGCAGCGGCCAGGTCCATGTTCTCCACCCCGATCCCGGCCCGGCCGACCACCTTGAGCTTTTTCGCCGCCCGAAAGACCTCCTCGGTCACCTGGGTGCCGCCGCGCACCACCAGCGCATCGGCATCGGCGACCGCCTGCAGAAGCTCTTCCGGCGACAAGCCGGGCTGGTAGTCCAGCACGATCTCCGCGGCCTCTTCGAAGACTCGCAGACCTTCCGGCGAAAATTTATCGGAAATGAGAACTTTCATCGGCGATCCGGCTGGCGCTGATAGCGGGATTTAGTGAGGCGACCGGCTCAATCCAAAGCTGGTAAGTTAACAACAGAAACCCTGGATGTCAAGGACAAAGCCGGTCGGCCGTCCCCCCAGAAGGCAGTGAAAGCACTGGAAAAGACAAAGAAAAAGGCTCCACCGGGAAAGGCGGAGCCTGGCAGGTCGCCGGGGGCGCCCTCGCCGGTCAGATCTTGACCACGTTGGAGGCTTGCGGCCCCTTATTCCCCTGGGTTACATCGAAACGGACCCGCTCCCCTTCAGCCAGCGATTTGAACCCGTCCCCCTGAATGGCGGAGAAATGGACGAAGACATCGGGGCCCCCGTCCTGCTGGATGAATCCGAAACCTTTGGCGTCATTGAACCACTTAACCGTACCTTCTGCCATCTTCTTCCTGCTCCTTTGCTCCCCGGCTGAGCCGGTCTGAAAAGTTTGCGTTCCGGTCGCTTCACCCCAAGCAAGCGTACTGGTTCTCTCATGAGGGAACCTGAACTTCCCGGATTTGCCCTGCCTTTTAACACACCTCGAGAGAAAAAACAAGGAAATTTAGCTACACTAAATAAATAAGGCCCCATGGAGAATGGGGCCCTAATGATCTCGGGCTGGGGAAACCTCAATTGCTATCAGGCGCGCATGACGTTCTGTGCCTGGGGCCCCTTTGGGCCCTGGAGAATATTGAATGAGACAGGTTCCCCCTCAGCCAGGGTTTTGAACCCGTCCATTTCGATTGCCGAGAAGTGGACGAACACATCGGGCCCCCCCTCCTGCTCGATAAAGCCGAATCCTTTTGCGTCATTAAACCATTTAACCGTACCCTTTGCCATTTTCTCCGTCTCCTGTTCGAAAGTCTCTGGTGAATGGTCCCGGTCGACCGGGATTCCTTTGCCTCCCCTAAACTGTATTGACTCCGAGAAAAAAATCAACAGGTAATCTGAATTTTTTTTAATATTCCAGACCAGAAAAATGGAGCGTCTGTTCTCCCCGTCCCTGCTCAGAGGCGGGCGGCCTGCTGGTCAGGCAGCTCCTTGACCAGTCGGGCCAGGCAGACCGGACAGATGGTAGCGGTATCGATCTCGCAGATGTTTTCCCGAATCTGATACCCCTTGGCCTTGTTGGCGCCCTGGTATTTCCCGCACCAGGCACAGTACTTGAGCAAAGGCTCTCTCCACATTAGTATTTAATTAAATAACCTTTATCAAGGATTTATCCGGTTGTCAAGGGGGATTATAAACTTTTGTTTCCATTACAACCTGTTGCACTCGCTATTGCAAATAATCAATCAGCAGTCGCACCCCCACTCCCGTGCCGCCTTTTGGGGTATAGGGTCGTCCCTTTTCCTCCCAGGCGGTGCCGGCGATATCGAGATGGGCCCAGACGGTTTCACCGGCGAACTTCTGCAGGAAGGCGGCGGCGGTGATCGTCCCCCCCGGTCGACCGCCGATATTCTTCACATCGGCCACTTCACTCTTCAGCTGGCAGGCATATTCTTCCCAGAGAGGCAACTGCCAGAGGCGCTCGCCCGTTCTCTCGCCGGCCCGGATCAACTGCCGGATGAGGCCCTCGTGGTTGCCGAGAACCGCCGTTGCGTGATGCCCAAGGGCGATGATGCAGGCGCCGGTAAGGGTCGCCAGATCGATCACCAGGCGCGGCTCGAAGCGCTTGGCGTAAGTGATGGCATCGGCCAGGATGAGGCGCCCCTCGGCATCGGTATTGAGCACTTCTATGGTCCGGCCGGAGAGGGAGGTCAGAATATCCCCGGGGCGGATGGCGCTGCCGGAGGGGAGATTCTCCACCGCCGGGACGATCCCTACCAGGTTGACCGGCAACTTGAGCAGGGCGGCGGCCAGCAGCGTCCCCAGCACCGTGGCGCCGCCTGCCATGTCCATCTTCATCTCGTCCATCTTCTCCGCCGGCTTCAGGGAGATGCCGCCGGCGTCGAAGACGACCCCTTTGCCGACCAGGGCCACCGGCTGGGCGTCAGCTGCTCCCGCCGCGATACTCGAGAACGATCAGGCGGGGCTCGCGCACGCTCCCCTGGGCCACCCCGAGGAGTGCGCCCAGCCCCTCGCGCTCGAGGTCGGCACGCTCGAGGACGGTGCACTGCAGGCCGTTCTCTTCGGCAATTTTTCGCGCCTGTTCGGCGAGATATTCCGGAGCCTTGGCATTTCCCGGCTGGTTGACCAGGTCGCGGGCCAGCACCACCCCGCGACAAACCGCGTCGGCCGCGGCGATACCGGCTTCCGCCTGGCGCACCTGCGCCTGCTTCTCGGTCAGCAGCGTCACCCCGGCGAGTTCCGGAGCCAGTTCACCGCGATTTTCCGTCCGGTAGCGGTCGAAGCGGTAGGTGGCGAGAACGATCCCCTCGATCAGGGCCTGGACCGCCCCGGGCACTTCCGTCCCCCGCAGGGGCAGGGAGGCGAGATCGACGGCGAAGGAGACAATCTTCTTCCCCTGGAGAAAAGAGGCGGCGGTCCCTGCCGTCTGCCGCAGGCGCTCCAGACCGTTTTTCTTCTCCTTCCCCAGGCCGACCACCAGCACCCGCTCGGCCGGCAGGCGCCGGCCCGGGTGCAGCAGCAGGACTTCCTTGGTCTTGCCGGAGAATTCCTGCTCCCGGACAGCCCGGCTGAGGGCGCCGTCGAGGGCGGCATCGATGTCTTTCAGCAGGGGGGTATTTAACCTGCCCTCCAGGGCGCCGAGCACCAGGCAGGGCGTTTTCTGCTTGCGGGGATCCCCTTTTTTTACCTTGATCTCCATCGGGCGCATCCTTTCAAGGTGTGGAGTAGTTTGTCCGATATTCGTTCCGCCATTGCTCCCGGCGGGCGACCGGGGTTCCCAGGCGGTCGCCGAGCAGATCGATCACCGCCGCCAGTTCCGCTAACCCGCGCCCCCGGCCCAGGGCCAGCGGCGTGCGCCGGCGCAGCACGTCTTCGGGGGTGCGGGCCAGTTCGCAGTCGACGGCGTAAACCACCTCCGCCGCCAGCAGCGGCGATCCCGTCACCACCGGCCGGGCCAGCTCCGGCTCCTTCTCCAGCAAGGCCAGCAGGCGGGGCGTGCGGGCGCCGTAACGCCCCAGCAGCAACTCCACCTGCGGCCGGCCGAGACCGCAGCGGTCGGCGAGGAGGGGAGCCTGGCGGCGACGGAAAGCGGCGAAATCTCCCGTCGCCCCGCCGGGCAGGGGGATACGGGCGGTCAGAGACCGGCCATGGCCGCGCCCCAGTTCTCCGGCCACCAGACGGGCCGCCTCGGCGGCCACCACCCGGAAGGTGGTGTACTTGCCGCCGGCGATCGAAATCAGCCCGGAGGCAGAGACTGAAGAGCCGGTGCTCGCGAGAGACCCGGGAAGTCTTCACCCCCGCCTCCGCCACCAGCGGCCGCACCCCGGCGAAATCCGCCACCACCTGATCGCGTCCGGGCGAAACGCCCTGCAGATGGCGAGCGGTTTCGTCCAGCAGGTAATCGATATCTTCGGCCGTGGCCCGAACAGCGCCGGGATCGCCCCGGTAATCGTCATCAGTGGTCCCCACCAGGGAAAGATCGCCCCAGGGAATGACGAAGAAGAGCCGGTCGTCCCGGCCGGCCGTCAGGTAAACGGCCTCCTCGCCGCGATTGATGCGGGGAATCAGGATGTGGCTGCCGCGGGTCGGCCGCAGCTTCGGTTCGTTTTCCCCGTCGAGAGCGCACACCCGGTCGAGCCAGGGGCCGGCGGCGTTGACCACCACCCGGGCCTCCACCGCGAATTCCTCCCCCGATTCCCGGTCGCGCAGGCGGGCGCCGGCCACCCTGCCGGCCACCTTCAGCAACTCCACCGCCTGCAGATAGTTGACCGTTTCGGCGCCGGCCTCGCGGGCCGCCAGGATATTCTCCAGGCAGAGGCGGGCGTCATCCATCCGGCAGTCCCAGTAGAGGGCGGCGCCGCGCAGCCCTTCCGGCTTCAGGAGGGGTTCCCGGTCGGTCGCCCGGCGGCCGGAGAGGATCTGGTGCCGGCCGGCATTGCGGAAGAGCGCCAGCAGATCGTACAAGGTGAGACCGGCCCGCACCTGCAGCAGGGAATGCGGGTCATGCCGGTAGACCGGTATCAGAAACGGCAGGGGATGCACCAGATGCGGGGCGATCCGCTGCAGAATGCGCCGTTCCCGGCACGCCTCGAAAACCAGCCGGAAGTCGAGATTTTCCAGGTAGCGCAGACCGCCATGGATCAGCTTGGTGGAGGCGCTGGACGTGCCGGAGGCGAAATCCCCCATCTCCGCCAGGACGACGTCCAGACCGCGCAGCGCCAGATCCCGGGCCAGTCCGGCGCCGTTGATGCCGCCGCCGATGATCAGCACGTCATGACGCCGGGCGGTCAGGCGGCCGAGGGTTGCGGCACGGCTCTCGACGGCGGGCGAAGTGGAATTTCATGAAGTTTAATTTTATCGGTTCCGCCGCTCTTTGCAATTGCCCTTCCTTTGACATTTTCCGCACCCTCGGATAATCTGCATCGCCGTCCTTGACCACGGTCAATTCCCCGCCGCTGCCTTTCGGTGAGAATGGGGGAAGTTTTCCGCGCCGCATTTTTTCTCCAGCCTGGGATTTCGACGATGCGACAACGGCATTGGGCACAGCGCCCCGGTTTCTGGCGCGCCCTGGTACAGTGGCTCTTTTTCCTCTGGACCGTTTTTCTCGGCGTGCAGTTCGCGCTCTTCGTCCGCCATTTCGAAGTCGGCGGCCCGGCCTACGTGCGGCCGCCGGGGGTGGAAGGGTTTCTCCCCATCGGCGCCCTGGTGAGCCTGCGCTACTGGATCACTTCCGGAACCGTCCACCCGGTCCATCCGGCGGCTCTCGTTCTGTTCCTGACTTTTCTGGGAATGTGCCTGCTGGCGCGCAAATCCTTCTGCGCCTGGCTGTGTCCGGTGGGAACGCTTTCCGAGGCCCTGGGAAAGCTCGGCCGGCGGCTGTTCGGCCGCAACTTTCACCCCTGGCGATGGCTCGACCTGGTGCTGCGGGGGATCAAGTACCTGCTGCTCCTGTTCTTTGTCAAAAGCATCGGGCTCGACATGCCGGCTGCGGCTCTCGGCGGCTTCCTCGACTCCCCCTATTGGGCGGTGAGCGACGTGAAGATGCTGCACTTCTTCACCCGCATGTCCGCCGCCACCCTGGTGGTGCTCGCCACCCTGGCAGCCCTCTCCCTCCTCTATCGCCATGCCTGGTGCCGTTATCTTTGCCCTTACGGGGCCTTGCTGGGCTTACTGGCCCTGTTCAGCCCCTTTCGCATTCGCCGCTCGCAGGAGACCTGCGCCGGTTGCGGCGCCTGCGAGCGGGCGTGCCCGGCCCGCCTGCCGGTAGGGAAACGGCAGGCGGTGCGCTCCGCCGAGTGCACCGCCTGTCTGACCTGCCTCGAAAGCTGTCCGCAGGGGGCGCTGCAGATCTCCCCTCTGCCGGGCCGGGCCTTTCCCTGGTGGGGTTTCGCCGCCCTGGTGCTGCTGCTGTTCGCCGCCGGCGTCGGCGCCGGCATGCTCGGCGGCCATTGGCAAAGCTCACTCACCGCCGGTGATTTTCAACGGCTGATCCCAGGGCCCTAGCCTGCCAGCAGCGGGAGAGAGAAGGAGAACTGGCTGCCCTGTCCCGGGGTGCTCTCCACCCGGATCGAGCCGCCCATCCGTGCCAGCAGGCGCTTGCTGAGAATCAGGCCCAGGCCGGTGCCGCCATGGCGGCGGGTAGGTGAGCTGTCGAGCTGCGTGAATGCCTGGAACAGCAGCTCCAGCTTCTCCCCCGGAATGCCGATGCCGGTATCCCAGACCGTGAAGACCAGGTGGCGCCGGATTTCCGGATCAGGGCCTACCGTCACCGTCACTTCCCCCCGCTCAGTGAACTTGATCGCATTATCCACCAGGTTGAACAGCACCTGGCGCAGGCGATCCGCATCGCCGACGAGAATGCCGGGCACCCCCGGGTCGATCTCCAGGGCGAGGCGGAGTCCTTTGCGCTGCGCCTCCGGGCTGAATGCCTGAACGGTAGTCTGCACACAGCCCCGCACGTCGAAGGGCTCTTGCCGGAAGGCCATCCGTCCGGCCTCGAGCCGGGAGAAATCCAGCAGATCCTCGATCAGGCGCAGCAGGTTTTCGGAGGCCGACTGGGCCATTTCCAGGTAGTGGCGCTGCTCCTCGTTCAGAACGGTGTCCTGCAGGAGTTCGATAGTGCCCATGGTCACCGTGAGGGGGGTGCGGATCTCATGGCTCATGTTGGCCAGAAACTCGCTTTTCGCCCGGTTGGCGGCATCGGCCGCCACCTTGGCCCGGCGCAGCGCTTCCTCCATCGTCCGGCGCTCGGTGATGTCCATGGCGATGCCGACCATCTGCACCGGCCGGCCGGCAGCATCCCGAGTGACCGCTCCGCGCACCAGCAGCCAGCGCACGCTGCCGTCGGGCCGCAGCACCCGGTACTCCTCCTTCTGCTCGCCGCCTTCTTCGATGAACTGCGGAACCGCCGCCAGCAGGCGCGGCCGGTCCTCCGGGTGCAGCAGATCGCGCCAGCGCTCGAAGGAGACCTCGGCCTCCGGCGGCAAGCCGAACAAGTGCCTTGCACTGCCCGTCCCATTCCTGCCGGTCGGTTAACAGATCCCACTGCCAGATGCCGATGCCGGCCGCCGAGGTCGCCAGGCGCAGCCGCTCCTCGCTCCTGGCCAGCGCCTTCTCCTGCTGCTCCCGCTCCGCCAGCTGCCGCCGCATCTGGTACTGCCGGGCACGGGCGCGCAGGGCGGTGCGCACCGTGCTGATCAGGGTAGCCACCCGCACCGGCCGCGCCAGCAGCACCACATTTCCCAGCGCCTCCAGGGCGATGGCGGCCGATTGCGAGGCGAACACCCCGCGCGCCATGAGGATGATCGGCAGGTCGGACCAGGCGGGCTGCTCCCGCAACTGATCGGCCAGTATCCCGATTTCGTCGCCGGATGCGGCCTTTTCGATCAGCACCACCACCCCGGCCCCGGCGCGGATCTCGCTGCAGAGGGCCTCCAGGTTCTGGCAAACCTACTCCCTCCAGACCGGCCTCGGCCAGAATCCGCCGGCTCAGCCGGGCATCCCGGGCGGCCGGCGCCAGGACGAGAACCCGGCTTTCCAGGAGATCGGTATTTTTCTGCTTGTTCATTTCGACAAAGGATCGCCCGTGGCGGCGAAAACAACTTCCTTGCTCATTTGATGAGAAAAACCGAATTTACTCTTTTAACAGACCTGATGGGCAAATAAAAGGAGATTCTAACCCTTTGCCGCAATCGGCGTCATTTCCCTTTTCGCCGGCCACCTGGCGCATGTCCTTCCCGCTCACGTTTTATCGACCCTGTCGAGGCTCATCAGCAGGCCGCGGATCTGCTCGGCATGGGCGAGATTCTCCGCCGCTCCTTTTTCGAAGAGGTCATGGGTCGCGCCGCGGCGGCGGGCCTCCTCGTCCATCTGGCGCAGCATCCGGGAGCGCTCCTCCAGCGTGCGCAGGGCGATCCACAAGGCTTTCTCCACCGCCTCCTCCTGACTTTCGAGGAGGCTGGCGGCGGTAAAACCATGCCCGACGCTGCAGCGGAAGCGGGTCACCGCCCGGTCTCGGGACCTGCCACAAGGGGCCGCCGCAATCGGGGCAGGCAAGGGCGGTGGGCGCTCCGAGGTGCCGGCTTTCGGAAATTTCGCTCATGAGTTCCTCGCTGATAGCCACTTCACGCCGCAGGTCCTCGGGGGCAGGTGGGGGCAGCGGAGCCGCCTGCCGGACCAGCCCCTGCAGCAGGTTGCCCCATTCCCGCCAGCGGCAGGCAATGGTCGACGGCAAGGGCCCGCAGGGCGTTGCGCGGCATGTCCGGGTAAAGGGTATCGTCCGGGTCCTGCACCACCGCTACCCCGCCGCAGCGCTTGATCGCCGCCAGCCCGGCCACACCGTCGTCCAGGTAACCGGAAAGGAGGACCCCGACCACCCGCGAACCGCAGGCGACGGCGGCCGAGCGGAAGAGGGGATCGATGGCCGGGCGGGTGCGGTTTTCCTTCGGTCCCCGGGAAAGGAGCATCCGCCCGTCGCGCAGGAGCAGATGCCGGTCGGGCGGGGCGACATAGATGTGGCCGGGCTGATAAGGACGGTCGTGCTCGGCCCTGGCCGCCGGCAGGGGACCGGCGCGCGCCAGAATTGCCGGGAGCCGGCCCGGGCCTTCGGGAGAAGTATGCAGGACGAGGAACACCGTCCCGGGGAAATGGGCCGGCAGCTGCCCGGCCAGTTTTCTGAAACTTTCCACGCCGCCCATGGAAGCGCCGGCGACGATGATGTCACGCTTCAGTTCCGCCATCAGGATTCCCCTTGCGGCAGGTTGTTCCCTCGCCTTCATTCTATCGCATGCAGGGGAGTTTCTGATGGAGGGTTTAGGGGGAAGGAAAAAACGGGAAGCGGCTCCACGCGACACGCAACGCGCGGCGTGAGATCTGAAGAAAATTCTTATCTTTTATTCTATCGTAAGATGAGCCGTGGGGTTTGGCCCTTCGTTGCGCCGTCGCGTCGCTGCGTGGAAAAGCTCAACTCACCGCCTCCCGAGCTGCTCCTCCACCGCGGCGTAGAGCTGGTGCATGGAAACCGGTTTGGTCAGCCAGCCGTCCATGCCGGCGGCCAGGCATTGCTCCTGGTTCTCGCGGCGGGCGTGGGCGGTCAGGGCGATGATCGGCACGTGCTGCCCCGCCGGCTCGCGCTCCCGGATGATCCGAGTCGCCTGGAAGCCGTCCATGGTCGGCATCTGCACATCCATCAGCACCAGGTCAAAGCCTCCCTCCTCCCAGCGTTCCAGCACCTGGCGGCCGCAGGCCGCGGTCTCCACTTCCCACCCTCTTTTGCGCAGGATCAGGCTGATGAGCTCGCTCACCATCGGATCGTCCTCGGCGAGCAGGATTCGCCCACCGTCATGGCCGCCCGGCCGCACCGTTCCGCTCTCCGGGGAGCCGTTCGCCGCCGGCAGCGGCACGGCCAGGGGCAGGCTGAAAGAGAAGACGCTCCCCCGCCCCTCCTCGCTCTCCACCCCGATTTCCCCCCCCATCAGCTCCACCAGCCCCTTGCTGATCGCCAGCCCCAGGCCGGTGCCGCCGAAGCGGCGGGTGTGCGAAGCGTCCACCTGGCTGAAGCTGTGAAAAAGCCGGTCGCGGCGGTCGGCGGGGATGCCCATGCCGGTGTCGGCCACGGCGATTTCCAGGGCGCCGCTGCCCGCCCGGACGCGCACCGTCACCCCGCCGCTGTCGGTGAACTTGACGGCGTTGCCGATCAGATTGGTCAGCACCTGCGCCAGGCGGTCGGGATCGCCGACGATGGTTTCCGGGACCTCCGGATCGATTTCGACCCGCAGATCGAGCCCCTTCTGCTGCGCCTGCAGGCGGAACATGGCGACGGCTTTTTCCACCCAGCCCCGCAGATCGAACGGCTCGTGCCGGATCTCCACCTTGCGCGCCTCGATCTTGGAAAAATCGAGGATGTCCTCGATCAGCGCCAGCAGGCGCTCGGCCGAACTTTCGGCCATCGCCAGCAATTTTTCCCGCAGCGTCCTCCGGACCCTCGTGCAGCTGCTCCAGGGCGCCGAGGATCACGGTCATCGGGGTGCGGATTTCATGACTCATGTTGGCCAGGAACTCGCTTTTGGCGCGGGTGGCGTCCTCGGCGGCCTCCTTGGCTCGCCGCAGCGCCGCCTCCCCTTCCCGGCGCGCCGTGATGTCCTCCACCGTGCCGATGAAGCCGCCCTGCCCTCCCGCGCTGCCGCCGGCGGCGGTTACCAACACTCGCACCCAGGCGACCGCGCCGTCCGGCCGCAGCAGGCGGAACTCCTCCGCCCAGCCGCCGGCTGAACCGTGCGCCCAGCGGAGAATGACCCGCTGGCGGTCCTCGGGGTGGATCGCCTGGTTCCAGCCGAAATCGAGGCTGCGCTGCCAACTGCGCCCGGAGATCTCCTCCCAGCGCCGGTTGACATAGGTGAAGCGGCCGTCCGGAGCCGCCTCGAAGATCCCCACCGGCGCCGCCTCGGCCAGGGTGCGGAAGCGCGCTTCGCTGCGGCGCCGCGCCTCCTCCGCCCGCCGCCGGGCGGTGATGTCGAGGGCGGCGCTGCGGCAGAGGTCGCTGCCGCCGGCAGTCTCGGCGGCGAGGCTGGTGAATTGCAGGAGACGCCCGTCGGCCAGGCGGATCTCGGCCTGGTGCGGCTGCTGGCCGATTTTCGAGCACCTGGCTGCAGATGGCCGAGGAAGTCATCCACCGCCGCCGGGGCGAGAAAGGTGGAAAAGAACTGCCCGGCCAGGGCGCGGCGCTCAACCTCCAGCAGCTTGCCGGCGGCGAGGTTCGCCTCGATGATCATCCCCTCGCCGCTGAAGGTAAAATAGCCGACCGGGGCGAAGTCGTACAGCTCGCGGTAGCGGTCGCGGGCGGCCTCCAGCGCCAGCCGGGTCTCCCGCAGCTCCTCGTTCTGCGTCTCCAGCTCGATCTGGTAGACGCCGAACTCGTGCAGGAGCGCCTCGATCTCCGGCGGGCGAGAGCTGCTCCAGATCGGGGCGCCTGGCCCGTGGCCAGCCCCCGGGCCAAGCCGCGCAGGCGGCCGCGGTCGCTGTTCGCTCAGAGCATCGTGCTTCATGGCTTCTCCTCATGCGGAGGAGACAGTATCCTCGCGGCCGGTGATGTCCTCGAAAGCGAGCAGGATCAGCTTCGGCCGCTCGTCTTCCCGGTCGATGCGGCGGGCGTTGAGGAGCAGGGTGCGGCGGCCGAGGGAGGGAAAATCGTGGCTCACCCGGAAATCGTTGAACTCGCTGTTCTGCGGGATGATCTGCAGCAGCAGGCGGCGCAGCTCGGGGATATCCCACTGGTTGTTGCCGAGCTGGAAGACCTCCCTCCCTTCGGTTTCCGGCGGCGCCGTCCGGAAGATCCGGTAGAAGGCCGGGTTGGCCGAGACCACCCGCAGCTCCGCATCGAGCACCAGCAGCGGCTCGCGCTGGGTCCGCAGGATGCCTTCGGCGAGGATCCGGGCCTCCTGCGCCTGCGACTTCGGGCTCCTTGAGGGCGGTGATATCGGTGAAGGTGAGGAGGGCGCCGATGATGACGTCGGCGCTGGAGCGGTAGGGGAGGATGCGCATGGCATACCACTGCCCGTCCCGGCTGGGAACATCCATCTCCCGCTTTTGCAGGGAGTCGAGGACGGCCTGGACGTCCTCGGCCAGACGGTCGTGGAGCAGGGAGGTGGCGACGTCGGTGAGGGGCCGGCCGAGATCGCCGGGGATGAGGCGGAAGAGCCGGGTCGCCGCCGGGGTGAAGCGCTGGATGCGCAGCCGGGTATCGAGGATCAGGGTGCCGATGTCGGTGGCGGCCAGCAGGTTGTTGATGTCGTCCTGGGTCTCGATCAGCTCGTCGTTCTTCTTCTTCAGCTCGGCGTTGACCGTCTCCAGCTCCTCGTTGGTCGACTGCAGCTCCTCGCGCGAGGTCTCCAGCTCCTCGTTGGTCGACTGCAGCTCCTCGTTGTTCGCCTGCAGCTCCTCGTTGGCCGACTGCAGCTCTTCGTTGGCGGTCTCCAGCTCCTCGATGGTCGCCTGCAGGTCCTGGCGGGTGGAGAAGAGATCCCGCTGCAGCTCCTCGATCCGGCCGTCCCCCTCGGCTTCCCGTCCTTCGGCCGGTTCCGCGGCCTGGGCGGTGAAGGTGACCAGCAGGTGCCCGGGGCCGGCCGCCGGCAGCGGCTTGGCGGCGACATCGACCCGCAGGCCGCCGCTCGCCGAACCCCGGGCGCAGCCCCTCCCGGCTCACCCGGCGGCGCTGCTGCCGGGCCCGGCCGAGGATCTCCGGCAGCGCCTGGGCCAGCTCGCCGCGCGCCAGCTTGACGATCTCGAAACTCGGCTCGCCGCGCGGCGGCGCCAGGAAAGCGCCGGTGTCGCCGTGAAAAAAGGTCACCCGGTTTTCCGCATCGAGCAGGACGCCCGGAGGCGCGTATTCTTCCATGAGTGAAGTCTCCACCAGATCGCGGATGCCGGTCTCGGAGTCCCTGCGCCGCGGCTCCGGCTCTGCCGCCGCTCCCTGCCGCGGATGAGGCTGCGGCCGGGCCGGCGGCAGGGCAAAGGCCGGCTCGCGGAGCGCGCCTTCCACCGCCCGGAACAGTTTCCACTTGCGGTTCACCGGCAGCGAGAGAGTCGCCGCAGTCGCCGGCCTCCTCGGAGGCGCCGAGCAGGAGCAGACCCTGCCGGGTTCAGGCTGTAGTGCAGCAGCGGCAGGACCTTGCGCTGCAGGGAGCTGTCGAGATAGATGAGCAGGTTGCGGCAGGTGACCAGGTCCAGGCGGGAGAACGGCGGGTCGCGGGTCAGGTCGTGCAGGGCGAAGATCATCATGTCGCGCAGCTGCGCCGGCGACCTTGTACTGGTTGCCCTGGCGGATGAAGAAGTGCTTGAGCCGCCGCTCGGAGACATCGGCGGCGATGTTTTCCGGGTAGACCCCCTCGCGGGCGAAGGCGATCGCCTGCGGGTTGATGTCGGAGGCGAAGATCTTGACCGGAAATCTCTTCTCCAGCCGCTCCATGATCTCCTGCAGCACGATGGCTACCGAATAGGCCTCCTCGCCGGTGGCGCAGCCGGCCACCCAGACCCGCAGCGGCCGGTCGGCCGGCCGCTCCGCCAGCATCCGGGCCAGCTCCTGCTTGAGGATCCGGAAGGCCTCCGGGTCGCGGAAGAAGTTGGTGACGTTGATCAGCAGGTCCTTGAACAGCGCCTGCACCTCCTCCGGGTTCTGCCGGATGTAGGCGGCATAATCCGCCATCCGCTCCATCTGGTGGATGGCCAGGCGGCGCTCGATGCGGCGGCGGATGGTGTTCTTCTTGTAGCGGGAGAAATCGTGGCCGGTCTGGGCCTGGACGGCGCTCAGCACCTTCTGCACATCGATCCCCTGGCGCTCCTCGGCCCCCTCGCGCTTCATTTCCCGCCGGGCGACCAGCGGATGGCTGAGGTAGGCGGCGAGCTTCTCCCCCATTTTCTCCACCGGCAGGACGAAATCGACCATGCCGGTGTTGATGGCGCTGCGCGGCATGCCGTCGTACTCCGCCTGCTTCTCGTCCTGCACCAGCACCAGGCCGCCGGCGGCGTGGATCGCCCGCACCCCCTCGGTGCCGTCGCTCCCCGCCCCGGAGAGAACGATGGCGATGGCGTGCTCCCCCAGGTCGCGGGCCAGGCTGCGGAAGAACTCGTCGATCGGCAGCCGGGCGTAGCCGGCCGCCGGCGGCTGCCCGCAGGTACAGGGTGCGGTTGCGGACGACCAGGTCGTGGCCGGGGGGCTTGAGGTAGACGTGGTCGGGCTCGATCGGCAGGGCGTTGCGGGCCTCGAGCACCGGCATGCCGGCATGCGGCTGCAGCAGGGAGGGGAGAAAGCTCTCCCGCCGGGGATCGAGATGCTGGATGACGACGTAGGCCAGCCCGGCTCCCTCCGGCCGGTGGTCGAAGAAGGCCGTCAGCGCCTTCAGTCCCCCGGCCGAGGTGCCGATGGCGACGACGGGGAAGGCCGGCGGGGCGGCCGGGTCCGGTGGCGAATCGGTTTTCGGGTGCGTCTTGCTGCTCCTTTTTCCTGACCATCGGCTCCCCTCTCCGGGGATTAAAAGGGTGAACTGGACAGCAGATAGGTATAACTTAATTATCCGATTTATTGGAAGTAGCAAAAGGCAAAAGGCGGGGAATTTCCCGCCCGACAGCTCTTATTGTATCAGAAAAGGGATCGCGGTAAAAACCGGCCCCCCTCGCCGCCTTCCCCGCAGGTCCATTGACAAGACCGGAACCGCATCCATAGTTGTTTCAACGAGCAGGTTTGCGCCGCGGCCGGCGGCAAAGGAGGAACCCATGGCCTATTACGATTACGGCACCGCCAACGCGATCATCGCCCTGATCGCCGGCATCCTGATCCTGTTCATCCCCCGTTTGCTCAATTACATCGTGGCGATCTATCTGATCATCGTCGGCGTGCTGGGGCTGATACGGTAGCAGGTAAGCGGGACGCGGGACGAGGACATGCGGGACGAGGAAAGCGGTCAGGCCTTCCGCGTGACCGCGTTACGCGTTGAGGTCTTCTGGGATTTAAAACCGTATCCCGAATCTTCCCAGCAGCCAGATGTAGAGGAAATAGCCGGCCAGCATGAAAAGCACGGCGGCGCCCATGGCCGTGCCGAAGCGCCAGCCGGTACGCAGCAGGAGGGGGAAGGCGAGGAAGAAGAGCAGGGAGGGGAGCAGCGCCCAGAAGATGTTTTCGGCCAGGGCGGCCGCCTGCCGGCCATCCCGGGTTTCGTAATAGAGCCAGAGGATGGCCAGCAGGGAGGTCAGCGGCAGGGAGGCGAGAAGGGCGGCCAGGGCGGTCGAGCGCCGGGCCAGCTCCGAAACAGCGGCGATAATGACGGCCGAGAGCAGGACTTTGAGCAGAAAGATACATTTCCCACCCTTCCCGGCCGGGAGGCTCAGGCCAATCCCAGCCGGTTGAGGAGAATTCCGCAGAACCGGTTGAGGGGGTGCTTGCGGCCCAACCGCAGGAAGACAGCGGCGGGCGGCGCATCCCCAGCTTCTTCATTTCATCAATGATACCCTGATGGCGGCCGAATTTCAGCCCCTTGCGGAAAGCGAGGATGGACAGGTGCTTCTGTCCGGAAAGCTGGTAGATGCGGCCGAGATTGAGATAATGCAGGGGATTGGCCGGTTCATCGCGGATGGCCCCCTGGCAGAGGGTCAGGGCCTGGTGCAGTTCGCGCTGCTCCCGGGCCAGGCAGTAGCCGAGACAGGAGAGAATGGTGGGGGTGGGCTGGCTGGCGGCGGCTTCCTGGAAGTGCAGGAGCGCGATCAGGGTGTTGTCGTGATCAAGGGCGGCCAGGCCCTTGCGCACCAGGACGGTCAGGTTGGTCTGGGTCATTGCATGTCTCCATTTTCTTCATTTGGGTTGCCGCCTCCGCCCGGCTTACCTGCCACCCAGGCGGGTGATTAGAAGAGTGAAATACATGTTCAGAGATGCGGGAGATCGGCTGCCGGCGGTACTTCCACCGGCGACGGAATGGGCCTGCCCCTCTGCGGCAGGACTTTCCGTCTTTTAGCGAAAGTGGCGCTCCATCTCGGAGACATAGGAGCGGCCCAGATCCTTGCCCCGCCGCGACAGCCAATCGCTGAAGCGGGTATGGCCGGTTGCCGGCCCCTTCGCCACCAGCAGGTCATTCAGCAGCCCATCGATTTCATCTTTGGTGAGGACCACGTCCCCCACCCGGCCGCCGATCATCCGGGAGAATTGCAAAGTCCGTTCCGGCCGAAAGTGCATGAGCCGGACCCGGCTGCCGGTCTCGCGGGCGATCAGCCGCACCAGTTCGACGAAGGTGAACACCTCCGGCCCGGCCGCCTCGCTGATCGCCTCTTCCGACTGCCGGGCGGCCTCGACCGCCAGCTCCGCCACATCATCGACGCAGACCGGCTGCAGCCGGCCGCCCTCCCTGCCGGGAATGGCGAAAAAGGGGAATTTGCGCAGCATCCAGGCGACATTGTTGATGAAGATGCTTTCCTCGCCGAACAGCACGGTCGGCCGCAGGATGGCGTGGGAGAGGCCGCAGCCGCGCACCAGGCGCTCGGCTTCTCCCTTGGCGCGGAAGTAGGGATAGGGGGAGGCAGATCGGCGTGCAGGGCACTGAAATGCACCACCCGCCGCACCCCGGCCGCCCGGCCGCGCTGCAGCAGCGCACCGGTCTCGGCAAGAACCCGGGCGAAGGTCATCTGGCCGTGCTCGAAGCGGATCCAGTAGGTGTTGTAGAGGGTGTCCGCGCCCGCGCAGAGCGGCGCCGAGGGCGGCCGGGTCATCGAAGCGGAAGGGAAAGGCGGCCACCGCCTCGCCGAAGGAATGCTCGCGGCCGGGATGACCGGTCAGCGTACGCACCTGCCGCCCCTGCGCCAGCAGGCGGCGGGTGATGTACTTGCCGGTAAAGCTGAAGGCGCCGGTGACCACATCGAGTTCGGGCATGGCAATCTCCGAGGTTAGGGGCAAGGCGAGTCCGAGGGCAGGTCAGCGAGTCAGCTCTCGGTTTGCTCTTCCCTGCTCCTGGCTTTACCAGAACGGCCAGCAGCCCCGCCGCCAGCGCCGCCAGCAGAGCGCCGAAGCCGAAGGCGGCGGCGGCCCCGGCCTGCTGCCAGATCAAGCCGAAGATCAGGCTGGACGGCAGGGCGCCGGCGCCGATGGCGAAATTGTACCAGCCGAAGGCGCCGCCGCGCTGCTCGGGCAGGGCGAGATCGACCAGCAGCGCCTTTTCCACCCCCTCGGTCAGGCCGTAGAACAAACCGTAAAAGCCGAACAGCAGCCAGATCTGCCATTCGCTGCGGGCGACGGCGAAGCCGAGATAAGCGAGGGCGTAGACGCTCCAGCCGGCGACGATGACGCCCCGCCGGCCGAGGCGGTCGGAGAGGGCGCCGAAGGGGAGGACGGAGGTCATCTTGACCGCGTGAAAGCAGGTCCACAGCAGGGGGATGGCGGCCGGCGGCGACGCCGAGCTGGCCGGCCCGCAGCAGCAGAAAGGCGTCGGAGGAATTGCCGAGGGTGAAGAGGAAGAGAATCAGCAGGTAGGCACGCAGCCGCCCGCGCGGCACCACCTGCCGCCAGGGGACGGCCCGCGCCAGCACTGGCGGCCGGCGGTTTCCCGCACCTGCAGCAGGAGGAGCAGGACCGCCAGCAGGCCGGGGATCGCCGCCAGCCAGAAGACGGTGCGCAGGCTGTCGGTGAAGCCGGCGAGCAGGGCGGTGGCGACCAGCGGACCGACGATGGCGCCGGCATGGTCCATGGACCGGTGAAAACCGAAGGCCCGGCCGCGCAGGGCCGGATCGGTGGAATCGGCGATCAGGGCGTCGCGGGGGGAGGTGCGCACCCCTTTGCCCACCCGGTCGCCGAGGCGGATGAGCAGGACCATGTAGGGTGCGGTGGCCGCTGCCACCAGCGGCCGCAGCAGGGAAGAGAGCCCGTAACCGGCCACCACCAGCTGCTTGCGCCGGCCGAAACGGTCGGAGAGATGGCCGGAAAAAAGCTTGAGCAGGGAGGAGGTCGACTCGGCGGCGCCCTCGATCACCCCCAGAAAGACCGGTCCGGCGCCGAGAACAGTGGTGAGAAACAGGGGCAGCAGGGGGTAAATCATCTCGCTGGAGACATCGGTGAGGAAACTCACCGCCCCGAGAATCACAACGTTGCGGGCAGATTCCCCTGAGGCTCATTGCCTTACGCATCGGCCTTCTTTCCGCTGCCCGCCGGACGGAAATCTCCGCTATTCCTCCCGTTCCTCCCCGCCGAGAGCGAAGATGGCCAGCAGGAGCACCAGGGTCAGGGAGAGCGACCTCCAGAAGCAGCCGCGGGAGAATCGAGACGCATACAGATAACCGACGGTCTGCCGGCGGCGCCAGAGGAGAGCGTATTGGACATGCGGCCGGATGGCGAACGCCTGCGGCTGCCCGTACCAGGGGGCATAGAGGATAGCGCGTCAGCACCGCCGCCGCGTAGGTGGCGCAGACTTGCTTGAGAGGTGTGTTCATGACCAGCGGCCGGCCCCCGTTGCCGATGGCCGCCGGACGGCGCAAGTGCTTCCGTAGATAGCATAAGACGGAAAAATTTCAAGGACTTCTGCCAGTGCCTGCATCAGAGACCGCTGGCGGCTCAGTGAATCGCTGATGGCCATCTCCCGCAGCCGCATGGCGATGCCCCGGCGCACGCGGGTGGGGATCTCCACATGCAGGCAGAGGGCATCCGGGCGCAGCCGCCGGGCTTCCAGACGCTGCAGGGCATTGCCGCCGGCGCCGGGCAGCCAGCGGATATCCTCGCCGGGCAGCCAGGTCCGCTCCTCCCCGGTCAGCAGGCTGCGCACCTCGGCGCCGGGTCCAAGGCGCGGCCGGCCAGCCGCAGCTCCGTCCTGAAGCAGGAAATGGTAGCCCTGCTGCGGCCCGGAGCAGAACTGGATATGGATTGCCGCGGAAAGCTCGCGCAGCAGCTCCAGACCCTGCCGCAGGCGGGGATGCGGCCGCAGGTGAATGGCGGCGCCGCGCGTCGCCGGCTCCCCCAGGTCGGCCGGCTGCGGCAAGGGCGGAAAGCCGCCCAGGCCGACGATGACCCGATCGTCCTGCGGCCGGGTGCCGACGCAGCCGTGAATATCGATGATCAGCGGCGGCGGCGCGCCGCCGAGAGGCCGCCACGTACTGCCCGCAGCCCTCCTCCAGCTTATAGCAGAAAGGATGGCCGGCGGCGTCGGCATAGGGATAGATGGCATCTATATTGCTGGGGTTGAGGGGAACCCCCCAGCCTTTCAGCCGCTCCAGGTTTTCGTCGGTGAGCGGCTCGCGGCCGGAGAAGCCGAGATTGATGATCGCCCTGTCCCCCTTGCCGGCGAGGAGAAAATACAGGGTCACCTCCAGGGTATGCGGGTCATAGGGACAGTGGGTGGCGGTGAGCAGGGCACGCTCCGGCTCGCTTGCCTTCCTGCCGCAGCAGCAGCACGCCCCCGGCGCGGTCCGGCAGGAAGCGGCAGGCGAAGCGGCCCAGCGGCGGACGGCAGGGACGCCAGCCGGTATCCGCCACCGGCACTTCGGCGAAAAAGCGCCGCAGCACCTGCTGCCGCCAGGCGGCGGTGAAGCGCAGAGCGCGGTCCGCCAGCCGGTAGTAGACCTCGTAGCGCGGCACATCGAGGTAAACCCGGATCCGCAGGCGGCGCAGCAGGTCGCGGTTGTAGTTGTTCTGGGTGGTGGCGATGAGCCGCTCGGTGATCTCTTCCATCCCCTGGAAATCGGCCTCGGAGGGGCATTCGGGGAGAAGTTCCACCTGTTTCAGGTGACGGTAATCCTCGCGGCCGATCTCCACTTCCAGGCGGTTGAGGTGCCGGCGGAAGGGGGCGGTTTCCTCGACCGTGAAGTTGCTGAGGAATAAGACTGGGAAGACGCGGGTATTGGTCAGCCATGCGACGGGACTCCTGGTTCTCATTATAACCCTGGCGAGCCGGGGCGGACAAGTGGCGGAAGAGCGGTGCGGCAGGAAGTCTCGCTGCTCATTCTGAGGAAAGTCTTGCCTGGAGGGGTGCCTGGTGCTATTTTCCCCATTATTTCATGCTGTCCGGGCGCGAGCATCCGTTGCCCTTCGCGACTGAAAATCTGCGGTCCGCCCCGCTGCGCGGGAGATCATTTTCAGCGGGCTGAGGCACACAGCCTATCTCCGGCAAGACAGCGGTCCTCGTTTTCGTCTCTCCACTGCTGCGGAAGGAAGGGTTTCCGATGTTCGGCTCTCTGAAATTGCGCTGGAAAATTCTCGCCGCCCTGATCGGCCTGTCCGTCGTTCCGCTGACCCTGACCATGTTCTTCGTCTCCACCCTCAGCGAAAGGCAGATGGAGGCGGACCTGCAGCAGCGGGCACAGACGATCGCCGGCCTGATCGAGCATAACATCGCCGCCGCCCAGACCGAGAAGACCAATTACCTGCGCCTGATAGCCGCCGATACCGGGCTCGTCGACAGGGCTCCGGGCGGCCGCCCGGAGCGGCGACAGCGCCCGGCTGCAGGAGAATTTCCAGCGGGACCTCAAGTCGTTCAATTTCGACCTGATGGAAGCCCTCGACCGCGACGGCAACCTGCTGTTCCGTCTGCATCAGGAAAAAGACCTGCCGCAGAGCAGCGGCAAGGATAACCCGGCCATCCAGGCCAGCCTGGGCGGGGAATCCTTCTCCATGCTCTATTTCTTCGACGGCCGGCCGGCCATCGTCGTCGCCACCCCGGTTTACGACCATCAGGAAATGGTCGGCCATCTGGTCGGCGTCTGTTTCCTGAACGACCGCTTCCTCGAGACGATCTTCGGCGGCAACCTCAAGCCCCTGAAAGGGACGGAGATCGCCTTCTACGGTCCGCAGGGCATACTCGCCGCCAGCCGCGCGGAACTGCGGCCGGTGCAGCCGGAGGAGGTCCTGGAAGGCGGGGGGAAAACCCTGGCGCTCGACGGCGCCGCCTACGCCCTGTTCAAGGATCCCCTGCCGATCGACCGGCACGGGCTGCTGCTGGCCATCGACCGTTCCGGGGTCAATGCCGCCAAGGAGGAGTTTCGGCGGATCGTTCTGATCATCCTGGGCGCCCTGTTCGCCGTGGCGACCGCCGTCAGCCTGCTCATCTCCGGGGGCATCATCACTCCCCTGGCGGAGGTCGGGCGCAACCTCAAGGAGATCGCCGAAGGGGAAGGCGACCTGACGCGGGAACTGCGGGTGCGCCAGCGGGACGAAGTCGGCGAGCTCGCCGGCAGCTTCAATCGTTTTCTCGGCCGCATGCGGGAGATGGTCCGCCGCAGCCGGGCCGTTTCCACCGACCTGGCCGCCGCTACCGAACGGGTGCGGGGCGTTTCGCAGCAGGTGAGCGGCGGCGCCATACGCCAGTTGCAGGCCATGGAGGAGTCGCACCGCTCCATGCAGGAGATCGAAGGGTCGCTCTCCGGCATTGCCGAAAGCACCGGCAGTCTTCTCGATTCGGCGGAAGCGAGCTCCTCCGCCACCCTGGAACTGGGCGCCACCATCGAGGAACTCGCCGGGCAATCGGAGAGGCTCTTCGGCATCGTCGAGGAAGTGACCAGTTCGATCCACGAAATGTCGGTGGCCGGCCAGCAGATCGCCGAGAATATCGAGATCCTTTCCGCTTCCACGGAAACCACCGCCTCCTCCATCATCGAAATGGATGCCGCCATCAAGGAAGTGGATGAGAACGCCGAACAGACCAGCCGGCTTGCCGAGGCGGCGGCGCAGGATGCCCTGGAGGGGAAAAAGGTGGTCGCGGAGACGATCGAGGGGATCGGCCTGATCAGGGAATCGGTCGATCGGGCGACCAAGGTCATCCGCAACCTGGGAAATCAATCGAAATCGATCGGCAAGATTCTCACCGTCATCGACGAGATCGCCGATCAGACCAACCTGCTGGCCCTGAACGCCGCCATTATCGCCGCCCAGGCCGGCGAGCACGGCAAGGGTTTTGCCGTGGTCGCCAATGAGATCCGCGAACTGGCCGAGCGCACCTCCGTCTCTACCCGGGAGATCACGACCATTATCGACTCGCTGCAGACCGGCACCCAGGATGCAGTGGCGGCGATGGCCGCCGGCAGCGAGCGGGTGCACCTGGAAGTGACGCGGTCCAGGACAGCCGGGGCGGCGCTGGAGAAGATCCGCAGCAGCACCGTGAAGGCGACCGACCAGGTGCGCAGCATCGTCCGCGCCACCCAGGAGCAGTCGAAGGGCAGCCGCCAGATCACCGGCGCCATCAACCAGGTCGCCTCCATGCTGGGGCAGATCGCCGCCGCCATCCGCCAGCAGACCGAGGGTACCCGCCAGTTGACCAGGGCGGCGGAGACGATGAAGGAGATCGCTTCCCAGGGGAAAGTGAGTACCGGCGAACAGGCCAAGGGGAGCCGGCAGATCAATCTCAGCATGGACCAGATCCGCTCCATGATCGAGCGCATCGACCAGGTCTCCCGTTCCCTCAACCAGCGCAGCCGGGAAGTGGTGGAAGCGGTCTCGGGTCTGCACCGGATTGCCGAGGGAACCGCCGCCCGCACGACTGAACTCGACGAGGTGGTGGAAATCCTCTCCACGCAGAGCGCCGCCCTGGAGAACGAGGTGGGCGCCTTCAAGGCATGAGGGGGGGAGCGGAACTTACGGTAACCGTTCTCGGCTCCGGCACCAGCACCGGGGTGCCGGTAGCCGGCTGCACCTGTGCCGTATGCACCTCCGGCCTGCCGCAGAACGCCCGCACCCGCTGCAGCGTGCTGATCGGCTACGGCGGGCATAATATCCTGGTCGATACCACCCCGGACCTGCGCCAGCAGGTGCTGCGGGAAAAAATCCGCCGGATCGATGCCGTTCTCTACACCCATACCCACGCCGATCACCTGCACGGCATCGATGACCTGCGGCCGTTCAGCCTGACCGCCGGCGCCTCCGATTCCCATCTTCGGCTCCAGCGAGACGATCGACTTCATCGGCCGCTCCTTTGCCTATATCTTCGACGACACCCTCGACCAGGGCTACCGGCCGCAGTTGACGCCGTTCAGGATCGGCGGCGACTTCCTCCTTTTCGGCCTGCCGGTACTGCCGCTGCCGCTGCAGCACGGCCGCGGCGTCTCCCTCGGCTATCGTTTCGGCCCCCTGGCCTATCTCACGGACTGCAGCGCCATCCCTCCGGCCTCGGAGGCCCGCCTGCAGGGACTGGAGGTGCTGATCATCGATGCCCTGCGCTTCACCCCGCACGAAACCCATTTCAATATCCCCGGGGCGCTGGAAGTCGCCGCTCGCCTGGCGCCGCGGCTGACCCTGCTCACCCACCTCAGTCACGAGGTGGAGCATGCAGCCGATTCCGCCGCACTGCCGCCGGGGGTGGAGTTCGCCTACGACGGTCAGTGCCTGCAGATTGCCGCCAGGCGACAGAAGGAACTTGAGTTTGCGGCGATTCGTCGCGTAAGATGAAATCTTTCTCGCCGGAATGCCATCTGGAAAGAAGCCCATGCACCAGGAAATCCGCCTGCACGGCCACCTGAATCCGACCATCGAGTATTTCGCCACGGCGGCCGCCAGAGATGCCTTCCGCTGCTGTTTTTATGAAACGGCTCGGCGAGGGCCTGCGCTTCTTCTCGCCGGGAAACGAGATCGTCCTCGACCGGGAGGGAATCCGCCACCGGGGCAACGGCGGCTCCTTCTGCGAGTACATGTTCGGCGTCGACCAGCCGCTGGCCGACCTGGCCAAGGTGGACGTGCGCAACCGCCTGGTCCTGTTCGGCGCCACCATCGAGCGCAACGGCGATCTGGTCTTCACCGGGCGCACCGAGGGACGGCAGAATTACGAACGGATCTTTTTCGAGGGGAACGCCGTCTGCAATTACTTTTTCTTTCTCACCGGCTCGGTCTCCGGCTCCCTCCCCGTGCAGCAGGAAGAGATCCTGCGCCTGCTCGGCAAGCTGCTGAAGCGCAGCACCAGCGTCGGCGACGGCGACGACGCCGAACTGATCGAGGAGATGTTCGGCCTGCTCGGCCACCGCAGCGCCCTTTACCTGATCAAAGCTCATCCATAAAAAGCACAAGGCCTTCTACGACTGCTTTCGCGACCTCTACTTCCGGGACAAGACCATCTCCGAGCGGGATGCCGAGCGCCTGGAGCAGCTGGCCGCCAGCCTCGGCCTGGACAAATACCAGCAGGAGCGGATCCGCATCGACGTGATGTACAAGCATCCGGACAACCGCCGGATCGTCGATGAGTACAAAAGCATTCTCATCGAATGCAGCCGGCGGGGCACCATCAACGAGCTGGAAAACGCCCGCCTGAACCGGCTCAAGACGCTGTCGGTGCGCAACAAGATCCCCTCGGCGCTCTTCTATACCCTGGACGAAATGCTCAAGCATGACAGCCTGGTCAAGCTGGCCGACCAGGATTACCTGGCCGAGACCCGGCAGATCCTGCACGGGCTGTTTCTGGGTGAGCGGCACATCGACGCCAGCCTCGACCGGGAGGATATGATCCGGCTGCTCAATGCCAAGCGGCGGGCCAGCGAAAACCGCGACCACACCTTCGAGCAGATCCTGCTCGAGGCGGGAAAAGCCTGCGACGAGAAGATCCGCGACGGCGCCGACCTTTCCCTGCTGGAGAGCTTCTCTTACATCATCACCTACTTCGATCGCTACGACAGCACCTCGGCCAGGATCAGCCAGTTGGCTTTCATGGAGGGGGTCCGCTTCACCGACGAGACGATCCGCAGTCTGCTCGGCAACCAGAAAGCCTTCGCCGAGCTCTCTCCAGAGCTTTTCGAGACCCTGTTCTTTGCCGATATTCTGGACAACAAGTATCTGGGACGCTTCGGCCGGCGCAAGCTCCTCTGCCTGCGGGAAGGGCTGGCGGCCATCCAGGACAGCCGGCAGACGGTCCAGGAACTGGTCGCCCGGCTCGACGCCGTCGGACCGGGAAGAACAGTTCTACAACCTGCTCCTGGGGCACGTCAAAGACCGCATCCGCAGCCTCTACTCCCGTTTCAGCACCCGGGCCGAGCAGGAAATCCTGCGCACCGAAGTGCAAGAGGAACTGCGCAGCAAGGGGCACCTCAGCGGCGAGCTGCCTGCCGCCCTGTTCCGCAACGTGGTGGTCGATATCAAAAAGGAAGCCATCTACCTGCACAACCTCCTGCCCCGCATCATCGTCGAAAAGGACGCCGCGCTGCGTGAGGATTTCCTCGAAAACAGCGGTCTCGACCGCTTTTACGTGGAGGAGATCGAGCGGGAATACTGCGAAGGCAACGGCCTCGGGCTGGAGGAGCTGTACCAGATCCGCAAGGGGTTGGCGGCTTGATGCAATTTTGAATTTTGAATTCTTAATTTTGAATTAATTTCCGAACCGGTTTGCAGGCAGGATTCCATTTCCTGCCTTACAGAGAATTTGTACCCGACAAATTTCGCGGTTTCGGGTTATAATTTCCTTAATTCAAAATTCAACATTCATAATTCAAAATTATGCCTTCCTCCCCTTCCCTCTCCAATATCCGCAATATCGGCATCATCTCCCATATCGATGCCGGCAAGACGACGGTCTCCGAGCGCATCCTCTTTTACACCGGCGAAATCCACAAGATGGGGGAAGTCCATGACGGCTCCGCCACCATGGACTGGATGGAGCAGGAGCAGCAGCGCGGCATCACCATTACCGCCACCGCCACCACCTGCCGCTGGGGCGGACTGTGGCTGAACCTCATCGATACCCCGGGGCACATCGATTTCACCATCGAAGTGGAGCGTTCGCTGCGGGTGCTCGACGGGGCGATTGCCATCTTCAGCGCCGTCGAGGGGGTGCAGCCGCAGAGCGAATCGGTCTGGCGCCAGGCCAGCCGCTACCGGGTGCCGCGGGTCTGCCTGGTGAACAAGATGGACCGCATCGGCGCCGATTACCAGGCGGTGCTGACGCAGATGGCGGAGCGCCTGCAGGCAAGGCCGGTGCTGCTGCAGCTGCCGCTGGGGGAGGAGGCGGGGTTCGCCGGCGTTATCGATCTGCTGGAGGAGCGCCTGCTCACCTTCGCCGAGGCCGATCAGGGCGTGACCATGGAAACGGCAGCCGTTCCCGACGAGCGGCGGCAGGAGGTGCGCGTCGCCGCGCGAGCGGATCATCGAGGCGGCGGCCGATTTCGACGATGCCATCCTGGCCGATTTCCTCGACGGCCGGGAAGTGGCGGCGGAGCGGCTGACCGCCGCCCTGCGCCGGGGGACGCTGGAATGCCGCCTGTTTCCGGTGCTGCTCGGCGCCGCCCTGCGCAACAAGGGGATCCAGCCGCTGCTCGACGCCGTCGGGGCCTTTCTCCCTTCCCCCTGGAAGCGCCGCCGGTCCCCGCCCGGCCGGCGGACGGTCAGGAGAGAACCGTGCACTTGCCCTGCGAGCCGCAGGCGCCCCTCTGCGCCCTGGCCTTCAAGGTGGTCTCCGACGAGGGTCGCAAGCTCACCTACCTGCGCCTCTACGCCGGCCGCCTGCGCCCCGGCGACGCGGTCTGGAACAGCACCCGGGGCGCCTCGGAGAAGGTGGCGCGCCTCTTCCGCATGCACGCCCACAAGCGCGAGCGCCTGGAGGAGGCGCGGGCCGGCGATATCGTCGCCGCCGCCGGTCTGAAAGACGTGCTGACCGGCGATACCCTGTGCAGCCCCGAACGGCCGCTGGTGCTGGCGGCCTCGCCATTCCCGAACCGGTGGTTTCCCTGGCGGTGGAGCCGAAGAGCATTGACGGCCGGGAGAAGCTGCTCCCCTCCCTGGAGAAACTGCAGTGGGAAGACCCCACCTTCCGGGTGCATGAAGACGCCGAGACCGGCCAGACCATCCTCACCGGCATGGGGGAGCTGCACCTGGAGATCCTCACCACCCGCCTGGCCCGCGAGTTCGGCGTCGAGGTCAAGACCGGCCGGCCGCAGGTGGTCTACCGGGAAACCCTGCAGCGGGCCGTGGAGCGCCGGGAGGTGTTCCAGCGGGAGGTGGATGGCCGGCCGCAGAAGGGGGAGGTGCTGCTGCGCCTTTCGCCGCTGCCGCGCGGCGCCGGGCTGCGGCTGGTCCTGCCGCCGGCCGCTCGCCGCCCCCCTGCCGCCGGAGCTGCAGGCCAGCCTGGAGAGCGCCCTCACCCAGGCTGCCGCGGCCGGCGCCCGTGCCGGCTACCCCTTCACCGACCTGGAAGTGCGGGTCATCGAGGCTCCCTACGAACCCGGCGTCACCACCGAACTCGGCCTGCGGGCCGCCGCCCAGCGCGGCCTGGCCCTGGCGGCCCGGGAAGGGGAGCCGGCGCTGCTCGAACCGATCATGCGCCTGGAGCTGATTGTCCCCAGCGAAAATGCCGGGCGGGCGCTCGGCTCACTGCAGCAGAAACGCGGCCGCATTGAAGGCATGCAGAGCCGCGGCGATACCGAGGTGATCCAGGCCCAGGTCCCCCTTTCGGAAATGTTCGGCTACATGACCGAACTGCGCAGCGCCACCCGCGGCCGCGGCACCTACACCATGGAATTCTCGCACTTCGATCTGGCCACGGCCGAGGCCCTGCAGCGTTTCGGACTCCCCTAGTGTCCCGATTGGTTAATTCCGTCCATTAATTCTGGTCCTTTTGCCCGCTAGCTGCGTTACGCCTCCTCGGCTTAGTGCAGGCTAGGCCTGCGTCGGCGCGCCTTGCCAGCAGTCAAAATGCCTCAGAATTATCTGAATGGACTAACCAAACGGGACACTAGCCAGCCGCCGCGCACCCCGTTCCTCCTCCCTGTTCCGGGAGTTTGTTCTCCCTGCCGTTTTCCTTCGCTTTTTTCCTTTTCCGAACGTCCCGGCCCCTTGTCCTTCCACAATCGAAGGGTAAGATAAAATAGGAATTTTCCCCATTTACGGAGCGTGCCCAGGTCTGTGCGGCTGCTTATTATCGAGAGGTCCGAAGACGATTCGCAACGGATCGCTTGCGAACTGCAGGGCGGCGATCTCAAACCCGAACTGTGCCGGGCGGACAGCGGACAGGCACTGCGGCAGGCCCTGGCCGAGGGGCCCTGGGCGGCCGTCATCATCGGGGGCAGTCTCCCCGGCCTGAGCGGCCGGGCAATCCTGCGCCTGCTGCGGAAGCAGGCGCCGGATGCCGTCCGGATCATGATCTTCGCCAGCCGGCGGGAATTGGTTCCGGCGGCCATGCAAGGAGGTGCCCAGGCCTATCTCACCCGGGAGCAGCTGGCGCGCCTGGGAGCGATTCTGCGGCGGGAACTGCGCAAGGCAGAGAACCGCCGCCGGCGGCGGCTGGAGGCCGAACGGGAGCTCCTGGAGCAGGCACTGAAGGAGCGCCGGGGCCTGTTCGCCGCCATCGTCGAGAACGCCCCGGTCGGCCTGGCGGTCGTCGACGGCCGCCGTCTGCGGCTCAAATGGCTCAACGACTACGGCCGGCAGTTTCTGGAACAATCCTTCCGCCAGGGCAACCTGCGGGGGCGGCCGATCGAGGAGATCATACCGGGGATGGCCGAGAGCGGCCTGCTGGACATCTACCGCCGGGTGGCGGAAACCGGCGTGCCCTACACCAATCCGGAATACCGGCACCTCGGCTTCACACGGGGCATCACCTGGTGGCGCTGGTCGCTGCTCCCCCTCCCCGGCGGCGAGAAAGTCCCCGATCTGCTGCTGATCGTCAATGAAATCACCGACCAGGTAGAAGCCCGCCGCCGGGGGGAGGAGGAACGCAACCGCCTGCGCACTGTTCTCGATACCCTGCCGGTTGCCGTCTGGATGGCCGATGCCGACGGCCGGGTGATCGAGACCAACCGCATGGTCGAGCAGATCTGGGGCGGCGCTCCCCACTCCCAGGGGATTCCGGAGTTCGCCCAGTACCAGGGCTGGCGGGCGGATACCGGTGAACCGCTGCGGCCGGAAGACTGGGCTCTGGCGCGGGCGCTGCTGGAAGGTCGGCCGGTCCATGGCCAGCAGGCGCATATCCTGCGCTTCGATGGGCGGTGCGGCACCATTCTCAGTTCCGCGGCGCCCATCTTCGATGCCGAGGACCGACTCGCCGGCGCCGTTGCCGTCGCCCAGGACATCACCGAGATGGTTGAAGTGGAACAGGCCCGGCGGGAGAGCGAAGGGCGTCTGCAGGCGGTTCTCGACAACACCCCTGCGGCCATTTACCTCAAGGACCGGGAGGGTCATCTGCTGCTGGTCAACCGGGTATACGAACGGATTTTCGGGCGGCCGCTGGAATGGTTCATCGGCAAAACGGATGCCGAGGTGGTTGCCAGCCCCACCTCGGCCGCGCAGGTACGCGCCAATGACCTGGCGGTGCTGGAGACCGGCTCCCCGCTCACCTTTGAGGAGGAAATCCCGCAGGACGATGGCCGGCATGTCTTCATCTCGACCAAGTTCCCCTTGCGCGATGCCGCCGGCGCCATCTATGGCCTGGGAGGGATTTCCACCGACATCACGCCGCTGAAAAATGCGGAAGAGGACCGCGCCCGACTGCTGGCGGAAGTGGAGCGGCGGGCCGCCGAGCTGGACGCGACGATTGCCTCTATTGCCGACGCGGTCATCATCTTCGGCCTGCAAGGGGAGATCGCCCGCATGAACCCGGCGGCGGAAAATCTCTTCGCCTACTCCCCGAAGATGCGCCAGGAGCCACTGGCCGAAAGGATTGCCTGGCTGCGGGTGGAGACGCCGGCGGGGGTGCCCTTCCCGCCGAGCGAGATCCCGGTCGCCCGCGCCCTGCGGGGGGAAACGGTCCGCGGCGCGGTCATGGTTCTGCACCCGGCGCCGGACCGCACCCTCTGGACCAACGTCAGTGCCGCTCCCATCCGGTCGCCGGAAGGCCAGATGCTGGGGGCGGTCGCCATTTTTACCGACATCACCGAGCAGAAGCGGGCCGAGGCGGAACGGGAGCGGGTCCTGGCCGAACTGGAAGCGACTATCTCTTCCATACCAGACGGGGTCATCATTTACGGGGCCGGAGGGGAAATCCTGCGGATGAACCCGGCGGCCGAGAGGATGTTCCGCTATACGGCTGCCCGGCGGGAATTGCCGCTGCCGCAACGCAGCGCCTGGCTGCGGGTGGAAACCCCGGAGGGCGCGCCGGTTCCGGCAGAGGAGTCGCCGACCTTCCGGGCCTTGCGGGGGGAGACCGTCTTCGGGTCGGTTCTCGTCCTGCATCCGGCTCCGGAGCAGACCATCTGGGCGACGGTGAGCGCCGCGCCGATCCGCACCGCCGATGGGATCACCCAGGGAGCGGTCGCCACCTTCACCGACATCACCCCCCTGCACGAGCTGCAGAAAAACCAGGAGCTCTATACGCACACCATTTCCCATGACCTGCGCACTCCGCTCACCGTCATCCACGGCCATGCGCAATTGCTGGAAAAACTGCTGCGGGGGCGCGACCTGCCGAGCGAAGTCGGCATGCACACCGAGGCGATCCTGCAGGCCTCCGCCCGCATGGGCGCCCTGATCGAGGATCTGGTCGATGCCGCCCGGCTGGAAGGGGGGCAGCTGCGGCTGGAGCGGGAGCGAATCGATTTCGCCAGTTTCCTGGCCGACCTGCTGCGGAGCTCGGCGCCGGGGCTGGAAGTCGAGAGGATCGTGGCGGATATCCCGACGGAACTGCCGCCGCTGGCGGCCGATCCCCATCGTCTGGAGCGGGTGTTGACGAATCTGCTGACCAATGCCCTGAAGTATTCTCCGGCCGGCAGCCCGGTGGAGATTCGCACGCGCCCCGCCGACGGGGAAGTCGAGATCTCGGTGACCGATCACGGGCAGGGCCTGGAGCCGGAAGACCAGCGGCATATCTTCGAGCGCTTCTACCGGCCAAAGAGCGGCCGCAAGGAAGGCGGCGTCGGCCTTGGCCTGTTCATTGCCCGCATGCTGGTGGAAGCCCACGGCGGCCGCATCGCCGTCAGCAGCGTCCCCGGGCGGGGGAGCACCTTCACCTTTACCCTTCCGGTATGGCGGCCAGAAGAGCAGAACTGACCGGGAGGAAAGGAAACGCACATGCAAACCGACAAACTGGGGGCCGGCTGGTCTCAGCTGAAGGGAAAAATCCGGGAATTCTGGGGAGAGCTGACCGGCGACGAGGTCGACTGGATCGCCGGTCGCCGCGAACAGCTGATCGGCAAGCTGGAAGAGAAATACGGGATGAGCCGGGAAGAGGCGGAACGGCAGGTGGACGAGTTTATCGACCGGGTGATCTGACGAGTCATGCAGCCCGGGTTGGAATTTTTCCACGCCCGGGTGGGCGGATGCTCTTTTTTCTTACCATTTGCCGGAAATTGTCGCAGACTGTTTGCCGACCTCTTTCAGAAAAAATTCCCCGTAAAAGGCTGTACCCATGATCTCAAATGAGCAGCGCCCCATGCTGCGCTTCCTGGTCGTTCAAACCGCCGCCTCGGTGGTCGGACTGCAATGCTGGCAAATCCTGTTCAACAATTTTGCCGTAGAAGTCGGGGGCCTCAATGGTCTGCAGATCGGAGTCATCGGCTCGGTACGCGAAATCCCGGGTTTTCTGGCACTTCTGGCGGTTTTCGTCATGCTGGTGGTCCGCGAGCACCGGCTCTCGGCTTTTTCCATCGTCCTGCTCGGCGCCGGTGTCGGCTTGACCGGCTTTTTCCCGAGCTACCCCGGCCTGGTGGTCACGACCCTGGTGATGAGCTTCGGTTTTCATTACTACGAAACGACCAATCAGTCCCTGACGCTGCAATACTTCAGCACCGCCACCTCCCCGCTGATCTTTGGTCGGCTGCGTAGCCTGGCGGCAGCGGCGAGCATCGTCATCGGCCTGGTGATTTATCTGATGAGCATGGTCTTCAGCTACCGGGTGATGTTCCTCTCGATCGGCCTGCTGGTTGTCGCCGCCGGCCTCTGGGGGCTGCTGCAGGACCCGACCCACCAGAAGGTGCCGCTGCAGCAACGAAAGATGATTTTCCGGCGCCGATACTCCCTCTATTATTTCCTCACTTTTATGGCCGGCGCCCGGCGCCAGATCTTCATTGCCTTTTCGATCTACCTTCTAGTCAAGGTATTCCACTGCACGGTGACCGAGGTCACTCTCCTCTTCGTCGTCAACAATGCGGTCAACTACGTGCTGAGCCCCGCAATTGGCAAGGCCATCGTCCGCTTCGGCGAACGTCGGGTCCTCTCGGTGGAATATGCCGGGCTGATCGGCATCTTCCTGGTCTATGCCTTCAGTGGCTCGAAGCTGGTGGTTATCGTGATGTACATCCTCGATCACATCCTGTTCAATTTTGCGATCGCCATCCGCACTTATTTCCAAAAAGTCGCCGATAACCGGGATATCGCTCCGAGCATGGCAGTCGGTTTTACCATCAACCACATTGCCGCCGTAGTGATGCCGGCCATCGGTGGGGCACTCTGGATGGTCGATTACCGCATCCCCTTTATCTTTGGCGCGCTGCTCAGCCTGATCTCCTTGCTAGCGGTACAGCGCATCCCACGCTTTGACCTCCAGCCGGAGGAGATGCCGCTTGGGACTTGAATCGCCCTGCAATTAAGAAAAGTTTTATGGTTTTTGGACCTGGTCGCCTTCTTTGTTGCAAATTCGCTCCCCACGACCCTTGGGCCGCTAATTTTGAACTAAAATGAGGAGGTAACCAACTTATGAGGAGGTAACCAACTTACCTGTTTTTGGGGGGGGGATGAAGAGAAAACATGGAAGCGCACGGCCCGGCACGGCGCATGAGGGGGGTCGGCAGATAAGACGCGGCGTTCGCCTGGGGAGGACTCCTCGAGGGGTGCAGAAGATCCTCAGCCTCGCCCAGTTTCCTCGGGAAAACCCCGATCCGCTGCTGCGGCTGGGGCCGGGCGGGGAGGTTCTATTCGCTAACGGTCGCGCCGTTCTCCTGCTGGAGCAGGAGAAGCGGCTGACAGGGGAGCGGCTGCCCAAAGAGTTACTGACCGCCGCCTTGGAGGTACTTCGCACCGGAGTGGCCACCAACGTGCAGGTCGAATGTGCCGACCACCTGATGTTCTCCTTTTTCTGCGTGCCGGTTTCTGCCCGGCGGTATGTCAATCTCTACGGCCGAAACGTGACCGAACTGGCGCGAACGGAGCAGGCGCTGCATATAAGCAATCGGCGTCTGGGGCTTCTCTCGGAACTGGCTGGGCGGTTGCTGGCGGTGCAAACGCCGGCCGATGCCGCCGCCGCCGCCTTTCACATGCTCGCCGGGGAACTCGATCTCCACACCTATTTCAATTACTTCCTGGAGCAGGACGGAAGCCTGCGGCTCGACTCCTGGAAGGGCGTCCCCGGGCATGTGGCCCGCCTTATCTCCCGCCTCGGGAAGGGGAAGGCCATCTGCAGCCTGGCGGCCCAGAGGCGGCAGCCAATTTATGCCACCCACATCCAGAATTCGGCCGAAGCGCAGGTGACAACTGGCCCGGCGTTTCGGCCTTCGCGCCTACTACTGCGTTCCCCTGCTGGTCGAAAGCCGCCTCCTCGGCACTCTCTCTTTCGGCAGCAAAAGCCGCGATCAGTACAGCCAAGCGGAAGTCGATTTCATCCTGACCGTGGCCCGTTTCGTCGCTTTGGCCGACGAGCGCCTGCAGGCGCAAAGAGGGCGGTGGGAGATCGCCGAGGAACGAAAGCACCTGCTGCAGAAGTCGCAGCGGTGGGCCGCGGAACTGGACGCCACCATCAGGGCCATTGCCGCCCCCCTGATCATCTACAATCAGGAAGGAGGAATCGTTCGCGCGAACCCGGCGGCGGAAAAACTGCTCGCCTATCCCCCTGAGCTGCGGGCCAAGCCCATGATGGAACGAATCAGCGGGCTGCGGGTGGAGTCCCCGGATGGTACCCTCCTCACCATGGAGCAATGGCCGGTACAGCGCGCTTTGCGGGGAGAGACGGTTCTCGGCGAAATCCTGAAGTTCTCCTTTCCTACGGGCCGGACGATCTGGGGGAGCTTCAGCGCCGCGCCGATCCGCCTGGAAGGGGAGATCATGGGCGCAGTCACCACCTTTGTCGATATCACTGGCATGCATGACCTCCAGCAGGAGCGCGAGATGTACATCCACACCATCTCCCACGACCTGCGCACGCCGCTCACCGTCATTCTCGGCTACGCTCAACTCCTGACCGGCCGGCTCCAGGAGGAGGAAGCGAAACCCCATGTCGAGGCTATCGTGACCGCCGCCGAGCGCATGCACCGCATGATCGAGGACCTGGTCGAGGCGGCACGCCTGGAAGGGGGAGAGATCAAACTGGAGATGGAACCGGTTCGGCTGGATCAGTTCCTCGCCGATTTTCTCCGGAGGTCCGCCACCGCGCTGGACGCTTCGCGGATCGTCCCGGAGGTGCCGGAGCTGCCGCCGGTGGCGGCCGACCCCGCGCGGCTGGAGCGCATTTTCAGCAACCTGCTGACCAACGCCCTGAAATTTTCGCCTCCCGACAGCCCCGTGGAAGTGCGGGCACGGCAGGACGGGAAGCTCCTGGTTGTCTCCGTACATGATCATGGCCAAGGCATAGACCCGGAGGACCTTCCCCATATCTTTGACCGCTTTCACCCTCCCAAAGGGGGGAAAAAACCGGGCAGCGTCGGACTTGGACTCTACATCACCCGCAGCCTGGTCGAGGCCCACCGCGGTCAGGTCCGGGTGGAGAGTGCGCCGGGGGTGGGAAGCGTGTTTTACTTCACCTTGCCGCTGGCAGCGATGCGCGAGGACAGTTAGCCGCCGCGCCTGCGGCCCGCAATCCGGCGATCGATCAATGCGTGTAGTCGCCCCCTGTCCCCGGCCGTCGGGGCAACCTTCAATGCGCTTCAGCCTGTGCCGGGAGCCGTTCTTTTTTCTCCGGTCCGGGTTTCCTTCATCCGCCTTGCGGCGATCACGCCCGACAACCAGGTCAGTCCCGCGATCAGCCACATTGCCGCCACCAGACCGAAGAGGTCGGCAGTGATGCCGGCCAAGAGCGCGCCCACAGCGTAGCCAAGATCACGCCAGAGCCTGTAGACCCCGACGGCGGAAGCGCGCCAGGAGGGATGGGCCACATCGCCGATGGCGGCCAGCAGGGTGGGATAGACCATCGCCGTCCCGACGCCGAGCAACACCCCACCCAGCGCGAAAAACAGGAAATGCGCCGTCAGCGCCGTCACGATGATGCCGGCTGCCTGTATCCACATCCCCCAGACGATCAACCATTTGCGACCGATGCAGTCGGACAGGGCACCGGTAAAAATCTGCCCTATTCCCCAGACCGCCGGATAGATCGCGACGAGGGTGCCGATCTGGGCCAGGTTCATGCCGGCGGCGGCGAAAACCAGCGGGAACAGCCCCCAGGCCATTCCATCATTCAGATTGTTGACCAGTCCAGCCTGACTGACGCTGGAGAGATTGCGGTCGGTCAAAGAGGTGCGGCGAAAGATCTCGCCCTGGCTGAGGCCAGAAGTGCCTGCCGCCGGACGGTGGGCACGCACCTCGTGTGCCACGTGATGGCGGGTTTCCCGCACGACCAGCACCGAAAGCAGTAAGCCGGCCGCGACATAGGCGACGCCGAGATAGAACGGCTCGGGCCTGAGCCCCCAGCGCACTGCAATCCAGGCCGTTGCCAGGGCGCTGCACGCCACCGCAAAATAGCCGGAGAATTCATTGAGCCCCATGGCCAGGCCGCGCTGCTTCGGGCCAACCAGGTCGATCTTCATGATGACTGTGAGGGACCACGTCAGCCCCTGACTCGCGCCGAGCAGCACATTGGCACCGACCACCCAGTTCCAATCCGGTGCCCACATCAGAAAAAACGGCACGGGAACAGCCACCAGCCAGCCCGCCACCAGCACGTGCTTGCGACCAAAGCGGTCGGAGAGGCGGCCGGCAAAGTAGTTGGTCAGCGCCTTGGTAACGCCGAAAACGATGATGAAAGAGAAAATCGCCGCCCGTGCAGCGATATGGAACTCCTGCTCGGCGATGGCCGGAAGGATGCTGCGCTCCAGACCCACCATGGCGCCGACAAAAGCATTGACGAGTACCAGCAGCGAGAACTGGCCGAGGTTCTCCCGCAGCCCGAGACGGATCGAGTTCGTAGGCACGGATTTCAACTTAGATTTCTTAACCATCTTCAGTACCCGGGTAATGCGGCCTGTAAAAGGTCGAGCACTTTTTCCAACTCCTCCCAGGTTGTCGACCGGCCGAGACTGAACCGGATCGCTCTCGACCCTTAAACATATTCGAATAACCTAATACTTTTTTCTCGCTGAATGCCGGGCTTCCGTTTGAGCTGCACTCCAAAAAAATTGCATTCGGAGGCGACATGTTCAGAGCGAAAAAAAACCGTGAGCCCAAGCCTAAAAGGCCTCTGTGCCGCCTGACCGGCGGGATCATCGGCACCCTGGCGATGACCGGTGCCCAGACGGGGATGGAGCGGCGGAAGAACGACGGCAATGGGGAAGGCGAGGAAGCGGGTGGGGAGGAAAGAAGCGGGAACCAGCCACCGCGCCGTGCCGGTCCAGCAGGCCTGCGCAATCAGATTTCCGATATCAGGCGGACAGCTTCCGGGACTTGCGCGAGATCTGCGGCGATCCGGCCCGGCGGTTCTCCCGGAAACGGCCAGCGCTTTTCCAGGCGCTCGATCCAGACCGTCTGCATCCCGACCGCATCGGCGCCCAGGATGTCCCAGCCGTGCGCCGCCACCATGCAGGCTTCAGAGGGTTCAAAGCCGGCACGCTCCAGGGCCAGCCGGTAGGGACGCGGGTCGGGTTTGCAGGCGCCGGCCTCATCGGTGGAGAGGGCCAGTTCGAAGAAATCACGCAGCCCCGCTTTACCCAGAAGCCCTTCCGCCGCCTCGGCCGAGCTGTTGGTCAGAGCGACCAGGCGATGCCCGGCACCGCGCAGCCGCCGCAGGCAGTCCGCGGCGTCGGGCCAGGGGGCGAGTTCCTTCATCTGTTCCAGGATCGGTTTGGCCAGGTTTCCGGGCGGCCGGCAACAGTCAGGACCTGCTTCAGGCTGGCCTCGGCCGCCTGCCGGAAGGGGAGATAGCGACTCGCCAGGGTGGCCGCCATGGCGGTCTGCAAAAGGCGACCGAACCACCACGGGAGCAACTCCGGCGGAAGTCCTTGCTCCCGAATGCTTTCCCGGACCCGGTCCAGGGAAAAGAGAGTCCCGACGACGTCGAAGATGACCAGCATGACCACAGCCTCCGATGATGGGTTAATTGTGGCTTACCTCTGCAGATCTAGGGAAAGGACTAGCACATTTTCCTGGACGGACAAGGAGAGGCATTGGCCTTGTTAGCCGTAAGTCAGCTTTTCGGCAAAAGGAGAAATCACGTCACCCCCTGCTGTTTCAGGCGGTCCTCCTCTCCCTTCACGCCACCAGCGCCCCGGTGCAGCTCGATCCTTCCCCGGCGGTGCAGCAGTAGCAGTGATCGGAAAGGAGAAGTTCCTTGCCGCTCCTTGCCGCCGTCTCCAGATCCTCGATCTTCAGGATCTCCCCGTCCCGCGCCGGTGATCGGCAAGCCGATCGCCTGATTGAAATCGCAGTTGTAGAGGAAATCCCTGCCAGTCGACGCTGATCAGGGTGCGGCACATGATGTTTCTGCGCCGCCTCCGGGTTGAAGCGGGTGGCCAGCAGGTGCAGGTAGCGATCGTAGAGCCCCTTGGACTCCAGGTATTCCCGGAAGCGCCCGATGGGGGCGTTGGTGATGGTGAAGAGGTGGTTGAAACGGATGCCGTACTTCTCCGACAGCTCCTTCCGGTAAGCCTCCTCCAGATCCTGCTGGGAGCCGGGGACGAAGTCGCCGCCGGGGTTGTAGACGAGGTTCAGCTCCAGCTCGTCCCCGTAGCCGAGGGCGTTCAGCCGGCGCAGGGCGGCGAGGCTGCGGGCGTGGGTTCCCTTACCCCGCTGGCGATCGACGTTCTCCTCCAGGTAGCAGGGGAGGGAAGCGGTGACCACCAGACGCTGCTCCCGGAAGAACTCCGGCAGCCACTCGAATCCGGCATCGGTCAGGATGGTGAGATTGCTGCGCACGATGCGGCGCGGGGAATGGGCGGCGGTCGCCTCGACCAGGCGGCGGAAATGCGGGATTCATCTCCGGGACAGCCGCCGGTGATATCCAGGGTGATTCCCGGCATGCGCTCCATGGTCTCGGCGATCTTGTCGATGACCGGCCGGTCCATGACCTTTCTTCCGGCCGGAGAGGCGCCGATATGGCAATGGGCGCAGCGCATGTTGCACTGGTCGCCGAGATTGACCTGCAGCGTCTGCAGTTTCTCGAAGCGGATGAAACCGGGGTTGATTTCCTGGAGACGTTCCTTGAATGCTGCAACCATCTGCTTTACTTCCTTTCTGCTTCGGTTGAGAACCGATAATTTAACGCAAAGCCGCAAAGGAGTAAATACAGGGCGCAAAGGGGTTCCAAATTTCGTTTCGCTTTCTTTGCGTTCTTTCCCTGTTCTTTGCGCCTTTGCGTTGAAACTCTTCTACACATACGTTTGTCTTTCCGCGGCGGCGACCGGCAGCGCGATCACCCCCTCCGCCAGGCGTGGTAGCGCTCCACCCAGCCTAGGAGCTTCTCCGGCACGTGCTGCCTTCTTCCAGGCGCCGGCCGCCATCTTGTTCGCCTCGGCCAGGGTCGGGTAGGCGTGGATGGTGCCGAGGATCTTGTTCAGACCGATGCCGTGCTTCATCGCCAGGACGAATTCGGCCAGCAGGTCGCCGGCGTGGGCGCCGACGATGGTCGCCCCGAGGATCTTGTCCTTGCCGGGCGGGGTGAGCACCTTGACCCAGCCGTGCTCCTCCCCCTCGGCGATGGCCCGGTCCAGTTCCGCCAGCTCGAAGCGGGCGACCTCGTAACGCACATTCTTCTCCCGGGCTTCGGCCTCGCTCAGGCCCACCCGGGCCACCTCGGGGTCGGTGAAGGTGCACCAGGGGATGACGCGGTAATCGACCCGGAACTTTTTGAGCTGGCCGAACAGGGCGTTGACCGACGCGTACCAGGCCTGATGGGCGGCGGTGTGGGTGAACTGGTAGGGGCCGGCCACGTCGCCGGCGCACAGGATGTTCGGGAAATTGGTGCGCAGGAAGGGATCGGTCTCGATGGTGCCGCGCTTTTCGATGCTCACCCCCAGCTCTTCCAGTCCGAATCCCTTGGTATTCGCCTTGCGCCCGACGGCGACCAGGATGGCGTCGAACTCGACCTCCACCGGCTATCCGTCGTGTCTCGCAGACCAGCATCTTCCGGCCGCCCTCGACCTTGACCTCCTTGGCTGCATGGCCGGTGAGCACCCGCACCCCTTCGGCCTCGAACCGCCGGCGGATGAATGCGGAGACGTCCTCGTCCTCGCGGGGCATGATCCGCGGCCCCATCTCCACCTGGGTGACCTGCGGAGCCGAAGCGGGCGAAGGCCTGGGTCATCTCGCAGCCGATGGGGCCGCCGCCGAGGACGACCAGTCGCTTCGGAAGCTCCCGCAGCTGCCAGAGGTTGTCCGAGGTCAGATAATCGATCTGATCCAGCCCCTGGATCGGCGGCACCAGAGGGGAGGCGCCGGTGGCGACGACGATGGCGCGGGTGGTCAGGGTGCGGCCGTTCACTTCGACGGTCCAGGGAGAAGTGATCTTCGCCGCCCCCTGCACGACGTCCACCCCCAGGGAGGTGTAGCGCTCCACGGAGTCATGCGGCTCGACCTTGCCGATGACCCGCTGCACCCGCTCCATCACCTCGGCGAAATCGAAGTCGACCTCCGCCTTGGCGGATGCCGAACTCCCCGGCCCGGCGGAAATAGGAGAGCATCCGCGCCGAGCGGATCAGCGCCTTGCTCGGCACGCAGCCGGTGTTCAGGCAATCGCCCCCCATTCTGTCTTTCTCGATCAGCGCCACCTTCGCCTTGACCGCCGCGGCGATGTACGAGGCCACCAGCCCGGCCGAGCCGGCGCCGATGACCACCACGTTGTAGTCGAACTTCTTCGGCTTGGGGAAGTCCTTGAGGACGCGCCGGGATTTCATGAAATCCACTCCTTTTCTGGCGATCAGCGGAAAGACCCCGAGCAGGGCGAAGGAGAGGAGCAGCCCGGGAGAAAGAATTCCCGAGAGGCTCTGGATCTGGCCGAGCTGGGTGCCGGCATTGACGTAGACCGCCGTCCCCGCCAGCATGCCGAGCTGGCTGACCCAGTAGAAAGTGAGGGGGCGCAGGGGGGTGAGTCCCATCACCAGATTGATGACGAAAAAGGGGAAGATCGGCACCAGGCGCAGGGTGAAGAGGTAGAAGGCCCCCTCCTTTTCCACTCCGGCGTTGATCGCCCGCAGCCGCTCGCCGAAGCGCGCCTGCACCCAGTCGCGCAGCAGGAAGCGGCTGACCAGGAAGGCCAGGGTGGCGCCGAGGGTGGAGGCGAAGGAGACGACGACCAGGGCGGGGAGAAAACCGAACAGTGCCCCGCCGGCCAGCGTCATGATGGCCGCGCCGGGGAGGGAGAGGGCGGTGACGGCGACATAGAGGAGAAAGTAGGCGCCCAGGGTCAGCGCCCGGTGGGCGGCGTAGAACTGCTGGAAATCGAGCTGCCGCGCCTTGAGGTAATCCAGGGTGAGATACTGGCCGAGGTCGAAGGCGAAGAAGGCCCCGACCAGGGCCACCAGCAGGAAGGCCAGGACGATCTTTGTTGTTTTCCCTCGCATCTTTTCGCTCCTCCCTTGAGCGGGACCGTTCCCCCCGGCCAGTGCTACTCCTCCGAAGATGTCCGCCGGCAGGTCGGTCCGGATCTGCCCGGCGGCTTGGAAAAACGGCCGGTTCCCCGCAGGGACCGGCCGCCGTTGAATACTCGCAATCTCAAATCGCAAATCATGGAGTGAACCGGTCCGCCTGGAAATCCTGCGTGCGAAGATAATCCTCCAGGGTTTCTTCGCGCCGGATCAGCTCGACGCTGCCATCGGCGCGCAGCAGCAGCTCCTTGGGGCGCAGCCGGCCGTTGTACTGGAAGCCCATGGCGTGGCCGTGGGCGCCGGTGTCGTGCAGGACCAGCAGGTCGCCGTCGGCGATGGGCGGCAACTCCCGCTGGACGGCGAACTTGTCGTTGTTCTCGCACAGGGAACCGACCACGTCGCAGACCTCTGACTTGGGCAGGTGCTCCTTGCCGGGAACGCTGATATGGTGATAGGCGCCGTAGAGGGCCGGCCGCATCAGCGACGACATGCAGGCATCCACGCCGATGTACTTGCGATAGATATCCTTGCGATTGATGGCCGTGGTCACCAGGCAGCCGTGCGGCCCGGTCATGAAGCGGCCGCTCTCCATCAGCATCCGCGGCGCATAGCCGTTCTTCTCCTGGAAGTCGGCGAACAGGGCGGTGATCTCCCTGGCAATGGCCGGCAGGTTCAGCGGCTCGTCCCCCGGGCGGTAGGGAATCCCCAGGCCGCCGCCGATATTGACGAAATCGAAGCGGATGTCCAGCTCCTTGCCGATTGTCTCCACCAGTTCCAGCAGCATGACCGCCGTCTGCACGATGTAGGTGTAGTCGCGCTCGTTGGAGGCGACCATGGTGTGCAGGCCGAAGCGCTTCGCCCCCCGCGCCCTGGCCTGCCGGTAGGCTTCCACGATCTGCTCGTGGGAGACGCCGTACTTGGCCTCCTCGGGGTGGCCGATGATGACGTTGCCGGTCCGCCGCGGTCCCGGGTTGTAGCGAAAACAGACCAGCTCCGGAAAGTCGGCCACCTTCGGGACCAGGCTGAGATCGTCCAGGTTGAGGATGCAGCCGCCCTCGGCCGCGGCGGCGAGAAACTCCTCCCGGCTGGTGTTGTTGGAGGTGAACATGATGTCCTCGCCGCGGGCGCCGATGCGCCGGCTCATGACCAGTTCGGGGATGGAACTGCAGTCGAAACCGAACCCCAGCTCCTGCATCAGCTGCAGGATGCGCAGATTGGGCAGGGCCTTGACGGCATAATACTCGCGGAAGCCGGCGATGCCGGCGAAAGCCTGCTTCAGCCCCTCGCCGGTGGCGCGGATACCCGCCTCGTCATAGATGTGGAAGGGGGTGCCGTAATGCGCGGCGATCTTCTCCAGATGAGGGAAGAGGCGCTGCTGAAAGGCATCGGACATGGGCATGGCGGTGCTCCAAGGTTGGTTATAGGTGGAAAGGGTAAGGGAAATTTTGAATTCTGAATTTTGAATTTTGAATGGAAATTTAATTTAAAATTAAAAATTCAAAATTCATAATTCAGATTAATCTGTCTCGTCTCTTTCACCGTGTTCAGCACGATCTGCGTGCGGGTGGTGCGGATGCCGGGGATGGCCAGAAAATCTTCGCGCAGCAGCCGCCCGAGGCTTTCGGCGTCCGCTGCCCGGACCTTGACCAGATAGCCGTCGGAGCCCGCTACCTGGTGAACTTCCTGCACCCCCTGGACCGCCGCCAGTCTTTCGCCAAGCTTCCCGTTGCCGGCGGGTTCGGCCTCGATGAGGAGGAACGCCGCCAGTCCCTGGCCGAAATGGCGCGGATTGAGGCGCACTTCATATCCCTCGATGATCCCCCGCTCCTCCAGTTTGCGGATGCGCTCCAAAACCGCCGAGGGCGCCATCCCCACCTGGCGCGCCACCTCGGCGTTCGGAACGCGGGCCTTTTCCTGAAGGATGTTCAGAATCTGGAGGTCAATATCGTCTATCGTTCTCTGAATGTCCATTTCTTGTGAATGATATTCTTTCTTTCAAAAAATGTCAAGAATCAGACCAGCTCCCGGAGAAAACCGGGGCATTTTGTCCCTGCCTTTTTGGGATACCTGGGTGCAAAAGGAAAACACTTCCGGCCACGACGAGCAGGCCGTGGCGCTGGAAGGAGGGAAGAGGGGAGTTTGGAGTCGAGTGGGTGTGGCGGGAGAGGGAGGGAGCCGGGGAGAACCGGCCCCCCGACTACTTCTGCGGTTTTGTCCGGGGCTTCGGCGGGGAGAAATGGCTCTCGCCGAACAGGAGGTTGTTCAGATTGGTTTTCTGCTCTTCCTCCCGGAATCGCTTGACCAGTCGGTCGTACTCCGCCTGTTCAGCCATATCGCCCAGGCGAAAACCCATTGCACGCAACTTCCACAGATCTTCCACGACGGGCCTCCATCGGCGGGGAAACGGGACAGATGTGTTCGCTAGCGGAAATCTAACACGCCAGACGGTTGAGTCAAGGTATTTTTTACTAAAAATGGTATAACATTGTTATGAAAAAACCCGCCCGCCGGCCCGTTCCGAAACTCAACGATGGGCTGATCAGATCAGGAGATCAGTTCGAAAAGGGAGGTCTCGGGGTTGTAGTTGAAAATCTCCCCGGTCTCGATGATGTAGTGCCAGCCGTAGATGTTGAGCTCGCCCCGCTGGTATCTTGCGTTGATATAGGGATAGGTCAGCAGGTTGCGCATCTGCACGGTCACGTTGATCTGTTCGGTCAGCCACTCGCGCGCCTCGGGGGAGGCGTCTTCCCCGAGGCGGCGGGCCACCCGTCCCGGGACTTCCCGGGAGACTTCGAGCCATTTGCGCACGTGGGGAAGGTGATCGAGGGCTTCGGGGGCGGCGTGCAGGGCGGCGCAGCCGCCGCAGTTGGAGTGGCCGCAGACGACGATGCTGTCGACGCCGAGAGCCTGAACCGCGTATTCGACGGCGGAAGTGGTGGCCACGAATTCACCGGTGACCCGGTAGGGTGGAACGATGTTGCCGATGTTGCGGACCACGAAGAGTTCGCCCGGGTGGGTGCGGGTGATCAGGTTCGGCACCACCCGCGAATCGGAGCAGCCGATGAACAGGGTGTGCGGCTTCTGGGCCCTCCCCAACTCCTGGAAGAGGTCCCGATGCCCCTCGAAATCCTCCCGGCGGAATTCGACGATCCCTCTGAACAGTTTTTCCATCAGGTCTTCTCCGGGCGTTTATGCGCCGTTATCTGACGAAGCGGATGGTGAGAGGATAACGGTATTTTTCTCCGTCCTTGGCGCGGACCGCGGCGATGATGACGACGATGAAGTGAAAGACGGCGATCAGGGCGATCAGGGCAAAGCCGATCACCACCAGGATGAAGATGGCGGCGACCAGCAGGTAGATGGTGATCGATAGCTGGAAGTTGAGGGATTCCTTCCCCTGATCGTCGACCAGGGGGAATTTCTCCCCCTTGAACAGCCAGACTGCCAGGGGGCCGAGAATATGTCCGAAGGGAAAGACGTAGCCGAGGTAGGACGACAGATGGCAGAGCATGGCCCAGGTGCGCGCCTCCTGCGGAGGCCGCGGCGGGGTGGCGCCGGTTTCCGGCGGCAGCACTTCGACATCCGCTGGGCGCTCGGGCATGGCTATGCCTCCAGATCGAGAAAAGCCAGGGTCGATTCCAGGGAGCGGTTGACCACCTGCTCCGGCCGCACGCCAGCTTCCTGCAGGACCTGCAGGGCGTCGGCGAACTCGCCGGCCGCCTGGGCGATGTGGGCATCGCTCCCCACCGCCACCGGCGTGCCGAAGCGGGCGCAGAGACGGGCAATCGTCCGGCAATTGGGGGCGCTGTTTCGCCGGCTGATGGAGAAGGAGGCGTTGTTGATCTCCAGGGCGGTGCCGGTTTCGGCGCCGCGCCGGGCGACCGCCTCATAGTCGAGGGGGAAGTTCGGATTGCCCGGATGGGCAATGATCTTCACCCGCGGCTTTTCCATCAACCGCAGCAGCGCCTCGGTATTCGCCGCTGGACCCCGGTCGTCGAAACCGCAGTCCTCGTGGAAGGCGGCCAGCACCAGGTCGAGTTTTTCGAGGAGGGCGTCCGGCAGGTCAAGTTCCCCCCCATCGACGATATTCGCTTCCACCCCCCGCAGCAGGCGCACCCCATGCAGCACCGGCGGCACGAAGCGCAGAGCCTGAAAGTGGTAGAGATGGGGGGCGCCGGGCACCGCCGGTCCGTGATCGGTGAGCCCTACCAGTTGCAGACCTTTGCCGGCGGCCGCCTGGGCAATCTCGCCGATGGTACTGAAGGCATGCCCGGAAGCGACGGTATGGACGTGCAGGTCGGCGGTACAACGGACGAACGGTTCCAAAGGAAACTCCTTGCAGGGAATATCGGTGGGCCAGAGCATAGCACAGGCGATGCCGCAAGTCAGTAATAGCCTACTACGGAAAACGGTGCGGGGAAAGGTGTTGAGCCGTTCCCGTCTGCTGTGTTATCTTTTCTGTTTTGTAGAAAAACCATATTGGAAGATAAAGGCATGTCCATAGAGGAATTTCTCCCCTGGGTGAACCGCCCCTCCCGCTACCTCGGGGGCGAACTGGGGAGCATCCGCAAAAACCCCGAGGGGGTGGAAGTCACTTTCGCTCTGGCCTTTCCCGATGTTTACGAGGTGGGGATGAGCCACCTCGGTTTCGCCATTCTGTACCATTTACTGAATGGGCTGGAATGGGCCGCCGCCGAGCGGGTCTTCGCGCCCTGGCCGGACCTGGAGGAGCACCTGCGCGCCGCCGGCCAGCCTCTCGCCTCTCTGGAGACGGACCGGCCCCTCGGGCGGTTCGATGTGGTCGGTTTTACCCTCCAGTACGAACTCTCCTATTCCAACCTGCTCAACATGCTGGACCTGGCGGGCATCCCGCGCCGCCGGGAGGAGCGCGGCGAAAGCGACCCGCTGGTGATAGTCGGCGGCCCCTGCGCCCTCAACCCCGAGCCGCTGGCCGATTTCATCGATGCCGCCGTCCTCGGCGACGGCGAAGAGGCGGCGGTGGAGGTGCTGGAAGCGGTGCGGGCAGCCAAAAAGGCGGGCGAGAAACGCAGCGCTCTGCTCCGGCGCCTGGCGGCCATCGAGGGGGTCTACCTGCCTTCCCTGTTCGCTGTCGACTACCGGCCGGACGGCCGCATCGCCGCCCTCCGCCCCCTGCAGCCCGGCTACGAGCGGGTGCGCCGGCGCATTCTCGCCGACCTGGAGACCGCCCCCTTTCCGCCTTCCCCCATCGTACCGTTCATGAACACCGTGCACGATCGGGTGACGGTGGAGATCGCCCGCGGCTGCACCCGCGGCTGCCGGTTCTGCCAGGCGGGATTCCTCTACCGGCCGGTGCGCGAGCGCTCGCCGCAGAAGGTGGCGGAGATCGTCGACGGCGCCCTGGCCGGCAGCGGTTACGGGGAGGTTTCCCTGCTCTCGCTCTCCACCGGCGATTACGGCTGCCTGGAGCCGCTGCTCAAAGCACTCATGGCGCGCCATGCCGAGGAGAAAGTAGCGGTCTCGCTCCCCAGCCTGCGAGTCGGTTCGCTGACCCCGGAGCTGATGGAGGAAATCCGCAAAGTGCGCAAAACCGGCTTTACTCTCGCCCCGGAAGCGGGAACGGAGCGACTGCGGCAGGTGATCAACAAGGGGATCACCGAGGAGGACCTGCTCGCCGCCAGCGGCGCCGCCTTCAGCCTCGGCTGGCGCCTGCTCAAGCTCTACTTCATGACCGGGCTGCCCACCGAGACCGATGACGACCTGGATGCGGTGATCGAACTGGCGGCGCGGGTAAAGCGCACCGGCAAAGGGACGGAAGGGGGCGCCGACGTCAATGTCTCGGTCTCCACTTTCGTTCCCAAGGCCCACACCCCCTTCCAGTGGGAAGCGCAGATCGGCATCGCCGAGACCCGGCGGCGCCAGGAACGCCTGCGAGCGGGGCTGAAGCGGAAAAAGCTGCGCTTCAAATGGCATGACGCCCAGCTGTCCTTTCTCGAAGGCGTCTTCGCGCGGGGCGACCGGCGCCTTGGACGGGTCCTGGAGGTGGCGGTCGACCGCGGCTGCCGCTTCGACGGCTGGAGCGACCATTTCGATTTCACCCGCTGGCAGGCCGCCTTCGACGAAGTCGGCATCGATCCCGCCGGCTATCTGCGGGAGCGGACGGAAGATGAAATCCTCCCCTGGGACCACCTCGAATGCGGCGTGCCGAAGGCCTTCTTTCTGGCCGAGCGCCGCCGTGCCCTGGCCGGCACCGCCACTGCCGACTGCCGCGGCGGCTGTACCGGCTGCGGCGTGTGCGATTTCGAGGCGGTGCGCATGCGCCTGGCGGAGTGCGGGGAAATGCCTCTGCCGGCGGCAGCGCCGGTCCCGCCGGCTGCCGAGGAGGAGCGTTGCAAGGTGCGCCTGCGGCTGCGCAAGGATGGTCCGGCGCGCTTCGTCAGCCATCTCGAATTCATGACCGTCTTTCACCGGGCAGTGCGCCGGGCCGGCCTGCCGGTGCGCTTCTCCGCCGGCTTCCACCCGGCGCCGCGCATTTCCTTTCCCGACGCCCTGCCCACCGGGGTGGAGAGCGAGACCGAGATCATCGATCTGGAGCTGAACCGCCACTGTCCCGGCCGCGAGGTGGTGGAGACGCTGAACGCCCAGCTGCCGGCCGGCTTCCGGGTACTGGAGGGGACGGTCCTCCCCTGGCAGACCCCCTCCCCCTCTGTTACCATAAAGGAAACCGTCTACCGGATCGATCTTCCCCCGGCGGCGCCGGCCGACCTTGCCCGCCGCCTGGCCGATTTTCTCGCCCGGGAAACGGTCCTCGTGACCAGGGACAAGGGACGGCAGACGGTGACCATCGACCTGCGCGCCGGTGTCGTCGATGCCCTGGTGGAGGAAAATACATTGCTGCTGAGCCTGCGGCGCGGCAGTCCGGTCCTGACTGCCGCCCATCTGCTCGGTCTCACCGCCGCCCAGGCGCGCGATCTGCGGATCCGCAAGACGGGCGTGGTCTTCGGCTGAACGGCGGCGCCGCGGCGACAAAATTTTCGCTTCTCGTTTTCATAGATTAATCATTTGGAGGTTTTATGACCAAGGAACTGGTCATCAACAAGACCTCCCACGAGACCCGGGTGGCCCTGCTGGAGAACGGCCACATCGCCGAGCTGTATATCGAACGCAGCCGGGAGCGGGGAATCGTGGGCAACATCTACAAGGGGAAGGTCATCCGGGTGCTCCCCGGCATGCAGGCGGCCTTCGTCGATATCGGCCTGGAAAAGGCGGCCTTTCTCTACGTGGCCGATGTCCTCGATGAGATGGAGGCGGTGGAACAGTTTATCGATGGCGACCACCGGCACGCGGCCCCGCCGAGCGACGAGACCGTAGAAAGCACCCCTTCCCCCCATCGAGGACCTGCTGCAGGAAGGGCAGGAAATCCTGGTACAGGTGGCCAAGGAACCGATCGGCACCAAGGGGGCGCGCATCACCTCCCACATTTCCCTCCCCGGCCGGCATCTCGTGCTGATGCCGACCGTCGATCACGTGGGAATCTCGCGGCGCATCGAGAACGAGGAGGAGAAGACCCGGCTGCGGGACATCGTTGAGCAGATTCGGCCCCGGGGAACCGGCTTTATCGTCCGCACCGCCGCCGAGGGGAAGAGCGAGGAGGATCTGCAGGCCGACACGGGCTTCCTCATCGGCCTGTGGCAGGAGATCGCGAAGCGCCGGGAAAACCGGGGCGCCCCGTCCCTGATCCATTCCGACCTCGACGTCACCAGCAAGGTACTGCGCGACATCCTTACCGAGGAGGTCGACCGCATCGTCGTCGATTCTCTGGAGGAGCACGATAAGATCGTGCGCTTCATCGGCACCTTCATGCCCAAGCTCAAGTACGCGATCGAGCAGTACGACGATGAGGAGCCGATTTTCGACGCCTTCGGACTCGAGGTGGAAATCGCCCGCGCCCTGGGACGCAAGGTCTGGCTGAAGAGCGGCGGCTATATCATCATCGAACAGACCGAGGCGCTTACCGCCGTCGACGTCAACACCGGGCGCTTCGTCGGCAAGCACAACCTGGAGGATACCATCCTCAAGACCAACCTGGAGGCGGTGAAGGAGATCGCCTACCAGCTGCGGCTGCGCAACATCGGCGGGCTGATCATCATCGACTTCATCGACATGGAGAAGGAGCTGCATCGCGAGAAAGTTCACTCGGCCCTGGAGGAGGCGCTCAAGAGCGACAAGAGCAAGACCAACATCCTCAAGATCTCCGAACTGGGGCTGGTGGAGATGACCCGCAAGCGGGTGCGCGAAAGCATCGGCCGCACCCTCTGCGAGCCGTGCCCCTACTGCGAGGGGAAGGGGTACGTGAAAAGCCGCACCACCATGGTCTACGAGATCTTCCGCGAACTGCGCCGGGAAATCCGCGACCTGCCCGGCGACCGCCTGACCCTGCAGGTGAATCCGGACATCGCCGCCCTGCTCTTCGATGAGGAACGGCCCGGCATCGAAGAACTGGAACAGCGCTTCGGCAAGCAGATCGCCGTCACCGCCCGGCCGGGCTTCCACCTGGAGCAGTACGAGATCGTCGTCGGCTAGCGATGTTAAAAGTCAGCGGGCCTGACTTGCTCTGGCCTGATTTTTCCTTTGACAACTATTCGTGGCGGGGCTATAGTTCCCCCTTGTCTAAAATAGAGAGATGAGAGCGAGGTGAGATTCATATGTACGCGGTGATCAAGACCGGAGGAAAACAGTATAAAGTTTCCGAGGGCGACCTGCTGAAGGTCGAAAAGCTCGAGGGCGCGGTGGGCGATTCCATCGAGCTGAGCGAGGTCCTCATGGTCGGCGGAGAAGAGGTTAAAATCGGAACGCCTCTATTGCCAGGCGCCAAAGTCAAGGCGAAGATCGTCGAGCAGGACAAGGACAAGAAGGTCCTCGTCTTCCACTCCCGGCGACGCAAGACCACGCGCAAGCTGTACGGACACCGTCAACCCATCACCCGCCTGAAGATTACAGGCATCGAAGCTTGAGGAGACTGATCCATGGCTCACAAAAAAGGCGTCGGCAGCTCGAGAAACGGCCGTGACAGCGCCGGTAAACGCCTCGGCGTGAAGCGCTTCGGCGGCCAGAAGGTCACCGCCGGCTCGATCCTGGTCCGCCAGCGCGGCACCACCATCCACCCGGGCAACAACGTCGGCTGCGGCAAGGACTACACGCTGTTTGCCCTGATCGACGGCGTGGTCACCTTCGAACGCAAGGGCAGGGACAAGAAGAAGGTCAGTATTTACGCCGACTGACTCCGCCAGCCCAAAAAAGGAAAAAGCCCGGGGTTCGCTGAACTTCGGGCTTTTTTGTTAAAAACAAAAAAGGATATCCGTCAGGTCACTTGTCCCATGCTGACGAATGACCAATAACAAATGACGATTTAACGGTTCTCCCATGCAATTCATCGACGAGGTCAAAATTCACGCCAAAGCCGGGGACGGCGGGCGCGGCTGCCTTTCTTTCCGCCGGGAAAAGTTCATTCCCATGGGTGGACCCGACGGCGGCGACGGCGGCGACGGCGGCGACATTCTGTTGACCGTCGACAGCGGTCTCGGCACCCTCCTCGATTTCCGTTACAAGATCCATTACCGGGCGCCGAACGGCGCCCACGGCCGGGGCAAGAACATGCACGGCAAAAGCGGCGAGCCGCTGGTCATCCGGGTGCCGCCGGGTACCCTGGTGTACGATCAGGAGACCGGCGAACTGCTGGCCGACCTCACCGACCCCGACACCTGCATCCCGCTCCTCAAGGGGGGGCAGGGGGGGCGCGGCAACGCCCGCTTCGCCACCAGCACCAACCGGGCGCCCCGCCACACCCAACCCGGCCTGCCCGGCGAGGAGCGCTGGCTGCGCCTGGAGTTGAAGCTGCTCGCCGACGTCGGCCTGGTCGGCCCGCCGAATGCCGGCAAATCGACCCTGATCGCTGCCGTTTCCGCCGCCCGTCCGAAAATCGCGGATTATCCTTTCACTACCCTCGTCCCCAACCTGGGGGTGGTGCGCTACGGCGGCTACAAAACCTTCGTGATGGCCGACATCCCCGGCCTGATCGCCGGCGCCAGCGAGGGTCACGGGCTGGGGACCCGCTTCCTGCGGCACGTGGAGCGCACCGACCTGTTCCTCCACCTGGTCGACATCTCTCCCCTGCAGCAGGACGACCCCCTGGACAATTTCGACCTGATCAACCGGGAACTGGCCCGGCATAAGCCGGAACTGCGGGAGAAACCGCAGCTGGTGGTTGCTGACCAAGATGGATATCACCGAGGTGCGGGAGCAAGCACCGGCAATTCTTGCCGCTTTTACCGCCCGCGGCTACCCGGTCTTCGCCATCTCGGCGGTGACCGGCGAGGGGGTGGCGGAACTGGTGACGGCGGTCAGCCGGGAACTGGAGCGGCAACGGCAGGAGCCGGGATGAACCTTGACAAGGCCGGGCGCCCGGCGTAAGATGGCCGCCGGTTTCTCATGATATTTCCGTAACTTCCCTTACTCCGAAGGCCATGCGCAAAACCATTTTCACTCACATTCGCAAGGTCGTGATCAAGGTCGGCAGCGGCGTGATTTCCGATGGCCGCGGTCTCGACCTGGCGATTATCGACTCCCTCGCCGGCGGCATCAGCGAGCTGCGCCGCCGGGGTTATGAGGTCGTCCTGGTCTCTTCCGGGGCCGTTGCCGCCGGCAAGGGGGACTTGGGGATCGTTGGCCGCCCCCGGACTATCCCGCTCAAGCAGGCGGCGGCCGCCATCGGCCAGAGCCGCCTGATGCGGGCCTATAAAGACGCCTTTCGCGGCACCGACTGCACCGTCGCCCAGGTCCTGCTCACCCGCGACGACCTGGCCAATCGCCGCCGCTACCTGAACGCCCGCAACACCCTGATGACCCTGCTGGAGCATCAGGTCTTGCCGGTGATCAACGAAAACGACACGGTGGTGGTCGACGAGATCCGTTTCGGCGACAACGACAACCTCTCCGCCATGGTCACCAGTCTGGTGGAGGCCAACCTGCTGATCATCCTCTCCGACGTCGACGGCCTCTATGACTGCGATCCCCGGCAGGATCCGCAGGCCAGACTGGTGCCGCTGGTGGAGAAGATCACCGGCGAGATCGAGGCGATGGCCGGCGCCAGCGTCAACACTCTCGGCACCGGCGGCATGGCCACCAAGATCCGCGCCGCCAAGAAGGCGGTCCTGTGCGGCGTCGGGGCGGTGATCGTCAACGGTCGGCTGCCGGATATTCTCATCCGCCTCTTCGACGGCGAGGAACTCGGCACCCTGTTCCTCCCCTCCTCCGACCGGATGGCGGCGAGAAAGCACTGGATCGCCTTTACCAAAAAGCCGCGCGGCAAACTGTTCGTCGACGACGGCGCCAAGCGGGCACTGGTGGACATGGGAAGAAGCCTGCTTCCCTCGGGGATCAACGGGGTGGAAGGCGGTTTCGACCGGGGGGATGCAGTGCGTCTGTGCGACCAGACCGGCGGCGAGTTCGCCAAGGGGGTGATCAATTACTCCCTTTCCGAGCTGCTGCGCATCATGGGGAAGAAGAGTTCGGAAATCGAAAATATTCTCGGCTATAAATACAGTGACGAGATCGTGCACCGGGACAATCTGGTGTTGAAGAAGTAAGGGACATTTTGGATTCTGAATTCTTAATTTTGAATTAAATTCAACCGAATCCGAAATTCAAGATTGAGAGGCTTATCCATGACGGTCCGCAACGACATGCTGAACCTCGCCCGGGAGGCGAAGAAGCGCCTCGCGCATCATGGCTACCCTCTCCTCGGCAGTCAAGGATGAGCTGCTGCTGCGCATGGCCGAGGCCCTGGAGGACAATGCTGAAAGCCTGATGGCGGCCAACGAGAAGGACCTGACCGCCGCCCGCGAGAAGGGATTGGCTCCCGCCATGATCGATCGCCTGGCCCTCGATGAACAGCGCATCGGCGCCATGGCCGGCGGCCTGCGGGAAGTGGCCGCCCTTCCCGACCCGGTGGGTGAGATCACCGGCATGCGGCGCCGGCCCAACGGCATCCAGGTCGGCCGCATGCGCATCCCCCTGGGGGTCATCGGCATCATCTTCGAGTCACGCCCCAATGTCACCGCCGATGCCGCCGCTCTCTGCCTGAAGAGCGGCAACGCCGTCATCCTGCGCGGCGGCTCCGAGGCCTTCCACTCCAACAACGCCATCGGCGGCGTGCTGAAACGGATCCTGGCACAGATGGGACTGCCGGCTGCCGCCCTGCAGGTGGTCGCCACCACCGATCGCCAGGCGGTCCTTGAGCTGCTCAAGCTGGAGGATGAGCTCGACCTGGTCATCCCCCGCGGCGGCGAAGGGCTGATCCGTTTCGTCAGCGAAAACTCTCGTATTCCGGTAATCAAACATTACAAGGGGGTTTGCCACCTGTTCATCGATGCCAGTGCCGATTACGAAATGGCGACGAAGATCTGCGTCAATGCCAAGGTGCAGCGTCCGGGAGTCTGCAATGCCGCGGAGACGCTGCTGATCCACAAGGATATTGCCGAGACTTTCGTTCCCCAAATCGCCGTGGTCCTCACCGGACACGGCGTGGAACTGCGCGGCTGCCCGATCACCCGCGAATTCGCCCCGCAGGTCAAACCTGCCAGCGAGGAGGACTGGGGAGCCGAGTACCTCGAGTTGATCCTGGCCGTGAAGGTCGTGGAAGACCTGGATGAGGCGATCGCTCATATCCAGAAATACGGCTCCCTGCACACCGAATCGATCGTCACCCGCGACTACGGCAACGCCCAGCGCTTCCTGCAGGAGGTGAACTCCGGCGTGGTGATGGTCAATGCCTCCACCCGCTTTTCCGACGGCAACCAGCTCGGGCTGGGAGCGGAGATCGGCATTTCCACCACCAAACTGCACTCCTTCGGTCCGATGGGACTGGAGGATCTCACCACCCGGAAGTTCATCGTCCTCGGAGAGGGGCAGATAAGGCAATGAAAGACTATAATTTTGAATTTTGAATTCTCGATTTTGAATTCAATGCCCATTCAAAATTCAACATTCAACATTCAAAATTTCCTCTGATGCGCACCGGTATCCTCGGCGGCACCTTCAATCCGATTCACCTCGCGCACCTGCGCGTTGCGGAGGAGGTGCGCGAAGCCTGCTCCCTCGACCGCATCCTGTTCATTCCGGCCGCCGACCCCCCGCACAAACCGGTAGCCGAGGAGGTTTCCTTCGACCGCCGCTTCGCCATGGTTCAGGCCGCCATTGCCGGCAATCCCGCTTTTGTCCCCTCCGATCTCGAAGCCCGCCGGGCAGGAAAAAGTTATTCGGTGCGTACCCTGGAACTGCTGGATCGCGATTTTCCGCAGGACGATTTCTTCTTCATCATCGGCATGGATTCTTTCCGCGACCTGCATCTATGGAAGGAATACCGGCGCCTTTTGAGCTCACCAACCTGGTGGTTGCGGCCCGCCCGGGGGTCGAGACGCAGGACCCGCGCGAGCTCCTGCCGGTTGCCATCCGGGGGGAGTTTTGCTATGATGAGACCCTCCAATCGTTGCTCCATCGCAGCGGAACTGCGGTGATTTTCCTCCAGGAAACGCGACTCGACATCTCTTCAACCCGCATCCGCCAACTGGTTGGCGAGGGGCGCTCCATCCGCTATCTGGTTCCCCCGGCGGTGGAAGAATACATCGCCGCACACGGCCTGTATCGAAGGCCGGAAAGGTCATAACCATTGCAGTCGAAAGAACGGGTCCTCCTCTGCGCCGCTTATGCGCTGGAAAAGAAAGCCTTTAATGTCCGCATCCTGGAAGTAAGCGGCATTTCCTCTCTGACCGATTACCTGCTGCTCGCTTCCGGCCGCTCCGACCGCCAGGTGCAGGCAGTGGCCGAAGCGGTCCGCCTCGGCCTGAAGAAGGACCATTCCACGCCGCCGCTGGCGGTGGAAGGGATGACCGAGGGGCGCTGGGTACTGATCGATTACGGGGACGTGATGGTGCACGTCTTCCAGGAGCCGGTTCGGGAATTCTACGATCTGGACGGGCTGTGGAGCGAGGCGGCCGAGGTTGCCATCCCCGCCGAATACCACTGGGAGCAGCGGGCCGGGGTGCAGTGAGGCTGCGCCTGATCTGCGTCGGCCGAATCGGCGATTCCTGGCTGCGGCAGGGGATCGAGGAATATGCCGGGCGCATCCGGCGTTACCTCCCGCTGGATACGGTCGAGCTCAAGGAGGCCGACGGCGGGAAAAAGGGCGATCTCCGCCAGATCCGGGAGCGAGAGGGAACCCGCATCCTGGAGAAGATCCCGGCGGCGGCTCTCGCCCTGGTTCTCGATGAACGGGGGAGGCCTTTACCTCTGAAACCTTCTCTGCGCTGCTGGGCCGGCACATGGTCCAGGGCACGCCGGAATTGGCTCTGGTCATCGGAGGCGCGTACGGGCTCAGCGACGCGGTCAAAAAAAGGGGAGACCTGCTCCTTTCCCTCTCCTCCATGACCCTGACGCACCTGATGGCCCGCCTGCTGCTTCTCGAGCAGATCTACCGGGGCCTGACCATTCTGCGCAATGAACCCTATCATAACCGCTGACCGCCGGTCTGGCATTCAAGGAGGGCATGCATGGAAGAAGTACAGTTGACTGAGGCCAGGGAGTGCCTGCTGCGGATGCGCAAAGAAGTACTGCAGGAGGTTAACGATTCCCTGGCCGCATCCCTGGAACTTGGGCAGGACGGCGTTCCCGATATCGGCGACATGTCGGCGAATACCTACAGCCGGGACGTCCTGCTCAATCTGAACGAAGGGCAGCGGCGCAAGATCCGCGACATCGATGCCGCCCTCGAACGTATGGCCCGTGGCGAATACGGCATCTGCCTGCGCTGCGAGGAGCAGATCGAGCCCCGACGCCTGCAAGTGCGCCCCTTCTCCCGCTACTGTGTCGATGCAAGACCGAAGTGGAAAAATTCGGCGAATAGCCTTTCTGTACATTTTGACTGCGATTCGGGGCCTATGCCCGGGAGAACACGATGACTGTGATGGCATTTTTGCTGCTCATTATTCTATTTCTGGTCTCCTTTCTTTATTTCTCCGGTCTGAACCCGCAGGATGTCACCCTCTATATACCTGCCGGACCACCAGTTTACCTTCTCCGTGGGGATCCTGGTCGTCGGCTGCGTCGTGGTCGGGCTGGTCCTCGGCTACCTTGCCCATCTCTACAGCATGCCAGCCACCTGGTCAGGCACTGGAAACGTGATCGGGAGGAGAAGAAGAACCGGGAGACCGCCGGCATCTACCGGGAAGGGGTCCTGCGGCTCCTTTCCGGCGACATCAAGAAGGCCCATTCCCTGCTGCAGAAAGCTCTCGACCGGGATCCCTCGCGGGTAGAGACCTACATCGCCATGGCCAACGTCCGTATTCAGGAAGGGGAAGCGCAGGAGGGGATCAGCCTGCTGCTCAGGCGAAGAGCCTCGACCGCGCAGTCTGGAGGTCCTGTTCAAGCTGGCGGCCACTTTCGAGGAAAGCGGTCGTGATGAAGATGCCGCCCGCACCTACCAGGAAATCCTGGCCATCGAAAGCGATAATCGCAAGGCGCTGCGCAGCCTGCGCGACCTGCACATCCGCCACGATCGCTGGAAAGAAGCCCTGGAATTGCAGAAGAGGCTGATCAAGGCGGCCGCCGGCACCCGGCGCCTGGAGGAAGAGAAGAAGAAGCTTCTCTACCTGCGCTACGAGGTTGCCCGCCAGTCGCTTGCCGAGGGAAATATCGACCAGGCAAAACCCGAGTTCAAGGACATCATCAAGCAGGCCCCCGATTTCACCCCGGCCCGGGTGTCCCTGGGCGATGCCTACCGGGCGCAGCAGCGCGCCGCAAAATGCCGCCGGGATCTGGCAGGAAGGCTACAAGAGCTCGGCAAGAGCATCTTTCTCTCCCGCCTGGAAGACCTTTACATGGAAGCGGAAGATCCCGCCACCCTGCTCGCCTTCTATCGCTCGCCCTGCTGGAAAAAGGGGACGACCTGATGTTGCGGCTGTTCTTTGGTAAACTCTGCTTGCGGCTGGAAATGGTCGACGAGGCCCTGGAACAGCTTTATGCCGTAGAAAGCACCGGCATCGAAATTCCCCTTAGTTCACCCCCTCCTGCTGGCCGAGGCTCACCGGCGCCGCCGCCGCACCGATGAAGCGATTAAGGAATACAAGAAGGCCCTCGGCGCTAACAACCGCCTCCCTCTCGGCTATGTCTGCGAATCCCTGCGGCGAACGCCCTCCCCCAATGGCAGAGCCGCTGTCAGGAGTGCGGCACCTGGGGGAGCTACAGCCTCGCCGACCGCAATACGATCCGCAACGCCCGGCCCCTCGAGGTCCGCGAGATACACCACGGCGAGAGGGAAGCATGGAACGAGTTAGTGAAGCATCCCGTCGCCCTGGTGATCCCCGACGGCTGGGGTATCAACGATTCCCTGCTACGACAACGCCGTCTGCCAGGCTCGATACCCCGCACCTCCGGGAATCTCTCCTTCGCGATTACCCGACGACGACCCTCAGCGCCGCACTCTCTACCCCGGCCTGCCCGCTGCAACCGCAGATGGGGAACTGGCAGGTTGGCCACCTCAACATCGGCAGCGGACGCATCATCTACCAGGACCTGACGCGGATCACCAGGAGCATCGAGGAAGGCGATTTTTTTGCCAATCCCGCCTTCACCAAGGTCATGGACGAGACCCGCAAGGGGGGCGGGAAACTTCATCTGATGGGGCTCCTCTCCGACGGGGGGGTCCACTCCCACAACACCCACCTCTACGCCCTGGTGGAACTCGCCCGCCGTCATGATCTGACCGATGTCTGCATTCACGCCTTTCTCGACTACCGTGACACCCCGCCGAAGAAGCGGTGCCGGCTATCTGGAGAGTACTCGAGGCCCGTCTTTCCGCAGACCTCAACCTCGGGCGGGTGGCGACGTTGACCTGGGGCTCTTTTCCGCCATGGACCGCGACAACCGCTGGGATTCGGGTCGAACGGGCCTGGCGGACCCTGACCCTCGGCGAAGGGAATGGTTTTTTCCTCCGAGCAAAGAGGCGATTGCCCGCCGCCTATGCCGCAGACCAGAACGACGAATTCGTCGAACCGAGGATCGTCCGCGCCAGGCTCCTCCCCTCCACGACGATCGAGGACGGCGACGGAGTCGTCTTCTTCAACTTCCGTTCCGACCGTGCCCGGGAGCTCACCGGGGCGTTGACCGAACCGGATTTCTCGGTTCTCCCGGCACCGCTTTCCCGGCCCTTACGGGTTTCGTCTGTTTGAGCGAATACGACGAAACCTTCGTTCTTCCGATCGGTTTCCCCCGGAAGTCCCACCCCCGGATTTCTGGGGGAAGTTGTCGTCGAGGCAGGTCTGAACCAGTTGCGCTTTGCGGAAACGGAAAAATACGCGCATGTCACCTTTTTCTTCAACGGCGGCAGCGAGATCCCCTTCCCCGGCGAGGGGCAATGGATGCCGCTCCCTTCCCCCCAGGAAGTGGCGACCTACGACAAGAAACCCGAGATGAGCGCTCCGGAGGTGACCGATCGAGCTGGTCGAAGCGGATTGGAACAAGGGCTGTTCGATTTCATCGTCCTCAATTACGCCAATCCGGACATGGTGGGTCATACCGGGCATCCTGCCGGCGGCCATCGCTGCCATGGAGACCGTCGACGCCTGCGTCGGCCGGGTGGTGGACGCCGTTCTCGCCGCCGGCGGCAGTCTTGCTGATAACCGCCGACCACGGCAACTGCGAACAGATGCTCGACGACGCAGGGGGATGTCCAGACCGCCCACAGCACCAATCCGGTTCCCCTGCATTCTGGTCGATCCGGAGCACCGCGGGCAGTCCGCTGCGCCAGGGGATCCTTGCCGACCTCGCACCGACCATTCTCGCCCTGATGGGGCTGCACACAGCCGGTCGGAGATGACCGGCCGCTGCCTGCTGGCAACCGAATAGCCGGTTCAGTTCCCGGCCGCGCGCCGGATCGGGAGGGAGAGACATGCCGTTGCTGGACGACGCTTCGCAGCAGGAAATCGGCGCACTGCTCGATCTTCTTCCTTCCTCCCGCCTGCCCGCTATGCGGCACCGAATTTGTCCCCCTACCTCGTCCCGAGCCTCTCTGCCGGCAGCTGCCTGGGCGGCATTCGATCCGATTAGCTCACCCCGCTGCCCGCGCTGCGCCCTCCCCTACCCCACCGAAAACGGTACCGACCATCTTATGCGAGCGCTGCCTGCGGCATACCCCCGCCTTCTCCTGGGTGGTGGCCGCCGGCCAGTTATCGGCGAGCACCCTGCGCGAAGCGGTGCACCGATTCAAATACCGAGGCGTCATCGGCCTTGACCGCGCCCTCGGCGACTCTGCTGGCGGCAGCGGTACTGAGCGAGCGCCCAGGTTTTCGCCCCGACCTGCTGGTGCCGGTACCGCTGCACCCGGGCCGGTTGCGGCAGCGCACCTACAACCAGGCCCTGCTGCTGGCCCGGCGGCTGGCACGGCAATGGCGGCTGCCGGTCGCTTCGCGGCTGCTGCGTGCGCTGCCGGGCAACCGCGCCCCAGCAGGGATTGAACGCCGAGGCTCGGCGGCAGAACCTGCGCGGCGCCTTCGCCCTGCGCGCGCCGGTAAAGGACGTGCGGGTGCTGCTGATCGACGACGTTCTGACCACCGGCGCGACCGCCGAAACATGCTGCCGGGTGCTGCTGGAGGGAGGTGCCGGCGAGATCGGGGTAGCGGTCCTGGGACGGGCCGCCCGCGGAGATCAGCAGCAGATCTGAATCGGGTAAAGCCGGCCGTTTTGACAAACAACCGCCGGATCGGGGATAATTCCGAAAAGGCCATAACACGGGTGAAAAATGCCGGATGAAAATGCCGCCTCTGCTTGCCGCCCTCCCCCTGGATCAGGTCCTGAGCACCATTCCGAGCGGACTGTTCCTGGTGGATCGACAGCAGCGCATCGTATACTGGAACCGGGAAGCCGAGCGGATAACCGGCTATTCGGCCGCCGAGGCGGTGGGCCGGCACTGTTCCTTCCTCGCCGGGATCCCCTGCGGCTCGGGTTGCGGCCTGTTCGAGAAGGACCTGCCGAAGCCGGTTATCGGCGCCACCTGCACGGTTCAGACGGCCAGACGGCCGCCGGATTACCCTGCTGAAGAATATCGATTACCTGCGCGATGCCACCGGCGCCGTGGTCGGCGGTGTGGAGTCGTTCATCGACCTCAGCCATCAGGCCGCCCTCGAGGAGGAACTGCGCCGCCAGGCGGCCGACCTGGAGGAAACCGTGCACCGGCGTACCGCCGAGTTGGAAGCAGAGCGGACACAGCTGCGCACCCTCCTCGACGCCATGGCCGATCTGCGCCTACATCTGCTCAAGCGACCGCCGAATTGTCTTCATGAATCGCGCCATGCGTCGCCGCCTTTGGCGACCGCACCGGCCGAAACCTGCCATCAGGCTTTCTACGGCAGTTCCGCCCCCTGCGAACCATGCCCTCTGCAGCGCATCGTGGCCGAGGAAGCATGCCGGCAGGAACAGACGCTGGCGGCCACCGGCCGCCTCTACGATATCCCTCCATTCCCCCCGCGAGCCCGGATGGCTCGATGCTGAAACTGGCGGTCTTCCGCGATGTCACCGAACTCAAGGGAAGCCGAGGAGAAGCTGCGGGAAATCAATCGTGAACTCGACGCCTTCGTCTCTACCGTCGCCCACGATCTGCGCACACCTGCTCACTCCGATCATTGCCTACGCCGACTTTCTCCGCGAGGAATACGGCACCCGAATCGAGGCAAGCGCCCTTGAGATGATCGGTGAAATTGAAAAACAGGGGCAGCGCCTGCTCAACCTGCTGGAGGACCTGCTCGTGCTGGCCCGCGTCGGCCATCCGCAGTACCCCGAAACGCCGGTAGACACCGCGGCGGTGATCAGGGAGGTGCTGGAGGAATTCGCCGAACGGATCGAGCAGGAGCAAGTGACCGTGGAGATCCGTTCCCTCCCCCCCCTGTCTATCCCGGAAACCCTCCTGTTCCAGGTTTTTGCCAACCTGATCGGCAATGCCCTGCGCTACGCCGGCGGCCCCGGCGCCCACATCGAAGTGGGTGGCACTGCCGGCGTCGAGCGGGCACGCCTGTTCGTCCGCGACCACGGTCCGGGCATCCCGGCCGCGGAGCGCCAGCGCATTTTCGATCCCTTCTACCGCGCCGCCGCCAACCGCAGTCAGCAGGGAACAGGGATCGGCCTGGCGATCGTGCGCAAGGTCGTGCGCCTCTACGGCGGCCGGATCAAGGTGGAGGACACCCCGGGCGGCGGCGCAACTTTCCGCTTCGATTTGCCACTGCACCACCGGCCGCCGGTTGAACCGGAAGAACCGCATTGCTTCTCATCCGGCAGCTAAAGGAAACCGCCGGCGGCGACAGCCGGCCGCTGAGATCTGCCTTCCTGAGAGTGCAAGGTCCTCTTCTTTTCGCCCTCTTTGCTGCACGACCAGGGTTGAATTCTCTGCAGCGTTTTAGTAAATTCGACTTCGGCGATCAGAGGCGTCTTGAACCGAGAGGAGGAAGCATGGAAAGCGCAATCGCGAAAGCATTGAAGCTGAAGACCGAGCCGGTGGCGGTCCTGTTCACGGACGAGAAACCGGCAGGGGCCGGGCAGTTTGCCCAAGGTGCGTGGGGGTGCGTGATGTTCATGTTTTCGGCGGCCACCCGGGGGCGGACCGTTGTTTTCGACCGGGAGTCCTTCGGCTGCCAGGGGGGAGGGGTAGGCCTCGGTTTCGGCAACCAATACCAATCCTTCCCCGGCGGCATCCCCGGCTTCTGCCGCTTTCTCGCCAATGGGAACGAAGCCGATCCGGCCGGCAGAGCGATCGGCGAGGGGATGCGGGCGGCCGGCGCCCGGGAGGATTTCGTCGACCACTTCCTGCATGGGGAGAAATACAAGAAGTCGCCCGAACTGGTGGAGAAGTTCGTGCACGCCCTGCCGATGGCGGATGTCCCGACGAAATATGTGGCAATGAAGCCCCTCTCCGAGGTAGACCCGGAGAAGGATGCCCCGGTTTCGGTGTCGTTTCTGGTCAACCCGGACCAGCTGTCGGCGCTGGTGATCCTTGCCAACTACGACCGGCAAGGGCTGGAGAACGTGGCCGTCCCTTATGTCGCCGCCTGTCAGGTCGTCGGGATAATGTCTTATCGAGAGGCGCGGTCGGACAACCCCCGCTGCCTCATCGGGCTGACCGATATCTCCGCCCGTAATTATCTCAAAGGGCAGAAGGCGAGCGACAAGATGACCTTCACCGTTCCTTTCCGCCGGCTGGGGGAGATGGAGGCGAATGTCGCCGGCAGCTTTCTCGAAGGGAAGACCTGGGCGGACGTTATCGGCTGAGAGGGGGCAGGGGGCCCCCTGAGGCCTGCGGTCATGGACAACTCAAATCCCAAGGAGAAGAATGTGCGGAAAATTACTATCTATGGCGCCGGCGCGGTCGGCGGGTTCATCGGGGCACTGCTTGCCCGGGAGGGATGCGAGGTAAGCGCGGTGGCGAGGGGGGCGACGCTGGATGCCCTGCAGAAAAACGGTCTGCGGCTGCAAACCGGCGAGGAACTGATCGTTCAGAGGATCGGCGTGACAGCCGATCCGGAAACCCTCGGCGTCCAGGACCTGGTCATCGTGGCCGTGAAGTCTCCCGCCATGGCCCAGGTGGCCCAAAGGATTGCCCCTCTGATCGGACCGGAAACGACCGTTCTGACGGCTATGAACGGGGTGCCCTGGTGGTTTTTCGACGGCTTCGGAGGTCCCTATTCCGGCCTGCGTCTCGAATCCGTTGACCCCGATGGGTTCATTGCCGCGGCCATTCCTTCCCGACATATCGTGGGGGGGGTGGTCCATGGCAGTTTTTCCCTGACTGAGCCGGGGTTCGTCAAGCACGGTTTCGGCAAAAAACTGATTATTGGAGAACCCGCCGGAGGGCTTTCGCAGCGACTGAACGTCTTGCGCGCCCTCCTGGCAGGGGCGGGGATGGAAGCGGTTATCTCCGAAAAGATCCAAACGGATATCTGGTTCAAACTCTGGGGCAATATGACGATGAACCCGGTCTCCGCCATTACCGGCGCCACCTGCGACAGGATCCTCGATGATCCGCTGGTCAACCGTTTTTGCCTGGACGTCATGGCGGAGGCGGCGCGGATCGGCGAAAAAATCGGTTGCGTGATCAGTCAGAGCGGGGAGGAGCGCAATGCCGTCACCCGTCGAATGGGGGCCTTTAAAACCTCTATGCTCCAGGATGTCGAAGGAGGCCGGCCCGTCGAAATCGATGCCCTGGTAACGGCGGTGCGCGAGATCGGCGAAAAGGTGGGCGAGAAGACTCCGAATATCGACGTATTGCTCGGCCTTGCCAGGCTGCACGCCCGGATGCACGACCTTTATCCCTGGCCGATCGTTTGAAATTCGGATTTTTCCCTCCTGACGGCGCAACTTTCCGTTTCTATCTGCCGCTGCACCACCGGCCGCCGGCCGGACCGGAAGAACCGCACTGCTTCTCATCCAGCGACGGAGGGGTGCGAACCGATACGGCCATAGATCGGCAGCGGGAGAAAAGATTATGGATGAGATCTACGTGGTCAGTTAGGAGGAAATGCCCGTAGAGCCCGCACCTTTAACTACATCAGCGCCAGCCGACTCCCCGCATCGGCGCCGATCCCGTGGCGCACCCCTGCCGGAACGAAAACAACGCTGCCCGGCGACACCCGCACTTCTCGCTCGTCAACCAGGATGGTTCCTGCCCCCTCAATGACGTAAAACATTTCGTCCTGGCGGGGATGGAGATCCTAAACCGTTGCCTGCCCCGGCTTATAACAAACAAGTTCAGCAACCAGGTTTTCCGAGGCAATCAATTCTTTCCTCCTCTGTCCGATGGAAGAAAGTTGAGGTGTGCTTTATATTGAATGCTCCGTTTGCGCTTCTGGTTCAATGCGCGTGTTCGAGTACGAGGCAGTTTCCGATACGGCTATTCAAATAGTGAAAGGAATTTTTTTCTTTCCTGAATGAAAAGGCCATAGGCATATATCTCGAGAAAAATTAGGGATATAGCCAAGGGAGAGCAAAAACCTGGAGCCTTTTGTTTTCCTCAGAAGGGAGCCCGGAATGATGGGCTTCGAAGCACAAGGAAGGAAATTTACAGATTCGGAGAAAAGGGATTGCGGCCGCGGCGGCAGGGGTTTTCGGATGGTGCCGTCTACCGGAGCTACCATACGGGGGGGCGCCTTGGTTCGAAGGAAAATCTCAGCCGGGAAAGTGTGGTTGCCGGACATCCAGTTATAATGGTTTCATAAACATGACCGAAGGGATGAAAAATGTTCGCGGGCCTGTGGCTGATATGGATGGACACCGACTGTTCCGGCCCGCCCGGCAGGACTTAAAACCTGGGCTTTCACGCGGCGTTGCTGCCAGAGCCTGGAATTTCCTTGAGGGAAAAGTGCCCAGAATTGTCGCCGCAGCCACGGCGTTACCGCCGTATTCTGCCTCCCAGCAGCAGATCCGCCAGGCGGCGGCGGCCGTTTTTTCCGGCCGCCTCCCCGATGTCGATCGCCTGCTGGCAGTCTTCGACCATTCCCGGATCGAGCAGCAGCACTTCATTCGTCCCCTGGCGTGGTATCCGGTGCCACGTTCTCCGCCGGAGCGGAGACGGGTCTACCTTGGACGGATTGGCACTGCTGGCCCGGGCCGCTTTATGCCTCGATCGGGCCGGAATGGCGCGGGGTCGATCACGTGATCTGTGTCTCCTCCACCGGCCACGCGACACCTTCCCTGGATGCCCGCCTGATCAATGAGCTGGGACTGCCGCCCACCACCACCCGCCTGCCGATCTGGGGACTCGGCTGCGCCGGCGGCGCGGCAGGGCTCGCCCGCGCTTTCGATTTCTGTCGGCCCATACCCGGGCGCGGGCGCTGGTCCCCACACTCGAATGCTGCAGCCTGACGTTCCTGGCGGGCGATCTTTCGAAGAAGAACATGGTGGCTGCCGCCATTTTCGCCTATGGCGCCGCCGCCGCCCTGGTCGCCGGGAGCGAAGCTGCCGGGGCGGGGCCGCGCATCGTGGCGACCCGCTCGCACCTGTTCCCCGACAGCTACGGCATCATGGGCTGGGAGTTCGGCGACCACGGGATGGAACTCGTCCTTTCTCCCAAACTCCCGGCGGTGATCAAGCGGGAACTGCCGGATCTCGTTGCCGGCTTCCTCCAGGCGCAGGGGATGGGCCTGGAGGTGATCGTCCATTACATCACCCACCCCGGCGGCGCCAAGGTGATCGATGCCTATCGGCAGGCTCTCGGACTCGCCAGGGACGAACTGGCCCTGACCGAGGCCATGCTGCGGGACCACGGGAATATCTCTTCCGCTTCGGTGCTGTTCGTCCTGGAGCAATGGCTTGCCTCCGAACGCTCCCGGCATTCCGGGCATGGGCTGCTGTCCGCGTTCGGCCCGGGGTTCTCCGCCGAGATGCTGTTGCTGAAAGCATAGGTACTCCTTTCGATACCCCTCTCCCGATCTGCCGTCGAAGGGTGTTCGTCGAATCGGTTCACCTTCGCAGCTCTCGTAGCCTGAGCCCCCTGCCGCCCGACCATCGCAGTTGATCCAGTAAATCCGTCCGGGTTCCTCTCCTGAATTTCCGGGGGGTTGACAACGGTCCGCGCATGCCAGAGAATTATGCCTCCCGCCAATCGACCGCACCATCACCCATTGAGGGGAATCTCCTCCGGATCAGCACCGATGAACCCGATCACACTTTTCAGCATTGCCGTCGCCTTGGCCATGGATGCCTTTGCCGTCGCTCTGGCCACTGGTCTCGCCCTGCCGGAGATGAACGGTCGTCATCTCTTCCGGCTGGGGTTCCATTTTGGTCTCTTCCAGGCGTTGATGCCGGTTATCGGCTGGCTGGCCGGGCTTACCGTCCAGAAGTGGATCGCCGCCTATGATCACTGGGTCGCCTTTGCACTCCTGGTCATCGTCGGCGTCAAGATGATCTACGAGGCGTTTGCCGAGGATGGGGAGGAAACCTCCGCCAGCGATCCGACTCGCGGTTGGTCTTTGCTCATGCTCTCGGTGGCTACAAGCATCGATGCCCTAGCCGTCGGACTGACCTTAGCCATGCTCCGGGTGAGTATCTGGATGCCCTCACTGGTCATTGGACTGGTGGCCGGCGCCCTGACAGTGGCAGGAATGCTCCTTGGCCGCCGTATTAGCGGCCTGTGGGGAAAGCGGGTCGAAGTCTTCGGTGGCCTGGTGCTGTGCGGCATCGGCCTGAAGATCCTTATGGACCACACTTTGTTGAAATGACTGCCCAAGCCGGCGAATTCCATTGGTTGCAAAACAACGCCGACAACTGAGAACCAGGTGAAATGAAGAAAAAGGGTCTCCATTCGGCGATACTCTCCGCCTTCCTGTTTGGCCTGTCCCCAGTCGCCTGCAAGGCTATTGTGGGGCAGATGTCACCATCGCTTCTCGCCGGCCTTCTGTATCTGGGATCGGGCCTGGGCCTGACAGGGTTGGTCTACCGCCAACGTCTTGATGTCGGCAAAATCCTGGCTGCCCTTTCCTGGCGGCAATGGGGCAATCTTGCCGGGGCGATCCTGTCCGGAGGAGTGGCCGCACCGCTCTTCCTGGCGTATGGCATCCGCTATGGGACAGCCACTGAGGTGTCACTGCTGCTCAATTTCGAAGCCGTCGCAACCACTCTGCTGGCGTGGCTGATCTTTCGTGAGCACATCGGACAGAGGGTCTGGATCGGCAAGCTCTTCATCGTCGGAGCCTCGCTCCTCGTCGTCCTTACCGGCAGCGGCGATGTCCCACTGTCGATCCCGGGTCTTTGCGTGCTTGCTGCCTGCTTCCTGTGGGGCGTCGACAATAACCTGACCCGGGAGCTGGAGACCCTTTCTCCCACCTTGCTGGCATGCCTGAAGGGATGGAGTGCCGGGCTTTTCAACGTCTTTCTCTCCCTTGCCCTGTTCAAGAGCCAGGCGACACCCTTTCAAGTCTCGGGATCTCTCGCAATCGGCGCGCTCAGCTATGGGGCAAGCCTGGTCCTTTTCATTCAGGCACTGAGGGAAATCGGGTCGGCAAGAACCAGCACTTGGTTCGCATCAGGACCCTTCATCGGCGCCAGCCTTTCGGTCATCGTTCTTGGCGAACAGCCCCCCGGGACGTTTTGGATGGCTGCCGTCCTCATGCTCTCCGGGATGTTTTTCCTTTATGGAGAAAGGCATCTGCACGTCCACCGGCACGAACGGCTGGCCCATGCCCATCAACATGCGCATGACGAGCACCACCTCCATCGTCACGAGGACGCCGAAAACGAAGGGAACCATGACCATTACCATGTGCATGAACCCATAGAGCATGTCCACGTCCACTGGCCCGATATACACCATCGGCATAGCCATTGACAGAAGGCCCGGAACCACGCGGTGGCCAAGTCGGACCGCATCCCAGCACCCTTTCTTAACTCGATTTCCAGACAGAAAAGCGCAGAGGATTTTCTCTCCCCTGCGCTTTTTTCGTCCTTTGCGGGCTTTTCTCAGCCCAGCGTCGCCCGGATATCCTCCTCCACCGTGCCGATCGGCGCCACCTTGAACTTCTCGACCAGGAAGTTGAGCACGTTGGGGGTGACGAAGGCCGGCAGCGACGGCCCGATGCGGATATTCAGCATGCCCAGGGAGAGCAGGCTGAGCAGACAGACGATCGCCTTCTGCTCGTACCAGGAGAGGATCACCGACAGCGGCAGATCGTTCACCCCGCAGTTGAAGGCATTGGCCAGGGCGAGAGCCACCTGCACCGCCGAGTAGGTGTCGTTGCACTGGCCGACGTCGAGCAGGCGCGGGATGCCGCCGATATCCCCGAGGTCAAGCTTGTTGAAGCGGTACTTGCCGCAGGCGAGGGTGAGAATCACGGTATCCTTCGGCAGTTGCTCGGCCATGCGGGTGTAATAATTGCGCCCGGGCTTGGCGCCATCGCAGCCGCCGATGACATAGAAGCGGCGGATCTGGCCGCTCTTGACCGCCTCGATCACCTTGTCGGCCATGCCGATGATGGCGTGGTGGCCGCAGCCGGTGAGGATCTCCTTCTGCGGATTGTCGTCCCAGCTGTCCGCCGCCAGCGCCGCCTCGATCACCGGCGAGAAATCCATCCCCTCGATGTGCTTCACCCCCGGCCACTGCACCAGCCCCCAGGTGAAGAGGCGGTCCTTGTAGACTTCGGCCGGGCGCTGGATGCAGTTGGTGTTGAAGATGATGGCGCCGGGGAAGCGGGAGAATTCCTTGTACTGATCCTGCCAGCCGCCGCCGTAGTTGCCGGCGAGATGCGCGTATTTTTTCAGCTCGGGATAGCCGTGGGCGGGGAGCATCTCCACGTGGGTGTAGACGCTGATCCCCTTCCCCTCGGTCTGCTTCAGCAGCGCCTCGAGCATCATCAGGTCATGCCCGGAGACGATGATCGCCTTGCCGCCGCGGTTGCCGATATTTACCTTCGTCGGCTGCGGATGCCCGTAGTGCTCGGCATGCCCCTCGTACAGCGCCTGCTGCGTCTTGAGATTGACCGTACCGCATTCCATGCAGAGATTGACGAAGTCCATCAGCCCCTTGTTCCGGTCGAGGGTGGCGGCCATCGCCTTGTGGATGAAACCGAAGATCTCGGGATCGCTGTGCCCCAGGTGGTTGGCGTGGTAGGCGTAGGCGGCCATCCCCTTGCAGCCGTAGACGAGCAGTTCCATAACCGATTTCACGTCGGGATCGACGGACGGATCCGGCACCGGGTGTTTGCGCCCTTCGGCGACCAGATCGGCGGTGGAACCGGCTCGCCGACCACGGCCGGGCCGCCTCCGGAACCTCCCCCTGGAACGGGCCGCCGTTGGCCTTTTCGAACAGCTGCTGCGCCTGGTCCCGCATCCGCGACGTCTTGCGGGCGACCTCGGCCAGCTTGTCCGGGTCGAAGTTGACGTTGGTGACGGTGGTGAAAAGCCCCTCGACCATATGGGCGTCGATGTCGCGGTCGATCGCCCCTTTCTGCCGGGCCTGATCGGCCCAGAAGCCCATCCCCTTGAGCCCCCAGACGATCAGATCCTGCAGTGCAGCGACATCCGGCTGCTTGCCGCAGACGCCGATCTTTGTGCAGCCCGTTCCCTGGGCGGCTTGTTCACACTGGTAACAGAACATCTCTTCCATCCTTTACCTCCTTGGGTTCGAGCCGGACGCGGGCCGGCCGTCGATTGGCGTAGCAAGGTGAAAGAATAGCAAGGATTCCGAAGACTTCCACTCATGAAGAAAAAAAGCTTCATCCGCCTCGCTCCGATGTCCCGAAGCTGAAAAAAGAGATTTTTCACGCGCAGACGCGAAGACGAACGAAAAATGCAAATCCTGTTATCTTTCGCGCTCTTTGCGGCTTCGCGTGAGTAATGCCTTGTCGATAGCGGTTTCGCTCACTCCGGTTGCCCGCGGTGTCCGGCTATGATATGAATGCTGCGCCATGAAGAAAATCCGCTACTACATCACCGGCCACGGCCTGGGGCATGCCAGCCGCTCCTGCCAGATCATCAATACCCTGCGCCGGCGCCATCCGCAGGTGGCGGTGGAGGTCGTCTCCGATGCCCACCCCTGGTTCTTCCAGGGCTTTCTCGATCCTTCGGTGCCGGTGCGCAGGGCCCGCCTCGATTTCGGCGTCCTGCAGCGCGACAGCCTGCTTCTACAGGAAGAGGAAACGCTGCGCGCCTATCGGGATTTCTTCCCGAGCGCGCCCGCCGTGTTGCGGAGGAGACCGCCAGTCTGTCCCGGGACGGAATTACCCTGGTGGCGGCGGATATCCCCCCCGCCGCTTTCGCCGCCGCCCGGGCGGCCGGCATTCCGTCCGTGGGGATCTCCAATTTCTCCTGGGACTGGATCTACGAAGGGCTGGCCGCCGGCCATCCCGGCTACGATGACGTGCTGGCCTCCATGCGGGAGGATTACCGCTGCGCCGACCTGCTGCTGCGGCTGCCGTTTCACGGCGAATTTCCCGCCTTCCGGCGGATCGAGGATACGCCGCTGGTAGCCCGACGGGCGGTCCTCCCTCCGGCCGAAGTCCGGCGCCGGCTGGAAATACCTGGCGGGGATCCGGACCGCGCTGCTCTCCTTCGGCGGCTTCGGCCTGCAGGAGTTCGATTTCAGTGCCCTGGCGCGGCTGGACGGCTGGGTTTTTCTGGGGGAACCGGAACTGGTTGGGACGGCGCAGAACCTGCGGGGCATTCCGGCCGGGGGCTTTCACTATCCCGACCTGGTGCGCGCCGCTGATGTGGTGGTCACCAAGCCGGGCTATGGCATCGTCTCGGAAGCCATTGCCAACCGACGGCCGGTTCTTTATACCCCGCGCGGCAATTTCCGCGAGCAGCCACTTCTGGTGGCCGCCCTGCACCGCTATACCCGGGCGCGGGAGATCGCCAACGACCGGTTGCGGCGGGGAGCTTTCGGCCTGGACCTGGAGGCGCTCCTGGCCCAGCCCAAACCCGCGGAGAGCCTGCCGGCGAACGGCGATGAGGTGGTGGCGGACCGGCTGGCGGAACTGGCCTAAGGCTGATGATTCGTAGAGCCAGTTGCTCGGCCGCGTCGGACAGATTCGATCGGTCACGCATCCAAAAGATTTGACGGATCGGACGCGGCCGCGATCAGGGCGCGCTCGAAAGGCAAGCAATGGAAAACACGTCTTTCCGACTATTTTCGACCGTCTCGCCGCCCATTACGGCCCGCTGCACTGGTGGCCGGCGGAGACGCCGTTCGAGGTGGTGGTCGGGGCGATACTCACCCAGAACACCAACTGGCGCAACGTGGAGCGGGCCATTGCCCATCTGCGGGCGGCCGGCACCCTCACCCCGGAGCCGCTGCTCAGTCTGCCGCGAGCCGAACTGGAGAAGCTGATCCGCCCCGCCGGGTTCTTCCGCCAGAAAGCCGAACGCCTGCAGCTCTTCACCGCCCATCTCTTCGCCCGCTTCGGCGGCGATCTTGCTGCCATGCTCGCCGGCGACCTGGACGCGGTCCGTCGCGATCTGCTCGCCTTGAAGGGGATCGGCCCGGAGACCGCCGACTCCATTCTCCTCTACGCCGGCGGCCGCCCCTCCTTCGTGGTCGATGCCTATACCCGCCGCCTCTTCACCCGCCTGCGGCTGCTGCGCGGGGACGAATCCTACGAGGCGATCCGGGCTGCTGTTCATGGAGCACCTCCCCGCCGATCCCGACCTGTTCAATGAATATCACGCCCTGATTGTCGAACACTGTAAAAGCCTCTGCCGCAAGACCCCCCTTTGCCCCGAATGCCCCCTCCTCGGCCGCTGCCCTTTCGGCCAGGAGCTGACCGGAAGCGGTCCCACTTAAAATCTCTTCCCCCAATCTCGCTACCTCACTATTTCACTGGCTGGCAAGCAAAAGGGCCGCTGTTGCCAGCGGCCCTTTGGAAAGCTTTTTAAAGTACCGATTACTTCTTGTGGCAGGTCTTGCAGGTGGTGGGAACCCCTTTTTCCTGATGGCAGCCTTTGCAGGTCTTGTGCGCCCAGTCCTTGCCGAACCCTTCGATTTTCCCGGGGGCCTTTTCGTGGCAGGGCTTGCAGCTGCGGAGGGTCTCCTGATGATGGTGATGGGGGAAGGTCACTTCACCCATTTTTGCCGGGAACTTGATGACTTCCGGGCCGGCGGCGAAAGCGGACAGGGAGCCGGCAAACGCGAAGGCGGCAACGAGCATGACGACCAGCAGACGTTTCATTTTTTTTCCTCCTGAAAAAGGTTGATGGTGCGGGGCGGATCGCTTCCGCCACAGTTCGGCCAGAGTCTAGTCAATCACTGTTCTTTTTACATCAGACATCGGTGGTTCTGCGACCCGATGTCTAGTCTTGACTAGAGTAATTTCATATAGTTGGAAAAAGACAGAATCTACGGAGAAAGCACCGATGTCGGGTCGAAGATTTGGCCTTTTCCGATTAGTCTTCGCGATCACCGAGGGAAGAAACCAGGTCCTTGTATAAATTAGATGTCTCTCTCTTTCAAGCGAATTCGGACTTTAAGGCTTCTCCGCATCCCCTCGCGGCCGGGTGGCTGGGCAGGGTCAGGACCTGCCAGTGTAAAGCCAATGATCTCCCCGGGGCGGGGGAAGATCGCCGGAGAGCAGGCGCCTCACCGCTTCCCGGACGCCGCCGCCGTTCGCGGCGGCCGTCACCAGGAGGGCCGCCTCCCGCACGGCGGGCAGGGCATCGGCAACCGCCACCGGCCAGCCGCAGGCCGCCAGAAAGTCAAGATCGTTTTCCGCATCGCCGATCCCCAGGGCCGCGGCCGGGGCGAGTCCCAGCCGGCGCAACGCCTCCCGCATCCCGCTAGCCTTATCCACGCCAGCGGGAAGGACCATGACCGCCCCCTTGTTGCGGATGATCCGCAACGCCAGGCCAAGCTCATCGATGACCCTCTGCACCGGCTCGAGCCAGGGCAGGTCGGTGGCGACGATGACCCGGCCGACCGACAGCGGTGCGACGCCCAGGCGCTCCAGGCGGCGGACAAAGGTTGCCGGCGGCGGTGCGGCGAGCAGGACAGTGTTCCGTTCCGACCGGCTGGTGGAGCAGAGCGCCGTTTTCCGCCACCGCGAAATCGAACAGGTCGAGCTGGGGAAAAACCGTCCGCAGATCCTCCAACTGACGTCCGGTCACCAGCACCAGCCGTCCCCCGGCGCGGCGCAGCCGGGCGAGAGCGGCCACCGTGGCCGGCGCCACCCGGCCATGCTCGGCCAGGGTCCCGTCGTAATCGCTCACCAGAAGCGGCGGACGCGGTTGACCTGGAGTCGGTTCCGTCATCTCCTGCTCCATGCGCCTCCCTTCCATTCTGCAATCCTCGCCTTCCGTGTCAACATCGGACAGTTGCGCCTCTTACCTGCTGACCTATACTTTTAGTCTGCACCCCAATCTGCCGCCGATCCGGTCCGGCCTGCAAAAGGAAGAATTCCCGTGCCACTGCAGCTCGCCTCCCTGCTCCGTCCCTTCGAGGATTTCTTCAAGCGCCAGGCCTCCGGCGGCATCGTCCTGCTGGCGGCGGCCGTTCTCGCCCTGATTCTGGCCAACTCGCCGGCGGCCGAGCACTATCATCATTTCTGGGAGCTGGAACTGACCGTCGGCTTCGCCCCCTTCGGCCTCAGCGAAAGCCTGCATTTCTGGATTAATGACGGCCTGATGGCGGTCTTTTTCTTTGTCGTCGGCCTGGAAATCAAGCGCGAATTCCTCGCCGGCGAACTGGCCAACCGGCGCCAGGCGATCCTCCCGATCGCTGCCGCCCTCGGCGGCATGGTCGTCCCCGCCGCCCTTTTTGCCCTGCTCAACCGACAGCCGCCGGCTTCCCTCGGCTGGGGCATTCCGATGGCCACCGACATCGCTTTCGCCCTCGGGGTGATCGCTCTGCTGGGAGACCGTATCCCCCGCTCCCTGGCCATCTTTCTCACCGCCCTGGCCATTGTCGACGATCTCGGCGCCGTCCTGGTGATTGCCGTTTTTTACACCGGCGATCTCTCTCTCTCCCACCTGGGAATCGCCGCGGGTTTCTGGATTGTGCTGGCAGCCGGCAACCGCCTGGGCATACAGCACCCCAATTTCTATGCCCTGATCGGTTTTTGCCTGTGGCTTGCCCTGCTCAAGTCCGGCGTCCACGCCTCCATTGCCGGCGTCCTGATCGGGGCCACCATTCCCGTTCGCCCGCGCCACAGCCATGTGGCTTTCCTGGATAAGACGGAGAGATTGCTGCAGCGCTACCGGGAACTCAAGACCATCGAGGGTCCGTTCCAGCATGAAGAGAAGCTGGGGACTCTGCTGGCCATGGAAAGTATCTGCCATGACGCCATGAGCCCGCTGCAGCGGATGGAACACGTCATGAACGACTGGGTGATCTATGGCGTGATGCCGGTTTTTGCCCTGGCCAATGCCGGCGTCTCCCTCAGTCCAGGCGAGCTGGCCGCCGCCTTCAGCCATCCGGCAACCCAGGGAACACTTCTCGGCCTGCTGGCCGGCAAACCGCTCGGCATAATGGTCTTCTCCTGGCTGGCGGTTCGACTGGGGCTGAGCGATCTGCCCAGGGGCGCCGGCTGGCCGCAGGTTTTCGGCATCGGTCTGCTCGGCGGCATCGGCTTCACCATGTCCATCTTCATCACCAACCTGGCTTTCGTCCAGCCGGAGTTGGTCACCAGTGCCAAGGTCGGCATCTTTGCCGCCTCCCTGCTGGCCGGCCTTTCCGGCTATGCCCTCCTCTCCCGGCTCAGCCGGCCATCTGTCTGATTTCTCCGGCGGCCTGGTGGCTGCCTCCATCTGTCCATCCATGTGTCATTCTGTCCCGCTCTGGCGTTCAACGATCCTCCCGTCCACCGCCGGAAATTTTTCCATCTATATGTAATCTATGATATATTTTTGTTTTCCCGGTCACTCTGGTAAAAATGGCAACCCACTTGCAGACGTATACGGGAGAATGAACTCGTCGCCTTCACGGCCAAACAATGCAAAGGAGCTGCACCATGGGCAAGACGGTCGACAACCCCAAAAGATTCATCGTCTCCTGCCGCGTCGACGACCAGGAACTGCAGACCCTGCAGGAACTGGCGAAAAAATGCGGGGTCAACATCTCCGACCTGCTGCGCCAGACCCTGCTTCAACTGGAGCACGATTACCACCTCGGCAAGGCCGTGAACGCCTGATTTCCCCACCGCCTGGCGAATGAAGAGCGGCTCGCGGCGGTACCGTCGGATTTCCCGCGTCGGCGGCAGTCGGCATTTGCCCGCCGGCAGCACCACGCTACCCTCCTTACAGACCTTTTTCCTTGACTTAATCAACCGTTTTGCTAGTTTATTGGGTCTTGATTTTTTCATCTCCGAGCGCCACGGGAGAACCCAATGGACTACAAGGACACCCTCAATCTGCCGGTCACCGATTTCCCCATGCGGGCCAATCTGCCCCAGCGGGAACCGGAGATGCTCAAGAGATGGGATACGCTCGCCCTGCACCGGAAACTCGATGAGGCCGGGCGCGGCCGGCCGAACTTCACCCTGCATGACGGTCCTCCCTATGCCAACGGCCATATCCACATCGGCCACGCGCTGAACAAGATCCTCAAGGACATCATCATCAAGAGCCGGCGGCTGCAGGGCTTTTGCGCCCCCTATGTGCCGGGGTGGGATTGTCACGGCCTCCCCATCGAGCTGATGGTGGACCGCCAGCTGGGCGAGAAGAAACGCTCCATGAGTAAGGTCGAGGTGCGCAGGGAATGCCGCGCCTATGCCAAACAGTGGGTGGAAACCCAGCGGCAGGAATTCGAGCGCCTGGGGGTACTCGGCGAGTGGGATCGCCCCTATCTGACCATGACCGCCGATTACGAAGCGGTCATCGCTCGCGAGCTGGCCCGGTTCGCCGAAGCCGGCGGCCTGTACAAGGGAAAGAAGCCGGTCCACTGGTGCGCCTCCTGCGTCACCGCCCTGGCCGAGGCAGAGGTGGAGTACGCCGATCACACCTCCCCTTCCATCTATGTCAAGTTCCCCTTTGCCGACCAGCTGCCGGCCGGCCTGGAACAGCTGGCCGGACGGAAGCTCTCTTTCGTCATCTGGACCACCACCCCCTGGACCATCCCCGCCAACCTGGCGGTCGCCCTCAATCCCGAGCTCCCCTACGCGGCGGTCGAAGTCGGCGAGGAGGTCCTGGTGATGGCCGAGGGGCTCATCGAGCAGGTCATGCGGGAACTGGGGATCGGCGAGTACCGGGTGCTCACCACCTTCGCCGCGCCCCCTTTCGAGCGGAAGAGCTGCCGCCATCCGTTTTACGACCGCCCTTCGATCATCGTCCTCGGCGACCACGTCACCCTGGAGGCGGGGACCGGCTGCGTCCACACCGCCCCCGGGCACGGCCAGGACGACTACCTGACCGGGCTGCGCTACGGCCTCGACATCTACAATCCGGTGGACGATTACGGCCGCTACCGGGACGAGGTGGAATTCTTCGGCGGCATGAAGATCACCGACGCCAATGCGGCGGTCATTGAAAAGCTCAGGGAGGTCGGGGCGCTGCTCAAGGCGGGGAAGGTGGTGCACAGCTATCCGCACTGCTGGCGCTGCAAGCAGCCGATCATCTTCCGCGCCACCGAGCAGTGGTTCATCTCCATGGAGGCGAACGAACTGCGGCAGAAGTCGCTGCAGCACATCAACGATGTGCGGTGGATTCCCCGCTGGGGACGCGAGCGCATCTACGGCATGATCGAAAACCGCCCCGACTGGTGCGTCAGCCGCCAGCGCAGCTGGGGGGTGCCGATCACCGTCTTCTACTGCGAGAAATGCGGCGAAGCGCTGGCCGATGGCAAAACCATGCATCACGTCGCCGACCTTTTCGAGGAAGGCGGCAGCGATGTGTGGTTCGAGAAGGAGGCGGCAGAGCTGCTGCCGCCGGGCACCGTCTGTCCGCAATGCGGCCACGGCGGCTTCACCAAGGAGACGGACATCCTCGACGTCTGGTTCGACTCGGGCGTCTCCTATGCCGCTGTCTGCGAGCAGCGCGACTACCTGAACGCCCCGGCCGATCTCTACCTGGAGGGCTCGGACCAGCATCGCGGCTGGTTCCATTCCAGCCTGCTGGCGGCGGTCGGTACCCGGGGGATCGCCCCTTACCGCTCGGTGCTCACGCACGGCTTCGTGGTCGACGGCGCCGGCAAGAAGATGTCCAAGTCGATGGGGAACGTCATCGCGCCCGAGGAGGTCATCAAGAAGTACGGCGCCGAGATCCTGCGCCTGTGGGTGGCGGCCCAGGATTACCGCGACGATATCCGCATCAGCCACGAGATCCTGCAGCGGCTGGCAGACGCCTACCGGCGCATCCGCAATACCGCCCGCTACATCCTCGGCAATCTGCACGACTTCGATCCGGTGGCCGACAGCGTCCCGGACGGCGATCTGCTGGAAATCGACCGCTGGGCACTCTCCCGCCTGGAAGGGCTGGTGAACCGGGTGGAACGCGCCTACGAGGAATACGAGTTCCACATTCTTTACCATGCGGTGCACAACTTCTGCAGCATCGACATGAGCGCCTTCTACCTCGACGTGCTCAAGGATCGGCTGTACATCGCACCGGCCAAAAGCCTGGCCCGGCGTAGCGCCCAGAGCGCCATGTACCGCATCCTCGATGCTCTCACCCGGCTCATCGCGCCGGTGCTCTCCTTCACCGCCGACGAGATCTGGGGCTATCTGCCCGGCGAGCGCGAGGCGAGCGTGCACCTGGCGTCCTTCCCCCGCTTCGAATCGCGGCTGCTCGATGCCGACCTCGAAAGCCGCTACGAACTGCTGCTGACGGTGCGCTCGGAAGTCAGCAAGGCGCTGGAGCTGGCGCGCAATGAAAAGCGGATCGGTCATTCCCTCGACGCCCGGGTCCGGCTCGAAGCACCGGCGGGGCAATGGCGCCAGCTGCTGGAAGAATACCGGGACGAGCTGGCCACCCTGTTCATCGTCTCCCAGGTGGAGCTCACCAGCGGGTTGACCGGGGCGTTCACCGGCGAGGAAATCCCCGAGCTGAAGGTGGGGGTGGAGAAGGCCCTCGGGGAAAAATGCGAGCGCTGCTGGAACTACGCTGAAACGGTCGGCGAAAGCGCTGAACATCCCGCGGTCTGCCGCCGCTGCCGCCAGGCCTTGAATCAATGAGGAGTGCGGAGTCTGGGGTCGGGAGCCCGCCCGGAGTGATTGTGTCTCGTTACCTGCTGCTGCTGATCACCACCATCGTTATTCTGATTCTGGATCAGGCGAGCAAGCTGTACGTTGCCAGCCATTTCCGGTTGCACGAATCCATCACCGTGGTGGAGAACTTCTTCCATCTCACTTACCTGCGCAACCAGGGAGCCGCTTTCGGCTTTCTTTCCGAAAGCGGCATCCGCGTCCCCTTCTTCATCTCCGTGGCGGTGCTGGCGGCGGTCGGGATTCTCTGGTACCTGGGGCGGCTGCGGGCCGATCAGCGCCAGCTGCAGTTCGCCCTGTCGCTCATCTTCGCCGGCGCCCTGGGGAACCTCATCGATCGCATCCGTCTCGGGGCGGTCATCGATTTTCTCGATTTCCACTGGTACCAGCACCATTGGCCGGCCTTCAACGTGGCCGACTCGGCGATCACCGTCGGCGTCGCTCTGCTGCTGATCGATCTCTGGTTTGAGGAAAGACGGAAGAAACATGGTTGAGAAAAAGGAAGGGAGAACGATGAAACGTCTTGCAGTCTACGCTCTGATGCTTTCTCTCCTGCTCACCCTCACGGCCTGCCAGACCGTGCGCGGCTTCGGCAAGGACGTGCAGAAGGCCGGCTCGTGGATGGAGCGGAAGGCCAGCAAATAACAAGCTGAGGGGAAAAACACCCGCCTGCGGCCCCTGGCCGGAGATCAGCATCCTGCTTCCCCGCTCGTCTTTCCCCTGGGCCGCCCCGTCTCACCCCTCCCCCTCGCCGATTGCAAAGGCGCCCATCTCCTGCTGCAGCATTCCGCTTTCCCGGCCGAGAGTGACCACGACGTCTTGCAGCCCCCGGGTCGCTTCCACATTATCGGCGGCCGCCGTTCTGATATCGCCCAGGGCATTGAGGATGCGGGCACTCTCTTCCTGCTGCGTTCCACAGGCGCCGCGGATGCTCGCTACCTTTTCGTTGATATTTTCCATCGCCCGGGCGATGACGCGGCCGGCCTCGCTCTGTTCGTGGGTCGAAAGCCGGACCTGGGCGGTCAGCTCCTTCATCTGCTCCGTCGCCTGGGAGATCAGCCGGGCACCGCTGTCCTGCTCATGGGTGGCTGCGGCCGATTCGCCGCTGAGCCTCGAGACCTTCTCCATCGCCTCCCGGATCAACCGGCTGCCAGCCCCCTGCTGGGTGGTAGCGGCAACGATCTGCGCCATCTGTACGGAGGTTTCCTGCACCCCGGCGAAGATCCGGCTGAGCAGCTCGCCGGTCTGCAGAGACAGCCTCTCCCCCTCCTGCACCCTTTCTTCGGCCCGGGCGATCGCTTCCACCGCCTGCCGCGTTTCGACCTGAATTCCCTCCACCATCTGCGTGATCTCCCGCGTCGAGCTGCCGGTGCGATCGGCCAGCTCGCGGATCTCCCTGGCGACCACGGCGAAGCCCCTGCCGTGCTCCCCGGCCTGGGCGGCGATGATGGCGGCATTGAGCGACAGCAGACTGGTCTGGTCGGTCACCTCTTCGATGACGGAAAGGATCGCGCCGATATTCTGCGCCTTGCGCGAGAGGGACCGAATCACTTCGGAGGTGATCCGGGAGGCGTTGCCGATCTCCCGGATACCGGCCAGGGTCGCTGCCATGGAGGTCTCCCCGGCTTCGGCATCGCGCCGCACACCCTCGGTGATTGCAGCGGTCTGCCTGGCATTCCCTTCTACCTCCTTGATCGAGGAATCCATTTCGGCGATGGAGGAGGCGGTAACATCGGCGGATTCCTTGAGCACGGCGGCGTTCTCCGCCACCTGGCGGATCGAGGCCGCCATTTGGAGGATGGAGCCGCCGATTTCCTCAACCGCCCGGGCGGCTTTTTCGGCATTCGCCGCCACTTCATCGATGCTGGAGGCCATCTCCAGGGAGGAGGAGGTGCTCTCGCCGGCCAGGCCGGCCAGCAAATCCACTTCTTCCCTTATCCGTGCTGCCGAATCGCTGATTTTTTCGAGCGCCACCGTTGTTTCAACCACCCGCTGCGCCTGCTGGTTGGCCGACTGGTCGACCCTCCGGGAGACCTCCGTAACGTCGCCCGAAATCCCCTGCAGCCCACCCGCTGACCGGCGCAGGCGCCGCACCATGCCGAGCAGCCGCTCGGCCATGTCATCCATTGCCCCGGCCGTCTCGACGATCTCGTCCTGCTGCCGCGTCCGCATCGCCAGCCGGCGGGTGAGCTCGCCCTGCCCCATGGCGCGCATGACCTCCCGCAGCTTGTTCAGGGGCCGGCGCACCAGCCTGCCGAGCAGCAGGTAGACACCCAGACAGGCGGCCACCAGCCCCCCGGTGCCGGTGGCCAGCCCGGTCAGGATGCTCTGGTGGAGAGCACTCGCCGCCGTCAGGCGCACCTCCGCCTCCGCCTGACGCAGGTCCGTCAGGTCGTAGCGCACGAAGAGCACCCCGCCGAGATCACCGGCTCGGCGACCGCCATGGCAGCGGAGACATTCGGCCGCCAGCAGGTGGGCCCTGGTCAGCACCAGAGCGTTATCCGCTTCCGCCTGGAACAGCTCGCCGCCTTTCACCACCGCCCCGCGGAAATAGCTGGTCTCCAGATTCTGCTGCCGGCGCTGCGCCCGGCTGGAGAATACAATCCGGCCGGTGGCATCGGTCATGCCGATTTCCTCGACCCCGGGGGTCCGCCCCAAGTCGTCCAGCAGACCGGAAAACACCTGCATCTCTCCGCGTTCCAGGGTGCCCCTGGCCCCCGCCTCGAGGCTGGCGAAGACATTCTGCGCCCCTGCCTGTCCGGATTTCTGCAGGGTTCGCTGAAATTTCCCGGAAATGAGATTCACGGTCGTGAGAGTCCTCTGGGTGGCGATCCACCCAGCGATGCCGAAGGAGAGGATCAAAAGAACTGCCAGAAAACCGCCTACCTTGACCTGAATACTCACTCGCATGGTGACATCCCTCGACAGTTCGCGGAACGCCTCGATTAAAAGCGGGCGTCTGAAATTTACATATCTGGTTATTCACTTCGCTCCAGTGACTCCAACCAAAATCTTTTTCAACAGGGATGAAGGGGATGCAGGGGATGCAGGGGATAAAAATTCCTGAAACGCCAAAGGCCTTATCCGCTTAATCCCCCTTATCCCAGTAAATTGCTTCGACTTGGTTCGAAAAATGGCAGTACTGGAGTCAAGGGCATAACCAGATTTGCATATTTTTTTAATAAAAAATATGCAATTTGTATACCCTCATGCAGGATGGCCGCTTCCGTCACTTTGCCTTCTCCTGCCAGCTTCTTGTCCTGTCCAGCAGAAAATCGGCGAAAGCCCGGTTGGCCTGGGAAAGAAAGGTGTTCTTCTTCCAGGCGATCCCTAACTCGAAAGAAATGGGCGGAGTGAAAGGCACCGCCGCCAGGTCCGGATCACCGTGGGTGACCATGCGCAGAAAAGTGGTGATGCCAAATCCCTCGCGGACCAGAGACTTGAGGAGGGGAATCAGGTTGGTTTCAAAAATGATGGTCGGCGAAACGCCGGCATGGCGGCTCACCTGGGCCACCACCTCCCGATGGAAATATCCCTCCTCGAAAAGCACCAGGGGTTCGCGGGCGAACTCTTCATGACGCACCGCCGCCTGGCCGGCAAAGGGGTGTTCAAGGGGGACGCAGGCGACCATCTCCTCCTGCAGAAAGGGGTGGACTTCCAGATTTTCCGGGGCATCCTGAGTGACGATAACGCCCAATTCCAAGGCCCCCTGGGCCAGCAGTTCCCCGATGCGCCGGGTCCCGTACTCGTAGACCGAGAACCGCAGCTGCGGATATCGCTTCTTGAAATCGACGAAAATCCGCGGGAAGTAATAGGAGCCGAGCTGGGTCGGAATCCCCACCCGCACTTCACCTTTCTCCAGGCCGCGCCTTTCCTGCATTTCGCGTTCGGCCGCCAGCATCCGCGCCAGAATCTCCCGGGCGTGCCCCAGGAAGGCCTCCCCCTCCGCGGTCAGGGTCACCTTTTTCCCCTGCCGGTTAAGCAGCGTCACCCCGAGTCCCGCCTCGAGGTTGCGGATGGCGATGCTGACCGCCGGCTGGGCGATGTGCAGGCTTTCGGCGGCCTTGGTAAAACTTTCCAGACGTGCCACTTCGGCGAAAAATCGCAATTGCCGCAGATCCATCGGTCATCCTTTCTATACGAAAAAGTTATAGCTTCCATAACAACAATATATTTTTTTTATTTTTAATTCAATGGTAGCATTAATATGTCTGCCAGGATGTATGGAGTCTGCCCATGATCGATATAAGAACCAGGTCTTTCTGGCGCACCTGCGCCGCCCTCAGCGCCGGTGCCTTCGTCGCTTTCGCCAATATCTATACGACCCAGCCGCTGCTGCCCCTGTTGAGCGAAGAATTCGCCGTACCGGCGGTGATGGCCACCCTTTCGGTCTCGCTGGTGATCCTCTCCCTCGGGCTGTCCCTGTTCCTGTACGGTCCCCTCTCCGATGCCCTTGGGCGGCGCGGCATCATGCGCTTCACCCTGACGGTCACCGCCCTGCTCGCTTTTGCCCTGGCGCTGGCGCCCACCTTCCACATCCTGCTTCTGCTGCGGATGCTTCAGGGCTTCTTCATCGGCGGCCTGCCGGCGCTCGCCCTGGCGTATGTAGGAGAGGAATTTTCCCCGGCCGCCCTCTCCTCGGCCATGGGGGTTTATATTGCCACCACCAGCCTGAGCGGGATTTCCGGGCGCTTGATCAGCGGCATGGCCGCCCAGCTGGGCGGCTGGCGCTGGTCCTTTCTCGCCCTGGGGCTGGCCAGCCTGATCGGCGTCACCCTCTTTTTCCTCCTGCTTCCCCCCTCGCGGCACTTCCAGCCCAAGCGGCTCAATTTCAGCGGGGCGGTGGGAGGCTTTGCCCGGCACCTGAAGAATCCCGTGCTGCTGCTGGCCTATCTGGTCGGCGGGCTGAATTTCTTCCTCTTCGTCGGCCAGTTCAACGCCGCCTCCTATCTGCTGGCCGGCCCCCCTTTCCGTTTCCCCCCCTCGCTGATCGGCGCTCTCTTCCTCACCTACCTGGCAGGGACCGCCAGTTCGGCGCTCTCCGGGCGGATCACCCGGGGGCGCTTCCAGTCGACCGGCATCGCCCTCGGCATTGCCTGCATGCTCCTGGGGATCCTGGTTACCCTCCTCCCCAGCGTGGCGGCGATCATCGGCGGTTTCCTGCTCAACAGCTTCGGCTTTTTCCTCGCCCATTCCCTGGCCAGCGGCTGGGTGGGGCGTCATGCCCGCTCGGCCAAGGCGAGCGCCACCGCCCTGTACCTGATCTTCTATTACCTGGGCGGCAGCCTGGGCAGCATCTATCTCGGCTTTTTCTGGGACCACTTCGCCTGGCTCGGGGTAGTGACCGCCTCCCTGCCGATCCTGCTGATCACCGCCAGCTGTGCCCGCCTGATGCACCGGCAGGAGCGCCGCCTGGCCGTCGCCGGCGATCAGGCGTCGGCCGGTGCGTGTCCCCTGACCGAAGGAGAGTCGCCCTGTGAATCTGCTTGAAACCGAGGTCCTGATCGTCGGCGGCGGCCTCGCCGGCCTCTGCGCCGCCCTGGAGGCCCGGCGCGCCGGCCGGGAGGTGCTCCTGCTGGGCAAGGGAAAGCCTGGCCGCAGCGGCAACACGATCCTGGCCGCCTGCAACCTCTCCGGCTGCTTCACCCCGGAGGATGCCGCCGGGACCTTCGCCCTGGATACCCTGCGCGGCGGCCAGGACATCGCCGATCCAGAGCTGGCCCGGGCCCTCGCCGAGGGCTCCGCCGACCTCGTCCCCTTCCTGGAACGGCACGGGGTCCGCTTCCTGCGCCGGGATGGCGAGCTGCTGGCCAAGCTGATCCCTGGCCACGGCCGCCCACGGACCATCACCACCGTCGCCGCCGGGGTGCCGCCGCAGGTCAAGGGGCTGTCCCTCACCCTGCCGCTGCTGCAAGCCGTCAGCGACAGCGGCGTTCGCCTCCTCGACTCCGCCATGGCCGTGGACCTGCTGCTGGCGCAGGGGCGGGTCCGGGGGGTACTCGCCCTCGATCGCCGCGACCGCTGGCTGCAGATCCGCAGCGACGCCGTCGTGCTCGCCTGCGGCGGCGGCGGGCGGCTCTACGCCCACAGCAATAACACCGGGGAGATGACCGGTGACGGGCTGGCGATGGCCTACCGGGCCGGGGCCGAGCTGCGCGACCTGGAATTCGTGCAGTTCCACCCCGCCATGGGCATAGCGCCGGTACGGATGATCCTGCCGACCACTTTGTTCGGCGACGGGGCGGTGCTGCGCAACTGCCGGGGGGAGAGATTTCTCCTGCGCCGGTGCCCGCAGGGGGAGGCCTTCGCCACCCGCGACCTGATGAGTCGGGCCGTCTTCGCCGAGGTGCAGGAGGGGCGTGGGATCGCCGGCGGGGTGTATCTCGACCTGTCGCCGGTCCCGGCGGCTACGGTCCAGGAGCGCTATGAGGATCTCTGGGAACTGCTGCGCCGCCGCGGCTGCGATCCGAGCCGGGACTGGCCGGTGGCGGGCCTGGGCGTGCATTTTTTCATGGGCGGGTTGACCGTCGATCGACACGGCGCCGCCACCCTCCCCGGGTTGTATGCCGCCGGCGAGGTTACCGGCGGTCTGCACGGCGCCAACCGCCTGGGCGGCAATGCCCTGGTCGAGGCGGTGGTATTCGGCCGCATCGCCGGCCGCACCGCTGCTTCCCGGCTTTCCCCGGCGACCGGTAATGCCGATCCGGCCATCCCCCTGCCGCCGCTGCCGGCGATCGGCGCCGGTGATGAGCTGTCCCTGCTGGCGGTGGAAGCCCAGCGGCTGCTATGGAAAAATGCCGGGGTGGTGCGCTCGGCCGCCACGCTGACCGCTGGGCTGCAGTACCTGGAAGAGCTCGACGGCCGTTTCCGGCGCCTGTCCCAGGTCGCCTTCTCTCTACCGTTACTTTGAAACCCGCAACCGCCTGCTGGCGGCCCGGCTGATCTTTACCGCCGCCCTGGAGCGACGGGAAAGTCGTGGGGCGCATTTCCGCAGCGACTTTCCGCTGCGGGACGACCTTCACTGGCAGGGTTCGCTGCGGCTGCGCCGAAACGCCGGAAGCGGGGCGCCCGAACTGCTTTTCCGGGGCAGGTGAAAGAAGGGACCGCTATTGACGCAGGTCAAGGCAGGAAGGCGGGGGTGCGGTTAGGCTGAACTTCTTTCCACCACCCAAGGAGGTGCACCATGGCTGCAGCACTACCCCCCGAACTCTGTTGCCGGCTCATCGAGAAGGCCGCCGACGCCATTCTGTTTGCCGATCCGGAGGGCATCATCCGCCTCTGGAACGCCAGCGCCGAGGCGATGTTCGGCTATTCCGCCGAGGAGGCGCTGGGGCAATCCCTCGATCTGATCATCGGCGAACGCCTGCGCGCCCGGCACTGGGAAGGCTGGCACAAGGTGATGGCGACGGGGAATTCCCGTTACGGCGCCAGCGACCTGCTGGCGGTTCCGGCTGTGCGCCGGGACGGGTCGCAGATTTCCTGCGAGTTCACCATCTCAATGATTAAGGATGAAGACGGCCGCCTGCTCGGTCTCGTGGCGATCCTGCGGGATGTCACCGCCCGGCGGAAAGAGGAAAAGGCCCTGAAGGAGCGCCTGGCGGAACTGGAAAAGGCCTCGGCCTGAGGGGAAGCGGAGCGCTCGCGATTTTCTGTCGAGCGAAAATATCTGAAGGGAAAAAATCTTAAATTCGCCGGTCCCGGCCGGCAGCCGGGTTACTTCTTTGCTGGTCCAAAGAAGTAACCAAGAAAGGACCTCGCCTGCGGCGGGCATGGTGTCCGCGAGTGCCGCTGCCTTCGAGCGCCGCTGCTGCATCTGACAACCGCCGCGTCTTCGCCCGGCCCTCTTGTCAGCTGTCGCGGTTCGACCCGGCCTCTGCAAAGCTGTTGCGAACACCGTCCCTGCAGGGAAATTCAAAATCTACATATCTGGTTCCTCAGGCTGATCAAAAATGCCCAGATGCAAGGCGCCCGAAATCCTGAGGCATAAGGCGTACCGAAAGGTACGTCGTTGTCGAAGGATGAGGGCAACGCCGCAGATGGGCGTTTTTCATCAGCCTACCTGTGGCACCGCGCCCGCTGCCGCAGCAGCATATCCACCAGCACCAGGGCCGCCATCGCCTCCACGATCGGCACGGCACGCGGCACCACGCACGGGTCGTGCCGCCCCTTGGCCTCCAGCACCACTTCCCGCCCTTCCATATCGACGGTCTTCTGCGCCCGGCCGATGGTCGCCACCGGCTTGAAAGCCACCCGGAAGAGAATCGGCTCGCCGTTGCTGATCCCCCCCTGGACGCCGCCGCTGTGGTTGCTCACGGTGCCGAGCCGCTCTCCCTTTAGCACGAACGGATCGTTATGCGCCGAGCCGCGCATCCGGGCGCCGGCAAACCCGGAGCCGATTTCGAACCCCTTGCTGGCGGGGAGCGACAGCATCGCCTGCGCCAGCTTCGCCTCGAGCTTGTCGAAGACCGGTTCGCCGAGGCCGGCCGGCACGTTGCGGCAGACACAGCTGATGACGCCGCCGAGCGAATCCTGATCGGCGCGGGCCTGCAGGATCTCCGCCTCCATGGCGGCCGCGGCGGCAGGATCGGGGCAGCGCACGGCGCCGGCATCGACCTGGTCCACGGCTCACCCGTTCGCTGTCGACGTCCCGGGCCTCGATATTCCCCACCGCACTGACCCAGGCGACAGTCTCGATGCCGCATGCCTCGCGCAGATATTTCTCGGCGACGGCGCCCGCGGCTACCCGGCCGATCGTCTCGCGGGCGCTGGCCCGGCCGCCGCCGCTGGCGGCGCGGATGCCGTATTTCATCTGGTAGGTGTAGTCGGCGTGGGAGGGGCGCGGCACCCGGGCCATCTCGCCGTAATCCCCGGGCCGCTGATCCTTGTTGGCGACCAGCAGGGCGATCGGCGTGCCCAGGGTCAGATCGAACTCCACCCCGGAGAGGATGCTGACCTGGTCCGCTTCCTGGCGATCGGTGGCCATCCTGCTCTGCCCCGGGCGGCGCCGGTCCAGCTGCCCCTGAATATCCTGCGGGCGCAGCGCCAGCCCCGGCGGGCAGCCGTCGATAATCACGCCCACCCCCGGGCAATGCGATTCGCCGAAAGTGGAGACCTTGAACAGGGTACCGAAACTGCTCGACATGGTGCTTGCTCCTCGCCAAAAAATCGAACCTCGATTCTTCAGCTGATCTTTATTCAACCTAAACACGGCTGTTACATTTCAGAGTCTCTCACCAGCAGGCCAAGGGTCTATTTCTGATAGCCTTCTGGCTTTACATCCGTCGCGTTCTCGCGCGAGACTGCTTCTTCCAGGTTCAAGCATCTTCAAGAAAGGACTTTGGCTTTCGCGCGTCCGTTGCGCCGTTGCGTGAGGCCGCCCTTGATAATACCCGTATTTTCACGCGGATGGTAGTAAAAGGCGCAAACGACAGCGCCCCGACCGAAGCCGGGGCGCTCTGACATCCGCAGGCAGGAGAGGGGGAACTAGCGCCCCATGTGACCGCCGCCCATCCTGCCGCCGCCCATGCCTGCCGCCGCCCATGCCGCCCCCCATCCCTCCGCCGCTGCCGAAGAAGTCGCGGTGCAGCTCCTGTCGCCGCCGGGTCTGTTCATCCGGCGGCAGATCCCGAATTTTCTGCAGTTCCTGCCGCAGCTGCCGCTGCTTTTGCGGGTCGAGCTGGTTGTATTGCGAGAACATCCGGCGCAGGTTCTCCCGGTGTTCGGGAGTCAGCTGCTGCCAGCGCTGAAAACGCTCCAGCAGATGCTCTCTCTGCTGAGGGTCCATTTCCCGGAACCGCTCCAGATTCTGCTGCAGTTGCTGCTGCTGCTGGGGCGAAAGCTCCTGATATTGACGGTAGCGCTCCCGCAGCTGCTCTTGCTCCTCGGGCGAGAGCTGCTGCCAACGCTGCAGCGCCTCCCGGCTCAGCGGCGCCTCCGCCGCCAGGCCCGGCTGGCCCGCCGCTTCTCCCGGCCCGGCAGCCAGGGCGCCCACCGGCGAGAGCAGCAGCAACAGGATGCAGACGATGCGGATCGCGTTCATTTCTTGTCCTCCGAGGCAGCCTTCATCTCCCTTCCCTCCAACAGCTTCATATCCTTCAGCAACTCCATCATCTGCAGCAGCTCCATCATGCGGATCACCTGCCGGTCCTCGCTGCTGATCTCGACGCTCCTTGGCCGGCTTCTGCTTCTCCGGCTTCGCCCGGTTCTCTTCCGCATGCAGGCCGGCGGCCGACCAAAGGAACTGGCAGCCGGCCAGGAAAAGGGCGCATACCGCTCGTTTCATCCTTGGCTTCCCGTCCCTTCGAGTTCCTGGAGCAGGTCCAGATTCTCGAGCAGTTCCAGGTTCAGCAGGAGGTCCGGGTCGGGAAGACCTGGCATCTGGCCGCTCATCTGCAGGCGCGCTCCCGGTACCGCCGGCAGCGGCTCCGGGGCCGGCGGCCGCAGGGTCACGGTCAGCAGCAGCGCCGCACCGGCGGCCAGGGACCAGCCCAGGGCCGGCCTGACCGGCCAGCGCATGGGCGGGCGGAGGCGCCGCTCAGCCGCTGGTTGAAAGCCCGGATCTCCTCCGCGGAAGTCTCCAGCTCCGGTCTTCGGCAGCAGGCCCAGGACGGCCTGCAGCTCGCGCCAATTCCCGGCGGCAGGCGGCACACCGCTGCAGATGCTCTTCAACCTGCAGGCGGTCGGCTGCCGCCAGCTCCCCGTAGTGGTACAAGGTCAGGGTCTCCGGGCGGCAGAAAGATACTCCGGATGTCTTGCTCATGACGACTCCCCTTGCAGGTCCTGCAGCTCCTGGCGCAGGATGCGCACGGCCCGGTGCAGGTGGGCCTTGACCGTTCCTTCCTCCAGCTCCAGCAAGGCAGCGATCTCTTTCAGCGGCATCTCCTCATGGTGGCGCAGGGTGAACACCGCCCGCTGGCGGGCAGAGAGTCGATGCATGGCCTGGTTCAGGCGCCGCCGGATTTCTCCGGCAAGGCAGCGCTCCCCCGGGGAGGCGGCGGGATCGGGGGCGAAGTCCAGCGGGTCCGCCTCCTCGTTGCTGCGCCGGAAGAAGAAAATCCGTTCCTTGAGCTTCCGGCGCCGCAGGTGGTCGATGGCCAGGCGGGTCACCGTCCGGTGCAGCCAGGTGGCTACCGAGCTGTCGCCGCGAAAGCCGGGGAGACTGCGATGGAGCCGCAGGAAGGCCTCCTGGGCGATATCCTCGGCGTCCGCCCGGTCTCCCACCAGGCGCCAGGCGAGGGTAATGGCACGGGCGGAATGGGCGGCGACCAGGGGCTCGAAACCGGACTCGTCCCCTTCCCTGATCCGGGCCAGGAGCATTTTCTCGGAGCAGGTATCCATCGTTGGAGGGTATCCCCGCCTTCTTTCCGTGTCAATCGTCGGCGGCGCGTCCGGGTCTCCCCGCGCCCCGGGGTCCCGCGGCAGAATATCCGTTCTGCCTCCTTTAGACGAAGCCGGACGGCAAAGGTTTACCGGCGCTGTCAGGAAATTTACACTGTACGCAAATTTCCCGTAAACCTTTCACCTGTCGGCGCGTCTAAGAGGGAAAGGCAAGAGACAGACGGCTTGCCGGTCCTAACACTTTGCAAAAGGAGATTCGCGTCATGAAAATCAAGATGTTTCTGGTAGCGTTCCTTGCCGCCTCCATGAGTCTGGGAATGGGCGGGATGGCCTTCGCCCGCGGCGGCGGCATGGGGGGTGGCGGCTTCGGCGGCAGCCGGGGCGGTAGCGATTTCGGCGGTTCTGCCTTCAGCGGCCGGGGCTCTTCCGACTTTTCCCGCCAGGGGCTGAGCGGAGGGCAGTTCCGGCAGGGGCAGAGCGGACGGGACAGGGACGACAGGGACAGGGGCAGAATCAGAACCAGAGCCAGAATCCGCAATCAGAATCAGAACCAGTATCAGCAAGGGAATCAGGGGGGTAACGGCAGCCCGGGGAACGGCAATACGCAGGGCCAGGGAGGTCTCCAGGGGGGCAACAACGGCAACCATTACGGCCAGCAGAAACAGCAGAACGGCGATATCGGTGCCAGGGGCAAATCCACCGCGCCACCCCCGCCACCCCGGCCCAGCCCGGCGCCCCCGGGGAGGGAGCGACTCCGGCCATTCCGGCCTCGCCGGCTGGAAAATAACGATTTACCCGTTATAGTATTGGGCAGCCCCTGCCGGGGGCTGCCCCTTTTTTTCTGCCACAGGAGGTCAAGATGACGACAGGGTCTGGAAGTAAGATTGTTCTGTGGAGGAGTGGCCCTGGCCGTGGCGCTCCTTCTCGCCGCTACCCTCTCCTTCGCCGCCGAGCCGAAAAAGTTCGCCGTCGGCCTGGGAGTCGACTACGCGACCGGCGATTACGGCACCGATACCACTACCGATTCCGTCCGGGTGCCGCTGACCATCGATTACTTCCCGACCGAACGCCTTGATTTCGAGCTGATCATTCCCTACCTGTACCAGAGCAACAGCAACACCATCGTTTCCGGCGGCATGCGCTTTCCCGTCGAACACCAGGCGGGGCATGCGGCGCACCTCCTTCGATACCAGCGAGTCGCAGAGCGGCCTGGGGGACATCACCCTGACCGCCGGCTATATCATTCTGCAGGAGAGCCAGACCCTCCCGGCGGTGCGCCCCCTCATCTATCTGAAGTTCCCCACCGCCGACGAGGACGAGGGGCTGGGGACCGGCGAGTTCGATGTCGGGGGCGGCCTCGGCGCCGTCAAATGGTTCGGCCGCTGGTACACCTTCGCGGAGGGGCGCTATATTTTCCAGGGCTCGAATTCCGATCTCGGCCTGAAGGATTACGGCACCCTGGAAGGGGAAGCCGGTTACCGGCTGACGGACAGGTTTCTCCCCACCGTCGTCGGTGTGGTGGTCTTCCCCCCCGTCGGACGATTCGCCCAACCTGGTGGAGGCCCGGCTCAAAGGAAAATACTGGGCCACCGACGACATTTCCCTGGAGGCCTACCTGGGCACCGGCCTCTCCAGCGGCACCGCCGATTTCGGTGCCGGCCTGGCCGTTTTCTACAGCTTTTGAAAAAGAAGGTGAGGTAGTCAGATAATCCAAAATCTTTTTCAACAGGGATGAAGGAGATGCAGGGAGTGAAAATTCATGGAATTCATAAAGTTTTATCCCCTTAATCCCCTTATCCCTGTAAATTGCTTCAGATAGTTGAAAAATGTCATTACTGACCAGAAAGAAGAATTTACTAGCTCGCTACCTCGCTACTCGCTATCTCGCTGTTTCCCCAAACCGGCAGGGTAAAGAAGAAAGTGCTGCCCACCCCCGGCTCGCTCTCCACCCTGATCCGCCCCCCGTGCGCTTCGACCAGGACGCGGGTGATATACAGGCCCAGCCCCACGCTGTCGGCCTTGCGACCGCTCCGCGGCCGGTAGAAGCGATCGAAGATATGCAGCTGGTCTTCCGGATGAATCCCCTGCCCCCGGTCCTGAACGGAAATCACAACCTCCTCGCCGCTGCGTTGTGCCCGCACCGCCACGGGGCTGTCGTCCGGGGAATATTTCAAGGCATTGGTCAGCAGATTGTTCAGGATACGCTCCAGCCGGTTGGGATCGGCGGCCACGGGGGGAAGTTCCGGCGGTACCTCGACGATAATGCGGGCGGTCTCCAGGGCCGAGGAGGCGCGCTGCAGCAGATCACCGAGAAACTGGTCGAGAAAGACAGGTTCCGTCGTCAGGTGGACTTTTCCACCTTCCAGCCGGGCGGCGTCCACCAGTTCCTCGATCATGGCGTTCATCCGCTCCGCGCTGATCCGGATCGCCTCCAGATGCGCCAGCGAATTCTCGTCCCGGCAGGCCGTGCCGAGCAGCTCGGCGTGTCCCTGCACCAGGGTCAGAGGGGTGCGCAGGTCGTGGGAGATGGTGTGGATGACCATCTCCCGCTCTTTCTGCAGTTCATGCAGGGAGGTGATGTCGGTCATGGTGGAGACCGCCCCGAGGATACGCCCGTCCGGGGTGCGGATCGGGGCGGCGCTTACCGTGACCCACAGAGGGCGGCTCGAACCGGCGGGATGCAAGGCCATGATCTCGGAGAGGACTATCTCTCCGGCCAGCGCCCGCACCGCCGGCAGCCGCTCCAGGGGGAACGGCCCTCCATCCGGGCTCTCCGGGTGCAGGGATTCCTTGCGCTCCCGCAGGGGCCTGGCTTTCATTTCCGGCGAATAGCCGAAGATCCTCTCGGCGGCCGGGTTCAGGAGCCGGATCTCGCCGTCATGTCCATAGATGACGACGGCATTGATCATGGCGTTGAGGGTAGCCTCAAACTCGGCCAGCAGTCGCTCGCGCTCCATTTCCGCCTGCTTGCGTTCGGTGATTTCCTGAACGATGCCCGCCAGCCGCTGAGGTTTCCCTCGCTCGTCGCGGATAATACTCGTCGTTTCCAGCACCCAGATGAGGCCCCGGTCCTTGTGGACGTACCGCTTCTCAATCTCGAGGATGTCCGATATCCCGCGCAGAAGCTTGCTCGAACGCCTCCTGCTCGCGCCCCCGGTCCGCCGGAAGGGTGATGTCGTGGGGCGTCAGCTGCAACAGCTCCTCGCGGCCGTATCCGGTTAACCGGCAGAAACGCTCGTTGACCCGAATGAAGCGCGCGCTCAGGTCCATTTCCGTCGCCCCTACCGCCGCGTTCTCAAAGAAGGCCCGGAACCGCGCTTCGCTCTCGCGCAGGGCCGTTTCGGTGCGCTTGAGATCCTCGATATCGGTGGTCGTTCCGTACCATTTGACCAGCCGGCCCTCCCCGTCGCGGATGGGCACCGCCCGGCTCATGTACCAGCGGAAGGTCCCGTCGGCGCGCCGCACCCGGTGTTCCACCTGATAGGGGGTGCCGGTACGAATGGCCTGTTCCCAGGCCGTCACGGTCGCTTCCAGGTCATCCGGGTGCAGCACCGGCGCCCATTTCCAGGAGCCGTCCGGCTCCCGGCTGAAACCGCTGAACTCGTCCCGGCGCCGGCTGTAGTAGTCCACCTTGCCGTCCGGGTCGGCGGACCACACCAGCTGCGGCATGGCATCGGCCAGATGCCGGAACCGCTCCTCACTGCTGCGCAATTCCCGTTCGGCCCGCAGCCGCTCGTCGGTAAGAGCGATGTAGCGGGCCACGGTCCCCAGGAACTCCAGCTCCTCCTCCGTGAACCGCTCCCGGCTGCGGGTAGCGAAAGAGAGGGTCCCGAGAAAGTGCTCCCTGGCCAGGAGCGGAGTGCAGAAGTAGGCACCGAAACCGAAGCGCCGGATCAGCTTTAACCCGCTCCTCGCAGGAATTCTGGATATCGGTGACATGCTGCGCTGCCCGCTCCAGGGCCACCAGCCCGCAGACGGCCTCCCCCGGATCGAGATGGTCGATGAGATGGGCGGCCCGGTCGGGAATGCCCGCCCAGGAGTCCAGGCGCAGCCCCCCGTCCGGTTCAACCAGGTAATTGAAATAGGCGTGCAGATCCAGTTCGTCGGCAATCAGCCCGTAAGCCGCCCGGGCCGCGTCCACCGGCGCCTCGGCGGCGAGCAGCCGCTCCGCCAGTTCGCTGAGGAGCTGCAGGCGGCGGTTCCTGTCCTGCAGCGCCTGCTCCGCCTGCTGGCGTTCGGTGCGATCGCGCAGCCACCCCGCAGCCAGCTCCCGCCCCTGGTAATCGACATAGTTGGCGGTCATTTCCACCGGCAATTCGCGCCCGTCGGCATGCCGATGCCGGGTCTCGAAAGACAGGAAACGCCTCTCCTTGAGTTCCTGCCAGAAGCGCGCGCAGCGCTCCCCGTCGAACTCGGGGATCACGTCGGCAAGCCTCAGCCTCAGCAGCTCTACCCGGGGGCGCCCGAAATGCCGGCAGGTGGCCTCGTTGACATAGATGAACCGGCAGTCGGCCTCCGGATTGATAATGTAGAAGGGATCGCCGCTAAGCTCGATGACCTGCTGCGAGATGTGCTTTTCCATTTCGCCTTTCCGTTCGGAGGTAAACCGCTCCCCCAACCGGGCGCCCATGGGCCGCCCGCCCTGTAACAGTTCTAGCCCGTATGGAGAGAAATTTTTTGCGACAAGGAATGAAAATTTTCTAATTTTTTTGCCCTTCTCACCTTAATGATGCCTTAAGGGACAGGCCCCCCGAATTACTCCTGCACACCTGGTGTTGGCAACACGAAAGACCGAAGCACGGTTCACTGTGGTGGATTGCGCCAGCCTTTGGCAACTTAGAGCCACCATCTCTGGGGCAGCCTTCAAATATGGCGCAGAGCAGAGTGCGGGAAAGCCTCTTGCTTTTCCTTTCCTTTCATGGTATTTGTTTCGACCTGTTGATTGGGAAGACCCACGTCGGGGCGTAGCGCAGCCTGGTAGCGCACCTGCTTCGGGAGCAGGGGGCCGGAGGTTCAAATCCTCTCGCCCCGACCATTTCCTTCCCCATAGATTTCAAAAGATTAGCCCCACTTCCTGGCCCGGGAGTGGGGCTTTTCAGTTTGGGGCTCCGGGGCGGTTCCGATTCTGCGGAAGATGCCTATTTTCTTCAATTCTCATCCCCAAAATGCTACCCTGTGGCGCATTGATTTACGATGCCTGCGGGGGATGTTATGGCTGTTCCCGATTTCCAGTCCTTGATGTTGCCGCTCATGGAGTTCGCTGCCGACGGGCAGGAGCACTCTCTCCGGGAGGCCCGGGAGTCCCTGGCGAAGCGCCTGGGGGTGACCGACGAAGAGCGCGAAGAACTGCTCCCCAGCGGCCGGCAGGCGGTGTTCGACAACCGCGTGGCCTGGGCGAAGACCTATCTCCAGCAAGCCGGCCTCCTGAATCCCATCCGACGCGGCTACTTTCGGATCACCGATCGCGGCCGACAGGTCCTGGCCGAAAAGCCTGATCGTATCGGCATCAAACTCCTCGACCGCTTCCCTGAGTTCGTAGATTCCACCGGGCTTCCTCCAAGAAGGACGCCTCCCCACTGAAGAAATTCCCGAAACTCAGGAGAAGGTTACTCCTGAGGAGATGCTCGAAACCGCCCACCAGCAGATCCGCAACGATGTTGCCGCCGATCTGGTCAAGCGGATCAAGGCCGCGCCCCCTTCCTTTTTCGAGCGCCTGGTTGTGGAACTCCTGGTCAAGATGGGCTACGGCGGCTCGCGCCGGGAGGCCGGGAAGGCGATCGGCAAGAGCGGGGATGAGGGGATCGACGGCATCATCAACGAGGACCGGCTTGGGCTGGACACGATCTACATCCAGGCCAAGCGCTGGGAGGGAACGGTCGGCCGGCCGGAGATCCAGCGGTTTGTTGGGGCGCTCCACGGCAAGCGGGCGCGCAAGGGGGTGTTCCTCACCACCGGCTCCTTTTCTGCCGAGGCCCACGACTATGTTTCCCGGATCGATCCTAAAGTGGTTCTGATCGACGGCCGGGAGCTGGCGGAGCTGATGATCGACTTCGGTCTGGGGGTGACGACGACGGCGATTTACGAGATCAGGCGGGTGGATTCGGATTACTTTGGGGAAGAATGAATGAAATCGCAGGAGCAAAGAAGTTGAACAGCTATCAGTGGATTCGTGAGAGCCGCAAGTCAGCCTGCTTGTCCCAATCCGAACTGGGAGCAAAGGTCGGAGTCAGTCAGGTTCAGGTGTCGCAGTGGGAAAACGGCAAAGCTGTTCCCTCGCCGGCGCAGGAGAAATCCCTCCGAAAGGCGCTGCGGGCCGATTCCGCCCCATCATCAACGGACACACGCAAAAAGTGCCTACCTGCGGGACCGCCAGCTAAACCTGATGTTTCGAAAAAGACAACCTCCGTTGTGACAGAGGACCTTCCGCCCAAGGCACGGACTATTATTGCAAAGTCCGTCACCGATTTTGCCGCCGTTGAGGATCAACTCTGGGAAGCCGCCGACAACCTCCGCGCCAACTCCAAGCTGACCTCCAGCGAATACTGCATGCCGGTGCTGGGCGTCATCTTCCTGCGCCACGCCACCAACCGCTATCGAGGCCGCCTTGCGCGCAGATCGAGGCCGACCAGGCGGCCGGCAAGATGCCCAAGCGCGGTGCTCGTCAAGGCGGACTTCATCAAGCGCCGCGCGCTGATGCTGCCGGAGAAGGCCCGCTACGACGCATCCTGCTCAGCCTCCCCAAAGGCGCCGACCTCGGCGCGGCGCTGGTCGAGGCGATGAACGCCATCGAGGCAGACTTCGAGCCGCTGCGCGGGCAGCTGCCCAAGGACTACGACATCTTCGAGAACGACCTGCTCGAAGATCTGCTGCGCATGTTCGACAGCGAGGCGCTGCGCGCCGCCAGCGGCGACGTCTTCGGCCGCATCTACGAATACTTCCTGACGAAGTTCGCCATGCAGGGGGCGCAGGACAACGGCGAGTTCTTCACCCCGCCCTCGCTCGTGCAGACGATCGTCAACGTCATCGAGCCCGACCACGGCATCGTGTTCGACCCGGCCTGCGGCTCCGGCGGCATGTTCGTGCAGTCCAGCCACTTCATCGAGCACGACGGGCAGCGACACCGACGCAAGCGGGTCATCTTCTACGGCCAGGAGAAGAACCGCCACACCATCCGCCTGGCCAAGATGAACCTCGCCGTCCACGGGCTGGAGGGCGACATCCGCGAGGCCAACACCTTCTACCAGGACGAGCACAACCTCGCTACGGCAAGTGCGACTTCGTCATGGCCAATCCGCCGTTCAACGTGGACATGGTCGATGCCGAGAAGATCAAGGACGACCGCGCGCCTCCCCTTCGGCCTGCCGGGCGTGAACAAGGAGAAGAAGGTCTCGCAACGGCAACTACCTCTGGATCTCCTACTTCTACAGCTACCTGAGCCGAAGGGCCGGGCCGGTTTCGTCATGTCCTCGCAGGCCTCCAGCGCCGGCCACGGCGAGAAGGAGGTGCGCCGCAAGCTCGTCGAGACCGGCGATGTGGACGTGATGATCTCCATCCGCTCCAACTTCTTCTACACCCGCACCGTCCCCTGCGAGCTGTGGCACTTCGACCAGGGCAAGCCCGCCGAGCGCCGGACCAGGTGCTGATGCTCGACGCCCGCAACGTCTACCGCAAGGTCACGCGCAAGATCTACGACTTCACCCCCGAGCAGCTCGCGAACCTCACCGCCATCGTCTGGCTCTACCGCGGGCAGTCGGACCGCTTCCTCGGCCTGGTTGCCGAACACCTGAAGTCAGCCTTGGAGAAGACCGCGGGATCTTTCTCCGCTGCTTTCCGAATTCAACGTGCAGATGGTGACGCTGATCGAGCGTGCCAAGCAGTTGATCCAGGAGCGAAAAGATCCGGGCGCCCTTTCTGATTTGAAAGAGCTGGAGGCTGCATTTGAGACTGATGCCTGGGGGATGCGAGGGCTGGTCCAGAAGGCCGAGAATCTGCGATACGAATACCTCGAAAGCATGCCGGCGGGAAATACGGGCCTCCATCAGATGACAGAGAAGATTTCGCCTCTGGCCGAGGTTGCCGGGACTGCGTCAAGGAACTGGATCTACTGGCAAAGCTTGCGGGACGCATGATCGACCGGTGTGAGTCGGAACTCGGGGCGAAGGATTACGAGGGCTGGAACAGCCGGGAGATCAGGAAAGTCCGCAAAATGCTCGATGAGGCGAGCGAAGGACGCAGTCGAGCAACTGAAACAGGTGCGCTACTTCTGGAAGCAGGCCCATTGGCTGCAGGAGCGTTTTCCCGAGGCCGAGATGCGAGCCGTGCCGGGGCTGTGCAGGGTGGTCACCCGCGCCGAAATCGACGCCGCTGACTGGAGCCTCACCCCCGGCCGCTACGTCGGCGTCGCGCCGGCGGAAGTGGATGAGGATTTCGATTTCGAGCAGGCGCTGCGGGACATCCATTTGGAGCTTGCGGATTTGAACCGGGAGGCGGTGGAACTGGCGGCGAGGATTCAGGAGAATTTTGAGGGAGCTAGGGGCATGAGCTGGCATGTCGCAACCCTCGGGGAGTCTCACCATCGAAACGGTGGACTGATTCAAACCGGCCCCGGTTCTCAACTCCATCAGGCCGATTATAGCCGAAGGGCATCCCAGTTGTTATGCCCAAGATATCGCCGATGGGCGAATCTCAGAGACTCAATTGCCCGCATTTCCGAAGAACAGCAAGCCGACTGCTCGCCACAAGCTGAAACCGGGCGCTATTGGTTTACCGCTGCGGGGAGATGTTACGAAACGAGCTCAATAGAGTGGAACAGAGGGATGGCTTTGCGGCACAGGGTGTCTCAAATTCGAATCGATGGCGAAAGTGCTCAAACCCGAGTTCGCTCCACTATTTCATGAACAGGACCACGTCGTTCAATGGTTGTTCAGCATGCAGTCGGCACCACTATGCCTAACGCTTAGCGCGAGGATTGTGTCAGAGTTGCCGGTCCGATACCCCTCCGCCGATGTCCAGAACGAGATCGCCTCGACCCTCTCCGCCTACGACGACCTGATCGAAAACAACCGCCGCCGCATGGCGCTGCTGGAGGAGTCGGCGCGGCTGCTTTACCGCGAGTGGTTCGTGCGGCTGCGTTTTCCCGGCCATGAGCACACCCGCATTGTGGATGGGGTGCCGGAGGGGTGGGAGAGGAAGACCCTCGGGGATCTATGTTTTGATATCCGTGAGGCAGTCTCCCCCGATGAGTTGGAGCCAGACACCCCTTACATTGGCCTGGAGCACATGCCGAGGCGGTCGATTGCCCTCACCGAATGGGGAAAGGCCGAAGAGGTTACCAGCAGCAAACTCAGATTCCGGGCAGGCGAAATCCTCTTCGGCAAGATTCGCCCCTACTTTCACAAGGTCGGGGTGGCTTTCGTTGACGGTGTCGCTTCTTCCGATTCCATCATAATCCGACCGAATGCCCCGGAGTTGTATGGTGTCGTTCTGGCGACTGTCGCCAGCGATCCCTTTATCGCGGCCACCTCGCAAGGTATGCGGGAGGGCTCGAAAATGCCAAGGGCCGACTGGAAGCAGATGAAGCAGTATCCTGTCTTAGTGCCTTCTCACCCCCTTCTGAGCACATTCGACGATACCGTGCAATCCATCGTGGCACAATTACGTACTCTGACGTTCCAGAACCAAAAACTGCGTATCGCTCGCGACCTGCTGCTGACGAAGCTGATGAGCGGGGAAATTGAGGTCTAAATGGAGAAAAAGCAGCTCCAAGAGTTGGCTCAAGATTTTTTGCAACCGCTGATTTCCGGCTCCCGACTTGAGACGGTAGGCGGCAAAATCCCTAAAGAAGGATCGACTTGTTGCATTGGTTGATCCCTGTACTATTCACTTCAAAGCAGAAAAATCAGATGTGTACCGACTCATCCTTCGCAGAAGCCAGCCTTTTGAAAAGGTTAGGGGTGGAGCGCTGACCGAGTACCATGTAGTAACGGCATTTGCTCGTGTCGTAAGCGCGATGAAAAATCGGGTTGCGGTCATGGTACAAGGCCGATTTACACTCGGCATTCCCCGCATTCTTGTGATCACAAAATCCCTGTGCACTAACAAGAAGGAAGAGGAATCATACTGCAGTAATCGACCAATTCGCCGATGGGGCTGGACAGCAGTACGAAGGAAAAGCAATCGCCGCGGCGGTTGGCTTTATTCCGGGCGATCAAGCTGGAGATGTCTCTTTTCGCGATATGTGCCACGAGGGCTTCAGCGCCGTAATTTCAAACGGCTTCGACACCCTTGTGACCTGTAACTTTAAGGGCGAAGTCCTTGGTTACGAAACACTTAATCCTCCCGAGGAGGTTTTGCCGTATGCACCATACCGTTTAGGTGGGATCGCCGAGTGGGCAACAGCCGGTCGGATTGCCTTGGTCCTAAACCGCGCAGGCGAGATTTTGATATTCCGTGATCAGCAATTGCGATTCGCACGTCGAGGGGGGCAATGGCATTTTGTTACGCATGCTCCGGTAATAACTAAATAGGCCGTCGCGGTGGTAGAGAGGTCCGAAAAGCTGTCTATGCAACGTGCATTGATGCGTCTTTCGCTCGTACGGGCGCTTGTATTGGGATCGTCATTAGTAGCCACGCAGACAAATGGAAAGAAATTGTAGCCTCTCCAAATGACCACCTCAACCCCGCACAGTCCAGCAAAGCCAAGATCTTCGCGCCGATTATAGGTACGAAGAAGTTCCAAGAACTAGACCGCAGGCTTAGACAGAACTAGTTGCGATTGATGGCGCGATCCTGATTGACCACAAGGGGACCATCCTTGCAGTTGGGGCTATCCTGAAGATTCCGGGTGGAAGCACAGGAGGTGGCAGGCTTGCCGCAGCCAAGGCGCTTAGCACTCTCGGCGTCGGCATTAAAGTGTCGCAAGACGGGACTATTTCGGGCTTTCATGATGGGAGATGAAGATCCGAAATTTATCGAGTTATGTAGTAATTCAAAAAGGTGTTGGCTATGTCTGGAAATGCGACGAACAGCTTCGGAAGCCCGCGAACTCTTGCGCCGGGCGCTTGCCCAACCCGCTGCCGAGTTTCGCGACGGCCAGTGGGAGGCAATCGATGCTTTGGTCAACCAGCGGCAGAAGTTGTTGGTCGTCCAGCGAACGGGATGGGGTAAAAGCTCGGTCTATTTCATCGCCACCCGCATCCTGCGCAACCGGGGAATGGGACCGACCCTGATCGTCTCGCCGCTGCTGGCTTTGATGCGCAATCAGCTCGAGGGGGCTGCGCGCCTCGGCATCCGGGCGCTGACCATCAATTCGACCAACCGCGACGACTGGCCACCCCTGATCCAGAGGGTGCTGAACAACGAAGCCGATGCCGTGCTGATCTCTCCCGAGCGGCTGGCCAACGATCAGTTCGTCAGCGAGGTACTGCTTCCCATTGCCAACCGCCTCGGCCTGATGGTGGTCGATGAGGCCCATTGCATTTCGGACTGGGGGCACGATTTCCGACCCGACTACCGCCGTTTGGTCAATGTGCTCCGCGCCATGCCGACGAACATGCCGGTACTCGGGACGACGGCGACGGCCAATGACCGGGTGGTTGAAGATATCTGTACTCAACTTGGTAATATCGAGGTCCAGCGCGGCTCGCTCATCCGTGAGAGTCTGGCGTTGCAGACCATGCGCCTCCCGGATCAGGCGGCGCGCCTTGCCTGGCTGGCACAGCACCTGACGGACATGCCCGGAACCGGGATCGTCTATACCCTCACGAAGCGGGATGCCGATCAGGTCGCAACCTGGTTGAACCGGAATGGGATTTCCGCCCGCGCCTATTACTCCGATGTGGCCGGTGAGGGGTTTGAGACTTCGGACGGTTACCGCCAGCACCTCGAAAAGCAATTGCTCGGGAACGGCATCAAAGCGCTGGTCGCCACGACGGCGCTGGGGATGGGCTATGACAAGCCCGATCTGGGATTCGTCATCCACTACCAGGCACCTGGCTCAATCGTCGCCTACTACCAGCAGGTGGGTCGCGCCGGGCGCGCCATCGTCCGGGCGGTTGGTGTGCTCCTCTCCGGTCGGGAGGACGAGGAGATTCATGAGTATTTCCGAACCAGCGCCTTTCCCGATGAAAGGCATGTAAATGCACTCCTGCATGCTCTCGAAGCAAGCGATGGCATGTCGATCATCGATTTGCAGCGGGCGATCAATCTCACTCAGGGGCAGATCGAGAAGGTACTGAAGATCCTGTCCGTCGAGAACCCGTCGCCCGTTTTCAAGGACGGCTCGCGGTGGCGGCGCACCCCCACCGAATATCGGCTGGATCACGAGCGCATCGAACGGCTGACCAGCCAGCGCGAAATGGAGTGGCAGGAGGTTCAGAGCTACATCAACCACCAGGGGTGCCTCATGGAATTTCTCGCCCGCGCCCTGGACGATGCGAATCCCCGGCCCTGCGGCAAATGTGCCGGCTGTCTGGGGCGCCCGATCATACTGCCGGATTTCGATCACCGTCTGGAGGTGGAAGCAGCCCGTTTCCTCAGGCATTCCGAGTTGCCATTGAAGCCGAGGAAACAAACGGTCACCGGCGGTTTTCCGATCTACAATTTCCCCTATCGCTTGCCGGTTGATCTGCAGGCAGAAGAGGGGCGTATCCTGTCTCGGTGGGGCGATGCCGGCTGGGGGCGTCTGGTCGCCGAAGACAAACACGCCGGCCGATTCCGGGATGAATTGGTCGAGGCGGTGGCTGAGATGGTGAGCGAGCAATGGCAGCCGAATCCGCCTCCCGCCTGGGTGACCTGTGTCCCTTCGCGAAACCATCCGGAGCTGGTCCCCGATTTCACGCGCCGACTCGCCGAACGGCTGGGCCTGCGGTTTTTGCCTGCGGTTACGAAGATACGTGACAATGCCCAGCAGAAGTTCCAGCAAAACAATTATCACCGGTGCCGCAACCTCGACGGCGCGTTCGCCATTGCCGAACGCATCCCGCACGAACCCGTCCTGCTGGTTGACGACGTGGTCGATTCAGCGTGGACAATGACGGTGATTGCCGCCTTGCTGTTGCGCCAGGAGAGCGGCCCCGTTTTCCCGGTCGCCCTCACCAGCACGAGCAGTGGAGACTGAGATGACCATCAGCGTACAGACTCAGGCGGTCCTGTTGCTGACCGCCTGGTTCACCAAACCGGCGAAAGAAGACCCGCGCCCGTTGACCCCGACCGAATGGGGGCGCTTTGCCCTCTGGCTGAAGGGAAGGGAACTGTCCCCCGGCGATCTGCTGACCGGTGAACCCGGAAAGCTGCTTGCCGGCTGGTCGGACAGCAAAATTACCCCCGACCGCATCCGGTTTCTGATCGGTCGGGCTGGTGCCCTCGGGCTGGCTCTGGAGAAATGGCAGCGTGCCGGCCTATGGGTGCTGACCCGCTCCGATGCGGAGTATCCGGGTCGGCTGAAAAAACTTCTGAAAACAGACTCTCCCCCCGTCCTCTTTGGCTGCGGCAACCGCAACCTGTTGAACCGGGGCGGACTGGGCATCATCGGATCGAGGGACGCCAGCTCCGAAGACCTGGCCTTTACCTCCCGACTTGCAGAGACTGCCGCCGAGCAGGGGCGCTCCATTGTCTCGGGTGGCGCCCGGGGTGTCGACGAAACAGCGATGCTGGCGGCGCTGGAGTGCGAAGGAACGGCGGTCGGGGTTCTCTCGGACAGCCTGCTGCGCACCGCGACCTCGGCGAAGTACCGAAAAGCACTCATGGCTAAGAGCCTGGTCCTGCTCTGCCCGTTCAACCCAGAGGCGGGCTTCGATGTCGGAAATGCCATGGCTCGTAACAAATACATCTACTGCCTCTCCGATGCGGCCGTCGTCATCTCCTCGACGCGGGGGAAGGGAGGCACCTGGAGCGGAGCTGTTGAGGATCTGAAGAACCGCTGGGTGCCGCTCTGGGTGAAACCGAATCCCGACAAAGGCTCCGGCAACGCTGAATTGGTTCGGCAGGGGGCACGCTGGTTGCCTGAGGGAAGATTCGACCTCGCCTCGCTCTCGGCAGCGGATCCCTCCAGCAAGCTTGAGTCCGCTGAAGGATTGCCGTCCGCTTCACATGAAGACCATGGCGATCTGTTCAGTTTTGACTACTCCGAGCACAAGTCAGACCCCGGCCATGTCCGGGAGAAATCAGCCCCATTGGAGATGTCGCAGTCGTCCGAGGAAGCAGAGGCCTGCGACGAGGACGGTAGTTTTTACAGCCTTTTCCTGCGCCGGTTCAGTAGTCTGGCGTCAAATGCGCCGGCTAGCCGGGAAGAGCTGCTTCGTTGCATGGATGTGAACAAAGCCCAGCTGAACGAGTGGCTCGAACGTGCTCTTGACGAGGGGAAAATTGAGAAACTTAACAAACCGGTTCGATACCGGTTGACAGCCTGAAGGACAACTGAGAGGCAGAGCGTCTATGGACAAATACCCCATCAATTTCGATTGCTGGGCCATAGAAACGCGGCCATAGAGTGCGGCGTTTTGTTTAAGTATTGAATAATCGGCTCTTTTCTATGGACCAAAACACCATTGAATAAATCAGGTGGCCGGGTGTTTATGTCCATAAGAAGGTATTCGTCGGGAGGTGCACATGATCACCGACATCAACAGCGAAGACCGGCTGGTTCAGGCGACCTTCGCCGAGCATCTGGAGAAGGTGCTCGGCTGGGAAAACGTCTACGCCTGGAATGAGGAGACTTTCGGCCCCGCCGGCACGCTGGGGCGCGCCGACACCCGCGAGGCGGTACTGACCCGCGACCTGCGGGCGGCGGTGCGGACGGCTCAATCCGCAACTTCCCGACAAGGCCGTCGACGAAGCCGTCGGCAACCTGACCCACCACGATTTCACCCGCTCCCTCCTCCAGCACAACCAATCCTTCTACAAGTTGATCCGCGACGGGGTCCCGGTCAGCTACCGCGACGGCGGCGGCGCCCTGCGACATGCCCAGGCGCGGGTGATCGATTTCCAGAATGGGAACACGGGTGGCGAGCCGAATAACCGCTTTCTGGCCGTGCGCGAACTCAAGCTCACCGGCCTGCGAACCCCCAGCTACAACCGCCGGGCCGATCTGGTCTGCTTCGTCAACGGCCTGCCGCTGGTCTTCATCGAGCTGAAGGCGGTGTACAAGAACATCCGCGCCGGCTTCGACGACAACCTGAAGGACTACCTGGACGAGCACGTCATCGCCCACGCCTTCCACCACAATGCCTTCCTGATCGTCAGCAACGGCCACCGGGCGCGCTACGGCTCGATCACCAGCAAGTGGGAACATTTCGCCGAGTGGAAGCGGCACGATGAACGCGACAAGGGGAGCGTGGAGGCCGAGGCGCTGCTCGACGGCATGCTCGCGAAGGACCGGCTGCTCGATATCGTCGAGAACTTCATTCTGTTCGATGCCAGCAAGCCGGGGGCACTGCGCAAGGTCGTGGCGCGCAACCATCAGGTGCTCGGGGTCAATAATGCCGTCGCTTCGGTCATCCGGCAGGAGGAGTTGAAAAGAGAGTTCCCGCCGGAGAAGCGTCTCAAGTACCGCGTTATCGAACTGCCGCACGAGCAGGCCACCGATGGGGATCAGATCGACCCTGCTGCACGCCGGAAGAGCCGGCGGATGCTGCCCCTGGTGGAAGCGGCCCATCCGGACCTCGGCAAGCTCGGCGTCTTCTGGCACACCCAGGGGAGCGGCAAATCCTACTCGATGGCCTTCTTCGCCGAGAAGGTCCGGCGCCAGGTGCCGGGGAACTTCACCTTCGTGCTGATGACCGACCGCAACGATCTCGACAACCAGATCTACCGCACCTTCGTCGGCTGCGGCGTGGCCGACGAGCAGACGCCCCGGGCCGGCTCCGGCAGGGATCTCCAGACAACTTCTGAAGGAAAACCATCGCTTCATCTTCAGCCTGATCCACAAGTTCAACCAGGACGTGGACCCCGAAGAGCCCTACAGCCGGCGCGACGACATCATCGTCATTTCCGACGAGGCGCATCGCACCCAGGCCGGCAAGCTCGCCCGCAACATGCGCCTGGCGTTGCCCAATGCGGCGTTCATCGGCTTCACCGGCACGCCTCTGTTCAAGCACGACCACCTGACCCGGCGCATCTTCGGCGATTACTCTCCCGCTACGATTTCAAGCGCTCCGAGGAGGACGGGGCCACGGTCAAGCTGGTCTACGAGAACCGCGGCGAGAAGCTCGGCATCGCCCGCCTCGATCTCAACGACCGCATCGCCGAGGCCGTCGCCAAGGCCGACCTCGACCCCGACCAGGTCGCCCTGCTGGAGAAGCTGCTCGGCAAGGACTACGAGGTCATCACCGCCGATGACCGGCTGGACAAGATCGCCGACGATTTCGTCGAGCACTGCGCCACCCGCTGGGAGTCGGGCAAGTCGATGCTGGTCTGCATCGACAAGATCACCTGCGCCCGCATGCACAAGCGGATCATTCCGCGCTGGCACAAGAAGCTTATGGCGGTCCGCATGGAAGTTGCTTTGGCAGTGGCGAAACTCTCGGGTGAGAAGGACGAGCAGAAACGTCAGAAGCTTTTTGCACAAAGGGACCGGCTGCTGTCTCAGGCAAAATGGCTGGAAGAGACCATCATCGAGATCATCATCAGCGAGGCGCAGAACGAGGTCGCCGACTTCAAGAAATGGAACTTCGACATCATCCCCCACCGGGCAGTGATGAAGCACGGGTTCGAAACGGCCGACGGCAAGCGGGTAGATGTGGAAGCCGCCTTCAAGGACCCGCAGCACCCTTTTCGCGTCGCCATCGTCTGCGCCATGTGGCTGACCGGCTTCGATGTGGAATGCCTCTCGACGCTCTACATCGACAAGCCGATGAAGGCCCACACGCTGATGCAGGCCATCGCCCGCGCCAACCGCGTCTACCCGGGCAAGGATTTCGGCCTGATCGTCGATTACAACGGCATGCTCAAGAGCCTGCGCGAGGCGCTGGCGCAATATGCCCTGGGGGATGAGGATGGCGGAGAGGGGGAGATCGTCGCGCCGATCGAGGAGCGGGTGGTGGCCTTGCGCGAGGCGATCGAGGCCACTGAGGCCCATCTGCGCAGCTTGGGTTTCGATGCGACCCGCTTAGCCTGCTCCAAGGGTTGGGTGCGCATCCAGGCCCTGGCCGACGCCGTGGAGGCGGTGTACACCTCCGATGAGGCCAAGCGGCGCTTCGAAATCCTGGCCCGGCAGGTATTCATCCGATTCAAGGCGCTGCTGATGGAGCCGTCCGCCTTCGAGTACGCCGAGAGGCACGACAACATCGAAGCCATCTACAAGAAGCTCACGGAGCGGCGTGACACGGCGGATGTCACCGAACTGCTGAAGGAATTGCACCGGATCGTCAATGAGGCCATTCGTGCCCAGCAGCCGCAGGTGTCATCTCCAGAAGAGCCGCGCACCTGGGACCTGAGCAAGATCGATCTGGAGAAACTGCGCGACGAGTTCGCCAGGAAGGTGAAGCGCAAGTCGACAGCGCTTCAGGATATCCGGGACTGCTGGAACAGAAGCTTGCCGAGATGCTCCAGCGCAATCCGCTACGAATGGATTACTACAAAAAATATCAGGAGATCATCGCCGACTACAACCGCGAGAAAGACCGGGTGACCATCGAGGAGACCTTCGCCAGGCTGGTGGATCTGGTCAAAGGTCTCGACGCGGAGCAGCGGCGGGCGGCGGAAGAGGGGCTGAGCGAAAGCGAACTGGCGCTGTTCGACCTTTTCAGGAAGGATAACCTGAGCAAAAAAGATCGGGAGCGCCTTAAGCAGGCCAGCAGGCAATTGCTAGCGGAATTGACCAAACTTCTTGCGCCGCTGGAGCGTTGGACCCAGAAGGAGCAGACCCAGGCCGAAGTCGAGGTCTTCATTCTCGATCACGTTTTTCAGATTCTGCCGCTCCACCTTTCACTATGAAGGAAACGCAAGAGACCGCTAGGTGTATTTATGAACATGTTTGGCAACAGAGCACGAGCGGCCAGTTCCCGCCGCCGAGCCTAGCAATCTAGGTAGTTGCTTGGAGAAATAATGTGTTAACCTTTCTGCTATTCTCTCAGCTGTATCTTCACTTTATTCAGCAATCCCCGCAACCGCTCGTCGTCAACTGCCTCGCTCTCGATTCTACGGCCGACCTCTCCCGAGGGGGGCAATGTCGCGGTTCAGCTGCCTTCCCAGCTCCGTAAGCGACAGATGCGGCAGCTCCTGAATGATGGCTGAGGCAACCGCTCGTGCCTCCGTAAACGGGCGTCATCCCTTCTCGGGGTCGGACCAAGTCAACTGCCGGAAATTGCAAATAAATCATTCAAAACTTGCCCTCGAAAACGGCTTATAAGTCGAATTTTGATGGCAAAATCGCGGCCATAACCCGCTGCCTGTGAAAAGCGTCGAATTCGGGGGACACTAAGCATTCAGTCGCTCAATAAGGCGTTGCACCGGAGAGGGATATTCTCCCGGTAAAATATACAACCCCGGGCTAACCAGAGGATGTCTTATTGATCACGACATGCAAGACCTAAAGGAGTTCGGGTCTGCAGAATTAACCGGCCTTTGACTTCTACCATGTCGGCGTTATGGTCAAAAAGGGAGAGAAGACGGGCTCCCGAAGAGGAGGATTCGCCTATGACCGACATCAATCGCAAGCCGCACCTCGTCGGCATCAACCACGTCGCTTTGGAGGTCGGAGACGTTGAAGAAGCGCTTCGTTTCTACGGGGAAATCTTCGACCTGAAGCTGCGTGGCCGCCATCCGGGAATGGCCTTCATCGATATCGGCGACCAGTTCATCAATCTCAGCGAAGGACGCAGCCAGCCTCCCGATACGGCCCGCCACTTCGGTTTGGTGGTCGACGACCGGGAGGCAGTGCGCAGCGCCATCGAACGGCTCGGCGTCCGCATCCTTCCCGGCCCCGGCCTCGACTTTCTCGACCCCTGGGGAAACCATGTGCAGGTCGTCCAGTACGACGGCGTCCAATTCACCAAGACCAAAGAGGTGTTGACCGGGATGGGGCTGAAACTCGGGAAGAGCGAGGAGGCCCTCGCCGAGCTACGGGAAAAGGGGCTGGCGCCGAAATAGCGGCGATTCGGTCGCTCGCCACTGAAGAAACCCGGGAAAATGAGGGACACTTCCCATATTTTCGGCTAAATACAGGAAGCGTCCCTTATTAGATCCCGTCGTACCGGTGATAGCGGCTGCCCGAGGAATCTCCGGGGGGCCGGTACTCAATTCTGGCGACTCGCCTTGACAAGTTCTTGTTTCGCTGCATAGGTTTACCGCATCTGACGCCGGTCCGGCCGGCCATTACAAAGGAGCGGTGCCATGACCGCATCCCCGCAACGAATCGCCGCTGTTCTCGCCTTAGGGCTGTCGCTCTCCATCTCCCCCTCGTTCGCCGCCGACTACGACGCCGGCGTCACCGCCCGGGTGCTGAAGAAGACGACCGTCACCAGTAACGGGCAGAAGATCGCCTACCCCGCAACCGACCGACCCGAGGTGACGGCCATGGCGGTCGATCTTGCGCCGGGGGCGGAAACCGGCTGGCATAAACACCCGGTGCCGGTTTATGCGTACGTCATCTCTGGCAACCTGTCGGTTGAACTCGAAGACGGGAGACAACTCTCGTTCGGAGCGGGCGAGGCAATCATCGAGGTCGTCGACACCCTGCACAACGGCATCAACAGAGGCACGGAGCCGGTTAGACTGGCAGTCTTCTACACCGGGGCCGAAGGGGAGCCGATCGTCATCAAGGATGAGGGGAAACGCCCCTGACTGGTTGCGGCCGGGGTCCGTGGGAGAGTCCAGGGGTAAAAGGGGTCAGGGAAAATGAGGGACACTTCCCATCCGGCTAAATACGGGAAGCGTCCCTGATTAGATCCCGCCCCTCAGCCTTCTGTCAGCACATCCAGCGGTACCCCGAGCAGCGGGAGAGGCGGAAGGGAAAAATAGGGACACTCCCCAGTTTGCGGTTAAGAAATATGGCCTGAATTCTGGGACCACCATACTCAGTTCACCAGTGATTAGTATGGTGTCCCCGGAAGTGGCCCTGCATCCCCTTGCTCCTGGGGACAACTTACAGGCGAAGGCCAGAGCTTGGATTCTCGCCTTGTGGGCGCCGTATGTGACCTTGGCAGCCGACCGGCTTTGCCCTCAATCAGTCAGGCATTCCTCCATTGCGGCGTATAGCGCTCGGGTATTGACGGGTTTGGCGAGAAACGTGTCCATTCCGGCCGCAATGCATTCTTCTTCAACCTCACGCCGGGCATGGGCGGTCAGGGCGATGATGCAGATGGGCCCCTTCCCGCTTTCTTTCTCCAGCCGGCGGATTTCTCTGGCCGCCCCCACCCCGTCCACCTTCGGCATCTGGACATCCATCAGAATCAGGTCGAAGTTGGCCTCGCGCCATCTGGCAATTGCCTGTTCCCCATTCTCCACCGCCTCGATGCTGTAACCCCGCCGAGCAACGGCCATCCGGATCATCTCCCGAACCTCCGGCTCGTCTTCCGCAAGCAGAACCCGGACATCCCGTTCCGGGAGGTGAATGACCGGACGGACTTCTTCGGCGGGAGCACCCAAGGGTGCGGCGGGCGTTTTCAAAGGAAGCGTAAACGAGAAAGTGCTTCCGTGCCCGGCCCGGCTGTCCACCCGGATCGCCCCTCCCATCAATTCCACGAGTCCCTTGCTGATCGCCAGTCCCAGGCCGGTGCCGCCGTGCCGCCGAGTGCGGGAACTGTCGATCTGACTGAAACTCTCGAACAGGAGATTCTGTTTTTCTCCGGGAATGCCCGGGCCGGTATCGCTTACGGCGAAGAGCAGATTGCGGGGGGAAGCTTCAACCGAAACTTTTACCTTTCCGTGCTCGGTGAACTTGACGGCATTCCCAACCAGGTTGACCACGACCTGGCTCAGACGGTCCTGGTCGACGAGGACGATCGCCGGCACGTCCGGCGCGATCGACACTTCCAGTTCCAGCCCCTTTTCCCCCGCCGGAAGGCCCAGGAGAGCGACGGCATCCTCGACACAGGCTCGAAGCGGGGCCGGCTCCTCGTGGAGGTCGATACGCCGTGCCTCAATCTTCGAGAAATCGAGGATGTCTTCGATCAGCGATCGCAGCCGGTGGGCCGACTTGTCCGCCATGTCGAGAAGCTGCCGGCGCTCGGGATCCTTATCCAGTTCCTGCAGGTATTCCAGAGCCGTCAGAAAGACCGTCATCGGGGTACGGATCTCGTGGCTCATGTTGGCCAGAAACTCGCTTTTGGCCCGGCTTGCCTCCTCGGCGGCATCTTTCGCGAGGCGCAAACTCTCCTCAAGTTCCGGAACCTTACGGGGTCAAGTCTTTACTCTTGCTTTTTCCCGCTGTTTACCCCCCCATGCACCTCGTTCAAGATGGACAACATTTCTCTGTATCCGGGGCAATTCGCCGGTAGAGTAGAGAACAGGTGTCACCCTGCCCCCCCTCATCAAACCGTGCATGCGGTTCTCCCGCACACGGCTTTCCGATGTTCTTCACCGCAGGGCATGCGCCCTTGTCCAACCCGCTGTTGTCGGCACCTTATACAACCCGTAATTCTCGTAGAGGATTTGGCTGCCGAACCGGGCAAACCCGGCCCCCCTGCCTTTGATCTTGTGCCGCTTGCGAAGGTGTGTTCGTAGCCGCTCTTCCACGTGCTGTCGCACATGAGATAGCGTCTTGCTACAATTTTTGAAATGAAAGTAACCGACCCAACCGCGAACGGCTGCATTTACTTCCTTCACAATCCTCTCAATCGGCACGGGCGCTTTCACTCTCTTTGTGAGTTCAGTTACGCGGCCCGCGATCGCCTTCAGGGACTTTTTCGACGGCTGGACGTGCGAGTAGTAATTGCCCGTCCTTCTGCTTTTTCCCATCCACATCGTGAATCCGAGAAAGTCGAACTGTCCCTTGTAAGCATTGACTATTTTGGTCTTTGCCTCGTTCAGGGTTAGTTCCAATCGCTCCAGTATTTGCCGCAAAACCGCCATGGCCTGCTCGGACTTACTTCGCCGGCAGAGAATGACAATATCGTCCGCATATCTGACGATGCGGGCGCCCAGCCGTTGTTGCAGGTTCTTCCGCTCCCATATCCTGTCCAGTAGGTGCAGGTAGAGATTGGACAGCAACGGTGAGATGACCCCGCCCTGCGGCGTCCCTCTGCAGTTACCCTTGCCGCCGCCGATATTCCGCTTCGTCCCGTCCTTGTCCTCCTCCATAACCGGCGCCTTGAGCCACATCTGGATCAAGTGCAGGATCGCGCCGTCGCAGATGCGTTCGGCGACCACGGTCATGAGATTGGCGTGAGGAATGGTGTCGAAGTATTTAGAAAGATCGGCATCGATGACTTCGGTGTAGCCGGTGTTCATGGCCTTGGAAACATCATCGACTGCGTCATGGGCTGACTTCCTCGGTCTGAATCCGTAGGATGTTTTGCAGAAATCCGCTTCGAAGATCGGCTCGATGACCAACTTTGTGGCCATCTGCGCCACCCGGTCCCGGATAGTCGGAATACCGAGAGGACGTTGACTGCCGTCGCTCTTTGGTATCATGACCCGTTTGACGGGATCGGGTTTGTACGTCTTGTTTCTCAGTGCTTCTTCCAGCTCCGCAATGAATGCGGTGACCCCTTCGTTTGCCTCGATGACTTCGAAGGTGACGCCGTCAATGCCGGCGCTACCCTTCTTGGCGCGGACAAGGGCATAGGCGTGACTGAGGATATCAGCCCGGTAGACCTTGTCGTACAAGGCGTGGAAGCGGCAGGCCGGCTCCTGCTTGGCCTGGCGATAGAGCTTCCTCTGTAGCGTCCTGATTGTTTCCGGGGTTGTTAGCATCGCTGCAATCCCCATCTCCTCTGCACTTCGGTTGCGTGAACAAAGCAGGGTCCCTTCCCTCGAAGCGGGTTATGTTGTCCCAGCTCCTCAAACGGTACTATGGACCCCTCCGACTCCCGATACGGCCCAACGCGATTTCGTTGCCTTATACGCGCCGGTTGATGTTCCTCAACATCGCCGCAACGGGTCTCCAGCACTGGGCTGAAATATCTTCCACAACATGCCGCCCCTGCTACCCCGGAAGATTACACAGACTGTTTCCGTTTTCAGAGTCTGTAACGACGGCCTTCCCCTTCTGACCACAGGGTCGGCATCTTCATCACAATTACGAGGCTACGTCTAGGTTCACTTGCGTTACGGCCTGTTGCTTTGCCAATTGGGAACTTACGACCCCCTGTTGCCAGAGCGCCGCTCCCTTGAGCTACCGAGGCGAACGGACAACTCCTCGGACGGGACTTAAACCCGTTAGATATTCAACTGTTACTGCGTACGGTCAGGCTTGCCTTTCTGCTATTCTCACGCATTCTCTCGCCCTCAACACCGAGTACTCCAAAGAGATCATCATAGCGCCCTGCCAGCTTCCCCCAGTCATAGCGGGCGACATGGCCGCGCAGTTCCCCCGTCTCCCGGGGCGGATTTCTGAGCATCTCGCGCAGCTGGCTCAGCAGGTCGTCGAAGCCGTCATAGAGGAAACGGTCCTGCAGCGATTCCGGCAGGTGCTCGGGGTAGGCGAGCCGGCGCGGCAGCAGGGGCGTGCAGTGGCAGTAGATCGCCTGCACGACGCTGGCCCCGAAGAAGTCGTGGCGGGAGGTGACCGGCAGGATGTCGGCCCGCCAGAGCCAGCGGGCATATTCGGCGAAATCCCGGGCATAACCGAACTGGACGATCCGCTCTACCGAGCCGCTGCTGCGCTTCGGCGAAGATCGGCGGGAACTGGCGGTACGATTCGCCGAGGATCGCCACTTCGAAGGGGAGACCTTCCTCCTGCAGGCGAAAGAGCGCTGCGAAGAACTCCTCGGGATCCTTGTCGTACTCCCAGCGGTGATTCCAGAGGATCAGCGGCGGTGCTGTCGCGGCCTTCGGCTGTTCCGGCCGGTATTGGTCGAGACGCCGCAGATCGAGTGCCAACGGCAGCACCGCGCTTTTTGCCGCCAGCAGCGCCAGGCTCCCGAGCTCGTTCTGATCGGGGAAGCTCTTGAGAAAGGCCGGCAATTCCCCGGCGAAGGCCTCGAGATGATAGCGGGAGTTGAACAGCACGGCGTCGGCCGCCAGGGCGCTGGTGTAATTGATGAACGCATAGTGGGCATCGCGCTGCCGGACCGGGTCGGCATCGCCCGGCGACCAGGGGTAGGTGAGCTGGTTTTCGTGGAAATAGAGGGCCGTCGGCAGACCGGACGTTTTTTCCCGGGTCAGGGCGAGAAAGGTGGTCAGATCGAGCATGTCGCTGACGAGAAGCAGGTCAGGATCGCAGCCGCTGGCCAGGAACTGCCGCGCCAGGGTCACCGCTCCACCATGCATGCGCCACTTCCAGTGCCGCCCGCTCAGGGTCAGCAGCTCGACATCGTGCCGGCTGCAGCGGGCGTACTCTTCGGCCCAGGCAGGCATGGGAGCCGGCATGGAAAGGTTCGATCAGGCAGATCTTCATCGCCCACGTGCTCCTAAATTTCCCATCAGACAAGTGGCCACAATTTCCCGATGATACGCCCGGTTCTTAACCTTCAACCACCCACGAGACCGCTGCCCCGGTTCGTATAAATCCTCCCCTGCGAAAAAGCCCCCCTCTTCACCCCGCGCGCGGCGCACGAAACGGCGCGAACCACCATCGGCATCAGGAACATTACCGCGAGAATGATCAGCATCGTCGTGTTGGGGTCTTGAATATACGCGTTCAGACGCAGGGTGGAGACGGCGATCACGCCGAAATAGAGCATGTCCCCGGCAATGGCGATGGCCCAGCCGCCGACGAAGCCGTGCCCCGCGGCGAGGGCCGAGGCGCGGCCGGTCATCGGGTCAACGCCAAAGGCAATCATGACCAGAGCCAGCGGCCCGGCGCCGGTTCCGTTGAAGTGAGCGACGCTGCGCGCGGTGGCCATTTTGAAGGCTGCGCCGATGCGTGCGCCCAGGCGGCTCTTGTTCCCCCAGCGACTCCCCAGGCGCAGGAGCGGTTCGAAGGCCAGGGCGAGGAGCACGTCCGAAATCAGGTAGAGAGCTGCCATCACCGGCCAGGCCAGCCCCTGGCTTCTTGCCAGGAGCACCCCGGCCGGGATGCCGCCGCCGACCGGTATCACGAAGAGTTCAAGGACGGAGAAGCTGCTGGCGAGGGTGTGGGATAGTGACGGAGAGATGGACATTGTTGTTACAGGCGGATATGGCTATCTGGTGACGGGCCGGGTGAGCACCACGGATACGAACCCAAGCGCAACGTTGCCTCCATCCGAAAAAGCTCGCTCAAGCTACCACGCCCCAGGTGGTCTTCCAAGAAAAATGGAGGATGAATCTGGCTCCTTTCCCGTGTCGGAAAAGTCGCGTCACCGAGGCTGAGGGGAAGGATTCCGAGCGCGGCAAGTTGCTGAATGCACCTGTTCAGCACTTCTGACCAACATAAACAGCAGTCGGCACAGTATAGACGATCTGTCCACCCACTTTCCGTGCGTGGGGAAAGTCGGGTTAACCTCTCTGCTATTCTCGCAGTTGCCATTGGGCGCTTCCGGTCTCGCCCCTGCGTCGTGATAAAATCAAACTCACGCGAAGACGGAACAAACGGGACACGAAAACGAAGTTTCCCTTCCACAACCCAGCACGTCGGAGGCATCCGTGGGGCTTCAGATCGACAGGGAAAATTTTTCCGAGGACGACTTTCGGCGCTTCTCCGAACGTCTGCGGGAGAATCTCGCCGCGTTGGAGGGTGTGCTGGCCCGGCCCGGTTTTGGCGAAGGAGAAGCCACGTTGGGGGCCGAACTCGAAGTCTCCACGGTGGATGCCCAGGGGCGCCCCATCCTGCTCTGTGACCGCCTCCTGGGCAAAGATGCCCATCCGGGCATGCAGGCGGAAATCGATTGCTTCAATCTCGAATTCAATCTTGACCATGTGCCTTTTTCCGGGCGTCCCTTTTCTGCTCTGGAGGAGAATCTGCGCCGGGCGCTGGCCGTCATGGAAAAGTCCGCGGCGGTGCATGGCGGGGATGTTGTCTCGATAGGCATTCTGCCCACCCTGCGGGAGGAGGACCTGCAGACCGCGGCCATGACCGATAACCCCCGTTACCGGGCTCTTTCCGCGGTCCTCCGGAAGATGCGGGGATGTCCTTTTCTGATCCGCATTGATGGACCGGAGCCCCTGAGTGCTTCCTGCACCGACGTGACCATGGAAGGAGCGAACAACTCCTTCCAGGTGCACTGGCGCGTTCCCCCTGCCGAATACGCCGCCCTGTTCAATGCCGCCCAGTTGGCGACCGCTCCGGTTCTGGCGATCTGCGGCAATTCCCCTTTCTTTCTCCGGACATCGGCTGTGGGAAGAAACGCGGGTGGTTCTTTTCAAGCAGGCGGTGGACACCCGTGGCACCGAGGAGGAGAGGCGGCGGCACCCCGCCCGGGTTCTTTTCGGCACCGGGTGGGTACGCAAGGGGGCCATGGAACTCTTTTCCGAGGCAGTGGCTCTGTTTCCCCCACTGCTTCCCGTGGTTGAAACGATCATCCGGGCAAAGCGACGGCGATGTTCCTGCGCTGAGTGAGCTCTCCCTGCACCTGAGTTCGGTCTGGCAATGGAATCGCCCGGTCTACGATCCTCGAGAGGGTGGCCATCTGCGCATCGAACTGCGGGCTCTTCCCTCGGGGCCGACCCCGGCGGACATGGTTGCCGGGGCGGCTTTTCTGATCGGTGCCGCTGCCGGACTTCGCCGGAAGATCGACCGGATTTTGCCCGCTTTTCCCTTCTGGTGCGCCGAGCGGAACTTTTACCGGGCGGCAAAGCATGGCATGGCGGCCACCCTCCTCTGGCCCGCCTCGTCCTTTTCTCCCCCCGAAGAGAGGCCGGTGAGCGATGTCCTCGGCGAACTTCTTCCCCTCGCCGAAGAGGGACTGGCATCCTTGGGCGTTGCGGATAGCGACAGCCGGAAATTCCTGGGACTCGTCAGGGATCGTCTGGAAGGGGGGATAACGCCGGCCCGGTGGCAGCAGCGCCTTCTGCAGCGCCTGGAAAAGGACCTTGCACGGGATGAGGCCCTGGCGGCGATGCTGCAGGTTTATATTAAAAACTCGAGGACAGGGATGCCCGTCACACAGTGGAGGGAAGGGCCGTGATGATGGTAATCGCACCGCAGATAAAGATCTGGGAGGCCCCCGCGGCCGAGGAGGTCGGCGCGACGGCCACGGAGTTTCTGCGCCGGCTCGGCGGGCCCGACCTGGATTCGCATTGCCGGAGAAGACCGCTCCCGAACGAGAGCCGTGGCGACCCTGCTGCATGGCAATGAGCCTTCGGGAATCCGGGCCCTGCACAGGTATCTCCGGGGCCGGAACCGCCCGGCCGTCGATCTGGTCTGTATGGTGGGCGCGGTGGAAGCCGCCCTCCGGGAGCCGGCGTTTTCGCACCGGGCCCTTCCGGGTCGACGTGACCTGAATCGCTGCTTTGGCTCCCCCTTTGCGGGGGCAGAGGGAATCCTGGCTGAAAAATTTCTGGAACTGCTGCATGACGCCCAACCGGAGTGCCTGGTGGATATCCATAATACTTCCGGATCGAGCCCCTCATTTGCCGTAACCGTCGTGCGGGATCTACAACATCAAACGTTGGCGTCTCTGTTTACCAATCGGCTGGTGGTTAGTGATCTGCGTATGGGCACCCTGATGGAGTTGGGCGAAACGGAATTCCCTGCGGTGACCATCGAATGCGGCGGCGCTCTGGATCCAGGCTCCTCGGAGGTGGCCATGCAGGGGCTGGAACGCTTTGCCGCGGCAGCCGCTCCCTGCGCTTCGGACAATGGAGCAGTGCCCCTGGAAATTCTGGAGAATCCCCTGCGGGTGGAACTCCGGGAGGGACGTCAGCTCGCCTTTTCTTTCAAAGCTGTTCCAGGAGTCGATCTTACCCTGCGCCAGGATATCGAATCGTTCAATCTGCGGCCATTGCCCGCAGGGGAACCTCTGGGGTGGGTGGCTACGGGGGGACTGGAGGCTCTGGAGGTGAATGGCCCCGGCGGGCCGAAGCGGCCAGGCGATTACTTTCTTGTTTCCGACGGTAATCTGCGGACGGCCGTTCCGCTGCGCCTGTCCATGGCAACCACGGTTAGCTCCATCGCCATAAGCGACTGCCTGTTTTACCTTTTCGATTCCATGGAAAAAAGGGACTGAACAACATCGGGTGCTGGCGCAGGTAGGGCTATCAGTTTCGGAACTTCGGAGTTCTGCCGGCAACGCGACATCCCGCGGCCGGAGCGGCCCCTTACCGGGTGACGACGAGGTATACGCCACCGCCGCACATCAGTGCCCCCAACCCCATTCGCCAGGTGAAGGGTTCACCGAAGGCGGTGATCCCAATCAGGCTGGCGAGGATCAGTCCCCCGAGCCGCACCATGGGCGAGGCCAGGCTGACCGGCGCCCCGGCGCCGAAGGTGAAGTAGAGGCCCGCCGTCACCAGGCTGAACGACAGCCCTACACCCACCGCCGCCCACAATCCCTGCGGTTGCACCTGAAACTCCACACCCTGAAAGCGTTGCCACAGGACCCAGGTGAGTCCGGCCAGGAAGGTGCAGCTCCCGTAGATCAGAAGCCCGAGACTGTTCGGCAGCTTACCGGCAGCGAGTTTGATGCAGAGATCGGCGGAAGCCATCGCCACCGCCGCGCCCGTTGCGAATACGGTCCAGTGCATTTGCATTCATCCTCTTGGCGGGGGACGCCCGAGCTGGTCGCACAGCTCGGACAGGAACAGCTTTTCGTTGGCACGCTCGGCACCACCGGACGATTTTCACGTCTCCACGAACTCGGAGAGGCTGGCGTGTGCGCGGGTGTAGGCGATCCGGCACTCGCCCTCCCGGGAATGGCCTCGGAGGCCTCAGAATACCCTTTCTGGACAGGAATGGGAATGGTTTTGCAGCACTTGCGGTGGGCTCACATATCGGGGAAAGTACGGTCTTTCTACGACACCCGATTGCTCCGACAGGGCAATCGACTTTCTGGACATCAGCCGGAGCCTCTCTACTATTTCGGTCCCCTCGGTACGGAAGGAGGACGGCTCAGTAAAGGATCAAGCTCAGACGAAACGTACTAATGCGAAGATTTTCCTTAATGGCAAACTTCGGCGATTGACCTTCGATGAAGAATTGGGGGTTGGCAATAACCGCTGTTAGCACCTGCCCCAGATCGCCATTGAGCACGACGACCCCGGTAGTCTTCCGCCCACGCATCCAGGAAGCCGAATAATTTTCCTGCAACTCGGCGCTGACGCCATTCTGTTCGCACGCCTTAAGGATCGCTTTCGCTAATTCAATCTCCATAGTCCTACTTCCTCTGGGGCGATTTACCTCTTCCCGTCCGTCTCCTCTTCCGCGACAAACTGCTTATCCCGCTCTCTGATCTCCCGCGCCCCGATTCACTCGAAGTACTCACCGAACGTCAGCATATGGTCATGCTAGCTCGGCCTTTTTGTCAGCGAGCATCGTCACTGACAGGAAAGGGAAGCGTAATGAAGAAGACCGCGGCAGTTCGGCCATCTTCGCAGGTCCGTACCGTCGAAAGATCCGGGCTGTTGCCTGGCTGGCTGCGGGAATCGCGGAAACAACTCGGCGCGGCGGGACAAATGTCGCTCGTGGTCAAGATCGGTGGTCAGCTCCATTCAGTTGTTTCCGTACCACCGAAGACCTGCGGGTTATACTGGTTCAGGGTACAGTACACCCTGACAGACCGGATTTTGCCGTCTTTCATCTTGTACAAGGCAGCGAGACCGCTCGTTTTTATGGTGTCTCCCTTCGCTAGAGCTGAAACATAGTGGTTTGGGACATCTTCAAACGCAGTGAATTCCTGATCGAGTTCGACGGCGACAGAATCTTCGCCGATCAGGATGGTGACCGGAACGACACTCTCCGTGTAGCCGAGCGCGTGGCTGCGGGTGAACCAGTCGATGATCTTATCTTTTCCTTCTATCCTGACCCTGGTGTTCTCAAAAACAGCATCAACCGTGTAGTGTTTGTCGATGGCCATCCGGAAATCCCCGGTGCTATAGTCCTTTAAGTATTCTTCGATGGCTTTTTTTGTTTCCTCTCTGGTCATAATTATTTCCTCATCATCGACGATCCCGGCATTTTACCTAGGAACATTGTTTACTATTTTTTCAAATTCATCCAATTTATCGCGCCATGGCGTAAGCACCCAAGGACAAAGACGATATATAGTAATTCTCTCCGCCTTGTCACCTCTCAGCATATAAGTTTCCGCTGTTCTTAATGTGACCTTGTCTCCTTTATTGAATGACATATCAGCATAGAATGTATCGATGGTAAAATCCCAGTCGAGAAAAATCTCCGCAGCAATCCAATTATTCTTTACGAAGACGTTAAAAGGATCATGTAGTGTCTCTTTTCTGCCAATTCTTAACATCTTATCGTAATACTGAACGGTATGACTCTTTCCGCTAAACGCACCTTCCCCATTAATGAACAAGCAGTCGTCCCACATATATTCTCTATAAAGAAGATCCCAATCTGCATTATTAAAAGCACTGAACATACCATGTAAAAAAAATTTTGCTTCCTGTTCTGTCATAAACAGCCTCCTTATCGGGGGGCGGTCCGCAGGGGCCAGCACCGTTCCAGTAGGTTTCGTAAATAAAACTTGCCTGAGTGCGACAGACCCTACCGGGATTTTGTCATGAACAGCCTCGGATCGCATCGATAGAGCAACCGATATTCCTTTGAGGAACAGATTTTCCCCTCCCTGAATTTCAGGAACCAGGAGACGCCACGTGTTCTGAGAACTTCGCCCTTCTTCATGGGTTGTATGAAGAAATGGGACATATCCTCGTGGGCATGGAATTCCTGTTCGAGTTCGATTGCGGCCCCTTCGGGTTCGACGACCAGGCCGACCGGGGTCAACTTCTCGCTATAGCCAAGATGACTGGCAGTCAGCCAGTCGATGATCTTCCGGGTGCCGCGCAGGGCGATCCTCGTAGTCCAGAAGGAGGCATCTTCAGTAAAACAGGCAGTGACGGCTTCTTCGAACCTTCCGCTACTGTATAAATCGATATAGTCGATTACCTCATCCCTGTTCATGGCGTCCTCCCGTTATCCGGCATTTCCCGGCACACCCTTCCCCATCCCCCTTACAATTGCCGGAAATTGCAAGTAAATCATTCAAAAATTGCCCTGAAAAACCGCCCATAAATAGCGTGCTCCCAGCGATCGACGAGCGTTTCCTGTTTCTAGCGGGATTCGCGGTCGCGGCGGTGCTCTTCCAATGGATCAGATTTCAACGGGGCACAGGCGCCCTGCACGTATTCCAAGCCAGGGATAGGAATCCGGTAGGTGTTGGCTTGGAAATCCCATGTCCTAGCGGAGAGCTTGACATGATCCCCCCATTGTCACCGGTGCAACTGCCATTGATTCCGACAAATGGTCCATCCTCTACCCGGCACTGACAAGTCAGGGGCCTCTCCGGATCGAATGGGTCCGGGTTTTCCGTGCATGGAGCGCCATCGCAGACAGCCCAATATATATCCCCGGTATAGCCGGGTGCGCTTTGATCACAAGCTTCTGGCTTCATCTCCAGAAGACTGCACCAGCCACGGTAAGAAAAAGTCGATACCCAATCATACTTGACATTATCCACCTTATAATGCCCGTACTTGATGGCCTTACAGACAGGAGCTTGATCTACATCGCACGGATCCTCATCAGTGCATTTGGCCTGCGTCAGGCGTTTGACCGCAGTATCCTGGATTGAACTTGTTTCAACAATATGGGTTTCATTGACCCTGCAAACAGTCGCAGTCAGCCTTGTCGCCATTTATTCGGCAGTCGGAGGACGCACTACAAAGGGCGTGCCATCCGGTACACACGACAAATTCCTGAGGTACATCACAATTTATGGGTGCTATTATCCTTTGTTTCACCGACTTGTGCCACTGGTTGCGGTGCGTTCTGAGCCTGGGCGTTGACGACATTGAGATTAGCTATCGCCAGGAATACGAGCGATTTGAGTACGAGACTTCCCACCCTTTTCATTCTTCCACCTCCTGGGGGAGGCACTCCAGGTCAATGCTCTTATTTGCCGTGGTATTCAGAAGGGGGGACCAGGAACAAGAAGCAAAACAACACGGATGCACAAAAAACTTTTCTGGCGAGCTTTCTTCCCATCTGGTCGTCCTCCTTGAACAGTCTTTCCTCTTACCTAGCCCATTGCGCCGCTCCGGGCATCGGTCCGCTCCCTGTTATCGACCCTTTATGCAGGCTTGCCAGCCGCCGTGCACGAAGGTCGACTTATCGCACCAGACGGCCTCCGGGTAATAATCGCCCATGACTTCCTTGGCGCATGGTCCCTTTTCGTCGATAGCGCCTCGGTCCGGAAGGTCCGGGAACGCGAGATTGAACGTGCATTCGTGGTCGTCGGCCGCCCAGACATTTTGGATGGCATAGGGGAAGTCGGGCGCGGGCAGCATGTTGCGGACCACCACGAACTTGGGATACTGCTCATCGCCATACGGCAGCCAGTTGACATTGGGCCTCAGCCACTCCGGCCGCTGCAGATCGTCCGATATGACGATCGTATAATCGCCGCCTTCAAGACGAGCGTTCAGATCGGTTACGCAACCAACGAGCGAAAGCGGCGGCGCAAAGTCCTGCTCGCACACGGCCCAATACCGCATGTCGACGCTGCGGAAGCCCCGCGCCGGCTCCCAGATCGGCGAACCCTCGAAGGTGCCGGGGAATCCCGGAGCTTTGCCATGGATGACCATGATCCGCCCGGGTTGGTAGGTGTTCCCCGGCCACATCATCATGTATTTGTTGTCCGGATTAGGCCATAGAATCGACGGCGGGTTCAGCGGTGACGCAAACCACAGCCGATCGGAGGCCGGCGTACCTTCATCGACACTCAGATCGATCTCCGGCGGGAAGAGGAGATGGGCAACGTCACTTATATCCGACCATTTGTTGATCGGAAAGCAGGCCTCCAGCTCCTCGCCGGCGCCGGCCTGGCCCGACAGGGTGATGGTGGGCAGCGGCACCCCGCCCATCAGACTTTGCCCGCTCAGGGACGGATCGGCGTCCGCTACGTACATCCGCAGGACGACCCAGACCAGGTCGGAGGAAACCGTGATGGTATTCCCCGAACTCGGGCCGGTGCGCGAGATGACGACCGTATAGGTGCCGCTGTCACCGCCCGGTGGGACGAACGGGTTGATGCTGCCCGGATCGGGGGCGATCTGGGCATCGTACAGGTGAGGTTCCACAAGGTTGAAGCCCGTTTGGGTTTTATTCGCAGCGTCGTAGCCTATCGTCTCGTAAGCGGCGAAGGAGAAATACCGGATGTTGGGATAGGTGCCGTGGATGGTCATGGTTGCGTACTGCGGCTCAAAGGGCATGATCCAATACCGGGCGGCACCGTCAGGGCCCTGCACATTGCCGGATCCTTCGGGCGAGAACAGGAGCGGCCACGCACAGCCGCGATCGTTGAAATCCTGGGCGCGGACGGCAGGGGGATTGAGCAGGAACGCGAGAGCCATGAGGCCGCCGAAAATTCCGATCCAGGTCGAGGTTTTCATCGTTTTCTTTCCTTTCCAGCCTGGGCTGGTGAGGGTTGGGACAGGGTCCCCGCCTGTTCGCAACCGCCTCTCACAGCGGCGTGAACCTGGCGCTTGAGATCTCTCACCTCAGATACAAAGGCATCGGCGTAAATTTCCCGTCAAGTCTGTCCGGCACATCCCGCAGCGGCTGTCCGTCCCACAGCGACTCGCTCCAGATGAACGGCTTCCCCTTGACATGCGGGGTACCGTAGAGCATCCAGAAGCCGGTATTGGTGGATGAAGTATCGAGATCCCCGGATAATTCCATGAAGGCACGGACCATTTCCGTCGACCCGACCTTCGCGTCGACCGATCCGTCCGGAATCTGCTTGGGATAATCGGTCACCCCGTAGCCGAGATCCCAGCGCCCGAAAATGGAGAGGGGGTTGTTCGGATCGGTGTAGGTGATGACGTTCCTGGCGATCTGCAGATTCGTCACTCCGGGCAGCCATCTAGCGAACTGCACCCGCCGCTCGGGGCGGTTGTCGTTGGACTGCAGGTCCTCGCGCACCTGCAGCGAGGCCGGGTAGTTGATCCCCATCAGGTAGTCCGGCGTGACCATCTCGCCGTCGTAGTCGGTGGAGCAGGCGCCGCCATCCAGCGACAGGCTGCTGACCGAGTAAGGGCCGCCATCGGAGCGGTAATAGATGAAGCAGCGGTAGGACATCTCCACCAGGCCCGTCTCGCCGGTCTCGGCATCCACCAGCATGTAGCCGTTCAGGTAGGTACCGGTGTTGTCGAGGGAGATGGCGGCGAAGAAGTCGTCGATGCGAGCCGGCAAACTGCTCCGCCAGGGCCGCGCGCCAGAAGATGAAGAGGCCCAGGGGCTTGACCTGGGTGTGGGACATGCGATGCGTGGTCTCGTTGAACATGATCCCCTTGTTGTTGTAGCCGAAATCGGTGCCGGAGCCGATCAACCCGGGCGTTGCAGCATTGAAGGTGATCATGTCGCCGTTGACGACGAGGGTCTGCGCCATGGTCTGGGAAAGGAACCCCATCCACGAGTTGTGGGTCAGGATGACCTCGCTGCCGGCGCGCTTCAGGAAGGCGGAGCAATGGTCCGGGAAGTCGCCCGGTCTGGTCGCCCCCGGAGGCAGCCCCAGAAAGGTGATGACATCCATGAGGTCGCAGTAGGCATTCACGTAGTAGAGGTCCATGAAGGAGAGGCCGGATGTTTCATAGCCGAGGGCAAGCTCCGCGGCCTGGAAATAATTGCCGTCGGGGAGCCAGGCTCCGGAAAAGTCGAGATCGGCCGGCTGGTCGAGCACGACCCCGTGATAGATGCCGAGCATCCGGAAGAGGAGCCTTTTCAGGCGGTACGCCGTAACGGCGTCGGTCCCGGGATTTTCCAGGTACGCGAGAAAGGCGGCATAGTTCGCATTCAGAATATCGCCCGCCTTGTTCAGTTCGTCCCCGCTCGGACCGTGCTGCTGGGGAAAGGTATGGTAGGGTCGGTCAGGTAAGCGTTGTCCCAGCAATTGTCCCTGGCCGAGATGATCGGAGTCCCCTTGCAGCTTGCCCTGAATGAATCCGGCCCGGTACTCGGCCTTCAGGTCGTTGGCGTCCCTGGAGACCACGGTCATGTTGACGATGTTGTTGACGGTCTCGATCACGCCGGAGGCGTCGGCGTCCAGGGTATAGGAGGTGAGAGCGGGCGCTCTCCCCGGGGCCAGGTACGATTTGCCCGGGGTGAATTCCCCTGAGATGTGCCGTCGCCGGGACCAGGGCCGCTAACAGGATCGGGACGAGACAACGGATGAGTTTCATTGTGGTTTTTCCTCCTCTCCCCTAAAGACGGCCGGACTTGCCGCTGCCGCGCCTTGCCGATGCCGACCTGCATCAGGTCCTCGCCGATGATCAGCTCCCCGGAAAAATCCTGCTTCGCCCTGACCAGATGTCCGACCGGGGCATTGCCCGGCACGATATGGTTGAGAACGAGCGTCTTGACCCCGCAATCCTCGGCCACCCCGCCGACCTCGCCGATCTTGGTGTGGACGGAATTGAGATGCTCGATGAGGGCGTCGGGCACGCCGGTTTCGGCCAGAACCTCTATCCAGGCCTCGTCGATCACCTCGTGGACGAGGACGTCGGCGCCTTTGGCCAGTCTCTTCAGATTCCCGCAGGTATTGGCTCCGGTGTCGCCGGAGATCACGACCGAACCATCCGGCGTATCGAAGCGGTAGGCAAAGGAGGGAAAGACCTGATGGTGATCGACCAGCGTGGCCCAGACGCGGACATCGTTGGCGGGATCTTGATAAACCGGGAACGGCTCCATCGGCGGGCACGGGGTCGTGTTCGGGTCGATGAAATACGGGTTGCACTGCAGATCTGGCCCCGGAGAGCCGTACCTGGGCAACGGGATCTGGATGTCGCTCTCCTCTGTCCAGCCGATGTCATGCAGTTCGACCAGGGTGGTAAAATCGACCCAGCCGTTATCCAGGGTGAAGTCATTGATCGTCTGGGCATACGCCTGCCAGAGCAGGTTGGTCATCTCTTTGGTCCCAGGCGTTTTGGAACCGCTCGGCGTTTCGACGATCATCCCCCGGTAGCCGGTCTTGTTTTCCTCCAATTGCCCGCGGTCGCCGGGGCCGAACACCTTGAGTGGCTGCGAGATACCGAGGCCGGCATTATAGCCAACCAGCAGAAGTGCCGGGTAGTCCGCGGTATGGTCCATGTGCAGATGGGTAAAAAACAGCGCGTCCGCATACTGCAGGAATTTCGACTGGGATTCCTCGACCTTGCCGCCGGCCGTGTTCACGAAAATGCTTGAGTTGAAAGCCTCGGCCAGCCGGTGGGTCGCACCATGGCCGAGATCGATAAGGTAGATGGACTCTCCAACGACCAGCGCCGAGGAGGCGCTCACGCGGTTCGAGCCCGGATACCACGCCGGGCCGCCCGCCGTACCCAGGAGCACGAGCCTGGTGTGGTAATTACTTGCACCGGGACGGGTCAGGTCGCCCGGAGCTGCCGCTGCCGCGGCTTTCCCTCCCCAACCGGCCAGAAGCGGGGCAGCGGCCAGAGCTCCCGCGCCCTGGAGGAAGGCCCGGCGTGACAGACCCTGCTGGAGCGCTTCGCGGATGAGGCACATGGCTGACCCTCTTAGCTGTTAAGGCGATTAACAGAATCATTGATTAGACTAAACTCATAGTAATAGGGCGCTACGCCTTGTCAAGGAAGGGGCTTGTCGAGGATTAATTGATTGGAAAGAAGCAAGCTTGACAAGAACCGGCGGGGAGATACCGTGGGTGGGCAGCGAAGGGGAGGTCCTGCCCATGCGAAGAAACGGAACGCTCGTTGTCGTCGCGCATCCGGACGATGAGACCCTGACCTTCAGTTCCCGGTGCCCGGGGGCGACGGTCGTCGCCGTCACCGACGGCAACTGGCGGGGCCGGGGGAAGGAGCGGGCGGTGGAATTTGCCCGGGCCTGCGCAGCGCTCGGGGCGCGGGAATGGCGCATGCTGGGGGTCGCGGATATCTATCCCTGGCCCCTGCCGCAGGAGATCCTGGTCGAGCGCCTCTCTGCGCTCGGCGCTTTCGCCACCGTCTATACCCACAGCCCCCAGGACGATCACCCCCACCATCGCAGCGTCTCTCTGGCGGCCTCCCGTGTTTTCGGGACGGTCCGGGTGCAGGCGCGCGGCGCGCTCCCGACGGAAGTCCAGGTACTGGCGGATGAGCACCTGAATCGAAAGGTCGACCTGCTCAATTCAATTTATACGAAAGAAATACGTCCCCCCGATGACAGCTACGGGATACCGGTGGAGGCGGCTCTGGGTGTGGAGGCATTCGCCTTGGTTTCCTACCGGGAAGTCCTGCAGAGCCTGGTGCTCAACCGCTTCGAGATGCGCTCCGAATTGCCCGATCTGTGGGGATTTGAAACCTCGCCTTACGAAATTGAGCGCATAGGGGCGACCTGCCGGGTCCTGGAAGAGATCGCGGGTTCGGCCAAGCTGAAGACGATGGTTGAAATCGGCGCCTGTGAAGGGGTCATGACGGCGGCCCTCCGGAAAGCGGTTCCGGGGGCGGTGATCCGCGCCGTGGAACCGCACCCGGTGTTTGCCGGGCGCCTGCGGCAGAGGTTCCGCGGGGATGAACGCGTCGAGGTCCGGGAGGAGAGCGTTTTTCAGACCGCTCTGCGCGCCGATGCGGTGGTCATGGCGGAGATGCTCTATTATCTCCCCGATCAGGTGCAGGACATCCTGGCGAGGGTATCCGCGCCGCTGCTTCTGACCTCCTGCCCGGGGTCGTTCGACGATCGTCTCGGCCGGTACCTGGAAGCGGCGAAGTGGCACGAGGCCGCGGGGACCGCGGTCGCGCCGCGCTATGAGCGCGTCGACGGCGGCAACAGTCCCTTGCTGACCCTGCGGGCGGGAACCCGCATCCGCCTCTGGAAACGGGAGAACCCCTGAGGGACAGACCAGGGGCACTCTCCGCCGCGGCGGTTGCCTTTTATTCCGGTGGCGCCGGAGGCACGGCTTCAGTCATCCGTCGACTGTCTCAGTACTCCTCCGACCACCGCCAGCCAGCCCAAAGCGCCGCATCCCGCCATTACTGCCGCCATCGGTACCGCCGTTCCCCCGTGAAGCAAACCCACGGCCGCCCCGGCTGCGGCGCCGAGCGCGTACTGGATTGTCCCCAGAAGGGCCGAGGCGCTCCCCGCCATTTTTTCGAATGGCGCCATGGCGAGGGCCGTCACATTGGGATAGAGCAGTCCGGTCATGCTCAGGCCCACAAACAGAAGAACGACCTGGGCCGGAAAGCCGCCGATCCCGGTGAACACCGATGCCAGTAGGAAAACGCCCGCCGCCGCATTGACGAAAAAAGCCACGCTCAGGATGCCCTGGGCGCTGAAATGCCGCAGCAACCGGCGGTTGATCTGGGAAGCACCGATCAGTCCCAGTGCGTTGGCGCCGAAAAAGAGGCCGAAGTGCTGGGGGGTGATGCCGTTCAGTTCGATGAAGAGGAACGGAGCGCCCGCGATGTAGGCGAAATTGACCCCGGCGACACAACCCAGGGCGATGGCGTAACGCAGATAGTGGCGATGGCGAAGGAGTTGCCCATAGCGAGCCGTCAGCTGCGTCAGGCTGCGTTTGATCCGGCGCTCCTCCGGCAGGGACTCGGGAAGATAGAGCGCTACCGCGAGAAGAGAGAGCAGCCCGAAAATGCCGAGAAAGCCGAAGATCCCCCGCCAGCCGGTGAGCAGCAGGAGTTGGCCGCCGGCCATGGGAGCCAGGATCGGCGCAATGCCCATCACCAGCATGAGCAGCGAAAACATACGGGCCGCTTCGGCGGTGTCGTAGAGATCGCGAACCATGGCACGCGAGATCACCATCCCGGCGCCTCCCCCCACGGCCATCACCACCCGCCAGAAGAGCAGGCCCGCCCCCGTACGGACGAGAGCGCAGCCGAGCGTGGAGGCGACATAGAGCGCCAGACCGATGAGGAGGGGCAGGCGCCGCCCCCAGCGGTCGGCGAAGGGCCCGTAAAAGAGCTGGCCGGCAGCCGAACCGAACAGAAAGGCGGAAATGGAGAGCTGCACCGTCCCGAGCGGCACCCCGAGGTCTTGCGATATCTGGGGGAAGGCGGGCAGATACATGTCGATGGACATCGAACTGAATGCCGTCAGGGCGCCAAGGATCAGCACCAGTCGGACCAGGTGCCGCCTGGAGATATCCGCGGGCTGAATCATAGAGGCGGTGGTTGTCATTGCCATAAAGAGTGCTCCGGTAATAGTTGCTTCATACAACTTTTTCGCCGAAAAAAATTACCGCTGCAGATTGCGGCAGGCACAGCGAAGGACCTCCCGGCAGATCTCCAGCTGTCCATCATCGATCCCCTGCTGGGCTTCCTCCAGGATATCGCGAACCACTGCGGTGGCCCGGTCCATCAGCTCTTTTCCCTGGTCCGTGAGGAAGACCAGCCGCTCCCGGGAATCCTCCGGGCTCGGCAGGCGAACGATGAGGCTGGCGGATTCCAGGCCGGCGGCCAGCCGCGCCATGGTCGTCTTGTCCCGCGCCGTCTTCTCGGCCAGAACTCCCTGGGGCAGGCCGTTGCGGTCCCACAGCTGGACAAGAAACGAATACTGATGGGCAGTAATGGCAAACCCCTGCTGCGCGAACGCCGCATCGATACGCCGCAACAGGACGCGGGAAAAACGGGTCGCCAGCAGCCCCAGTGATTTGCCGAGAGTATATTCCATGCGAGTCTCCCATTTAGTTGCATAATACAACCACCTCGCCTTGCAGTCAAGCGGCATGCTGCGGGCGTCAGCCCACCCTCTTTTTTCCTGCCTGGCCATTGAAGAAATCCTATTTGACTTATTGGACAAATTCCGTGATTGTCGTATGATGCAGATCGAATTGAGTTCTCGGGGTTTTTGATAACAGGGAATCGCCGACAATTTCATTTTCCAGCCAAAGATAAATATAGTTTTATCTAATTATTTCCACATAACGTTCAGGAATAAAAGGCGCTCATACCTTTTGTCGGCAGAACATCCAGGCAGGGGCCAGCTGATACCCCGCAAACAACCAATAGCCCAACAGTTCGAATCGTTTTTTTCCCAAGGAGGTAGGGCATGCACAAGTTTCTTAGAGGAATGCTGATTGCTGCGGTGGTTTTCGCAATGACGGGATGCTCCATGGGTAAGATATCTATTGGAAACCTATCCCCTACGGCCAAAAGCCGATTTGAGATATTTGGATCTACCTATGATGAGTCTTTCCAAGCGGCGCATCGCGCCATATTAGAATCTGATCTCGAAATATTTAGTTCAGATAAGAGATCTGGGACAATTAAAGCTGGACTCAATAGCAGAGAAGATTCAATACAAGGGGACACCCGGTCTTTTACCACCAATTTTGCGGATATGAAGTTTGTATTAAGAAAATCGGAAGCGGGTAATCTCTTATTTGAAATAGAATCAAAGTCCAGCATGAGTGGACAAAAATACGTTGATCGATTCATGGAAAAGTATAGTGAATATGTGAAGTTCGTTGAGGTTGGACACGAAAGCTCTCCTTTTCTCGAGAAAAAGGTCGAACAGAACAAGACCGGTCTTAGTGAAACGATTATCACAGAAGCAAGAACCGCCGATCCAATCTCAACTGTAAAAATCCGTGAATTCTCCAAAGAGGAAGTAATTGACATTCAAAACCTGTTAACGAAGCTCGGCTATGATCCGGGGCCGGCTGATGGCACCATAAACAGCAGAACCAGGGCCGCAATTGAGAAATTCAAGGTCGACCTGAATCCGTAAGCACTGGTCCCGCTCTTCGCCTTGCCCGCTCCAGAAGGAGCAGACTGGCCATGATGTCTTGTTACGCCCCACCCCCTGAGCAGGGAGTGGGGCTTTTCTTTGGTTAAATTCCCTCACAATATTTTATCTGGTTGAATAATCCGGATATTTTGATAGGGTTGGTCTTAATAAATTCGTAATCCCGTGAAAATCGAGTCCAGACACTATGCATAATAATTCATAATCAGCAAGAATGAATTTTTTCTATGAATCTAGATTCATATCCGGCCAAAGAATTTAAACAACTCTTTTCTGTAATTCTATCTCAAAGAGATCCCTGGATATTGAAGGGCAACGAACTGGCGAAGATCGGTTCGGCTCAAAGCTCCGGGAGAAATGGATGAAGTATATGCCGGCCATGGAGCACCTGGAGACCTTCAGCACCGACCACCTGTTTTACCAGTCACGCAAGAAGCTGCCGTTCATCGAGCGGGCCGAAGGCATCTACATCTGGGATCACACCGGAAAAAAATACCTGGACGGCAGCTCCGGCGCCGTCACCTGCAACATCGGCCACGGCAATTTCCGGGTGGCGAACCGGCTCGCCGACCAGGCGCGCAAGGCGGTGTTCGCCTACCGCACCCAGTTCGAGAACGAGCCCGCCCATCGCTACGCCGCCGAATTGGCGAAAAATCTGGCGCCGCACCTGCAGCGGATCTTCTTCGTCTCCAGCGGCTCGGAGGCGGTGGAGGCGGCCATCAAGCTGTGCCGGCAGTATTTTTTCAACCGCGGTGAAAAATCGCGGCAGCAGTTCATCAGCCGCCGTCCGTCCTATCACGGCTCGACGCTGGGAGCGCTGTCCCTGACCTCCTATGCCCCGCTGGAAATTCCTTTCCGGGCCATGATTCAGGCCCACCCGAAAATTCAGGCGCCCTATTGCTACCGCTGCCCGCATCACAAGCGTCCGGCCTGCAATCTGCAATGCGCCTGGGAACTGGAGAAAGCCATCCAGGAGGAGGGGCCGGAAAGCATCGCCGGTTTCATCGCCGAGCCGATCGGCGGCGCCAGCACCGGGGCGGCAGTCCCGCCCCCGCGGTACTTCGAAGTCATCCAGCAGATCTGCCGCAAGTACGGCATCTTTCTCATCCTCGATGAGGTGATGACGGGCTTTGGCCGCACCGGGAAGATGTTCGCCTACGAGCACTGGGGCGTGGAAGCGGATATCGTGGTCATGTCCAAGGGGATGACCGCCGGCTATTACCCCTTGGGCGGCATCGCCGCGCGCACCGAATACGTGGAGGAGATGCTGGCGAACGGCGGCTTCTTCCACGGCCACACCCTGGCCGGGAACCCCATGGGCTGCGCGGTCGGCCTCGAGGTCCTCCAGGTGATCACCGAGAACAGCCTGCCGGAGAATGCCGCGGTGATGGGGCAATCCCTGAAAAACGGTCTGGACCGGCTGAAGAAAAAGCACGAAATCATCGGCGATGTGCGGGGAAAGGGGCTGCTCATGGCTCTCGAACTGGTGCGCGACCGCAAGACCCGCGAGCCTTTTCCCGCCGAGTGGAACGCCCACTTTCTGCTGACGGACCTGGCCTACGAGGAGGGGCTGATCGTCTACCCGCGCCGCTCCCTCAATGGTCTGCGGGGCGATCACGTGATGGTGGCGCCGCCCCTGATCGTCACCCGCCGGGAGATCGGCGAGCTGCTGGAACTGCTGGACCGGGCGCTCACCCGCACCGCAGCCGGGCTGCGGGAAAAGGGAGTCACCCTGTGAAAACAACTACTTACGTAAAAAACAGGATAAAAGGAAGTGGATGTTGGATCAAAATGATCGACAAGACGACCTCCATCGACAGCGCCCTGGAGCGGGTGCGCGACGGCCAGACGGTCATGGTCGGCGGCTTCGGCGCGCCCGGCACCCCCTTTACCCTGCTCGAGCGCCTGGCGGCGCGGGGCGTCGGCAACCTCACCCTGGTGAAAAATGACGCCAATGAGCCGGGGACGGGGATCTCCCGGCTGCTCGAGGCCGGGCGAGTGCGGCGGCTGATCGCCTCGCACATCGGCCTGAATCCCCTGGCGGTCGCCATGATGAACCGCGGCGAGATCGAGGTCGAACTCTTTCCGCAGGGGATTCTGGCGGAGAAGATCCGCGCCGGGGGGGCCGGTCTGCTCGGTGTTCTCACCGATATCGGGCTGGACACCCTTTTGCGGGAGCGGCGGCAGGTGATCTGCCTCAATGGGCGCGAGGCGCTGCTGGAGGAAGCCCTGCGCGCCGACGTGGCGTTGATCCACGCGGCGGCAGCCGACCGGGCGGGCAACCTGGTCTTTGCAAAATCGGCCCGCAATTTCTCCCCGCTGATGGCCACCGCTGCCGAAACCGTCATCGTCGAGGTCGAAGAGGTCGTCGCCACCGGCGAGCTGGCGCCCGACCGGATTCACCTGCCCGGCGCCTTCGTCGATCACCTCGTCCTGCTGGACGAACTCACCCCCGACTACGGAGTCCTGCCGCAGCATGTCCGCTAAGGAGAAGATCGCCGCCCGGGCGGCGCAGGAGATTCGCGCGGGACAGGTCATCAATCTGGGGATCGGCATCCCCACCATGATTCCCGACTACCTGCCCGCCGGCTGCGAGGTGTTCATCCAGTCCGAAAACGGCATCCTCGGCATCGGCCCGCGCTGCCGCAACGGCGACGAGGACCGCAACCTGATCGACGCCGGCGCCAATTACGTCACCCTGGCCCCGGGGGCCGCCTTTTTCGACAGCGCCGTCTCCTTTGCCATCATTCGCGGCGGGCGGGTGGACATCACCTTCCTCGGCACCCTGGAGGTCTCCGCTGGCGGCGACCTGGCCAACTGGACCATTCCGGGGCAGCTGACGCCGGGGATCGGCGGCGGCATGGAGCTGGCGCAGAAAGCGCGCCGGGTGGTGGTCACCACCGCGCACACCACCCGGGAGGGAAAGCCCAAGATTCTCGAGCGCTGCACCCTGCCGCTGACCGCAAAAGCCTGCGTCGGCACCATCATCACCGAACTGGCGGTCATCGACGTCACCCCTCGGGGCCTGCTGCTGCGGGAGGTGGCCGGCGAGTCGAGCCCGGAGGAGGTGCGGGAGAAGACGGCGGCGCCGCTGCTGATCGCCGACGGGAAGATGCCGCGATTCTGAAGGGGAAGGAGCAGGCATGGACGCCCGCGAAGAGAAGATCGTCGCCGCCGTCGACGCCCTGGCCGAGGACATCCTCGACCTGACCTGCCGGCTGGTGCGCCAGCCGAGCACGCTGGAGAACGAGGCCGGCGCCCTGGCGGTGATGGAGGAGGCCCTGCAGGACCTCGGTTTGCCGCCCGAACGGGTGGCGATCGATCCCGTCCGCCCTCGCCGGACATGCCGGTTTCGCCCCGGTGCCCTGGAGCTACGCGGGACGCTGCAACCTGGCGGCGGTGCGGCCGGCGGACGCCAGCGGCGGCAAAAGCGCGCTGTTCAACGGCCACCTGGACGTGGTCAGCCCCGAGCCGGCGGATCTCTGGGAAACCGATCCCTTCACCCCGGTGGTCCGTGACGGCTGGCTCTACGGCCGCGGCGCCGGGGACATGAAGGGGGGCGTGGCGGCCATGGTTTACGCGCTGCATGCCGTGGAGAGGGCCGGGTTCGGGTTGCGAGCGCCGGTGACCCTGGAGGCGGTGATCGAAGAGGAATGCTGCGGCAATGGAACACTGGCCTGCCTGGCGGCCGGCTACGACGCCGATGCGGTGCTCATCCCCGAACCTTTCGGCCCCACCCTCTACACCGCCCAGGTCGGGGTCCTGTGGTTCAAGGTGCGCCTGCGCGGCGTTCCCGGCCACGTCCAGGACACCGCGGCGGGAGAAAACGCCATCGAACGCATCTTTCCGCTGATCGCCGCCCTGCGCCGCCTGGAAGCGGCGATGAACGCCGAGGCGCGCCCCCCGGAATACCGGGAACTGGCGCACCCCCTCAACCTGAACATCGGCATCGTCCGCGGCGGCGACTGGCCCTCCACCGTCCCGGCGGCCGCCGAATTCCACGGCCGCCTCGCCTTTTTCCCCGGCGTCTCCTATGAGCAGACCTGCACCCGCATCCGGGACGCCGTCGCCGGGGCCGCGCGGGAGGACCCGTGGCTGGTACGCCATCCCCCGGAGGTGGAGTTCTACGCCTTTCGCTCCGAGGGCCACACCCTCAGCCGCGACCTGCCCGCCCTGGCGACCCTGAACGGCTGCCACCGGAGCCTGACCGGCCGCGACGCCGCCAGCTACGTCTCCACCTGCACCACCGACCTGCGGGCCTTTCATTTCTTCGGCCGGGCACAGGGGACCTGCTACGGCCCGGTGGCCGAAGAGATCCACGGCGCCAACGAACGGGTGCGTATCGACAGCCTGCAGCAGGTCGCCCGGGCGTATGCGCTGTTTCTATCCCGCTGGTGCGGCCTGGCGGAATAGAGTGCCGATCAAAAACGCCAAGGCGACCGGCCGTGAAGATTGATGATCAGATTTTTCCGCGGCAGGATGATCCTTGCTATTGTCCAAGGAGAACCCATGCAGGATGTCGTCATCGCCGCATATGTGCGCACCCCCTTCTCCCGGGTCCGCCCCGGTGACCCGGGGCGGGACTGCTTCTCCAGCCTGCGCGCCGACGATCTGCTGGCCGCGCTGGTTCCGGAGCTGCTGAAAAGGGCCGGTACGGCCGGGGAGGAGCTGGATGATTTCCTGGTCGGCTCGGCGCTCGGGGTGAGTGAGCAGTGGACCTTCGGCGGCCGCACCCCTCTTTTCCTGGCCAATCTGCCCGCCCGGGTTCCGAGCCGCTTCATCGACCAGCAGTGCGGTTCGAGCATGGCCGCAGTCCACGCCGGGTTCCTGGAGATTGCCACGGGCTATGCCGACATCGTCCTGGCCGCGGGAATGGAGCACATGGGGAGAGTGCCCGTCGGCCCCACCCTGTTCGAGCAGGGGACGCTTTCCCTCAACCCCCGTCTTTACCAGGAAGAGCGCTTCGGGCACTGGGACCTGGCCACCGCCATGAACATGGGGCTGACGGCGGAAAAGCTCTGCGCCCGCACCGGCATCTCACGCGAGGAGCTCGACCGCTGGGGCGCCCGCTCCCACCGGCGGGCCGCCGAGGCGCAGGCGGCGGGCTTTCTCGCCGGGGAGATCCTGCCGATCGCGGCCCGCCAGGCCGACGGATCGGTCATGCAGGTCGACCGCGATCAGGGGATACGGAGCGAGGTGCGACCGGAGGACATGGCCCAGCTGAAGCCGGTCTTCCGGGAGGACGGCGTCATCACCGCCGGCAATTCCTCCCCCCTGAACGCCGGGGCCAGTTCGCTGCTGCTCATGTCCCGGAAAACCGCCGAAAAGAAGGGGATTGCCCCCTTGGCCGCCGTCCGCTCTCTCGGTTTTGCCGGCGTCGATCCCACCCTGATGGGGACGGGACCCGTACCGGCGGCCCGCATGGCCCTGGAAAAAGCCGGTCTCCAACCGGCGGACATCGATTTCTGGGAGATCAACGAAGCCTTCAGCGTCGTCGTCCTGAACGCCGCCCGCGAGCTGGCCATCCCGGCCGAGCGGATCAACGTGCACGGCGGCGCCATCGCCATCGGCCACCCGCTCGGCGCCACCGGCGTCCGCCTCCTCGGCACCCTGGCCCGCACCCTGCAGGCGCGACAGGGGCGGCTCGGCTGCGCTGCGGCCTGCATCGGCGGCGGCCAGGGGATTGCCACCGTGATCGAACGGCTCGGCTGAGCAGGGCCGATAGGACGATGATCCAGTAAGAGTCGCCGGCGGCCCAGGATTTCATGACCATCCGGCTTCTCCACCTAACTTGACAAAGGAGAAGGCTACTGTAAACAACATCTGAAGAGTTTAAGTTTACTCATGAGATATCGGGCCGTTCAGTCGCGATCCGGGAGGATTCATGAAGCGTGAAATCGGCAGGAATCTGCCTTTTGCCGTCATTTTCTTCCTGGCCCTGGGGAGTACTGCAGCCGCGCAGACGAGAACAGCCGAGGGACCCAATCGGGGTCCGTTGGAACAACGGGTCACCCAAAAACAAGTAGAGAGCGAATTGTCTGTGGAGGCGATCCGGTCGATCGGCTTACGGTTGTTCGCGACCCCCTTCAACAAATATGACGGCTATGGAGACGGTGATTATTATGCGCAGGAGGGCGATCCCAGGCTGTTGGGCAATCGCCCCTCGCTGCAGAAGAACGGCACGTTCCTGCGGGTGAACGGGCTGGATGCCCAGACCTGCGTGGAATGCCATTTCATCGTCAGAAATTCCCGCATTCCACCGATCTTCGGGGTCGGCGGGATGGCGGGGGCCAATGCCAACGCTATCCTCATGCCGAGTTATATCGATGTCGCGGAAGGGAATCCCGGTGAGTTCAACGGCCGCTTCATCAATCCGCCTTTTCTGTTCGGCGCCGGCGGCATTGAACTGCTGGCCAAGGAAATGACCGCCGAACTCCAGGGACTGAAAAAATTCGCCGTCGACCACCCCGGGAAGCGGGTTCGGCTGAAGAGCAAATCGGTTGATTTCGGAGAGATTACCGCCGACGAAAGCGGCCGCATCGATCCCTCCGGAATTCAGGGAATCGATGAAGATCTCGTTGTCCGGCCCTTCGGGCGCAAGGGGGAATTTCCCACCGTCCGAAATTTTGCCCTGAACGCCCTGCAGTTCCATCTCGGCATGCAGCCGGTGGAAATCGTCGGCGACGAGGATGCCGATGGCGATGGGGTCAGCAGGGAAGTCCTGGTGGGCGAGGTCTCGGCGGTGCACATCGGGGTGACTTCCCTGCCGCAGCCGATCATGGAGAATCCGACCGCGGGAACCCTGCGCGGCTTCGATCTGTTCACGCGGATCGGCTGCGCCGACTGTCACATCCCCAACCTGCAGACGGAAAGCCGCCTGCTGAACTACGCCTATCCGGAGGTTGCAACCGATCCGGAGGAAAACGTCTATCTTGCGCAGGATCTCGGCGAAAGTGCGGGGTTCTTGTCCGACGGCAAAGGCGGTCTGATCGTTTCCCTCTTTTCGGACCTGAAGAGACATGACATGGGGGATGAACTGGCCGAATCCTTTGATCAGGTGAGCGACAGGACGAACCGGGAATTCATCACGGCGCGGCTCTGGGGAGTACGCGATTCCGCGCCCTACCTGCACGACGGCAGAGCCACCACGCTGAAGGACGCCATTGTGCTGCACGGCGGCGAAGCGGAAAAATCGAGGACCCGGTTTGCACGACTCAGCGCCGAAGGACAGGACATGCTGATTGCCTTCCTCTACTCGCTGCGCACCCCGGTGAAGCCGCAAAGCAGATGACCATTGAGAGCGCGAGTGCCCGCCCCCCCCGAAGGGCAGGCTTGACGGCCAAGAATCGAAAAATCCAATCGTTTCCGGTTCGAAAACCCACCATTTTCTCCGCATTCGAGCCAGCCCCAGTCCGGAGTGGATGGACCTTCGCCGGCCCCCCTAAACCTTGAAACAACTTGCTTTTCCGGGAGAATCATGGTAACTGTGACCGCCGGATTCGTTCCCGGGGCAGGTCGCAACCCCTTCTCGCCCCAAGCCTTTCCCATGATGAAGAAGCGGCCGCTTTTCTACTCTGGAGTCCACCGTGAGCTTTCCCCTGCTGCTCCTCGCCGGTTACCTGATCGGCGCCATCCCGACCGGCGTCATCCTCACGCGCCTGGCCGGGGTCGGCGACGTCCGCCAGGCCGGCAGCGGCAATATCGGCGCCTCCAACGTCTACCGGGTGGCGGGACGGCGGCTGGGTATCCTCACCCTGCTGGGCGATACCCTCAAGGGGCTGCTGCCGATGCTGTATGTGGTCCTGTCCCACCGTTATCCGCCCCTGCAGGTGGGAGCGACAGCACTGGTGATCTTTCTCGGCCACTGTTTTCCCGTCTACCTCCTGTTCAAGGGGGGAAAGGGGGTGGCAACGGGCCTCGGTATCTACCTGGTCCTTTCACCGCTGGCGGTCCTGGGGGCGCTGGCCACGTTCGCCCTGGTGCTCTGGAAATGGCGGTACATCTCCCTCGCCTCCCTCACGGCAGCCAGCATCCTCCCTTTTCTGCTCTTCTGGGCCGAGCGTTCGCTTCCCCTCTTTCTGGCCGCCCTGCTGATCAGCGCCCTGGTGGTGCTTCGCCACCGCAGCAACATCCAGCGGCTGGTCAACGGCAGCGAAAACCGCTTCCGGGCCTGAGCGCCCGTCCTTGACTTGTCCTCGCCCATTCCCTAAGATGGCGGGAATTTCCAGCCTTTTTCCAGCCTTACCGGTTCTGCCGCCGATGATCAAGCGCCCCGCCCTCTATCTTCTCCTTGTTCCGCCGTTTTTGCTGGCGGCCTGGTACGCCGTCTCCTTCGGCCTGTTCCTCTACCGTCCCCTTACTCCTCCCTCGCCCGTGGTGGTGACGGTGCCGTCCGGGGCACCGTTCCAGGAGGTGGCTGAAAATCTGCAGGCTGCCGGGGTGGTCGCCGATGCCGGCAAGTTCAAGCTGCTGGCCCACCTGCGCGGCGATGTCCGGCGCACCCAGGCGGGGGAATACGGCTTCACCATTCCCGCTACCCCCGGCACCGTGCTTGATCGGCTGGTCGCCGGCGACGTGCAGCGCCACCGCTTCACCATCCCCGAGGGGCTGACCCTGCGGGAGATCGCCGGCCGCCTGGAAGCCGAAGGCCTCGGGGCGGCCCAGGAGATCATACAGGCGGCGGCGGACCCGGAGTTTCTCGCCTCCCTGGGGATCGAGGTCCACTTCTCTGGAAGGCTATCTCTTCCCCGAAACCTATTATTTTGCACGCGGCATGACACCGCGCACCTTGCTGCGAGCCATGGTGCACCAATTCCGCGAGCATCTGTCGGCCGAGCTGCTGGCGGCGGCCACGGCACAGGGGATGAGCCTGCATCAGCTGGTTACCCTGGCCTCCATTATCCAGAAGGAAGCTGGCAGCCCGGCGGAGATGCCCCTCATTTCGGCCGTCTTCCACAACCGACTGCGCCGCCGCATCCCCCTCCAGGCCGATCCGACGGTGATCTACGGCATCGAGAACTTCGACGGCAACCTCACCCGGCACGACCTGGTCACCCGCACCCCCTACAATACCTACCGCATCCCCGGCCTGCCCCCCGGCCCTATCGCCAGTCCGGGCGAGGACGCTCTGCGCGCGGCGGCTTTCCCGGCGGCGGTCGATTATCTCTTTTTCGTCGCCCGCGGCGACGGCAGTCACCAGTTCTCCAGCAACCTCAAGGACCATAACAAGGCGGTGCGACGCTTCCAGCTGCACCGACGGTGAGCCATGGGACCCAAAATCCTGATCGCCGAAGAGAACGATCAGTTTGCCGCCATGCTGGAGAACTTTCTGCAGCGCCGCGGGCTGACCGTGGAACGGGTTCGGGATGGCCATGCGACCCTCTGCCGGATTGCCGCCGCGCCGCCGGCGCTGCTGCTGCTCGATTTGCGCCTGGCCAAACTGAGCGGCCTCGAGGTGCTGGAGAAGCTGCGCCGGTCGCCGCTTGCCAGAAACTTGCCGGTGGTGGTCATGACCGGCGACCGGCAGGGCGAAAGCCCCCTGCAGGCGGTGCGGAACCTGGGAGTCCGGCACTGCCTGGAGAAACCCTTCCGCCCCGAGGAACTGCTGGGCGCCCTGCACCAGCTCCTCCCCGCCGCCGGCGCCCCCGCCCGCCCCTTCCCCCGCTACCTGCAGCAGGCCTTTACCCGGCGTTTCTCCGGCCGCTTCCTGCTGCGCAACGGCAGCGGCGAACGGCATCTGCTGTTTCTCGCCGGCGCCCCGGTGGCGCTGCACCCCGGTTTCGTTCACCGCGACTTCGGCGATTTCCTCCAGCACCGGGGCCTGCTCGCAACCGCCGAGTACGACTATTTCCTGGACAGCGGCTGCCGGGAGGAAAGCCTGGTGCAGATGGGCTGCCTGGGCTATTCCCGCCTGCAGCAGGAAAGGCTCGATTACCTGCACCAGGAACTGGTCAGTGCCTTCGGCGAGCCGGCAATGACGCTGCAGGCCAGCCCCTTCGCCACGCCAGCCGAGCTGCATCTGGTTACCGTCAACCTGCCGGAAATTTTTCATCAGGGGCTGAGCCGCCACCCGGATCCGGCGGCCGACCGGCGCTTTCGGACCGACAATGACCAGCAGTATGTCGCCGTCACCCGGGAATTTTTCCGCCATGCCAACTTCCTCCTTCTGTCGCCGGCGGAGAAGCTGCTGCTGACTCGCCTCGATGGCACCCGGACGCTGGCCGCCAGCCTGGCCGGGGAAGAAGAGCTGCTGCCCCTGATGCGCGCCCTGCATCTGCTGGCGATGGTCCGCTTCGCCGCCGCGCCGCTCACCCCGGAGGCAGCCGACTTCCCCCTGCGGGCGCTCTTCAATGCCGTCGAAGAAAATCCCGAGCCGCCTGCCGCGGGGCGCTGGAAAGCTTCGCCGACCTGGTCGAGGAGGCTGATGGGGAATCCGCCCTTCCCCCTCCCCGCCCACGCCGTCGTCCCGCCGGCGTCTCCCTCTTTGGAGAAAAAGGGTGCATGACACCCTCGGCTCCCTGGAGGGGAAAAATTACTACGAGATCTTCGGCCTCAGCCAGGAGCGCTTCTCCTTCGACCGGCTCAAGGAAGGCTATTTCGCCCTGACCCGGGAGTTCGGCCCGGACACCCTGATGCGGCTCTCCGGCGAGGAGGCGGCCACGGTGGAAAAGATCCTGGCCACCGTCAGCGCCGCCTACAATACCCTTTCCGATGTGGTGAAGAAGGAGCGCTACGATGAGCTGCTCGGCGCGGAGAAGATCGGCCTGGGGCGGAAAGGGGACGAGCGCTTCCAGTCCCAGGTGCAGTTTCAGTCGGGCAAGGTGTTTCTGGAGATGGCGGAATGGGACAGCGCCGAGAAGGCGCTGCAGGACGCCTGCAACATCGAGCCGGAAAACGGCGTCTACCTGGCGCACCTGGCGTGGGCCATCTACCGCAACCCGGCCAACGCCAGCAGCCGCGCCGTCCTCGACAAGGCGCGGCAGATGCTCAACCGCTCCCTGACCCTGGAGCGCTCGGCCGAAGCCTTCGCTTTCAAGGGACGGATGCTCTTCGAGGCCGGCCAGGATGCCCTGGCCGAGATCGAGTTCAACAAAGCCCTCAAGCTCGACGCCCGCCTGCCGCTGGCCCGCGCCGGCCTGCGCCAGCTCCAGGAGAAGCGGGAGCAGGAGAGCAGGGGCCTGCTGCGGCGCTTCTTCCGCTGATCATCGATCCGCCAGACACCCACCGCCGTCGAGGTCCGCGCCGGCGCCCAGTGAGTCCTGTTTCCGCCTACCTGTTTTTTGAATCCTGCCGTTTTCCCAGGGCATAGGGATCGATTCCAGCCCGATGCATCTGCCGTTTGCAGAACGTAACCATCTGCTGACCCAGGGGATTTCCCTGCAGCAGGTCGCGCCCTGCCAGCAGCAGATCCAGCAGCAGATGCTGCCGGCGTTGCCGGGCGACCCTTTCGATCTGCCGGTAGCAGCGCCATTTCTCCCCACGTGGCAGGGGTGAACGCCGCACCCGACGCCGGTACTCCAGGACGATCCGCCACTCCGGCAAATAAATTCCCCCCCGCCGCCGGGGGTCGAACCAGAGATTGCGCTGCCGGGGATCTTCGTATACATGGCAGGAATTGCCCGGATGGTCGCGTCGCTGGAACAGCTCACCTGGAACTTCCACGAAGGGGCCATAAAGAGAGAGCTCCGCGAGCAGACAGCGATCGGAACCGGTGAACGGGGCGATCAGCGGCGTCTGTTCCAGAATCCGGCGCCGGATCAGGCCAAATACCAGCGTACAGGGGTGCCGAACCTGGATGATATCCGCGAACCGACGGTGCGGCTGCACATCCGCCAGCCGCATGGGAAAACGATAGTCGCCGGCGGGCCGACCCTGGGCATCGATCTTACCCACCGCCGAACAGGCCAGAACGGCTGCCGGATTTTTTTCCAGGGCCTGCAGGCAGACAGCGAGAAATTCAGGGTGCAGGCGGTCGTCATGCGCCATCCATTTGAAATAGGGGGCGGTCGCCAGGCGCACGGCCAGATTGAAATTTGCGGCCGCGCCGATGTTCCGACGATTGCGGAAGTACTTGAGGCGGGAATCCAGCGCGGCATAAGCGCGGCAGATCCTCTCTGTGGCATCGGTAGAGCCATTGTCGCACAAGATCAGCTCGAAATCCGTCCAGGTCTGGGCCAGGAGAGAATCCAGCGCTTCCCGGAGATAGTTTTCCCCATTGAAGACCGGCAAGCCGATGGTGATGGCCGGCATGGTTCCCCTTCCGTGGCTAGACCGGCTCAAGGGCCGGCGACAGTCCGAGGCGGTGTAGCCGCCGGGCGATTTCCTGGCTGTAAACGGAATTCATGACCAGCACCCGGTCAGGGGGTTGGTCCACCAGATCCTCCGGGGCGACGATCGGCTGACCCGTTCCCGGCAGAAAGTTGCCCTGTTTGTTCGGGTTGATATCGACCGCCCGGGGAATTTCATCTCCGACCTCCAGGAGGTTGAGAAAGGTGACCCCCTTGGAGCCGGCTCCCCAGATCACCAGACGCTCTCCCTTGGCATGCAGAGCAGTCAGGCGGCGCCGCCAGAAAGCCAGGCGGCCGGCCAGTTCTTCGCGGAAGCGCTCAACCCCCACGGCAGGTATCGCCGGCGGGGGGCAGGCGGGCTCATCGTTGGCGGCGACCGCTTCCAGCCACAGATACTGGCCGGCAAAGGCTTCACGCACCTTCCGCAGGCGGAAACCGGCCCCGGTGAAGAGGCGGCTCAGGGAATGCGCTCCGAAAAAGGAGGGATGCTCATAGATGAGGTCCCAGACCCCATGCCGGCGGAAAGTGTAGAGGGCATTAGGCACTTCGAAAAAGACCGGGACCGGCTGGTCGCCGAGGGAAGCGCGCACCTCCTGCAGAAAGCCGACGGGATCGGCCAGGTGCTCCAGGACCTGCCGGCAACAGACAAAATCGACAGGGCTGTCGATCCTCGCCGAAGAATAGAAATCCCGGACGAATCCGACCTGCGCCGGTTTTTCCTGACGGCTGCGACCCGGATCATAGGCGGGATCGAAACCGACCCCCCGGCATTTTCCCAGGCTGCAGAGAAGGGACAGGAAATCCCCCTGCCCGCAGCCGATCTCCAGTACCATCTTGCCGCGCAGGTCGTAGGTTTCCAGCAGATAGCCGGCCAGATTCCGGGCGTAATTTCGAAAGTGAGGCGAATGCTGAAGAGAGTTTTCATAGGCGCCGCCGTATTCCATACGCTGCGCCTGGAAGGCGGTGTTGAAGACATGATCGCAGATTTGGCAGGTCGCCAGCCGCAGATCCCCACGCGGCGCCGCCAGCGCCGCCATCCGGGTCGACCAGAGGCGATTGCAGTGGACCGGGAGCGCGGCGAGCTCGAGAAAAACCGATGCCCGGGGCGAGCCGCAGGCCGGGCAGAGGATCTGGCCGGAGCGCTCCCCCGACGGAGGAAGATGGCCGCCCGGGTAGTCACGGCGTCCACAGCTCTGGCGCCAGTCCCAGGGCTTGCAGGTCCCGGCCGATCTCCTGGCGGTACACGGGATTCATGACGATTACCGCCGCCGGCGGCTGCTCCCGCAGGAAGGCGGGGGAGACGATCCGTTGCCCGGTCCCGGCCATGTAATATCCCTGCCGGTGCGGATTGATGTCCACCACGTAGGGAAGCTCGGCCGGCGTCAGGCCGACGGCGGTGAGGAAAGCCACCCCCTTGGAACCGGAGCCCCAGAGCACGGCCGGGCGGCCGGCAGCCCGCCAGGCGGCCAGGCGCCGACGCCAGTCTCCGGTTTTCTGCCGGTGGCCGCCGGCAAAAGCGGCGGCCCACTGCTGCAACTGCTGCCGGTCGTCTTCGACGTCGAAAGCGGCGGCCTCGCCGCCAGCGGCCGGCCTGGCTTCCAGGGTGAGATACTGGTCGCCGTAGACGCGGCGCAGGGAGAGAATTTCGAATCCGCAGCGGCGAAACAGCCGGCCAAGGGAGCCGGCGCTGAAATAGGAGCAATGCTCATGGTAGACATCCTCCAGGGCGCAGTCGCGCAGGATGCGGGTGACATCCGGCACCTGAAAGAAGACGACGGCCGACGGCCGACGGCCCAGGGCCTGGCGGATGGTGCGCAGCAGACGGCACGGTTCGGGGATATGCTCCAGGGTCATCTTGCAGCAGATGAAGTCGCCGCTGAGGTGGGCATACTTCTCCGAATAGAAATCGCGTATCACCTGCAGGTGGGCGGTTGGGCGCTGGCGGCCGCCGACGAAGGCGGGATCGAAGCCGATGCCGCGGCTGCCGCCGAGCTCGCACAGACGGGCCAGGAACTCCCCCTTGCCGCAGCCGATCTCGACCACGGTCTTGCCATGCAGGTGATGGCGCTCGACCAGTTCTGCCGCCAGGGCGTCCTGAAAGGCATTGAAGGTTTGGGAAAACCCCTGGGTTTCCTCATAGCGCGGGGAATACTCGGTCAGCCGGGGATCGAAAGCGGCATTGAAGATGAAGCCGCAACTGGGGCAGCCGACAAGGGCGATCCTGCCCCGGCGGCAGGCCAGGGCCTCCTCGCGGGAGGGGATGAGCAGACAGCTGTTCGAAGGGACGTTCGGCGCGTCAAAGAAGATCTTGCTCCGCCGCCCACCGCAGGCCCGGCAGAAGCGGGGGGCGGCCTGCCCCACCCGAGCCGCCCCGGCGCAGGAGCCGTTTGCTGCCGAGGTGCTGTCCAGGCAGGGCATGGTCATGGCAAGGTCCAGACAATCTCCGGCTGCGGAACCGGAATGATGAATTTCCCGCCGGCCTCCAGGTAGGCCTGCTGCTGGCTGAGGATCTCCCGGCGGAAATTCCAGGCGAGGAGCAGAACGTAATCCGGGCGATCCCGCAGCAGCCGTGCCGGCTCGTATATCGGCAGGTGCTGCCCGGGCATGAAGCGCTCCTGTTTGTGGATGTTGCGGTCGACCACGTAGTCGATCAGCCCCCGGCCGATCCCCACGGTGTTGATCAATGTGCTTCCCTTGGCGGCGGCGCCGTAGGCACAGAGGCGCCGCCCTTCCCCCTTGAGCTTCTTCAGCAGCGCCAGCAGCTCCTCCTTCAACCGAACGACCCGCCCGGCGAAATCGCGATAATAGGCGGCATCGGTGGAGACCGCAAGCCCTCTCCTCCGCAAGGAAGGCGCTCACCGATCCGTCCTCGGCTTCCCGCAGGCCGGCCTGCAGCCGCAGAGAACCGCCGTGGATCGGCAGATGGCTCACCTTCTGCAGGAACAGGCCGTGCCGGCGGAAAAGCTGCGCCAGGGCGGACACCGAGAAATAGCAGAGATGTTCATGGTAGATGGTGTCGAACTCGCAGCGGTCGATCAGATCGCGCACGTAAGGGACTTCGATGACCGCGACCCCGTCGGCCTTGAGCAGCCGGGCGATGCCGGCGACGCAGCCGTTGGTGTCGGCGACATGCGCCAGTACGTTGTTGGCGTGAATGACGTCCGCCCGGCTGCCCTCCCGTCGCAACTCTTCGGCCAGCTCCCGGGTGAAGAAGCGGGTGAGGGTGGGCACCCCTACTTCGGCGGCGGCCCGGGCCGGCCCCTCCGCCGGGTCGATCCCCAGGCAGGGGATGCCGCTGGCGGCGTAGTTGCGCAGCAGGTAGCCGTCATTGCTGGCCAGTTCGATGACCAGGCTGCCGGCATCCAGCCGCCGCTTCCTGATCTAGCGCCGCCACGTTCTCCCGCGAGTGGGCCAGCAGGTCATCGGAAAAGGAGGAGAAATAGGGGTAATCCTGGCAGAAGAGCACCTCCGGCGGCACCGTATGCAGCAACTGCAGCAGACTGCAATGCGGACAGAATGCCACCTGCAGGGGGAATACCGGCTCTTCCCCCCCAACCTGCTCCATCGTCAGCAGACGATCGGCCAGGGGGGTGCGGCCAAGATCAAGAATCAGCTCCAGGCCGGTTTCCCGGCAGGAACGGCAGGGGAAGGCGGAGATATCCATGACGGTTTCCTGCAGCGGCTTCATAGGACTCCCGAATAGGCGGCGTCGACCGCCGGCGGCAGGGCGCCCTCCGCGCGTCCGGGCGGGCTCCAGGCCGGGGCGAACGCCTGCCGCAACTGGATGAAGCTGCCGGGCAGGTTGTAATTGGCGCAGCTGCTGTGATAGCAATCGCGGCAGCTGGCGGGCAGCCGCTCCTCATCGTTGACCCGGCGGCGGAAATCCTGCAGGGCCGGGGAATTCCACAGCTCGCGAAAGTCGCTCCAGGTGCCGACCCGCCCCAATTGCAGGGAGGAGGACTGGCAGGGGCGCAGACAGCCGTCGCTGCCGACGAAGAGATCCCGCCAGGCCAGCGGACAGGGGCGGTGCCGGCGAATGCCGGCCTCTCCCCGCCCCTGGATTTCCGGCAGCTTCAGCTTGATCGCCCGGTGCTCGGCCCGGCGCGATGCCTCGGCGAATACCTCGCCGATCTCTTCCTGGCGGTCGAGGAGCGTCTCATCGAGCAGCTCCGGGGAAAAAATGGTCAGGTAGACGACCTTGACTTCCGGCAGTCCGAGCTGGTACGCCAGTTCGATCAGTTCCGGCAGCTCATGCAGGTTCCGCCGCATGGCGGTAAAGACCAGGTTGATGTAAGGATGGTCAAGACCCCGCTCGCGTTTTTTCTGCAGCAGACTGCGCAGGGCACCGACCTGCCCTGCAAAGCTGCCGTTGCGCCGGATGGCGTCGTTGGTGGCAGCGCTGGCGCCGTCCAGGGAAAGAGCCACCAGGTCGACGTGGTGGCGGAAAATCGGCTCGGCAAGCTGCTCCAGGGTGCTGCCGTTGGTGACGAAATACTTGCGCAGGCCGGCAAAGGTGTCCAGGTAGGCCAGTATGTCGGCAAATTGCGGGTGCAGCGTTCCTTCGCCCCAGCCGTGCAGGGTGACTTCCTCGGCCGTCTCGAAACAGGGGGCAAACTGCTGCAGAAGTGAAAACGGCAGGTCGCAGGCGGGGAAATCGACTGCCTCGCGGCCGCACATGATGCAGCGGAAATTGCACCGGTTGGTCAGCTCGAAGACCAGGCGCCGGGGAAAGGACAGCAGCGCCGTCTCCTGTCCCAGATATTCCCGGTGGTTGAGTTCGCTGTTGCGCCTGCGGATCTCCGGCAGCGGCGCGCGAAACAGCTGTTCATTGCGGGTTGGGAAGCCTGGGTCTGCCATCGTTTCATCCCTTGTCGATTAGAGGTGTGCGCCATCGGCCCGCCGGCTTGGCTACCAGGTTTTCCAAGGCGCGCGCCCGTCCTGCCACATCTTTTCCAGGAGCATTTTGTCCCGCAGGGTGTCCATGCACTGCCAGAAAGAATCGTGCTGATAGGCCATGAGTTGGCCGCTGCGGGCCAGATTCTCCAGGGGCTCTTTTTCCCAGGGGGTATGGTCGCCTTCGATGTAATCGAAGACCTGCGGCTCGAGAACGAAAAAGGCGCCGTTGATCCATCCCTCGGCGGTCTGCGGTTTTTCGGAAAATTCCGCCACCCGCGCCCCGTCCAGTTGCAGGTGGCCGAACCGCGCCGGCGGGCGCACCGCTGTCATGGTTGCCTGGCGGCCGTGCGCCCGGTGAAAGGCCAGAAGGGCGTGCAGGTCGATGTCCGATACTCCGTCCCCCCAGGTCAGCATGAAGGTCTCCTCTCCCAGATAGGGAGCCAGGCGCTTGATGCGGCCCCCGGTGGCAGTATGCAGGCCGGTGTCGATGAGATCGACCTGCCACTCGACCCGCTCCCCCTCGTGCATTTGAATCCGGCCGTTGCCGAGATTGACCGTCAGATTGCTGTTCAGGGCACAGTAGTCGACCATGAATCTCTTGATCGCCTCCCCCTTATAGCCGAGAGCGATGACGAACTCCCGGAAGCCGAAGCGCGAATAATGCTTCATAATGTGCCAGAGGATCGGCTTGCCGCCGATCTCCACCATCGGTTTTGGCTTCGCTTGGGTCTCTTCGGACAGCCGGGAGCCGACACCTCCCGCCAGGATCGCTACTTTCACCGGTTACCTCGCAATGGGCGGATAATTACCTCCGCTCTGCTGACTGGCTTCTCTGTTATTCTTTGCCGGACGGGTCTTGTCGACCAGGGGCAGGCGGGTGTATACTTCGGTTTTTTCGAAGTTATCATTATATTTAGATATATTTAATTTGTTCCTAAAAATTAAAGTTAGGAAATATTTAACATAGGCCGGTGAAAACCGCAAGCCGCCCGCGGCAAATTATTCCCCTTCCGGAGAACGGCTCCGGATGCTGTTCATTGCCACCTGATCGACGAGAGGAGAGATTGTGAAGCTGTCGGTATTTTTTGTACTTGTTCTGGTTTGCCTGCTGGGAGCAGGGGGTTTCTACTATCTGCGCGACACCACCGCCCCCCAACTCAGACTGCATCCCGACGCCGGGCCGGTTTCGGCCAAGCGCGATCTTGTCCTGGATCTGCAGGATCCCGGTTCCGGCCTGAAGGCCCTGCAGGTTACCGTCGTGCAGGGAGAAAAATCACAGGAACTGCTGAACAAGGATTATGCGAGTGGTATCGTTTCACAGGAGGAGAAGTTTTCCCTGGCGGGCGCCGGCCTCAAGGACGGGCCAGCCGAATTGCGGATTACGGCTACCGATCGGTCCATTTATTCTTTCGGCCGGGGCAACCGCATCGAGAAATCGTTCCCTTTCGAATACGACAGCAAACCGCCGGCGGTGGCGGTGGTGAGCAGAGCCCATAACGTCAACCAGGGAGGGGCCGGGCTGGTCATCTACACGGTGTCGGAGGAGCCGGAAAAAACCGGCGTCCAGATCGGCGACCGGTTCTTCCCCGGTTATCGCCAGGAAGGCGACTACTTCGCTTGTTTCTTCGCCTTTCCCTATGATATGAAGACGGCCGACTTCACCCCCCGGGTCATCGCCGTCGACAAGGCCGGCAACGAGCGCACGGTGGGCTTCTATTACCATGCCATCCCGCACGCTTTCCCCAAGGACCGGATCACGGTGAGCCGGCAGTTCCTCGAGGCGAAAATGCCCGAGTTTCAGGGCACCTTCCCGGATACCACCGACCAGCTGCAGCTGTTTCTCAAGGTCAACCAGCAGCTGCGCCGGCAGAACGTGGCGTCACTGCTCGACATCGGCAAGCAGACCGCTTCCCACCCCCTCTGGCAGGGAGCTTTCCTGCGCCTGCCCAATGCGGCGACGCGGGGGAATTTCGCCCAGGCCCGCACCTACCTCTATGATGGCCAGGTGGTGGATCACGAGACCCACCTCGGCATCGACCTGGCCTCCCTGGCGCAGTCGCCGGTACCGGCGGCCAACAGCGGCCAGGTGGTCTTCGCGGACTATCTGGGAATTTACGGCAACTGCGTGGTGATCGACCACGGCCTCGGCGTCCAGAGCCTGTACGGGCACCTGAGCCAGATTCAGGTGAAACCCGGCCAGACGGTCAAGAAAGGGGAGACGATCGGCCATACCGGCGCCACCGGCATGGCCGGCGGCGACCACCTGCATTTCGGCGTTCTGGTTGCCGGGCTGCAGGTGTGGCCGCTGGAGTGGTGGGACCAGCACTGGATCACCGATAACGTCACCAGCAAGTGGAAGGATATTCCCGGCGCCCACGCACCCTGAGGGCTCCGGAACAACCGGAGGAGGAGCGCATGGCGGAGACGATCCTGATCACCGGCGCCAACCGGGGTATCGGCCTGGAGCTGGCGCGCCAGTATGCCGCCGGAGGCTGGCGGGTGCTGGCCTGCTGCCGGAAGCCGGAGGAAGCGGCGGAACTGATGTCGATCGCCGGGGAGATGGCCGGGCGGCTGACGCTGCACCGGCTGGACGTCGCCCGGCCGGAGCAGATCCGCGAGCTGCAGGCGCAGCTGAGCGGTCAGCCGATCGACATCCTGTTCAACAATGCCGGCATCTCGGGCGGCCGGCAGGCCTTCGGCGAGGTCGAAATGGATCCCTGGCTGGAGGCTTTCCGGGTCAATGCGGTCGGTCCGCTGCTGATGGCCCAGGCCTTCGCCGACCAGGTGGCGGCCGGCGGCCGCAAGCTGATCGCCGCCATGGGAACGCAGCTGGGGAGCATCGGCGACAACCGCTCCGGCGGGCGTTATATCTACCGCTCGACCAAGGCCGCCCTGCACATGACGATGAAGAGCCTGGCCGTCGACCTGCGCCCGCGCGGCATCATCGCCGTCGTCCTGCACCCCGGCTGGGTGCGTACCGACCTGGGCGGCGCCAGCGCCGCCCTGAGCCCGGCGGAGAGCGCCGGGAAACTCAGGCGGGTGCTTGACTCCCTCACCCCGGAGGATTCGGGACGTTTCCTGACCTATCTGGGGGAAGAGCTTCCCTGGAAAAAAACTCAAGGCGGACCGTGGCACGGTCCGCCTTGTCTTTTTCCAGGCCTGCTTATTAGAAATTTAAGGGAGATTTTTCTATCTCCCTACCTCCCTATCTCCCTCTTTGCCGACGATCCGCACCGGGGCGAAACCGCCGCCGCGGGTGCGCAGGTTGGTGACCTGCCCCTGGTAGAGACGGGCGGCCACCCCGAGAACCTCGGCGCGATAGACGTAGAGGCGGAAATCGGTCTTCAGCGGCGGGCCGTCGGGGCAGGCGGTCTCCGAGGGGGGGACTTCCCGCTGCACCAGCGTCTCGGCGGCGGGCAGGGCGTCGAAACGGGTGCGGGAGATCTTGCGGCCGAGCAGCACCCCCCGGCTGCCGAAGCGGGATACCGGCTTGAACACCCATTGCTGCCGCTGCTTCCAGACCGCTTCCCGGTCGAGATCGCCGAGCAGATGGCTCTCCGGCACCGTCTCGGTCAGCACCCGGATATCCTCCGCCTCCAGGCCCAGGGCGGCCAGCGCCTGCGGGTCGCTCCAGAGAACCAGCCGGCGCTTGTCGCCCAGCAGGCCGTAGACGAAGGGGTTGGGGGTGAGGCAGAGGTTGCCTGCCAGATAGGCGGCGCGAATCCCGGCCATGGCCGGGGATTCGAGATAGAAGTCGCAGTGGCGGTTGTAGATCAAATCGACCCGCCGCCCCGCCGCGAACACCCCTTCCTCCCCCGCCTGCAATTGAGCCGGGTCGGCGATCCGCGGACTCGGCCCCCCACTCCCGGAAAAGCTCCTCGAAGACGACCATTTCCTGATAGAGAAACTGCCGCTCCGGCTCCTCGTCGAGGATGAGGATGGAACCGGGCCGGGGCAAAGCGCCCCGGCTGAAACCCTGCATCTCCTCCGCGAAGGCCTGCAGGAAGTCGCGCCGCAGCCGCTCCGGCAGGCGCTCTCGCCCGACGGCGGCAGTGGGGTGATGGGCCAGGTAGGCGAGCAGCCCGCCCCCGGCATTGGTATTGACCTCGATCAGCCGCGGCCGGCCGGCGGCATCCAGGTGGAAGTCGTAGCCCATCATGACCGCGTCGTGGCCGGGATTGAACTGCGCCGCCGGGGGGCTTCCGGAGAGGACCGCCTGGCGATAGGCGGGCAGGCGGCTCAACCGGTACAGGAGCCGCACCAGTCGGATCATCCGGACCAGGGCCTGGCGGGGCAGAAGGGCGGGGCAGTCGGTGACGATTTCCCGGTACAGGGGCAAGGGGTCTCAGCTCCTCGGCACTGCCGGCGGCCTTCGCCGGCAATGCCGTCTTATAGGTTGTTGAAAACTCAGTTTTTCAGGCTGAGTAAAAATGTCCAGAGGCAAGCCGCCCGAAATCTTGAAGGTACATCGTTGCCGAAGGATGCGGGCAAGCCGCAGATGGGCGTTTTTCATCAGCCGTCTACATGCTGCATCCCAGTCGGAAGGCGCCCCAGTGGCGGCCCTGGAGGAAAACCGGGGCGGAGATGTCCCACATCCTCTCCCCCGTATCCCGATCATAGACCTGCACGAGAACGCCATCCTGGTTGCTCGCAGCCCGCAGGCAGACCGCATCATTGAACAGGCGCTTGGTGCGGTTGCCGGTCAGGTCCCGCTCCCGGTCGCCGGTCAGCGGCTGGCAGTATTTGCTGTTGTGCGTCGGCAGGTAGCCGTTGCGGTCCACCAGCACGGCGAAGAGCACCTGCTCATCCTCCAGGAAGGCATCCTGCAGCGCCGATATCGTCTCGTCGAGCCAGCGGTCGTAAACCGTGTGGTATTTCTGCGGGTCGGTGTCGGCAATCGGCTGATAACTCTCATCGAAGAGCTGCGCCAGGGTGAAGCGGCCGCTCTCCACCGCCCGTTTCAACACTTTTTCCATGAGCTGCGCCCCGGCCTGGGCCTTTTCCTTCCCTTTGAGCTGCAGTTCCTCCTCCAGCATCTCCTGCAGTCCCCCGGCCAGCGTGTTCAGCTCGGCGATCGCCTCGCTCGTTTCTTCGGCACTCGCGGCCACCTGGGCCGCCACATCCCGCACCTCGACGATGGTCTCGGCCATCTGTTCGCTCGCCGTCGTCTGCTGCTGCGTCGAGAGCTTGATTTCCCGCGCGGCGCCGGTGGTCTCGCCGACGGAACCGATAATGGCGGCAAAGGCTTCCGATACCCGCCCCACCAGGCCGCCGGCCGCATCCACCCCCTTGGTTCCCTCTTCACTGAGGATGATGGTGCTGTTGGTCGCCTTCTGGATCTCCGCCACCAGCCCCTTGATCTGCCCGGTGGCGTCCACCGTCCGCTCCGCCAGCCGCTTTACCTCGCTGGCGACGACGGAGAAGCGCTTGCCGGCCTCACCGGCCCCGGCCGCCTCGATCGCCGCGTTGAGCGCCAGCAGGTTGGTCTGGTCGGAAATTTCGTCGATGATATCCACGATGCCGCCGATCTTCTGGGAATTTTCCCCCAGCTGGACCATGGCCTCGGCGATCGACTGCACCTGCTCCTTGAGCTTTTTTATCCCCCCCACGGCATTGTTGACCGCCTGGATGCCGACGGTACAGGCGCCGTTCGCCTGTTCCGCCTGGGTTTCCACCTGGGCGGCGTTCTCCGCCACCTGCCGGGCGGTAACGGCGATTTCCGCCGAAGTGGTGGTGGCCTCCTGCACCGCCGAAGCCTGCTGGGTCGCCCCCGCGGACTGCTGGGCCGAGATCGCCATGATGCCGCCGGCGCTCGCCGAAAGCTGACGGATGGCCTCCTTGATCCGGGTGATCAGCCGGTTGCTCTTGCCGATCTCCCCGCGCAGGTCCCTGACGATCCCCTGGGTCATGCGGTTGAAGGCACCCGCCAGCTTGCCGATCTCGTCGTGGGAACCGATCTCGATCGTCTCCTGCAGCTGTCCGTCGGCGATGCGGTCGGCCACCACCGTCAGCCGCTTGAGGGGCAGGATGAAGAAATTCAGGATGGCATACAGGGCGACGAAGGTCACCAGCAGGATCAGCCCCATGGAGAGAATCAGTGAATTGCGCAGGTGGGCCACCGCCGCCTCGACCTGCGCCATCGACAGCCCGACCCGAAAAGCCCCCCAGTGCCGGCTCTGCACGTACACCGGCGCCGACACATCCCAGACCATCTCGCCGCTGGGCAGCCGGTATTCCTGCCGCAGCACCGGCTGCCCCTCGCTCCCCTCAAAATGGGCCGCCGCCAGCCCGACCTGGTCGTTGAACATCTGCTTGGTCTGGTTCCCCACCCGGTCTCTTGCCGGATCGCCGCTCAGCGGCTGGGAGTACTTTGTATTGTGGGTCGGCAGATAACCGTTGCTGTCCACCAGTACGGCGAAGAGCACCGTCGGGTCCTGCTCGACCATGGTGTCCTGGATCTTGCGGATACGCACGTCGAGGTAACGGTCGTAACCCGTGTGGTATTTCGGCACAGCTCCGGCCAGCGGCCCACTGGTGATCGGCTCGTAATGGGTATCGAAGATCTCCTCCAGGGTGAAGGTGCCGCCGAGAAACGCCTGCTCCAGCACCAGATGCATCGTTTCGGCGCCAAGAATCGCCATCGTCCGCGCCTTGACGTACAGCTGCTCCCGCAGCGCTTCGCCGCGGCTGCGCACCAGCAGCCAGGTCGCCGCCGTCATGATCAGCGACAGAACGAGAAACAGGGAAATGGCGATCTTCAGCGATATCCTGGTCGAGATCCATGTGAACATGGCTGGGCCTCCTCCTGGAAATACCAAGGCGCAGGAAAACGTGCGGAATCCTCAAGGGCAATCCGAGTATAGCGGAAAAGGCCAACCCGCCAAAGGATTAAAAAGTGCCCCGGCCGTTCGGCCGGGGCCACAGGGGGAGAGAGAGTCGCCGTGGTGGCAGGAGATCAGGGCAGAAGGCGGGCGAGCAATTCGATGGTATGGGCGGCATTGACCGCCGAACCCCGTTTTTCCAGCCCGCCCCGGATCTGCAGCAGGCATCCCGGGCAGTCCATGGCGACACAGGCGGCGCCGGTGCCCTCGATATCCGCCAGTTTGTCCTCCAGGATGCGGCGGGCGATGAGCGGATGGCTGGTGAAGGAATAGGAGCCGCCGAACCCGCAGCAGCGATCGGCATGGGCCATTTCCGCCACCTCGTGGCCGGAATCGGCGAGCAGTTGGCGCGGCTCGCGCCAGACGCCGGCACCGCGCTTGAGATGGCAGGAGTCGTGATAGGTGATCTTCTCCGCCGCCGCCGGCAGGTTCAACTCGCCGACGCCGCCCAGCCGGGTGACGATGAAGCGGGAGACATCCATGGTGATCGCCGACAGGCGCTCGGCGCGCTCCGCCCACACCGGGTTGTCCCGCAGCAGGTCGACGAAGTCGCGCTGCAGCGACATGGTGCAGGTGGGACAGGTGGTAACCACGAAGTCCGGTTCGTCCGCCAGCAGCGCCTGCACGTTCTGCTCGGCCAGCTCGGTCGCCGTCTCCCGGTCGCCGGAATAGAGGGCGGGGATGCCACAGCAGTTCTGCTCGCGGGGAAAGAGGACCTCCACCCCCAGCCGGTTCAGCACCTTCACCAGGTCCTGACCCATTTCGGGGTAGACGAAGTCGTTCAGGCAGCCGGCGAAAAAGGCCACCCGATAGCGGGGTTTCGCCAGCGGCTGCGGCAATCTGTCCCACTGGTCGCGCAGCGGTTTTTCGGCTATCGCCGGCAGAGTCCGCCACTGCGTCAGGGAAGAGAAGAAAAGCGGCAGGTGACGGATGGTGCGCTCCCCCCGGGTCACCGGCTTCTGCAGCAGGCTGGCGGCGCGGATGAGGGAATGGAACAGCTTGCGGTTGCGCATGACCTTGCGGAAGACGAGGGACTTGCCGGCGCCGATCCCCTCCTCGCGGCCAACCGTTTCGCGCAGATGGAGAATGATGCCCTCCAGGTCGATCTTGCTCGGGCAGACCGCCACGCAGGCGCGGCAGCCGATGCAGGCGCGCACCAGTTCCGCCGCCTGCTCCAGGCCGTGAAAGAAGGCGGTGAGGATGATGCCGATGGCGCTGATGTAGACGTGGCCGAAGACGTGGCCGCCGACCGTCTGATAGACCGGGCAGACGTTGGCGCAGGCACCGCACTTGATGCAGCGCAGGGCGTCGCGGCATTGCGGGGATTCGGCCAGGGCGCTGCGGCCGTTGTCGAGCAGGACGATGTGCAGCTCCTTTTCCCCCTCGCCGCAGGGGACGGCGCCGGTGATCCAGCTGACGTAGGAGGTGAGCAGCTGGCCGGTGGCGTTGCGCGGCAGCACCTGGAGAATCCGGGCGGCATCCTCCAGGGTGGGCACCAGCTTCTCGATCCCCACCAGGGCGACGTGGATTTTCGGCAGGGTGGTCGCCAGGCGGGCGTTGCCCTCGTTGGTGACCAGGGCGATGCCGCCGGTTTCGGCGACGGCAATATTGGCGCCGCTGATCCCCATCTCCGCCTCCAGGTAGCCCTGGCGCAGCTGTTCCCGGGCGACCTGCACCAGATGCGCGATCTCCGCCGGCTCCTGGACGCCGGTCACCTTGCTGAACAGCTCGGCCACCTCTTCCTTGAACATGTGAATGGCCGGCATCACCATGTGGCTGGGGCGCTGACCGGCGAGCTGGATGATCCATTCGCCGAGATCGGTCTCCAGCGCCTTCACCCCGGCCTTGGCCAGCGCCTGGTTGAGATGAATCTCCTCACTGGCCATGCTCTTGCTCTTTACGGCCAGCTTCACCCCGCGCCCGGTGGCCAGGGCGGCAATATAATCGTTCGCCTCCTGCGCCGTGCGGGCAAAAAAAACCTTGGCGCCCGCCGCTTCCGCCCGCGCGGTGAACTCGGCAAGGTAGCGCTCGCGGTTTTCCCTGACCTCGTCCTTGCAGGCGGCCACCGCCGTGCGCAGCGATTCGAAATCGAGACCGGCGAAGGCGTTTTCCCGCGCCACCACATAGGCGTCGCCGAAGCGGTGCAGGGCCTCCTGCAGCCGCGGCGTGGCCAGGGCCTGGTCGATGCGCTGCTTATACTGGCGGCTGCGTTCTTTTTTCATAGTTTTTTCCTTTGCAGATCCGACCGATCCGACCGATCAGTCGGATCTCCTGAAATCCAAGCTACAGCTCCGGCAGGCCGCCGGAAATCCCTTCGACAAGTAAAATGTGCAGCTCCCGCGGGCCGTGCACGCCGATGGTGAGCACCCGCTCGATATCGGCGGTACGGCTGGGACCGGTAATGTAGGCGATAAAACTGCGTGGCCGTCGCTGCTGCAATTGCCGCAGCAGGGGGACGGCGGCCGGGCCGTCAGCGACGATCCGGCGCGGGTCGAGAAGGACAAAGTGGCGCTCGGGCAGGGTAGTGGACAGGCGCACCGCCTCTTCCGTGCTTTCCAGGACCACGGTGCCGGTATCGGCCAGGGCGAAGTCGGCACCCGTCACTCCGGCCGCGGCCGCAGGAGCGGCCTGGCGGAACCCCTCGATAACCACCTCGGCCCCGATCCGGGTCAAGCAGGCGGCCAGATCTTTGCTTTCCATGACCGGCGAGGGCGGCAGCAGCACCGGCCCCGAAGTTTTTCCGACGATGTAGGCAGCGGCTGCAGCCAAGTCATCCAGGACTACCACCTCGCTGCCCACCCGGCGGGCGGCTTCGCTGAATAAATCGATTCTGGAACTCTCCACCATCCCGTCACTCCCCCGTAAAGTGGTCTGACCAATTTATTTTCTATCCTAAGGAACCATTCGGTCTCTGTCAAGCCGAAAAGCACACCAAAATTTATAGATAAGACGGCGTTTGCTTTCCACCGACCGGACTGATTCAAAAATGAATCAATCCTATCAATTTTGAGCCAGATAAAAATCTCTTACTTCCCAGCTTGTTACGCAAAAATAATAAAAATATGATTCAAAAATGAATCAAATGCGGGCCTGTCTTAAAAACAATCCATTTTTTCAACTATGCAAAATAAAATGATTTTTCATTTTGGAACGACCTTTGCTGTACAATTAGATGCATGATCCCACATCTCTTTCGCGGAGGACCCGGTATGAACAAGGTTTTTGTGATTGATGCTTTGCGAACTCCCTTCGGTTCCTTCGGCGGCACCCTGGCGGAACTACCGGCGCCCCTGCTGGCCTCCAAGGTCATCGGTGAACTGCTGGCCCGAACCCATCTGCCCCCGGACGGTGTCGACGAGGTCATCATCGGCCAGGTACTGCAGGGGGGCAGCGGGCAGGCGCCGGCTCGCCAGGCGATGCGGCAGGCAGGGCTGCCCGACAGCGTGCATGCCATGACCATCAACAAGGTCTGCGGCAGCGGTCTCAAGGCGATGATGCTGGCGGCGGACGCTATCCGCCTCGGGGAATCGCAAGTCATTATGGCCGGCGGCATGGAAAACATGTCTTCATCTCCCTACACCCTCCCTGCAGCCCGCTTTGGCCAGCGCATGGGAAACGGCCAGATGGTCGATCTGATGATCCATGACGGTCTTCTCGACCCCTATTCGGGGCGGCACATGGGGGAGATCACTGAGGAGTGGAACCTCCGCCACGGCATCAGCCGGCAGGCGCAGGACGACTTCGCTGCCCGCTCCTACCGCCTGGCCCAGGCGGCGGTGGAGAACGGCACCTTTGCCGAAGAGCTGGTGCCGGTGGTGAAGAAGAGCCGCAAGGGAGAGGTGACCGTCGAGCGGGACGAGGAACCCTTCCGCGGCGACATCGAGAAGCTGCCGACCCTGCGGCCGGTCTTCCGCAAGGATGGCTCCATCACCGCCGGCAACGCCTCGAGCATCAACGACGGGGCGGCCCTCGCCCTGCTCGCCGGGGCCGAAGGGGTGAAGAAGTACAACCTGACGCCCATCGCCCGCCTGGTCGCCGCGGCCACCTACAGCATCGCCCCGGACCTGTTCGGCGAAGCGCCGGTAGGGGCGATTCGCAAGTGCGTGCAGCGCGCCGGGCTCCAGCTGAAGGACGTTGGCCTGTTCGAGATCAACGAGGCCTTCGCGGCCGTTCCCGTGCTGGCCATGCGCGAGCTCGGGCTCTCCCTGGAGCAGGTCAACGTCAACGGCGGCGCGGTGGCCCTGGGGCATCCCATCGGGGCCAGCGGCGGGCGCCTGGCAACGACCCTGATCCGGGAGATGGCCCGGCGCAAGGTCACCTACGGTGTCGCCTCTCTTTGCATTGGCGGTGGGGAGGCGGTGGCCGCCCTGTTCGAACGGATCCCATCTTAACGACTGGAGGCTGGTTGATGAAACCGATCTACACAGAGGCGGCCCAGGCTCTGGCCGGCCTGGTTCATGACGGCATGACGGTCGCCGCCGGAGGCTTCGGCCTGTGCGGCATCCCCGAGAACCTGATCCTGGCCCTGCGCGACAGCGGGGCCAAGGGGCTGACGGTGGTCAGCAACAACGCCGGGATCGACCACTTCGGTCTTGGCCTGCTGCTGCAGACGCGGCAGATCAAGAAAATGATCTCTTCCTACGTGGGGGAGAACGCCACCTTTGCCCGGCAGTTTCTCTCCGGGGAACTCGAGCTCGAGCTCACCCCCCAGGGGACGCTGGCCGAGAAGCTGCGCGCCGGCGGCGCGGGCATCCCCGCCTTCTTCACCCGCACCGGTTACGGCACTTCCCTGGCCGAGGGGAAACGGGTGGAGCGCTTCGGCGACAAGGAGTACGTCCTGGAACCGAGCATCACCACCGACCTGGCCATCGTCAAGGCCTGGAAAGCCGACAAGGCGGGCAACCTGATCTACCGGTATACCGCCCGCAACTTCAACCCGGTCTGCGCCCAGGCGGCGCGCGTCACGGTGGCCGAAGTGGAGGAACTGGTGGAGATCGGCGAGCTCGATCCCCACCAGATTCACACCCCGGGCAATTACGTGGACCGGATCCTCGTCGGCGGCAGGCATGAAAAACCGATCGAGCAGCGCACCCTGGCCGGCAAGGTGGAGGTCAAGGGGTTCACTCCCCAGCGCGAGTGGCAGGCGAGGCGGATCAGCCAGGAGTTCCGGGACGGCATGTACGCCAATCTCGGCATCGGCATGCCGACCCTGGTGGCCAACTACATCCCTGAAAACATCACCGTCACCCTGCACGCCGAAAACGGCCTGCTCGGCGTCGGCCCCTTCCCCCCCGAAGGGCAGGAGGATGCGGACCTGATCAACGCCGGCAAGCAGACCGTGACCTGGTTGCCCGGGGCGGCCTTCTTCGACAGCGCGGAATCGTTCGCCATGGTGCGCGGCGGTCACATCGATCTCTCGGTGCTCGGCGCCATGCAGGTCTCGCGCACCGGCGACCTGGCCAACTGGATGATTCCCGGCGCCATGGTCAAGGGCCCCGGCGGTGCCATGGACCTGGTTTCGGGGGTGAAGAAGATCATCATCATGATGGATCACTGCGCCAAGGACGGCTCGCCGAAGATCATGGAGGCATGCACACTGCCGCTGACCGGCAAGAACGTGGTCGATCTGATCGTCACCGATCTGGCGGTGTTCGAGGTGGATGAGCAGAAGGGCCTGACGCTGACCGAACTCGCCCCGGGTGCGGGCGTGGAGGAAGTCCGGGCGAAAACGGGCTGCGCCTTCGCCGTCGCCGCCGCGCTCAAACAGCACTGAAGGAGATTGCCCATGTCCGAACGTATTGCCATCGTCACCGGCGCCGCCAGCGGCATCGGTCTGGCCGTTTCCCAAGCCCTGGCCGGGGCCGGCAACCGGGTCGTCATGGCCGACATCAACCCCCAGGCCGGCGCCCGCGAGGCCGAAAAATTGGGAGCCCTCTTCGTCCAGGCCGACCTCTCCCAGCGGGCCGACTGCAAAAAGCTGGTCGATACCGCCCTGGAACGCTTCGGCCGGGTCGATATCCTGGTCAACAACGCCGGCATCCAGCATGTCAGCCCGGTGGAGGAATTCCCGGAGGAAAAATGGGACTTCATGATCGCCCTGATGCTCACCGCGCCCTTTCTGCTCACCCGCTACGCCTGGCCGTCGATGAAGACGCGCGGCTGGGGACGGATCATCCACATCAACTCGGTGCACGGGCTGATCGCCTCCCCCTTCAAGGCCGCCTATATTTCGGCCAAGCACGGCCTGTCGGGCCTGACCAAGACCACCGCCCTGGAAGGGGGACCCTTCGGCATCACCGTCAACTCCATCTGCCCGGCCTACGTGCGCACCCCCCTGGTCGACCACCAGATCGCCGACCAGGCCAAGGTGCACAATCTCTCCGAGGCCGAGGTGATCGAGCAGGTCATGCTCAAGAACGCGGCGGTCAAGCGCCTCATCGAGCCGAGCGAAATCGGCGAACTCGTCCTCTACCTCTGCGCGGAAAAGGCGGCCTGTTTCACCGGCTCCTGCATCACCATGGACTGCGGCTGGACAGCGACCTGAACCGGCGAAGCGGGGTCGAGGAGAAGAGGCGAATGACACCATGGGTTCTCGAAACCAGAAATCTGTCCAAGGAATTCAAGGGTTTTCTGGCCGTCAGCGACGTCAACCTGCGGGTCCGCCAGGGGCATATCCATGCCCTGATCGGCCCTAACGGCGCCGGCAAGACCACGGTCTTCAACCTGCTGACCAAATTCCTGATCCCCTCGGCGGGGAGCATTCTGTTCAAAGGGGTGGACATCACCCGGGAGAAGCCGGCCGACATCGCCCTGCGCGGCATCGTCCGCTCCTTCCAGATCTCGGCCGTCTTCCCCAACCTGACCCCCTTCGAGAACGTCCGGGTCGCCCTGCAGCGCCGGCTGGGCACCTCCTACCACTTCTGGAAACCGCAGGCGACCCTCGACGTCTTGAACGACCGATGCCTGGAGCTGCTCGCGGCGGTGGGACTGCAGGAGTTTGCCCACTGTCCCACGGTGGAGCTTCCCTACGGGCAGAAACGGGCGCTGGAAATCGCCACCACCCTGGCGCTGGAACCCGAGGTGATGCTGCTGGACGAGCCGACCCAGGGGATGGGTGCCGAGGATGTGGGCAGAATCACCGAACTGGTGCGCAAGGTGGCGAAGGGCCGCACCATCCTGATGGTTGAGCATAACCTGAAAGTGGTGGCGACGCTGGCCGACCGCATCACCGTGCTGCAGCGCGGCGCCATTCTGGCCGAGGGGGACTATGACGCGGTCTCCCTGGATCCCCAGGTGATGGAGGCCTACATGGGGAGTGCCCATGCCTGAAACATCTGCCCGGGAGCTGCTGTCCGTTGCGGACCTGCATGCTTATTACGGCGAGTCGCATATTCTGCACGGCATCCATTTCTCGGTGCGCCGGGGAGAACTGGTGACCCTGCTCGGCCGCAACGGGGCGGGCCGAACCACCATCCTCAAATCGATCATGGGGCTGGTGGGACGCCGCAGCGGCTCGGTGCGCATCGCCGGCCAGGAGACGGTGAACCTCCCGCCTCACCGCATCGCCCGGTTGGGAGTGGGGTACTGCCCGGAGGAGCGGGGGATCTTTTCCCGACTCACCGTGGAGGAGAACCTGCTGCTGCCGCCGGTGGTGAAACAGGGGGGGATGAGCCTGGCGGAGATCTACGAGCTCTTCGCCAACCTCCTGGAACGCAAAAACAGCATCGGCACCCGTCTTTCGGGCGGAGAGCAGCAGATGCTGGCCATGGCCCGCATCCTGCGCACCGGGGCGGACCTGCTGCTGCTCGACGAGATCACCGAAGGGCTGGCGCCGGTGATCGTGCAGGCCCTGGGGCGGCTGATCCGGCAGCTCAAGGAGCGGGGATTCACCATTATCCTGGTCGAGCAGAATTTTCATTTCGCCGCCGACCTGGCCGACCGGCACTACGTGGTCGACCACGGCAATATCGTGGAGATGATACCGATGGAGGCCCTGGGAGCGAGCATGGAACGGCTCAGCGGTTATCTCGGGGTTTAGCAGCAGGAACTTTCAATGAGGAAAGGAGCAGGATCATGAAAAGGAAGCTTGATGCAGGTCGTCACCGGCGTTGCCATCCTCGGTCTGGCGGTAGTCGCCAGCGCCGCCGGGGTGTCCAACGGGGTGGTGAAGGTCGGGGTGCTCACGGATATGTCCGGCGTCTATTCGGCCATCGGCGGCGAGGGGAGCGTCACCGCGGCCAAAATGGCGGTGGCGGATTTCGGCGGCAAGGTCCTCGGCAAGCCGATCGAGGTCATTTCCGCCGACCACCAGAACAAGGCGGACATCGCCTCGACCAAAGCGCGGGAATGGTCCGACAACGAGCATGTGGACATGATCATCGGACTGCTCAATTCCGGCTGCGCCCTGGCGGTGCAAAAGATCGGCACCGACAAGAAGACGATCACCATCGCGACGGGGGCCGGCAGCACCGCGCTGACCAACCAGGACTGCAGCCCTTACGGCATCCACTACGTCTACGACACCTATTCCCTGCCCAAAGTCGCCGCCAGTGCCATCATCGATCACGGCGGCAAGACCTGGTATTTCCTCACGGCCGACTATGCCTTCGGCCATTCGCTGGAGGAGAATACCGCTGACTTCGTCAAGAAGCACGGCGGCCAGGTCCTCGGCCAGGTCCGGCATCCCCTGGCGACCGCCGATTTTTCCTCCTACCTGCTGCAGGCCCAGGCCTCGGGCGCCAAGGTGATCGGCCTGGCCAATGCCGGCGGCGATTTCATCAACGCCGTCAAACAGGCGCGGGAGTTCGGCATCGTCCAGGGGGGGCAGACCATCGCCGGGATGCTGGTTTTTCTCAGCGACGTAAAGAGCCTCGGACTCGATGTCGCCCAGGGAATGGAGTTCGCCACCAGCTTCTACTGGGATCGTGACCCGGCTTCCCGGCAATGGTCCAAACGCTACTTCGACAAGACCGGGGCCATGCCGACCATGAACCAGGCCGGCGTTTACTCCGCCACCATGAACTACCTCAAGGCGATCAAAGCGGCCGGCACCGACAATCCCGATGCGGTGATGAAGGCCTTCCGGGCGATGAAAATCGATGACTTCTTCTCCGTCAACGGCCACCTGCGCCCCGACGGCACCATGGTCCACGACATGTTCCTGGTCGAAGTGAAAAAGCCCTCCGAATCGAAGGGCCCATGGGACCTGCTCAAGGTCGTCAAAGCAGGTGCCGGGCGACCAGGCGTTCATGCCCATGTCCGAGGGGAGCTGCTCCCTGGTCAAAGGCAAATAAAGAATACCAGACCCACTTGTTATGCTTTCGCAAGAAAGCAAAAATGGGGATGGCTAAGCAAAAAGCGCCAAATGCAAGGCGCGCAATTGTCGAGCAATGAGGCGTACTTAAGTACGTCGAGGCAGCGAGAGCAATTGCAGCAACGCAGCAGTTGGTGAGTTTTTGCGACGCCATCAATTGTGATGGCGCCGGGGCGAAGATTGCTTCGCCCCGGCCAAGCAGCCGCAGGCCGGGAGGCGCAATGCATTTATCCTCTCAGATGATCATGGCGCAGTTGATGCTCGGGCTGAACAACGGCGCCTTCTATGCCCTGCTCAGCCTGGGGCTGGCGGTGATCTTCGGCTTGCTGAACATCATCAACTTCGCGCACGGCGCCCTCTACATGCTCGGCGCCTTCATCGCCCTGCTCGGCTATACGAAACTGGGCCCGCTGCTCGGCATGCCCGGTTTCCACCTGAACTACTGGGCGGCCCTGATCCTCGCCCCGCTGCTGGTCGGGCTGCTCGGGATCATCATCGAAAAGAGCATGCTCAAGCGCCTCTACAAGGTCGATCCCCTGTATGGACTGCTGCTCACCTTCGGCCTGGCGTTAATCCTCGAAGGGGTGTTCACCAACTACTTCAACGTCTCGGGGACTTCCTACAACGGCAAGCCGGAAGTCCTCAACGGAGTGGTGAATCTGAAGTTCATGATGTTTCCCACCTACCGTCTCTGGTCGATCGGCATCTCGCTCGTCGTCTGCTTCGGCACCTGGTTTGTCATCGAGCGGACCAGGCTCGGCGCCTATCTGCGCGCCGGGACGGAAAATCCCCGCCTGGTGCAGGCCTTCGGCATCAACGTCCCGCTGATGATTACCCTGACCTACGGCTACGGGGTGGCCCTGGCCGCCTTTGCCGGGGTGGTGGCGGCGCCGATCTATTCGGTGAGCCCCATCATGGGTTCGGAGATGATCATCACCGTTTTTGCCGTGGTGGTGATCGGCGGCATGGGGTCGATCATGGGCTCCATCCTTACCGGACTTTCCCTCGGCATGGTCGAGGGGCTGACCAAGGTGATCTATCCCCCGGCCGCCAACACAGTGATTTTCTTCATGATGATTCTGGTGCTGCTGGTCAAGCCGGCAGGCCTCTTCGGCAAGGAACAGTAGGGAGTCTGGTGTGAACCGTACGGTATGGGCAGTGCTGTTCGTGGCGGGGGTGGTGGCCCCGTTTGTGATCTACCCGGTATTCGTGATGCAGTTGCTCTGTTTTGCCCTGTTCGCCTGCGCCTTCAATCTGCTGATCGGCTACACGGGGTTGCTCTCCTTCGGGCACGCCGCCTTTTTCGGCGGGGCGGCCTATATCACCGGTTATCTGGTCAAGAACGTCGGCCTGACACCGGGGCTCGGGGTGCTCGCCGGCACCCTCGCCGCCGGCGTGATGGGGTATATCTTCGGAATCCTGACCATTCGCCGGCAGGGGATCTATTTCGCCATGATCACCCTGGCCCTGGCCCAGGTGGTCTATTTCATCGCGCTCAAGGCTCCTTTTACCGGCGGCGAGGACGGCCTGCAGGACGTCCCCCGGGGGATGCTCTTCGGGCTGGTCAACCTGGGCCATACCTATCATCTGGCCGGCCGCCCTCTGGAGCTCAACCTCTACTACTTCGTCTTCGCCATCTTTTGCCTCGGCTTCTGGATCATCTATCGCGCCATTCATTCCCCCTTTGGCCAGGTGCTCAAGGCGATCCGGGAGAACGAACCGCGAGCGGTCTCCCTCGGCTACAAGGTGGAGCGCTTCAAGCTGCTCGCCTTCGTCCTCTCCGCCGCCCTGTCCGGGATGGCCGGAGCCACCAAAGCACTGGTCTTCCAACTCGCTTCGCTGACCGATGTCAGCTGGCACACCTCCGGAGAGGTGGTGCTGATGACCCTGCTCGGCGGCCTCGGCACGGTCCTGGGACCGCTCGCCGGGGCCTGCACGGTGATCGCCCTGCACTCGGAATTGAGCGCTATCGGCTCCTGGGTCACCGTGGTGATCGGCGCCATCTTTGTCGTCTGCGTGCTGGCTTTTCGCCGAGGCTTCGTGGGAGAATTGGGACGGCTGCTGAAGCGGTCGCTGTGAACACCTTCGAGGGAAAGGGGACCCGCCGCCCGGCGCCCCGGGTCCCAGCCATCGTTCGCCCCAAACCGCTGGAGGCAGGCGAGTAAAGGACCGGCTCGCAACTCGACTGCGGAGGAGAGGCAGCTCATGGACCATCAACTGCTGGAACTCGCCTTCGACAACGTCTATAACGGAATTTACATCGCCGATGGCCGCGGGGTGACGATCAAGGTCAACCGGACCTTCGAAGAAATGTCGGGCTTCACCAACGAAGAACTCGAGGGGAAAAGCCTCTACGACCTGGTGGGGGCGGACAATTATTTTTCCGGGGCGGCCACCCTCATCGTCCTGGAGCGCAAAGCCCCGGCCACGGCCACCTATTCCACCAAAACCAACCGCAAGCTGCTGGTCAAGGGCCGCCCCATCTTCGATGCAGAGGGGGAAATCCGCTACGTCATCAACACCATCTGGGACCTGACCGTCGTCCATTACAATCAGGAGATCGATTCCGATACGGCTCGCGATCAACTCCTGGCGGAAGAGGACATCATCACCTGCAGCAGCAAAATGATCGATGTCATCGATCTGGCGCTGCGGGTGGCCGACACCGACTCGACCATCCTGCTCTCCGGCGAATCGGGAGTCGGCAAAAGCCTGCTGGCCAAGATGATCCATCGAACCAGCGGCCGCAAGAAAAAGCCCTTTATCCAGATCAACTGTGCCGCCATCCCGGAAGCCCTCATGGAGGCCGAACTTTTCGGCTACGAGTCCGGTTCCTTTACCGGGGCCGACCGGCGGGGCAAAGAGGGGCTTCTGGAAATCGCCGATGGCGGAACGGTCTTCCTCGATGAGATCTCCGAGCTGCCCCTTCACCTGCAGTCCAAACTGCTCGGCGTCATCCAGGACAAAAGCTTTTTCAAGGTCGGCGGCAGGGAAACCCGCGCCGTCGACATCCGCCTGCTGGCGGCCACCAACGGAGATCTCGGCCAATTGGTGGCCGAGGGGCGGTTCCGCGAGGACCTCTATTACCGCCTGAACGTTGTGCCGCTCCATATCCCGCCCCTTCGGGAACGGCGGGAGGACATCCCTGTCCTGGTCAACTATTTCGTGGGGAAATACAACCGGAAGTACAACACCTACAAGAAGTTCGCCAAGAGCCTCGATCGATTATCTGGTCGCGCTGCCCTGGAAAGGCAATATCCGCGAGCTGGAGAATCTGGTTGAGCGAAGCATCGTGACCTCACCGGCCGACCACATCACCCGGGAGGATGTCCCTCTTCCCGGCAAGGCCCAGGGATATTCGGCCGGGATGACGCTGAAAGAAATGCTCGCGGAGCACGAAAACCGCATCCTCCTGCAGGCCCGGCAGAAACACAGGACGACCCGCAAAATTGCCACCGCCCTCGGCATCAGCCAGGCGAGCGCCGCCCGTAAACTGGGCCGGATCAAAGTTCGCGACGACGGCTAAGGGGCGAAGTTGCCACATGCCCGGGCAGCACATCAGTCCGTCGTTTGACATGCCCTGAGATAATCGAAGAAAAATTCGCGATTTTAGAAAACAATGTTTGTTTTTTCCTTGACGGCTGAAATACCTTGGTCTAATAAATGGTCTTACCAATTTTTGGTATTTCCTTTTGCCTTCAACGACCGCGGACAAACCGTCCGCCGATTCTCACAACCGCAAGAATAAGGAGGCAGCAGATGAAGAGGTTAAGATCACTGGCCGGACTGTGTCGTCGCCCTGTCGTTGATCCTGGCCCCGCAGGCCTTCGCCGCCAAGCGCGAGAAGTTCGGCGCCGACAAACGCCACGAGGAAGTCAAAAAAGGAACTGCGCACCATCAAGACCTCGGACCAGAAGTTCCACTGGAAGATGGTCATGCCCTGGTCCAAAGGACTGCTCTTCTACGACATGGCCCAGCATTTCGCCGATTCCGTCGAACTCGCCTCCGGCGGCCGGCTCGACATCAAGCTCTTCTCCGCCGGCGAACTGGTCGGGGCCATGGAGAGCTTCGACGCGGTGAGCAAGGGCTCCGCCGCAGGTCGGCCACGACTGGCCGGGCTACTGGAAAGGGAAAAACGAGAACTTCGTCTCCTTCGCCTCGGTCCCCTTCGGCCTCGACACCGAAGGCTACAACATCTGGCTCTACGAGCGCGGCGGTCTGGAGCAGATGCAGGAACTGTACGGCCGCTATAACCTGGTGGCCTTCCCCGGCGGCAACGGCGGCCAGGAAATGGGTCTTTTCTCCAACAAGAAGGCCACCAAGATGGCCGACTTCAAAGGGCATGCGCGTGCGCACCCCCGGCTGGTACATGGATATCCTGAACTCCCTCGGCGCCTCCGTCACCCCGCTGCCGGGCGGCGAGGTCTACCTGGCCCTGGAGCGCGGCGTCATCGATGCCGCCGAGTTCAGCTCCCCGGCCATCAACTACCCGATGGGCTTCGACGAAATCACCAAGTACGTCATCGAGCCGGGCGTGCACCAGCCTTCCGTGCAGTGCGCCCTCTTCTTCAACAAGGACGCCTACAACAAGCTTCCCGCCGACCTGAAGTGGATCGTCGACATCGCCGCCAAGGAAACCCAGCTCTGGTCCACCGCCTGGCAGGAGCAGCTGAACATCGAGGCGATCAAGAAATTCAAGGAGAAAGTGGAATTCGTCAAGATGGACGACGAGGCGATCACCTCCTTCGCCAAGACGCACCAAGGAGTACCTGGACGACCTCAAGGCCAAGTACCCTGACGTGAAGAAGACCCTCGATTCCCAGGAGCAGTTCAAGGAAGGATTTCGCCGCAGTGGCGGGAAATCCGCAGCGGCCTGACCCCCTGGCCGATCGACGACTACATCAACGGCAAGCGCCTGCAGTAATCTGACCTGAAGTAACGGCGGGGGCCGCCGGTCCCCGCCGCTGCTTTTCCGCATCCGCGGAAAGCGATCCGCAACCCATGCGAGGCACCTATGCTCCCAATCGCCCGGTCTATCGACTCCCTGAACGAAAAAGTGGGCCGCTGGTCACTCCTACCTGATCCTCCCCCTGGTCGGGGTGGTCGTCTTCGAGGTCCTGATGCGCTACGGCTTCGACGCGCCGACCGTCTGGGCCTTCGAGATGACCGTTTTCCTCTACGGCATGCATTTCATGCTGGCCTTCGGCTACGCCCACAAGTACGACGGCCATGTCGCCATCGATGTTTTCGAATCCCGGCTGCCGCCGCGGCCGCGCACGATCCTGCGCATCGTCGCCAACCTGGTGATCTTCATGCCGACCATCGGCCTGTTGACCATCTGGTCGATCATCTATGCCGCAAATTCCTGGAAAATCCATGAGCTGGCCTCCTCCTCCTGGGCGCCGGCGATCTACCCCTACAAGACCGTCATGGCCATCGGCTTCGTCCTGTTCTTTCTGCAGGGGGTGGCCAAACTGATTCACGATTTTCGTTCCCTGCGCCAGCGCGACTAGTACTGCCGCTCCCGGAGACGTTCCCATGACCCCTGAAGTACTTACAGTTCTCATGTTCGCCACCCTGGTGGCCTCCATCGCCCTGGGGCATCCCCTGGCGGTAACCCTGGCCGGCGGTGGCGACCGTGTTCGGCCTCATTGACAACGGCTTCAATATCCCCGGCCCTGCTTGACCTGTTCGTCAACAACGCCTGGGGAATTTTTCTCAACTATACGCTGGTGGCGGTGCCGCTGTTCATCTTCATGGCGCAGATCCTCGACCGCTCCAAGGTATCGGAAGGACTCTTCGACGCCCTGTACATCGTCCTCGGCGGCCTGCGCGGCGGCCTGGGGCTGGCGGTCATCGTCGTCTCCACGGTCTTTGCCGCCACCACCGGCATCATCGGCGCCTCGGTGGTCGCCATGGGCCTGATGGCCGGCCCCTCCCTGCTGCGCCGGGGCTACGACCGGGGCATGTCGGCCGGCATCATCTGCTCCTCGGGGACCCTGGGCATCCTCATCCCGCCGAGCATCATGCTGGTCGTCTACGGCGGCCTCACCGGCCTGAAGGAGACCTCGGTGGGCAACCTCTTCGCCGGCGCCATCCTGCCGGGCCTGGTTCTCTCCGGCCTCTACATGCTCTACGTCGGCACTCCGCTGCGCCATCAATCCGAAGCTCGGGCCGCCGATCCCGGTGGCCGAGCGCACCCATACCACCGGCCAGAAAGTCGCCATGACCATGAAGAGCTTCGTCCCCCCGTTCAGCCTGATTCTGACCGTCATGGGGACGATCCTCGCCGGCATCGCCACGCCCACCGAAGCCGCCGCCCTGGGCTGCGTCGGCGCCATGGTCCTGGCCCTGTTCAATCGCAAGCTCAACTGGGAGGTGCTGACCCAGGCCTCCATTTCCACCGCCCGCACCACCGCCATGATCATGGCGCTGTTCGTCGGCGGCAAGCTGTTCAGCGTGGTCTTCCTGAGCATGGGCGGCGGCGATGTGGTTGCCGACGCCCTGCTCGGCATGGACGTCAGTCCCTACGTCGTGCTCGCCATCATGATGGCGGTCGTCTTCTTCCTCGGCATGTTCATCGACTGGGCGGCGATCCTGCTGGTGGTGGTGCCGATCTTCACCCCCATCGCCATGAATCTCGACTTCAATCCCCTGTGGTTCGCCATGCTGGTCTGCGTCAACCTGCAGACGTCCTTCCTGACGCCGCCCTTCGGCTATGCCCTCTTCTACTTCAAGGGGGTGGCGCCGCCGGAATACACCATGGGCGACATCTACAAGGGGATCGTTCCCTTCGTGGCCATCCAGCTGGTCGGACTGGCGATCATGATTGTTTTTCCGGGCATCATCACCTACCTGCCGACGGTGTTTTTCGGGGGGTAAAGTTTCTTTCCTTGCCGACCCGGCAAGAGGTGGCAAGATTGCATCGAACAACCCGATTCATGATAGACATACCGGGGAGAAATCCATGCTGCCCAAAATCAAGAAAATCCTTTATGCCACCGGCATCGGTCCCGCCGCGCCCTACGTCTTCCGCCACGCTCTGGGCCTGGCCCGGCAGTACGGGGCGGAAATCATTGCCGTGCACGGCATGGAGCCGCTGTCCAACTTCGGCCAGAGCATGGTGGAACTGTATATTTCCCATGACCGCCTGGAAGAGCTCCACCAGGGGGCGCGGCAGGAGGTCAGGAACCGGCTTCGCGAACGGATCGAGCGCATCTGCGAGATGGAGCGCGCCAATGATCCCGACGGGGTGAACCGTGTCAGTGAGATCCGCATCGTCGAGGGGCAACCGGCCCAGGTGGTGCTTGAGGCGGCTGCCGACTGCGAGGCCGACCTGATCGTCATGGGCTCGCACCGGCGCACCGTCCTCGGCGAGGCCCTCCTCGGCACCACCACCTCCAAGGTTCTGCACGGCACCGACCGGGCGGTGCTGGTGGTGCGGATTCCCGAAGGGTACCGGGAAGAAGGGTTCTAGCGCGCTGGCGCGCGCGTCATTAGTCACTTGTCCATGGTCATTGGCCGAAGGAGTCCGCGGCTTGTATGGGCCTTCCATTCAGGCGATGACCAACAGGAGCTTTTCCAAACCACAGCAACGAACAATGACCACCTGACCAATGACGGGTTTTCCATGATCTCCAAGACCGCCATCCGCCATCTCCAGGAAAAGCTCGGCGAGAAGAACGTCCTGCACGAGCAGGAGGACCTGCTGGTCCTCGGCTATGACTCCACCCCGGGCGTGCACCACCTGCCGGAGGTGGTGGTTTACCCGACCACCGCCGAGCAGGTGGTGACGGCCATGGAAGTCGCCCAGAGCGAGGGCCTGCCGCTGGTCCCGCGGGGATCGGGAACCGGGCTGTCGGGCGGCAGCGTCCCGCTTCGCGGGGGAATGGTGCTGGCCACGACCCGGATGAACCGCATCCGTGAGATCGACGAGGAGAACCTGACCGCCACCTGCGAGCCCGGCGTCATCACCCTCGATCTGTTCAACGCCGTGGCGGCGAAGGGGCTGTTCTACCCCCCCGATCCAGGTTCCCAGAAGATCTCCACCCTGGGCGGAAATGTGGCGGAAAACGCCGGCGGCCTGCGCGGTCTCAAGTACGGGGTTACCCGCGACTACGTCATGGCCCTGCAGTGCGTGCTACCCGACCGCAGCCTGCTGCGCACCGGCGGCAAGAGCGTCAAGGACGTGGCCGGCTACTCCTTCAAGGACCTGCTGGTCGGCAGCGAGGGGACGCTCGGCGTCATCACCGAGGTGACGGTCAAGCTGATCCCGCCGCCCCGGGACAAACGGACCTTCCTCGCCTATTTCAACGATATCCGCACCGCCGGCGAGGCGGTGTCGCGGATCATCGCCGCCAGGATCATCCCCTCCACCATGGAGATCATGGACCGGGCCACCATCAACTGCATCGAGGATTACGTGCGGATCGGCCTGCCGCGGCAGATGGCGGCCCTGCTGCTGATCGAGGTCGATGGCCATCCGGCCATGGTCGCCGAGGAGGCCGCCGGGGTCAGGGAAGTGCTGGCCACCGGCGCCGCCGAGGTCCACCTCGCCGAGACCGCCGAACAGGCGGCCGGCCTGGCCGCCGCCCGGCGCACCGCCCTTTCGGCGCTGGCCCGGGTCTCCCCCACCACCCTGCTGGAGGACGCCACCGTTCCCCGCTCGCGCCTGGCCGAAACCTTCGGCGAAATAGAACGGCTGGCGGGCAAGTACGGGCTGCAGGTCGGCACTTTCGGCCATGCCGGCGACGGCAACCTGCACCCGACCGTTCTCTGCGACGAGCGCAATCGGGACGAAATGGAACGGGCGCATGCCTTCTATCGCGACCTCTACGAAAAGGTGCTCGCCTGGGGCGGCACGGTTTCCGGCGAGCACGGCATCGGCTTGGCCAAGAAGGAATACCTGGCGCGCCAGATCGGTGCCGGCGGGGTCAGGGTGATGCAGCGCATCAAACAATCCTTCGACCCGGCGGGAATCCTCAACCCGGGGAAGATTTTCGATGACCGGGATTCCTGCAGCAAACCGCAGGTGGAGGAAGATGCCCGTGTCGCGCACTGAGCTTCTGGGCAATTTCCATCCGGAGGATGCGCCTGCCTACGAGGATGTCCTGCAGTGCATGCGCTGCGGCTTCTGTCTGCCCACCTGTCCGACCTACGCCCTGACCGGACGCGAGCGTTCCAGCCCGCGCGGCCGGGTGGCCCTCGCCCGCGCGGTGGCCGAGAAGAAGCTCCAATTCACCGAAGCAGTCAAGGAAGAAGCTTTCTTCTGCCTCGATTGCCGCGCCTGCACCACCGCCTGTCCTTCCGGAGTCCGGGCGGGCGAGGTCATGGAGATCTGCCGCAGTCAGGCGCACGCCTTCCATCCGCTGGGGAGCGCCGGCCGGGCCTTCCGCGAATTCGTCCTGCAGAAGATGCTTCCTTCGCCCGACCGGCTGGAGAACTCCATGCTGCCGACCCGGCTCTATCAGCGCCTCGGCATCCAGTGGCTGGTGCGGCACCTGAAGGTCCTCAAACTGGGGCCGCACTGGCTGGAGAAGGCCGAAGGCATGCTCCCCCGCCTGGAGCCGCCGCTGCGGCCGCAGCTCCCGGAGGTTGTCCCGGCGCAGGGAGAGAAGCGCGGCCGGGTCGGCTTTTTTCTCGGCTGCGTGATGACCCTGATGTATCCCGGCGTCTCCCGCCAAACGGTGCGCATCCTGGCCCATCAGGGCTTCGAGGTGGTCACTCCCCGGGCCGCCAAATGCTGCGGCGCCCCCCACCTTTCCGAGGGCGACCGCAAGACCGCCCGGGAACTGGCCCTGTTCAACCTCGAGCTGTTCCTGGAGTTGGATGTCGATTGCATCGTCACGGATTGCGCCGGCTGCGGCGCTTCCCTCAAGGAATACGAGGAACTGCTGGAAGAACAGGCGGACGCGGGGAAGCTGCAGCGCTTCCGGGCCAAGATCCGCGACATTTCCGAGTTCCTGGTCGAGGTGGGGCTGCGCACCGAGGCTCTGCGCCCGGTCCCCTGCACGGTGACCTACCACGAGCCGTGCCATCTCTGCCATGCGCAGGGGATTTCCGCCCAGCCGCGGCGAAATCCTCCGGCAGATCCCCGGGGTGGAGCTGCGCGAGATGGCGGAAGCGAGCTGGTGCTGCGGCTCGGCCGCCACCTGGGGCCTCAAGTTCGCCGAAGACAGCCGCCGGGTCCTCGACCGCAAGCTCGGGAACGTTAAAAACACCGGCGCCGACATTCTCGTTACCGCCAATCCCGGCTGCCACCTGCAGCTCGCCTGGGGGCTGCGGGAGGCCGGCTTGCGGCAGGAAGTGCTGCACCTCATGGAACTGCTGGGGCGGGCGCTGCCGGGCTGATCCCAGCGAAAGGCCATCTCTCCCTCCGTCATTGACTTTTCCGCAGATTCCTCTATGTTTTATGAAATAGGGTTTTATTTGGCGAAGGAGAGCTGCCTATGCAAACGGTGCGGGATCTGCTTGAGGAGAAGGGACGGAAGGTCTGGACCATCGGCCCGGAGCAAACTGTCTTCGAGGCTCTGACGCTGATGGCAGAGCAGGACATCGGCGCCCTGGTCGTGGTGGCGGACGGTGGAAGGCTGAAGGGGATCTTCTCGGAGCGGGACTACGCCCGCAAGGTCATCCTCAAGGGGATCTCCTCCCGGGAAACCCACGTCAGGGACATCATGACCTCGAAGGTATTCTTCGTCGGCCCGGACCAGCCCCTGGAGGAGTGCATGGCGCTGATGACCGAGCGGCGCGTCCGCCACCTGCCCGTCCTCGAGAAGGAACGGCTGGTCGGGGTCATTTCCATCGGCGATGTGGTTAAGGCCTTCATCGCGCAGAAGGATTACATGATCGGGCAACTGGAAAACTACATCATGGGCGGCTGAAACGCGTCGGCCGCGCCATCCCTGCAGCAAAGGCTCCGCCCCTGGCGGGGCCTTTTTTATTCCGCACTCTGGCCTCCCTTTTCACCTCCCGAGTCTCTCCCGTGCCGCCACTTGCTTTTTCCTTGAAGAACGCTAGAAGAAAATGAAGACGAGAAAATTTAGATTCCTTTAAAAGATATCAAGCGCTGGCTGGAGAAGGAGCGGACCATGGCGGCAAGAAACCCGATGATCATTCCCCGGCTGTGGATGCAGGTGGCCATACTCACTTTCCTGGTCGGCTTCGCCGTCCTCGGCTACCTGGCCCGGCGCGTCTCCGTCGATCACCCGCCTATCCCCAGGGAGGTGGTGCAAGCCGGCACCGGTGAGGTGCTGTTCACCGGCGACGACATCATGGCCGGCCAGCATATTTTCCAGAAATACGGCCTGATGCAGTACGGCACCCTGTACGGCCACGGCGCTTACCTGGGGCCGGATTTCACCGCCCAGTACCTGCACCGTGCGGGCGAAGCGATGCTCGCCTTCAACCGGCGGCAGGGACTGTCGGAAGCGGAAGCGACCGCCCGGGTACGGCAGGAGCTCAGGACGAACACCTACGACCCGGCCAGCGGCGTCCTCTCCTATACGCCGGGGCAGACTTTCGCCTTCAACCAGATGCTCGAATTCTATCGCACCGCCTTCGGGCGGCCGGAGCAGCAGCGCGGGGTGCGCCGGCCGATGATCACCGATCCCGCGGAGGTCAGGCGGCTGACCGCTTTCTTTTCCTGGGCCGGCTGGACCACAGCGGCCCAGCGCCCAGACGCCCAGCACTCCTACACCAACAACTGGCCGCCGGAACCGCTGGCGGGGAATCAGCCGACCCCTGCCGCCCTGCTCTGGAGCGTCCTCAGCCTGGTGGCCCTGCTTGGGGGGACCGGCATCGTCCTGTTCTTCTTCGGCCGCTACGAGTCCCTGGGATGGCAGCGGGAGACGGTCCCGACCGAGGGCAAGCGCCGCTTCCGACCCCCGGAAGAGGTGCGGCTGACCCCTTCGCAGCGGGCGGTCCCCTGGTACTTCCTGGTGGTGGCCGGGCTTTTTCTTCTCCAGGGACTGCTCGGCGGCATGAACGCCCATTACCATGTCGAGCCGGCCGGGTTCTACGGCGTGCAGGTCGCCGACTGGCTCCCCTATAACATTTCCCGCACCTGGCACCTGCAGCTGGCCCTGTTTTTCGTCGCCGCCAGCTTCCTGGCCATGGGGATCTTCCTGGCGCCGATGATCGCCGGCCGCGAACCGAAGCACCAGGACAAGCTGGCCCTGACCCTGTTCGGCGCCCTGGTGGTGGTCGTCGTCGGCAGCCTGGCCGGGGAGGCGGCGAGCATCGAGGACGCCATCACCCGCCAGGGGCCCTGGTTCTGGATCGGCGCCCAGGGGTGGGAATACCTCGATCTCGGCCGCATGTGGCAGATCCTGCTGACCATCGGCATGTTCCTGTGGGTGGTGATCCTGATTCGCGGTCTGCGCCAGCGCCTCCCGGAGGAACATCCGGGGAATATGCCCTGGCTCTTCCTCTACAGCGCCCTCTCCATCCCCGTATTCTATGCGGTGGGGATGGTGTACGGCCGCGACGTCAATTTCGCCGTGATGGATTTCTGGCGCTTCTGGGTCGTGCACCTGTGGGTGGAGGACTTCCTCGAGCTGTTCACCACCATCATGGTCGCCTACGTCTTCGTCCTGCTCGGGGTGGTGCGGCCGAAGGTGGCGACCACCATCATCTATCTGGACATCATCCTCTATTCGGTCGGCGGGGTGATCGGCACCATGCACCACCTCTACTTCAGCGGCGCGCCGGCCGTTCACATGTCCCTCGGGGCCTTCTTCTCGGCCATGGAGGTCATCCCCCTGATGCTGCTGACCTACGAGGCCTGGCGCTTCATGCAGCTGGGCGCCCCGGCGGGGGAAAAGACGATGCTGGGAACGAGCAGCGGCGAATTCCCGCACAAGTGGGCGGTGATGTTCCTGATTGCCGTCGGCTTCTGGAACTTCCTCGGGGCGGGGGTCTTCGGCTTCCTGATCAACCTGCCGATCGTCAGCTATTACGAGATCGGCACCCAATGGACCGCCAACCACGGCCATGGGGCCATGATGGGGGTGTACGGGATGCTGGCGATGGGTTTCTTCATGTTCGTCGCCCGCTATTTCATCCCCCGCGACCGGGCGAGCGACCGGGCCATGGGGATCGCCTTCTGGAGCCTGAACATCGGCCTGGCCTGGATGCTGTTCGTCAATCTCTTTCCGGTCGGCCTGATGCAGATCCGCGAGGCCCTGACCACTTCCTACTGGCAGGCGCGGGAGCCGGAATTCTTCCTCCGCCCCATCGTGCAGACGTTCGAGTGGCTGCGGCTGCCGGGAGACGTGCTGTTCATCGTCGGCGGCATCCTGCCGGTGGTCTACCTGGCGGTGCGCATGTTCGCCAACCGGCACCGGCCGGGCACCCTCCCGCTGCAGGAGACGGTCGACGCGTTTACCGCCAGGGAGGAGGGACGCTGAAGAAGCTTGCGCCCGGGGCGGGCTTGCTGTAGATCAACGTTGGATCGGGTAAAGTGGGATCTGTTTCGTAATAACGGAGGGGAAGCAATTGCCCCGCCAGTCGATCCGTGTCACACTGCGGGCAGTTCATTCTCGCCGGAGACTGCCCGTGGTCCTACGTCGCCTCCTTCCGCTTCTCCTGCCGCTCCTGCTGCTGCCGTTTCCGGCCGCCGCCGGGCAGATCCCCTTCCCGCCGGCCTGCAGGCCCTGCTCGCCGCCTATCCCGGCCGCCTCTGCGGCGCCCGCCCGAACACTCTCCGCTGGTGCGACGGCACGGCCATGCCCTTCGACGACCGCCGGGAGAAAAGTTTCGCCGATCTCCTCGCCGACGCCGACCTGCAGGACCAGTTCCGCCTCCCCTACCCTGCCGGTCCCGCCTTTCCCGCCCCGCCGCCGGAGAACTTCGATCCCGGCCGCCTCCGCCACGAATCTTTCTTCCGCAAAATGTACGGCGCACGACCGGGCGGCGGTGGAGCAGAACCTGGTCGCGGTGCCCTGGCCCTTCGGCCGGCCGACCAGCCTGCGCGTCACCCGCATCAACGGGGTGAACGAAAAGCTGGCGGCGGTCATTCGCGACCTGCAGCGGCTGCCCCCCGACATCCGGTCGTATCTCGCGCATCCGGCCGGCGGCTACTGCTGGCGCCCCATCGCCGGCACCGGCCGCCTCAGCCCGCACAGCTTCGGCATCGCCGTCGACCTCGGCGGCGACCGCGTCGCCTACTGGCGCTGGGATGCCGAAAAAAACGGCGGCCGCTTTTCCTGGCACAACCAGATCCCCTGGCCGATCGTCGAGGCCTTTGAACGCCACGGCTTCATCTGGGGCGGCAAGTGGTATCACTACGACACCATGCACTTCGAGTACCGCCCGGAACTGCTCCCCCTGCCTGCCGCCAGGTCAAAATGGAATCCCCGACCGCAGGAGCATTGAAACCCCTTTCACCGCCCGTTCGCTCCGCTCACTCAAGGCGCAAAGAACACCGAGAGAAATCAAAAAAAGCATTTCTCTGCGCTCTCTGCGCTCTGCGCTCTCTGCACCTTGAGCGACTGCAAGGAGCGGGCGATGGAATCATTTTCTTCCGAGGGTGCACTGAGTGGCTGATAAAAAAGCCCGGGAACGATCCCCGGGCTTTCCATACAATCTGTGATCAGGATCGGCGCAGCCTAGCGCCGCCCCGCCTTGAATTTCCCCAGCCACACCTGAAATTCCTCCTCCTCCTGCTCCAGCTCGAAGGCATTGATCAACCCCCGCCGCAAGGCTACCGACACCGCCCGGTTGCGCAGGTTGAAGGCATCGCCGATTTTATCGTGGTGGAACTGCTCCTGGTCGAGCCCCAGCTTGTTGTACAGGGAATTGAGCCGGCTCTGCACCCCCCGGCGGGAAAGGTAGCGGCGCTGGGCGATCAGGTTGTCGGTTAGACCCATGGTGATATCCACCAGCGCCTCATATTCGATATCGGACAAGGCCGTCTGACTGTGGCCGGCCCGCCCCTGCACCTTGCGCACCTCCGGGTCGATCCAGCACTGGTCCTCAATGAGCACGGTGCGCACCGCCGCCTCGATCCGTTCCCGGGGACCGGACTTGAGGATATAGCCGTACACCGTCTCCGGCGGCACGATGCGGGCCAGCGCCCGCACATACATTTCATCCTTGTACTGGCTCCAGAAGACGATGCGCGCCTCGGGCCGCTTCTGCCAGAGCAGACGGGCGAACTCGATGCCGTTCAGCTCCGGCATCTGGATATCGCTGACCACCAGTGGCCGCTCCATCTTCAGGGCCAGATCCAGGGCCACGCGGCCGCTGGGCGCCCGTTCGAGGCGGCAGGAGGGACTCCAGCTCTGAAAGATCGTCTCCAGGAAATCGATATCCCTGGGATTGTCCTCGGCAATGAGAATGGTCGGCGTATCCATGTGTTGATTACCCCTGTTCGGGTCGGTTCCGGACCGGCAGAATCAGTTCGAAACGGCTGCCGGAGGAAAAGCGGGAAGGGCGCCAGGAGGCGGTGGCGCCGATCACCCGGGCCCGCTCGCGGATGTTGTTGAGCCCGCGGCCGCTGGAAAAAGCGGGCGGGACGAAACCGTTGCCGTTGTCTTCCACCGAGAGCACCAGCGACCCGTCCCGCTGGTCGAGAAGCACCTCGTAGCGGTTCGCCTCGGCGTGCTTGATGACGTTGTGAATGGCCTCCAAGGCAATCCGGTACAGATTGAGGCGCTCGAGACGGGCAAGGGGTGCGGCTTCCGCCTCCGGCGAACAGGAGAAATGATAGCAGGGGAGATCCCCGGCGGCGAGATGGCGCTCCAGATAAGACTGCAGGGCGGCCGCCAGGCCGAGGATGTCGAGAGTCTGGGGGTGCAGGTTATCGATGACCTCGCGCAGATTGGAAAGGGCGCGCTGCAGCTCGGTTTCCAGCCCGGCGGCGGTGCCCCGGCAGGGTCCGATGGTCTTCAGTTCCTGGATGCCGCGCAGGACCGACGACAGGTCGGAGAGGGTCTGATCGTGGATGTCCATGGCGATGCGCCGGCGCTCATCCTCCGCTCCTTCCAGAAGTTTTTCCGTGCTGACAACCCGGATCAGCCGATCGGTCATCTGGTTGATCGACACCGCCAGATCATCCAGTTCATCCCGCACCCGCAACGGCGCCGGCGGCGGTGTCAGCTCACCGCGGGCGATTCTTCCGGCGCTGTCGGAAAGTATCTGCAGCCGGAGCTGAATGCGGCGGGCGAAGGTCAGGGAGAGGACGATGCCGACCAGAATGGCCGCTCCCAGCACGATGATGGAAACAAAGGTGGTGCGGGCAACCAGCTCATCGATGTCGTCCTGATGCACGTCCCGCATCCTGTCCCGCTGCTGCTGCTGGATCACTTCCGACAGGGAAACCAGCTGGGGACGCAGCAGAGAGAGGGCGGAGAGAAAGCGGTCGGCGTCGAACCCGCGCTCCGGATTGAGATCGTTCACCGCCTGCTGCAATGACGCCCGGCTGCTGTCGGGCAGCGCCATCAGAGCGATGATCCGGTCGGTGGCGACTTCCAGGTGACGAAACAGCTGGCCCATTTCCTCCAGCCGTGCCATTTCGACCAATTGCTCGCGGGAGAGCCGCATGGCCAGCCCGTACATGCGCTGACCGGCCAGATCGGCTTCAGCCAGAGCAATGAAGGCGGTGTACAGACGCCGGGCTTCCCTCCGCTGTCGGGAAAGGTCCCAGTAATTGTACTGGAGGAAGCCAAGCAGCAGGGTCATCAACAGCAGAACCGCCGCCGGTGCGAGAAGGATCTGATGTTTCAAGGAGAGGCGCATCGGCGCACAATATCACAGTAATTGTAAAAAATACACTGTGCTTACCCGCAGTATCTACCGTCCAAGCGCGCAAAAAATAAGCGGCGAGCGGCGAGCGGGACCTAGGGCTAAGCTGCAGCTTGCAGCTTGTGGCTTTCAGCTTACAGCTTGTTTGCCTTGAGCTGCGCCAGGGGATAAAAGGTGCCGCGCCAGGTGATGCCGCCGCGGGCGAGGTTGAGCACCATGGTCCGCAGGAGGATGAAAATGAACAGGGCGGCGGTCAGGGGGAAACCGACGGCATACCAGCGCCTGGTGCCGTGGAAGCCGGCGCTGGCGATGAAGACGATGGTGATCACCGCGACCACGGCGGCATAGACGACCCGCGTGGCGCCGCCGGTGGCGAACAGGGCCAGGTAGGGCCAGACGCTGGCGGTCAGATTCAACGCCGCCCCCCAGAGAACGGTCGAGATTCGGTAGTCGGCACCGGCGAAGGCGTTTTTTTCCAGACCGCGGATCAACTCCCGCACCGAGGCGTACCACTCGACCCCGAGCAGACCGGCGCCGTAGACGACATCCTGGCGGAAACCTCCCTGCTTGAGGATCTTGCCGAGCTTGAGATCGTCGTCCGGCCGCAGGCGGATCGTCGCATGCCCGCCGACCTGCCGGTAGGCGGCGGCCCGCACCAGGTTGAAGGCGCCGATGCCGATATGCGCCCGGCTTTTCGCCACCCGCGCCTGCCAGGGGCGGAAATAGAGGGAAAAGAAGAGGATGAAGGAGGCGGCGAACATGTTCAGGAAAACCCCCGGCATGCGCGTTTCGGGAGTGGCGGCGAGATGATCGAGACCTTCCTGCTGCAGAAAGGTCACCGCCCGCGCCAGGGCGGAAGGGGCCATGACGATATCGGCGTCGGTGAAGAGGAGCAGTTCCCCCGTCGCCTGCCGGCTGCCGATCCACAGGGCGTGGTTCTTGCCGAGCCAGCCGGGGGGCAGCTCGGCGACATGCACCACCCGCAGGCGCCGGTCGGCCGCCGCCAACTCCTCCAGAATGGCGCCGGTGGCATCCTCGGAGCGGTCGTTGACCAGAATGAATTCGATCTCCGGATAGTCGAGGGCCAGCAGCGAGCCGATCGCCTGGCGCAGGTTGCGCGCCTCGTTGCGCGCCGCGGCAATCACCGATACCCGCGGCGGCGCCGCCGCCAGCGCCGGACGGATGTCGCGCAGAAAATGCAGCCGGCGGCTGCCGCGCAGCAGATCGACCGCCGCCAGAACCCAGAGGAGCAGAATGACCACCCCCAGCCAGAAGGGGAGCGATGAGAACGGGCTGTCCATGCGCTTCATTGTACGTCAGAAGGCAAGCCGGAGGTGGCCGGGAGAGGTGAAAATTCCGAGAAAATGCGGACGCGGAGCAACCGCCAAGGCGCGGACCACACTGCACGGGAAAAAATCAAGGCCGCCTGGATCAGGCGGCCCACTGGAATTGCCACTGGCCGATCTTACCTATTTCTGGCCGTGAATAACCCCCGGCTCGTTGATCCCGGGCATGATCGGCGGCGCTTCGCGCATACGACGGCTCAACCCCAGCTTCAGGATCTCGTGCCCGTAGGCCTCCTTCAACACCTGGGCCGAGGCCGCATAGAAGGCGATGTAGGAGGAGATCATCAGCAGATAGCCTGCCAATACCACCAGCCACCCCGCACCGGTGAGGAAGGCGATCGCGGCAGCCGTCGAACCGGCGGAGAGAAATCCCAGCACGCCGGTCAATGCGACGTCGTGCGCCATGGCAGCCAGCGTCCCCACCCAGGTGATGGCGGCCAGGACGATGAACCAATAGCCGAACGCCGGGAAAAGGGTGCCCGCCGGATGCGCTCCCGGGTGATTGATGAAGAACAGTTGCAGAATGCCATAGGCGATCCAGAAGGATCCCCACATGCCATGCATGGCGGTGGACAGACCGTCACGGGCGCGGAACGACCACATGCCGGCGAGGAACTGGGCCAGCACCGCCGAAGAGGGCGGCAAAGGGGGCGAGATACACGGGCGTGTTCACATCGCCGTACCAGCCGGCCATCCAGGCGGAGACCATGAAAGTCGCTCCGGCGAAGCCGTACAGCCCCAGAATCGAAGGGGCTGCTATCGGCTGCAGAAACACCTGCGCGTCCTTCTCTGTTCTGATTTCCTGATTTTCCATGGATTACCTCCATTTTCCGTTCGTTCTCCGACCGCCGTAACAGCGATCGGACATTCCTTTCTCTATAAAATAGATTACTAAATATTTCCCGTCTTTCAACCCCGGGGGAAAGCGGCTTTGTTTCGCTGAATCGAACACTTACGGTGCTTTAACTCGTCCACCTGCCCTGCTTAATGAACCTCCCGGCAGGCCGTTGAATTTCACCCATGATCGGTAATGGTACAATAATGGACTGGCACATTATCCGGCTGAAGCCACACGGGAGGCATACCGATGGAAAAGGCGGAAAAGCGGGGACTGGGGTTTCTCAACGGGCTGACGGAAATTTTCCGGCACGCCCCGCCTCCGGCAGAACCGGACCAGCCGGGAAAAGGCTTCGGAGCCCTGCGTGAGCAATTCGATAGCGCTCTGGACCGGCTGAACGCCAAGATCGAGGAGCGGCGCCGGGTGGCCGCCGCCGAACAGCGCGGCAGCGGCCTGGCCGCGGCGGCGGTGGAGAAAGTGCGGCTGGAGGAGATCATCCACCGGGAGATCCGCGAGGATATCGAGGCAGCGCACCGGCAACTGGCCACCGGCCTGCAGCCCGCCGATATCGATGCCCTCAGATCCTACCTGCAGGATCTCGACAAAATTGGCGCCCCGGGGGCGGAATCGCACGATCCGCTTGAACGCGCCCGCTACAGCATCTTCCGCCGCTTCCACCTGGAGGCGGGAAAAATCGCCTGGCGGGAGTTGGAGTCGCGGATGCAAGAAACGGGCGTCTCCTGGCCGGAACTGGTCAAGGCCTATCCCTTCATGACCGCCGAGGAGACTCGAACAGCAGCGCCGGCTCCGGCTGGCCGAGAAACGAAGCGACTATCTCGATGACGGCATCCGCAAGAGCAGCGAGATCATCGTCGGGATCGTGACGGCCTGGAAATCCGATTACCCCGACCGGGGAGGCCCGCTGTGGCAGGCCCTGGCCCTGGAGGCCGTAGCGACCGCCCTGCGGGCCAGGTGGCTGAAGAAGTTTCTCGAGCTCCTGCGGCAAGAGCGGGCCGAGGTCGAAAAGAAGGCGGCGGCCCTGATCGGTGAGGAGCTCGCCGCCATCAACGACTGCCTGCGCCAGGGCGTCAGTTCTCTCGAGGATGCCCACCGGCTGGTCGCCAGCTCCATGAAGATCCTCGATGAGGTCGTCCCCGACCTGGCCTGGCAGCAGGTGCGCGCCGCCTTTCCCGAGACCCGGGAAGAATCCGGCTGAGCCTTGACTGCAGTGACTGCCGTGAGATAGTGAGGTAGTAAGTAAAAACCTGGCTCGGGAGAGCCGAAAGGGAGAACGCAATGAAAACCAGACAGCTTGGGAAAAACGGCCCGACCGTTTCGGCCCTGGGGCTGGGGTGCATGGGCATGAGCGATTTCTACGGTCCGCGCGACGATGCCGAATCGACCGCCACCATCCACCGCGCCCTGGAGCTGGGGGTGACCCTGCTCGACACCGCCGACATGTACGGCCCCTTTACCAACGAAGAACTGGTCGGCCGCGCCATCCGCGGGCGCCGGCAGCAGGTCGTGCTGGCCACCAAGTTCGGCATCGTCCGCAGCGCCGAGGATGCGTCCATCCGCGGCGTCAACGGCCGTCCCGAATACGTCCGCGCCGCCTGCGAGGCGAGCCTGCGCCGGCTCGGGGTGGAGACGATCGATCTCTATTACCAGCACCGGGTCGACCCGGAAACGCCGATCGAGGAGACGGTCGGCGCCATGGCTGACCTGGTGCGCGAGGGCAAGGTGCGTTACCTCGGCCTGTCGGAAGCGGGAGCGCAGACGATCCGCCGCGCCTACGCCGTCCACCCGATCACCGCCCTGCAGACCGAGTACTCCCTGTGGACGCGCGACCCGGAGGACGAGATCCTCGGCGTCTGCCGCGAACTGGGGATCGGCTTCGTCGCCTACAGCCCCCTCGGACGCGGCTTCCTGACCGGCAGGATCAGGAGCTTCGAGGACTTTGCCCCGGATGACTACCGCCGGCAATCGCCGCGCTTTCAGGGGGAGAATTTCCAGCGCAATCTCGACCTGGTGCGCCGCATCGAGGAAATGGCGGAGCGCAAGGGCTGCCTGCCATCGCAGCTGGCCCTGGCCTGGGTGCTGGCGCAGGGGGAGGATATCGTGCCGATCCCCGGCACCCGCCGGACAAAACACCTGGAAGAAAACCTCGGCGCCCTGGAGGTCGAGCTGTCGGCGGCAGACCTGCGGGCCATTGAAGAGGTGGCGCCCAAGGGAGTGGCGGCCGGGACGCGCTATCCGGAAGCGATGATGGGTATGGTGAATCGGTGAAGGGGAAAAAGCTTCCAGGTGAAATCCTCTTTTTCCGGAACCATGGCGGGACCGGTAAATGACTGTGCAGCACCGAGAGAATAGCGGAGGCCCGCGATGAGCCCGCTCTCTCCGGTCCAGGCTCTCACCTTCGACGTCTTCGGGACGGTGGTCGACTGGCGCAGCGCCATCCTCCGCGCCGGCGAGAAGCGGCAGGGAAGCCTCGCCCGGCCGGCGAACTGGGAGCAGTTCGCAGATGCCTGGCGTTCTCGCTGCCGGCCTCTGATGGAGACGATCCGGCAGGGCGCCCTTCCCTTCCGACCGCTGGCCCAACTCCAGCGCCAGGTTCTTTTGGAGCTGCTGGCCGAATTCGACCTACTCGGCGGCTGGAGTGAGGCGGAGATCGACGACTTCAACCAGGTCTGGCAGCGGCTCGAACCTTGGCCCGATGTCATCGGCGGCCTGCAGCGGCTGCGGGCCCGATTTCTCCTGGCGACGTTGTCGAACGGCAACGCCGCCCTGTTGATCCGCATGGCCAAAAATGCCGCCCTCCCTTGGGATGCGATCCTTTCCGCCGAGTTCGCCGGCACCTACAAACCCGCTCCGGCCGTTTACCGGTGCGCCGCGGACTGGCTGGGCCTGCCTCCCGACCGGGTGATGATGGTGGCGGCGCATCCGTATGACCTGCAGGCGGCGCGGGCCGCCGGTTTCCGTACGGCCTATGTACCGCGGCCCCTCGAATACGGTCCCGGCCGGCTGCCGGAGCCGGCGGAGGGTTCGGCGTTCGATGTTGTGGCCCGGGATTTCCCGGAACTGGCTGACCGACTCGGCGCCTGAGCGGACCACAAGTTGCTGGGCTGAAAAAGTATGCTGTCGCATCGCCAGGCCAAGACATTTTACGACCGCTTCGGCCGGAAGCAGGACTGGCAGGGTTTTTATGAGGATGCCGCCGTCAATGCCCTCCTGCTTCACGCAGATCTCGGCCAAGCCCGCGCCGTTTTTGAATTCGGCTGCGGCACCGGCCGCATGGCGGCTACCCTTCTCGCCGGGAGCCTGCCGGCGGAGGCGTGCTACCTCGGTATCGACATCAGCGAGACCATGGTTGCCCTGGCGCAAGAGCGCCTGGCCCCCTTCGGCGCCCGAGCCCAGGTCCGCCTGGCGAACGGCTCCCCCCGCCTCGATATCGGCGAGGGGACCTTCGACCGCTTCCTGTCGACCTACGTGCTCGACCTGCTGAGCTGGGAGGACATCCGGCTCCTGCTGCAGGAAGCGCAACGGGTCCTGGCACCGGGCGGTCTCCTGGGTCTGGTCAGCCTGACGCACGGCTTCACCCCGGGCTCCCGCCTGGTGGAGCACCTCTGGACCGCCCTCCATGCCCTCCACCCGCAGCTGGTCGGCGGCTGCCGGCCGGTCAGCCTCTCGGAGTTGATCGCCGGTCCGGCCTGGAAGCTTCGGTTCCATGATCGGCTCAGCCGATGGGGGCTGGCCTCGGAGGTCCTGGTGGCGGAGAAGCCGGGGGCGGGCAATGAATTGATCCGTGGACTGGTTTGCGGGACCCCGTCCTGATCGGGGGTGGATTCTTTCCCGGCGCAGCTAAGGGCAAAAATTTCCGGACATCAAAAAAGAAGGGAGCAGCCCATGCAGAAAATCAGCGGGACCAGAACCGAGAAGGACTTGCGGGAAGCCTTTGCCGGGGAGTCGCAGGCCAACCGGCGCTACCTGGCATACGCCATCAAGGCGGAGCGGGAGGGTCATGCCGGCCTCGCCAGGCTGTTCCGGGCGGTGGCCGAAGCCGAGACCATTCACGCCCACGCCCAGTTGAAAATCCTCGGCGGCGTCGGCTCCTCGGCGGACAATCTGCGGGCAGCCATCGGCGGGGAAACCCATGAATCCACCGTCATGTATCCAGCCATGATCGCCCATGCCATGGAGGAGAGAATCGAGGGAGCGCACCGGATCTTTTCCTATGCCCATGCCGTGGAGCAGGCGCATGCCAGGCTTTTTCAAAAGGCCCTGGAGCAGTTGGAAAAGGGAGAGGAGCCGGGGGCGGATTTCTACGTCTGCAAGGTCTGCGGCCACACCGTCGAGGGGGAGCCGCCCGGCCCCTGCCCGGTCTGTAATGCCCCCACTACGGCTTACTGCAAGATCGACTAGATAGAATACGGGGACACTCTCCCGCCCTGCGAGGGCCGTGGGTCAGGGCTTGTCTGCAACGATCCAGACGGTGCCGTGCGGTCCCCGGCGAATGGCCGTCTGCCCACCGCCGGCCCGGAGCATCCGGCAGATCGCCTCGGGAAGCAGGAACCGGCTGCCCATGAGCAGGGCCTTTTCCGTCAGGGCCAGGATCTTTGCCGGCAGCCGGCGGCGGTCGAACTCCTCGATGACCAGCCGCCCGCCGGGAGCCAGTACCCGGAGCAACTCACGGATGGCCGCCTCCTGGTCCGGGAAATGGTGCAGGGCGTCCGCGACCACCGCCCGTGGGAAGAGACCGTCGCCGAACGGCAGGCGTGCTGCGTCCGCCTGCACCGTTTCCAACCCTCCTTTGCACCGGGCCTTGCCCAGCATCCGCCGGGACACATCGACAACCACCACCGGCGCCACCAGGCGGCGCAGTCCGGCCCCTATCCTCCCGGTGCCCCCGCCCAGGTCGAGCAGCGGCCCGGCGGCGGGAAGGCGCAGCACCTCCAGCCACAGGTCGGGATCCGGGGCGGGCATGAAATGGTCGTAGAACGGGGCCAGCAGGTCGAAGTAGCGCATGTCATCAGTTTAACCCTATACAAACTACTTAGAATGCGGGGGCAGGAGATTGGCCTTTCTGGAATCGGCCATCCATCCCCGTCCTTGAAGGCTGGTGCTCCTTACCGATTACCCGGGGGTTTTCTGCTGTACTGATCCAGTTGCAAGTCCTCCCGTCTCCTTCGGAAAGACTTATCCTTATTTACACTATTGTCGGTTACTGTATTTGGTACCCACGAATAGTTTCACCAAATTTGTAAAATAAATTTACGAAATTTGGTTATTTTCCTTCGTACCCGCTGCACGACCCCGAAAATACGCTGTTGGCATGTTTCAAGCACAGATCCTCCCATATTTTGACAATTTGGCTGGTTACACAAAACAGGCAGCCGCACTTTTAGATGGGGCTTGAAGAGGAGCATTTATGGAAAAATTAATTCACTTGAAGGTAAATGGAAAGCTGTACGCGGTGGCAGTGGCGCCGCAGCGAACGCTCCTTGAGGTTCTCAGAGAGCAATTAGGTTTTACGGGCACCAAGAGAGCCTGTCGTGTCGGCGACTGTGGCGCCTGTACAGTCATCATCGATGGGAAGGCGATCTTATCATGCTTAACCCTAGCGGTAGGGGTGGAGGGAAAGGAGATTCTGACTATCGAAGCTTTGGGCGATGGTGATCGTCCCGACTTCATCCAGAAGAGTTTCGTCGATTGCGGCGCTGTTCAGTGTGGGTTCTGTACCCCCGGTATGATTTTATCGGCTAAAGCTCTGCTTGATGAAAATCCACAACCAAATCGAGACGAAATTCGCCGGGCAATTTCGGGGAATCTTTGTCGGTGTACCGGATACGCAAAGGTAGTGGAGGCGATCGAAGGCGCTGCAGCAAAGTTAATCTGAGAAAAAAAGAATTTCTGTTCTATTGGAGAGATGTTATGTCTGAATATGCTGTGCTCGGTAAGCGTTTGCCCAGGGTAGATGGACCTGTTAAGGCGGCGGGTACTGCTCGGTTCACCGACGACCTGTCGCTCCCGGGAATGTTACATGGAAAGATTTTACGCAGTCCCTATGCACACGCAAAGATTTTGCGAATCGATACCTCTCAAGCGGAGAAGCTCCTCGGTGTTCATGCGGTTATCGTGGGAGAGGACTTTGGTGAATATCGGTACGGATTGCGTCCTGATACCAGGGACGAATATCCGCTTGCCCGGGGCAAGGTCCGTTACCTCGGTGAAGAGGTGGCTGCCGTGGCGGCCGTGGACGAGGATACGGCGCTGGAGGCACTGGAGCTGATAAAAGTGGATTACGAGGTCTTGCCGGCAGTAGTGGATCCGGAGGCAGCCTTGAGGGATGGAGCCCCCCTGATCCACGAGGACAAGCCCGGCAATATCAGTGTTCATATGAAAACCAGCTTCGGTGATGTTGAAGAGGCCTTCCGGCAGGCGGATTATATCCGCGAAGACCGTTTCTATAGCCAATCCGTGCTGCACGGTTTTCTGGAACCAAATGCAGCCCTGGCAATCTGGGAGGCTCCTAACCGAATCACTATCTGGGCCTCCAAACAAAGCCCCTATTTCCTTTACCGAAATTTGTCTAACTGCTTCAAAGTGCCGCTGAGCAATATCCGCCTCATCCAGCCTTATATTGGAGGAGGATTCGGAGGAAAGAACGGGGGGTATCCGGTCGATTTTTGTGCCGTTATGCTTTCCAAGAAATCAGGCCGTCCGGTGAAGGTCGTGCTTACCATGGAAGAGGTGCTCTCCGCCCATCGCCGGCGGCACCCGATGATTGTCTGGTTAAAAACTGGAGTTAAAAAAGACGGTACGCTGCTCGCGCATGATTGCCGCATCATCGCAGATGGCGGGGCCGGAACAGGTGTGGGACCAAGCACAATTGCCAACGCATTCTATTTTTTGAACCTCCCTTACATTGTGCCCAACGTAAGATATGAGGCTTTCCGTATGTATACAAATCGGCCCATTTCGGTGGCCCAGCGGGGGAACGGAATCCAGCAGATCCGCTTCGCCGCAGATGTCCAACTCGAAATGATTGCCGATGATCTCGGTCTGGATCCAGTGAAAATTCGTGAGATGAACGCGGCATATACTGGATACAGAACCCCTAGCGGGATGCATGTCAAAAGCTGCGGTCTTCAGGAGACCATCACCAAGGCGGTCAGGGCCGCGGACTGGCAGACTGAGTATAGGCCCTGGCGGGAGAAGAAAAACATTCCGCTCGGCCGAATTGCCAAAGGAGTAGGTATCGCCTGCAATTCGTTCGAGTCCGGTGCCCGCCTAACTGGTCACAACTGTTGCACAGCAGTCATCAAAGTACATGAGGATGGGACAGTGTCGCTGCTGACGGGATCGACCGATTCCGGCCAGGGGTCCGAAACAGTACTTGCCATGATCGTGGCCGAAGTCATGGGGATTCGACTGGAGGATGTCTTTGTCCCCCAGACAGACAGCACTGTTACTCCGGTCGATCCGGGGAGTTTCGGCAGCAGGGTAAGCTCAACCGCAGGCAACGCCGTATTGATTGCAGCCAAGGATGCAAGGCGGCAACTGCTTAAGGTGGCTGCGGAACTGCTTGGGGCAAACCCGGATGTCATCGAGTTCCGTGACCGCAAGGTGTTTGTCAGGGGAGAGCCTGAAAGGGCGCTCCGTTTCCGAGATCTTGCCCGCCAGACCGTATCCTGGGGTTCGGGTACTACGGTCATTGGACAAGGAAGCTGGGGGCAGAGCATCCCCCCCCTGAATTTCGAGACCGGGGAGGGGGACGCGGGCGGCGCCTACAGCTTCGGCACTCAGGCTGCTTGGGTTGAGGTGGACACTGAAACGGGGAAGGTGACTGTCCAACGGATGGTGGTGGCCCATGACTTGGGATTCGCTCTGAATCCCCTCGCGGTTGAGGGACAGCACGAAGGGTCTATCGCAGGAGGAGTCGGGCACACTATCTATGAGCACTGTATAGAGGATAAGGGGCAGAACCTTACTCCGAGCCTTACTGCCTATGGTCTCCCCACGGTCTATGACGTCCCGGAAGAGATGGTCTCATTGTCAATCGAAAGTATTGATCCAGTGGGGGCATTTGGTGCCAAGGAGTCAGGAGAGGGAACCCAAGTCTCCACCATCCCGGCAATCGTCAACGCCATCCACAATGCCATCGGGGTCTGGATTACGGACCTTCCCGCAACCCCGGAGAAAGTGCTTAAGGCCTTGAGAGATAAGGCGTCGTGTAAGAATGTTGCGGAGGGAAACCCATGAGATTAAAAAAATTTGCATATTTAGAGCCAACAACCCTCTCCGAGGCTTTTCTCCTTCTGGCGGAAAATGAGGAAAAGGCATCGATAATCGCCGGAGGCACCGACCTCTTAGTGCGTATGAAGTATGGCGTAGCGAAACCAGAATGCCTTATCAGCCTGAAAAAGATAGAGGGGCTGGCCGATATTAGGTTAGTTGGAGAAAACCTGCATGTGGGAGCCCTGGCAACCCTTACTCAGGTGCGGCGCTCGGATCTTGTACAAGACCGCTATCCTATCCTCGTTGAAGCCGCTCTCGCAGTCGGGGCGGCCCAACTTCAGAACATGGGGACCATCGGTGGCAACATCTGCCTAGAACCTCGCTGCTGGTACTTCCAGCAGGGGAATTCATGGAGGCAAGCCCGTTCGAACTGCTTTAAAAACGGCGGCTCAGTCTGCTACATGGCGAAGAGGAGCAAACGTTGCTACGCGCTCTACTGCGGTGATACGGCGGCGGCACTCCTCGCCCTGGGTGCACAGGTTCGGCTGGTGAGCTCCCGTGGAGAGCGCATAATACCCATAGAAAAGTTTTTCATTGATGATGGCATGCACCACATTGATTTGCATCCCGGGGAACTGCTCGCGGAGGTGATCATTCCCGGATCCGCTCCCGGGCAACAGGGCACATACCTCAAGTACCGAAAACGCGGAGCTCTTGACTTCCCCATCGTGGGTGTTGCGGCTGTCATCAAGGAAGAGATAAACGCTAATTCGGGGGTACGCATCGCTATTACCGGCGTGGGGTCCTCACCCTTGTTGATCTTGCCCCCGGCAGATTTCTCGGCAGCAAAAAAATTGACGCACGAGGCAATCGAACAACTGGCTGAATTTGCAAAAAAACAAACCAAAACCGTATCCAATGTGGAGGTTTCCTCAAGCTATCGGAAAGAACTGACCCGTGTCCTGGTCAAAGACTCCTTGGAAAAACTGGTTTTTGGTTAAGAATTCTACTATTGGGAGCGTGGTTTGCGGTAATAGTTATGCTGAAACCGTAGCCCGTGCCCGAAGATGATCCCGGACTTTCCGGATGGACACTAGGCTAGAGGCTAGAGGCTAGAGGCTAGAGGCTAGAGGCTAGAGGCAAAGGCAGGGGCTAAATCGAGCGGAAAACGAAGATCCTCATGCAGCATACTGCCAGCTCGTCTGTATTTATCCTTTGCCACGGCCATAGCTTATACTAAGCTTTTTCATGCGGCCCCGAAGAGTGTTAGGATTTATCCCGAGAATTTCCGCTGCGCCTCCGGGACCGTTAATCCTTCCCTTGGTTATTTTCAGTACTCTGCTGATGTGATAGGCCATGGCTTCATCGAGCCGTAAGGGGAGTTCAAGGCCGTTCTCTTCCTCCCGAGACAAGTCCTTGCTCCCTTCCTCGGTGAGTAACGTATCGAACATAAGCTTTTCCCCCCTGTGCCGAATGATCTCCCTTTCCACAAGATTTTCCATCTCACGGACATTGCCCGGCCAACTGTAGCGCATGAGCCGTTCTAATGCTCCAGGTGCGACGACGGATTGGGGGGCAATCCCCAACTCCCGACTTTTCTGGACGATAAAGTGCGTTACCAGCTTTGGAATATCCTCAGTCCTTTGTCGCAAAGGTGGCAATATAATTGGAAAAACGTTCAGCCGAAACCAAAGGTCCTCGCGGAATTGGTTCTCCAAGACCATTCCTTCCAAGTTGCGATGCGTTGCAGCAATTACCCTGATATCCACACGTTTGGGCCTGTTACCCCCCACCCGCTCGATCTCATGATTCTGGAGAACACGCAGAAGTCGAACCTGGGCTTGGGGAGTAAGTTCACCGATTTCATCCAGGAAGATTGTCCCACCGTCCGCCCTTTCGAATCGGCCACGCTTTTCCGCAACGGCACCGGTGAACGCACCTTTTTCGTGACCGAAGAGTTCTGAATCAATCAAATCGATCGGAATGGCACCACAGTTAACCTTTATAAAAGGGCCATCTTTCCGCGCCGAGGCAAAATGAATCGCATTAGCGATCACCTCCTTTCCCGTACCGGTTTCACCCATGAGCAGGACCGTATTGTTAAGGGGTGCGATCTGACGTACCATCACCATCACGTGCCTGAGTCCAGAATTCCCACCAATGATCTCGTCTCCAACCTGGGAAAAGAGTTCCTTTTTTAGAAAAAGGTTGTCGTCTAGGAGGGTATCCCGATACTTCACAACCGTCTGATGTGCTAGGGCATTAGCTAGTGCGATGGAAAATGGCTCTGAAACTGTCGCTAATAATTCGACATGGCCTGGTGTATATCTATTCTCGCCTCGAGATCTAAGTACCAAAAATCCTATCAGATCACCATCTATCAGAAGTGGAAGTAATATATCCGAGTTACCTTTCAACTTAATCAAAGGTTCTATTGAACGGATGTAGTTTTTAGTATCCTTTTGAAGGACAATGAAGGGTGACCGTTTTTTTTTCAACCACTCCCAAAGACCTTCTGGGAGTGGAACTATTTCTTCTTGAGCTTCTTGCTCCACAGCAGCGATATGCGCAATTCGTCGTATCGCTCCAAGGTTCTGATCAAGCATGTCGAGATAAATATCGTCCAGGGGAAAATGGTCCCGCAGATAAACAAACGCATTTCTGAGAGCGGTTCCAATCTGTAAACTGCTGCTGATTCTAAGTGTAACCTCACGGAAAAATTCATCCTTATCGATGATCATTGGATTTCCTCCTTTCTCTGCCTGCGAGTTACTTTATTTAGAAAAAATATACCAAGTTATCAAATATTTCAATTTAATATTACGACATTTGGTAGATTTCCATTCCGACGTCCAACAACTCCCAGCGAAATAAAGGCTTTCCCCCTTGGCACAGAAAAAGCATAACCAGTCCTTAAGAATAGAACAGGGTTATCAATTTCCTTTATTTTAAGTTATTTCAAAACCTCACAATTACGCATTAAAACGTCATAATTGTATAATTTTACTTCACTAAAAGGTGGTTGTTTTGTCTATATCGGTGTTTGTTGGTTTGGATATGGGGGCATCAAGGACCAAGGTCGCTGTTGTCGATTCCCGAGGACGATTGCTCGGTCATGCCATTAAGAAATCAGGAGTCGACTTTTCCACAACCGCAGCTGTCTGTCTGGAAACCTCGCTCGCGATGGCCGGGGCAACCCGCAGTGACATCGTGGGGGCCGTCTCTACCGGTTATGGTCGCGCCAATGTTCCTTTCATCACTAAAAAGAGCAAGACCGAAATCGGCTGTCTTGCCAAGGGCTGTTATCACTATTTTCCCGAGGCCATTACCATCCTAGACGTTGGTGGTCAGGACAATAAAATCATTAACCTTGATAGGAATGGCCGCCGCACTAGTTTCAAAATGAACCGCAAGTGTGCGGCAGGAACCGGTGCGTTCCTAGAGGAAATGGCGGGCCGGCTTGACCTTCCGCTGGACGAACTCAACGATCTTGCCCGTCAGTCCCAGGAAATGGTCAAACTCGGTAGTTACTGCACGGTCTTCTCCGCCACGGAGGTCCTGGAGAGCATTCGTCATGGCAAGCAAGTGAGCGACATCGTCAAAGGGATTTTCTACTCAGTGATCCGGCGCGTTCTTGAGATGGATGCCCTGTCCGAGCGCGTAGTCATGACCGGAGGGGTAGTTGCGCATAACGCGTATCTGGTCAATATGGCACAGGAGATGATCGGGCGCTCGGTCCTCCTTCCTGAGTTTCCGCAGTTGGCGGGCGCCGTCGGCGCTGCACTCTATGCCCTAAAGGAAGAGGGGAATTCCGTCTCTGAAGAATTGCAAACACGGTGCGGCAATTGTCCAGATTCATAGAGAGGCCCTTTCCCAGGCATTGGGATGGATTTTAGTTTGAGACCATGAGCACCTTGGATAGGGCTCGCTAAAGAGGAGGAATTGTGGAAGAGAAAAAGATAATAAGAAAGAAAATCCAAGCCACGGACCAGATGAACAAGATCATGGCAGATTACTTCTATGCTCTGAACCAAGCGGCCACCACCGGCAGCCAGAAAGTCGCTTGGTGCACCAGCGTTGGGCCAGCGGAATTGCTGAGAGCGATGGGTTTCCTGGTCTACTTCCCGGAAAACCACGGTGCCATGCTCGGCGCCACGAGGACCTCCAACGATGTTATACCGGAAGCCACTGCCATCGGCTACTCTCCGGATATCTGCTCCTATCTGACCTCCGACATCGGTGCCTACCTTAAAGGGATCACCCCGCTTTCCAAGGCCTACCCCGGGATCGAAGCCGTACCCAAACCTGACGTCCTAGTCTACAACACGAATCAGTGCCGTGACGTGCAGGACTGGCTCGGCTGGTACTCCAGACGACTCGGTGTCCCTTGCATTGGCATTTCCTCCCCAAAGTGCATTGACGAGGTGACCACCACCCACATTGATGATGTCACTAAGCAGATAGCGGCCCTGGTCCCGACGCTGGAGACAATTTCCGGACAAAAGCTGGATAGAGCCAGGCTTCAGGAAGTTGTTTTCCTTTCCAGACAATGTACTGATATCTGGAAAGAAGTGTTAGAGATGTCGACCGCATCGCCGGCCCCCCTGACCTTCTTTGACAGCGCTATCCACATGGGGCCAGCCGTAGTCCTCCGGGGAACCCCAGAGGCGGTGGCCTACTACCGCGTTCTGCTTGCCGAATTAAAGGAGCGAGTCGCCACCGGGGTTGCAGCGGTGGAAGAAGAATCACTGCGCATCTTCTGGGAAGGCTTGCCAGTGTGGGGCCGGCTTCGAATACACTCCGAGCTGTTTGCCGGCCTCAAGGCGAACGTGGTGGCCTCCTCCTACGGCAGTAGCTGGATTTTCCCCGCCCTCAATTCAGAGGATCCGATCCGGAGCATGGCCAAGGCCTACCTTGATCTCTTCATTGTCCGCTCCGAAACCTATAAAGAGCAGCACCTCCAGGAGATGCTTGCCAAATTCCGCATCGACGGAATCGTGTTCCACGATTCCAAGACCTGCCCTCACAATGCAAACAATCACTACGGGATGCCCCAGCGATTGGAAAGTAAAACCGGCATTCCTGCCCTGGTGATCTCTGGCGACGTCACCGACATGCGCTGCATTTCTGATGAGCAGACCAAAACAAATATTGAAGCCTTCATCGAGCTTCTCGAAGAGAGGAAATAAGATGTTGGACGCACTTTTTAAGCCAAAGGCGATTGCTATCGTCGGCGCCTCCAGCAAAGAATTTTCCATCGGCAATGTCATCATTGGAAACCTGCAACTTTACGGCTACACGGGGGAGATATATCCCATCAATCCAACTGCCCCTGAAGTGCGCGGCATTAAAGCTTATCCTTCCCTTGCCGAGGTCCACTCTGAGATCGACTTGGCCCACATCATAATCCCCAGCGCCATGGTCCCCCAGGCAATCATCGATTGTGGCAAAAAAGGAGTCAAGGCAGCAATCATAAACTCCGCTGGGTTCAGCGAGATGGGAGAGGAAGGTGAGAGGCTTCAGAAGGAGTTCCTCGACAATGCAAAGGAATATGGGGTGCGGCTTTTCGGCCCCAACTGTCAGGGGATCATCAATTCCGACCCGGCCCTCAAAGCCTATTGCAATTTCACCTTTACCTACCCTAAGCCGGGCGGCATTTCGGTGGTCGCCTTAAGCGGCGGGGTCGGCACCATCATCATGCAGGCGTTGTTTGATCTGGATATCGGCATGCGTATGTACGCCTCCAACGGGAATGCCTGCGATGTTTCCATCTCCGAAATTCTCCGCTACTGGGGAAATGACGAGGGAACGAAGGCGGTCATCCTGTATACCGAAGGATTCGCTAATCCGAGGGAGTTCCTCGAGGCAGCGACGGTGGTGGCGCCTAAGAAACCAATTCTTGCCATGAAGGCCGGGCGTACCGAGCAGGGGGCCAAGGCGGCCTCTTCCCACACCGGCTCCCTGGCTGGAGTGGACATCGCCACCGAGCTCATTTTCGAGAAGACCGGGGTCCTTTCCTTCACAGATGAGGGGGAGATGGTACGTGCCGCAATGGCATTTGAGTACCAGCCGATACCTGCGGGAAATCGGGTGGGTGTCATTACCAATACCGGTGGACCCGCGGTAATTGCAACAGACGTGCTGGTGGCAAACGGCATGGACGTTCCGCGTCTCTCTGAAAAATCCATCAACCAGCTCAAGGAGACACAGCTTCCGGAGGCGGCGCTGGGAAATCCTGTTGACGTGGTGGCAACCGCAGGCGCGCTGCACTTTCGCGCCGCCTTGGATGTGCTTATGGCGGACGAGGGAGTCGACAGCATCTTCATGAATTTCGTCACCGCCCCCTTCTCCGATACCCAAGGCATCGCACGGGAGATCGTTGCGGTAAGCAGAATGGGCAAAAAGCCGATCGTCTGCAACTTCATGACCAATCTCTGCCTGGAACGATTCGAAATCACCAGCCGTATTCTCAAGGAAGGCGGCGTCCCCTGCTACGCCAATCCCAGCGATGCCGCCAAGGCCCTGGGCGCCCTCACCCGTTACGGCCGGCTCCAGCGGCGCGATATCGGCCAGCCGGAGAGCTTTGCCGGGGTCGACGCCGCCCGCGCCCGGTCGATCATCGAGCAGGCGCAGCAGGCCGGCCGCAGCGTCCTCTCCGCCACCGAGGTCTACTCGATTTTCTCGGCCTACGGCATCCCCGTGGCCCCCTGGCGGATCGCGGCGGACGCCGCCGGGGCGGTGGAGGCGGCGGAAGCGATCGGCTATCCGGTGGTGGTGAAGGTCGACTGCGAGGAGATCGACCACAAGAGCGATATGGGCGGGGTAGCGATCAACCTCAAGGATGCTGCTGCCGTCCGTGCCGCGGTGGAGGATATGCAGAAGCGCCTGGGAAGATTCGGCAGGCTGCGTTTCTTTATCCAGAAGTTCCTCCCCGGCGGCCGCGAGCTGATCATCGGCGCCTCCGCCGAAAGGGGGCTGGGGCACCTGGTGATGTTCGGCCTCGGCGGCATCTATGTTGAGGTCCTCAAGGACGTGGTGTTCAAGATCGCCCCGGTCACCCGCCTGGAGGCGCGGGAGATGCTCGCCTCCATCAAGACTTCGGCCCTGCTCGACGGGGTGCGGGGTGAGGCGGGGATCGACAAGGAGAAGGTGGTCAACCTCATCCAGCGCCTTTCGCAGCTGCTGAGCGATCTGCCGATGATCCAGGAGATGGACCTGAACCCGATCATGGCCTTTGCCGATGCCGTCTACGCCGTGGACGGAAGGATCAGGGTTTAATTGAAAGAGTTTACGGGTAATGGAATATCTGAATTAAGGAGAGCAATGGTGGCCCCGACGACCTGTAGAGCAATCACGGACTGGCAGGAGATTTATGCTTCTCGAGTGATGACCGCCGATGAAGCAATCAAAGGTGTTAATTCCGGCGATCGCCTCTTTCTGACTGGGAACGCTTCCGTACCAATGTATTTACTGGAAGCTCTGGTTAAGCGTGCGCCGAAACTTCAGCACGTAGAAGTTTGCCAAGCGGTGACAATTTGTCCGTCTGATTACGTTGCCCCCGAGATGCAGGGCCATATCAGGGTCAACACCATGTTCATCAGCCCCAATGTTCGCCAGGCTGTTAACGAAGGGCGTGCTGATTTCACCCCTGTCCTGCTTTCGGAATATCCCCTCTTGTTCAAAAACGGTCACTTGCCCCTCGATGTGGCGATTCTCAACGTATCGACGCCTGACGAAAACGGTTTCTGCTCGCTGGGCACGGAATCTGGGCTCTCCATAACGGCTGCGGAATCCGCCAAAACGGTTATTGCCCAAGTAAACTCGAATGTGCCGCGGATGTTGGGAGACACCTTTATGCACGTGTCCCGCATGCACCGCATCGTTGAGGCTGCTTCTCCTCTTCCCGAAAGACATATGGGTGAAGAGGGTGACCCGGAAACTGTCGAACAGCTTGCGGGCCATATTTCTAGTTTGATCCCTGACGGCGCAACACTGCAGCTTGGAATCGGCTCTATTCCAGACTCAGTACTCAAGCATCTCTTTAATAAAAAAGATCTCGGCATACATTCGGAACTGATTTCCGACGGAGTCATCGACCTGGTGGAGGCGGGAGTTATAAACTGTTCCCGCAAAACCCTCCATAAAGGCAAGATCGTCTGCGGATTCCTCCTGGGGACTAAGCGCCTCTACCGTTGGGCCAATAACAATCCCATGATCGAAATGCACCGTACCGAGTACATCAATGACCCTTTTGTGATTGCGCAAAATGATCGGATGGTCTCGATCAATGCCGCTATTGAAGTGGATTTCACCGGACAGGTCTGCGCCGACAGTATAGGCCCGAGGTTTTATTCAGCCGTTGGTGGGCAGTTGGACTTTGTCTACGGTGCCTCCCGCTCCAAAGGCGGGGTGTCGGTCATCGCCATGCCGAGCACTTCGATTATGAAAGACGGAACCATGGTCAGCAAGATAGTTCCGATGCTGAAGCATGGAGCAGGTGTGGTAACCAGCCGCAACCATGTCCATCATGTGGTGACGGAGTATGGAGTAGCAGATCTGTACGCCAAGAGCATCCGTCAGCGCACGCGTGCACTGATCGATATCGCCCATCCCCAGTTCCGCGCTGAATTGACCGCCCGGGGGAAGGAGCTGAAATACCTTTAGTGAACCTCTGCCGGCCATCGGAAGTATAACCAATTTCTTTCCGGTTCGTAGTTCATGCTGCGGAACGGAACGCCACAACGAGAAGGAGTATTTAGCTTATGAAAAAAATAATTTCAGGCAACGAAGCCATTGCTTTGAGCTTTGGGGATTCCGGTGGGGTCTTCGCCTCAGGCTATCCCGGCACCCCCAGTACCGAAACACTGGAAGAGGTAGCCCGACTAGGTGAGGTCTACTGCGAATGGGCGCCCAACGAGAAGGTCGGGTTGGAAGCAGCGATCGGTGCCTCCATTGCCGGCGGCAGGGCCTTGGCTACCATGAAACACGTCGGGGTTAATGTCGCTGCCGACGCGCTGATGAGCTTTACTTACACCGGCGTCAATGCTGGACTGATCCTGATGGTGGCCGACGACCCGGGGCAGCATTCTTCCCAGAATGAACAGGACAGCCGCAATTACGCAAAGTTTGCCAAAGTACCCATGTTGGATCCAGCCGATTCCCAAGAGGCTTATGATTTTGTGCGGGCAGGACTCGAAATTTCCGAGCAGTTCGATACGCCGGTCATGCTTCGCACCACCACTCGCACGGCCCATGCGAAGTGTTGTGTCGAGCAACGGGAAAAGATCTCGCCGAAGATCAGAGAATGGGTCAAAAACGTGCCCAAAAACGTGATGCTGCCCAACTTCGGCAAGATAAAGCATGTAGAGGTGGAAGCGCGGCTGCTCAAATTGCAGGAGTACGCGGAAACGACACCGCTCAACCGGGTCGAGATGGCGGATATTGATCTGGGTATCATTACCTCAGGCGTTTCTTATCAGCATGTGAAAGAGGCTTTTCCTACCGCCTCAGTTCTCAAATTAGGCCTGGCCCACCCCCTGCCGGAGAAAATGATCCGGGAATTTGCCGGCAGGGTTAAACGCCTCATGGTAGTCGAAGAGATGGACGCCATATTTGAAGAACAAATACGGGCCATGGGGATTCGAGTCGATATCGGAAAAAACAAAATTCCTTACTGTTTGGAAGTCGATTCGGCAATTATCAGGACAGCGGCAGGAAAGAAGGAAATTGAGGGGACGAGTCCTGTCGCAGGCCTTCCCCAACGTCCCCCCACCTTCTGTCCTGGTTGCGCTCACCGCGGATTGTTCTCCATCCTCAGTAAACTCAAGGTTTTTGTTGCCGGCGATATCGGCTGTTACACCCTCGGCGCGCTTCCTCCCATGAGCGCCATGCATACCTGCATTTGCATGGGAGCGAGCATCAGCGCCGCTCACGGCATGGCCAGAATCAACGAGATTGCCGGCAGAACGGAAAAACCCGTTGCCGTCATCGGCGATTCCACCTTTTTCCACTCGGGAATGACCGGATTGCTTAACCTGGTCTATAACGGCGGCAATGCCCTGGTCATTATCATGGACAATCGCACCACCGGCATGACCGGCGGGCAGGAGAACCCCGGCAGTGGCAGCGTACTGCAGGGCGGGACGGCCAAACAGGTGGACATGGTGGAATTGGTCAAGGTGCTGGGCGTCGAAAATGTTGTCGAAATCAACTCCTATAACCTCGCTGAGACCGAGGCTGCCATCAAAAAGGGCCTTGAGATCCCAGGTCCCTACGTCCTGGTGGACAAGAATCCCTGCATCTTACGTTATCGGGTGAAACAACCCATCCTGACCGTGGACCCGGATAAGTGCACGGGATGTCGTGCATGCCTGAAGGCAGCTTGCGTGGCTTTGGGACTGAAGAATTCAGGCGACAAACCGAAGGTAACCGTGGACCCCAACATCTGCAACGGATGTGGTGTCTGCGCCCAACTGTGTAAATTCGACGCCATGTCGGAAATTGAGAATCGGAGGAACTAATGGAAGTCTTTAATATCGTCATTACCGGGGTCGGCGGGCAGGGTGTCCTCATGGCGTCCAAGGTGCTTGCCGAAAGCGCCCTGGCCAGCGGCCTGGATGTCAAGCAGAATGAAGTACATGGCATGGCCCAGCGTGGAGGGAGTGTTATCTCCTTCGTCCGTATCGGGAAAAAAGTTTACTCACCGGCGGTCCTCCCCGGCAGTGCCGACATCCTGATCTCTTTCGAGCCCTTGGAGGCGCTCAGGTACGTACACTATCTCAAGGCCGGCGGGAAACTGGTCTACAACAAGGCCACCATTAACCCCAGCACCGTAGCCTCCGGCCTGGCCACGTATCCTACCGATGTGGAGGAGCAGATCAGCCGGGCATGCAGCAACGCCCACGATATCGATGCGCTCTCCATTGCTCAGAAGGCCGGCAATGCCAAGGCGGTCAATATGGTTATGGTTGGTTCCGTGATGAAGGACCTCCCTCTCGATCCTCTGGTCATCGAGAGTGTGCTCAAGATGCTCTCCGCTGGTAAAGGAACTGAGATCAACCTTAAAGCCCTCAGCGGAGGGGCTTCAGCCGCATAGAGTCCAGAAGGGATTCTCATGAAATTAAAACAGCTATCCATTTTCCTTGAAAACGCCCCTGGCCGCCTCTATGAGGTCACCAATTGCCTCGGGGTGGCCGGGCTTAATCTGAGATCCCTATCCATCTGCGACCTTTCCGGATTCGGCGTCCTGCGCATTCTCGTGTCCGATATTATCAAAGCCCGCCAGGTAATCATGGAAAAACAGTTTCCAGCCCGGGTTGACGATGTCGTCGCAGCGGAAATGGAAGATATCCCCGGCAGTCTGGCCCGTATGCTGAGCTTCATTAAGGATGCCCAGTTGAATGTCAGTTACATGTATGCCATGGCTGGCATCGGCTCCGCACCGGGAAAAGCGGTGATGATCTTCCGCTTCAGCGATAATGATCTGGCGATCGAGGTACTGCAAGCCCATGGCATCAAGGTCCTTGATTCCGAGTCCTTCGGTATGATCCAGGAATGGATCTAATGTGCGCATACGGAAAATCCGGATGCCTATCGGCAGTTTCCGGGCAGGAACGTGTCAGGCACCGCAGTTTTCTTATTTCGAGGAGTCCGCCCTATGAAGGAAGAATGCAACTATAAGCCAACTAAATTTGCAGTCATCGGCGCCGGGCCGGTGGGGGGGGTTGTCGCCGCCTTCCTTGCCAGGGGAGGTTATAACGTCACGCTCTGCGATGTCATCCCTGGTCTCCTGGAACCGGCCATTAAACCCGGCATCATCATAGAAGGAGTAGATAACCTGCAGGCGGGTGTGTCAAGGGTCACCACCAGGATCGAGGATCTCATTTCAGATCCGCCTGATGTCATCATTATAACCGCCAAAGCCACGGCCCTCCCCTTGATCGCCTCCGCTCTCGAGGGCTTCGTCGCCGAAGGGCGTTACGTCGTTAGCTGGCAAAACGGCATCGACACAGAATTGGTCCTGGCCCAAAATCTCGGAGCCAAACATGTCATGCGGGGTGTCGTCAATTATGGGTGTTCTCCGCTGGCTCCGTGCCATATCCGGGTAGTCTTTCATCACCGGCCGAATTTTCTTCAAGAACTCGCTCCCCAGTCTAAAGAAGCCGCAATTGGTATCTGCAACGTTTTGACCGAGTGCGGCCTCGACACTTTGCACACCGAGAAAATAGCCGACATGGTTTGGCGAAAGTCCGTGCTGAACTCCTGCATGATGGCCATCTGCGCCGTAACGGGAAATACCATTGTCGAGACCGTCCGCGACCCCATTCTCTTTAGTCTCGTCGATGCACTAGTCAAAGAGGGGGTCGCCGTGGCCCGCGCCAGCGAATTTGCCCTCGGTTCTGACTATTATCCTTACTGTATCAATTACATAAAAAAGGCCGGCAATCTCAAGCCATCGATGTTACAAGACATCGAGGCGGGCCGTCGGACCGAAATCGACTACATAAACGGAAAGATAATTGAATACGGCGCACAAGCCGGAGTTGCCACTCCTTACAACAGTATGATCCGTGGCTTGGTCAAAACTTTGGAGACTAAATCATTGAGAAAGGAATAACGCGGGAGATTGCTTTACCTGTAGGAATTTCTTAAGGCTGCAGGGAAGGTGAACAAAGGATCTCTCTTTTGCAAAACGGCGTACCACCCAAAAAGGAGTTTTACAATGAAGAGTTACTTCGTAGGCATTATTTCGGGACTGATAGCGATTCTGTCTTGTGGCAGTGCTTTTGCCTCTTCCGACACGATCAAGATCGGGGGTCTGTTTTCTGTGACCGGGCCAGCTTCTTTTCTTGGTGATCCGATGAAGAAAACCCTTGAGCTGCTGGTGAAAGAAACCAACGAACAAGGGGGCATAAACGGCAAGAAACTTGAAGCTATCATATACGACACCGGAGGCGATCCTACCAAGGCGGTCCAGCTGGCCACTAAATTGATCAAGGACGACAAGGTAAGTGTCATCATCGGCCCAACCACCTCCGGAGAGAGCATGGCGGTCATCCATTTGGCCGAGAAGGAGAAGATTCCCATGATATCCGGCGGGGCCAGCATCAAGATCACCGATCCAGTGAAGCACTGGGTGTTTAAGACCCCCCCCAACGATCATGTTGCAGCCGAAAAGATCCTCAATTACATGGCTGAAAAAAAGCAGAGAACTATTGCTCTCTTGACGGTTACCGATGGTTTTGGCGCCTCCGGTCGCGAACAACTCAAGGCGATAGCCGGGCAGAAAGGTTTTTCCATCGTGGCCGACGAAGTCTATGGCCCCAAAGACACCGATATGACCGCACAACTGACCAAGATCAGAGGCATCAACCCGGACGCCATTATTTGCTGGGGTACCAATCCTGGGCCGGCGATCATCACTAGAAACGTTCAACAACTTGGCATAAAGATCCCACTTTACATGAGCCATGGTGTTGCCTCCAAAAAATACATTCAACTGGCTGGCAATAAGGCTGCCGAAGGGGTAATGCTCCCGACTGGCAAACTGGCGATCTACAATAGTCTTCCGAAGTCAGACTCCCAGAAAGTTTTGCTCAAAGATTATGATCAAAAGTACAAAAAGGCGTATGGCGACGAACCCTCAAGTTTTGGCGGCTATACCTATGATGCCTTTCTTCTGATAGCCGGCGCTATTGAAAAGGTCGGGTCCACCCCTGAAAACATCAGAGACGGTATCGAACAGACCAAGAAACTGGTCAGTGTTTCCGGCGTGTTCAACCTGAACCCTGAACAACACAATGGTCTTGATCTCTCCGCCTTTGAAATGGTTAGGATTTCTAAAGGGGAATTTGTGCTGACCAAGTAATGGCTCTCTAATTCTAATCGATAAATTCGATTCCAGCCAGATAGCTGGTAGTCTAGTCGGCTATCTGGCTGGATGAGCCTCCTGAAGCAAACCGCAAATATATTTATGAGCACCCAAAGGCCAGGATCGTTATGTCTTACTGATGGTCCAGAGGGGATACCCAATGCAGTTTGATCAGATCATTCAATACACAGTGTCCGGCCTTTCAACCGGGGCGATCTACTCCCTTGTCGGCCTCGGGTTTGCGATCATCTATAACGCTACCGGCATCATCAACTTTGCGCAGGGTGAATTCGTAATGCTGGGCGCCATGTTGACCCTCTTTTTCCTGGAGCTGTTCAGATTGCCGACCTGGCTGGCGATTCCCTTTGCTGTGGCGGCCACAACCTTGGTCGGCTTTTTGTTCGAGCGTCTCGCCATCCGACCGCTCCGCCAACCAACAGCCATTAACATGATCATCATCACCCTCGGCGGCAGCATTCTAATCCGGGGACTGGCTATGCTGTTGTGGGGCAAGGACACGCACGCCATCCCTGCGTTTTCCAGTGCTAAGCCAATCACCATCGGCGGGGCCACCATCCTGCCGCAACATCTTTGGATATTTGGCATCACCCTAATAATCATCGCCATCAACAGGTTTTATTTCTACCACACCATCAGCGGCAAGGCCATGCGCGCCTGCTCCTTTAATCGGCGAGCCGCCGGCCTGGTGGGGATCGACGTGCGGCACATGGTTCTGTTCTCATTCGTCATCAGTTCGGCTATGGGAGCGGTGGCCGGTATCATTATTGCCCCCTTGACTATGACGGCCTACGACGTGGGGATCATGCTCGGCCTAAAAGGCTTCTGCGCTGCCATTATCGGCGGTATGAGCGGCGGCCTCCCCACGGTCGTCGGAGGATTGCTCCTCGGCTTGCTCGAATCCTTGGGGGCCGGATTGATTTCTTCCGGATACAAAGACGCGACGGCCTTCATTGTTCTCCTCCTAATACTGTTTATGCGGCCACAAGGGCTGTTCGGCAAGGCAGAAAGTGAGAGGGTATGACAATATGAATAAAGAACGCCTGAAATTCCTCATATTTGCCCTGATTGTTCTGCTGGTGCCACTGGCCTTCAATGGCGGATACTTAATGAATGTTCTGATATTCGTCGGGATCAATACCACGCTCGCCGTAGCGCTCAACCTTCTTATGGGTTATGCCGGCCAGATATCACTCGGACATGCCGGATTTTTCGGACTGGGAGCCTACATGTCCGGCATTTTCACTGGCACCTATGGCTGGAATGCCTGGGCGACAATGCCGCTGGTAGCTATCATTGTTGGTGCATTGGCGTTCCTAATCGGTTTTCCGATCCTGAAGCTTAAAGGACATTACCTTGCCATGGCAACGCTGGGACTCGGGATTATCATCTATATCGCCTTCACCGAGGCCATCGATCTGACCGGCGGCCCATCTGGTCTCTCTGGAATCCCCAATCTCACAGTGGGTCAAATTACCTTTGACTCCGATTTAAAGAACTACTACCTGATTTGGGGCTTTACTCTTGTTTTTATTCTCTTGGCTCTAAATTTGGCAAGCTCCCGTATGGGACGCGCCCTGCGGGCCATTCACGACTCTGAGGTAGCGGCGCGGGTGTTGGGGGTCAATGCGCGCCTTCTCAAAGTACAGATATTTGCACTTTCAGCCATCATTTCCTCAGTGGCCGGCAGTCTTTACGCCCACACAATGACATTCATTTCGCCCGCTTCGTTCGGCTTCAATTTTTCCATCGAGCTGCTCACCATGGTGGTCATCGGCGGACTGGGGAGTATTTACGGCTCATTTCTTGGAGCAGCTTTGATAACGCTGTTGCCCGAGATCCTGCGAGGAGCCCAGGATTACGATATCGTCATCTATGGAAGTCTTCTGATATTAATGATCAGGTTCATGCCAAAAGGGTTGGCACGAGGGCTCCCCGCTCTTTATGCAAAAGTACGCGAAATTCCTGCTTTATATATAAAATTCATCGGTCCTAAAAAGGGTGCCGAACATGCTTGAAGTCTCTGGGATCAGCCAAATTTTCGGCGGAGTCATTGCGCTCGATCATGTCTCTTTCTCCATATCGCAGGGGGATATCACTGGCGTTATCGGTCCCAATGGGGCCGGCAAGACCACCCTCTTCAACATCATCACTGGCATTTATACCCAGTCTGCAGGGAAGGTGCTTCTGGAGGGTACGGATGTATCCGGGCTTGCCCCTGAACAATTGGCACGGCGGGGGTTGGTTCGTACCTTCCAGAACATTGAACTGTTCAGCGGCATGACTGTGCGCGAAAACGTCATGGTCGGGATGCATACTAAAAGCTCCAGTGGTCTTCTGGCTTGCGCCTTTAAGATGCCCTGGAGCATTGCTGAAGAACGCCGCATCCATGAGCGGTCTATGGAATGCCTGGAGTTCACGGGCATAACGGATCTTGCGGATGTCACCGCTGGCAATCTTCCCTTCGGCAAAGGGAGGTTGCTTGAAGTCTCTCGAGCTCTGGCATTGGAACCACGTATTATCTTAATGGACGAACCGGCGGCTGGCCTTAATAGCCAGGAGACTTTAGAGTTCTCGCACCTCATCCAGAGGATCAGGAAAAAAGGGATAACAGTTGTCCTTGTAGAACATGATATGGAACTGATCATGGATATCTGCGACCGGATAGTGGTGCTCAACCTCGGCAAAAAACTTGCCGAAGGTACGTCGCAGGAAATTCAAGATAATCCAGAAGTGGTTGCGGCCTACCTCGGGGAGGACGGCTAATGTTGCAGCTCAAAAACGTCAATACATATTACGGCAAAATTCATGCCCTAAAGAATGTCTCGTTGCATCTTGAATTGGGTGAAATTGTTACCTTGATCGGCGCCAACGGCGCTGGCAAGACCACCATCCTCAACACTATCTCCGGAGTGACACCTGCCGCCTGTGGCGAGGTCCTCTTCTGCATGGATCCGGTTACCAAAATGTTGCCGGACAGAATCGTCAACCTTGGAATTTCTCAGGTTCCCGAAGGCAGGCAGGTTTTTAAGCCGCTCTCGGTGGAAGACAACCTGGAGCTTGGCGCATATTTGCGTTACCGTAATGAGGCTAAGAGCGCGATCCGCAATGATATGGAAAAAATATTTAAACTGTTTCCCCGCCTTGAAGAGCGCCGCAAGCAACTAGCCGGAACGATGTCAGGGGGCGAACAGCAAATGCTGGCCATCGGCAGGGCGCTGATGGCCAATCCGAAGCTGCTATTACTGGATGAGCCATCGATGGGCCTGGCGCCGCTGGTGGTGCAGGAGATATTTCGGGTTCTGGAACGGTTGCGTCAGCAAGTCGGCATGACCATCCTGTTGGTGGAACAAAATGCCAAAGCGGCGCTTAAACTGGCCGACCGTGGTTATGTTCTGGAAACCGGGCGAGTCATCTTGGAAGGAACGGCGGATGAATTGATGAAAAATGCGGGGGTTAAATGTGCATATCTTGGGAAAGAAAAGAGATTGGTCTCACCTGAAGAGTCTGTGGCGTAGGGCGGGGCGATTGCAAAGGACGAATACCTAATAATAATTACGTTACTTTAAAATATATCCCGTTTGTGAGGAACTTTATTGTGATAATAAGAGATATTTTGTTACATCTCGACACTTCTACCGAAACAGAAGCTCGTCTTGATTTGGCGATTCAATATGCAATGAAGCACCAAGCCAATCTCCGTGGCTTATGCACTATTAATGAATTTGAAAATACTTCTAAGGCTAGCACAATAGAATCGATGTTCAAAAATAAAACCGCCGAATTCGGTGTTTCATCAGAATGGATTTGTATTGATCAGTCAGTCACTGGGGCTGATATTATGGAAACTATAATAACTCAGGCCTATTACTCGGATTTGATCATTGTCGGGCAGGCCAACTCTCGCTCCCTGAGCAGGAATCTCCCTATAGACCTCCTGGAAAGACTCGTGCTGGCATCTGGACGCCCTGTTCTCGTCGTGCCCTATGCCGGAACCTTTAAAACCGCGGGAGTTCGAATCATGATCGCTTGGAAGACAGGGCGGGAATCGGTCAGGAGTGTCAACGACGCGCTGCCGTTCCTAAAAGCAGCCCGTTATGTTTCAATCATGAATATAACCAGCGAAACAATCTCTTCCGAGAATGACGGCCTCATGCAGATCCGCGACTATCTTGCTCATCGGAAAGTAACGGCGACTGCCGATCACGTCTTCCCAGGGAATTTGACCGTTGGTGACACTCTTCTAAACCTTACTTGCCAACAGGCGATCGACCTATTAGTTATGGGAGCATGTGCCTATACACGGGGAAAGCTCGCATTGAGCCCGGTTGTTCGGTACGTCCTTAACCACCATGCCGTACCTGTTCTCATTTCTCATTAAAAGAATGCCTCTTAGAGAGGGGGTTGGTGGGGAGAGGTGGTGAAAAGGTTATTGGCGTTATTTTTTCAAGAAGATGAGGCTTAGGAAGGAGAAATTTGATGGAGATCCAACTTCTCGGTCACAGTATGCTCCGGATCAAGACAGAAAAGGGGAAGGTCATCGTCGTCGACCCTTGGATCGCGGGAAACCCCACCTGCCCTAAAGAGTGGCAGAACCCGAAGAAATGGGAGGACGCAGACTTGGTACTCTGTACGCATGCCCACTTCGATCATAGCCTGGGCTTCGAGGGTCTCCTTAAAGCCAATAACCGGGTGATGGGGGTCACTCACTACGAGCATTTCCTTAAGGATTTCGCCGGCCGAGTGCCTAATGTCTTCCCTCTCAACTTCGGCGGCAATTATCCGCTTCTGGAGGAAATCCAGGTGACACTCGTTGCTTCTAGCCACAGCTCTAGCTTCGGCGAGGAGCGCTCTTTCGAGTCGGCCGGCAGCCCCGGCGGCTTTGTCATCCGCCTAGAGAATGGGTATACGATCTACATCTCGGGCGACACCGCCTATACGTCGGAGATGGAGACCTTGATCAAACCCCTCTACAAACCGGACCTCGCTGTACTCTCGATTGCAGATATATTCACCATGGGGCCTGCCGAGGGAGCCTTTGCCGCCAAGGCCCTTGGGGTTAAGCATGTTATCCCTTATCACTGGTTCCCAAAGCCGGAGGAGGCCGCAGACCCCGAGGGAATGGAAGGATTACTCCATGCGTTCCCTCCCGTGAATTTCATGTTGGAGCGTCACCGTGACTTTGCCTCAGAGCTCGCCCGCTATCCGGAAATTGAAGCCGTAGTCTTAATGCCTGGCGAATCGTTTACACCACCCTCCACAGCTGAAATGAGCGGGCTGATACAAAGCTGAGGATCCCATTTACTGAAAATTGCCTTACCTGCCGGTGCGAGCGATCGGGTGACTTGGTTTAGCTAATCTCCACCCCCCCGCGCCAGGTAGCCGCCGCCGGCGGCGAGATAATCGCGGAACAGGGCCGGGAACTCGTCGACGACCGACGTTCGCACCGACTCCCGCTCCAGCAGACTGTCGCTCCAGCGCTGCACCTTCGGCAGTCCCTCCAGCAGCCCCATCGGCCGGACCTCCTCCAGCAGGGAAATGCGCATGAAAGCCGGGGCGATGGCGGCATCGACGAGAGAGAACCCGGAACCGTTGAAGAAGGGACCGCCGACCTGCCCTTCCAGCCGCTCCAGCTTCTCCCGGGCGGCCCGGCGGCTCGTCTCGAAAGCCTCCCGCTCGGCGGCCGTCGCCAGGCGGTAGAGGTCGACGAACAGCTCCGAGGAGAACTCCATCCAGGCGCGGTTCACCGCTTTGCGCAGCGGATCGGCCGGGTGCAGGGAGGGCGGATGGACCTCGTCGAGGTACTCGCAGATGACCGCCGATTCGAAGAGGACCGCCTCCCCCACCTTGAGGACGGGGACCTTGCCCAGGGGGGAGAGGCGCAGGAACCAGTCGGGCTTGTTCTTCAGGTCGATGTAGGTGACGTCGTGCTCGACCCCTTTCTCGTTCAGCAGGACGACCGCCCTCTGGACGTAGGGTCAGAGCTTGAAACTGATCAGTTCGGGCCGATCCGCCATGGCCACCTCCTTTTCCGTTCACAGATAACATGCGGCCAGAGGAAGTCAACCGGGAGGCGTTGCCGTGCCCTACCGACGAAAAGTTTCGCGCTGCCGCCCCCTGTCGCTCGGACTGATTGAGATGGGGAACGGAAAAAATGGGGCAGGGGCTGCACCGCCGGCGAGGGGAACTATAATTAAAAATGGCAACAGGCATTCAGCCGGAGAACTCCCTTGCGCAAGCTAACCGTATATTCGCTGCCGGCCGACTTATTGGCGGCCGCCGGCCAGGGTGACCAGGTCGTCGATCTGGCGGTGAAAACGCTGCGGTCGACGGTGCTGGGCCTCTGGCTCAAGTTCGTCGCCCATCTCCCCTTCCTCTGCGCCGGGGTGCTCCTGATCCTGCTCACCTGGCTGATCGCCTGGGGCTTCTCCCGTTTCGGGGAGCGGGTGCTCGGACGCTTCCATATGAGCGGGTCCCTGCGGGCGCTCTTCGTCCGCCTGATCACCATCGGCATCTGGATGCTGGGGCTGCTGCTGGCCGCCACGATGATCTTTCCCGGCCTGACCCCGGCCAGCGCCCTGGGCACCCTGGGCATCGCTTCCCTGGCGGTCGGTTTCGCCTTCAAGGACATCTTCGAAAACTTCTTCGCCGGCATCCTGATCCTCTGGCGCTTCCCCTTCGAGAACGGCGACTATCTCGAAGTGGAGGGGATCAGCGGCCGGGTGGTGGACGTCACCGTCCGCATGACCCTGGTCCGCGAAACTACCGGCGAACTGGTGGTGCTCCCCAACTCCTTCCTGTTCAAGAACCCGGTGCGCATCTTCACCGACCGACCGCGCCGGCGGATCTCCATCACCGTCGGGATCGCCTATGGCGAGGACGCGGAGGCGGCGGTGCGGGTCATTCAGCAGGCGCTGACGGGGTGCCCGACGGTCATGCAGGAGCAGCCGGTCCAGGTCTTCGCCGCCGGTTTCGGGGAAAGCAGCATCGACATCGAGGTGACCTGGTGGACCGGGCCCAAGCCGGTGGACCTGCGCCGGTCGCGGGGCGAGGTGGTCCTGGCCGTGAAGAAGGCCCTCGACGCCGCCGGCATCGAGATCCCCTTCCCCTACCGCACCCTCACCTTCAAGGAACCGCTGGAGACGACGGTCTGGCCGGGGGGCAGCGGCCGGGGGAGAGGGTCTATTCCGCCTCGAACCGATTCGCCTGCCGGTTCTTCCGCGCCCGCCGCGGATCGAACACCCGGCCGTTCATGACCAGCCAGACCCCTTCGCCAAGCAGCTGCACCGCCAGCACGGCGGCGCCGATGTTGAAGACCGCGTCGGTCTGCCGGAAGCGCGCCGGCTGCAGGGCGCCGGTGAGCACGACGGTCTTTCCCGGAATGCCGTCGAGGGCGCGGGCGGTCTCGATCATGGTATCGGTGCCGTGCGTTACCAGGATGCGGTCCTCCGGCGCCCGCACCACCGCCTCGCGGATCAGCCGGCGGTCGGCAGCGTCCAGGTCGAGGCTGTCCTTGCGCAGGATCGATTCGATCTCGTAGTCGAAGGCGACGCCGGTCTCCCGCAGCACCTCGCCGATCTGCGGCTCCCCCACCTGGAATTCGCTCAACTGATCGAAGTAAATCTTGTCGATCGTCCCGCCGGTGGTGATGATCCGGATCTTCACGGCGCCCCCCGTACCTCGACGGCGTTGTCGTAAAAGGTGCTCCCTTCCCCCCGGTCGGTCAGGCGCTGGGAGGTGAGGGCGTTGACGGTGCGTTCGCCGGGGGCGAACTCCCGCCACCAGACCCCTTCGGCGACGGCGATCCCCGCCGGCACCCGGTCGGTGATCTGCAGGAAGAAGAGCGCCTCCCCCAGCCGGTTGCCGGCGAGCACCCGCTGTCCGTCCGCCAGCCCGCGGGCCGCCGCCTCCGCCGGGTGCAGGAGGAGCTGCATCCCCCGCTGCCGCCGGCGCAGCTCCGGCTGCTCATTGAAGGTGGAGTTGAGGGCGAAGGGATGCGGGGCGGTCATCAGCCGCAAAGGGAACTCCGCCGCCTCCGCCTCGGCATGCGTGGGCAGGTAGCGGAGGAGCGGCTCCGGCTCGGCCGGGTTGAGGATCTCGACCCGCCCGGAAGGGGTGCGGAAGGTCACTTGCCGCCGCTGGCGGCAAGGAAAGTTCGACCGCCTTCCCCGCGGCGAAACTGGCGAGGTCGATTCCTTCGCGCATGGATGCCGGCAGGGCGAGGAGGTGGTCGATCAGGACGTCGGCGCTCTGGCGGAAAAAGGGTTCGGCAAAGCCCATGGCGGCGGCGAGCAGGGAAAAGACCTCCCAGTTCGACTTGCTCTCCCCCACCGCCGGCACGGCGGCGGCCGCCCGCTGGATGCAGTAGGTGCCGTAGCTGTTGTAGAGATCGGAGTGCTCCAGGGAGGAGGTCGCCGGCAGCACGAGGTCGGCCCAGCGGGCGGTATCGGTGAGAAAGCGTTCGTGCACCACGGTGAACAGGTCCTCGCGGGCGAGCCCGCGCAGGACGGCGTTCTGGTCGGGGGCGACGGCGGCGGGGTTGGAGTGATAGACATAGAGGGACATGACCGGCGGGTCCCCCAGCTCATTCAGCGCCTGCCCGAGACGGATCATGTTGATGGTCCGGGTCGGGCGGGGCATGAAGTCCTCGCGCGTCACCTCGGCCATGGCGATGGCGGCGCCGGAACTGGTCGAAGCCAGGCAGCCCCCGCCCTCCCTGCCATAGGCGCCGACCAGGGCCGGCAGGGCGACGATGCAGCGCACCGTCATGGCGCCGTTGCCGTAACGGCTCAGACCGCTCCCCAGGCGGATAAAGGGCGCCCGGGCGCGGCCGAAGCGCCTTGCCATGTCGAGGATAACGGCGGCCGGCAGGCCGGTGATTTCGGCAACGCGCTCCGGCGGGTAGTCGGGAAGGACCTTTTCGCGCAGTTCCTGGAATCCCTGCACGTGCGCTTCTATGAAGGAGCTATCGAGCAGCCCCTCCGCGGCCAGCACATGCATCATCCCCAGGGCGAGGGCGCCGTCGCTCCCCGGCCGCACCAGGAAGAGCTCGTCGGCCGCCCCGGCGGTCGGCGTCCGGTAGGTGTCGATCAGCCAGACCTTCGCCCCGCGCCGCCTGGCCTCGCGCACCCCGTGCAGGAAGTGGATGCTGGTGGCGGCGGCGTTGATCCCCCAGAGGATCACCAGGTCGCTCGCCATGACGGTGTCCGGGTGCGGCCCCGGGGTTTCCCCCATGACCGCCTTCCAGCCGGCCCCCTTGGCCGGGGAGCAGATGGTGCGGGCCAGGCGCGAGGCGCCCAGCCGGTGGAAGAAGGGGTGGCCGGCGTTGCGCTGGATAAGCCCCATGGTGCCGGCGTAGGAGTAGGGGAGGATCGCCTCCGCCCCGTGCCGGGCGATGATCTCGCGCCAGCGACCGGCGATGGTGGCGATCGCCTCCTCCCAGCCGATGGGGACGAAGGCGCCGCTCCCCTTGGCGCCGCTGCGGCGCAGGGGAGTAGTCAACCGGCGCGGCGAGTGCACGGTGCGTTCGTAATGGAGCATCTTCGGGCACAAGGTGCCGCGGGTGAAGGGATGCTCGGGATCGCCGCTCACCCGTACCGCCCGATTTTCCTCCACCTCCACCAGCAGGCCGCAGGCATCGGGACAGTCGAAAGGGCAGACGGAACGTACGATATCGCTCATGGGACTCCTTCTAATCCTTCTATAAACCAATTTGTTTCCGGATCGGTGCCGATTCCCCTCTCCTGGGAGAGGGGACTTCTGAGGCGCCAGCTGAAGGATGGCGGTTTTGTATTCTACTCTTTGCTCCTCCCAGGCGGCACCTGAGCCTCGCAGGGGACCCTGGTCTGGCAGAGGCCGCAGCCGGTATGGGGAACTTGGTACTGCTCACCGACCGCCCGCGGCACCTCTCCGTAAACGTACTCCCGGCAGCGGTACTTGTCGTGGCCCTGGCGGGACAGGGCACCCACCGGGCAGCGTTCGATGCACAGGCCGCAGGTCCCCTCCCGGTAGTGGAGACAGTTGTGCCGGTGGTCGGGCCAGCGTCTATCACTGGGCGCCACGATCAGGTCGGTGACCACGCTGCCGAGGCGGTGGGCGATGCCCCGCGGCGTGATCAGGGCATCGTTGAGGCTGAAGGTGCCGAGGCCGGCGGCATAGGCGGCATGCCGCTCCGACCAGGCGGAGGCGATGCCGACGGGGGTGTCGCCGAATTCCTTCCAGACCGGCGAGAGCTGGGGCGCCAGTGCCCGGTGGCCGTGCCCGCTGAGGAAGGCGATCAGGTGCCGGCGCAGCGCCACATTGCAGACTTCACCGAAACTCCGGGTCTGCGCCCAGGGCCGGGAAGGCCAGCGCTCCTCCCGCCGATTGCTCTCGCGGGTCACCCTGGTAATCGGCAGCGACCAGACGATGACGGTGGCGGCCGCCGCCTGCGGGCCGAAGGCCGCCGTCATCAGTTCCTGCGGCGTCAGGTGAAAAGTCGCCGATGATCGTCTTGTACTCACCGAAGAGCGGGTCGGCGGCGGCAGCGAAGCCGATCAGCGGCTCATCGAAATAGGGGGCATCGCCCTGCGGAAAACGGTTTTCCGGACACTCCCGCAAAAAGCGCCGGATCTCCTCGCGAATCACCTGTTCCATCGGTCACTCCTCCTTCCTGGTCAGCAATCCGGCAACGATCACCGGTAGGGGTCATTTTCAGTAAATGCGGCGTCCCGACCGGGCGCCGCCAGGGGCGTGCGGTCCTTGACCGCGTAAACCTCGATCCCCGCCCGCCCCTCCAGCGGACAGACATTCTCGCAGATGCCGCAGCCGTTGCACAACTCGTCCACCACGTACGGCCTCTTCACCCGCACCGGATGCCCGCGGAAATCGATCTCCGCCACCTCCTCCGAGCGGATCGCCTTCTGCGGAATCGGACAGTGCTCCTCGCAGACGATGCAGTTCATCCTCTTGGCAAAGGGGAGACAATGGTCCTTGAGGAAGACGGCCTTGCCGATCACCTGCCGTTTCTTTTCCGCCGCCGGCAGATCGGGGACGGCGCCAGTGGGGCAGACCTGGCCGCAGAGAGTGCAGTTGTACTCGCAGTAGCCGAGCCGCGGCACCAGAACCGGCGTGTACATCCCTTCAATACCGGCCTGCAGGGCGGCCGGATAGAGGGCGCTGCGCAGGCAGACTTTCATGCACTCGCCGCAGCGCACGCACTTTTTCAGAAATTCCCCCTCTTCGCGCACCCCGGGCGGCCGCAGGAAACGGGCCTGGGCCACCGGGTCGCGAAAGCGGAACAGCCGCGCCAGCAGAACGCCGGAGAGGATCCCCCCGAGCAGCACCCGTCGCTGCATGGCCGGAGCGGGTTTCGTCCGGCTGCGGCCGAAACGGAAGCGCACCCGCTGCGAAGGGCACTTCAAGACGCATTCCAGGCACAACAGGCACTCCTCCTTCTGCAGCAGCTCCCGCTCGAAACCGCTCGGGCAGATGTCGCGGCACCCCTGGCAGTCGGGGCAGAGCCGGGACGGCACCCGGCTGAGCGGCGAGAAGCGGGCGGCCAGCCCGAGCAGGGTGCCGAGGGGGCAGAGGTTGCGGCACCAGTTGCGCCGCTCGAAGCGCTCCAGAAAGAGGATCAGGAAGAACAGGAGGGCCGACAGGAAGGCCAGCGGGTAGAGCGTCTCCCGGAACGGCAGCAGATAGTCGCGGACCAGCCGGTAGCCGGGATCGAGCAGGTCCCGCCGATCCCCCAGCAGCCGGTAGAGACCGACCCAGCCGCCGCGCACGGTTTCACCGAGCAGGGGATGGACGAAGAAGGTGAGGGCGCGCAGGAGGATGGCGATCGGATCGAGCAGTCCCGCCAGATTGAGGTTGAGCAGGGCGGCGGAGAGCAGCGGCAGCAGCAGCCAGTATTTCAGACGCCCCCGCAGCCAGCGCAGGGGAGCGGTCTTGCGGATCCTGCCGGTCACCAGGTCGAGCACCGTCCCCAGCGGGCAGATCCAGCCGCAGAAGAAGCGTCCCGAGGAGGAAGGAGAAGAGGAAGACCAGCAGCCCCGGCAGCAGCAGGGGCAGAAAGGCCTTTTCCGCCAGCAGGGTGCTGACGGCGGTGAGGGGATCGGCGCGGAAGAAACCGTTCACCGCCGCGACGATGCGGTCGCTCCCCCGGTACTCGGTCAGCAGGAAGAGGACCAGAAACAGCGCCAGGAACAGGAGCTGGGAAATGCGGGCGGTGGTGAACTTCATGGAAATCCAGTCAGGCAGTGAGCTAGTGAGATAGCGAGATAGTAAGGTCTTTCATCACTGCCTTTGAACCGACTACCTCGCTATCTCGCTTCTGACTATCTCGCTTCTTACGTTTTCACGATCTGCATCCGCTGCAGGTCCATTTCCCCGAGACCGCGCCGGTAGGCGGCGACGGTCACGGCGATATCGGCGGGCTGGAGGCCGAAGAGGGTGGTGGCGTAGGCGTCGGCCGCCACGATGTCGGTGGAGGCGATCACCGTGTTGCGCACCTGCACGTCCGCCGGATCGCCCCCCTGGGGCCCGTGGTCGGTGAGGATGCGGGTGGCGTCGATCACCGTCAGGTGGGTCTTGAAGGCGGCGTTGACATCGGCCAGCGCCTGGTCGAGGTGCCGGTGGATGGCGCCGCGGTTTCCCCCCATGATCCCCATGATGTTCTTCATCCCCAGGGTCAGGCGCGACAGGCCGTGGTGCTTGGCCACCGGCAGGTTGATGAAGACATCGGCGGCGAGCGCCTCGCCGTACAGCTCCCATTCCCTGAGCGCCTTGCCGTTCAGGGCCACCTTGCGGAAGCGCTCCTCCTCGATGTGCTTCACGTCCACGTCGCGCATCCCCCGCAGCGCCGCCTCGATGCCGCTGTTCACGTAGCAGCGCCGGGCGTCGTTGCAGGAGCGGTCGAAGACCTTGACCTTCTTCGCCCCGGCCTTCAGGCATTCCTCCACCACCGCCCGGACCACCACCGGGTTGGTATTGGCGGCCAGCTCGGCCGAACGGTCCCAGCCGATGTTCGGCTTCACCACCACCGTGTTCCCCGGCTTGACGAAATGTCCCATGCCGCCCAGGGCGGCCAGGGCACGGCGGGCGACGGCGGCATGGTCGCTCCCCTCGGCCACCGCCACCAGCGGTCCCTCGGCAGCGAACAGATTACGCACCAGCCCCTGCAGGCACAGAGGCAGCAGACCGAGCCAGCGCACAAAGGTTCTTCTGTCCATGGTCTTCTCCGCAAAAATTTTCGCAGCAATTACCTGAAACCACTCATTCCAGATACCGCAGCACACAAAAAACAAAAAGGCGCAGAGAAAAGAAATCAAAGAAAATGGCATGGAACGCGGATTTACGCGGAAAAGGCTCTGATAAGAATCTGATTTTTCAGATCAGATTTTTATCCGTGTGCATCAGATTTGATCCGTGTTCAGGTTTCTAACCCAAACCATGCGTTTTGTCTTCGGGTGAGCCCAATTTCCCTGTGGAACGGATTGCGTCAGCTGTAGCGCTCGAAGCTGACGATCTCCTCCAGCCGCTTGCGCGGCCGCGGCGGCACCGGCCGCTCCGGATACCCCAGCGGCGTCATCGCCACCACCCGCACCGCTTCGGGAATCCCCAGGATGCTCTTCACTTCCTCCTCCCGGAAGGCCGCCAGCCAGCAGGTCCCCAGGCCGAGTTCCCAGGCCTGCAGGATCATATAGGAGAAGGCGATGGAGAGATCGACCGTATACGCCGGCTGGCCGCAGGTCATTATCTTGGACGATTCCGTGGCGCAGGCGACCAGCACCACCGGGGCCTCGGCGACGAACTTCTGGTCGCAGGCGGCCCGGGCCAGGCGGCTGCGGGTCTTCGGCTCCCGGACGACGATGAACTTCCACTCCTGGCGGTTGCCGGCGGAAGGAGAAAGCCGCGCCGCCTCCAGGATGCGGTTCAGCTTCTCCTCTTCCACCGGCGTCGACCGGTAGGAACGTATGCTTCTGCGGCCGGCAATGGCCGTGGCAACCTCCATCTTCACCTCCCCGTTCAGGTGTGGATTTTCTTCAGCAGCCAGGCCATGTTCTCGCCGAGGGTGCGCATCGTCTGCAGCCCCTCCGCATCGTTCGCCACCTCGCCGGCCTCCCGGCCGACTCCCACGTTCCAGTAGCTGGAACCGGGAACGATCATCTGGTTGATGAGAAAGAAATGGTTCAGAGAGTCGAAACCATGGATCGCGCCGGCTCGCCGCACGGCGATGACGGCGGCCCCTACCTTGCGCCGCAGCAGGTCGCCGCCGGCCCGCGTCGTCATCCCCGCCCGATCCACCAGCGCCTTGATCTCGGTGGTGATGTCGGCGAAATAGGTGGGGGAAGCGAGGATGATGCCGTCGGCCTCGGTCATCTTGCGGATGCAGTCGTTGATGCAGTCATCCTTCACCGCGCAGGTGCCGTCCTTGGTCTCCCAGCAGCGGTAGCAGGCAATGCACCCCCGCAGCCGCTCGCCGGCCAGCTGCACCAGTTCGGTTGCGATCCCTTCCTTTTCCAGAGCGGCGAAGACCTCCCGCACCAGGATGGCGGTGTTGCCGTCCTTGCGCGCGCTGCCGCTGAATGCCACGACTTTCATTCTCTTGTCTCCTCCATGAATTCAGGTAGCCGGGTGCCGGCAAAACCGGAACGAAAAACCGCCGACCGTCCTGACGACGTCCGGCGGCTCTCGGATTCTGAGTTTATAGCAGCAAAATCCTCCCCTGTCCACTCGCCGGCGCTCGCCGGAAACGGGCGTCGCCGGCCGTTCACCCGCGGGACTCCGCCCGCTGCCGGCACGGCCTCAATCTCCTCGACCTGCCGCCGGAAACGGAATCCCCTGGCTTTCGCCTGCAGGCGGTCCATGTAGTAATAGATGACGGGGGTGATGTAGAGGGTGAGCAGCTGCGAGACCAGCAGGCCGCCGACCACCGCCAGCCCCAGCGGGCGGCGCGACTCGGAGCCGGCGCCGAAGCCGAGGGCGATGGGGAGCACGCCCATCAGGGCGGCCATGGTCGTCATCATGATCGGCCGGAAACGGACCAGGCAGCCCTGATAGATCGCCTCCAGCGGGCTCTTCCCCTCCCGGCGCTCGGCCTCCAGGGCGAAGTCGATCATCATGATGGCGTTCTTCTTCACAATCCCCACCAGCATGATCACCCCGACGAAAGCGTAGACATCGAGGTCCTTGTGGAAGATCAGCAGGGTCAGCAGCGCCCCGAGACCGGCCGCCGGCAGTCCGGAGAGAATCGTCAGGGGGTGGATGAAACTCTCATAGAGGATTCCCAGGACGATATAGATGACAAAAATGGCCAGGATCAGCAGCACCGTCAGCCCCCGGGTGGAGGACTGGAAAACCTGGGCGGTGCCGGCGAAGCCGTAGCTGACCGTCGCCGGCAGGTTCTGGCGGGCCAGTTTCTCGATGGCCGGCACCACGTTGCCCAGGGCAACGCCCGGCGCCAGGTTGAAGGAGAGGGTCACCGCCGGCAGCTGCCCCTGGTGGTTGATCGATACCGGTCCGAGATCGCTGGAAATGCTGGGTGACGGCGCTCAGGGGAACGAGCCGGCCGTGGCTGGAGCGAATATAGAGCCGCTCGAGGGCCGAGGGGTCCTTCTGATAGCGGGGCTCCAGTTCGAGGATGACCTGATACTGATCGTTCGGGGCGAAGATACTGGAAACCTGGCGGGCGCCGTAGGCGGAATAGAGGGCATCCTCGATCTGCATGACGCTGACCCCCAGCGCCGCGGCCTGATCGCGGTCGATCGCCACCTCCACCTGCGGGTTCTTGATCTGCAGGTCGCTGGTCACGTCCTGCAGGTTGGGCATCTGGCTGAGCTTCGCCTCGAAACCGGGCAGCAGCTGATAGAGTTCGCCCAGATTGGGGCTCTGCAGCGTGAACTGGTACTGGGCCTTGGTCAGATGGCCGCCGATGCGGATCGGCGGCGGGTTCTGAAAGTAGGTACTGATCCCGGGGACCTGGGCGGTCTTCTTGCGCAGCTCCTGGATGACGCCGTCGGCATCCAGATGCCGCTCCCGCCGGTCCTTCAGGCTGATGAAGAAGAAGCCGCTGTTGCCGCCGACCCGCGAACCGCTGTTGCCCACCCGGGAGAGGAAGTGGTCGACGTTGGGGTCCCTGGCGATCACCGCCGCCACCGCCTGCTGGTGCGCCAGCATGTCGTCATAGGAGATTCCCTGCGCCGCCTCGGTGAAGGCATAGATGGAACCGGTGTCCTCGCTCGGCAGAAACCCCCAGGGGATGACGGTAAAGAGATAGACGGTGACCGCGACCAGGCCCAGCGTCACCGCCAGCGTCGCCCGGCGGTGACGCAGCACCCGCTGCAGCGAGCGGTCGTAGAGCCCGAGCCAGGCGGCGAAGAAGCGCTCGAAGAACTGGTAGAGGCGGCCGTGCCCGGCCGGATTGACGGGGCGCAGGAAGCGGCTGCAGAGCATCGGGGTCAGCGACAGGGAGATTAAACCGGAAATCAGAATCGCCACGGAGATGGTGACGGCGAACTCGTGCAGGATGCGCCCCAGCACCCCCCCCATGAACAGAACCGGCACAAAGACCGCCACCAGGGAGCAGGTCATCGACAGGATGGTGAAGCCGATCTCCTTCGACCCGTTGCGCGCCGCCTCCATCACCCCTTCGCCGTGCTCCATGTGGCGCACGATATTCTCCAGCATGACGATGGCATCGTCGACCACGAAGCCGACCGAGAGGGTCAGGGCCATCAGCGAGATGTTGTTGATGCTGAAGCCGAGCAGGGCCATGGCGGCAAAGGTGCCGATGATCGACAGCGGCAAGGCCAGGCTCGGGATGAGGGTGGCCGAGAGATTGCGCAGGAAGAGGAAGATCACCATCACCACCAGGCAGATGGTGAGCAGAAGGGTGAACTTGACGTCATGGACCGAGGCGCGGATCGACACCGAGCGGTCATAGAGGGTGCGCAGCTGGATAGCCGCCGGCAGCTCTTTGCGGAAGACCGGCAGCAGGCGCTTGATGCTGTCGACCACCTCGATGGTGTTGGTCCCCGGCTGGCGCTGGATGGCGAGAATCATCGCCCGCTGGTCGTCGAACCAGCCGGCCTGCTTGTCGTCCTCGACGCCGTCGATCACCCGTCCGAGCTGGCCAAGCCGGACCGGCGCGCCGTTGCGGTAGGCGACGACCAGCGGCCGGTAGGCGGCGGCATCGAAGAGCTGGCCCTGCGTCTGCACGGCAAAAGCCTGTTTCTCCCCGTACAGGGTGCCGGTGGGGAGGTTGACGTTGGCGCTTTCGATCGCCTGCTGCACCTCGTCGATGCCGATGCCGCGACTGGCCAGCAGGTTGGGGTCGAGCTGGGCGCGCACGGCGTACTTCTGCTCGCCGTAGATCGACACCTGGGCGACCCCGCTGATCATCGAGATGCGCTGCGCCATGAAGGTGTCGGCGTACTCGTTGACGGTCGACAGCGGCAGGGTCGCCGAGGAGATCGCCAGATAAAGGATCGGCATGTCCGCGGGATTGACCTTGCGGAAAGACGGCGGCGTCGGCATGTCCGGCGGGAGCTTGCGAGCGGCGTTGGCGATGGCCGACTGCACATCCTGGGCAGCGGCATCGATGTTGCGGTCGAGGGCGAACTGCAGGGTGATGTTGGTGATCCCGCTGCCGCTGGTGGAGGTCATCGAGTCGATGCCGGCAATGGTGGAAAACTGGCGCTCGAGGGGTGTGGCGACCGCCGAGGCCATGGTATCGGGGTTGGCGCCCGGGAGCCTGGCGCTCACCTGAATGGTGGGAAAATCGACGTTAGGCAGGTCGTTGACCGGCAAAAAGCGGTAGGCGAAGACGCCGAACACGATGATCGCCAGCATCACCAGGCTGGTCATCACCGGCCGCCGGATGAAGAGCTCGGAGATGTTCATGAGCGCGGGCCTTCGGCGATGGCAGAGGGTACGGCGGCGTCCTTGACCGCCACCTTGGCGTCGGGGTAGAGCCGCTGCTGCCCTTCGGTGACCACCGTTTCCCCGGGCGCGACCCCCCGGGTGATGACCGTCAGATCACCGTAAACAATGCCGGCGGTGACCGGTCGCACCTCGGCGCTGCCGCTGCCATTGACGACGAAGACATAGGTCCCCTGCTGCCCGGTCTGGACCGCCTGGGTGGGGACCACCGTCGCCTGCGGCAGTTGCGCCAGGGTCAGCACGACATTGACGAATTCCCCGGGCCAGAGCTGCCGGTCGGCATTGGCGAAGCTCCCCTTGAGCATGATGGTGCCGGTGCTGCTGTCCACGGCGTTGTCCAGGAAGGTCACTTTCCCCTGCTCCGGCGGCCCGGCCGCCGAAGGACTGACCGCCGTTAGCGGCAGTGGACCGGCCGCCAGCGCTTTCTTGACCTGCGGCAGGTGCTGTTCGGGCAGAGAGAAGACCACATCGATCGGCTCCAACTGATTGATGATCACCAGCGGATTGTCGTCATTGGCCTTGACCAGGTTTCCCTGATCGACCAGCAGGGTGCCGATGCGGCCGGTGAGGGGGGAGCGGATGGTGCAGTACTCCAGCTGCAGGCCGGCATTTTCCACCGCCGCCCGGTCGGCCCGCACCACCCCCTCGAGGGAAGCGAAACTGGTCCGCACCTTGTCGTATTCCTGCCGGGAGACGAACCCCTGCTTGAACAGATCCTCATAGCGGCCGGCATCTTTCCGGGCATTGTCCTGCAGGGCGAGATCCCTGGCGAGCACCGCCTCGGCCTGCTCCAGGTCGGCCCGGAAGGGACGCGGATCGATGGTGAAGAGGACATCGCCCGCCTTCACCTCCTGCCCTTCCCGGAAATGCACCCGCGCCAGCTCGCCGCCCACGCGCGACTTGACCGCCACCGTCGCCCGGGGCTTGACGTTGCCAACGGCCTGCAGCTGCACCGGCACCGTTTTGCTGGTGGCGGTAGCCACCACCACCGGCACCGGCGGGCTGACCGCCGGTCCTTTGGTTTCCTGCTGCGAGCAGGCGGCCAGCAGGATTCCGCCCAGGGCAGCGAGGCTCAGGATTCTTCTCACAGCGGCGCCATTCATTCCGGGTTCCTCTTCGTGAAAGTCCCTATATTTGCCGAGCTTACAGCGGCATTCGGGTCTGGGCTGCAAGAGGGGATTTTAACATAACCGACGGGGGGAATAACACTGTTCTTTGCGGCAGCGGCCCGGCGCTGCGCAAGGACGCCGCAGTGCCGGGGCAAAGCCGCAGGCGATCGATTTTTCTCAGCCTGTCGGACTTAGAAAGGGAAGGCAAAAGTGAGGAATAAATCTTCCTCGCCGGGGTTGCGGTCGTAAATGTTCGCGTTCGAGATATGGGCGTACTGCACGCCGACGCGGATGCCGTCATCGCGGCGCCAGGCCAGCTCCAGGGCGGAGCGGAACTGGAAGGTCCCCCCGAGGTCCTTACTTCCCCCCTCGTGATAGCCGCCCGCGGCGAGCAGGGGGGTGAAGACCAGCCGCCGGAAGAAGAGGACGTCGGCATAGAGGCCGCCATAACCGAAAACACCGCCATCGAGATTGGCCAGTACGCCGAGCGCCGGACCGACAAAGAACAGTTTCCGGCCGAAGCGCCATTCAAGCCGGCCGGCCGGTGAAGAGCGGCCGTTGTCGATATTGAATCCCCCCAGACCGATACTGAGCAGATCGGCGCTGTCGCCGAGAACCTCGACCGGACCGCCCAGCGGTGCGTCTGCCCCGCAGGCCGCCGGGGGGCCGATGGTCATAGCCGCCAATAATCCGCCAATGAGCAACGCGGTCAGCCGGTGCATAGCGCCCCCTGGGAAATGGAAATTCACCCCGAAATGTACCAGCCTGCGGCGCTTTGGCAATCCTCCCCGGCACAAATGGGGAAGGAGTAGTTGCGCGCGAGCGTTTACCGGCGCGCCTCGATGACTTCCTCCACCCAGCCGCTGGCGGCGATCATGGCGGGAAAACCGATGGTGGTCAGCGACAGCAATACGATATGCCGCACCTCCTCGACAGCCGCCCCGCTCTCCAGTGCCCGGCGGGCATGGGACTTGACCGCGCCTTCCGACTGCTGGCCGATGGCGATTCCCAGCTTGATCAGCCGCCGCTCCTTCTCCACCAGCGGACCGGCCTCATGGCAGGCGACCGCCAGTTTTTCGTAGGATTCGGCAAGCTCCGGATAGTTCCTGACAAATTTCTGGTAGGGCGCAGGCAGGTAAGGCATGATTTCTCCTCCAGATGAAATGATATTTCCTGGGTTCCATTTTACTCCACTGCCTTCCAAAATCTTTTTTCCGAACGCAGATAATAAAGTCGGATTGCACTCAGATGCAATTTCCAGATCCTGTCCTGATTTTATCCGATTTGCTCCGATCTTATCTTCCCGGAAGATTTTCTTTTCCTGTTCAGGCAACGGTCACCAGGAGTTTTGCCCGCAGCATAAAAAAAACCGCTCCCCGGAAGAAGCGGTTTTTCAGCACAGAGCCGGTACGGCACCAGGCTCAGCGGAGCATCATGAAGCCCATCTGTCTGCCGGTCTTGCCGTTGTCGCGCCGGTAGGAGAAGAAGAGTTCGCGGTGACAGCAGGTATCCTCCTCGGCAGCCATTACCCGCGCCGGGTCGAGGCCGGCGTCGGTGAGCTGCAGCTGGCAGCTGCGGCGCAGGTCGAGAAGCCATTTGCCGAGACTCACCTCCTGGCTGATTTCCTCCCAATGCCCGCTGCCCTGACGGAAGGCATCGCGCACCGGCCGGTCGACTTCGTAGCGATGGGCACCGATCCCCGGCCCGATGGCCGCCTGCAGCAGGGCGGCGCGACAGTCGAAATTGCCGGTCATCGCCTGCACCGCCTTGCCGAGAATGCCGGCCGCCGCCCCCCGCCAGCCGACGTGCACGGTGGCCGCCACCTTCTTTTCCGGGTCGAAAAGGAGGATGGGGAAACAGTCGGCGACCAGGATGCCGATCATGATCCCCGGCTGATCGGTAACGACCGCGTCGCATTCTATGCCCAGGAAATGGGAAAGGTCGGGGTTGGGCTCATCAATCACCAGGATATCGGTGCCATGCACCTGGCGGACGGTCAGCAGCAGGTGCGGCGGGATGCCGAAGGCCCGGGCCAGGTTGGAGCGGTTGCCTTCGACGTTGTACTTGGCATCCTCGGTATTGAAGCCGAGGTTCAGGGAGTTGTAGGGGGGGCGGCTGACGCCCCCGTTGCGGGTGGTGAAACCGGCATGGACCGGTGCCTCGACCGCCCACTCCGGCTGCAGATAGTTGATTTTACCCTGGCGGGCCAGTTTCATGAAACACTCCGTGTTTCAGGCAAGAGGCTGGAGGCTAGAGGCTAGAGGTCTTTCCTCTTGCCCCTAGCCGCTAGCCTCTAGCCTGTATTTATCTTCCAGATACGTGATGATCTCCGCCAGCTCACCCGGCAGCGGGCTCTCGAATTCCAGGTACTCGCCGCTGGCGGGATGAATGAAGCCGAGCAGTCGGGCGTGCAGAAACTGCCGGCCGAGTCGCTGCAGCCGGGCGCGCAGCTGCGGGTCGGTGACGGCGTTGATGCGGCCGGCGCTGCCGTAGACCGGGTCGCCGGCCACCGGCAGGTTCATCTCCGCCAGGTGGACCCGGATCTGATGCGTGCGGCCGGTCTCCAGGCGCAGCTCCAGCAGCGTCAGGCGGTCGCGGTCGAAGCGCTGCAGCACCCGCCAGTGGGTGACCGCCCGCCGCCCGGCCCGGGCGGCGCCGCTCATCTTCTGGCGCTGCACCGGATGCCGGCCGATGGGGGAATCCACCGTCCCTTCCTCCCTCGGCACCAGGCCATGCACCAGGGCGAGGTAGCGCCGGCGGATGGAATGGGCCTTGAACTGCCGCGCCAGGTGCCGGTGGGTGGCGTCGTCCTTGGTGGCGACCAGCACCCCGGAGGTATCCTTGTCCAACCGGTGGACGATCCCGGGACGCAACTCGCCGCCGATGCCGGAAAGGTCCCGGCAGTGGTACAGCAGGGCATTCACCAGGGTACCGCCCTGGTGCCCGGGGGCGGGGTGGACGACCATGCCGGCCGGCTTGTCGATGATGATCAGGTGGGCATCCTCGTAGAGGACGACCAGGGGGATCTGTTCGGGAACGGCTTCAGCGGGAGCGGCCGGCGGAATGGTGACGATCAGGATCTCTCCCCCCTTCAACCGTGCCCCTGCCTTGGCGGGGGTTCCGTCGAGCAGAACCCGACCCTCCTCGATGAGTTTTTTCAGCTGGGAGCGGGACAGTTCGGGGAGGCCGGCGGCCAGATAACGGTCAAGCCGCTCGGGCGGCTGTCCCCGCTCAAAGGTAAGCCGGCGGATTTCCTCCATTTACCAGATGGGACTTTCGATTTTTCCAGCCTGGCGAATCATCACGTCAACGATGGCGCGTTCATACAGATGATCGCGATTCGGCAACTCGGGAGAAATCCGGCTGTAAAAATGGTCCCGCCCTTCCTGCAGCTCTTCACTGAGCAAGTCGAAGATATTGTCGTTCTTGATGCCTTCCTTCACCTTCTCCGGGTTGTACAGGGCAATGTCGGAGACAATGGCGCGCGCCAGCCGAAAGGCGAGATCGGGATTATCCACAAGCCTGGCCATAAAGTCCTCCCTTGTGCAGAGTAAATTGATTTTACAAATTGTCTCACGCGGCGGGAAACGCCAGATAAAGGGTCATTTCCCCCCGCCGCAGCAGCAGCACCACATTCTTTCCTGCCACTTGGGCGGCGGCCCTCCGGAAGGTCTCCAGGTCACGAACATCCCGCCGGTTGACCGCCAGAATCCGGTCGCCGGGCTGCACCCCGGCGGCTGCCGCGGCCGACTGCGGATCGATGGCCTCCACCATGACCCCGCGGCCGTCATCGGCCGGCCCGACCGTCAGTCCCAGGGCCTGTGCCTTGTCACTGGGAGTCGGGGGCGCGGCGGCCGCCTCCCGAGGCTGCAGCTCGGCGATGGTCACCGGCAGGGAGAGGTGCTTGCCGTCGCGCAGAACGTCCACCTCCACCTTGCTGCCGGCCGGGGTGTTGGCCACCATGAGCTGCAGGTCGCGTACGCCGTTGATCTCCTTGCCGGAAAAGGTGAGCAGGATATCACCGCGCCGCACCCCGGCTTTCTCCGCCGGGGAGTTGGGCAGGACCTGGTTCACCAGGGCGCCGATCAGCCGGTCGAGACCGAACGACTCGGCCAGCTCCGGGGTCACCGGCTGGATGCTGACCCCCAGCCAGCCGCGGGTGACCTCCCCTTTTTCGATCAGCTGATTGGCCACCAGGCGCGCCATGTTGATGGGGATGGCAAAGCCGATCCCCTGCCCGCTGGCGACAATGGCGGTGTTGATGCCCACGACCTCGCCGTAGATGTTGAGCAGCGGCCCCCCCGAATTGCCGGGATTGATCGAGGTATCGGTCTGGATGAAATCCTCGTAGTCCTCAATCCCCACGTCGTTGCGGCCGGTGGCGGAGATGACCCCGACGGTGAGGGTGCGGTCGAGACCGAAGGGATTGCCGATGGCCAAAGCCCACTGGCCGACCCGCAGGTTGTCCGAATTACCCAGCACGGCGGCCGGCAGCTTCTCCCCGGCATCGATCTTCAGCACAGCGATGTCGGTGCGGGAGTCGCTCCCTACCACCTTCCCCTGGTAAACCCTCTGGTTGGAGAGCTTGACCTTGATCTCCTCGGCCTCGCGGATGACGTGTTCATTGGTCAGGATATAGCCGTCCTCGCTGAGGATGAGGCCGGAACCGAGACTCTGCTCCTTTTGCTGCGGCCGTGGCCGATCCTGGAAAAAAGGCCCGAAGAAATTATCGAACAGCGGTCCCAACTCCCCCATCGAACGCACCCGGGCAGCACGGATGTTGACTACCGCTGGCGTGACCTTGGCTGAAACCTCAATGAACGCCTGCTGGGTGGAGAGGAGTTCCGGCGCCGGTCTTTCCACCGGCGGTTTGACCTTTTCGTCGCGAGTGGTGCTGCGAATGGGGGTTTCCGATTTCTTTTCACACCCGGCCAGAAGCGGGAAAGCGACCAGGCCGAGCAGGAGGAGGATCGAGAAAGATCGCTGGAGGCGCGGCATGGAGGCTCCCTTTCGATCGCATAAGCCTTCGAAGGTTAGCTAAAGTCGGGTGTAATGTCAATTATTCCCGCCGCTCGCCGGGAGTCCCCGGCGGCGGGGAAATCCTGCCACCGCGGCGGACATTCCCTGTCTCGTGCTTGCTTGCCAGTGCCCTTTTCTGTTCGCCCTGAGGCGGACTATATATCCCAGAAACCGGCTATTTTACGGAGATTTATTTTCCGGCCCGATACGACATCAGCTTAAAGACTGACATGCGGAAGATCTCCGGCCATCGCCAGAAGCCGTTCGGCATTCCCCTTGATCTTTTCGATCAGTTCCCGGGCAAAATCCATCTCCTCTCCGGGCCGTACATCCCCCAGCGGCAAGCTCCCCAGACGGCCCAGGGCCGCCGTACAGAGATTTTTCAGACTGGTCGCCACCTGGCGCGGCGGCAGATGGCATGCGGCGCAGAATTCCGCAAGGTCATACGGCCTGACCCGCTCGGCCGAAAACTCGTCGCCGACCGCCAGGGCCAGATCCCGCTCAAACTCATCCCCATAGATGTCGATGTTCAACAGATCGTAGCTCGGCGCAACGTCGATCCCCGCCTTGCCGACAAAGAACGAGATGTTCTTGCCGTGCGCGTCGCTATTGCCGATCAGCATCTGGAAAAGAGTCCAGTTCAGCAGATCTCTGATGGCCAGGGCCGGTATGCGGCAGTGCCGACTGGCGGCAAAGAGCTTCGGCAGGCTGACACCGGTCCTGATGCGCGCTCCTTCCCCCGCCTTGCCGAAGGGACGCTCATATTTGTAGGTCGGCGGCAGATCGAGCATCTGGCAGCCATCGATCAGATGCAACCGGTCGACCTTATCCCCGTGCCGGCGCCGGTCGAACCGCTCGACGACCAGAACCGGCTCCCCGAAGCGCTGCAAGGAGACCCTGGCAACCGGCAACTTGACCAACTCCGCCAGTTTCATGCAGATGAACTCGTTGATCATCATGTGCATGTCGGGCCGCCGGCCAAACTTCAGGATATGCGTCGATGCCAGATCTCCTTCGCCGAATCCCATCGCGCCATCGGGTCGGATCATGATCGGCAGCTTGTCTTGAACCCCGGTGACCGAAAGACGAGGCTTGCCGTCCCAGGTGGCGATGGAGATCCTTTGGCGCTGCGCAATCCGCTCCGTCAATTCCGTTGCGCCGACCTCACGGAACGCAGTCGGTCGAGGTTCCCGATCAGCGCCGTCATATTGAAAGGTCAGCGCTCCGGTCGTCTCCGCACCGATCAATGCAATGAGGCCAAAGACATTGCTCTTCGAAATCTGGTGGTCGACCGAAAGTTCTTCCAGCCACTTTCCTTCCGGAAGGAGGTTGGAGAGAAAGCGCTTCACCGGCCCGGATTCGCACTCCCCCGGCTGGAGATGCGGCGATATGGCATACCCCTGGCCTTCGAGCCATGACCGGGCGTACTCCAGGCCGTAGCGATCGTCCTGGCCCGCAAGGGTCACCAGACCGAGGGGTTCGCGATTCAGGAAGACTGACAGGGTCTCCGACATCACTCCTCCCAAGGGTCGACATTGAGCTGGATACCGAGCATGCGGCAAACCGTCAGGATGCTGGAGAGCTTGACGTCACCCCTGGCCGTCTCGATCTTGGTCAGGGTATCGACTGCGACCCCGCAAAAGGCCGCCGCTTCGTGCATCCCAAGCCCTGATTGGGTCCTTCGGGCACGAATGAACTTCCCCAGGGTCTCGGCATCGAGGGGACCGCTCTGCACGGGCGTCGGCATTGGCTTGATGGTTTTAGGCATGCCATCCTCCATAAAAATACTGGCTAAGCAGTATATATATCAAAGGCATGTCCTTCGTCAACTAAAATACTGCCCGGACAGTACATGTAATGCAAGGGAAGCTTCAAGGAGATAAAATACTGCTAAGCCAGTAATATTGAATCCTGGCGGCGGACTCCACTCCGCGGGCGAAGAACCTGATCCAACTATGCGTCCCAGAAATCGGCTATTTCACACAGGATGCTGCTGGAAACCAGTTCCGTGGCCGCGGTCTCGAACCAATCCGCCGGCATCGACCTGGCGTAACCCGGTTCGATGAATCGGCTGTCCATCAGCACAACAAGTCCGCGGTCGGTCTCGGAGCGGATGACTCTGCCGGCGGCCTGGACCGCCCTGGCCATGGCGGGGATCACATAGGCATAATCGAAGCCGGCGCCGTACTGCCGCTGGTAATATTCCTTCATCTGCTCCCGTTCGAGATCGTAATTAGGCAGCGGCGGGCCGACGACAAAGGCCCCGATCACCATTTCCCCGGCGTAATCCATCCCCTCGGAGAAGGAGCCTCCCTGCACGGCGAAGACGATCGTCGGGACAGCCTGGCCGCGCAGAGTCTCCACGATGGTCTCGACCGCGGCGGCTTTCATGCTCCGTTCCTGCCGCAGGACGCTAAAGCCTGCCGGTGGCCGGAAGAGAGCGGCTACCTGGTCGAGAAAATCGAAGCTCGGCAGGAACACGAAATAATTGCCGCGGCGCAGGGCGGTGATCCGCTGCACGGCATCGGCGATCCTGGCGTAGTGGCGCTGGCGCTGGCTGTAGCGGGTGGAGACCTGCGGAATGATCAGCAGCTTGCGCCGCGCCGGCGGGAAGGGACTGGCAAATTCCGCCGTCCGCACTCTCTGGGCATCAAGGCCGGAAAGCCGCACGTAATAATCGAAGGGTTTCAGCGTCGCCGAGAACCCCACCACCTGCTCATAATCGTCATAACAGTCGGCCAGCATGGCCGAGGCATCGCAGCAGGTGATTTTCACCGTACCGCCGGTCGGATGCGGATGATAGGTGGTGAAGAACTCCTGCCGGCCGGGATCGCCGGCGTACGCCAGGGTTTCCGTGAATTCGGACCAATAGAAGCAGAGGCGCAGGACCACGTCCGCCTGCCGTATCTCTAGGTCGGAGTCGAGGTAGCGGGACAAGAAGGCGCGCAGCCTTGCCTCCTGTTCCAGGAAACGCTCGGCCGGCGGCGCGATCCGTGTCGGTGCCGGTCTTTCATCCTGCCGGCACGAGGCAAGGGTCCGGAGGCAGCCGTCGAGCAGTTCCTCGGCCTCCCGCCGGAAGCGGGCAGGCAGTTCCCGGGTCTCCTCGCGCATCCGCTCCAGGGTGACGGAGGAGAGGCTCGGCGAATAATAGTCCATGGCCCGGGCGGGCAGGTTATGGGCTTCATCGATCACCAGGTTGGGCTTCCCCGTCTGGTCGATGCCAAGGTCCGCCGCGCGGTGAAGCGCCGAGCGCGGAGCGAAGACGTAGTTGTAGTCGCAGATAACGACATCCGCCTCCCGGACGCCCTCGAGCTGCAGTTCAAACGGACAAACCTGGTACCGCTCGCCCAGATCGCGAAAAGTGCGCGCCTTCAGCGTCCTCTTTTTCGCCAGGATCTCGAGAATGCCGTGCGCCTGCACCTTGGCGTAATAATCACGGGCATACTCGCAGTATTCGGGGCTGCACAGCGGCTCGTTCTTGCAGCAGATCTTGGCTTTGGCGGTGATCGAGAGGGATTTGACGCGCCCGCCCGCCTGCTGGAAACGGCTGACCGCGTCCTCGGCGACCGTGTGCTGGCTGTTTTTCGGGGTGACATAGACCGTTTTCTGCCCCCGGCTCAGCGCTTCCCCGAGGGTGGGATAAAGGACCCCAACGGTTTTCCCGAGTCCCGTGGGGGCCTGGACGAGCACCGGCTTTTTTTCCGTCATCCCCTGCGCGATCTCCTGCATGAGCTCGATCTGACCGGGACGCGGGTGCGGAAAAGGAAACGTAAAGCCGGCAGCTATTTTCCGCCGCCGGGCGGCCCGTTTCTCCGCCTGCCTCGCCGCGATCACGAGTTCGTCGAGGCGGGAGTCCAGCCATCTTTCGTAAAGAGGCAGATCGAGCGGGAGGTCGAGATCCCTGGCTTCACCGCTGCGGGAAGAGACGAGATGGAAGGAAAGTGCGGGAAGGACCTGGTGTTCACGCCAATGGAAATAGCCGTAGGTGAGAAGCTGCAGGCCGTACGGATGCGCCATGGGGTGGTCCGCGAGGCGGCGGGCAAGCGCCAGGATATCGAAACCGGATTTGATTTCCTCGATCTTCGGCGGCTCGTGCCGGAAGAGGCCGTCCATCCGCCCCTCGATCCGGAAGCGGTACCCTTCCCGCTCGAACTGGCAGCTCACCGGCACTTCGGCCTGGTACCGCGGATCGGCCTTCGCCCTTTTCTTCTGCACGCGGAGATGGATCTCCTGGCCGTCGGCAGCGGCGCGCCCATACCCCGAATGCGCTTCGATGCTGCCGGTGCGGGGAACCGGCAAGGCAAAATCGCGCAGAGAGATGGTGACGAGCTTCATTGCAGGACTCAAATCAGCCTTTGCTCCTCCTGCAGCGCACAACTCCGGAACAAATTTGCTTCCGGCCCCCCAGCGGTCCGATACTCATGCAATCGGATCTCCCGTCTGGCCGTTCCATATCGGGGCAAAAGCTGTCTCCCTTTTTATCCAGCCGCGCATCCCGCATCACCGCCCGCTATTCCATCAACAAAATCGCCTCGGCCACTTCCTTGAGCGATTTACGCTTGTCCATGGCGGTCTTCTGCATCTTGCGGTAAGCCTCGGGCTCGGCCAGCCCCTTCTTCATCAGTGCCCCCTTGGCCTTCTCGATCGCCTTGCGGGTCTCCAGGGTGTCCTTCAGCTTCGCCACCTCGTCGCGCAGGGTGGAAACGTCGACGAAATGGTGGATGGCCAGATCGACCGCCGGGTAGAGCTGCTCGTCCCGGAAGGGCTTGAGCACATAGCTCATCACCCCGGCCAGCCGCGCCCGCTCCACGGTCTTCGGGTCGGCGGTGCCGGTGAGAAGGATGATCGGCGCCGGCGCCTTTTTGCCTATTTTTTCGGCGGCGGTGATGCCGTCGAGCACAGGCATGGAAATGTCCATGACGATCAGCAGCGGCCGGCGGGCAACGGCCAGGTCGATTGCCTGCTGGCCGTTCGCCGCTTCGAGGATCTCCTCGAAGCCGTAGCGGGTGAGGGTTTCCGCCACCTGGCGGCGGATCAGGGGTTCATCGTCAACGATCAGGGCGATTTTCATCGGCGGGCTCTCCGGAATCGGGGGATGGCACCAATTATCTTCCGGAGATCAGGATACTGCATAAGGGATGCCGCCCCGGGAAAAACCCGGGGCGAACAGGCGCATCCTGGCGCTTCAGTTGACCACGTTCTGTGGCTTGCCGGCCAGGAACGCCTGGACGTTGGCCACCACCGTCGCCATCAGACGCTCCCGCGCGGCCAGGGTGGCCCAGGCGATATGCGGGGTGACGAAGCAGTTGGGAGCGGTCAGCAGGGGATTGTTTCCCGGCGGCGGTTCGGTCGAGAGCACGTCCAGGCCGGCACCGGCCAGCCGCTTCTCCTTGAGGGCCTGGGCCAGGGCCTCCTCGTCGATCAGCAAACCGCGCCCGGTGTTGATCAGGTAGGCGGTCGGCTTCATCAGGGCGAGGCGACGGGCATCGACCATCGCTTTCGTCTCCGGGGTAAGGGGGCAATGGAGACTGATCACATCACTTTCGGCAAAGATCTCGTCGAGACCGACGAACCGCGCGCCGCCCGCCTCGAGGACCTGCCGATACTTTTCCGGGTGGGCGGTGTGGACCAGGACGGTCATGCCGAAGGCCCTGGCGATCTGCGCCACCCGGCGACCGATGGCGCCGAACCCGACCACGCCCAGGTGCAGTCCGTCCAGCTCCACCAGCGGCCGGTCCCAGAAACAGAAATCCCGGCTTTCGCTCCAGTGCCCCCAACGGGTCAGGTGGGCGTGATGGCCCACCTGCTGGGTCAGCTCGAGCAGCAGGGCGAAGACCATCTGCGCCACCGATGCAGTGCTGTAGGCAGGGACGTTGGTGACGGCAATTCCCCTCTCTCGTGCCGCCTCGGCGTCGACCACGTTGTAGCCGGTGGCGAGCACCCCGATATACTTCAGCCGCGGCAGCCGGCCGAGGCTTTCCCGGTCGAGAACCACCTTGTTGGTAAGAACGATCTCCGCCCCCTGCGCCCGCTCCAGCAGTTCCTCCCGCGAGGTGCGGTCGTACACGGTGAAATCTCCCAGGGCTTCGAGCCCCTGCCAGCTCAGGTCGCCGGGATTGAGGGCGTAGCCGTCCAGAACGACAATCTTCATTTTCATCCTCCGGATTCACAAAAGAATCTCCCGCAGCAAGCTACGGGATTGGTCCTCTGCGTCTGCGTCTCCGCGTTAAAAGCTTTTTTTTCGCCATCGGCGAAGAGTCGTAGGAACTGAGGCCATTATTTCACATCGGGCGCAGAAACCAAAGGGGGCGCATCGCGCCCCCCTTGGAACCCCGGATGCTCAGGCGCCGCCGGCTTGCGGAGCGGCCTCCTCCGGCACCGCCCCGTGGAGCTTGATGAGGAAAATAATCAGGCTCGAGACGGCAACCGCGACGCCGATATAGGTGGAAACCGTGAGCGACAGGCCAAAGCCGATCTTGTCATAGGCAAGATAGGTGGCCGACACGGCGGTCATGAAGACGGCGGGAACGGTGGCGATCCAGTGGAATTTCGCCTGCCGGATCAGGTAGGCGGCGCCGGCCCACAGGACGACGGTCGCCAGGGTCTGGTTGGCCCAGCCGAAATAGCGCCAGATAACGGCGAAGTTGCCGCGGGAGATGAGAAAACCGACCACGAACAGGGGGACCGCCAGGTACAGGCGCTTGAGTATCGCCTTCTGCGGCAGCTTGACGAAGTCCGCGATGATCAGCCGGGCGCTGCGGAAGGCGGTATCGCCGGAGGTGATCGGCAGGATGACGACACCGATGATAGCCAGAATGCCGCCCACGTGGCCGAGCAGGGTGGTGGAGATCTGATTCACCACAAACGCCGGACCGCCCTGGCCGAGGGCGGCGTTGAGGGCTTCGGAGCCGTTATAGAAGGACATGCCGAGAGTGGCCCAGATCAGGGCGATGATCCCCTCGCCGATCATGGCGCCGTAGAAGACCGGCCGCCCGTACTTCTCGTTGGCCATGCAGCGGGCCATCATCGGCGATTGGGTGGCGTGAAAGCCGGAGATGGCGCCGCAGGCAATAGTGATGAACATCAGCGGCCACAGCGGCAGGCCCTTGGGGTGAATGTTGGCCAGCGTCAGTTGCGGATAGAAGTGATAGCCCTGGAAAATCAGGGCGGCGGTCAGCCCCACTGCCATGAACAGCAGAATTGCTCCGAACACGGGATAGATGCGGCCGATGATCTGGTTGATGGGCAGGATGGTGGCGAGGAAATAATAGATGAAGATGATCGCCACCCAGCCCATCACCGGCAGGGAGGTCAGCTGGCCGAGTAGTTTGGCCGGGCCGAGGACGAAGACTACCCCTACCAGCAGCAACAGGATGATGGCGAAGAGCCGCATGAACTGCTTGAAGCCGTTGCCGAGCTGATAGCCGACCACGTCGGGCACGCTTTTCCCTTCGTGGCGCAGGGAGAGCATGCCGGAGAAGTAGTCGTGCACCGCCCCGCCGAGAATCGAACCGAAGACGATCCACAACAGGGCCGACGGACCGTACAGGGCGCCCAGGATTGGCCCAAAGATGGGGCCGAGGCCGGCGATGTTCAACAGCTGGATGAGAAACAGTTTGGCCGGCGACATTTCGACGTAATCGACGCCGTCGGCCATGGATCTGGCCGGGGTGATCCGGGCCGGATCCGCGGCGAAAATGCGGTCGACGATGGCGCCGTAAGTGAAATAACCGGCGATCAAAAGGGCCACGCAGATGAAGAACAGTACCATGACGCACCTCCCGGGGGTTAGGGTTCCTCGCCATAGGGTAAGCCACGGCTTTTTCGGGAGGAACCACCAAACCCGGTGAGCGGCGCCAGAAAGATGGTAAGCGGTCGCAGGCAGGGCGTGACCGGCGGCGGGAGGGAGGTAGGGAGCAGATGAGGTTTTACGATCTCGCTATCTCACTACTTACTATCTCACTGCCTTTAAAGCCAGCGCTCCTTCAGGCTCTTGAGATACCGGCGGCTGACCGGAACAGTGCGGCCGGAGCAGGTGCGAATCTCGGCCAGGCCGTTCTCCAGCAGGACGATTTCGTCCACCTGCCCGGGGTTGATCAGGAACTGCTTGTGGCACTTCACCAGCTCAGAGCGGGCCGCGAGCACCTTGAGGGTCAGTTCGGTGAAGAATTCGTCCCGAGCGGTCAGCACATGGACGCCGCTCACATCCGAGCGCACCAGTTCCGTCTCGGCGACGTCGACCAGTTTGATCCGGTTGCCGCGAAGGCAGGGGATCCGCTTTATCGGGGGGAGGTCGAGGAGCGCAGGGGACTCTTTCGGCAACTCCGCCTGCAGCTTGTCGAGCGTCTTGCGCAGCCGCTCCCTGGCCACCGGCTTGAGCAGATAGTCGAGGGCCTTTTCCTCGAAGGCCCGCACCGCGTAATCGTCGAAGGCGGTGACGAACACCACTTTCGGCATGCACTCGGGGTCGATCATGCCCAGCAGCTCGAAACCGCTCAGAACGGGCATCTGGATGTCCAGGAAGAGAACCTCCGGGCGCTCTCGCTGGACGACCCGGATCGCCTCGACGGCATTGGCGCAGGAGCCGACCACGGCGATTTCGCCCGTCTCCTGCAGCAGGGCCTGCAGCTCCTCCCGGGCGTGTATCTCGTCATCGACGACCAGTGCCCGGATCATGCCGCCAGCACTTTCGCCCCGGGGACGGCGATGGTCACCCGCGTCCACTCCTGCGGCCGGCAGTCGACGGTTACCCCGTAGCGGTTGCCGCAGAAATTGCGGATCCGCTTGTCGACCATCTTCATTCCCAGTCCCTCGTCCGGGGACGCCTCGCCATAGGCGCCGGCGTTGTCTTCGACCACAATGCGCACCTCCCCGGCATCCTGCCGCACCGAGATCCTGACCAGCCCCTGCTCCAGCAGCCCCGAGATGCCGTGCTTGATGGCGTTCTCAACGATCGGCTGCAGGGTGAAGGCGGGGATCTTCAGGGCGAGCAGGTCCGGGTCGATCTGCGTCTCCACCCGCAGGCGGTCCTCGAAGCGGGCCTTTTCTATCCCCAGATAGGCATCGACGTGGGCCAGCTCCTCTTCCAGGGTGGCGAGTTCTTCGGAACGCTTCAGGTTCTTGCGGAGGAAGCTGGACAGATTGAGCAGCAGGTCCCGGGCGCGGCCGGCGTCCTGCCGCAGGACGGCGACGATGGTGTTCAGGGCGTTGAAGAGGAAATGGGGATTGATCTGTGCCTGGATCAGCTTCAGCTCGGAGGTCACCAGCAGGCGCTTCTGCTCCTCGTAGCGGGAGCGCAGCAGCTGGTCGGAGAGGAGGTTGGCGATCCCCTCGCCGAGGGTCCGGTTGAAGTTGAGAAAGAGCTTCTTCTTCGGTTCGTAGAGCTTGATGGTGCCGATCACCTCGTCGTCCAGGCGCAGCGGCGCCACCAGCGCCGAGCCCAGGAGACAGTCGGAGGAACGGGAGCAGCTGAATTTCTCCCGCACCCCATCGGCGTAGATCACCTGATTTTCCCGGATCGCCCGGCGGGTCAGCTCCGAGCTGATGGGGCTGCCGGGCAGATGGTGGTCGGCGCCGGTGCCGACGAAGGCGAGGACCTTTTCCCGGTCGGTAATGGCCACCGCTCCCACCCCGGTCTCGTCGTGGATGATCCGGGCCACCTCCATCGCAGCGACGTTCAGACTGAAACCCTTATCCAGAATCCCCAGGGTGCGTTCGGCGATCTTCAGCGCCCGGCCGGAAAAGATCACCCCGAACTTATCGTACATGCTTTTCTGGTCGCGCATGATGCTGACGAACAGGGCGGCGCCGGCCGAGTTGGCCAGCATCATCGGCAGGGCGATGACCTTGACCAGTCCCAGGGCGGCGGCAAATGGGTGCGACAGCAGCAGAATGATCCCCATCTGCAGCATTTCGGCGCAGAAGGTGACGATGGCGGCCAGGCGCGGGCTGAAGAACTGTTTCGGCTGCCCTTTTTTGATCAGGTAGAGATGGACCAGGCCGCCGAGGAGACCCTCCATGGTGGTCGAGACGCCGCAGGAGAAGGCGGTGAAGCCGCCGAGGGCATAACGGTGCAGGCCGCCGGTGAAGCCGACCGCCGTCCCCAGCAGGGGTCCGCCGATAAGCCCGGCCAGCACCGCGCCGATGGCCCGGGTGTTGGCGATGGCGTCCTGGATCGGCAGGCCGAAGTAGGTGCCGAGGATGGAAAAGGCGGAAAAGATGAAGTAGAGCAGGACCTTGTGCTTGCTGCGCAGGGTCTCGCCGGTCAGCGGCCGGAAGGCGGGAGATTTGCTGAACAGGTAGGCGATGACGAGAAACACCGACATCTGCTGCAGCAGGGCGAAGATCAGCTTCATGGTGGAATCCTGGGGGACGGCGGGTTTCTGCCCGCATTTTACCGGCAGGACGGACGAAAAGACAAGAGTTTGCGCTCTCTGGGCAGCAGACCCGATTTGCGGTAAGGGAAAACCACGCTCCCTGGAAGGGAAAAGGCTGGGAGGAACAGCGGTGGAAGGAGCGGCTCAGGCTTCGGCCACCCGCTGCCGGTAATGCTCCAGGTAGACGTGCGCCGCCTCCCTGGGGTCGGGCAGGCCGACGGCGCGGGCATAGGCGAGAATGAAGCCGCGCAGGTAAACCGGGGCCGGCAGCAGCTCGAAGCGCTCCTCCTCGATCTGGAGGAGCTTCATCGGGCTGATCTTGGTGCGGCCGGCCACCTCCTTCACGGTCAGTCCGACCGTTTCCCGCCGGGCCTGCAGGAAACGGCCGGGGGCGTCAGCGAGCTCGGGAGACGACGCTTTCTCGACCGCCGGCGCCGGCCGCGGTGCGCCTGCCGTGACCTGTTCAGCACAGATCCGCCGGTGGGCCTCTTCCAGACGTGACAGCTGCGCCCGGCGCCCGGCTTCGTCGAACAGGGCATAGGTTGCCAGGGCCTCCCCGGAATACAAGGCCAGCTTGCGGCGAAAGGCCCGCTCCACCTGCAGGGGCGTGGCATCGGGCTCCAGGTCCAGGCAGCGGTAATCCTCGGCCAGGGTCGATTCGCTCATGGCATTCCTCCTTGGCTGTCCAGCAGGCGGTCGACCAGGCCGTCGACCGCCGCGGCAAAAGCGCATTGGGGAAACGCCAGCTGGACCGGACGCCGCATCTGTATGGCACTCAGGACCTTGTCATCATGGCGGATTCCCCCCAGGCAGGTGACCTCCAGGCCGAAGAAGTCCCGGCAGGCCTCGGTCATCTGCGCTGCCAACTGCATCTCCTCCTCCCGCCGCACCTGATTGACCACCAGGCGGGGCGCCAGATCCCGGATCGCCGCCGCTATCGCTGCCCCGGCCGCCGGGTGGGAGCGCCGGATATCAGCCACCAGGTCGCGGGGGGTGCGAATGCCGCGGGCCAGCTTCTCCTCCATGGCCCGGCTGGCCAGACGCAGTGCTCCGGCCTGGCCGAGGGCCTGCTTCAGGCGGCGGAAAAAGACCGCCTTGAGAAAATGGTAGGCGTTCTCGATGGAAGTGGGTGTCGGCACCACCACGACGATCGCCTCCCGGGCGGCGAGGAAAAAATCGAGGACGGTGAAGGAGGATCCCGCCCCCAGATCGAGGAAGATCTCATCCGCCTCCAGGGTGAAGAGCTGGCGGATGATCTTCATCTTCTGCGCGTGGTGCGGGTTGGCCATGTCGACCAGGGCGCCGGCGCCGCTGACCAGCTGCAGGTTGGGAACGGCGGTGGGGAGCAGGATCTCCCGCAAGCCGGCGGCCTGCCGGCGGAAAAGATCGGCCAGGGTGGTCCGGGGGGAGGTCAGGCCCAGCAGGGTATGCAGATTGGCGCCGCCCAGGTCGGCATCGACCAGGACACAGCGGCGCCCCCGCCGCGCCGCGGCGATCGCCAGGCTGGAAGTCAGCACCGATTTGCCGACCCCGCCCTTGCCGCCGCCCACCGCCCAGATCCGCGGCTGACTTGCCGGCGCACCCGCTGTCTGCACTATTTATCCTCCCTGCAGCCGGCATCTCCCGGGGAACCCCAGGCCCACGAGATCCTCCGGGAATTCAATAAATTGTTAATAATGTGCAAAAGGGGTGCCTAAATGAGGTGAGCGGTAAGCGGTAAGCGGCTGAAGGCTGGCCTTGAATCTGAGCCTTGAGCCTTGAACCTAAATCTTGGACCTGGGAAAACGCCATCCGGCAACCGGCGGTGACGATTTTCCCCCCTTTTTCATTCCACTTCCGACAGAGGGCCAAGGTGACGCCCAGGCCAAGGGGGAAGGTGGTTGGGGGGGCAAGCTGTCCGGCCGAAACCGGACCGCTTACTCGGCCGGGCGCTCAAGCCTGGCAACCTCCGCCAAAACCCTGGCCACCACCTCTTCCACCGCCGCCTCCACGGCCGGCGACAGCCCCAGGCGCCGTTCGACCGCGGCCGGCTCGATGCCGAAGATGTCGATCTCCGGCGGCAGCAGCCCCATCTCCCGGCCCAGGGCGAAAACCTGCGGCAGCCCGGCGGCGTGCGGGGAAAATCCGCCTCTGCTTCCCCCCGGTCACCGCGCCGGCGTCGAAACGGACCACCGTGCCGGGCGGCCGCCCCATGGCGACGGCGTCGATGAGGATGACGCGCTGCGCGCCGGCATCAGGTCGAGCAGGGTGAGGCCGCCGGTGCCGCCGTCGACCACCTCCACGCCGGCCGGCAGCGGCAGGGAGGCGAGCCGCTCGACGGCGGCGATGCCGGCGCCGTCGTCCCCCATCAGCGGGTTGCCCAAACCTATGATTCTCAATTTCGAATTTTGAATGTTGTATTTTGAATTCAATTTAAAATTCATAATGCAAAATTTAAAATTGCACCTGGTGAAGGTTCCCTTCAGTGAAGGAAACCTTCACCAGGTGCGTCGAACAGCTGATGCACGGATCGTAGGCGCGCACCAGCATCTCCAGGCGGCGGGTGAATTCCTCCTGCGGCAGGTGCAGCAGGGCGGGGACCAGGGCGCGCAGATCGGCCTCGATGTTCCCCAGGTTCTGGGCGGTGGGGATCAGGCAGTCGGCCCGTTCGAGCCGCCCCTGTTCGTCGTAGACGTAGGAATGGAACAGGGTGCCGCGCGGCGCCTCGATCGCCGCCGTGCCGGCGCCGCCGCCGCCCGGCTGCGGCAGCGACTCCCGCTTCAGGCCGGCAGTGAGAAGGCGGTCGAGGCCGTGGATCGACTCCTCCACCCCATGCGCCGTTTCCACCAGGCGGGCCAGCAGGTTGCGGTAGGGATTGGCCGTATCCGGCGCCAGCCCGACCGCCGCTGCCACGGTGCGGGCCATCGGCGAGAGCTCGGTGAAGGCGTTGCGCACCCGGGCGAGCGGGCCGACCATGAAGCTGTCCCGGCCGGCGCGGGCGAATTTAGCCGTCGAATGGGGGGGCAGGTATTCGGTGATCGCCGTCGCGTAGTCGGCCACCGGGACGGCGAGTCCGTCGGTGGAGACCAGGTCGGCGCCGAACAGCGGATAGCCCTCGCCGCGCAGACAGAGGTACTCGGTCTCCCGCGAAAACTCGGGAAAATCGAAGGTGAGGAAGAGGTCGACGGTCGCCTCCAGATCGGGCAGGGCCGCCACCAGGCGCCGGCGCAGCTCCTGCAGAGCGGCCGGTTCCGGCAGGGCGGCAAAGCCGCCGACGGCCGGCGTCACCGGGTGCACCGGGCGGCCGCCGACCACCAGGCAGATGTCGTTCGCCAGCTTCTTCAGGCGCAGGGCGCGGGCGACCAGGTCGCGCCGGCTCTTGGCCAGCGGGAAGATGCTCCCCACGCCGAGATAGTCGGGGACGGCGAAAAAATAGAGCTGCAGCAGATGGCTCTGCAGAATCTCCGCCTGGGCGAGCAGGCGCCGCAGCAGGCGGGTCTGTTCGCTGACCTCGATCCCCAGGGCGGCCTCGGTCGCCAGCAGGGAGACCAGGGTGTGGGCATTGGAGCAGACGCCGCAGATGCGGGCGGCGATCGGGGCGACATCGCGCCAGTGCCGCCCCTGGAGGATCCCCTCGAAGAAGCGGGGGGTCTCCACCACCTCCAGGCGGCACTCCCGAAGCTCGCCGTGGGCGGCATCCACCACCAGGTGGGCATGCCCCTCGATACGCGCCAGGTGCCGGACCTCGATCCTCATCGCTCCCCCCTGCCGAGGAGGTTGAAGGTGCGCAGTTCCTGCAGGATATCCTCCTCGGTCAGGCCGTTTTCCTCGAGAATGCGATAGTACGGCCCGGAGCGCGGGTTGTCGATCTGCCCCCGGCACCCCCGGCAGCGGTCCCCCCCTGCAGGCAGAGGGCGCCGCAGCCGGCCCGGGTGACCGGCCCGAGACAGGCAATCCCCACCTCGAAGGTGCAGGGGAGTTCGGCCAGCTTGCACTCGACGCAGACGGCGAAGCCGGGCAGTTCGGGATCGCGTCCCACCAGCAGGGCCTGCAGGACGGCCAGGAATTCCTCGCCGTCGATCGGGCAGCCGGGCAGCCGGTGGTCGACGGCGACCACCTCCGAAAGCGGCCGCGGGCGCCTCCGTCAGGAGGTGCGGCGCCTCGCCGCCGTAAACCTCCCGGCGCAGCTCGCGCGGGTCGCGGCACCGGACCAGGGCGTTCACCCCGGCGGTATCGGCACAGGCGCCGAGCGCCACCAGCAGGCGGGACCGGGCGCGGATGTCCCGCAGCCGCGCCGCTTCCTCCGGCCGGCAGATGCTCCCTTCGACGAAGGCGATATCCAGGGTCTCGGGCGGGCCGGAGAACGCCGCGCGGAACTCGACGATCTCCACCAGTTCGAGCAGGTCGAGGAAGCGGTCCTCGAGGTTGAGGACGGTCATCTGGCACCCCTCGCAGCCGGTGAAGTCGAAAAATCCGATGCGCGGTTTCATCGCTCGATCGCCTCCCGCAGGTGCTTGATCCGGCTGTAGGGGAAAATCGGCCCGCATTCGCAGACGCAGATGTCGTTGATCCGGCATTTGCCGCATTTGCCCAGGCCGCATTTCATGTGCCGCTCGAGGTTGAGGAAAAGGTTCTCCTCGGCGAAGCCGAGACGGAAAAGCAGGGGATTGGTGAAGCGGTACATGGCGGCCGGGCCGGAAACGGCAGCCACCGTGCGCGCCGGGGCGATGTCGAGATCCTTGAACAGACAGGTGATGTCGCCGGCTGGCAAGGCCCCAGCCGTTCTGCGGATTGCCGACCACGAAGCGGCAGTCGATTTCGCCGCCCTGGTGCCAGGCCAGCAGGTCCTTGCGGAAGAGCAGCTGGGGAACGTCGCGGGCGCCGTAGAGAAGGGTCACCCGGCCGAATTCGCCGCGCCGGTCGAGAATGGTCAGCAGCAGGGAGCGCAGGGTGATCAGGCCGAGACCGCCGGCGACCAGCAGGATGTCGCGGCCGAGGAAGCGATCGAGGGGGAAGCCGCTGCCGAAGGGGCCGCGCACCCCCACCGTGTCGCCGGCCTGCAGCCGGTGCAGGGCCTGGGTCAGGGCGCCGGCGGCCCGCACCACGATGTCGATCTGGCGATCCTCGTGCAGGGCCGAGGCGATGGTGAAGGGAGCCTCCCCGAGGCCGAAGACGGAGACTTCCATGAAGGTCCCGGGGGCGAAGGCGAGCGCCTGCGGCAGGCGCAGGCGAAAGAGCTTTTCGCGGTCGGTGAGCTGCTCCACGGCGACGATCTCGGCCAGTTGCGGCCGGTACTCGGCGCCCGGCACGGCCATCTCGGCCGGGTCCGGCTGCCCGGCGAAGAGGCGGTTGAGCACGGTCGGGGCGTCGATGCCGCTCAGGCACTCCCGGCTGCAGCGGCCGCAGCCGACGCAGGCGGTGCGCTGGTGTTTCTCCCAGAGGTACTTGTACTTGCGGAAGAACCGGTGCCGCTGGCGATCGGCCTGATCGGCGCGGAAATCGCCGCCGCCGGAGACCCGGGTGAACTGGTCGAACTGGCAGGAATCCCAGGTCCGCATCCGCTCTCCGCCCTGCAGGTTGAGATCGAGGCGGTCCTGGACGTTGAAGCAGTAGCAGGACGGACAGAGCAGGGTACAGGCGCCGCAGCCCAGGCAGAGATCGCCGATTTCCTTCCACAGCGGGTGATCGTAGACCTGCTCCAGCAGGGGTGCCAGAGATTCCGCCGGAAACTGCAGACTGCGGCTGCACTGCTTGACCTGCAGCGGCAGCGGCGGCTCCCCGGGGAGCGCCGCCGTCGCCGGCGCATGGCGGGCCAGCAGCGCCTCGCCGCGCTCGCTGCCGGTCTGCACCAGGTAGTCGCCGTCGACGCGGTGGAGAAAGAGGTCGAAGCCGCTCGCCGCCCGGTCGGTGCCCATGCTGGTACAGAAGCAGTGCTCGTCCGGGGTGCAGTCGACCCCGATGAGCACCGTCGCTTCCCGCTTGGCCCGGTAGGCGCTGTCCGCCTCCCCGTCGAACAGGCAGTCGTCCAGCACCTGCAGCGGCATGCAGGTCGCAGGGATGCATGCCGAAGATGACCCGCGGCACGGCGGCCTTTTCCGCTTCGAGCAGCACCCGGCCGCCGAGGCGGAAGCGGAAGAGCTTCTCCCAGTTGGGGAAGAGGAATTTCTTCGGCGAGTGGACCCGCGGCGGAAAGTCGAGGAGCAGGTCGGCGGGGTCTTCCAGCCGCTCGCGGATCAGCCGCCCGCGCTTCTCCTGCACCCCCAGCACCTCGCAAGTGGCGGCCAGGGAGCGGGCGAAGCGATCGATCTCCAGCCGGCGCATGGGCCGCCAGATACCGGTTGCTCCCTTTTCGCTCTCTTCCCGGAACGGCATCTGCGCCTCTCAATGCCCGGCGGGCAGCGCCGGCGCCAGCCGGCGAAAGGGAGGCGCAGGCGGCCGCTGATCATTCCGCCCCCTTACCGATTCCGTACTGGGCCAGCTTGCGGTCGAGGGTCTTGCGGGAGATTTTCAGGATCCCGGCGGTTCTGACCTTGTGCCGGCCGGTCTGGCTGAAGACCTGTTCGATATAGAGCCGCTCGACCTCGTCCAGCGACAGCGGCCCCTGGGGGAGGGCGAAGCCGACCGGCCGGCCGCTCGTCACCTTCACCGGCAGATGTTCCGGCGCGATGTTCTGCCCATCGGCAAGGATCGACCGCCATCTCCATGACGTTTTCCAGCTCGCGCACATTCCCCGGCCAGTCATAGGCCTGCAGCCGGGCCAGGGCTTCCGGGGCAATGCGCTGGTCGCCGCGCAGGGATAAACGGGCGAGAAAGAATTCGGCGAGCGGCGCGATATCCTCCCGTCGCTCACGCAGCGCCGGGACGCGGAGGGTGACCACATTCAGGCGGTAGAAGAGGTCCTCGCGAAAACGGCCCGCCGCCACCTCCCGCTCCAGGTCCTTGTTGGTGGCGGCCAGGAAGCGCACATCGGCGTGCCGCACCCGGGTCGAGCCGACCGGCAGAAACTCGCCCTCCTGCAGCACCCGCAGCAGCTTGGCCTGCAGCCCGGGGCTGAGGTCGCCGACTTCGTCGAGAAACAGTGTCCCCCGATGCGCCTCCTCGACCAGGCCCCGCTGGCTGGCGACGGCGCCGGTAAAGGCGCCCTTCACATGCCCGAACAGCTGACTCTCCAGCAGGGTCTCCGTGAGGGCGGCGCAGTTGATGGTGAGGAAGCGATCTTCCCGCCGGCGGCTGGCGTAGTGGATGGTGGAGGCGATCAGCTCCTTGCCGGTGCCGCTCTCCCCCAGGATCAGCACCCCGGCATCGCTCGGGGCCACCTTCTGCGCCAGTTCAAAAACCCGCCGGAAGGCGGCGCTGCTGAAGATCACCTGGTCGGGATCGAAGCGGCGGCGGATCTCCGCCTTGAGCGAACGGTTCTCCTCCAGCAGGCGGTTGCGTTCCACCACCTTGTCCACCAGAGCGAGAAGCTCATCGGCGAAGAAGGGCTTGATCAGGTAATCGGAGGCTCCCTGCTTCATCGCCTCCACCGCCCCGCGCACGGTGGCGAAGCCGCTCATCATGACCACCGCAATCTCCGGCCGCACCGTCCGCAGCCGCCGCAGCACCTCCAGGCCGCCGGGGCCGGGGAGCCCGCAGTCGAGCAGAACCAGGTCGGGACGCTCCTCCCGTTGCACCTCCATGGCCTTGAGCAGCTGGCCGCCGCTGGCGAACACCTCCACCGCGTGCCCCCGCGAGGTAGCATCTGGCTGCAGGATACTGCTGCATTTCCAGCTGATTGTCGCAGATGTAAATTCGTCCCGGCTCCATCGCCTTGCCTGCTCCGCGCGCCATCTTTCGGATGCCGGCAAAACAGTTCAAATGCTGTTTTACCAGATTAGAGGCCTTCGCGGCAAATTCATTTTGCCGCGACCCCGCGGCTCGAAAACGTATACGCCACGGACACTTTTTCCGCCTTGCTTTTTTTTCTGCGTTCCCCCTAAACTCGGGCATAATTCATAAACGAAAGCACCTCAACCATGTTTCCCGTCGGGGTTGTTTTGCACGAAGTCGGAATCACCCAGAGTATCGTCGAGATCGCCGAGCACCATGCCCGGGAGCAGGGCGCCGCCCGGGTGCTCTCGGTCAGCGTGGCGATCGGCGAACTCTCGGGGGTGGTCGCCGATGCCGTCGAATTCTGTTTCGAAGCCTGCACCCGGGGAACCTTCCTGGACGGCGCCCGGTTGATCATCGAAACTATTCCGGGACGGGGCCGATGCGGCGACTGCGGCACCGAATCCGCGCTCGCCCCGTATACCTTCGCCTGCCCCGCCTGCGGCGGCTTCGCCCTGGAGCGCCTGCAAGGGGACGAACTGCGCATTATCGAGCTGGAGGTCGAATAATATGTGTACCGAATGCGGCTGCGCCGAGCCCGACGCCCATCTTCATCACGATCATGATCACGAGCACGGGCATGACCATTCCCACGGGTCTCCGGCCAGAACCCTGCGCATCGAGGAGGACCTGCTGGCGAAGAATAACCGCCTGGCGGCCGGCAACCGCGCCCTGTTCCGCCGGCAGCAGGTATTCGTTCTCAACCTGGTGAGTTCCCCCGGTTCCGGCAAAACCTCTCTCCTGGAGCGCACCCTGGCCGACCTGCGCGGCCGGTTGCGCTTTGCCGTCCTCGAGGGGGACCAGCAGACGAGCAACGACGCCGATCGCATTGCCGCCACCGGGGTGCCGGTAAAGCAGATCAACACCGGCGCCGGCTGCCATCTCGATGCGCACATGGTGGGGCACGGCGTGGAGGCCTTCGATCTGGCGGCGACCGATGCGCTGCTGATCGAGAACGTCGGCAACCTGGTCTGCCCGGCCTCCTTCGACCTTGGCGAGGACCACAAGGTGGCCGTCCTTTCCGTCACCGAGGGGGAAGACAAGCCGCTCAAGTACCCCCACATGTTCCGCGCCGCCGACCTGTTGCTGCTCAACAAGATCGACCTGCTGCCGCACCTGCGCTTCGACCTGGAGAAGTGCAAGGCCCTCGCCCGCCAGGTCAATCCGAACGTGCGCATCCTCGAAGTCTCCGCCCTCACCGGCGCGGGGATGGAGTAAGTGGTACGGGTGGCTGGAGGAGGGGGTGGAGAGAACCCGGAACGCGGGGCGCGGCAGTGCGGCACGCGAAATAATCGCAAGCTCTCCGCGTCCCGCGCTTGCGCGTCCCTGCTTTCAAGGAGTTTTCAACATGTGCCTGGGCGTTCCCATGCAGGTCAAGAGCATCGACGGCGAGGTCGCCATCTGTGAGATCGACGGGGTGCGGCGGGAAGCCAGCCTGATGATGGTGGACGGGGTGGGAGTGGGGGATTTCGTCCTCATCCATGCCGGTTTCGCCATCGAAAAACTGGACGAGGAGGATGCCGCGGAGACCCTGCGGCTGTTCCGCCAGCTGCTCGACCAGGGGCTGGGGCCGGAATGAAATACGCCGTCGAGTTCCGCGATCCCCGGGTCGCCGGACGGCTGCTGGAGTCCATCCGGCAGGCGGTGGCCGGCTATGCATGGCACCATGACCCTGATGGAAGTCTGCGGCACGCACACCATGGCCATCTATCAGCACGGCATCCGCGCCCTGCTGCCGGAGAAGATCCGCCTGATCTCCGGCCCCGGCTGCCCGGTGTGCGTCACTCCCGTCGACTATGTCGACCATGCCGTGGCCCTGGCCCGCCGGCCGAATACGGTCATCACCACCTTCGGCGACATGGTGCGGGTTCCCGGCTCCAGCAGCAGCCTGCAGCGGGAGAAAGCCCGGGGCGCCGACGTGCGCATCGTCTATTCACCCCTCGATGCGGTGGCTGTCGCCCAGAAAAACCCGCAGAAGCAGGTGGTCTTCCTCGGCGTCGGGTTCGAAACCACCACCCCCACCATCGCCGGCTCCATCCTCCAGGCGAAACACCTCCTATTGAGCAACTACTTCGTCCTCGCCTCGCACAAGACGATGCCCGCCCCCATGGCCGCCCTCAGCGCCGACCCGGACCTGAAGGTCGACGGCTACATCTGTCCGGCCCACGTCTCCGCCATCATCGGTTCCGAGGCGTACGAGCCGCTCGCCCGGGAGCACAGGGTTCCCTGCGTGGTCACCGGTTTCGAGCCCCTGGACATGCTGCAGGGGGTGGAGATGCTGGCCCGGCAGGTGGTCGCCGGCGAGGCGAGGGTCGAGAACCAGTACAGCCGGATCGTCAAGCGGAACGGCAATCCCAAGGCCCGGGAAATCCTCTATGAGGTCTTCGAACCGGCCGAGGCCCGCTGGCGCGGCATCGGCGTCATCCCCGGCAGCGGCCTGAAGATCCGGGCGGCCTACGGCGCCTTCGACGCCGCCAGGCAGCTGCCGGTAGCGGTGGAGGCGCCGCAGGAGCACGCCGGCTGCCTGTGCGGCGAGATCCTCAAGGGCAAGGTCGCTCCCCGGCAGTGCCCCCTCTTCCGCAAGGTCTGCACCCCCGAGGACCCGGTCGGCGCCTGTATGGTGTCCAGCGAGGGGACGTGCGCCGCGGAGTACAAATATGGGGGCTGATGAAAAACGCCCATCTGCGGCGTTGTCCTCATCCTTCGTCAACGACGTACCTTTCAGGTACGCCTTATGCCGAAGGATTTCCTCCGCCTTGCATCTGGGCATTTTTGATCAGCCCAGGAAGTACTCTGATTTTTTTGTAACTTTTATGAGGCTGGAATGAAATCCGATGTCATCCTGCTCGGCCACGGCAGCGGCGGCAAGCTCAGTCACCAGCTCCTCGATGAACTGATCGTGCCCACCCTCTCGGGCCTTGCCCCGCGCGACCAGAACGATGCGGCGGTGCTCGCCTGCCAGGGGAAGCGCCTGGCCTTTACCACCGATTCCTACGTGGTCGATCCCATCTTCTTCCCCGGCGGCAACATCGGCGACCTGGCGATCAACGGCACGGTCAACGACCTGGCGATGAGCGGCGCCCGGCCGCTGGCGATCTCGGTGGGACTGATCCTCGAAGAGGGTCTGCCCGTCGCCGACCTGCGGCGGATCCTCGAGGCGATGCGGTCAGCGGCCGAGACGGCCGGGGTGGCGATCGTCACCGGCGACACCAAGGTGGTGCCGCGGGGCAAGGCGGACCGGATCTTCATCAACACTTCCGGGATCGGCCTCTTCGATCACGAACTCGACATCCGCGGCAGTGGCGCCCGCCCCGGCGACCGGGTCCTGATCAACGGCCCTATCGGCGATCACGGCATGGCGGTGCTGGCTTCGCGCGAGGGGCTGGAACTGGAGAGCGATATCCGCACCGACAGCGCCCCCCTGCACGACCTGGTGGCGGCCATGCTGCAGGCCGGTGGGGCGGCGGTGCATGTCCTGCGCGATCCCACCCGCGGCGGCGTCGCGACGACCCTGAAGGAGATCGCCAGGCAGTCCGGGGTGGAAATCACTCTGACCGAAGCCGCCCTGCCGGTGCGTCCGGCGGTAGCCGGCGCCTGCGCCATTCTCGGCCTCGATCCCCTGTTCGTCGCCAACGAGGGGAAACTGCTGGCGGTGGTGGCGCCGGCGGCGGCCGCGGCGGTGCTGGCGGCCATGCGGCGGCACCCGGCCGGCACGGAAGCCGCCATCATCGGCGAAGTCACCGGCGGCGGTGCCGGTCGGGTGGTGATGGCCACCGCCATCGGCGGCCGACGGTCCATCGAGATGCTCGCCGGGGAACAACTGCCGCGCATCTGCTGACCCGCCCTCTCCTCTGCCCTTCCCCGTGCGGATCCGCATTTCCCCTCCGCCGGCCCCCCTCCTTTATCCGCAATTGCCGTAGCAGCCGGAGAAGATAAACTCTACGGGACCGCCTCGTCCCGGCGGAAGCTGTCCCAAATCTGGAACGACGGATTTCTCGCCCTGGAGAGTAACTGGCAGCTGCGGGGCGAAGAACCCGGCGGTCGGCCGCAACAAAGGGGAAAGACCATGGAAACCACGCAACTGCAGGGTATCGCCACCCGGGCTTCGCGGGTTGCCCTCGGCACCTGGGCCATCGGCGGCTGGATGTGGGGGGGAAGCGAGGAAGAGGAATCGATCCGCACCATCCATGCGGCCCTCGACCAGGGGATCAACGTGATCGATACCGCGCCGGTGTATGGATTCGGCCGTTCGGAGGAGATCGTCGGCAAGGCCGTTGCCCGGCGCGGCGATCGGCACCGGGTCATCATCGCCACCAAGGTGGCCCTGGAGTGGCGGGAAGGGAGAATTTTCCGCAACTCCACCGCCGCCCGGATCGCTGCCGAATTCGAGGACTCCCTGCGCCGGCTGCAGACCGACTACATCGACATCTACCAGGTCCACTGGCCCGACCCGCGGGTGCCTTTCGAGGAGACGGCGGCCGCCCTGGCGCGCCTCTATCAGGCGGGGAAGATCCGGGCCATCGGCGTGAGCAACTATTCCCCCGCGCAGATGGAGGCCTTCCGGCAGGCGGCGCCGCTGCATACCTGCCAGCCGCCGTACAATCTGTTCGAACGGCAGATCGAGCAGGATGTGCTTCCCTACTGCCGGGAAAACGGCATCGCCCTTCTCGCCTACGGCGCCCTCTGCCGCGGCCTGCTCAGCGGTAAAATGGATCCCGCTACCCGCTTCACCGGGGATGACCTGCGCCAGGTCGATCCCAAATTCCAGCAGCCCCGCTTCGGCCAGTATCTGGCCGCGGTCAGCCGGCTCGACCGGCTTGCCCGTGAGCGTCACGGGCGGGGCGTAATGCAGTTGGCGGTACGCTGGATTCTCGACCAGGGGGCGGCTATCGCGCTCTGGGGAGCGCGCCATCCGCAGCAGGTGGAAGATGTGGGTGAGGCGACCGGTTGGGCGCTCACGGCCGATGACAGAGCGGAGATCGACCGTATCCTGCGGGAGACGATCGTCGACCCCGTCGGCCCGGAGTTCATGGCGCCGCCGGCCAGGCCGGCAGCCGGGGAGGGGACATGAGGACCGGCAGCTTGCGCGACCAGACGATGGGGACCGAACCGCACCGAGAGGCGCACCGGCAACAGGCATAAAAAAAGCCCCGCTGGCGCGGGGCTTTTTTCCAAACCCGGGAGGGTTTTAGATCTTGCGTACGTTGGCCGACTGAGGACCTTTTTGCCCCTGCACGACATCGAAGCTGACGCGGTCACCCTCGGCGAGGGATTTGAAACCATCCCCCTGAATGGCCGAAAAATGCACGAATACGTCGGGCCCGTCGTCCTGCTGGATGAACCCAAAACCTTTGGCGTCGTTGAACCACTTTACTGTACCTTGTGCCATTGCCGTGTTGCTCCTTCTACTCTGTTTGATTACCGTGTGCTTCCCCGTTTTCTGGACTGATCTTTATCGGTCGGCCAACCAGGGACTGCCCACATCCGTTGCCTTTACCATAACCTGTTTGCCTGAAAAAGGCAAGGGCATCAACGCGCAGGCGGTCCCCTGCCGGCTGGCGGCAGAGCCGCTGGATTTGACAGGGCGGGGAGAGATGGTAGCATGAAAAGAAGACGGAAAGGAGGTAGGTATGCGAAAAGAACCCTTACAAAACAAGGACTACGACCTGATCAGCGTGATCTATCACGCTTCCCAGGGTTACGAGACCTGCGAGCATTACGCGGAAGACGCCGAGAAGGAAGGCGACCGCGATGTTGCCCAGTTCTTCCGCGAAGTCTGTGAGCAGAACGAAAAACTGGTAGTGAAGGGGAAGGATCTGCTCAAGAAGCGTATCTGAGCGATCCAGAGATAAAGACACCGCAAAAGGGCCGGGCCATCGCCTGGTCCTTTCACTTTGGGGAAGGCTCGAAGAGCAGCCTCGCAACAACCGGCTGGAGTGCCGGCCACTTCTAATCTCCGGCCCCCATCGCCAGCCCTGAGATGATCCGGTCGAGAAACGCCGTGTACAGGACGGCCACCGGGATGCTGGCGATGAGGGCGCCGCCCATCAGCGCGCCCCAGTAGAAGACGTCGCCCCGGATCAGTTCGGTGGTTACCCCGATGCCGATCGTCTTGGTGGCGGAGTTCTGAATGAAGGCGAGCGCGTAGATGTATTCGTTGACCACCAGCGAAAAGGCGAAGACGACGACCGTCACGATCCCCGGGACCGAAATGGGAAGGATGATCCGGTTGAAGGCGCCCAGCCGGCTGCAGCCGTCGATCATCGCCTGTTCCTCGATGTCCCGGGGAGTGGACATGAAAAAGCCCATCATCAGCCAGGTACAGAACGGGAGGGTAAAGGTGGGGTAGATCAGGATCAGCGACAGCAGCGAATTCTGCAGGTTGAAGAAGGAGACCACCCGCGCCATGGGGATGAAGAGGAGGGTCGGCGGTATCAGGTAGGTGAGAAATATGCCGACGCCCAGGTACTGCCCCCAGCTGCCGGCCAGCCGGGCCAGGCTGTAGGCAGCGGGGACGGCCAGGACGATGGTGATCGCCACCACCGCCGCCCCGACAATGGCCGTGTTGAGGAGAAATTGCGGATAGGGGCTGCCGGTAAGGAGGAAACGCAGGTTCTCCAGGGTGGGCGGCTCGGTGAAGATGAAGGGATTGCTGGTCGGGATTCATCAGATCCGTGATTGCTCTTGAACATGGAGATGAGCATGACGTAGAAAGGGGCGGCGGAGAACGCGATGAACAGCGGTCAACGCCCCGTAAAAGCCGCCCCTGGCCAGGATTCTCTTCACCCTCCGCGTCTCCTCTCATATGACCACCGCCTTTTTCACCAGCCGCAGCACGATGGCGGCGATTCCCGCCAGGATCGGAAAGAAAAACAACGCCACCGCCGCTCCCCTGGCCAGATCCCCCCCCTCGATGCCGACCAGGAAGGCGAGGCTGGCCAGGACCTGGGTGGTGTTGGGGGGCGGCCCGCCCTTGGTGAGGATCCAGACCACAGTCATGTCGGTAAAGGTGAAGAAGGTGCCGAAAAGTACCGTGACGCCGATCACCGGGAAGAGCAAAGGGAGGATGATCTGAAAGAGGCGGCGGAAATAGCCGGCGCCGTCCACCTGGGCGGCCTCGATGATCTCCTTCGGAATGGAATTCATCCCGGCCAGCAGGATGACCGCCGCCAGGGGCAACAGGCGCCAGACGTGGACCAGGATCACCGAGGACATGGCCAGCGCCGGCCGCCCGAGCCAGTAGAGATTGCTTCTTGCCCCCAGGAGATCGCCTGGGGCGCCGAGCAGTCCCAGGTGCCGCAGGACCCAGTCGATGGGGCTGTACAGCGAATCGAAGAACCAGAGAAAGCCGATGGTGCCGAGGGCGATGGGGGTGGTCCAGGGGAGCAGGAGGAGAAAACGCGCCAGCCATTTGAACGGAAAATCCTGCCGCAGCAGCTCGGCGAGGATGTGGCCGAAGACGACCACCAGGGTTATCGAGGTGAAGGTGAAGATGAAGGTGTTGGCCAGGGACCGCTGAAAGGCCTGCGCGCTGATGATCTCTGCGAAATTTTGCAGCCCGACCATCTTGAAGTTCGGATTGCCGACGGTGACGTTGCTGAAGCTGTAGACGAAGGACATGAGGAAGGGGAAGCCGACGAAAAGCACGATGTAGAGGACCACCGGCACCAGGAGCATGGGGGCGAGAGCCTCTTCGCGATCGACGATGCTTTTCCCTTTCATTCCCGGATCCTCGTGCCCTTTTCCTTATCGAAGTAGTACAGGTCCCGCAGGCGGACGGAAAAGTCGTAGGTTTCCCCTTCCTGGAGCTGGATCTCCTGGGTGAGCCTGGCCATCACCCGGTCGGCGTCGATGGTCCCGTAAAGGATGCGGAAGGAGCCGAGGTTTTCGATCATTTCAATGTTGAAGCGGAAATTCCGCCTCGCCTCCTCCCGGAGGAAGCCGGTGGGGAGAGAAGACCTCCGGGCGGAAACCGAGGATTTTCCCCTCCCGTTCGAGAAAATTCATCGGCGGCGTACCGATGAAGCCGGCGACGAAGGTATCGGTGGGATCGTTGTAGATTTCGCCCGGGGTGCCGATCTGCCGCAGCTGCCCCTTGTGCAGGACGGCGATGCGGTCGCCGAGCCCCATCGCCTCCACCTGGTCGTGGGTGACATAAATGGTGGTGACGCCGATCCTCTGCTGGAACTTTTTCAGCTCCCCGCGGGCATAGTCCCGGACCTTGGCATCGAGGTTGGAGAGGGGCTCGTCCATCAGGAACACCCTGGGCTTGCGCACCAGTGCCCGGGAGATGGCCACCCGCTGCCGCTCCCCGCCCGAGAGCTGGGAAGGGAGGCGCTGCAGCAGGTGCCCGATGTTGAACAGCCCGGCGGCCCACTCGACCTTCTGCTTGATCTCCCCCTTGCTCTCCTTCTGCACCCGCAGGGGAAAGGCGATATTCTCGAAGACCGTCTTGTGCGGATAGAGGGCATAGGTCTGGAAGACCATGGCGATCCCCCGCTTGCGGGGAGGCAGATCGTTGACCACCTCCCCGTCGATGCTGATCTTCCCCCCCGTCGGCTTCTCCAGCCCGGCGCAGAGCCGCATCAGGGTCGTCTTGCCGCTTCCCGAAGGGCCGAGGAGCACCAGCAGCTCCCCGTCCCGGATCTCCAGGTCGACATTATCGACCGCCCGGGTCTGAGCGAACTTCTTGCTGACGCCGCTGAGCTCAACCACCGCCATGCGCTACCCCTTTCCTCCGATCAGCCCCTGCGCCCGCCACTTGTCGAAAATCCGGCGGCATTCCGCATCTGCCTCTTTCACCGAATCCTCGGGACTCTGTCGCCCCTGGGCGACCCGGGCGAACATGTTGGGGATGACGAAGGTACCGAAGATCTCGCCAATGGCCGGGCTCGCCGGGCCGGGATGGCCGACGTTGGTGCTCCACTTCTGCGCGTCCATGAGCGGCTTGAGTTTTCCTTTCGCTTCATTCGGCAGGAGGAAGGGATCGTTGGTGAACCAGGCCTGGAAGATATCCTGCAGGGTTTTGGCGGCAGCCACCTGCGGATAGCCCCGGTCGCCGGGCGGAACGGGGGTATGGAAGAAGGCCGGGGTGTTGTACAGCTTGCTCTCCCACATCGCCTGGTCGTAGTTGGCGCAGAGATCGAGGAGGAACTGCTTGGCCAGGTCGGCGTTCTTCTTGGCGAAGCTGGGGATGACCGAGACGTAGATGACATGTTCGCTGGCCCAGGCGGTTCCCTGCGGTCCCTGCAGGGCCGGAGTGAAGAAGATGTCCTTGGCGATGTCCGGCACGTCTTTCTGGGCCGAGCGATAGGCGGAGATGGAGTTCAGGATGTAGGAGGCGCGGCCGGCGAGCAGCAGCTGGTTGTTGGAAGCCGGGTTCCAGCTGAAGACCTCCGGGGTGAGGGCCTGTTTGAAGAGGTCGGTCATGTACTTCACCGCCTCGATCGTCTTCGGGTTGGCGAGGACCACATTCTCGTGCTGGTCCTGGATGCTGCTGCCGAAGGACCAGAGCAGGCCGCGGGCCGCCATGTTGGAGTCGAGTTCCTGGGACATGCCGATCCCCGCCTGGACCCCCTGTTCCTTCATGATCTTGCTGCCGTAGGTCAGCAGGTCTTGCCAGGTACGCGGCCCGTCCGGCTTGCCGGCCTTCTCCCAGAGGGATTTGCGGTAGTCGCCCGGGTCGATGGTCCAGCCGTGGCAGAAGCCGTAGAATTTTTTCGTGTGGGGATTGAAGGAGCTCTTGGTGGCCACCGGGAGCTGATTCCCGAATTTCTTCTGCGCCTGTTGATTGAGGTCGGTCAGGTCGAGGACGCTCGGCTCGAAGTCGGAAGGCGGGGCGATGAACTCGACCAGGTCGTGGCCCCTGCCGGCCACCACTTCGGCGGCAAAGGTGCTCTTCAGATCGGAGAGGCTGATGTGGTCGACGACCACGTTCACATTGTGCGCCGCCCCCCATTTCTGGCAGTACTGGTCGAACCACTTGTCGTAGCTGGGGACGAAATGACTCCACTGGAGAAGTTTCAGGGTCCGCCGTTCCTGGGCCGCCGCAAACCGCAGGGCCCCCGGGGCGAGAGCCAGCCCCACCGTCCCCACCCCCACATTCCTGAGAAAACCGCGTCGCGAGATATACCTTGCCATGGCTGCCTCCTTCGGTTGCGGTTGATGTTCTGTCCTTTTTCTAATTTAAGTAATCCAATTCAACTATAATTTGCGCCGCTTCTCTGTCAATCCGCTTTTCCGCACGGCTGCCTGCGGCCAAAAGCGAGGGCCTGCGGTTTTGCCGCAGGCCCTGGGGAATCGCCGGTAAATACGGAACGTCTATCTCTCGACCACCTGCATCCTGGTCAGCTTGCGCCCAAGAAGGGTCGCGGCAACGACCAGGGCCGAGGAGATGAAGATCATCATGATGCCGAGCGCCGAAAGTTTCCCCCACATCCCGTCCTCGGCAAAACGCAGGATCTGCACCGCCAGCACTTCCGAGCCCGGCCGCGAGAGCACTACCGAAAGGGTCAGTTCGCGCACGAACATGGTGGCCATGAGGATCCACCCCGAGATGATGCCGGGGATGAGGAGCGGCACGATGATCCGGCGCAGCGTGTAGAAGGGGGTGGCGCCGCAGACCCGGGAGGATTCCTCCAGATGGCTGTGGATCTGGACGAAGGCGCTGGACAGCGGCCTGATCCCGTAGGGCAGATAAGTGGCGAGGTAGCCGATCAGCAGCGCCCAGATCGTGCCGTAAATGGGGGTGCGGACAAAGAACCACATGAAACCGACGCCGATGACGATGCCGGGGAAGGAAAAGGAGAGGAAGCTCAGCGATTCCAGAATCCCCGACGCGGAGGTGCGCACCTTGACGATGACATAGGAGACGAAGATCGACAGGACGACACCCAGAGTGGCCCCCAGCAGGCCGAGGATGAGGCTGTTTTTGAGCGACAGCAGCGATATCGGATCCCGCAGCACCTCGATCCAGTTCTTCCAGCTCATCAGCGAAAAGGCCCGGGCGCTCGGCACCATGGAGTAGGGAAGCATGGAGGTATAGAAGAGAACCACCACCGGCAGCACGATCAGCACGCAGGAGAGCAGGCCGACCACGACGAACAGGGGGTACTTCGACCGTTTGAGGTCGATCAGGGTGGGCTTGAAGCCCCGGCTCGAGATGGTGACGAACTTGCCGCTCTCCGCGGTCAGATAGCGGTAGAGGTAGATCAGGGTGATCGAGGCGGCCAGGGCGCTCATGCCGACGGCGGCGGCCTTGCCGTAGTCGGCGGCGAAGCCGGTGGCGATGATCCGGTAGATGTGGGTGGCCAGCACGTAGATCCGCCCCGGCATGCCGATCACCGAAGGGACGGCAAACGAGGCCAGGCTCCTGACGACGACCAGGATCGCCGAAGCCAGAATGGCCGGGCGCAGCACCGGCAGCGTCACCCGCAGCAGGGTGCGCAGGTTGGAGGCGCCGCAGACCTTGGAGGATTCCTCCAGGGAAATGTCGAAGGCGCTCATGGCCGGGGCGATGATCAGGTAGGCGATCGGCAGGTCCAGGAGGCCCTCGACCAGGATCATTCCGGGGAGCGAGTAGATGTTGAAAAAGGCGCCCTGGAGACCGAAGGCCTGCATCAGCAGCCGGTTCAGGATGCCGTTGCTGGGGTTCAGCAGGAGCGCCCAGCTGACGGCGAACAGAATGTGCGGGATCATCATGGGGATGATCGAGAGGATCCCGAAGAGGAATTTGCCTGGGATATTGGTCCGGGTATTGATGTAAGCCAGAAAGAGCGCCAGCAGCGTCGCCATGGCGGCCGAGCCGAGGGTGAAGACCGCCGTGTTCAGGAGGATGTCGGCGAAGGCCGGATCGCTGTAGGCCTGCACATACTTGGCCGTCGTGAAGCCGCCGAAGTTGCCGAAGCCTTTGGTAAAACTGCCGATCACCAGCATGACCACCGGGCAGACGGTGAGAAAGCCGACGATGACGATCAGGGTGGGGGTGAGGGTCGGTTTCCTGAACATGACGGTCCCTAGGCGGAGAGAAGGAAGCAGTGGTCGGGATCGAAGGAAACGGACGACTTCGTCCCCTTCGCCGATCTCGGCGGTCGGCTCGATGGTCGTGGTGAGCAGCAGCTCGCCGATGCGGATCTCCCCCTCATAGGCTTCGCCGATGAAGACCAGGGTCTCCACCTTTCCCCGGAAGATGTTCCTGCCGCCGGCCCGGTCGGCGGCCGCGACCTTGATGAACTCGGGACGCACGCACAGCATCGCTTCCTGGCCGGGCGCGATGTCCCGGCTGTTCAGCCCGACGATGGCGCCGATGGCGGAGTCGAGCACGGCGTGGGCCTCCTCGAGCGCTCGTCACCTTGCCGCCGATCAGGTTGGCACGACCGATGAAATCGGCCACGAACCGGTGGTCGGAATGGAAATAAATCTTCTTCGGGTCGCCGATCTCGACGATGCGCCCGGCCCGCATCACGGCTATGGTATCCGACAGCGCCAGCGCCTCGATCCGGTCGTGGGTGACGTAGATTGCCGTGATCTTCAGCTCGGTGAGAAAACGCCGCAGCTCTTTTCTGGTTTCTTCCCGCAGCTTGGCGTCGAGGTTGCTCAGGGGCTCGTCGAACAGGATGACCTTCGGCTCGGCGACCAGCGCCCGGGCCAGGGCGACCCGCTGCTGCTGGCCGCCGCTCAGCTTGGTCGCCGGGCGGTTCTCGAAACCGTCGAGCTGGACGAAGTTGAGCACCATGGCCACCCGGCGGCGGATTTCCTCCCTGGACACCCGGCGGTTCTGCAGCGGATAGGCCACGTTGTCGAACACGTTCATGTGCGGCCAGATGGCATAGGTCTGGAACACCATGCCGAGCCCGCGTTTTTCCGGCGGCACGAAGATGTTCTTCTCCCTGGACCAGACGATCTCGTCGCCGATGGCGATCTCCCCCGCGTCCGGCGATTCCAGCCCGACGATGCAGCGCAGCAGGGTGGTCTTGCCGCAGCCGCTCGGGCCCAGCAGGGTGAAGATCTGGTTGGCGGGGATGGTGAGATCGACCTGGTCGAGGGCCCGGATCCGCTTTCCCTCCGAGTAGTAATCCCTGGTGAGTCCCTTGATGCGTATTTCCATGCTGGCAATCCGAAAATGGCGGGGCCGGTTCTGCCCGGCCCCGCTCTCAGGAAAATGTGTCTTGGGATGGCAAAAGGGGCTCCAGCTACTGGGCGAAGAAAATCTTTTTGAATTCGTCCCCCCACTTGCGAATTTCGTCATCCGACAGTTCGCGGATGGGCAGGACCTTGGCCTCGCTGATGCCGTCGATGGGCGGAAAGACGCCGGGGGCGAGCACATATTCCCCCACTTTGTCGGCCAGCAGCTTCATGGCATCGCGCGACAGCCAGTAATCCATGAGCACCCGGGCGGCCGCGGGATGCGGCGCCTTGGCGGCGACGGCAATGGCGCGCGGGGTACCGAGCAGGGTGCCCACCCGCGCCCAGTCGAGGGGCGCCGGCGCCTTGGTGATGATGTATTTGGGCATGGAGATCGCCAGCAGCTTCTCGCCGCTTTCCACCGGCGCCGGGGTGGGCCCGAACGATTTGACGAACATCGGCTTGTTGGCCGCCAGCCCCTTGACGAACTTCATCCAGGCCTCGTCGGAGGGGAAGATCCTGGCCTCTTTCAGCCCCACCAGCCAGGAGATGGTGGTGGCGTGCGTGGAGGGATCCGGCATCACGATCTTGTCCCGCCATTTGGGGTCGGTCAGATCTTCGTAGCGTTTGGGCACATCGGCGGGCTTGACCAGTTCCTTGTTGTAGATCGGGGCGACGTATTCAATGCCGAACTGCACGATGGCGTCATCCTGCCGCGCCCACCCGGGATAGCCGGAGGCGGAAGGGGATTGGTAGGCGGCAAGCACCCCCTTGTCCTTCAGGATCTGCAGAATCGGCAGCGGCCCCTGCAGCACGTCGGCTTCGAGCTTGCCCGCCTCGTGCTCGGTGAGCACGGTGGCCAGATACTTGGAGGTGGAGACCCGGGTGTAGATGCCCTGCACCCCGGTAGCCGCGGTAAAGGCCTCCATGATCGGCTCGACGGCGGTGATGTTGGCGTAGAGATTGGCCTTGCCTTCCTGTTTGGCCTTGGCGAGATCGGCCGCGTAGGCCCCTGGAACCAGGAAAACGCTCAACAACAGAATTGCCACTCTTTTCATGCTCTCTTCTCCTTTGCTTGCCAGCGGAAGAAACACTCAAAGGCAACCAACTGCCGACTTCTTGTTTCCTGCCAAAAACAACAAAACGCCGGTCGTCATACGATGACGACCGGCGTCTGATCTCTCTACGCTTCTCGGCTCTTCCGGAACATGAGGATTGCCATGGCCAGTCCTTTAGCAAAAAGGTTGCGGTATTCTCAAATTGAGTATCCTGGCAAGAATAGTTCCGCGCCTAATGCGGCTGCTGTCAAACGGCAAAAAAGGTGGGTCGCCGGTCTTTACGCCGGCTCGAGGCCGGCGAATCTGAGCAGGAGCTTCTTCGTGCCGATGGCTGTTGAAGTAGATGGTGACTTTCTGGGAATCGCCGGCCCCCTCGATGCGGCGCACGGTGCCGATGCCGAACTTGGGGTGGCGCACCCGGGTGCCGAGGCGCAGCCCCTCCTCCGGCTCGGGGACCGCCCGCACCGGCTCCTCGAACGGAACCTCTTCCTCCCCTTCCGCTTCGCCCGGGGCGGGGGCGAACTGTTCGAAAACCGACGCCAGGTTGTGGGCGGCCGGCTTCCGCAGGGCGGGGGTCTCGATGCCGGCCAGCAGGCGGGCGGGGATCTCGCCGAGGAAGCGGCTGGGGGGGTTGAACTGGTAATCGCCATAGATGCGGCGGCGGCGGGCATGGGTGAGGTAGAGCTTGTCCATCGCCCGCGTCATGCCGACATAGCACAGGCGCCGCTCTTCCTCCACCTCCTCCTCACCGCCGTTGGCCCGGCTGTGCGGGAAGAGCCCCTCTTCCATGCCGGTCAGAAAGACCACGGGGAACTCCAGCCCCTTGGCGGCGTGCAGGGTCATCAGGGTGACCCGGTCGAGGCTGCCGTCGTAGCTGTCCAGGTCGGTGACCAGGGCCACCTGCTCGAGGAAATCCTGCAGGCTGCCCTCGGTCCCCACGTGCTCCTCCATCCCGGCCAGCAGCTGCTCCAGGTTCTGCAGGCGCTCGCGGGCCTCCTCCCGGTCCATCTGGGAGAGGGCGCGCTCGGCCGTCTCGCGCAGCGCCGGCCCGTAGCCGCTCTCCTCGATCAGTTCGGCGGTGAGCCGCGGATAGGGGAGCTGCCCCAGCTTTTCCCGGAAGCGATGGATCAGGGCGAGGAATTCCTCCACCCGGCCGGCCGCCGCCCCCTTCAGCGCGCCGCGCTCCAGGGCCAGCTCGCAGGCGCCGATAAAACCGCCGGCCTCATCTTCCAGGGCGCCGATGCGCTCGACGGTGGCGGCGCCGATGCCGCGCGCCGGCACGTTGATGATGCGCCGGGCGGAGAGGGAATCGGCGGGGTTGACCAGGGTGCGCAGGTAGGCGATGACGTCCTTGACCTCCATCCGGGCGAAGAACTTGACGCCGCCGACCATCACATAGGGGAGCCGCTCGCGCACCAGCGCCTCCTCCAGGGAACGCGACTGGGCATTGGTGCGGTAGAAGACCGCCACATCGCGCAGGTGCCGGCCGGCATGGCGCAGGCGGCTGATCTCGCCGGCGACGAAGCGGCCCTCCTCCAGATCGTCGGGGAGCAGCTCCAGGGTGATCTTCTCCCCTTGCGGATTCTCCGTCCACAGCTTCTTCCCCTTGCGCCCGACGTTGCGCGCCACCACCTCGCCGGCCGCATCGAGGATGGTCTGCGTCGAGCGGTAATTCTGCTCCAGGCGGATCACCGCGGCGCCGGCAAAATCGCGCTCGAAATTGAGGATGTTGCCGACTTCCGCCCCGCGCCAGCGGTAGATCGACTGATCGTCGTCCCCCACCACGCACAGGTTGCCGTGACCGGAGGCCAGCTGCTGCACCAGGCGGTACTGCACCTGGTTGGTGTCCTGGAATTCGTCCACCAGCAGGTAATGGAAGCGCTCGGCCCAGCGTTGCCGCACCTCCGGATGTCGCTCGAAGAGCTGCACCGTCAGCAGCAGCAGATCGCCGAAATCGAGGGCGTTGGCCTTCTGCAGGCGGGCCTGGTAGGCGGCGTAGACCCGGGCGGTGAGCTCGTGGTAATAGTCGCCGCGCTCCACCTGCTCCGGCAGCAGCCCGCGGTTCTTGGCGCCGTCGATGGCCGCCGCGGCCGAGCGCGGCTTGAGGATGCGTTCCGGCACCTCCTGCTCCTTGAGCACTTCACGCAGCAGCCGCTCCTGATCCTGGTCGTCGTAGATGGTGAAATCGGAGCTGTAGCCGAGGACGGCAATCTCCCGCCGCAGAATGCGCACGCAGGCGGCGTGGAAAGTGGCCACCCACAGCCCCTCGGCCGCCGCTCCCAGCAGCCGCCGCAGCCGCTCGCGCATCTCGCCGGCCGCCTTGTTGGTGAAGGTGACGGCGAGAATGCGCCACGGCTCCACCCCCCGCTCGCGGATCAGCCAGGCGACCCGGTGGGTCAGGGCGCGCGTCTTGCCCGAACCGGCCCCGGCCAGCACCAGCAGCGCCCCGGCGGGATGCCGCACGGCTTCCTTCTGTGGCGGGTTGAGGCCCTTCAGCAGATCATTCATCGACCTCTTCCCCGAGGCTCCGGGTCATCAGCGCCCGGTTATAGGCGGAGACCATATCGCGCCGGGAGATGATCCCCACCAGCTTGCGGCCGGTCTGCCGGTCGACCACCGGCAGCTGCTCGATGTTGCGGTAGCCGATTTTCTTCATCGCCTGATCGAGATCCTCCTCCTCGGTGACGGTGATGACATCGGAGGTCGCCAGCTCCTTGATCACCACCAGGTCCATCAGGTCGCGCTCGAACACCACCCCCATGAAATCCTGCACGGAAATGATGCCGGCCAGCTCCCCCTTGCGGCTGACCAGGGGGAAATTGGTGTGCCGGGTGCTGGCGATGAACTGGGTGAACTGGCGCAGGGTCATGTTTTCCGGGACGGCCTCGGGATCCCGCACCATCACCTCCGCCACCCGCAGAGATTTCATGATGTTGCGCTCCTTGCCGGCTTCCAGGTCGATGCCGGCCCGCACCAGCTCGACGGTATCGAGGGCATCCTTCTTGAAGTGGCGGCAGATGGCCGTGCCGATCACGCAGGTGAGCATGATGGGGATGATGACCTGGTAGGAACCGGTCATCTCGAAGAGCAGAAAGATGCCGGTCATCGGCGCGTGGGTGGCGGCGGACAGGAACGCCCCCATGCCGACCAGGGCGTAGGTCCCCGGCAGCGTCACCACCTGGGGGAAGGCCAGCTGGGCGAGCTTGCCGAAGGCGCCGCCGATGACCGCGCCGACGTAGAGGGAAGGGGCGAACAGCCCGCCGGGCAGACCGGAGCCGAGGGTGACCGAGGTGGCCACCATCTTCATGACGATCAGGGCGGCGAGCAGGTACCACACCCCCTGGCCGTGCAGGACCTCCTGCATGAAGCTGTAGCCGTTGCCGAAAACCTGGGGGAAGACGATGCCGATCACCCCCACCAGAAAGCCGCCCAGAACCGGTTTCGCCAGCCGCGGCAGGCGCAGGGCGTCGAAGAAGTCCTTGATGCGGAAGTGCAGGTCGATAAAACCGGCGGCCAGCGAGCCGATGATCATGCCCAGGATCACATAGAACAGGAGTTCCCACGGCGTCGCCACATGGTAGTGGGGGACGATCAGGGCGGGAATATTGCCGAGCAGGGCGCGGGAGACCACCGTGCTCATGCCGCTGGCGATGACGATGGAGGTGAAGCTCTGGAGCTCGAAGGAGGAGAGCAGGACGATTTCCTGGGCGAAGAAGACGCCGGCGATCGGGGCATTGAAGGTGGCGGCGATGCCGGCCGCCGAGCCGCAGGCCACCAGGACCTTGAGCCGGTCGCCGCTCATCTTGAAGACCTGGCCGAACTGGCTGCCGATGGCCCCGCCGATCTGGGCGATCGGTCCTTCCTGGCCGGCCGAGCCGCCGGTCCCCAGAGTGATGGCGCTGGCGATGCCGCGGGTGAAGATGGTGCGGGCCGGGACCTTGGCCCCCCGCAGGTTGACCCGTTCGAGAAAGGAGGAGAAGCCGAACTTGAGGTCCTTGGCGAAGAAGAGGCCGAAGGGGATCATCAGCAGCCCGCCGGCGAGGGGAAACAGGAAGACCAGCAGGCGGCTCCAGCTCCAATGGTCGAAGGAGATGCCGAGAAGTTGGCTCCCCTGTTCGATGACCAGCCAGTGGAACAGATCGATCAGCTTGCGGAAGGCATAATTGCCCAGCCCCGCCATGACGCCGATGGCCACCGCCAGGATGACCATGAAGGTATTTTCGCTGATGCGGAAACGACTCAGGGCCGCGGTGCTGGACGTCCGCAGCCACTGGAAACGGATGGAAGGCAAAAGTCTACTCCCGGAGAGACGGTCCGGCCAAACAGAGGGACCGGCGCGGTTGCCCGGCCGGGGCCCGAAAAAACCCAAACGGGGCATCGTAACACCGCCTGAGGAAGGCTTGTAAATACTCAAAGGAGCGAAATTTGCCAGGTGGCCTCGGGGGCGGCGAGAAACGGATTAAATTTAATCTGCCGCACCAGGTGATGCTCTTCCTGGGAATCTCCCTTGTGAAGCGAAAAAAATAATTCCCTAGCGCTTGCAAAAATTTACCATCTGGTAAACTTATCCACCATATGCCCACGCCGAGCGAACAGCTTGATGAGAAGATGCGGCAACTGGCGGCCTGGAGCCGCGAGCGCGGGGTACCGGTGACCACCCAGCGCCGGCTGGTCATGGAGGCCCTGGCGTCACGCCGCGACCATCCCACCGCCGAGGACCTTTACCGGACGGTACATGCGGCCCTGCCCGCCCTCTCGCGCACCACTGTCTACCGCGTCCTCGACGCCTTTGTGGCGATGGGCCTCGTCCGCCGCATCAGCAGCCGGGAGGCGCGCGCCCGCTTCGATGCCGATACCGGCCAGCACCACCACATCCAGTGCATCGCCTGCGGCGCCGTCACCGACTGCCGCGACGGCGCCCTCGACGCCCTGCCGCCGCCGGCGGCGATACCGGCGGGGTACCGCATCCTCGATTATTCAGTGAGTTTTACCGGGGTCTGCCCCGCCTGCGCCGCGCGCGGCGGGACTCCCGGCCAACCAGGAGGTGACTAATGAAGAAATGGCGCTGCGCCATCTGCGGCTATGTCCACGAGGGACCGGAGCCTCCGCAATCCTGCCCGGAATGCGGAGCCGACGCGGAATCTTTCGAGGAAGAATGAAAGCGGACAACTGAACTAACTCAAACCAGCAGACAGGAGGAATACGATGAGCAAATCGGAGCAGAATCTGGCGGCGGCGTTCGCCGGGGAATCGCAGGCGAACCGGAAATATCTGGCTTTCGCCAAGCAGGCGGAGAAGGAAGGGTACCCGCAGGCGGCGAAACTCTTTCGCGCGGCCGCCGAAGCGGAGACGATCCACGCCCACAACCACCTGCGCGCCCTCGGCGGCATCAGGAGCACGCGGGAGAACCTGCAGGAGGCGGTGGCCGGCGAAACGCACGAGTTCAAGAACATGTACCCGCAGATGATCGAGGAGGCGGCGGCGGAAAAGGCGGCGGCGGCCGAACGCTCCTTCCGCTGGGCGAACGAGGTCGAGAAAGTGCACGCGGACGCTCTACCAGGGGCTGCTCGACACCCTGCAGCCGGGGGGAGAGACCTTCGACTACTGGATCTGTCCCCTCTGCGGCCATACCGTCGAGCGCAACGCCCCGGAGACCTGCGTCATCTGCGGCGCCAAGGGCTCGGTCTTCTACAAGGCGCCGTAGGCGCAATCCCACCAGGATTTCGCGAGGCCAAAGGGGCGAGCTGCCATCGAGCAGCCCGCCCCTTAAATTTGATGGCGTCGCAAAAACTCACCAACTGCTGCGTTGCTGCAATTGCTCTCGCTGCATCGCCGTACGTAAGTACGCCTCATTGCTCGATAATTGCGCGCCTTGCATTTGGCGCTTTTTGCTTAGCCATCCCCATCTTTGCTTTCTTGCGAAAGCATCAAATTAGTTTGAGGAGTCTGGTCAGATCGCCTTCACCAGTCCGCCGTCGACCAGGAAGGCCTGGCCGGTCACGTAGGTGTTGGCGCCGGAGGCGAGAAAGACGGCGACCCGGGCGAACTCCTCCGGCAGCCCGTAGCGCCCCAGGGGGATCTGGCTCTCGGTCTGCTTTTTCACCGCCTCCGGGGTGCTCCCCTGGCGCTCGGCGCGCATCGCGTCGAGGAAGGCCACCCGGTCGGTGGCGATCCGCCCCGGGCCGAGGGTGTTGATGAGGATGTTGTCCGCGGCCAGTTCGGTCGCCAGGCTCTTGGCCAGACCGATGATGCCGGTGCGGAAGGTATTCGACAGCAGCAGGTTGTCCAGGGGCTGCTTGAAGGAGGAGGAGGCGAAATTGAGGATGCGCCCGAAGCGCTCCCGCCGCATGTACGGCAGCACCTCGCGGATGCAGCGGACCAGGCTGAGCAGGTTGAGCTCGAAAGCCTGCTGCCAGGCGTCATCGTCCAGGCTGACGAAGCTGCCGGCCGGCGGTCCGCCGGCATTGTTGACCAGGACATCGACGGTGCCGAAACGGGCCGCCGCCTGCTCCACCAGGTTTTTGATCTGTTCGGGCCGGGTCAGGTCGGCCGCCGCCCAGCCAGACCTCGGCGCCGGTGGCTTCGCCGATCTCGGCGGCCGTCGCCGCCAGCTCCTTTTCGTTCCGGCTGGAAATCATGACGCGCGCCCCTTCGGCGGCGAACTGCCAGGCGGTCGCCTTGCCGAGCCCCTTGCTCGCGGCGGTCACCAGAACGCTTTTTCCCTGCAGACCAAGGTTCATGAAAGATTCTCCCTGTAGATGATTTTCAGGTCCCGGACCGGATTGACCAGCGGCACGAAACCGTCGATCCGGCATTCCACCACATCGCCGTCGCCGATGACCACCGCCCCCGGCGTGCCGGTAGAAATGATATCCCCGGGCAGCAGGGTCATCACCTCGGAATGGAAGGCCACCAGGTCCCAGGGGCGAAAGGTCATGTTGGCGACGGTGTTGCGCCGGTGCACCCGGCCGTTGATGATCGTCGCCACCTCCAGGCGCAGGAGGTCTTCCACCTCGTCGGTGGTGACCAGCTGCGGGCCGAAGCTGAAGAAGGTATCGAAGCTCTTCGACCGCGTGAGATAGCGGGGGTTCTGCTGCAGAATGTCCTCGGCGGTCATGTCGATGATGGTGGTGAAGCCGGCGACCACCGCCGGCGCCTCCCGGCTGGCGATGTTCCGGCAGCGGCGGCCGATGATCACCCCCAGCTCCGCTTCGGCCGTGGTGCGGTGCGACTGCAGCGGGATCTCGATGGTGTCGCCGGGGCCGATGATCGTCGTATCGGGTTTCATGAAGCTTGCCGGGGCGGTGGTCGGCGACTGTTCGTGCAGGTCGCTGGCGTGTTCGCGGTAGTTCAGGCCGATCCCCCAGATCTTCCGCGGCTGCCGGTAGAGCGGCCGGAAGCTCGCCCGCTCGAAGGGGATCGTCTCCGCCGCCAGGCTTTCCACCTGCTGCCGGCCGCCGGCGTCGTACCACTTCTGCAGGGCCGGCAGCTGCCCCGACTGGAGGATTTCCCAGACGGTGGCGGCCCACCGGGTGCGCAGGCCGGCATTGATGACGGCGATCGGCACCACGCCTCCGGCCGCCGGAATCGCCGCCTGCTCGGTGCCGTTTCTCTCGATGGTGGTCAGACGCATGGTCAGCTCTCCCGGCTGGAGTTGGCAGCGGCGGCCAGCAGGCCGGCCGGGGGGCAGAAGGCCAGGATGCGGGCCAGCTCCCCTCTCAGCTCTTCGTCGATCTGGGCGCCCGGGTGGCGGACGGTGGCGGCGCGGATCGCCCCGCGCTGCCGGTAGATCTCCTTGCGCACCGCCAGGCCGATCCCCGGCTGGAACTCGTAGCGCAGCAGCGGGCAGGCGCCGAAGAAGATCCGCTCGGCCGCAGCCATATCGCCGCCGGTGAAGGCGCGGTAGATGGCGGCCAGCACCTCCGGATAGGAGAAGCCGGTCATGATGCCGTCGGCGCCGCGCGCCAGCTCTTCCAGAAAATACATGCCGCCCAGCCCGCCGAGGATGCTCAGCTCCGGGCAGAGCCGCCGCAGCTGGCTGATCTTCGGCCCGGTCGGCGGCTCCTCCAGCTTGATCACCCGCACCTGCGCGATCTCCCGGAACATCCGGGCGACCAGCTCCGGGCTCAGCAGGATGCCGGTGGTCGCCGGATAATCGTGCAGGATGAGCGGCGCCTGCACGGCCTCGCCGAGGCGCCGGTAATACTCGAAGATCACCGCGTCCTTCTGCACCGGCGGCGGCGCCACCAGCAGCCCGGCCGCCCCGCCGCGCACGGCGGCCAGCCCCTTGGCGATGGCCAGGTCGGTGCCGGCGGCGCCGGCGCCGGCAAACACCGGCACCCGGCCGGCGGCCGCCGCCACTGCCAGGCGGATCACCTCGGCCTGCTCCGCCTCGGAGAGCTTGGGCGCCTCCCCCATCACCCCCAGCACCACCACCCCGTCGACCCCCAGCCCGACCAGGAAATCGATCAGCCGGGAGAGGCTCTCCCCATCCAGTTCCCCCCGCTCGTCGAACGGGGTCGGCACGATGGTATGCACACCATGGAGTCTGTCCTTCATCGGCAATCTCCGTTCTGAAAAGAAATCCCTAAGTCACAAAAAAAATAATTTAACGCAAAGAAGCCAGGTTGAGAACCAAGGCGCAGAGAAAATCCTTCTCTTTTTACATCCTTAGTGGCTTTCATTTCCCTTTGCGCCTTAGCGTTAAATCTTTGCTTTTCATCGTCTTCGGGTGTGCCGCAGGCACGACTATTGGACTGCGTTAAAGTCCTTGCTCTTGCATCGTCCCCTCCCGCCGGGCAGGCGAACACCTCCACCACCTCCCCCTCCTCCTTCGCCGGCCCGAGCAGCTCGGTCATGCTGCGGCACGCTCCGTCCCAGCACAGCTGGTAGTCGGCGGTGAAGGTAGAGCGGGTCAGCCGCAACCGGTCGAGAGGCGGCAGGTGCGGCCTGTATTCCCAGACGCCGTTGCGCCAGACCGCATCGTCCGGGATGTCCATGCCGGCCCCGGTTCCGCGCACCCGGGCGGCGACGGCCAGAAGCTGCTTCCCGTCGACCCGGTAATCCTCTTCCCAGCGGATCTTCTCCACCGAGTGGTTCCAGGCCAGGGTGAAATGGTTCACCGGCAGGCTCAATTGCAGAGGGCCGCCAGCCCCAGGCAGATACCGGTCATAAAGCCCGCTGCGGCATGAGCTTGCGGTACAGCTCGTAATGGAAGAAGACGAACAGCGCCGCCAGGCCGAAGCCGATCTCGTCGGTCACCGGCAGGGCGACCACCAGGGAGAAGGCGGCCACCATCGCCACCAGGCGCTCCACCCAGCGCAGGTGCTTCTTCAGGTAGCCGATGGAGGCGGCGCCCCAGAGGCCGATGGCCAGCAGCGCCTTGAACACCATGTAGACCGTATCCCAGGCGCCGCCGTGCCCCTGGAGCATCAGGGCCGGATCATAGACCGCCATGTAGGGGATGACGAATCCGGCAATGGCGATGCGCATGCACTGCAGGCCGATCTTCATCCCCGAGGCGCGGGCGATGGAGGAGGCGGCAAAGGCCGCCAGCGCCACCGGCGGAGTGAGATCCGCCATGATCCCGAAATAGAAAACGAACATGTGCGAGACGATGAGGGGAATCCCCAGCTTGAGCAGGGCCGGAGCGGCAATGGAGCTGGTGATGATGTAATTGGGGATGGTCGGAATCCCCATCCCGAGCACCAGACAGGCGATCATGGTCAGGACCAGGGAGAGGAAAAGGCTGGTTTTCCCCAGCTCGAGCACCAGCCCGGCGAAGCTGCTGGCGGCCCCGGTCAGGGTGAGAATGCCGATGATGACACCGACGATGGCGCAGGCGACGCCCACCCCCAGGGCGCTCCTGGCGCCGTCCTCCAGGCTCTTGACCATGGTGCGCAAGGTTTCCCGGCCGCCGGCCCGCCACAGGTTGGCGAAGACCAGGGCGCCGATCAGGCCGAGAATCGGCACAATGCCGTAGCTGCGGAAAGCGGCGGCGCCCAGGCCGATGACGATCCACAGGGCGATGCGCAGGGTCCGCACCGACAGGCTCCGGCCCAGGCTGGTGCCGAGGATGAGCAGGGAGGTCAGGGCGAGGCCGACCAGCCCGGAAAACATCGGCGTATACCCCGCGAAGAGCAGGGACACCAGGGCGGCCAGGGGGAGCACCAGGTACCAGCTGCGGCGGATCGCCTGCCAGGCGTTGGGGCACTCTTCCTTGGGCAGCCCGAAGAGACTGGCCCGGCCGGCCTCCAGGTGCACCATCCAGAAGACGGTGGCGAAATAGAGCAGGGCCGGGATGGTCGCCGCCTTGACGATCTGGATGTATTCCACGTTCAGCGTCTCGGCCATGATGAAGGCGACCGCCCCCATGACCGGCGGCATGATCTGCCCCCCCATGCTGGAGGTCGCCTCCACCGCCCCGGCGAACTCGCTGCGGTAACCGAAGCGTTTCATCAGGGGGATGGTGAACTGGCCGGTGGTGACGACGTTGGCCACCCCCGAGCCGTTGATGGTCCCCATCAGCCCGGAGCTGATGACCGACACCTTGGCCGGACCGCCGCGGGTATGGCCGACGGTGCCGAGGGCCAGGTCGTTGAACAGGCGGATCATCCCCGCATGCTCGAGGAAAGAGCCGAAGAGGATGAACAGGAAAATATAGGTGGAGGACACCAGGATCGGAATCCCGTAGATCCCCTCGGTGCCGAGATAGAGCTGGTTGACGATCTGGTCGAAGCCGTAGGGGCGGTGGATCAGGGGGCTCGGCAGGTACTGGCCGAACAGCCCGTAGGCGAGGAACAGGGCGCAGATGAGGGGCAGGGCCACCCCGACGATGCGCCGGGCGGCCTCGAAGACGAGGACGATCACCACCGTCCCGACGATCAGGTCGGCGGTCGTCGGCGTGCCCGAGCGCAGGATCAGGTCGACCTCGAAGATCCAGTGGTAGAAGGCGAGGCCGAAACCGGTAAACCCGAGCAGCCAGTCGTACCAGGCGATGCGCCGGCGCGAGGCGCCGCGCCAGGCCGGGAAGAGCAGGAAAGTCAGCAGCAGCAGGAAACCGACGTGCAGCGACCGCATGACCAGGCTGGACAGCGGACTGAACGCGGCCGTATAGAGCTGATAGATGGAAAAGGCGATGGCGGCGCCGGCGGCGAACCTGGCAAGCCAGCCCGAGAGCTGGCGCCGGGCCGCCTGCTCATCCCACTTCTCCGGTTTCTTTCCGGCGGGGTGAGCTGGCGGGGTCTGCGGCGGGGATTCCGGTTGCTGCATGTTTTCTCCTTTTCCTGCAGACGGACTCTGCGGTGCGCCGGAGGCGGCAGGCCTGCGTGCCGCCCCCGGCGCCCTCGTCTCCAGGGGTACTACTTGAGGACACCTATTTCACGATAGTACTTTTCCGCCCCCGGGTGCAGCGGCAGCGGCATGTTCTGGGGTGCCTTCTGCAGGCTGATCCCCTTGGCGGCCGAATGGGCGGCCTGCAGCTGATCGAGGTTGGTGAAGAAGGCCTTGGTGATGGTGTAGACGGTCTGGTCATCCAGGCCGGCGCGGGTCACCAGGAAATTGATGACGGAGGCGGTCGGCACCGCGGTGGTCTGCCCCTCGTAGGTGTTGGCCGGAACCTCGGCGGGGATATAGGACTTCTTGCCGGTTTTCTTCACGACGTCGGCGGGAATCGGCACCACGACCATGTTGATGGAGGAGGCCAGGTCGCGCAGGGCCGATACGCCGAGGCCGGCCGAGATGAAGGTGGCGTCGAGCTGGCGGTTCTTCATCAGTTCCACCGATTCCCCGAAGGAGAGGTATTCCACCTTGCCGAAATCGTCATAGCTGAGGCCGGCCGCCTTGAGGATCGCCCGGGCGTTGAGTTCGGTCCCCGACTTGGCGGCGCCCACCGAAACGTTCTTCCCTTTCAGGTCGGCCAGGGTCTTGATCCCGGCGTCGGCCCGGGCCACCACCTGGATGTAGTTGGAATAGAGCGCCGCGATCCCCCGCAGCTTGTCCAGGGGCTTGGCAAAACCGGCCTCCTTGTCTCCCTGCCAGGCATCGTTGAGGGAATCGCCGAGGGTGAAGGCGACTTCGCCGCGGCCGGCCTGCAGGAGATTGAGATTCTCCACCGAGGCCTTGGTCGACTGGACGGCCACATGGGCATCGGGCATCGCCTTGCCCAGGATGTTCGAGAAGGCCACCCCGAGCGGATAGTAGACGCCGCTGGTTCCCCCGGTGAGGATATTGATGAACTCCACGGCCGGCACGGAAACCGCTACTACCAGAAAAAGAACGAGAAAAAACATCGACTTGCGGCCTAGCGACAGCTTCGACATGTGCTTCCTCCTTTGCTTGGATGGGGATGGCTATCCTGCAGGCGGGCCGCCACCGGCCCCCCAATGGGACCTGGCCCGACAATTCCGGGGATGTATAAACCGATGTTTTAGCAATGCCTGTGCCGATGCGGAATTAATCCCGTCATCCAGGCTGTTTGGCGAGATATACGGCGTTCTTATTATAAATGATGTTGAGGGGTTCGGCAAAAAATTGCCGAAAAGGAGGAAGCGGTCGGCAGGAAACTGCCGAGGCAAGAGGCAAGAGGCAAGAGGCAAGAGGCAAGAGGCAAGAGGCAAGAGGCAAGAGGCAAGAGGCAAGAGGCAAGCGGTACGCGGTAAGCGGTACGCGGTACGCGGTAAGCAGGTAAGCAGGTAAGCGGTAAGCGGTAAGCGGTAAGCGGAAGGCGGCAAGAGGCGAGAGGTTGGAGACGGAATTTCGCGTCCCGCGCCTCCTCGTCCCGCGCCCCGGCCCTAAAGATAATCCTTCCGCGAGATGCCCAGCTTGCGCATCTTCTCGTTGAGGGTGCGGCGGGGCAGCTGCAGGGCGGCCATGACTGCCTGCATGTCGCCGCGGCAGCGGGCCATTTCCTGCACCAGGAGGACCTTTTCAAAGGCCTCGATCTGCTCGCTGAAACTGCGTTCCGGCTGCACCACGGCCGGCGCCAGGATATTGCCGAGGGGGCGGCGGCCGCCGCTGATGACGAAGCGCTCGGCGGCGTTCTTCAGTTCCCGGACATTGCCGGGCCAGCCGTGCGCCATGAGCGCCTGCAGGTCATCCCGGCTCGGCCGGGCCGCCTCCCGTTCATAGGCGAGCGCCGCCACCTGGCAGAAGTGCTCGAACAGCATGCAGATGTCCTCCCGCCGTTCGCGCAGAGGCGGGATGCGAATCTCCGCCACGTTGAGCCGGTAATAGAGATCCTCGCGAAAACTCCCCTGCCGGCAGGCCTCGAAAAGGTCGGTCTTGCTCGCCGCCACCACCCGAAAGTCAACGGCGATCAGTTCGTTCGAACCCAGGCGTTCCACCACCCTCTCCTGCAGCACGCGCAGCAGCTTGACCTGCAGGTTGAGGGGCATGCTTTCGATTTCGTCCAGAAACAGGGTGCCCCGGTGGGCATACTCGAGCTTGCCGATGCGGCGCCTGGCCGCCCCGGTGAAGGCCCCCGGCTCGAAGCCGAAGAGTTCGCTTTCGAAGATGCTCTCGGGCATGGCGGCGCAATTGATCGCCACCATCGACTTGTCCCGGCGCCGGCCGGCGGTGTGCAGGCAGCGGGCCACCAGTTCCTTGCCGGTCCCGGTCTCCCCGAGAATCAGCACGTTGGCGCCGGTATTGGCGAGATCGGCGATGACCTCGCGCAGCTCGACCATGGCCGGGGAGTGGCCGAGGAGCAGCGTTTCCATCCCCGATTTCTGCTTCAGCCTGGCCTTCAGCGCCCGGTTTTCCAGCACCAGCGCCCGTTTTTCCAGAGCCCGCCGGATGATATCGACCATCGTTTCCGGCGCGAAGGGCTTCTCGAGGAAATCGTAGGCCCCTTCCCGCATCGCCTGGACCGCCATCGCCACATCGCCGTGGCCGCTCATCAGGATCACCGGCAGATCGGGATCGCGCTCCAGGCTCTTGCGCATCAGCGCCAGCCCGTCCATCCGCGGCATGCGCACATCGGTCACCAGGATGCCGGGGAAATCGGGGCTGATCGCCTCCAGCGCCTGCGCCGCCGACTGCGCAGGCGAGAATTTCAAAGCCGGCCAGAGTCAGCCACTGCTCGCCGGCCTTGCGCATGGCCAGTTCGTCATCGGTGAAGATGATCTTTCCCGGTTTATCCTCTCATCATGGCGCCTTCTCCCCTGTTCCGGTGAACCGCGGCAGCTTGATGGTGAATTCCGCCCCGCCCTCGACGTTCTTCGCCTGCAGCGAGCCGCCCCAGTCCTTGACGATGCCGTAGGCGATGGACAGGCCGAGGCCGAGCCCCTCCCCCACCTCCTTGGTGGTGAAGAACGGATCGAAGATCTGCGGCAGGATCTCCGCCGGTATCCCGCCGCCGCTGTCGGTAAAGGTCAGCCAGAGATACTTGGGGGTCAGGCGGTAATCGACGGCGAGCCGCCGCTCCGCCCGCCCGGCCATGGCATCGATGGCATTGCTGACCAGGTTGATGACCACCTGCTCCAGGCGCACCTGGTCGCCGAGCAGCTGCACCTCCGCCCCCGGCAGGTTGAGCACCACCTCCACCTCCTCCTGGGCGATCCGGTTGGCCAGCAGGTCGAAGGACTGCTCGATCGCCAGCCGCACCGGCACCCGCAGGATTTCCCCCCGGCTCTTGCGGGCAAAGGTCTTCAGCTGGCTGGTCAGCTTGGCCATGCGTTCGGTCAGCTCCTGAATCTGCCCGAAGTTTTCCTCGACCTGGGCATGCAGGCCGCGCTGCAGCAGCAGTTTGCCGCTGGCGCAGAAGGTGCGCAGGGCGGTGAGCGGCTGGTTCAGTTCATGGGTGAGGCCGGCCGACATCTGCCCCAGGGCGGCCAGCTTGCTCGCCTGGATCAGCTCGTTCTGGGTCTCCCGCAAAACCGCCTCGGCCCGTTTGCGTTCGACGATCTCATGGTGCAGCTGGCGGTTGCTGGCCTGCAGTTCGGCGGTACGCTCCCGGATGCGCTCCTCCTGCTCCTCCAGCGCCTGGCGCAGCCGGTCTTCGGCCGCCTTGCGCTTGCTGATGTTATGGATGGTGACGATGAAGCGGTAGTGCCGGTGCGGGAAAAGGTCGCTGATGAACAGATCGATGAAGAAGGCGCTGCCGTCGCGGCGCCGCCCCCGGGTTTCCAGGGAGAAGTCCTCGCCGCGCTGCCGGCGGACGCCGGCCAGATAGGCCTCGATCCGGGGATGATCGGCTTCGAACAGCAGGCCTTTGAGGCTCCGTCCTTCCATCTCCCCGGCCGCCAGGCCGAAAAAATGCTCCGCCGTCGGATTGAGGGACTCGATGGCGCCATCCTGGTCGATGGTCACCAGGGCCGCCCGGGTCCCCTGGATGATGTCCCGCAGCTGCGCCTCGCTGGCTTCCAGGGCGGCCTTGGCCCGCGCCTGGATAGGCCCGCTTTTCGAGCGTATAGAGGCGGTGTTCGTAACAGTAGAAGACCACCAGCGCCAGCGCCAGCAGGGTGGAGAGGCAGACGGCCAGGGCGTTGACCAGCCGCTGGCTGACCGGCGACATGTTGGCGAGAAGGTGGATGGTCCAGTCGGTATCCGCCATCGGCATGCGAATGGCCAGGTAGGTGGAAGCGAAGCCCAGGTCCTGGAACGGGTGCGGTGCGACGGTTTTCGCCGGCGTGGCAATCTTCACTACCGTTCGCCCGGTGGGCAGCCAACCCACCGCCGAAACTCCGACCGGCGCCAGTTCCAGGTCGGCAAACTGCCGGCTTTCCCGCAGTTCCTCCCGTCTCTGCCGGGAGAGCGGCGTCAGCGTCCGGAAGCGCCAGTTCGGTTCACTGCTGGCGATGATCACCCCGTCGCGGTCGGTGACCAGCACCTTCTCCGCGGGCTGCTCCGCCCAGTCCTGCTCCAGGGGATCGAGGGCCAGCTTGAGGACGACCGCCCCGCGGATGCGGCCGCCGATCTCCACCGGATGGGAAAGGAAATAACCGGGGGTGAAGGTGGTCGCCCCGATGGCGAAGTAGCGCCCGGCCTCGCCGCGCAGGGCCGCCTGGAAATAGGGGCGGAATCCGTAATTGTGGCCGACGTAGCTCGTTTCGCTGCGCCAGTTGCTGGAGGCCAGGGTGAGACCGTCGGTATTCAGCACGTAGACGGCGGCGGCCCGGGTTTTCCGGCTGACTTCCTCCAGGTAGCGATTGACCCGGTCCACCTGCCCCGGATCCCGGGGGGCGTCGAGCAGGTCGATGATGTTGCGGTTTTCGGCCAGGGCGTAGGGGAGGAATTCGTGCCGCTTGATCTCGCTGGCGAGGATCTGCTGATAAAGGCTGAGCTTGCTGAAATTTTTCCGCGCCAGGTCTTCGGTGCCGGTGTGGATGGTCCAGGCGGCGACCGCCGCCAGCACCACCCCGAACAGGCAGAGCCCGAGCAGGCAGGCGGAAAGTTTCCTCACACGCAAAGGTCGCTCAGGCTGGACCAAGGGACACCCCGACGGCTGCCGATCGAGAGAGGCCGGCGCCGCTGACGCCGGCCGGGGCGGGACCGCCGGCGGCAGCCCCGAAGCGGCCATTCTGCCATGGCAGAGGGAAAAAAGCATGCGCCGATTGCTGGCCGCCATCACCCGACCGGCTCAGCTCAGGGCGCTGAAGACGAAGAGCCAGCCGCAGCAGAGCAGGTAGGCGCCGGCCACGAAGGGGGTGTGCCAGCGCCAGACCCGCCCCTGCGCGACGCCGTAGCGGCCGGCCAGCAGCAGGTTGGAGCCGGAGATCGGGCTGATGATCACCCCCAGCCCCCAGCCCATGAGGAAGCTCAGCGCCAGCAGGTCCGGCGGCAGACCGGCGTGGGAGAGCACCGCCCCGACGGCGGTGATGCCGGCGATCGGGTGAATGCCGGCGGCCGCCAGCAGGAGGATGACGGCCAGGCCGACGGCGGCGGCGAGCGGTCCGCTGCCGGCGGCCGGCAGGGCGGCGGCGTGCTGGCCGACCAGGGCGGTGAAGCCGGCGCCCAGCACGCCGGCGGCGATGAACAGGATCACCTCCGGCCCCATCCGCGGCAGGTCCCGGCGGATATATTCGGCGCTGCGCTCCCAGGGCTGCCGGCGCCGGCTGGCGAACAGGGCATAGGCGGGGGCCGCCAGAGTCACCAGGCTGACGATCGCCAGGCGCGGGGCGAGCAGGTGGGCGCCGATCACCGCCAGGGCGAGCAGCAGCGGCCCGCCGATGGTGGCGAGGTTGAAGGGATAACCGGCAAAGGGGAGCGGCTCGGACCGCTTCCCCAGCCGCCAGGCGAGCAGGGCCATGAGCAGGTGCGACAGCGGCAGCCCCCAGAGCAGGATGGGCCCCAGGCGGGCGCCGGGGGCCTGGCTCAGGGCCACCCCCATGGCCACGAAGAAGGGGGACCACAGCGCCGCCAGGGCGAAACCGCGCAGCAGCACCACCGCCTGCGTCTGCTCCAGGCGGCTGGCCGGCGCCGCCATGCGGTCGCCGAAGAGCACGACGGCCGAAAGGTTGGTGACCGCACCGAGCCAGTGAACGCCGAACAGGGTCTGCCAGAGGGCGCGGCGGCCGGTCGGCAGGGCGCCGGCGGTGGGAGAAAGGGGCACCAGGCGCAGGAAGCCGACCGCCGCCAGCATGGCGATCATCGCCTGGTTGCGGCACCAGGCGGTCAGCAGCGCCTCCCCACGGACCCCGGCGGCGAGCAGGGCGGCCACCCCGGCCGCCGCCAGCAGCAGGCTCTGCACCCGCACCATCCTGGAGACCCGGCCGAACAGCAGGACCGCCACCGCCAGCTGCAGGAGGCCGGCCGGCAGGGGGGAGAGCCCCAGGTAGCCGCTGCCGAGAGCGGCCAGGATCGAAAGGAAGAGGAGCCACCCGGCAAGGGGCAAACGGCGCTCCATCGTTTGACTACTCCCTGATTGTGTGGACCTTTAGGCTCAAAAAGCTTCGATGCAAGGCTCCGAAACCATTCACCACAGAGCTCTAGTGAGCGAAGTGAACGGGTGGTGAACGATTTTTTTCTCTCAGCAGCGGTACGCCGGGATGCCCGTGACTTCATGGCCGATGATCAGGGTATGCATGTCGTGCGTCCCCTCGTAGGTGTACACCGACTCGAGGTTGGCCATGTGCCGCATGATCGGGTAATCCCCCATGATGCCGCTGGCCCCCAGCATGGTGCGGGCGGTGCGGGCGATCTCCAGGGAGGTCTGCACATTGTTCATCTTGGCCATGGACACCTGGGCGGGGGTGGCGTGACCGGCATCCTTGAGGCGCCCCAGGTGCAGCGCCAGCAGCTGCCCCTTGGTCAGTTCGGTCACCATCTCCGCCAGCTTCTTCTGCTGCAGCTGGAAGGAGGCGATCGGCCGCTCGAACTGTTTGCGCGCCAGGGCGTAGTCGAGGGCGCACTGGTAGCAGTCGTCGGCCGCCCCCAGCACCCCCCAGGCAATCCCGAAGCGGGCCTGGGTGAGGCAGTCGAGCGGTCCCTTCAGCCCCCGCACCCCCGGCAGCAGGCTCGCCTGCTCCTCGAGCAGGACGTCCTCGAAACGCAGCTCCGCGGTCACCGAGGCGCGCAGGCTCCATTTCCCCGTGATCTGCACGGCGGAGAAGCCGGGCGTCCCCTTCTCCACCAGGAAGCCGCGAATCCCCTCGTCGGTCTGCGCCCAGACCACCGCCACGTCGGCCAGGCTGCCGTTGGTGATCCACATCTTGCCGCCGTTCAGCCGCCAGCGGCCGCCCTCCTCCCGCACCGCCCGGGTGCGCATGCCGGCGGGATTGGAGCCGACCTCGGGCTCGGTCAGGCCGAAGCAGCCGATCGCCTCGCCGGTGGCCAGGCGGGGGAGCCAGCGCGCCTTCTGCTCTTCGCTGCCGAAGGCGTAGATCGGATACATGACCAGCGAACCCTGCACCGAGGCGAAGGTGCGCAGCCCCGAATCGCCGCGCTCCAGCTCGTACATCAGCAGGCCGTAGGCGACGTTGGAGAGCCCGGCGCAGCCGTATTTCGCCGGCAGGGTGGGCCCGTAGAAGCCGAGCTCCCCCATCGGCCTGACCAGGTCGACGGGGAAGATCTCGTCGCGCGCCTGCTGGTCGATGATCGGCAGCACCCGCTGGTTGACGAACTGCCGGCCGGTTTCCCGGACCAGCTTCTCCTCATCCGTGAGGCTGCCCTGAAAACCCATGAAATCGGTGATTTCCGTGCGCATTTTGGTGATCATCCTCTCTTGACCGCCCGGGGGAAATTTCCGGGCAGCGGTTCGGCCCCGCTCAGGGCCGATCTGACGTTGCCCACCAGGTTCAGCAGCCGGGGGCCGATATCGTTTTCCAGCAGCTCACGGCGCAGCTGGAAGGACGCCCCGCTGCAGCTGAATACCGTGATGCCGGAGCCGTCGGGGGGGACCAGGGGGGCGGCGATGGCGTGCACTTCCGGCCGCCATTCGCCGAGGGAGGAGCAGTAGCCCTTTTCCCCGAACTCCTGCAGCGCCCGCTCCAGTCCCGCCCGCGTCCGCGGCCATTCCGCCGGGTCCTCGAGACGGATCTGCTCCAGCAGGACGGCGCGCCGCTCCTCGCCCAGGGCGCAGAAGTAGGCCCGCCCCATGGAGGTGGTGGCGATGGGCACCTGCGAGCCGACGTCGAGCTGCACGGCAGTAGGTGGAGGAGTTGCGGTAGGTGTCGATGTAGACCATCTTCAGCCGGTCGCGCACCCCCAGGTTGACCGCCGCGCGGGTGTGCTCGGCGAGGGCCTGCATGAGCGGGCGGGCGATGCGCCGCACGTCCATCTGGGCGAGCAGCGCGTAACCGAGACTGATGACGGCGGTGCCGAGATGGTAGCGGTTGACGTCGTCGTCATAGCCCAGGTAACCGAGCTGCGTCAGGGTGTGGGTGAGCCGGGAAACCGTCGCCTTGGGCAGCCCGGTGCGTTCGGCAAGCTGGGCGTTGCCGAGATAGCGCTCCCCGGGGGTGAAGCAGGCCAGGACCTCCAGTCCGCGCGCCAGGGCGCTGATGAATTTGCGGTCCTTTTCCAGCTCCTCCCCCCCTTCTTCCCATTCGTTGCCGGCCTTCGCCATCGCTTATCTCCCGGTATGGAGCCGCAGGTTTATAAGATTATCAGGCGACAGCTGCGGAACTGTCAATGCAAATTTTGAAACATTTGTTCCGCTGTGCGATACTGATAGATCATCCGTTTTCGCCAGGGGGCGCGTTGACTTTCATTAATTACCGCAATATCCTGGAGGAAGATCTGGTGGCGCAGAAGGCAGGAGAACATGACTGTTGCCGGGCACACCTACATATTCGAACCCTCCCGCTGGGATTTGCGCGGCATCTTTTCCGATCCCTCCGGACGGGAGATACCGGTCGAGGGCTCCTCCCTCATCCTGCACAGTGACCACCTGTGGTTTCTCGAAGGGCGGCTGCGCATCCTCTATGATCCGCCGCTGGAGACCATCCATTCCTGCACCATCCTCCCCTTCCCTGCCGGCGCCACGGAAACCACCTGGACGTCCCACCACCCCGAGCTGGGTCGGCAGGCCGGCCGCTTCGTGGTCGTCGAAAACACCATCCTCTCCCTCTTCCGCAGCACCGATACCTCCTATCACGGCTCCGATTGGCTGCGGCAGATGGATGCGCAAACCTATGAGGGCCGCGGCATCCTGCTCGCCGGCGACCGCCTGGTTTCGGCCTGGGCGGTGAACCTGCGGCGGCAGGAGTGAGGAGCTAGTACGGCTAGAGGCTAGAGGCTAGAGGCTAGAGGCAAGAGGCTCTTTGCCTTGCGCTGGCGGCGGAGAAAGCCCAGAATGGCGGGATGAAAAAGATCGACGTAGCCTGCGCCATCATCGAGCGCGGCGGGCTGGTGCTGGCGGCGCAGCGCAGCGAGGTGATGAGCCTGCCGCTCAAATGGGAGTTCCCGGGCGGCAAGCTCGAGCCGGGGGAGAGCGCCGCCGCCTGCCTGGCGCGCGAGATCGACGAGGAGCTGGGCGTCGGCATCGCCATCCGCGCCGCCCTGCCGCCCTCCGCCTGGCGCTATCCCACCTTCGCCATCACCCTGCACCCCTTCGTCTGCACCCTGAACGGCGGCGAGATCCGCCTCACCGAGCACAAGGCGATCCGCTGGATCGCCCCGCGGCAGCTGCGCACCCTCGACTGGGCCGAGGCGGACGCGCCGGTACTGGATAATTATTTCCGCTATCTGAGGGGATGATAGGCGCGGGGCGTAGTGAGAGCCGGCGGTTTTCTTCTCACGCGACGACGCGTCAAACATTCAGTCTTTTTTGATTCTCATCGTACCGTCTCAACGCCAGGGGTGCTCCTTTTCCAGGGCAGGTCAAAACCTTCATCACGCGACGACGCAACGGCGCAACGTAAAAGATGACCGAGACCGAAATTGTCGACCAGGTTATGGAAGCTGCAACCGGGGCTGCTTGAAAGTGTGCCGGCAGAGCCACCAAATCAAAGATAATGCTGGCTTTTGATTTTCGTCGCGCCGTCGCGTCGTCGCGTGAGGCTGACTTCGGCTCTGTGGTGTGGGACGGTCGGGATGTGGCAGAGGAGAGGTAAAACCTGGGCCGGCGCGGGCAGCAAAATCCCGGCGCCGTGCTACACTATTACTGAAAGTGATTTTCATTTGCGGAAAGGAGCGCGGCCATGAACGAGATCTATGAATGCGGGACCTGCGGCGTGGTCACCGAGGCGAGCGAGGAGATCTGCACCCCCCGGGAGGTGCGCGGCAAAGAAGATTACTGCGGCTCGGCCGGGGAAACCGCCGACATGTGCGGGATGATGACCCAGGCGCTGCCCTATGAGTGCGGCTCCTGCGGCCGGCCGGCGGAACAGGCCAGCCTGGTCTGCAATCCGGTCAAGGCGCGTTAAATACAGCGGCAAGCGGCTAGCGGCAAGAGGCTGGCGGGATTCGCGCGTGAAGCTCTGGGTCGGCACCAGCGGTTACAGTTACAAGGAATGGACCGGCGCCTTCTACCCGGAGGGGCTGCCGGCGAAGGAGATGCTGCGCTACTACGCCGGGCGGCTGAACGCGGTGGAGATCAACAACACCTTCTACCGGCTGCCGGCGGCCGGGATGCTGGAGGCGTGGGGCGCGCAGGTGCCGGCCGATTTCCGCTTCGTCCTCAAGGCCTCCCGGCGCATCACCCATTTCAAGCGCCTGCGGGACGCGGCGGAGGAGACCGCCTATCTGCTGCGCACCGCGGCGGTCCTCGGCGCGCGGCTGGGGGCGATCCTCTTCCAGCTCCCCCCCGACTTCCCAGAAGGACCTCCCCCGCCTGCAGCAGTTCCTGGAGCAACTCCCCGCCGGCGGCCGGGCCGCCTTCGAGTTCCGCCACCGGTCCTGGTTCGACGCGGAAGTCGCGGCCGCCCTGCGGGCGCGCGGCTTCGCCCTGGGCGGCGCCGATACCGAGGAGAATCCGCTGGAGCGCCCCTGCAGCACCGCCGACTGGGGCTACCTGCGGCTGCGCCGCCCCTACGCGGACAAAGACCTGGCCGCCTGGGCGCAGCAGGTCCGGGCGCAGCCCTGGCAGGAGGCCTTCGTCTTCTTCAAGCACGAGAAGGAAGCCAACAGCCCCCTGTGGGCGGAGCGCTTCCGTGAACTGGCCCGACAAAACAATAAACCTAAACACGGCAGTTGATCACGCAACGCCGCAACGAACGCAACGAAATCAAAGTCTTACATCCTAGAGTCTCTCACCGGGCAGGTGAAAGGTCTATTCTGATAACCTTCTGATTTTACGTCGCGTTCGTTGCGTTCGTCGCGTGAGACTGCTTTTTCTTGGATAAATCCTGATCTCACGCGAAGCCGCGAAGAACGCGAAGAGGATCAAACCCAGAAGTAGTGATTCTCAATCGATAATGCCTGGGTTTCCGGCCTTGCTTTTCTTCGCGACCTTCGCGGCTTCGCGTGAAACCGTTCCTTCATGTCCGAATCTGGCGAGTATTGCCGGCGCATTTTGGTTACAATGCATCTATGGAACAGCTGGATGACGATCTCTGCTATCAGGCGCTTCTCACCCGCGACCGGCGGTTTGACGGGCGATTTTATACCGCGGTCCTGACCACCGGCATCTTCTGCCGGCCGATCTGTCCGGCCGTCACCCCCAAGCGCCGCAATGTGCGCTTTTTCCCCAGCGCCGAGGCCGCGATGGCGCACGGCTTCCGCCCCTGCCTGCGTTGCCGGCCCGAGGCCGCGCCGGGCAGCCCCGCCGCCGAGGGTGTGCATGCCACCGTGCGGCGGGCGGTGCAGCTGATCGAGGCCGGCGCGCTGGCAACCGGTTCGCTCGAGGATCTGGCCGCTCACCTGGGCATCGGCGCGCGCCATCTGCGCCGCATCTTCAAGGAACATACCGGCGTCACCCCGCAGGACCACGCCCGGGCGCGCCGGCTGCTGCGCGCCCGGCAACTGATCGTCGACAGCAACCTGTCGATGACGGAGATCGCCGAGGTGGCCGGCTTCGGCAGCCTGCGCCGTTTCAACGATGCGATGAAAATCGCTTACGGTCACGCCCCCACCGCCTTTCGCCGCGGCGTGCGCCCGGCCGGGCGCGCCGCGGGCAAGGCCGCGGCCGGGCCGGCAACCGATCCGCTGGCGCCGCGCCGGGACGATCTCGTCTTGCGTCTGCGCGCCCGCCAGCCGTTCGACGCCGGCTATCTGCTGGCTTTCTTCCGGGCGCGCGCCGTTCCGGGGCTGGAATACGTGGGACCGGATGTGTATTGCCGGGGCTTTCGCCTGGGCGCTGCCGTGGGGCTGATGATCTGCCGGTTTGCCGGCGACGGCAGCGGGGTCGAGATCAGCCTGCGCGGCGCGGCCCGCGGCACGTTGCTCGATATCGGCGGGCGGGTGCGCCGCCTGTTCGACCTGGATGCGGATATCGGCGCCATTACCGCCCTGTTTGCCGACGACCCGTTGCTGGCTCCCTGGATCGCCAGACGGCCGGGGCTGCGGGTGCCGGGCTGCTGGGACCGGTTCGAACTCGCCATGCGGGCGGTGCTGGGTCAGCAGGTCTCGCTGGCGGCGGCGCGCACGCTGGCCGGGCGCCTGGTCGCGCACTACGGCGAAGCCCTGCCGGAGGAGCTGGTCGCGGGCGGCGCGGTAACGCATCTGTTCCCCACCCCCGGCGCCCTGGCCGGTCACGATCTGCTGCCGATCGGCCTGACCACGCGCCGCGCCCGGACCCTGGCCGGCGTCGTCGGCCTGTTTGCCCGCCCCGGCGAGCGCGCCGGCGCGTCGATTCTCGCCGAGCTTGCCGCGATCGAGGGAATCGGGCCGTGGACCCTGGATTATTTCGCCCTGCGCGGGCTCGGCGATCCGGATGCCTTTCCGGCGGCCGATCTCGGCCTGCGCAAGGCCTCCGCCCGTGGCGGCGGGCCGGCGAAGGCCAAGCCGCTGGCCGAACTCGCGCAGCGCTGGCGCCCCTGGCGGGCGTATGCCGCGCAATATCTGTGGTCGTCCTTAGCCGGAGGAACCCGTGGAACATGACATACACCATCCATATCGCCCGTTACCCCAGCCCGCTCGGCCAACTGAGCCTCGCCTCGGTCGCAGGCAAGCTGGTGCATCTCGATTTCGCAGGCAATGACGAGCGCCTGCGCACCATCCAGGGCCGTCGCTTCCGGCAGATCGACTGGCAGGAACACGGCGCGGCGCCGGCCTCGGTCATCCGCTGGCTCGATGCCTATTTCGCCGGCGAGGCGGGCGCGCTGCCGCTGGCGGAGGTCGAGATGCTCGGCAGCGCTTTTCAGCAACGGGTCTGGCGGGCGCTGATCGCCATTCCGTGCGGCGAAAGCCGCTCCTACGGCGGGCTGGCGGTCGCCCTCGGCCATCCCACCGCGGTGCGCGCGGTGGCGCGGGCCAATGCGCTCAACCCGGTTGCCATCATCGTCCCGTGCCATCGGGTGATCGGCGCGGACGGCCGGCTGACCGGCTATGCCGGCGGTCTCGCGCGCAAGCAGTGGCTGCTCGAGCACGAAGCCCGGATGCGGCAGGGCGCCGCCTGAACCTTTTGCCGGCAATCGGGTCGAGCGGAGCGCGCTTATCCACGTCAAGAACAGGGACCTGTAGGGGCACGGCATGCCGTGCCCTTAGGGGCGGACGAAAACCCGCCGGAAGAGCAGGGCACGGCATGCCGTGCCCCTACGCAGCGCGATTGGTCCGTTGCATGGTCATTGAGATGAATCCCGCCGAAACCAACGAGGGCAGAGCTGCTCGCCGCCGCCGGCAGAACGCTCCCGGATGTCATTGCGCCCGATCTCCGGGTGCTGTTCTGCGGCATCAACCCCGGCCTCTATTCGGCCGCCGTCGGCCATCACTTCGCCCGCCCCGGCAACCGTTTCTGGCCGGCCCTGCACCGGGGCGGCTTCACCCCCCGGCAGCTCTCCCCCTGGGAAGAAGACGAGCTGCCCGGCTACGGCTGCGGCGTCACCAACCTGGTGGCGCGGGCCACGGCATCCGCCGCCGAGATCGCCAGGGAGGAATACCTCGCCGGCGGCGAGCGGCTGCGGCAGAAGATCTCCGCCTACCGGCCGCGGGTGGTGGCCATCCTGGGCATTACCGCCTATCGGCTGGCGTTCGCCCGGCCGCGGGCGGGCCTCGGGCTGCAGGAAGAGGCCATCGACGCCACGCGCCTGTGGGTGCTGCCCAGCCCGAGCGGACTGAATGCGCATTTCCAGCTGCCGGAGCTGGCGGAGCTGTTCCGCCAGCTGGGTGATTTCGCCAACCGGCAAAACGCTGGATGATAATCTTCCTCACGCGACGACGCAACGGCGCAACGTTAAAACCAATCTTAAAGGCTGGTATCTTGATTTCGCGTCGTCGCGTCGTCGCGTCGTTGCGTGAAGGGCCTTAGGGCCTTACTTTTCCTTGCCCTTTGCCGCCCTGGGTGGCTATCTTAGGTCTGGTTTTGATTTTCGTCGCGTCGTCGCGTCCTCGCGTGAGGGCGGTTTTTGCTGGGGTAATCATGAGGAGGGGAAAATGACCGAAAACGAAATTGCCGACCGGATTATGGACGCTGCATTCCTGATCCACCGGGAGCTCGGCCCGGGGCTTCTTGAAAGTGTCTATGAAATCGTCTTTGCGAGTTATTTGACCAGTTCAGGCCTGGAGGTTGGTCGCCAGGTTCCGGTCCCGATCCGATTCAGGGGGCTTACTTTCGAGGAAGGGTTCCGAGCAGACCTGATCGTCGAAAACAAGGTAATCATCGAGCTGAAATCGGTGGAGCGCCTGCAAGCTGTCCATGCGAAGCAGCTGCTGACCTATCTCCGCCTTATGGATTATCGCCTCGGCCTGTTGATCAATTTCGGTGAAAATCTGATGAAGGATGGCTTTAAACGCATCGTTAACGGATTGGGACAGGTGCCGGCAAACGTATCAAGTCAGGATTTGCCTCGCTAAGATTTCAATCCATTCTCTGGTTTTGATTTTCGTCGCGCCGTCGCGTCGTTGCGTGAAACTGATTTCGCCTGACCCATGGCGGCAGTGGAGGTGAGCGTGACCCGGCATTCTGCGGAATTGGGGGATGTAGCCGGAGGGGAAAAAGCGGGTTTATCTGTAGAGTCTTCCTCACGCGACGACGCGACGGCGCAACGCTATGGCTTTAAACGCATCGTTAACGGGTTGGGGCAGGTGCCGGCAAACGTATCAAGTCAGGGGTTGCCTCCCTAAAATTTCAATTCGTCCCTGGTTTTGATTTTCGTCGCGTCGTCGCGTCGTCGCGTGAGGATGGTTTTCGGTTCCGTTGTGGTGTCATGGGGCTAATTTGATTCCCTTTTTTTGATGTCCTCCAAAGTCTGGCGAAAGGTGTCCTGAAACGGGCCGCCAAGCTCGACGGCACGCTGCGCAGCCTGCACGGCTTCATCCCGTTTGCCCTGCTCGCCCAGGACATTGGCCAAATTGTTATAGGCGATGCCGTTTTCCGGCTGAAGCTGTGTCGCCTGCTGGAAAGCATCGGCGGCGGCGGCGAGTTCGTGCAGATTGAACTGGCTGTTGCCAAGTCCCATCCAGGCGATGAAACTGTTATCCCATCTCTTCAGGGCGGCCGCATAGCCGCTTGCCGCCGCCTGCCACTGTCCGGCTTTTTCCACCCCGGCAACGGCGCTCAGCCACTTGTTTTCTTCGGCCACCGCCGGCAACCGGTCGGGAGGCAGGACCAGAAGCCCCCAGTAGTCGCCACGCCTCCAGATATTATTGAAGGTCCAGAAACTGAGCTCCTCCCCGGCCGTCAGGCCCGAGTGGAGGATGATCTTCTTCTCCACCTGGTCGTAGCCGGTCACGACCGCATAGTGCCAGCGCGGATACCAGAAGAAACCGAGATTGACCAGGACGATCACCGGCTGACCGGCCGCTATCTCCGACATCAGGGCGTCGATGCCGGCAATGGGGTAGGCCACCCGGCCATGCCTGCGGGCCGATCCGATCAGGGAATTCTGCAGACTGCCCTTGAGACCGGGGGTATAGACTTCGGCCGTCAGCTCGGCGGGTTCAACGGCCACTCCGCTCCAGTTCAGAGCCATCGCCAGAGCCGCCGGCCCGCACTGCAGTTCCTCCTGGGGGAAAAACGGCACATTCTCGACCATGGCCCTGGCCGGTCTCTCAGGGCGCTGGGACGAAGTAGCTCGGCGGGACCAGGCTGCACCCGGCAAGCCCGATGCCCAGGGCCAAAAACAGCAGGCCGGCAATCAACCGATTGCCGACCCGGCTCAAATGCCTGTCTGGTCTGCGCTCAGCGGGGGTGGTAAACAAAGGGATAAACATGGGTCAGGCCGACAAGGTCGGTAATTAACAGCACCAGAAAGATCAATACTGCCGCACCGACGACCGCACTAATGGCATCGCCACCGGCAGGCAATTGATCCATGGAGCTTGAAATTTTAGCGATTTCTTCATTTGAAAGGCTGTCAACCCTCTGCCGGGCTTCGGCGGGATCCACCCCGTTTTTGGTCAAAAGCTGCGTGACGTCGTCACGCGCCAGGAAGGCTGCCACCCGGGCACGCTGGTCTGCGGCCTGCTGCCCTGCGATCACGGCATCGGTACCGATCATCTGCGCCTGAGCCCTGGGCACGTTGAAGTTAAGCAGGCAGAAGGAAACAACCAACAGAAGGCTTACCGAACGCATGAGTTTCCTGAGCATGAATGACCTCCTTTTTACCAGCTGTTGTTTAACAATATACCGCAAATTGAAAGAATCACATTATGTTTAATGATAAGGGAGTCTTGCGGGGTCAGGGCGAAGAGGGCCGGTTTTGCTTTTCGTCGCGCCGTCGCGTCGTCGCGTGAGGATGGTTTCGGCTCCGTGGTTGATATCGCCTGGGGTGACTGTTTGCTTGCCCTTCGGCGCCGTTCAGGTTATTCTCTTGCCTATGTTTTTTTAATGTCCGATGGGGCGGAGGTGGGTATGAAGGGAGGAGCAATACGCATGAGCAAGCCGTCAGGGCCGGTTGAGGTCCGACGGCTTTTCTATTTTTGGGAGGGCCGACACAATCCGGCCACAATTCGTGACCGCATCCAAACGGAAAGATTTTTCTGGGAGATCAGATAGTTGGCTTGGTCCGACCCCGACATGTCGTGGCCTGTGAGCGGTTTTTTGTTTTCCGATCCTCGATTGGAGACTTATTTGAGGGGAAGGGATTGCAGGACATCGGGGAAAAGTTGACTTTATTGCTTATTTTGAGTCTGCGGCTGTATCGCTTACACCTTCTGGTTGACCATGGAGAAGGGCGGCGAAATCGCCGTGCTGGGGCAGACGGAGCAGGCAGCAGCACCGCCGACCCTCGCCTCCACTCCGGAAGAGTCACCGGGACCCCCTGTAGCAGGCCTCCAATCCCGGCAGATCGAACCGCCGCAACCACCGTACGCATGCGCGTGACAACTTCATCCAGGCCGATGGCCGGGGGCGTGTATAAGTGGGTCGATGAGAAGGGATCGGTCCACTTTTCCGACCGGCCGCTCAATCCGCAGGCGGAGCGGGTGCCGGTCGAGCCGCTCGTCACCATGAAATCATCCGATCCGCAGCGGGCCTATGCGCCTGCCAGTTCACCGAGGGACCTGCAGGAAAAACTGCAAACTCTCGCTCAGGCTCAGACTCAGGAAGCGCCGCGCCGTCGGCCATCACCAGCGGATTACGAATTCTCGCTGGTCGGCGGTTTTCAGCAGGGTGATGACGTCATTCTCTCCGGCCGCGTCGCCGGCCCGGCCTGCAAGGCTCTGCGGGTCCACGTTGCCGTAAATAGTCATTCAGGACTGACCGTCTCCGGGAGTACGGTGGTGGCGGATGTGGACCCGGGGTCGCGGTTGTTCAAGTTCAAGGTGCCGGCCTGGTACAAGGGAGCGGTGCCGCGGTGGGATGTGGCGGGGGTGCAGGGGGTTTGTTTGGATTGATGCCTTGGGAATGGCAAGTCAACAAGTCACCAGCGTCCCGTCAGATACCCGGTTCCGAAAGGCCTGTCTTACAATTGGGGGGGAGTGTCCCGGATTTCTC
>CAWFKQ010000015.1:0-84321 GCA_963816395.1 uncultured delta proteobacterium | reverse complement strand
CCAGCTTCACCGTGCAGGAGGCGTATTATGCCGCCCGGGTGGAGCTGATCAAAGTCGTGATCATCGCCATCCCGCTGGTGCTGATCCTGGCCGTCTGCCTCTTTTTTCTGCGAGGTCGGGGCAAGGACGGGTAAGGCAGGCCAAGACCACGCCGCGATCTTTGTTTGCCAATCCACGAAATCCCCTGCTATATTCGGCAGCAAAAAACCAAGGACAGTCCGTGGAAACACCCCTTATCCTTACATTCCGGTTGACCGAAGATCTCTGGCGCCGCTTCTACGACGCCCATTACGCCGGCGACCATTCCCTCAAGATCCGCTACGCCTGGGGCGCCGCCTGCATCATCATCGGCGCCTTCGGACTTGCCGGGCTGTTCAACAGGCTCATTGCCGTCCTGTTGCTGCTGACCGGCTTCTACGCCGTGCTCTCCCGGCAGATATTCGTCATGAAATCCGTCGCCGCCGCCAGGAAACACCCCTATTTCGGGAAGGAAATCTCCGTCCGGATCGACCGGGAAGGGGTCGCCGTGCGCAGCGAGGACGCCGCCTACCGGCTGAGCTGGTGCGAATTCACCGGCTACCGCAAGGTGGCGCCCGGCTTCATGCTCTACCTCGGCAAAAACTTCTTCTTCATTCCGCGCGCCGCCCTTTCCGGGGAGGAGGAAGGCCGGCTGCAGCGTCTGCTCGATTCGGTCGCCTGGGGGAAAAACACCGAAGGCCGATGAAGCGCCGCGAGCCACTTCTTCCCGCTGCCGGCATTTTGCGCTATTATCCCGGAACCCGGCTCGGCGACCCGACCGGTAAATAAACCTAGAAAAAGCGTTTGCACACGGATCAAATCTGATCAATTCGGATTTTCAAGGACTTGAAGAATAGAATCAACAACCCAAAAGGTTAAGCCCTGAAGAAGGCATATATCTTGATTAATCAGGATTTATCCGATTTTATCAGATCTTATCCGTGGCTAATTGCCTTTTAAGGATAAATATCCTTCCGAATCCCCGCAGGAGACCCCATGCGAAGTTCACGGCCAATCAGCTTCAATACCCGGATCTGTGCCGTCATCGGCAACCCGGTAGCGCACAGCCTGTCGCCGGCAATCCACAACGCCGCCTTCGAGGCGCTGGATCTGGATTTTATTTACCTTCCCTGCCAGGTCGAGGATGTCCAGGGAGCGCTGGCCGGCATGCGGGCACTGCATAATTTCCGCGGCATGAGCGTCACCATTCCGCATAAAATCGCCGCCATGCAGTATGTGGATGAAGTCGCCGAGGCGGATCGCTCCATCGGCTCCATCAACACGATCATCAAGGAGCAGGGCCGCCTGATCGGCTCCGGGACGGATGGGCCGGGAGCCCTGAAGGCCTTGACCGATGCCGGCGTGGGGTTCGAGGGCAAGACCGTCCTGATGCTGGGAGCGGGCGGCGCGGCGAGAGCCATTGCCTTTACCCTGGCCAGGAAAACCGGGCTGGGGGAGCTGGTCATCCTGGATATCGACGAGAGGATGCTGCAGGGATTGACCGCCGATCTGCAGGCCGGTACGGACGCCTCCATCACTTCCGCAGCGCTGACCGATCATGCTCTTGCCGCCGCGATGCAGAAGGCGGACATCATCGTCCACTGCACGCCCATCGGCATGCATCCCAGGGAAGATGCCTCCCTGGTGCCGGCCGAACTCTTTCGCCCCGGACAGGTGGTCTTCGATATCGTCTACACCCCCCTGGAAACGAAGCTGCTGGCCGCGGCCAGGTCGCGCGGGCTGCAGGTGATTTCCGGCGTCGAAATGTTCATCCATCAGGCCGTCCTGCAGTTTGAACTATTTACCGGCGTCGCCGCCCCGGTGGAGGTGATGCGGCGGGTCGTCATGGAGCACCTGCGAAAATCATGAATATCGTGCTTATCGGCTATCGGGGCACCGGCAAGAGCGAGGTGGGGCAGCTGCTCGCCAGCCGCCTGGGAATGCGGCTCATCAGCATGGACGCGGAAATCGTCGGCCGAGCCGGCATGCCGATTCCGGAGATCGTGGCGAAACACGGCTGGCCGAAGTTTCGCGATCTGGAAACCGAAGAGGCGCGAAGATTGGCCGGGCTCGACGACCTGATCGTCGATACCGGCGGCGGGATCATCGAACGGCCGGAGAATATCGAAGCGCTGCGGCAGAACGCGCGCATCTTCTGGCTGCGAGCTTCCGTGGATACCATTGTCTCGCGTATTCAGGCAGGAACCGAACGACCGGCCCTGACCGCCGGAAAGACCTTTACGGAAGAAGTGGCGGAGGTCCTGGAGCGGCGAACCCCCAGGTACCGGAGCGCCGCTGACTACGCAATCGATACCGACGACCTGACGCCGGGGCAGGTCGCGGAGAGGATCATGGAGATTCTCGAGAAGGGGTAAATCCAGAACGTCGCAACGCGGTGCCGCGCCCGCGGTTTGCGAATGGGCCTCCGGTTCAGCGAAGAACCAGGTATTTTTCGACCTGAGGGATTCGGAACTTCAGAGCACGGAGCCCGTCAGCAGGAGGGTGGCAACGGAGAAATAGATCACCAGCCCGGTCACGTCGACCAGGGTCGCCACAAAAGGCGCCGAAGAGGCGGCCGGGTCGGCGCCCAGGCGTTTCATCAGGAACGGCAGCATGGAACCGGAAAGAGTCCCCCACAGCACCACTCCCACCAGCGACAAGCCGACGGTGAAGGCGATCAGCAGCCAGTGCTGACCGTAGATGCCGAACATCTGCTGCCAGAGGATCACCCGAAAAAACCCGATAATTCCGAGGATGCTGCCGAGAGCTAAGCCGGAGAGGATCTCGCGGCGCATCACCCGCCACCAGTCCGCCAGGCCCAGCTCGCCCACCGCCAGAGCGCGAATGATCAGGGTCGCGGCCTGCGAACCGCTGTTGCCGCCGCTGGAGATGATCAGCGGGACGAACAGGGCCAGCACTACCGCCCGGGCGATCTCCGCCTGGAAGTAACCCATCGCCGTCGCCGTCAGCATCTCCCCGACGAACAGGACCACCAGCCAGCGGGCACGCTTCTGCACCAGCTTGCCGAAAGGGGTGCGGATATAGGGCTCGTCCAGCGCCTCGGAACCGCCGATCTTGTGGATGTCCTCGGTCGCCTCCTCCTGCGCCACCTCCAGCACGTCGTCGACGGTGACGATGCCGAGCAGGATGCCCCGGCTGTCGGTGACCGGCAGGGCGATACGCCCGTAGTTGCGGAAGACCTGGATTGCTGTCTCCTGGTCGTCGGTGGCCTTGAGGGCGACAAAGCGGCTGTCCATCAGGTCGGCAATGTGCGCCTGCGGGTCGGCCAGGATAATTTCGCGGATACGCAGATCGTCGAGCAGCCGCCAGCGCTCGTCCACCACATAAATGACATTGAGGGTTTCGCTGTCCCGACCGAAGCGGCGCAGATGGTCGAGGGCTTGCTGGACATTCCACTCCGGGCGAATGGCCACGTATTCGGGGGTCATCAAACGCCCGATGCTTTCCTCCGGATAGCCGAGAAGGGCGGCGGCGATCTGTCCTTCTTTCGGCGACATCAGCGCCAGCAGCTTCTGCGCTACCGGCCCGGGCAGCTCCTCCAGCAGCGCGGTGCGGTCGTCCGGGGACATCTCATTGAGCAGGCGCACCAGCCGGCTCTGCTCTTTGGCCAGCACCTCGATCAGGTGCAGCTGCTTCTCCGAATCGAGAAATTCGAAGACCTGGGCGGCCAGATCGCGGGGAAGAATGCGGAAGACCAGCGCATCGTCCCGGAAGGGCAGAGTTTCGATGAAATCGGCGATCTCCGGCGGCGTCCAGTCGATCAGGCGATCGCGCAGGCCGCGGAAATCCCGGCTTTCGATCAACTCCTTGAGTTCGGGAAGGGTCAGCTGGTGGAGCATGGCAGTTCCTGTCGTAGGCTAGCGCTGAAGAACGAGGACAGCGGCAGAGTCTAACATTTTCCGGTACGTGCGGGAAGGGAATGTTAACGAGCCGCAACGCCAGGGTGGCATCGCGGAATACGGCAGGGCGACTTTCGACAAGAGGGCTGGCTACCTCCCCAGCTTACTACTTCCTGTCTTCGTGTCCCTGCCGCCCGGTTAATGCAGCAAGTCGGAGAGGTAGGCGCGCGCGGCGGTTCCCATCTGTTCCGGCTCCACCTCGAACTCGACGGCCGGCCGGTCAAGGTCGCCGTCGATAAAACCCAGGCGGCTGATGCAATGCCAGTCGCGACCGTAGAGAAGCTGGTGCGCCGGGATCTCCTGCCAGCCCGCCGGCAGCTCTCCACGGCGGATGACCTGCTGCGCCTCCTCCTGGAAACGTCCGTTCTCGCCGCTCATGCCGCGGTAAACCTTCTCTCCCTCGAAGCGGACGGCGAGATCGCCGAACTCGTTCTCGTACAGCTCCGCATGGACATTGAAAGCAAACTGCTCCTCATCTCTCTCGTTCATAACGGCTTCTCCCCGGCAACCGTTTGCGAAAATTTCCCGGACTGACAAGGTTCACATTAATTTTATCACTCCCCGGGAGCAGGCTCAACGTGCAGATGGCTGGCGGACAAAACGCAGGCGTCGAAGTAATCCGGCACCGATAAATTCCGTGTTATCCCTCACGCCTTTGTCAGAGGCGATCTCCGGCGTCAACAGCAGTGTGCAGGCACCAGGCGGCTTGACATCGGCCGCTTCGGTCTTAGACTAGGTTAAGGAACTCTCAGGGATTTTCAAGAAAACCCGGTGCAATTTCCGGGTTTGTTTTCGAAACCCATGGGGAAAAGGAGAAGCGGAAATGGCCAAGAATAGCAGTTCTCATCACCGATGATTTCGAAGATGTGGAATATACCAAACCGGCGCAGGCCTACCGAGGAGAAGGGAAACCAGCTGATCCATCTCGGTCTGGAGGCGGGGAAAACGGTAAAGGGGAAAAAGGAGGGAACGCCGGTCAAGATCGACCGGGCGGTCCGCGACGCGCGGGTGGAAGATTTCGATGCCCTGCTCATTCCCGGCGGCTATTCGCCGGACAAGCTGCGGGTGGATGAAAATGCGGTGCGCTTCGCCCGCCATTTCGTGGAGAGCGGCAAACCCATTTTCGCCATCTGCCATGCCGCCCAGCTGTTGATCACCGCCCAGGCGATCCGCGGGAGGAAAATCACCGGCTGGAAATCGATCGTGCAGGATATTAAAAATGCCGGGGCGGAATACCAGGACCAGGAGGTGGTCGAGGACGGCAATCTGGTCAGCAGCCGCGGGCCGCAGGATATTCCTGCCTTTATCAATGCCACCCTGCGCCGGCTGCAGTAAGGTGCCGCGGTTGAGCGGCAGCGGCGCAAGGGCACGGCCGTCACGGGTTAACCGCGGCGGCCGTGCTGCTCATCGCCCTGACCGGGGCAGCGGGCTGTCAGCCTCCCCGCCGGGAAATGCCGAGGTCGCATGACTGGCGGGCGGAAAAACCGACTCAGCAGGAGAATCTTCCTGCCGTGCCCCCGGCCGAAGCAGCCGCTCCAGCTACCGAGCCGGCGAAGCCGCCGACAGGAGCGAAGAGCGCCGCCGTTAACGCCTGCCGTGCCGGAAGTGGCTCCGGCTGCCGCCCCGGTGGCGGTGCAGCGGATGACCGTCGAGGACCTGCCGCGCGGCAAGGACGGCGAACTGGCCCGCTACGGCAGGCAGTTCGTCGACGATACCCCGGGTGCCCTGTCGCCAGCCGGAGCGATCACCGGCAATCGGCTCTCCTGCCGCAACTGCCACCTGCAGCACGGCACGCGGGACGGGGCTCTCGGCTGGCAGGGGATTGCCCGGTCCTATCCCCGTTACCGGGAGCGGGAAGGACGAGTTCTCACCCTGCCGGACCAGGTAAACGCCTGCCTGCAGCGCAACCTCAACCGCCCTCCCCTGCCCAGCGGCAGCCGGGAAATGCGGGCCGTCATCGCCTATCTGGAATTTCTCGGCAGCTATCCGGCCGCACCCGGCGGCGGCCTGGCGCCGATTGCTCCTCCCGACCGCCCGGCCGACATGATCGCCGGGGAAGCGATCTATCAGCCTGCGCTGCGCCAGCTGTCACGGCGCCGACGGTGCCGGTCGCCCCGGCCCGCGCCCGGCAGCGGCCGCCCCCCCGCTGTGGGGGGCACAGAGCTATACCACCGGGGCGGAAATGCACCGGCTGCTCACCGCTGCCGCCTTCATCCACGGCAATATGCCGGCCGAAACCGCGCCCGGGCAATCGCCGCTCAGCGCGGCCGAAGCCTATGATGTGGCGGCTTACATCAACTCCTTCGACCGCCCGCCGGCGCCGAACCCGGAACGGGATTATCCGGCGCTGAGCGAGAAACCGGCCGACTGCCCTTATCCACCCTATGCCGACCGGTTTTCCGCCAACCAGCACAAGTACGGTCCTTTCCCGCCGATCGAAGCCGCCCGGCAAGCCGCTCGGGAATCGGATTTCCGGCTGTACCGGGAGGACTTTCGACGCTTCCGGACACCGGCCCCGGCAACCGCCCGGACTAATTAGGGACGATCCGGAGAAAGTCCGGATGACCTCTGGCGCGTTTCTGATTCGGAAACGAGCAATTTTTCGCAAGGTCAAGGAAATCAAGGCATTGCGCGGAGGCGTACATCAGTACGCCGCACAAGCAATGCCGCGGATTGACGCAGACATTGCGGAAAAGGGCCGTTTCCGGACAGAAACCAGGCTGGCCTGCCCCAGAGCGACCCCGGTAGAAATGTTCTCGCTACCCACGCCGATCACCACCTTTGTCCGCCTGCTGCGGGATGCCTTCTTCGGCTGGTTTAACGACAACGTCTCCCGCATGGCTGCGGCTGTGGCCTACTACACCCTCTTTTCCCTGGCCCCCTTGCTGGTTTTCGCCATCGCCATCGCCAGCCTGGCCTACAGCGAGGAGGCGGCGCGCGCGCAGATCATCCAGCAGTTTCAGAACCTGGTGGGCACGGCCGGCACCCAGGTGATCGAAAACGCCCTGCGCCACGCCCGCCAACCCGGCGGCACCGGCGTCGCCGCCACCGCCTTCAGCATCCTGGTGCTGCTCTTCGGTGCTTCCAATGCCTTCGCCCAGCTGCAGGATTCCCTGAACCAGATCTGGCGGGTGCAGCCCCGCCCCGGGATAGGGATCGTCGATTTTCTGCGCAAGCGCCTGCTCACCTTTTCCATGGTCGCGGCGGTCGGCTTCCTGCTCCTCGTCTCCCTTCTGCTGAGCGCCGCCCTGGCGGCGGCCGGCGCCTACCTTTTCGGCCGTTTCGAGGGGGCGATACTGGTCTGGCAGGGGCTGAATTTCATCTTTTCCATCCTGGTCATTACCGCCCTCTTCGCCCTGGTGCTGAAAATCCTGCCGGATGCCCGGATCGCCTGGCGCGACGTCTGGTCCGGGGCGGCGATAACCGCCCTGCTCTTCTCCCTGGGCAAGTTCCTCCTCGGCTTCTACCTGGGCCGCGGAACCTTCGCCTCCGCCTACGGGGCAGCCGGCTCCCTGGTCATCTTCCTGGCCTGGGTCTACTACTCGGCCCAGATCCTGCCTCTTCGGCGCCGAATTCACCGCCGCCCGGGCCCGCCGGCGCAAGGCCAGGATCGACCCGGAACCGCATGCCGAGCGCACCGGCGAAGACGAGCTGACCCGCCGTCAGCGCCGCCGCCGCTGGCGGCGGAAAAAGTGAGGGAATGAGGGGGGTTACCGCCGACGCAGGCGGGGGAGAAGAAACTCCTTGCCGAGGATGTTGAGGCAGATGGCGACGGGGATGGCCAGCAGCAGGCCCCAGAAGCCGCCGATGGCGCCGCCGAGCAGGACGATGGTGAGGATCATCACCGGGCTGAGATGGGTGGTGCGGCCGTGGATCCAGGGGGTGAGAATCCAGCCTTCCAGGATGTTGCCGACGCCGAAGACCACGCTCGGCCAGACAATAACCGCCATCCAGTCGAAACCGGGGGCGTTCGGGCCGATGGTCATGTCCAGATATTTGAAAAGCAGCGCCAGGAACCAGCCGCCGATGGAGAGATAGGGGACCATGCTGAAGGCACCGGTGATGGCGCCGAGGAGGAACCAGTAGGGAACGGCGGTCAGCCACCAGCCGACGGCGAAGACGACGCCGACGATGAAGGAGATCAGCACCCGGGCGCGGAAGAAGGTACCGACCGCCTCGTCCATCCGGGCGAGGATCGCGGCCGCCCGGGGATGGCGCTCGGGCGGCAGCCAGTGCCGCCCCTCTTCCACCATCTCCTGGAAATGCCAGGCGAAAAAGGCGAAATAGAGGGGGATCAGGATGACCCAGAGAATGATGTTGGTGGTGGTGCCGAGAATGCTGCCGATCAGGTGCAGGACGGAGACCGGACCGTGGTCGGAAATCTGCAGCTGCTTGCTCAGCCGTTCGGCGACATCGCCGAGCTGAACGCCGTAGCGCCCGCTCAGGCTTTGAAAATAACCGGGGGTCTTCTCCGCCAGGGCCGCCGTCTGCTCCGCCACCAGGGGCGCCAGCCAGATGCCCGCGCCGGTCCCGGCCAGGATGATCAGCGCGAAGATGGCCAGGATGGAGACCGCCCGGGAGATCCCCCATCGCCGCCGGACCCAGGTGATCAGCGGGTTCACCAGGTAGGCCAGGAGCAGGCCGATGAGAATGGGGATCAGAACGTGGCGCGTCTGGAAGGCAAGCCACAGCAGAAATGCCGCCAGAGCCAGCCAAAGCAGATCCCGCACGAAGGGAAACTGCCACAGGTGGCGGTCGGCCGGGCGGCCTTCTTCCGGTTCTGTCGGTTCCATGGAAACTGCACCTTTCAGCTGGTTCCGTTGATGAACTGAAAGTATAACAGGGATTCCCAACCCTCGAACACCGCCTCCGGACCGGCTTGACAAGCCTCTCCGACCTCCTAAACTGACCAGCAGCAGCCGAGTATCCACCTATTTAATTCAGGTCGCGAGGAGTGACCGCTCCCGCCCGGACCCGGCAGCAGATGGGCGCTTGCCCGGCCGGAGTTCTTAGCAAAGGCTGGTTTTTCATCAGCCTGGGAGAGAAAGGCAGCCGACGTGCTGAATACCGATCCGTACCGCGGCCGCCGGCTGGCCGACGATTTTCAGGCGTTATTGGCCGGCGACCGCAATCTCGTCCTGCATGCGGCCGAGGCCGTTGATTCTTCCCTCGATTTTGCCCGCTCGGTCGCGGCAGGACTGGCCCGGCGCCCCCGCAGCCTGGAGTGCCGATTTCTTTACGACGCCCGCGGCAGCTCACTGTACGAACGAATCACCGAGCAGCCCGAGTACTATCCGACCCGCACCGAGGCCGCGATCCTTGCCCGCTGTGCCCCGCGCCTGCGCAAATTGACCGGGCCGGTTTCCCTGCTCGAATTCGGCTCCGGCAGCTCGGCGAAAACCGACCACCTGCTGGCCGCCTGGCTGAACGCCGATCCGGCCGTCCGCTACATACCCGTCGATGTCAGCGAGAGCGCCCTGAAACAGGCCAGCCGGACGATTGCCGAACGCCGTCCGCAGGCCCGGATAATCGGCATCCACGGCACCTACCAGGAGGTCTTCCCCCTGCTGCCCGAGGTCTCGCCGGTGCTGGTCATCTTCCTCGGCAGTACCCTTGGCAATTTCGAGGAGAGGGAGGCGACCCATTTCCTGCGCCGGCTGGCCGCCGCCCTCGGCCCGGAGGATCGTTTTCTCCTCGGGGTGGACCTGGTGAAGGAGCCAGCGGTGCTGGAGGCGGCCTACAACGACGCCGCCGGCGTCACCGCCGCCTTCACCCGCAACCTGTTCGCCCGCATGAACCGCGAACTCGGCTGTGACCTCGACCTGTCGGCCATCGAGCACCTTGCCCGCTGGCAGCCGGAACGCCGGCAGATCGAGATCCACGCCCGCTTCAACCAGTCGCAGACGGTCCGGCTGCGCTCCCTGGGCAGCTCCTTCCAGATCGCCGCCGGCGAGGAAATCCAGGTGGAGATCAGCCGCAAATTCGACCTGGCAATGCTGCCGGCCTGGCTCGCCGCCTGTGGCTTCACCATCCAGGAAACCTTCACCGACGAGCGCCGCTGGTTCGCCCTGCTGCTGCTGAAGAAGCGTCAGGCTTAAAAAACACCCCCCCGCCCCTTCGGGGCACCCCCCTATGAAATAGGGGGGGCAGGGGGGGCAGGATACAGCCTATGAGTGAAATCAAGGATGGCCTGTGCGGCATCTGCCCGGCTGGTTGCTGGGTGCGGGCCGAGCTGCAGGACGGCCGGCTGACCGGCGTCGAGCCGCAGCCCGGCACCCCTCTGGGAACCCTCTGCACCATCGGCCGTCATTCCCCGCAGATCGTCCATGACCCCGATCGCCTGAAATATCCGCTGCGCCGCAAAGGTCCGAAGGGGACACACGATTTCGAGCGCATCTCCTGGGAGAGCGGCGATGGCGGAAATCGCCGGCCGCCTGCAGGCGATCAAGGCCGAATCGGGGCCCGAGGCGACCGCCATCTACACCGGCCGGGGCAGCTTCGACATGGCCATGTGCGACCTCTTCCAGCCGGCGGGGGTGGCGGTCTCCTCCGCCGCCAGCGTCCTCTTCCCCTTCGGCTCCCCCAACACGCTCGGGGTGGGCGCGCTCTGCTACGTCTCTTTCGCCATGATCGCCCCCCATGCGACCATGGGGGAGATGTACATCACCATGGAACATGACCTGGAGCAGGCCGAACTCATCGTCCTCTGGGGCGCCAACCCGGCCACCGACTCCCCGCCCCTGGCCCACGAGCAGGTCCTGCGGGCGCACGCCCGGGGCGCCCGGATCGTCGCCATCGACCCGCGCCGCCACGGCACCGCCCGGCAGACCGGGGCCGAGTGGGTGCCGGTGCGCCCGGGAACCGACGGCGCCCTCGCCCTGGGGATGATCCAGGTCCTGGTGGAGGAGGAGCTCTACGACGAGAAGTTCGCCCGGGAATGGACCGTCGGCTTCGAGGACCTCTGCCGCTACGTGCAGCACTTCCGGCCCGAAGTGGTGCAGGGGATCACCGGCGTCCCGGCGGCGACGATCCGCTCCCTCGCCCGCTCCCTCGCCGCGGCCCGGGGCGCCTGCCCGGTCATGTACACCGGGCTGGAGTATTCGGACAGCGGCGTGCAGGCGATCCGCGCCGTCCTCACCCTGTGGGGGCTCGCCGGGCAGCTCGACGTTCCCGGCGGCTGGAACATCCGCATGCGGGAGAACGCCTTTCCCCAGAACCGCTCGGGGCTCGTCCCCAACCCCGACGTGAAAAAGGCCCTGGGGCGCGAGCGCTTCCCCGTCTACAGCCATTACCGGGGGGAATCGCATGCCATCGCCCTTCCCGACGCGGTCCTCAAGGGGGAGCCGTACAAGATCCGCTCGCTGATCGTCCTGGGAGGCTCCATCCTCACCAGCTGGCCCAACCCGGCGCTGTGGCGCCGGACCTTCGAGGCGCTCGACTTCCTCGTCTGCATCGACCGCTACCCGACTGCCGACGCCGCCTACGCGGACATCGTCCTGCCGGCCGCCACCGGCTACGAGATCACCTCCTACATGCGCTACGGCCCGGTCTTCAAGATCCGCGAGAAGCTGGTGGAGCCCCAGGGGGAGGCGCGCAGCGACTTCCTCATCCTGGCCGATCTGGCCGACCGCCTCGGCTACGGGCACCTCTACCCGCAGAGCGAGGAGGCGATTCTGCGCCACGCCCTGGCGGGGACGGGATTCACCTTGGAGGAAGTGCGGGCCGCGGGGGGCTCGGTGCGGGTCCCGGGGGCGATGATGCAGTACAAGAAGTGGGAGAAAGGGCTGCTGCGGCCGGACGGGGCGCCGGGATTCGACACGCCGAGCGGCAAATTCGAAATCGCCTCCGCCATCCTCCAGGAGCACGGCTACGATCCGCTCCCGGTCTACACCGAGCCCGGCGAGGGGATTCTTTCCCGCCCCGACCTGGCGAAGCGCTACCCCCTCACCTTCAACTCCGGGAGCCGCACCCCCTATGATTTCCGCTCGCAGCACCACGGGGTGAAGACCCTCTCGGAGCATCTCCCGGAGCCGCTGGTCACCATGCACTCGGCCGACGCCGCCGCCCGGGGGATCGCGCACGGGGACCCGGTCCGGGTGATTACCCCCCGCGGCCAGGTTCTCTACCGCGCCTACGTGACGGACGACATCATGCCCGGGTGCATCGACGCCACCCAGGGCGGGGGCGGTCCCCTCGGCGCCGAGGCCTGGCAGCGGTGCAACGTCAACGAGCTGACCGACCTGGAACGCTTCGATCCGATCAGCGGCTTTCCGGTATACAAGACCCTCCTCTGCCAGGTCGCCCGGGCGGAGGGTGCCGCCGCCTCTCTGGAAGCCGAGGCCGACGGGGAGAAGGAGACGACCGCGTCCGGCCGAGCCGGCCCGCCGGGTCTACCTCGACCACAACGCCACCACCGGCGTCGATCCGGAAGTGCTGGAGGCGATGCTGCCCTTCCTGCGGCAGGAGGCGGGAAACCCCTCCAGCATTCACACCGCCGGCAGCCGGGCCCGCGCCGCCGTGGAGGGGGCGCGGCGCAAGGTCGCCCAGGCCCTCAACTGCACGGCCCGGCGAATCATCTTCACCGGCGGCGGCTCCGAGGCCGACAACCTGGCGATCCAGGGGGTCGCCCGGGCGCGGCGCGGGCGGGGGCGGCACCTCGTCACCAGCACCATCGAGCATCCAGCCGTCCTGGCCGCCTGCCGGGCACTGGAGAAGGAAGGCTGGCAGGTGAGCTGCGTCCCGGTCAACCGGGAGGGGCTGGTGGAAGCCGGGACCTTCGCCGCCGCTCTGCGTCCGGATACGGTGCTGGCCAGCATCATGCTGGCCAACAACGAAACCGGCGCCATCCAGCCGGTGCGGGAGCTCGCCCGGCTGGCCCGGGAGCGGGGCGTTCTCTTCCATACCGATGCCGTGCAGGCCCTGGGGAAGATCCCCCTCAACGTGGAGGAACTCGGGGTGGACCTCCTCGCCCTCTCCGCCCACAAGGTGCATGGACCCAAGGGGGTGGGAGCCCTCTACGTGCGCGAAGGGGTCGAGCTGGTCCCCCTGGTGCATGGCGGCGGCCAGGAGCGCGGGCTGCGGGCAGGGACGGAGAACGTTCCCGGCATCGTCGGCTTCGGCAAGGCCTGCGAGATTGCCGGCCGCCGCCTGCAGGCCGGGGAGATGCGCCGGGTCCGGGCCTTGCGGGACCGCCTGGAGGCCGGTATCCGGGAGATCCATCCCGGGGCTGTGCGCAACGGCCCGGAACGGGAGCGCCTCCCCAACACCCTGAACCTGACGCTGCCGGGGGTCCGCGGCGAATCCCTCGTCCTCTTCCTCGACCGTCGGGGGATCTGCTTCTCCTCCGGCTCGGCCTGCAAGTCCGGCCATCCCGATCCCTCCCATGCCCTGCTGGCCATGGGCCTCTCCCCGGAGCAGGCGCACTGCGCCGTGCGCTTCTCCCTCGGTCCGGGAAATACCGAGGAGGAGATCGATTACGTCCTGGAGAGCCTGGCAGGCGGTGCTGCGCGAGACGCGCGAGGCAGTGCGGTTCGTATCCTGTCGGTAGGCATGGGCCCGGGTTCAAGATGCAGAGGCAAGAGGCAAGATGCGGAAATTCAGGCAGTTGAGTCAGCCGTCAGCCGTCAGCCGCTCTCCGTGTTTCCTACAGACAAACAGGCCGAATTTTCTGTTAATATGGGTGTTCAATCAATCCCCTGAAAGGATAATCTCGATGAAACAGGCAAAACAGGGCGACCGGGTGAAGGTCAACTTTACCGGGCGGCTGGATGACGGCACGGTGGTCGATACCTCCGAGGACTGCAGCTGCGAGGACTGCGGCTGCGAGGAGGGGCCGGTGGAATTCACCATCGGCGAGGAAGAGGTCATTCCCGGCCTGGAGGAGGCGGTGATCGGCATGACGCCCGGCCAGTCGAAGACGGTGCGGATCGTCGCCGACCAGGCTTACGGTCCCCACGACGAGGAAATGGTGATGGTGGTCGAGCGGCAGGAGATGCCGGAAGAGATCAACCCCGAGGTCGGCCAGACCCTGGAGCTGACCGACGACGATGGGGAATCGTTCCTGGTCACGGTCACCGAGGTCAGCGACGCCACGGTGGTTCTCGATGCCAACCACCCGCTGGCCGGGCAGGACATCACCTACGAGGTCGAGTTGGTGGGAATCGCCTGACTTCCATTCTCCCTGGTAAGATCCAACAGCCCCCGGGTCCAGCCCGGGGGCTGTTTTCATCTGGTCTCCCGTCTGTCCACTCCATCAGAACTCCGAGAAAACTCTTCCCGATCTGATATGCTCTGCCGCAGGTGGTTGATATTGAGGGAGGAACTCGTGAGTGAGAACCGGCCTTCCGCTCCGCAACACCGGGAGGCATCAGAACCCAAGTCCTCTGGGGCGGATCCGTCCTTCCGGTCTCCGCGAAATCTCCCGTCCCTGGCCCTGAGCGGCCTGTTCATTCTCGCGGTTTTCTATACCTTCTATTTCGCCAGGCTGGTTCTGCTGCCTTTGGTGCTGGCCCTCCTGTTCAGCCTCCTCCTGTCTCCCCTGGTGCGCGGCCTGCGCCGCCTTCGGATACCGGAAGGACTGGGCGCCGGGGTGGTGGTTCTCCTGCTGGTAGGCCTGGTCGCGGGATCGGGGTACCTGCTGCTGGATCCGGCGGCTGAATGGCTCAATCGGGCACCGTCGAGCCTGGCAGCAGATCAAGGCCAAACTGCGGACGTTCAAAAAACCGGTCGAAAAGGTCCACCAGGCCACCGAAGAGGTGGAGAAGCTGACCCAGATGGGAAGCGACGATCGGCAGCCGTCCCCGGTCCAGGTCACAGCAGGAGAGCCTCTCCGCTGCCCTGCTGGGCCGAGCCCGGACCCTGGCGGCGGAAAGCGTGGCAATGCTGGTTCTGCTGTACTTTCTCCTCGCCTCCGGAGATCTGTTTCTGCGCAAGCTCATCCGGGTTCTGACGACCCTGGAGGATAAAAAGCGGGCCGTGGAAATTGCCCGCCGCCTGCAGGAGGATATTTCCCTCTACCTGTTGACGATCACTCTCATCAATCTCGGACTCGGGGTGGCGGAGGGGATTGCCATGCACCTGCTGGGGATGCCGAATCCGCTCCTCTGGGGGGTGATCGCCGCTATTCTGAATTTCATCCCCTACCTGGGAGCGATGGTGGGCATGGCGGTGATTGCCGCCGTCGCCGCGCTCACCTTCCAAACGCCGGGGCAGATCCTGCTGCCGCCGCTGGTCTACTTTCTGCTCACGGCGGCCGAGGGCTATCTGATCACCCCCCACATCATCGGCAGGAGGCTGACCCTGAATCCCGTGATGATCCTGCTCGGACTCATTTTCTGGGGGTGGATGTGGGGAATCGTCGGGGCAATCGTCGCTGTCCCCCTCCTGGTCTCCTTCAAGATTCTCTGCGACCATATTCCGCAGTTGGGAACCCATGGGTGAATTTCTGACAAGGTAGTAGCCGAAGTTCACTTCTCCTTTTCTTTTCTACCTTCCGCTTTGCCGCCCGGCTTTTCGAAGCCGGGAAGAATCCCCTTGAAAAAGGCATTCCGGACCAGCTGCACGACGATTTGCAAGGTGCTCGCCTTCGGATCTTCCACCGGGCCCGAAAGGTCGAACCGGGTCGCCACCTCTTCCCGCGGATTTTTCAACAGCGCACTCAGGGCGCCCGCGATCCCTTCCTTCAGCTTCTGGATCAATCCCTCCCCTTTTTCCTGCCGGGGATTATAGATATCGAGATCCTTGAGAAACGGCTTCACATACCCTTCTATTCTTCCATCCTTCACATGGATTTCCGAATAGACGGACAATGAGCCGGTCACCACGTCGATGCCGGCGTGCGCCCGCAGCAGGTTGTTCATGGTGGTGACCCGCGTCCCTTCGATCGCCAGCAGGAGATCAAAATCGGCCCCCTTGGTCTCCGGGCGGAAAACGGCCGTGGCAAAAGTATCGCCGCTGTGCATGAAAGTGCCTTCCAGGCGGATCCTCGCCGGGCCTTGGCGGAAGCGGTTGGAGAGATTGCTCAACTCGAGATCGGCATTACTGAGGGAGATGCGGTAGGACGGGGTAGTCGCCCGGTTGACGAAGCCGAAATCGCCCTTCTTCAGATGCAGATGGTCCACCTGGAACTGCCACTCGCTCTCCTTGGCCTCCGCCAGGGATTTCTTCGCCTGGCGGGCGCGCTTTTTTTCGGCTGGAGCAGTGACGGCGGAGTGCACGTAATCCACCCGTAATCCATCGATTTCCAGAGTAGCCAGCTCGGCCTTCTGCATGGCCGCCGAATATTCGACCCGCCCGGCTCCGGATAAAATCCCCCCGGCGACCTGAATATTGGCCCGGCTGGTCACCGGGCGAAGTCGCTCCAGCGGCACGCTCCGCAGGTCGAATCGGGCGTCGACCCCGGGTTGCGGTTCGGCGAGAAAATCGGCGGATCCTTCGACGATGCCGTGGCCGTGTTCAAAGATATCGGCCTCCACCCGAAAAGGCGAGGGGAAGGTGCCCACGGGCGAGCGGACGTTGCGGATATTGCTGGCGCTCAGGTTCACTCCGGTCAACTCCAGGGGATGCTGCGGGTCCTGGTCGATGTAAGCCACCACACCCTCCTGGACTCTCAGCCGGTTGATTTTCAGCGGGTAGATGCTCAGCAGCGCTTCCTGCCAGCCGCGCTTTTGCACCGGCGTCTCGTCTTCATTTTCGGCCTGCAGCTGCTGCAGATTGAGATGCAGCTTCGGTTGCTCGAAAGCCCAGTCGGAGACCAGCCGGCCGTGGAACAGCGCCCGCCAGTGGATGCTGGCATCGATCCTGGGGAAGAAAGCAACGGGCGGCTCCGGATGTGCATCCTGGCGCAACAACCAGATTCTCGACGGTGACCGAGAGGCCGATGGGGTGAAAATCGACCGCTCCGATACTGGCACTGTAGCCCTGCAAGGCGCGATTCATGCCGTTTTCCATGAGGCGCCGCAACGGTTTGTCCAGGAAGAAACTGGTGATGAAAAGAACCAGGAGAACCAGGACAAAACCGGAAATAATCCAGGCAAAGCGGGAAGAATATTTTCGCAGACCTGCTCGCATGAACGGCCATTCCTCTGACAGGGTCTCGGACCCGGGGGATCATACCTCGACAATATCAGCGGCTAACTGGCCGTCAAGGGGAGGCGAGTGGCAAGCGGCAAGGGGCAAGCGGGCGAGGGGCGAGGGGCAAGGGGCGAGGGGCGAGGGGCGAGGGGCGAGGGGCGAGTGGCGAGGGGCTGAGAGCTGAGGAATGCGGACTGACTATGGTTGTTTCCCGCGATAGATCACCCGCCAGATCTTGCCCTTTTCCGAATCGGCGATGTACAGGGAGCCGTCCGGCCCCTGGGCCAGCCCCATGGGGCGATAGCGAGCCTCGGCCGGGGTGGATATCTTCTCCGCTCCGGCGAAACCGGTGGCGAAGTCCTCCCATTTGTCCGACGGCATTTTCCCGGCAAAGGGGACGAAGACGACCTTGTATCCCTGCTGCGGCAGGGGTGCCCGGTTCCAGGAGCCGTGGAAGGCGATGAAGGCGCCGCCCCGGTAGCGCTGCGGAAACTGGCCACCGGTATAGAAGAGCAGGTCGTTGGGCGCCCAGTGGGCGGGAAAGGCGAGGATGGGGTCCTGGTATTTATCGCAGCGGCCGATCTTTTCCCCGTTGCCGCCGTACTCGGGGGCGAGGACTTTCTTGTTACGGAAGGGATCGTAATAGCAGTAGGGCCAGCCGAAATCATCCCCCCGGTTGACCAGCAGGAACTCCTCGGCCGGCAGACTGGCCCCCTGTTCGACGCTGTAGAGATCGGGCCAGAGCTGGTGCAGTTGGTCGACGGCCGTGCTGGACCGCATACAGCCGGTCGGCCAGGGGATTCCAGGCCATCGCCACGGCGTTGCGGATGCCGCTGGCGAAATGCTCGCCGTCGGACTGACGCTGATGCAGCCGATCGGCCGGGAAGCGCCAGATGCCGGCATGGCGTGCCAGCTGCGGGCAGGGGTCGATGCCGGGCGATCCCGGGGTACGCTTTTCTTCCTGGCAGTCGTTGGACGGGGCGCCGACGTCCACGTAGAGATCATCGCCGCCGAAGGCGATGGTCTTGGGCGCGTGCGTACTCTGCTGCGGGAACCCCTCCACCACCTTTTCCGGCGTTCCCCTTCCGGCACCAGTTCCCCGGCGGGCAGCCGGTAGCGCCAGACGGCGGTATCCGGAGCGAAATAGAGGTAGCCGCCGTGCAGGCCGATGCCGTTCCCGCCCCGCTCGCCGAAATAGCGGATGAGGTCGGCCCGGCCGTCGCCGTCCGCATCGCGCAGGGCGGCGATTCCGCCCCCGTTGCGGACCTGGCGCAGGGCAACGTAGATGTCGCCCCGATCCGTCACCGCCAGGTGCCGGGCCGGGCCGATGCCGTCACTCACGACCAGGGCGCAGAAGCCTTCGGGAAGAGCGATCCCGCCGTTATCCGCAGCGCAGCGGGGCTGGCGACCTGTGGCGCGGCTTCCTGGCCGGCGGCCGGCCGGAGAGAAAGGATCAGCAGCAGGCAGAAAACGGCGCCGAGGAAGCCATCGGCGCCGGGCGGTTCCGGTGCTCATTGCCCGGACAGCGGTCCTGGTCGACCGGCCTGGCGATGCCCCTTTCGACCGGTCGGACCAGGGTGTCTGGGCAGAGCGGTGCTTCCGCGGCCAGCACCCGATTCCCGAACGGCTCCCGCGGCGCCCGCTCGATCCGGGCCGGCGCCGCCGGCTGCCAGAGGGACGCTGCGGCAGCGCTGCCATAGCGGCTTCCCGAGGATCGCCTGGCCGGCAGCCTGCCGGCTGGTTTTGCTGACGGCCAGCGGCGCCGAACCTGCTGGCGGCTGTCTCCACCCGACCAGCGCCGCAGACCATCGTCGGGCCATTTACGCCCGTTTTCTTCCGCCTGCGTCCAACTCCCCGGCGGCGCTCCCGCCGTCGGGACTTCGCCTCTTCGGCCAGCGGCACACCCGACAATCGGGAACGCTCCTGCATCTCCTGGCGGTGATTGTCACGGAAACGGTCGCGGTCCGCCTCCGTCTTCAATTCCCGGAGCCGCTGCCGGTACTGCAGGCGATCCTCGGGCGACATCAGGTCCCAACCGTAGATCTGGTGCTGATCGTAGTGCCAGAAACCGTCATCCTTCTTCTGCTCCTGAGCCGGGCCGGGCGCCGGAAAGACCAGACACAACAAGTACAACTGCCCCGGCGAGCCATCTTCCCTGCATGACAATCCTTCTCCTTCCGCACAAGCAAATATTTATTAAATTTAACCTCCGCCCTGGGGAAGTCAATGCACGGTGCGATGGTGCGAAGGACGCTGAGAATCCCCCCTCCTGTAAACTTTAGGCTTAAGAACCTGAAAAACACCGGATAACGCAAAGACGCAAAGCCGAGAACCAAGGCGCAGAGAAGATCCGTAACCCTCTGCGACTTTCATTTCCCTTTGCGCCTTAGCGTTAAGATCCTGGTCTTCATTGTCTTCGGGTATGTAAAGCCCTGGCTTTAATGCCGGTCAGAATTTCCGGCGCAGGGCCACGTGGAAGACCACGTCCGGCGAGGTCTCGACCACCAGATCCTCGGTGACGCCGAAATCGAATAATATTTTGCCGGGGAGGGCTGCCTCCGTGCCGATCGTCACCTGCACGGAAGCGCCGTCGAGCTGGTGCAGGCCGCTCCCCCCGTAAAAGGCGGTGTGGCCGTCGAACTGCAGCATGAAGGCCAGCCAGGAGGCCGCCTCCCAGCCAATTCCCAGAGTGCCGAAACCAACCAGGTTATTCTGTTCCTCCGACAGCACATCCCCTTCGCTCATCGCCAGGGCGCCCGCCGTCCAGAACCAGGTCAGGTCCCAGGGAGCCAGGAGGAGGCTGTCGGTGCCGGCCAGGCGCAGGGAGAAGTCGAAGCTGCCGCTGCCGGTGAGTTTGTCCCCGTTCCCCGTCGGCACCTTGAGCGCCGGACGCAGGGTCACGGTGCGGCTGCCGCCGGCCCCTTCGGTACGCACCAGTTGATAACCGAGGGACAGCAGGACGTCGCCGAATCCGTCCTGCGGTTCCTCGTAATCCAGCATGACCCTACCGTCATGCACCGAAAGGTAGCGCAGGCGGTCCCGATACCAGAGATCTCGCCCCCCTTGCGGCAGGTTGAACGTTTGGTGAAACCCATCGATGAAGCTATCAAGGTGCCCCCCGGTCTGCCAGACATAGGGGAGGTCGACCCCGAGTTCCAGCCGTTCGCCGAGACCGTAGCGCAAGGCCAGCGTCAGGCGGTAGATCTCGCCATCCAGGCGCAGAAGATTTCTGCCGCGGTCGTCGCCGGCATAAATGCTGGCGACATCCAGCACCAGACGCACATCGGTCCGCCCCTTTCCCGCCACCGTCCCCCCTTCGGCCGGAGGAAGCCCGAAGATCTGCACCAGGGGGCTCTGGTTGCGGGTATAGTAGGGATGGATTTCGATGGCAGGCACTGCCGAGGCCGCCGTCAGGACAGAAAAAGAAAAATATCAATCCTGCTGCAAGCCGATTCATTTCGTGGTGGCAGTCCTTTGCAGCAGTAATGAGCAGCACTTAATTTAATAGCGCGAAAAATCGGTTTCGCCTCCTTCTGGCCTGTTTTTTTTCTTCTGGACGGCCGATTTGTCCGGCCGATCGCGCCTATCTGTTTGTTATTTTTAAGGAAAAAAGTTCTAGGATTTTTTCGTGGGGAGGGCGAGCGGGGGAATCGGTCAGGAAGGGAGAACCTGCTTGCCGTCGAATTGAAGGAAGCGTGGCTGGAGGGTGGTGCCCCGCACCTGCAGCAGGGCCAGCGATACCGGCAGGCGAAAGCGCCGCGGACCGATGCTGCCGGGGTTCAGATAGAGGACGCCCCCCCGGCGCGACTGGGCAGGGAGATGGGAATGGCCGCTGACGACGGCATGAAAGCCGGCCGCCGGCGGATCGAGGTCAAGGCGATCAAGATCGTGCAGCAGATAGATAAGGGTGCCGCCGAGTTCCACCACTGCCGTTTCCGGCAGAGAAAGGCCCCAGGTATCCCGGTCGACATTGCCGCGCACCGCGGCCACCGGCGCGAGAGCCGCCAGCGCCTGCAGAACATGGGGGCCCCCCACATCGCCGGCGTGGAGGATGACGTCCACCCCCTGCAGGGCTGACAGCGCCTCGGGGCGCACCAGCCCATGGGTGTCGGAAACGACCCCGACCAGGTAGGTTTCCCTTTCCGGCAGTTTCACCTCTCCCCCGTCCGTGCAGCCAGCGCCTGCCGAATCTCCTCCAGGCAGGAATAGGGGATCTTCAGATTCCCCCGGCCGCCGCCGATGACGATATCCCCTCCCTCGATGCCGTGGTAGTCGGATCCGCCGGTGACAATCAGTGACCGCCGCCTGGCCTGGGTGAGATGCCAGTCGATTTCCTCGTTGGTCGCCCCGCTGTTCCAGGCTTCGACCCCCTCCAAGCCAAGGCCCGCCAGGGCATCGAGCAGGCGCAGGAACAGCTGCCGGTCGCGGGTGATGAACGGGGGGTGGGCAAGGACGGTGATGCCGCCGGCCCGGTGTACCAGGTCGATCGCTTCGGCGACGGGGAAGTAGCGTTTGGCGACGTTGCAGGGCACCAGGTAGCGCTGGAAAGCTTCCTCGCTGTTGCGCACGTAACGCCGCTCGATCAGGGCCATGGCGATATGCGGACGGCCGAGGGTACCGCCCGCTTTGGCCAGAATATCGTCCAGGGGAATCGGCGTCTTCCCTTCCTCCTGCAGTCTCCCGTTGACCCGGGCCAGGATCATCTCGTTGCGCCTGGCGCGGAATTCCCGGAATTCGCCGAGGGCCCGCTGCAGTTCGCCATGGTGATGGTCGAAACCGTAGCCGAGCAGGTGAACATCCTCGATGTTTTCCCAGATGACCGACAGCTCGACCCCCGCGATGACCTCCACTCCCTGCTCGCGGCCAGCGGCCATCGCCGCCTCGATGCCGTCGATGTTGTCGTGGTCGCAGAGGGCGATAGCTGCCAGCCCGGCCCGGGCGGCCAGGCGAACGATCTCCGCCGGCGGATGAACCCCGTCGGAGCAGGTGCTGTGCAGGTGCAGATCAACGAGACGGTTCATTTTTTAATCTTAGCGTAAATCAAGGGGGATGAGGAGAGCGCGGCGGGCAAAAAAAACGGGACGCACAGGAGGGGGAAGTGCGTCCCAATAACATCAATTGGGCGGAAAATTATCATGCATTTTTTTCTCAGTCAAGCTAATTAAACTCATCTATGTACGAAACCCCGGAAGTTCGTGCCGGAATGCCGATTTCGGAAATGGACAGGGCGGCGGAGCCCGCACTAGCCGCCCCTTTCAGAAGGAAACCTCCAGGCGGGCGCCGACCACCAGGGCGTTTTTCCGGGCGGGATCGGTCCCTGGATTGATGATGTACTGCACGTCGGGCTGAATGGTCAGCCAGGGCCGGACCTCGGCCTGGTAGGTCGCTTCGACCACCGTTTCGGCGCGCGCGACGGTGGTCCCCGCGGCGGCTTCCATATAGCGGATGTAGTGGTCGCTGTTGCGGGCGCTGGCCACCGCCAGGCCGGCCACATCGTGACCGCGGCCGGGGAGCAGTCCCGTATAGTGCAGCCCGGCGCCCCAGTAGCTGCCGATCTGGTTGCGGTGCGGGTCGGCCAGGCCGAACTGGAGGAAGGCACCCAGCCCCTGACCATCATCCCCCTCGCTGAAGAGCGTCTTTTCGGCAATCAGGTAGATGCCGTGGTTGGAGTCGTGAGGTTGGCCGGAGAAATCCTCCACCCTGGCGGTATGAAGCCAGGCGCCCGCCCCGAGTTTGAAATAATCGGCGTCGCCGGCCTCGCCGCTGCTCAGTCCCCCCTCCAGCGCCGCGAAGACCCCCTCCTGCTTTGACCAGCCCAGGGAACCATGCGGCAGCCCGGGATCCCCCGGCATTCCGTCGTAAACCGCCGCCAGCAGGTAGCTGCTCCGCGTCGGCTGCACCCTCGCCCGCAGCGCCCAGGCGGTGGTGGGAAAGATCGACGGCCCGACCTGCGAAATGTCGGGAGAGATGCCGAAAGAGCTGTTGATGAAGGTCGAAGCGTATTCGAGCACATCGAATTCGCTGTTGAAGTCGTGCAGGCCGGCCAGCAGCGAAAGCCGGCCGTCGAAAAACCGGTGCTCATACCAGGCCTCGTAGATCTTGAGGGCCGGCGGCGCCTGGATATTGCTCGTCCCCTGGGTATCCCCGACGATATCGGTCAGCATTCCCCCGGCGTTGAAGTTGTCGAGCAGATAGAGAAAAAAAGTTCCGTTCTCCCACCAACCGGCCCTGGCGGTATCCACCGTGAAGGTCAGGTCGAAATTTCCCAGCACGGTGCCGTCTCTTCTGGCGCCGCCGTGCAGGTTCTGCATCGCATCGAGGGTCAGCACCGCCTCGACGTCCACCCCTTTTTGCTCCAGGGCAGTTCGAATCCCGCCCCAGTCGCCGAGCAGATGATCCTCGTCGGCGCAGGCGGCCACCGCCGAAAAAGCAAGGAAAAGGCCACAACACAAACCACAACAAAGCATCTTGATTTTCATGCATTCAACCATTTAAGCGTAGATCTCGAATACTTATCACGTCATGCTCTCCTTTCGGCCGCGCCGGCTCAGTGCTTCGGGCAGCCGCCGCTGCAGCCATGGCAGCCCCCCTTTTTCTTCCAGAAGGAGCGGTAGAAAAGATAGCCGGCCCCGCCGAGGAAAAACGCCATCCAGAGAATATCCGCAACGCCCATCTCAACCTCCCAATCCCAGGAGGCATCCCCCCTGGTAAACGATCAATGCCATGCTCCAGGCCAGCGCCGTCTGGTAGAGAAAAGACACCCCGACCCACTTCCAGGAACCGAACTCCTGGCGCATGGCGATGGCGACCACCATGCAGGGCATGTAGAGCAGGACGAAGACCATGAAGGCGAAGGCGGTCAGGGGGGTGAAGTTCTGCCGGACCGCCGCCGTCAGGGAAGAACTCCCCTCTTCGCCACCGAAGGAGAGGCTGGCGATGCCGAAGGTGGAGGTCACGTTGGCGGCGGACTCCTTCACCGCGCCGACGAAGGAGGTGCCGATCTCCTGCAGGTCGGCGCCGAGGGATGGGGCGGGAGCCTGGTCGGGCTCCGCACCGCTCTGCGGGGCGTAGATCTCGCCCATGGTGCCGACCACGATCTCCTTGGCGATCACCCCGGTGATCAGCGAGGAGGCGGCCTCCCAGGTGCCGAAGCCGAGCGGTTCGAAGACCGGCGCGATGGCCTGGCCGGCCTGGCCCAGGTAGGAGTCGTGCCGGTTCTGCACCCCCCAGGGGAGATTGATCAGGAACCAGACGAGGATCGAGACGGCGAGGATGTAGGTCCCGGCCTTGACCAGGAAGTGCTTGCCCTTCTCCCAGGTGTGCAGACACAGGCTCTTGAAGGAGGGCAGCCGGTAGGGGGGGAGCTCCATGATGAACATCGGCGCTTCGCCGCGAAAGAAGGTCTTTTTGAAGAGCAGTCCCATACCGATGGCCAGCAGCATGCCGAGGACATAGAGGGACCAGATGACGGTGCCGGCATGCCGGGCGAAGAAGACCCCGACGAACAGGACGTAGACCGGCAGGCGCGCCCCGCAGGACATGAGCGGGATGAGCAGGGCGGTGAGCGCCTTGTCGCGGGGATTCTCCAGGGTGCGGGTGGCGTAGATCCCCGGGACGTTGCAGCCGAAACCCAGGAGCATGGGGATGAAAGACTTGCCGTGCAGACCGATGGCGTGCATGGCCCGGTCCATGACGAAGGCCGCCCGCGCCATGTAGCCGCTCCCCTCGAGGAAGGTGATGAAGAACATCATGGCGAAAATGACCGGGACGAAGACCAGGACGAAGCCGACCCCGGCGATGATGCCGTCGTTGACCAGCGATACCGTCCAGGCCGGAGCGTACAGCGCCCCGAGCAGCGCCGTCGCCCAGTGCTTGAAGGGGCCGTTGGCCATGCTGTCGATCCAGTCGCCGAAGGGGGCCGAGATGTCGAAGGTGAGCTTGAAGACGAGCCACATGGCGGCCAGGAAGATGGGAATGCCGAGGAAGCGGTTGAGGACGATGCGGTCGATCTTCTCGGTCATTTCCACCTTGCGCAGCGTCGGGCTTCTGCAGCACCTCCCGGGTCAGCCCGGTGGCGAGCCCGTAGCGGGCATCCGCCATCAGCGACTCGATATCCCCGTCGTGGGCGCCTCGCAGGTGGCTGAGCGGCTCGGACGCCAGATCGCCGGGGCCGATGTTCACCTCCTTCGCGACCTCGGCGTCCCCCTCCACAAGCTTGCAGGCCAGCCAGCGCAGAGGGTAGTTGCCGGCCGGCACCGGGTGGCTTTTCCCTGAGGACCGCCGAGACGCTCTCGATCGCCTTCTCGATATCCTCGCCGTAGCTGAGCTCCTTCGGCCGGTGGGAGGCGGGATCGCCTGCGTCGCGCAGCGCCGCTTCGAGCAGCTCCTTGGTCCCCCGGTTTCTTGGTCGCCGCCGTCGGCACCACGGTGACCCCAAGCATCTTCTCGATCCCCTTGAGATCGATCCGGTATCCCTTGGCCTCGGCCTCGTCGAAGATGTTGAGGGCCATAACCACCGGCAGCCCCAGTTCCAGCAGCTGCATGGTGAGATAGAGGTTGCGCTCCAGGTTGGTGGCGTCGACCACGTTGATCACCAGGTCCGGCTTGGCATGGACCAGGTAGTCGCGGGCGATGATCTCCTCCTGGGTGTAGGGGGAGAGGGAGTAGGTGCCGGGGAGATCGACCAGGCGGATTCGGCGCCCCTCGAACTCAAACTGCGCCTCCTTCTTTTCCACCGTCACCCCCGGCCAGTTGCCGACGTGGAGGCGGGAACCGGCGATGGCGTTGATCAGGGTCGACTTGCCGGCGTTGGGGTTGCCGGCCACCGCCACGGTGATGACCCGTTTCTCCACCGGCTGCAGCGCCGGCTTGCCGGGCCTCGCTTCTTCCGCCTGCCGCCTCTTCAGCTCGGCACTCATTGCAGCACCTCCACGGCGATTCCTTCGGCTTCCCTCTTGCGCAGCGAGAGCTGATAGCTCTTGACGGTCACCTCGATGGGATCCCCCAGCGGGGCGACCTTCACCACCTTGACCTCTTCCCCCACCAGGATCCCCATGTCCATCAGCCTTCTTTTCAGCGGGCCGATCGCGCCGATGGATGTAATTTTCCCCTTTTCCCCGGGTTTGAGCTTCGCCAGATTCATCTCTTACCTCCATCACTTCCTGTGAATCAGCTGTGGCTAGCAAGAAGCGAGAGTAGCAAGGCTTAGGCTTGGAATTCTGTATTAGTGCGTCATCACGTCGTCGCTGAAATGCTGGTCACGTGCATCGCCGCGCGCGTGCGCCTTCATCACGTCCCACTGGCGCACCATGATCTTCATCGCCAGTCCGCGGTCGACGGCGATCCGCGATTCGCCTACCCTGAGCAGGATCGGGCTGCCGTTGTTGAGCATTTCCACCGTCCTGCCGATCCGCAGCCCCATGTCCTCGATCCGGAAATCGCTCTTGCGCGACTCTCCGCATTGGCATTGGCCGTCAGCATGGCAGTGGCGGGTTCTGACCTCGATGATTTCCCCGTTCTCGCCGGGGCTCAGCAATCCGAGCGGTAACATGCCCTGCATTCTCCTTTTTTATTGAGGAATCGGACTTTCATGTAAATATGAAAATGAAAACAGAAGTCAATATAAGCAGACGACTGGGCGCGGTCAAGAAAAAATTGAAAACTGATATTCATTTTCTTTATGGGAGGAGCGGGCGGCGGGCAAAAGAAAGGCGCATCTGTCAGGAGGTAGAACAGATGCGCCAAAAAGGAGGCAAAAGGAGTTTCGTCTTGACTGTATTTATAACTGCGTCGGTTATATTTGTCAAGCATCGTCGACAAAAATACCTCTATGTATCTGTTTATGCGAGGTTTTCATTATAATTACGGTTCTTGAATTTGTTCCTGCGCGCGGTAAGCTGAAGCCATTATTGCGCCAGTGGAGGTTATCAGATGCCAAATGACCGCTGCACACACCTGATCGTTCTCCCAGTGCCCGGCCGGCCCGACCGCCGGGATTGGAAAGGGTGAACGGCCATGAAGATCGCCCAGATTGCGCCCCTTTTCGAAAGCGTTCCGCCTAAGTTCTACGGCGGCACCGAGCGTGTCGTTTCCTACCTGACCGAGGAGCTGGTCGCCCTGGGCCATGAAGTGACCCTGTTCGCCAGCGGGGACTCGGTCACCCGGGCGCGCCTCTGCTGCCCAGGGCGCCCGGGCGCTGCGTCTCGATGATCGTTGCCGCGACCAGCTGGCCCATCATCTTCTCCTGCTGGAGAAGGCCTTTCGCCTCGGCCGGCGAGTTCGACATCCTGCACTTCCATGTCGACTATCTGCACTTCCCCCTTTCACGGCGCCACGGCTTTCCCCACCTCACCACCCTGCACGGCCGCCTGGACCTGCCCGACCTGGTGCCGCTCTATCAGGAATACCGGGAGATGCCGGTGGTCTCGATCTCCCGGGCCCAGACCGAACCCCTGCCCTGGGCCAACTGGGTGGGCACCGTTCATCACGGGCTGCCGGACCATCTCCTCACTTTCCATCCCGAACCCGGCAGCTACCTGGCCTTTCTCGGCCGCATCTCGCCGGAAAAGCGCCTCGACCGGGCGATCGAGATCGCCATTCGGAGCCACCTGCCGTTGAAGATCGCCGCCAAGGTGGACAAGGTGGACCGCGAGTATTTCGAGACGGCCATCCGCCCCCTGCTCGACAATCCTCTGGTAGACTATCTCGGAGAGATCGGCGATCGCGACAAGGCCGAATTCCTCGGCCGGGCCATGGCCCTGCTCTTCCCCATCGACTGGGAAGAGCCGTTCGGCCTGGTGATGATCGAGGCGATGGCCTGCGGCACGCCGGTGATCGCCTGGCGCCGCGGCTCCGTGCCGGAAGTGATGCGGGACGGGGTCTCCGGTTTCATCGTCGATGACGTGGAAGGGGCGGTGCAGGCGGTATCCCGGCTGGCGCACCTGAGCCGGGCGGGTCTGCCGCCGGTACTTCGAAGAGCACTTTACCGCCCGCCGCATGGCCGAGGATTACCTGGCGGTTTACCAGCGCCTGCTCGGCTCCGCCGGCGGACGGCCGGCCAAGCTGGTGGCCAACTGAGTCCGCAGGTTTTTGAAAAAGTCGATTTCCTCAGGCTGAGCAAAAATGCCCAGATGCAAGGCGCCTGAGATCCTGAGGAATAAGGCGTACCGAAGGTACGTCGTTGACGAAGGATGAGGGCAACGCCGCAGATGGGCGTTTTTCATCAGCCTGGCTGAAGGGAGAGCGTCGATGCAGGAAGTCATCGAAGTCAACGATCAGTATTACATCCTGGCTACCTCGTCCCTCGCTTCCGACCTCAGCCGGGTGTTGAAACAGGGGGAGACTTTCGCCGTCTTCGATGTGCGCGGCGACATCCTCACCCTGGGGGTTGGCGAAGAGGGGATCTATCACGAGGGGACCCGCTATCTTTCCAGCCTGGAGCTGCGTCTCGGCTCTTCGCGCCCGCTGCTGCTCGGCTCCAACGTCAACGAGCACAACGAGCTGCTGGCGGTCGACCTGATGAACCCCGATCTGGAGGATGAGGACGGCAATCAGGTGCATCGCGATTCGATCCACATCTTCCGTTCCAAGTTCCTCTGGCAGGGGAGCTGCTTCGAACAGCTGCGGATCACCAATTTCAGCCTGCACCAAGTCTGCGTCCCGCTGATCATCAGTTTCGATGCCGATTACGCCGATATCTTCGAGGTCCGGGGCACCAAGCGCAAGGAGAGGGGGCGACGACTGGAGGACGCCGTCACCGCCGCCGCCGTCGTTCTCTCCTACCAGGGGCTGGACGGGAAGGTTCGTCGCACCCGCCTCGCCTTCTCGCCGGAGCCGGTGGAGGTCGCCGCCTCGCGGGTGCGTTACCGGCTGTGCCTGGAGCCGGACGAGGAAACCCGCATCAGCATCACCACCAGCTGCGAATGCGAAGAATGCGAACCGGCCACGGGCTCCTACAAGAGCGCCTTCGCCGAGGCAAAAAGGGAACTGGAGGCGCTGCGCGCGCAGAACTGCCTGATCGCCTCCGGCAATGAGCAGTTCAATGTCTGGGTGAACCGCTCCATGGCCGACCTGCAGATGATGCTCACCCGCACCCCGCAGGGACTTTACCCGTATGCCGGGGTTCCCTGGTTCAGCACCGCCTTCGGCCGCGATGGCATCATCACCGCCTTCGAGCTGCTCTGGGTCAACCCGCAGGTGGCCCGGGGGGTGCTTTCCTTTCTCGCCCACAACCAGGCGGCGGAGGTCAACGAGGAGCAGGATGCGGAACCGGGGAAAATCCTGCACGAGACCCGCCGGGGGGAAATGGCCGCCCTCGGCGAGATCCCCTTCGGCCGTTATTACGGCAGCGTCGATGTCACCCCGCTGTTCGTCTGTCTGGCCGGAGCCTACTTTGAGCGCACCGGCGACCAGGCCTTTGTCGAATCGATCTGGCCGAACGTCCGCCGCGCCCTGGAATGGATGGACCATCACGGCGACGCCGACGGCGACGGCTACCTGGAATACGCCCGCCACTCCTCCAAGGGGCTGGTGCAGCAGGGGTGGAAGGACTCCTCGGATTCGGTTTTCCATGCCGACGGCACCCTGGCGGAAGGGCCGATTGCCCTGTGCGAGGTGCAGGGCTATGCCTATGACGCCAGAGGGCGGGCGGCGATGCTGGCCGAGGCCCTGGGGGAGACGGCCCTGGCCGGCGAGCTGCGCCAGAAGGCGGCGACGCTGCGCGAGCGCTTCGCCAAGGATTTCTGGTGCGAGGAACTGGGCAGCTACGCCCTGGCCCTCGACGGCCACAAGCGCCCCTGCCGGGTGCGGACCTCCAACCCCGGCCACTGCCTCTTCTCCGGGATCAGCTCGCGCGAGCACGCCCGGCGCCTGGCCGACACCCTGCTCTCCGAAGCGCTCTTCTCCGGCTGGGGCATCCGCACCCTGGCATCCGGCGAAGTGCGTTACAATCCGATGGCCTACCACAACGGTTCGATCTGGCCGCACGACAATGCCCTGATCGCCTTCGGCCTGGCCCGCTACGGCCTGACCGGCCAGGCCCTGCGGGTGATGGAAGGGCTGTTCCAGACCTCCATCGCCATGGACCTGCACCGCCTGCCCGAGCTGTTCTGCGGTTTCCGCTGGCGTCCCGGCCTCGGCCCGATCCTCTATCCCCTCTCCTGTGCCCCCCAGGCCTGGGCCTCCGGCGCCGTCTTCCTCCTCCTGCAGGCCTGCCTGGGGCTGCACATCGATGCCCGCCAGAAGCTGGTCCAGTTCCGCTATCCCGCCCTCCCCTCCTTCCTTGAGGAAGTATGGATCCGCCAGCTGCGGGTGGGCGGAGCCAGCCTGGACCTGTCGTTCCGCCGCTACGCCAATGACGTGGCGATCAACGTCCTGCGCCGCGAAGGAGCGGTGGAGGTGGTGGTGGTGAAGTAGGGACAGGGGCCGGTGCGAGGGCCGCGGCTCGCGGCCCGCGGCCCGCGAGAAGAAGGAAGGGTTGGATTTACCGCGAACCGCATACCGCGTACCGCGCACCTTGATCTGCAAACCTTGGGGCTTTGGGCCGCCAACCTTGACTTGATTGGACTTGAACGATGAAACCCGTTGCCACCTTGACCATGAATCCGACCATCGATGTCTCGTCCACGCTGGAGGAGGTTGTCCCCAGGCGCAAGCTGCGCTGCGAGGAGCCGAACCGCGATCCGGGAGGCGGCGGCATCAACGTCGCCCGGGTGATCCATCGCCTGGGCGGCACCGCCATGGCTCTTTACATCGCCGGCGGCGCCACCGGTCAGCTGCTGCACAAGATGGTGCGGCGGGAAAAGATCGAGGGCCGGCGGATCGAAATCGAAAAGCTGACGCGGGAGAGCTTCACCATCACCGAGACTGCCGCCGGCCGGCAGTTCCGCTTCGTCTTCCCGGGACCGACAATCCGCCGCGGGGAGTGGCAGCAGTGCCTGGATATGCTCGGGTTATTCACTCCCATGCCGGCCTACATCGTCGCCAGCGGCAGTCTTCCCCCGGGCGTCCCGGTGGATTTCTATGCCCGGGCCGCGAAGGTGGCGAAAAGGGTCGGCGCCCGCTTTATTCTCGACACTTCCGGCCAGCCGCTGCGGGCCGCCATGGCCGAGGGGATCTTCCTGATCAAGCCAAACCGGCATGAGCTGGAGGAGGCGACCGGCACGCGAGCTGGCCGAGCCGGCCGCCGAAGAAGCGGCCTGTGCCGAACTGGTGGCGCAGAAGAAGTGTGAGGCGATCGCCCTGACCCTCGGGGCCAGAGGGGCGCTGCTGACCACCCGGGACCGGCAGCAGCGCCTGCGGCCGCCCGAGGTGGAAGTGGTGAGCGCGGTCGGCGCCGGCGACAGTTTTCTCGGCGCCATGACCTTTGCCCTGGCCAATGACCGCCCTCTGGAGGAGGCGTTCCGCTACGGGCTGGCGGCCGGCACCGCCGCCGTCCTGACCCCGGGGACCGAGCTCTGCCGGAAGGAGGATGTGGAGAAGCTGTTCGGGAAAATCACGGCTAGCGGCTAGAGGGAAAAGCAGGATCAAATGCTGCTGAATCGGCCCGCTCGGGCGCGGGAAGCAACTTCCCTTCGGCAGATCGACTTGCCTTCGCGGTCACCTGTGTTAAAAGATGAATAACGGGTAAGCAAAGGTAAACTCCGGAACTTTTTAGAAATTCCGGCCCGTGCTGCCCCTGAACGGGGCCGGCCGGATCTGGAGAGATTAAAGGAGTACGCCATGAAAGCCGACGAATTCATCAAGCAGGTCATGGATCGTGCCGGCATCCCCTCTCGTGATCAGGCAATCAACGCTACCCACGCCACCTTGTCGGTGCTTGGCGAGCGCCTGTTCGGCGGCGAGCGGAACGATCTGGCCGCCCAGTTGCCCCAGGAATTACAGCCCTATCTTCTGGAATCCGGGATCAGCAGGAAGTTCGACGTCGAGGAGTTTTTCGAACGGATCGGCGAGGAAGAAGGGATCGGCGCGGATCAGGCGGCCAAGCATGCGCGGGCGGTAATCTCCGTCCTCTGCGATTCAGTCACGGCCGGCGAGATCAAGGATGTTCGCTCGCAGCTGCCGAAGGATTTCGCACCCCTGTTCGAGTCGCGCACCAGGCATTAGATGACCTTCCGCCTGCCGGCCTATCATCCCCCCGATTTCTCCCGGCCGCCGCTGCGCGACGCGCCGCTGGCGCGCTTCGTGCCGGTGCGGCAGGACGGAGTGGCGCCGGAGGGGTATCACGCCACCTCCATCTACCCCGAATACTTTCAACTGCGGCCCGGGGAGTGGCGGCTGCCGCGGGAAAGCCGCATGGACTGTGCGGTGGTGCGGCGGGGGGAAGAGCTGGAAGTGCTGGAGTTCCGCCGCCTGCGCGAGGGGGACGCGGTGGCCTGCGGCCGGCGGGAAGAGGGCGAAGACGGCATCTACGTGCATTACGGCGGTTTCGATGGCGCCGAACGGGAGAGGGAAAAATTCGCCTTCCGCACCCAGTTCACCCGCGAGACCTCCTTCTCCATCGACTATGACGAGCTATACGACCTGCTCCGCTTCGAACGGCAGCACGGGTTCATTCTCTGGGTCGCCGGCCCGGCAACGGTTTTCGACCGCGATTCCCGCCAGGCCTTCGCCGCCCTGGTGGAGCAGGGCTTCGTGCACGGCCTGCTCGCCGGCAACGCCCTGCCCACCCACGATCTCGAGGGCGCCCTGTTCGGCACCGCCCTCGGCCAGGATATCTATTCGAAGCGCCCGGCCCCCCTCGGTCATTATCATCACCTGGATACCCTGAACCGTATCCGCGCCCTCGGCTCCATCCGGCGGGGGGTGGAAACCGGGCTGATTCGCGACGGGGTGATGCGGGCGGTCCTCGCTCGCGGCATCCCCTACGTCCTGGCCGGCTCCATCCGCGACGACGGCCCCCTGCCGGAAGTGATCGACAGCACCGGCGAAGCCCAGGACCGCATGCGCGACCTGACCCGGCGGGCCACCACCGTGATCGCCCTGGCCACCCAGCTGCACACCATCGCCACCGGCAACCTTGTCCCCTCCTACCAGGTGTCCGGCGGCCAGGTCCGCCCGGTCTATTTCTACCTGGTCGACATGTCCGAATTCGCCGTCGGCAAGCTCGCCAACCGCGGCACCCTCACGGCCCGCGCCATCCTCACCAACGTCCAGGATTTTGTGGTCACCCTGGAACGGGGGCTGCGGGAGCGGGGAGGAGCAACCTCTTAAAGGTTGTTGAAAACTCAGATTTTCAGGCTGAGCAAAAATGTCCAGATGCAAGGCGCCTGAAATCCTGAGGAATAAGGCGTATCTGGAAGATACGTCGTTAACGAAGGGATGAGGGCAACGCCGCAGATGGGCGTTTTTCATCAGCCGGCTAAGGTTCGATCCGGGCTATCCCTTCAATCCGTGCAGCATGTTTCCGGTCGTATGAATAAAGACCGTTCAGGCTTCGCTTTTCCATGACGGCAGCGATGTAACCGTCGATGAAATCCACATTTTGCTCTTCATAATAGAGGAGAGCCCTTTCCACCAGCGGGCCGTTGATCACCTCCAGCCCCGGCGTCGCCAGAATGCCGCGGATCAGCGGCGCGATCTCCGCCGGCGCCAGCTCATAGCACGACTCCAGCACCCAAACCAGCTCGGCCATGACGATCTCGGCCGTGACGAGCGCCACCTTCCCCGCTCCGGCTTCGGCCAGCAGACGCTCCACCCGGTCGGCCTTCTGCGGATCGTCGTTGGTGAGATAGCGGACGAAAAGGTTGGTGTCGACGAAATACGCTTTCATTCCATCTCCTCGCGCACGCGCCGGGCCGTTGCGCTCTTCGCTTTCGCCCGCTCTTCGGTAAAATCACCTTTTCCTCTTGCCCGGACCACCCCCCTGAGATCCTTCAGCGTCCTGACCGGCACCAGCCGGACGTAGTCGTTCTCGATGATGAAATCGACGGTGTCGTCCTTGCCGATGCCGAGCTTTTTCCGGACTGCCTGGGGAATCGTCACCTGCCCCTTGGACGTTACCTTGGCGAGCATATTCTTACCTCCATTGATTTTCCTTACTTGCAATCTGATGTTAGTCAGTAATGAAATGTCTGTCAAGTTGGCATCGAGAAGGCATTCAAGGGGCACCCTGGAATGGGGCTGCGGGAGCACTGAAACGCATCCGCACTCTCGGGGATTCCTGTCAGATCCAGTTTATCCGGACCAGATGCTCCACGTGGCGGAATTCCGGATCGCCGGTGACGAGGTCGGCACCCTGTTCTATAGCCGAAGCCAGGGCGAAAGCGTCGGCATAGGAGATGGGATACCGGGCCTTCAGTTCGGCGGCACGGAAGATAATCTCATTCGGGCAAGGCAGGACAGCGAGGCCGAGGCGCTGCAGGTGGACGAGAGCCTCCAGCTTTTTCCGCTCGCCGAAACGGTGCTGGATGATATAGATGATTTCCCCGATATTGATGGCGTTGATCAGGCAGGGGGTGTGGTCGGCAAAGGCGGCCCTGAGCAGATCGCGAACCTTTTCGCCGCCCGGCTCCTTCTGAAAAAAACGCAGCAGAGCAAAGCTGTCGAAAAGCAGCTTATTCACCGGCGGAATTCTTTTTCCGCTCCGTCAGCAGCTCTTCGGCCAGCGACGGTTCCCGGGGAAGCGCGCCATAGGCCGCTTCGATCGGGTCCCTGACGACCGGGGCGATGCAGATGAGGTCGCCATACTCGAAAATCTGCACGTTCGCTCCCGGCTCCAGGTGGTGCTTCCGGCGCAGCTCCGCCGGGATGACGACCTGACCCTTGGTCGAAATTTTCGTCTTGGTTTCCATCGCTTCCCTCCCAGGGTAATACGTTTATTGAAAAACGTACAACACGAGGAGCGGGGGTGTCAAGGAGAGGGCCGCGGCCAAATCTGTTGCAGCAGGCCAATGCCTGGGGTAATCTGAACATTCCGATGCAATTACCAGGCTCTCACCCCTCCAGAAACCCCGCCAAAGTCACGATCCCGATCCCCTCATACTCCCTCAGGTCCAGCAGATGCCGGTCGCCGGTAACGATCAACTCCGCCCTTGCTTCCCGCGCGCACTCCAGGATGCGGTTATCCGGCTCATCGGCGAGCACGGCCAGCCGCTCCATGGGTTTCACCACGCGCGCTACAGCAGCCACATGCCGGACGGCGGCCTTGACGTGCTCGTCATCCCAGCCGAATTTTTCCCGCAGCTTGCGGGCCAGTTCGGTCAAAATCGGCACCGAAGTGAAAAGTGCCGCTTCACTCCGCACGGCCCGCAGGTAAGCGGCCTCGCCCCGGCCGCCGGGGGTAATGAAGGCGGAAATGTAGATGTTGGTGTCAAAGACGACCCGCCGCACTAGCGGTCACCGAAAACCAGGTACTCGATCTCCTCTTCGGTGATCCTCATCTCCCGGGCTTTGCCTTCGCCGTACTCCTGAAGGGAGACCAGCTCCTTCTGCAGCTTCTCCTGCTTGTAGAAGGTGAAGATCTCGCGGAAGAACTCGCTGGCGCTTTCTCCCTTCTCCCTGGCAAGTTGCCGGTATTCCTCGGCCATGGCCGGAGGCAAGGATACGGTCATGACGGCTCGCTGTCTCGATGGCATAAGGACCTCCTTCTGTATGACCATGTATTACCATAGCAATTTCGATTTCGCGTGTCAAACCGGCGGAAGGCCGACCGGGTAGAGCGTCTTCTGGTCGAAGCCGGAGCGGGAAAGGTGGGTTCCGGCGGCTATTTGAAATGGAGCTCGCCAACGATCTCATCGCTGGCATTCAGCATTGCCAGCACTGCGGATCCATCCCCTCCCAGCCGATGCAGCAGCGGGGCCGTTAAAAAAAACGGGCACAGCGAAAAAGGGCCAGCCTTCCGCGAGGCAAAGGCCGCGAAGGAAAGGCTGCACATTCCGCAGGAAAAAACAATCAGCCGCCGCCGGGAAGACCCGGAGGCGGCTGAAAAGGTCAAATCGCCATATTCCAGATCACTCTTGCGGCACAATCTCCGCGATAAACACCGTCCCGCCGGTCAGCCGGATTCCCGCGAGAATGCCGCCGGCCGGCAGAATCCCGGCCTGGTCCGGTTTGCCGTTCACCCGGTAGGTCTGCCAGCGGGCCGGGCGGGAGAGGGGCAGACGGATCGAGATCGTTTCCGCCCGCGGGTCCTTCGCCCAGCCGGCGGGGCCGGGCGCTTCCCCTGCGGGCGGGCTGCGCAGCCAGGCGGTGACGATCCAGTGGCCGTCGTTTTCCTCGAAGACGTGGACCTCGCTCTGCGATGCCGGCGGTCTGTCGACCGCCACCGCGACCGCCCGGAAAGGGTGATCGAAAATGCGGTTGTAGAAACGAAGGGCGTAGTAGGCGGGTTTCGGGTCGCCGTTGACGTCCAGGATCCCCAGGTGCTTGTTGTTCTCGTCGCCGATCACCCCTTCCGCCTCGGGCAGGTCGTGGATGCGGTACCAGGTGGTGAGGGAAACATCCCCCGAGGCGGCGGCGAGGACGTGGTCCTTCCACAGGGATACCGCCTGGTACTCCGGGGTATGCTCGTAGCGATAACGGATGTCGACCCACTCGGAGGCCGAATCGCAATCGAGGCGGTAATCGCTGTAGCCGAATTCGGCGAGCCACAGATCGAGGTGCGGAGCGGTCTCGGCGATCAGGTCATGGACCTCCTGCAGCATCTGCGGGTAGTCTTCCGCCGGCTCCGGGCTCCACGTCTCGAAATAGCCGTGAACGTTGATGACATCGAACTCCTGGCCCAGCTGCTGCACCCGCAGCAGCTCTTCCAGAAAGGGGCTTCGCCCGTGGGCCATGCCGCCGAGAACGACGACGGCCCCGGGATCGGCGCGCCGCACCTGGCGGGCTCCCTCGCGGACCATCGCCGCGAACTGGGCGGCGGTGCCCGTCCAGTAATAGTCGTTGTCGGGCTCGTTCCACAGCTCCCAGGAGGCGACCTTCCCCTTGTAACGGCTGGCGATGGCGTACATGAAGGCGCCGAAGCGCTGGAGATCGTCCGGCGGGTTTCGCCAGTAGTTCACCGGGTCGGCATTGAGCCAGGCGGGCGTGTAGCAGACATACGGCAGGAGGGTGATGCCGTAGTCGGAGGCGAGGCGGACCAACTCGTCCCAGAAACCCCACTTGTATTCGCCGGGCGCGACCTCGACTCCGTCCCAGCCGATGGCGAAGCGGAAATATCGGCGCCCCGGTGGCCCGCACCACCTCGAAATCCTGCCGGATTCTCTCGAAGGTGGTGCTCTCCTCCGGGAAATCGTCCGCCAGCCCGGCCGGCTGATAATAAAAGCCTCCGGGCAGGGTTTCGCTGGCTCGCGACGGGATCGGCGCCGCCAGGGTCGGCGGCGGCACGGCAGCGTGATAACGTGGCGCCGTGCAGCCGGGAACCGCGACGGCAAAGGCCAGGGCGACGGCAAGCCATCGCCAGAAACGCGGGTATGTTCTTCCCTGCATGCAGCCTCCGTAGGGGCACGGCGCGCCGTGCCCTCTGTCGACGGGCGCATGCAATGCGCCCCTACGAAGTACGTCGTTGACGAAGGATGAGGGCAGCGCCGCAGATGGACGTTTTTCGTCAGCCGGGTTAGCTCACGACCTCCGTCCCTGCCTCCCCCGCCATAGCCCTCTCGATCTCCTCCAGGGCGCAGATGACGGCCCGCTTCCCGCCGCCGCGCACGAAGCGCACCGCCGCTTCCACCTTCGGCCCCATGGAGCCGGCGGGGAAGTGCCCCTCGGCCTGCAGCCGCTCGGCTTCCGCGACCGGCAACCGGCGCAGGAAGCGCTCCGCCGGGCGCCCGTAGTTCAGGGCCGCCCCCGGCACATCGGTGGCGATGAGGAAGACCTCCACCCCCGTCTCCAGCGCCAGGCGGGCGCTCGCCAGATCCTTGTCGATCACCGCCTCGATCCCGTGGAAGGCGCGTCCCTCGCGAATTACCGGAATGCCGCCGCCCCCGCAGCAGATGACGATGAAATCGAGCGCGAGGAGTCGGCGGATCTCCTCCTTCTCGACGATGGTGACCGGCTCCGGCGAGGCGACCACCCGCCGCCATCCCCGGGCGGTGCGGCGTACCGGATAGGCTGCGGCCCTGGCCGCCTCCTCGGCGAGGACCGGGCCGATCGGCTTGCTCGGCTCGGCAAAGGCGGGATCGCCCGGTTCGACCACCACGTAGCTGATCAGGCTGACCAGGTGGCGTCTCTCCCCCAGTTCCGCCAGGGTGCCGTCGAGGCTCGACTCGAGCAGGTAGCCGAGCTGCCCCTGGGTCTGCGCCACCAGCACTTCCAGCGGCAGCGGCGGCACCTCGCGGCAGGCTTCCTGCTGCAGCAGCAGATTCCCCACCTGCGGACCGTTGCCATGGGTAATGACCAGGCGCCACTGCCGCGACAGGCGGGCGATCTGCCGCACCGGCACGGCAAGATTGGCGAACTGTTCCTCCACCGTTCCTTGCTGGCCGGGACGGATCAGGGCGTTGCCGCCGAGGGCGATGAGAAGGGTCTGTTTCGTCAAGGTTCAAGGTCCAAGGTTCAAGGTTCAGGGGTTCAGCCGCCGCCGGAGGGCTGCCGCCAGCGTCGGCTCGCCGTGGTCGCGATATTCATAGCGCACCCGCAGCGTCGGGTGGCGGAGGGCCAGCAGGCGCGGCAGATCGATGGGAGTGGCGCAGAGGACCAGGTCGCAGTCGGTGCGATTGATCGTCGCCTCCAGTTCGACGACCTGCTGGGCGGTGTACCCCATGGCCGGCAGAACATTCTCCAGGTGCGGATAGCGGCGGAACACCTCGGCGATTTCCCCGACGGCCTGCGGCCGCGGGTCGGCCAGTTCCGCCGCCCCGTGCTGGCGGGCGGCGAGCGTTCCGGCGCCGAAAGGCATGCCGCCGTGCGTGAGGGTCGGCCCGTCCTCCACCACCAGCACCCGTTTGCCGGCGATGCGCTCGGGGTGCTCGACGCGCAGCGCCGATTCGGCCAGCACCACCTCGGCGTGCGGGGCGACCTCGGCGATGCTGCGGCGCACGGCGGCCACGGCCTCGGCCGGGGCGGAATCGACCTTGTTGATGACGGCGATAGCGGCCAGCCGCAGGTTGGTTTCCCCGGGGTAGTAGAGGCGCTCGTGCCCGGGGCGGTGCGGGTCGAGCAGGACGATGTGCACGTCCGGAGCGAAGAAGGGGGTGTCGTTATTGCCGCCGTCCCAGACGATCACCTCGGCCGCCGCCTCCGCCGCCGCCAGGATGCGGGCGTAGTCGACCCCGGCGAAGACGGTGACTCCCGCCTCGACCAGCCCCTCGTATTCCTCTCGTTCCTCGATGGTGCAGGCGTGCCGGGCGAAATCCTCGAAAGCCGCGAAGCGCTGCACCGCCTGGGAACGCAGGTCGCCATACGGCATCGGGTGCCGAACCACCGCCACCTGCTTCCCCATCTCCTGCAGCAGGGCGCAGACCCGGCGGGTGGTCTGGGATTTGCCGCTGCCGGTGCGCACGGCACAGACCGCCACCACCGGCCGCCGCGAGGTGAGCATGGTGCGGTGAGCGGCGATCAGGAGAAAGTCGGCCCCGGCCGCCGAGACCAGGGCGCCCTTGCGCATGAGCTCGATATAGGAGATGTCGCTGTAGGCGAAGACCACCTGCTCGACCCGGTGGCGGCGGACCAGGTCGGCGAGCTGCGCCTCGGGGAGGATCGGGATACCGGCGGGATAGCGCTCTCCAGCCAGTTCCGGCGGGTAAATGCGGTCGGCGATGGCCGGAATCTGGGCGGCGGTGAAAGCGACCACCTGGAAATCGGGACTGTCGCGAAAGAGGATATTGAAGTTGTGGAAATCGCGCCCGGCGGCGCCCATGATCAGGATGCGGGTCGGCATGCCCTGATCCTCAACGTGTACTTTAACGTAGAAGCGCAGAGACGCTAGAACTCTGAGTCCCCGCGTGGAGCTGATTTCCGTCTGATCTGGTTATGCCCTTGACTCCAGTGATGAAATTCTTTCGAACCAAGTCGAGGCAATTTACAGGCGATAAAGGGGATCTAAGGGGATAAGCAAATCCTCAGCGAATTTTCCTTTCCCCTTGCGATCCCCTTCATCCCAGTGTTGAAAAAGATTTTTGGTTTTATGGTCTTCGCTGGGCCACAGGCCCGAGTGAAACCAGTTTAAGTTGATTATAGCCGCGGGCTGCGCAAATGCCCGCGGCGGGAATGAATCGAGGTGGGAAGGGGGGCGGAAGATCAGTCGCTTCCTTTGTAGATATTCAGGCGGAACTTCACGTGCAGCTCCTTTTCCCCCCGCTCCTCGACGCCGATGAACTCGAGGGGATTGGCCTCATCCGGACAACCGAAAAAGACCTGGGCATCGTCTGGGAAACGGCTGAGCTGCTCGCGGAACCTGCCTAGGGGAATCATCTCTTCACGCTTCATGCGAACCTCCTGGGGGCGGGGGAAGAAGTTTGCGGGCGGAAGCCGCCGGCTGCTCCTAGTCCTATAGCACAGTACCGGAGACCGGCAAGGTCACAGCCAAGGTGGCGGTCGGTTGCCATCGGCCGGCAAGCGGCTATGCTCTCCCCATGAACCCTTGGCACGCCATACCGGTGGAGGAAGAGCGCATTGGCGAGTTCTTCCCGACGGTGATCGAAATTCCCCGGCGCAGCAGCAACAAGTATGAGCTGGACAAGGCGAGCGGCCTGCTGCGCCTGGACCGGGTGCTGCATGGCGCGGTGCACTACCCGGCCAACTACGGCTTCATCCCGCGCACCTTCAGCCCCGACGGCGATCCGCTGGACGTGCTGGTCCTCTGCCTGGAGGCGGTCCACCCCCTGACCATCGTCGAGGCCCGGGCGGTCGGCCTCATGCGCATGCAGGACGAGAAAGGGCTGGACGATAAGATCATCGCCGTCAGCATCCACGACCCGGCCTTCTCCCCCTACCGCCACTACCGCGAGATCCCTCCCTACACCCTGCTGGAAATCGAGAAATTCTTTGAGGAATACAAGACGCTGGAGAACAAGCGGGTGCTGGTGGAGGGGATTCGGGGGCCGGAAGAAGCTCTGGAGATCCTGCGCCAGGCGCTGCATTTATACACCGAGACCTTCGGCTGAACTTGCCGCCGCCGGCATCCGGATACCGGACACCGGCGGCTGGGGTCTCGGCCATGGCCAAGACGCAAAAAGGGAACGCTGGTGCGTTCCCTTGGGATCGGATGGAATAGACCAGTCGGTCAATGGACCTGTTTGGCTTTGTGTCCACCCTCCGTCTTGACTTCTTTCCCCGCGCCTTCGATTTGGATCTTGTGTCCAGCGAGGGATTTTTCACTCACCGGCATGGTTACCTTGAGGATCCCGTTTTCATACGTGGCATGGATATTTTCCTGGTTGACCCCTTGCGGCAGGGTCAGCCGGCGAATAAAGGAACCGTACTGCGATTCCTGGATCAGGAAGTCTTCTTCTTTGGTTTCCCTGCTGACCTTGCGCTCGCCGCGCAAAACCAGCATATCGCCTTCCACGCTGACGTCCAGATCCTTTTGGTCGACGCCCGGGATCTCGGCTTCGATGCAGAATTTATTCCCCTTCGTATAGGCGTTCACTATGGGGCTGAAAACCACACCTTCCTCACCCCGGGACAGACCGAAGGAGCGACGGAAAAGGTCATCGATTTCCCTCTGAAAGGTGCTCAGATTGCGTATTGGGTCAAAAAGAACCGGCAACATATCTTCTCACCTCCTTTTCGTCTTCTCAGGCCCCCGCGTCGGAGCCTTCTTCCTTTTATATTTTCCCATGTTATCCAATTTCGATCAACCCCCCAGAGGCCAGATTTCCGCCGCACCCGACAACCGCCAAAGCCTCGGTAGCCGAAGCTTCAGCGAAGGGTGCTTGCGGCGGCATTCGCCTTGCGGCACTGGGCTTCCTGGCGAACGGATGAATGCTTTTTTTCCCTCTCGCGATCCGGGATGCCCACCGATGAATCCAAGTTAACGTGAACGCCCCCTTCTGCGTCTGGTCTGCGCTATTCATTGACTGTCGTTAGGAAATGTGCGAAAAGTAAGGCTCTTTTAAGAGGTGTATTAATAGGAGGCGATGATGATCCAGCATCAGCAAGTTGCGCTGACCGAACTGCTGCTGGGCCTGGTTCCAGTTGACGGCTCAATGGTCGGCAACCAGACCTTGTGCCAGCAGTTTCTGTACGCGGCTGCGGCGGCCGGATACAAGTCCCCGGGAGGGGTGTACGAGGTCCTGCGCGATGAACTGGTGAAAAAGGGTCTCCTCGAAAAAGGCAAGGGCCGGGGCGGTTCGGTGCGCCGCGCCGCCAAACAGCACGGTTTTGATCTCGATATGCAGGCAGTCGCCGCGCCGGTCAAGCCCAGGCCTCCCTCTGCTCCTCGTAACAAGACCGCAACATCGGGGGACGAAGCCTCCAACATTCTTTCTTACCGTCACCTCGACCGACGGAAAAATAATCCCGAGGTCGGTGTCGTCAACGAAGCCACCGATCCGGCTCAGCCGCAGACCGCCTGGGCCTTCGATCCCCACCTCGCCCCCTCCCTGCAATTCGACAGCGGCCGCGCTGCCATCGAAAAGCTCATTGACGATGCCCTCGCCAGCGGCGATCCGGAGACAATGCGGCTGGCTCTCGCCGAACTGAAGCGCCTGCAGTCCCCCTATCTGAACTGGACCGGCAAGGCCGAACGCACCAGTTTCGAGGTCGATACCGTTTCCCTGCACGTTCACGAGCGCATCGACCCGATGAGCATCCTCTCCGCCGTGCGCCGGCAGATGCGGAAGGCCGCGCCGGCAAGGTCAAGCCGATGCTGCAGGCCGGGCTTTTCGAAGCCCCCTTCGAAAGCCTGCCGCTGCGCGATGCCATCGATTTTTACAAGCACGAGCGCGGCTGGGCCAACCGCATGGTAGCGGGCGATTCGCTGCTGGTGATGAACTCGCTGCTGCAGAAGGAAGTCGATGGCCGGGCAGGTGCAGATGATCTACATCGACCCGCCCTACGGCATCAAGTACGGCTCCAACTTCCAGCCCTTCGTCGGCAAGCGCGACGTCAAGGACCGCAAGGACGAGGACCTGACCCAGGAACCGGAGATGATCAAAGCCTTCCGCGATACCTGGGAACTGGGGATTCATTCGTATCTGACCTACCTGCGCGACCGCCTGCTGCTGGCGAAAGAATTGCTGAGCGAGTCGGGGAGTGTGTTTGTGCAGATTTCGGATGAGAATCTACACCATGTGCGAGAGTTGATGGATGAGGTATTTGGAACTTAAAATTTCGTATCGCCTAATCTCTTTCAAAAAAACAGCAATCTTGCCAGCTACGAGTTCCTGCCTACCGAATGTGATTTCATTCTATGGTATGGAAAATCAAAGAAAAATTGAAATATAGGCAACAACTTCTAATCGAAAAGGATTTTAAATGTTTCGACAGATCTTTCGGCGTATATGACATTTAAAACTGGAGATTCGGCAGACAAAGTTGCGCTAGAGAGAAAAAATCGACAGAAGAAAGGTCACTATTTACAAACGAAGGCTAGCTTGTTTGATTGGAAACATAGACTTCATCAGACATGTCTCACTGACCCTATTTGCTGGCAAAATATTCACTTCCACCATAATAAGACTCGACGTCAACTACTGAAAGACTGAATCAACTTAGCATACTCGGAGCCGAGGCTCGCAGGTTGTGAACATTCGATACCGACGATATTTTGATGACTTCCCCGCTATTCTATCTTGAACATCATGGACAGACACCGGGACAGGCACTCAAACTGAATCCAAGCTTACGTAGTTCAAACTAGTCATCAAAGTCATCGAACGCTGCCTCCTCATGACCACCGACCCCGGCGATCTGGTGCTCGACCCCACCTGTGGCTCCGGAACCACCGCCTTCGTCGCCGAGAAGTGGGGCCGGCGCTGGATCACCTGCGACACCTCGCGGGTCGCGTGACTCTGGCCAAGCAGCGGCTGATGACCGCCAGTTTCGACTATTACGAGCTGAAATACCCCCACGAGGGGCTCAAGAGAGGCTTCATCTACAAGACCGTCCCGCACGTCACTCTCAAGTCAATCGCCAACAATCCGGAGATCGACGAGATCTACGAGCGGATGCACCCGGGCATCGAACAGCGGCGGAGCTGGAGAGCGCTTTCACCCTCACACCAGCCCTCTCCCATCAAGGAGAGGAGCAAAATCAGCCGCGAAGATTTCTCCCTCTCCCCTCGTGGGAGAGAGTCGGAGTGAGAGGAGATTGAAGGAATGGTCTGTCCCCTTGACTTCCCCGCCGACTAGCCGGAAGCCGCCCGCAAGCCTTTCGACGCCTTTCACACGTGCCCAGCAAGCGATGCAAGCGCAGATGAACCGACTCCATCGCCGCCCATGCCGATCAGGAAATCCTCTACGACCAGCCCCAGCCGAACAAGAAGAAGCTGCGCATCACCGAGCCGTTCACCGTGAAGCAGTCCCCTTCCCCACCGTCCTCGCCCTCGATGAAGCCAGCAGGTTAAAGAAACCGACGTCGCCATCGCCCGCTCGGGGAATCGTCCCGCCAGCACCAGTAGCGCAACGAGCTGCTAAAACCGGCATTCGCGGCAAGGGCGGGCAGATGCTGCAATTCGCCAGTTGGAAACGCTCCCTGGTACGCGCTATCTGCACGCGAGCGGCAATCTCTGATACGGGCGAGCGGGCGGTCGTGAGCTTCGGGCCAGAGCATGCGGCGCTGGAGCAGCGCCAAGTTGAGCATGCGCTGCGCGAAGCGAGCGAGCTCTTTCCGCTGCCGAAGATGATCGTGTTCTGCGCCTTCACCTTCGATCCCGAGGCGGCCAAGGACATCGACCAGCTCAAGGGGATCGTCGCCCTCAAGGCGCAGATGAACACCGACCTGCTCACCGAGGACCTGAAAAAGGAGCGCGCCAGCAACCAGAGCTTCTGGCTCATGGGCCAGCCCGATGTTTCAGTTTTTAGTTATCAGTTTTTAGTCTTAAGCAATGGATGAGGTTTGTTCTTATGGCTAGTTCCAGGAATTATCGGGACTTGATCGTCTGGAAAAGATCCATGGAATTAGCGGAGATGATTTATTCCTGTACGCGCTCCTTTCCCAAGGAAGAGATGTATGAATTACCTCGCAGATACGCAGGGCTGGGACTTCCATTCCGGCGAATATCGCGGAGGGGCAAGCCAGAAACAACCCGGGGGAGTTCCGGCAGTTTCTTGGAATAGCCAAGGGCTCACTGGCGGAACTGGAAACATGGATCATTCTCTGCGAGAGGCTGGCCTACCTGGACTCTCAGATTTCCGAAAAACTGTTGAATTGCTGCGAAGAAATTCAGAAACTCCTCGCCGGTTTGCAAAAATCGCTCAAACCTTGAACTATCCCTTTGCCCAACTAAAAACTGAAAACTTACAACTCAAAACTATCCACAAAGTGGAAGTCAACGGCTTCGATTACTTCGACACCTCAAAAGGGGAACTGGTTTCCGGCGGCACGAGAAATTGCCATGTGGCTGCTCGACACCGACTACGACGAACGCTCCCTCTTCCCCCGCCAGGTCTTCTTCCCCCTCACCGGAGGCAAGGAGGGGTGGTACAAGCTGAAGAAAGACATCCGAGCCGAACTGAACGAGGACCTGCTCAACCGTTGCCGCGGCACCGTCTCCCTTCCCTTCGAGCCGGGCGACAACCAGAAAGTCGCTGTCAAGATCGTCGATCCGCGGGATCGAGAGTCTAAAGATCATTCCGTTGGAGGGGCTATTACACCCGAGCGCATTGAGTCAACAACTTCGGTCAGATCGAGAATGCCAACGTTCAATTTGGTGATCTGACCGTTTTTGTCGGACCACAAGCAACAGGCAAAAGCATCTTTCTGCAGTTGCTGAAGCTGGTCGTCGATGCGCCTTCCATCCAGAGCGAATTCAAGCGTTTCGGTATCGATTGGGAAGGCAACCTTGAACATCTGCTGGAGCTCTACTTCGGCGAGGGTATGTCCGACATCTGGCAGGAGGGCTCAAGCCTGCTCAAGGTGGACGGCAAGGTAATCAATCTGGATATCTATGCCAAAAAGTCTGAAGAGGAAGAAAAAGACGAGAGACTCTTTTTCATCCCGCGCAGCGGGTCATGAGTCTTCGTGATGGGTCTGACCCAGCCATTCAGCGTCTACCGTTCGGGCGATCCCTTCGTTCTCCGTGAGTTCAGCGAAAAACTCCATCAACTTGTTGCAAAACGAGTTCGGGCGCAATCCAGAACTGTTCCCTCAGGAGAAAAGACTCAAGAAGGAAGAGCGAGATGCTCCTTGTGCAAGAACATTTTCGGTAGTTTCGGCCTGAAAACCTCATCTGAAAAGCTCCAGAAGCAGTTCGTCTCTGAGCAAACCCGGGCCAGGAAAAAGGATTGCCTTATCTGGTCTTGTCAGCAGGACACGAGAATTTGTCCCCCTGCTTCTCGGTTTTTACTGGCTGATGCCGCTATCGCCACACCCACCCGTAACAAGCCTGAACTGGGTCGTCATAGAAGAGCCTGAAATGGGATCTGCATCCAAATGCCATTTCGGCGGTCATTCGTGATGGTTCTCGATCTGCTGTCACGAGGGTATCGGGTCTGCCTGTCGACGCACTCGCCTCACGTGTCTGGATGTCGTCTGGGCCTTGCAGTTCCTAAAAGCAAAGAAAGGGTCGGTCAAGGATGTCCTCAATATTTTCGAAATCAGGTCTGATGCCGGGACCCAGTATTTAGCTGAAGCTGGTTTGAAGAAGAACTACAATGTCTATTTCTTCGGACGGACTGGCGAGGTCAGGGACATCTCTAACCTTGATCCGGGTGCCGAGAACAAAGCCGAAGCTGGATGGGGGGCCTCACTGAATTTTCAGGGCGGGTCGGAGATTCGTTGCCCGGGTTGCAAATCGCTTCGAGACCCAGGAAGAGAAGCGGCAAATGACTGCAAAGAAATGATATTGAATGGAAGTCCGGAGGGTAAGAATGACGTTTAAGAAGCTGTCGAATCCGCTGCTCCACCCATAAATGAGGCCTACCAGCCCGGTCTTCAGAGCGCTCGGTGCTTTTTCGAGAAAGGTTTCGAGTGCCAGAAGAGGCGGAAAATGTCACCGGCAGTATTGACCTCGATGGGGCATTGCCCGGCTACGAGAATTTGCCACGGCAAACCGGTGGGACTATGGTCTTGGTTTTCTACCGGCGAACGGCAGGAATGCGCCATCTGGATTGAGGTGCATGGGCCAAGGATAAGGAGGTCGGCAACCTCGAAGGAAGGTGAGGTGGCTTAAGGACTATCTTCGCCAACATGCGCCGGATCTCTGGGCGCTTACCCTTGCCAGCCCTGAAAATTTCAGATTTGTGTGGCTTGGCACCAAAAATGTCCATCGCGCCAACAACATCACCGGCATATAGACGAGCAGCCCAGGAAGTATCACTCTTCATGGGACAACTTTTACGCTGCCATGACCGCACCTTCTTCCCTCATCATCAACACTCCCTACGAGGTCCCCCGCCAGCACTGGCAGCAGGCCGCGCGACGGCTCGCTTGCACTGGTGCGAGGACCGCCGCCCCGCGGGCTATGAAATCATCGACATTCGCTACAACACCAAGCGGATTGAGCCGCTGGAGCTGGTCAATCGTATCCGCGAGCGGGTCGATGCCTGGCGGGCGGCCGATTATCCCGGCATCACCAGCGTTACCCGGCGCTTGCTTGAGCACTGGCACGACCGCAGCGCCCGGCAATATCCTTTCTACTTCTGCCAGCTTGAGGCTATCGAGACGCTGATCTGGTGGGTCGAAGCCTCGCCGGAGCACCAGCAGGGGATTCACATCCCCGGCGACGGCGGGGAGTGGCAACGCCTGTGCAACAAGATGGCCACCGGGACCGGCAAGACGACGGTGATGGCCATGATCATCACCTGGCAGGTACTCAACGCACTGACCTATCCGAAGCGCAACCGGGATTTCTCCCGCGCCGTTTTCATCGTCGCCCCGGGAATCACTGTCAAGGAGCGGCTGCGCGTTCTCTATCCCGGAGAATCGGACAATTTTTACGATGTCTTCGGACTCTGCCCGTCCGAGATCATGCGCCAGAAGCTCAACCGGGTCGAACTGCTGATCGAAAACTGGCACGCGCTGATGCCCCTCAAGCAAACCGAACGCTCTGTGGTTAAAAAAGGGGCGGAGAGCGACGAAGCCTTCACCCGCCGGGTCCTGGGCAAGCTGGCCGGCTACAAAGATCTTCTCGTCATCAATGATGAAGCGCATCACGCCTACCGCATCCCGGCGGAAGTAAAAATCAGCAAGAAACAGGCGGCCGAGCAGGGTCTCGATCTGGATGAGGCCACCCGCTGGATCGAAGGGCTCGACCGCATCCACAAGACCCGGCGCATCCAGCGCTGCTTCGACCTCTCGGCCACCCCCTTCGCCCCGACCGGCAAGGCGAGTACGGAAGCCGGGCTCTTCGGCTGGATCGTCTCGGACTTCGGTCTGAACGACGCCATCGAGGGCGGCCTGGTCAAGACCCCGCGGGTGGTCATCCGCGATAATGCCCTGCCGAACACCCGGGATTACCGCTCGAAGCTTTATCATATCTATCGCGAAGCCGAGGTCGCCGAAGACTTCAACCGCAAGGCGCAACCCCATGAACCGTTGCCCAAGCTGGTGCAGGATGCCTACGCCCTGCTCGGGGCGGACTGGCGCGAAACCCTGCAGCAGTGGCGGGAAGCGGGCCATACCTCGCCGCCGGTGATGCTGACGGTCTGCAACCGCACCGAGACGGCAGCACGCATTGAACATTATTTCCGGCATGGCGATGGGCTCTGGCCGGAACTGCATGTGCCCGAGCGCACCCTGCGAGTCGACTCGAAGGTGCTGGAAAAGGCGGAAATCGGGGAGACGGCCGGGAGCGACAGGGATTACGAAACGACCCTCCAGGCGATTGTCGAGGCAGCCGGCATCCCGGAAACCCGCAAAGAGCGGCTTCGCAGCCTGAAGAAAGAGGAACTTCTGCGGGAGATCGTCGATAACGTGGGGAAACGCGGAAGAGCCGGGCAGGATCTGCAGAAAGTCATCTCGGTGGCCATGCTCTCCGAGGGGTGGGACGCCAAGAACGTTACCCACATCATGGGACTGCGGGCCTTCACCAGCCAGTTGCTCTGCGAACAGGTCATCGGCCGGGGCCTGCGCCGGGTGGCCTACGAAACCGATGGGAACGGTCGGTTTTTGCCGGAATACGTCAACATCTTCGGGGTGCCTCTTTCCATCTTCCAGGACGTGGGTGAAGGGGGCGAGCCGCCACCCCCGCCGAAACCGAGCACCCAGATCGAATCCCTGCAGGAGCGCGCCTCACTGGAAATTCGCTGGCCCAACGTGCTGCGCATAGACACGGTGGTCAAGCCGATGCTGACCGTCGATTGGGAGCGGGTTGAACCGCTGGCCCTGGACCCCGCACTGACCGCGATAGCCGCCGAACTGGCGCCGGCTCTCGGGGGCGCCGCTGATCTCAGCAAAGTCAAAGTCATTGACCTGGAAAAACTGCCAGAAGGTTTCCGGCTGCAACGGCTGACTTTTCAGGCGGCGCGAAAGGCCTTTGCCACCATGAAAGGTGGCTTTCACGGCGGCCAGGAATATCTGGTGTTTCAGCTCATTCGTTTAGCGGAAGAATTCTTCGCCTCCGACCGACTGCACATCCCTTCCCTGTTTCACCAGGAGCCGCTACGCCGACGCATTCTCCTCGGACTCAACATCGACTTGATCGTGCAGCACCTGCTCCGTTTCGTCAACGAGCAGAGCAGCGAACGTCTTGAGCCCGTTTATGATGAAGAATCGCCCATCGGCACTACCGCGGCCATGCGTACCTGGTACACCACAAAACCATGCCACCCGACCCGCAAATCCCAGATCAGCCACATGGTCGCCGACAGCAGTTGGGAGCAATACACGGCCAATCTGCTGGAAACCAGTCATCAGGTGGCGTCCTTCGCCAAAAACGATCATCTCGGCTTCCAGGTTTATTATCTCTGGAACGGCTCTCGGCGGCGGTTCATCCCCGATTTCCTGATCCGCCTGAACAGCGGCAAAACCCTGGTCCTCGAAATCAAGGGCGAAGACTCTGAGCAGAACCGGGCCAAACGGGCGGCACTCGACACCTGGGTGAGTGCGGTAAACAGCAAGGGAGGCTTTGGGGTCTGGTGCTGGGATGTGGCCTTTCAGCCTGCACAGCTGCAGGACATCATAGCAAAGCACTGATAATGACCGGGGATCGACACCGGCTTTTTCATGGACCTTCTGAGGGAAAGTAGCTGCTTTATTGCTCAGGGTAAAAAGGGGCCGGTCAGACTAAGCATTTGACGAGTCGGATATGCCGAAGAAAAAGACCAGCGAAAAAGCCTACCAGCCGCCCGATCGCGCCCGTACGCAGGGACTCTATCTGGCCCTGCGCCCGCAGCTGGAGGAGGAGCTGCAGGGAATTTACCGCGGGATCCGCCTGCTGCTGGAACAGCACGGATTCACGCCCACCATCAAATACCGGGTCAAGCGCTTCGAGGCCTATTACGAGAAGCTGATGCGCAGCGCCAGGAAAAGGAAAGGCGCCCCCGCCATTACCGACCTCCTCGGGCTGCGCATCATCTGCCCCTTTCTCGAGGACGTGGAAACGGTCGAAGGGCTGATCGGAAGCCACTTTGAGGTTCTGGAGACGGTGCGCAAGGCGGCGGTCCACTCCTTCCGCGAATTCGGCTACGACTCGGTCCACCTGCTGGTGCGGCTGGAAAAACCGGAGAAGGAGTTGGCGCTCCCCCACGCTCGGAGGGTCTGCGAAATCCAGCTTCGCACCATCCTCCAGGATGCCTGGGCCGAGGTCGAGCATGAGCTGGTATACAAATCGAAGCTCTCCTGGCCCAACGAATCGATCCGCCGCAAGCTCGCCGCCCTCAACGCCACCCTCACCCTCTCCGATCTCACCTTCCAGGAAATCCGTGATTACCAGAAAGGGGTCCTTGCCCTGGACAAGAAGCGACGAACCGCCCTGGAGAAGGCTCTCGAACTCCCCGGATTTCCCTGGCCCCCGGCGGGGGAGACAAGACCGGAGGCTGAGGCGGAGGAGGAGCCGAGCGCGGCGATGCACCGCAGCCCTCTGGAAAAAGCCATGGTCGAGGCGCTGTCGGCCCACAGCCACAATCGCTTTGACCAGGCCATCGAACTCTACTCGCAAATTCTCGGCATGCGTCTGAGCCCGCAAAATCGTGCCCTCATCTACAACCACCGGGGCATGGCCCTTTTCGCCCTCGGCCGCCCCCGGGAGGCCCTTCGGGACTTCACCCGGGCCATCGAATACGACGGCGAGTACTTGCGGGCGCTCTGCAACCGCGGCCTAGTCTATCGGGCGCAGAAACGCCATACCCAATCCCTGGAGGACTTCAATCGCGCCCTGCACATTGATCCCTCTTTTACCGATGCCCTGCTCGGCCGGGCTCAGACCTGGCTCACCCTGTCCTTTCCCGACCGGGCGCTGAGCGACTGCCAAAAAGCCCTGGAGATCAACCCCGAGCTTGACCCGGCACGCACCATGCTCGACCTGGTGCGCCGGGACTTCTTCGGCGGCTGAGAGTCTCTTTCTTCTCTACCACGCCCGCTCCCATTCAGCTGCCGTCGTTTTTCTCCAGCTCCATGCGCAGCGCCAGCATTTGCATGACGTCCTTGAGGGCGATGATGCCCACCAGATAGCCGTTCTCCACCACCATCAGCCGGCTTCTGCCGGTGCGGTTCATGACTGTCAACGCCTCCCGCACTTCGGCGTCGGGGCTCACCACGCTCTCCGGCGAGCACGGTTCGGCCGCCGCGCCGACTGTCTGCCGGTCCCATTCCTCTCGGGGTACTTCCTTGATCCGCCGGGTTGAAATGCAGCCGACCAGCTTGCCGTCCTCCACGATGGGGAAAAACTTGAAGTGGTAACGGTAGACGTAATGCTCTACCAGTTCCCGGATGGTAATCGCCGGCGGGACGGACACCGGCTCGCGGCTCATCCGGTCCCGTATTTTTTCGTCCCCCAGCGATTCGCGGGCGAGGACCTGGGTATAGGATGTCTGGGCCGCCTGGCGCAGAAACAGGCCGATGACGATGTACCACAGGCCGCCGACCGGATTGCCGGAAAAGGCGCTCACCGCCCCCAGGGCCATCAGGGCAATGGCGAACCCGGAGCCGATCTGCGAGGCCCAGCGGGTGGCCCGCCGCAGATCCCCCTGCCAGCGCCAGAGGCCGGCGCGCAGCATGCGCCCGCCGTCCAGGGGGAAGGCGGGCAGCAGGTTGAAACCGGCCAGAATCCAGTTGATGAAGGCCAGATAGCCGATCACCGCCAGCACCGCCGCCGGCCAGTCGGCAGCGGCGCCCCCGCGATAGATGAGATAAAACAAGCCGCCGAGAACGACGCTCGAGGCGGGCCCCGCCGCCGCCATCAGGAACTCGGTCCGGGCATCCGCCGGCTCCTCGGCCATTTCCGCGACGCCGCCGAACAGGAACAGAGTGATTCCCCGCATCGGCAGCCCGTAGCGGCGAGCCACCAGCGAATGACAGAATTCGTGGTAGATGATGGAAGCAAACAGGCCCAGAGCGCCGATCACCCCCATCACCCAATAGGCATACACCGGCAGTTGGGGATTGCGGGAGGGGAAGAAGCCCACCGCCAGCGACCAGGTGACAAGGATGGCGATGAAGAACCAGCTGGCGTCGATGCTCACCGAAAAACCGAACAGCCGGAAACAGGGGAAAGCGTTTGCCGTTCATCTTGTAAATTCCTTTGTATCAGCAGGTAGTCCAGTAGCTGAGAATAATGCAGATAGAAAAACCTGAAATTACTACCTCGCTACCTCACTATCTCGCTACTTAGCCTGCTGTTCACACCCAGTACTTAGGCCAACCGTAATATTCATGCAGGCGAACCTCGTATTCCCGCCCCAGCGGCTTATCCGGGTTGTATTCCGGGCTGTTGCGGATCTCCTGCCGCGAGCGGCCGACCAGTACCTTCTTCTCCCCCCAGCCGATCCGACGGATTTCCGGAGGCGCCAGCAGGATCTTCTTGCCCGGCCACCAGTTGCGGGTATCCGCCACCAGGTAGCGGATCTGCCAATGCTGATCGTCGAGCAGAAAATCCTCCAGGTGACCGATCTCGCCGTCGGTCGCCTGCAGGCGATATTCGAAAACCTCCCGGCTGCTGCGCAGGTGCGTATCGCTTTTTTCCTCCATCCTCCGACTCCTCGGCGGCTTCCCCGCGGGGCGGCGTAGCCAGATGGAAGTCGCCGGCGAACCAGGTCGGGACGGCCCAGCCGTAATGGCGATGCAGGGCGACCGCCTGCCGCCGCGAAACCGGCTCCCCGGCGCTCAGCGGCGGGCTGTGGCGCACCTGCTCATTGGTCAGCTTGACCGGCACCCGCTTGCTCTCCCATTCCGGCTCCTCCAGAGCCTCCGGGGCGATCAGCACCTGCCGTCCAGCGAGCCAGGAGCCGGCCTCCACCACCAGGTAACGGACGCCCCAGGCGGCATCGTCAAAGAGGATATCCGCGATTTTGCCGGTTTCGCCGTCTCTGGCGAGGAGCCGGAATCCGACCATCGCCTTAGTGCTCCTGAGCATCTTCTCCTCCCCGCCTTCTCGTTTCCGCTTCCTCCGGCGGCATCTCCGGCTCGACTTGGCCGCGCCGCTGCAGCCAGCGCGCGACCAGCCAGCAGAACACCGCCCAGGCCCCTCCCGCCGCCCAGCCGGCCAGGACATCGGTCGGCCAGTGAACGCCGAGGTAGATCCGGCTGAAACCGACCAGAACCGTCAGCAGCACCGCCAGCAGGAGCAGATAGGCCTTGACCGCCCGGCGGGAATGCACCCTGGCCAGGAGAGCCCCGAGGGTGAGATAAGTCACCGCCGACATCATCGAGTGGCCGCTGGGGAAGCTGGAGGTGACGACATAGGACCCGTGCGGCACCAGCTCCGGCCGCGGCCGGTCGAAATTCTGCTTGAGGGCAAAGCTCAGCAGGAGTCCGCCACCGATGGCGACGAGCAGGAAGAGAGCCGCCCTTCCCTGGCGCTGCAGCAGAAGATAGCCGGCCGCCGCCAGGGTCACCAGGCTCAGCACCCCCACCCCGCCGAGGGCGGTGAAATCACGCACCATCTCTTCCAGCCAGCGGGGTCCGAGGGGGTCGCTGAGGTCGGCGGGATTGCGCAGGGCCAGCAGCACGGCGGTGTCGAAAGCGCGGGTCTCCCCCTCCATGACCTCATTGGCCAATTCGGCAAACCCCCAGGTCACCAGGGCCAGCAGAACCACCATGATGAGGATCGATAATTCATGCCGCCCGAGCCAATGCAGAAAGCGATGCAGCGGTCCTGCTTTCTCCCTGCCGACCGGAGATTTTCCGGCTGGTTCCGGTTTTTGGCGCATGCCATTTCTCCCGCCTTGCCGCGAAGATCTCCGAAACCTTCTGAGTCAACTTTAGCAGGGGCACCGGCTAAGGCAATCGCCGCCCCAAAGGGCCGCCCTCATATTTAATTAATTGAAATTACTCATTTTTCAAACTTCGGTGGCGTTGACAACAGGCAAAATGGATCTATAGAGGAAATCAACAAATAACTGGCCAACCCGACAGACCAAGGAGCAAGTGCATGCACGATCAACTCTTCGAAACCCTGCGCCACGACCACCAGGAAGTCAGGAGTATCTTTAAGCAGCTCCTGGATACGGAAGACAATGCCCAGCGGGAGGAGCTGCTGCATCAGCTGCATCAGGAGATGCTCCCCCACATGCGGGCGGAGGAGCGCACACTTTACAGCTCCGTGCGAGAGCACTGCCGCGACTGCCAGGAAGATGCCCTGGAATCGATGGAAGAGCACCATGCGGCGCGCCTGGTACTGCACGAACTGGAGGAGCTTTCCCCGAACGACGAACGCTTCCGCGCCAAGACGATGGTGCTGCGGGAGATGGTGGAGCATCATCTCCGGGAAGAGGAGCACGAAATCTTCGACGACGTGCGCAAGAGCTTCAGCGACCAGGAAGCCGGGGAAATTCTCAAGCGCTTCCAGGAAGAGAAGGAACGCGTCAAGAAACGGATGCACTGATCCGGGTCGCTCGTAACGAGCGAAAAGGAGCAATAGAAAGAAATGGACACCAGGGAACAATCAACGCGCGAAGTGAAAAAGAATTTTTTCCTGAAGCGAACCGCCCTGTTCGTCGCCACCGCTTTCGCCGCCAGCATGCTGATGGCCGGTGGGACCCTCGCGGCGGTGGAAGGGAAGAGCAGGCCCAACGATTCCGGCGCCGCCGCTGGCCAGAGCATGGAAAAGGACCAGCAGAAAAAGCCTGTCCAGCAGGAAAAAGTCGGTGCCGCCGGGCAGCAGCAGAATATCCGCTCCGCGGCGGAAATCGAGGGAGCCGCGGTGCAGAATACCAAGGGTGAAAAGCTCGGGAAGGTCTCCAAGCTGCTGATCGACCTCAAAAGCGGCCAGGTCGGTTACGCCATCGTCTCTGCCGGCGGCGTCCTCGGCATGGGCGAGAAGAAGTACATTGTCCCCTTCAAGGCCCTCAAGCCGGGCGAAAGCGGCACCCTGCTGCTTGATGTCCCAGCCGGCAAACTCAAGGAAGCGCCAGAGGGGAACCTCGAACAGGCTCTGAACCGCCAGCAGGGAGCGGAAATCCACCGGTTCTACGGAGTAGCCCCCTATTGGGAGAGTTCGGGCGCCCAGCAGCAGGAGCAACAGCAAAAACCACAGCAGCAGCCAGCCGGAAGCCAGCAGTAGGCTTGGCTGGGGGGGCAGCTGCACCGGAGGAATCAGCTAACAGGCATTCAGCTTCCGCGCCGCCTGGCCTCAGGCGGGCGGAACGGGCAACCCTAACCAAGGAGAAACCGCAATGAAGAAAGCAGCACTCTGGACCGCCGCCGCGTTCCTGATGAGCCTCGTTACCGCAGGGGTATCGATGGCCGCCGGCGAATATGGGAAATCGGAACAGAAAGAGAAAGCCACCTCGGGTCAGATGTCCGGCGCCATGTCAGGTGCGCAGGCGCAGGCCACGGGGCAGGAGCAGATCCGCACCGCCAATGATCTCCAGGATTTTACGGTGCAGGATAACCAGGGGAAGAAGATCGGCAAGGTGGATAAGGTGGGCATCGATCTGCAGCATGGACAGATCGGTTACGTGACCGTCTCCTCCCAAGGCAAAGACCTCATCATTCCCTGGCAGGCACTGAAGGTCGAGCCGCAGCAGAAAACCCTGGCCCTGAGCAACATGAGCGCCGATCAACTCAAGCAGGCTCCGCAGGGGAAACTGGACAAGAGCCTGACCCGCGAAAAAGAACAGAAGATTCACCAGTTCTACGGCGTAGCCCCTTATTGGGAGTCGACCGGGACTCAGGAGCGCCTGCAGGAGCCCGGCACGATGCAGCACCCTGGCACCATGCAGCAACCCGGCACCCTGGAGGAGAAGGGGGAGCGCAAGGGCATGTAGGCCCGGCAGGCAACTCTCACCCCGGCGCCGCAGCCCCCTCGTACACCGACCTGCGGCACCTTCGGTGGGGTAGCTGAAGGAACCGGCCGGACTGGCGCTGCCAGCTCCGGCCGGAGCTTTCAAAAACCAGTGAGGTAGGTAGATAGTCAGGTAGGGAGATAGAAAAAAATCAGGGGGGTAGTAAGGTAGTGAGGTAGGGAGATAGTAAAATCAAAATTGGAGAGTTGTGGAGTTCGTGGGTAGGACGGGTTTTTCTATCTCACTATCTCACTACTCACTATCTCACTAAGGAGACCCATGGAAGAACTGGTTCGCCGCATACCGGGGCCGGGGCCGGAGGAAATCGATCCCGAGCCCTTTCTGCGTCGCGAATGGCTGGTAACCAACGGCCTCGGCGGCTACGCCTCGGGAACGGTTGCCGGCGCCCTCACCCGCCGCTACCACGGGCTGCTGGTCGCCGCCCTCCCCGCCCCCTTCGGGCGGATGGTCATGCTGAACCAGGTTTCGGAGCAGCTGGTCTTCCGTGACGGGACGGTCGTCCGCCTTGGCTATGAGGAGCAGCCCGAACGGGAAGCCCTGCGCTCCTCCCTCCTCTATCTGGCCGAGTTCCGGCTGGAAAACGGACTGCCGGTGTGGCGCTTCGAGGTCGAGGGGGTGAGCCTGGAAAAACGCCTGGTGATGCCCTACCGGCAGAATACGACGTACATTTCCTACCGTTTCCTGGCCGGCGCCTGGCCGGTGCGCCTGGAGCTGCGCCCGTGCATCCAGTTCCGCTCCCACGAGGCGCGGGTCGACACGCCGCCGCCTTCCCCCTATATGCTGTCGATCACCGGCGAGCAGTACGAGATTTCCTCCTCCCCCGAACTGCCCAGGCTGAAGCTGCGGCTGTACGGGGAACGCTCGGCCTTCACCTTCTTCGGCTTCGGGGCCCGGGAGTTCTGCTACCGGCAGGAGGAGGAACGCGGCTATGAGGCCTGCGGCAGCCTGTGGACCCCCGGATCGTTCAATACCGATCTGCTGCCGGGGCGGGACACGACCCTGGTGGCCTCGACCGAATCGTGGCGGACCCTGAGTGCCCTGAGCCTGGAGGAGGTCCTGGCGGCGGAACGCGAACGCCGCCGGCGCCTGCTGGACATGGCCGGCAGTCCCGAGGGGACGACCGCCGAACTGGTGCTGGCGGCGGACCAGTTCCTCGTCAGTCCGGCCGGCCGGGTCGAGGAGACCGCCCGCGCCCATGCCACGGGCGACCAGGTCGGCACCATCATCGCCGGCTACCACTGGTTCACCGACTGGGGCCGCGATGCCATGATCAGCCTGGAAGGACTCACCCTGAGCACCGGACGCTACCGGGAAGCCGGGTGGATCCTGCGCACCTTTGCCCATCACCTGCGCGACGGGCTGATCCCCAACCTGTTTCCCGAGGGACGGAAGGAAGGGCTCTACAATACCGCCGACGCCACCCTCTGGTTTATGCACGCCATCGGCAGATACCTGCAGGCGACCGGCGACCGGCGGCTGCTGCGCCAGTTGCTCCCCCGCCTGCAGGAGACGATCGACAGGTATCGCCAGGGGACCCACTTCGGCATCGCCGTCGACCCGGCCGACGGGCTGCTGCGCCAGGGAGCCGGCGATGAGGCGCTGACCTGGATGGATGCCAGAACCGACGGCGAGGTCATCACCCCGCGCCGCGGCAAGGCGGTGGAGATCAACGCCCTCTGGTACCATGCTCTGCGGCTGATGGAGGAATGGCAGCGGGAGACGGACGGCGAAGCGGCGGCCACCCCCCTGGCGGAAGCGGCCGAGCAGGTGCGGGAGAGCTTCAACCGGCGCTTCTGGAATGCCGGGGAGAACTGCCTTTACGACGTCGTCGACGGCGAGGCGGGGGACGACCCGGCCTGCCGGCCGAACCAGATTTTCGCTATCTCCCTTCCCCACCCGGTTCTCGACCGGCAGCACTGGCAAGCGGTGCTGGAAACAGTCCGCCGGCGCCTGCTCACCCCGGTCGGTCTGCGCTCCCTGGCTCCCGAGCCATCCCGATTACCGGCCGCGCTATTGCGGCGATCTGCGCGCCCGCGACGCCGCCTATCACCAGGGGACGGTATGGGCCTGGCTGATCGGCCCTTTCATCGACGCCTGGCTGCGGGTGCATCCGCAGGAGCGGGAGACCGCCCGGTCTTTTCTCTCCGGTCTGCTCACCATTCTGCAGGAGGGCTGCATCGGCTCCATCGGCGAAATTTTCGATGCCGAACCGCCGCACACCCCGCGCGGCTGCATCGCCCAGTCCTGGAGCGTGGCCGAGGTGCTGCGCTGCCTGGCCCTGACCGAGACCTCGCCGCAGCGGCGCCGGTAGCATTTTCCCTGCTCCCGCCAGGCCGCGGCTCGAAAAAAGTTTTCTTGCAGCGCTGGGAAAGGTTGCTAGACTGACTTGGACCATGGAGGAAAGTGAGAGCCGTCCGTTCCCAAAGGGTCTGCAGCCCGCCCGCAGACGATAAAAGCAAGCGGGTTATTCACTTTGCTCCAGTGAAGTAAATTGCTTCGGTTCGAAAAAGTGGCTTTACCGGCGTCACGGGCATAACCAGGAAAAGCAATAAAGCGAACTTTCGAAGCACCGGGCGGGGTGTTGCCGTCCCCGGGAAAGCGGGTCCGGCCATGAATATTCTGATGGTCACCAACACCTACACGCCGCACGTGAGCGGAGTGGCGCGCAGCGTCGAGGGATTCGCCGGAGAATTCCGCCGTCTCGGGCATCGGGTCCTGGTCGTCGCCCCGATATTCGCCGACGCCCCGGCGGCGGAAACGGACACCGTCCGCCTGCCGGCGGTCCAGCATTTCAACGGCAGCGACTTCTCCCTGCCGGTGCCGATACCCGGCAAGCTGAGTTCGGCGCTGCGCGACTTCGCCCCGGAGATCGTCCATTCCCACCACCCGTTTCTCCTCGGCGATACCGCCCTGCGTATCGCCGCCGGCAGGCAGCTGCCGGTGGTCTTTACCCACCACACCATGTACGAGCACTACACCCACTACGTACCAGGCGATTCGCCGCTGCTGCGGCGCTTCGTCGCCGACCTGGTCACCGGCTACTGCAATCTGTGCAACGTGGTGATCGCCCCCGGGCGCTGGGTGGCGGAGCTGCTGCGCCGGCGGGGAGTGAAGGTGCCGGTGGAGATCATTCCCACCGGCGTCGACCTCGGGGTCTTCGCTGGCGGCGACGGCGCCGCCTGCCGGGCCCGGGCGGGCATCCCCCCGGGCAGCTTTGTCATCGGCCATGTCGGGCGCCTGGCGCCGGAAAAGAATCCGGCCTTCCTCGCCGAGGCAGTGGTCCGCTACCTGCAGCGGAACCCGCGCGCCTGTTTTCTGCTCGCCGGCGGCGGCCCGGCCGCCGAGTTGCTGCGGGCCGCCTTTAGCCGCCGCGGCCTGGCCGACCGCTTCCATTTCCTCGGGGTTCTCGACCGCGCAGCCTTGGCCGAGGCCTACGCCGCCATGGACGTGTTCGCCTTCGCCAGCCAGACCGAAACCCAGGGGATGGTCCTGACCGAAGCGATGGCGGCGGGAGTGCCGGTCGTCGCCGTGGACGCCCCCGGCGTTCAGGATGTGCTGCGGGATGGCGACAACGGCCGCCTCCTCCCCCGGGAAGAGCCGGAGGCGTTCGCCGCCGCGCTGGCCTGGATCGCCACCCTGCCGCCGGCCGGCCGGGAGCGGTTGCGCGCCGGGGTGGCCCGGACCGCCGCCGAATTCTCCCTGCCCGCCACCGCCGCCCGCCTGCTCGGTCTCTACACCTCGCTGGTCGGCCTTGCCCCTTCCCCGCCGGCACTCGCCACCAGCCCCTGGAGCATCGCCCGCCGCCGCTTCGGGGAGGAGTGGAAGATCCTGCGCAACATCACCCACGCCGCCGGCGATGCCGTCCTCAGCCTCCCCGAAACCGAGGCGACCGGGCCTGCGGTGGGAGGATTCCCGCCCTGAGACGCCTCACTCCGCCGCCGGCAGGGTGAAAACGAAGGTGCTCCCCTTGCCCGCCTCGCTTGCCGCCCGGATCTGCCCGCCGTGCGCCTCCACCAGCAGCCGGGCGATATACAGCCCCAGGCCGATCCCCTTTCCCTTGCGCCCGTTGCGCGTCCGGTAGTAGCGATCGAAGATGTACGGCAGGTCCTCGGCGGCGATGCCGCGGCCGCGGTCGATCACCGCCACCGCCACTCCTTCCGCCACCCGCCACCCCTCCAGCCGCACCGGCGACTCCGGCGGCGAGTATTTGAGGGCATTGGAGAGCAGATTGACCAGGATGCGCTCCAGGCGCACCGGGTCGGCCAGCACCGGCGGCAGCTCCGCCGGCAGTTCCAGTTCGATCCGCTCGGTTTCCAGGACCGTCGCCGAACGCTGCAGCAGGTCGCCGATAAAGGCGGCCAGAGGCACCGGCTCCGGCTTCAGGGACAGCTGGCCGCTCTCCAGGTAGGCGGTATCCACCAGGGTGTCGATCATCTCCGCCATCCCCTCGGCCCCTTTCAGGATCGCCTCGAGACTCTGCTGCGCCGCGCCGTCCAGCCCTTTCTTCAACATGACCTGCAGCAGCTGGGCATGCCCCTGGATCACCGTCAGGGGGCTGCGCAGGTCGTGGGAGATGGTGGAAAGGTAGGTCTCCCGCTGCTCCTGCAGCGCATCGAGCTCCGCCACCCGGTTTTCCAGCTGCGCCAGCAGCTTCTCCCGCTCCTTCTCCGCCCGCCGGCGCTCGGTGATATCCAGCCCCAGGCTGCCCACGCGCCGGTCGCCGAGGGAGAAGATGCAGACCAGGAAGGCGCGGTCCTCGCTCTGGTAATCGAAGCGCTCCGGTTCCCCGCTGGCCGCCACCCGGTTGAGCAGAGGCAGATAGTCATCGACGATCTTCCGGCCGTAGACGGCGCTCGCCGGCTGGCCGACCACCTGCTCCCGAGGCAGATGGAAGATCCGCTCGTAGGCGGGGTTCACGTCCAGAATCCGCCAGTCCAGCCGGCCGCCCCTGGTCATCGTAGAGGAGTTCGTCCAGGGCGAAAGTCTCCTGCATGCTCTCGAACAGCCGGTGATAGCGGCTCTCTTCCTCCCGCCTCGCCGCCTCGGCCGCATCGGCGGCGCTCATCGTCGCGGGCAAGGCCGACCACGGCCACCGGCTGCCCCTCGGCGTCGACTTCCTGCCCGCCGCGCAAGGCCAGCCGGCGCGCTTCCCCGTCCGGCCGCAGCCAGCGCAGGGACAGGGAGCCGGCCGGAAAGCGGCCGCTGTCGATCAGCTCGGCAAGGAGGGCGCGGTCGTCGGGATGGCAGAATTGGAAGATGAGTTCAGGATCGGCGTAGATGCTCTTCCGGGGGATGGCCGGTGAGGTCGGCAATGCTGTCGCTGAGAAAGGCGAAACGCCGCTCCGGCCGGCAGCGGTAGACAAACAGAATATCCGGGATACTTCCGGCCAGCAGCCGGAAATAGTGTTCCCCGGGGAATCTCTCTTCCCCGGGCCGGACATCTCCCCCCTCACTCATTTTTCCTCCTCCAGCCGGCGATCCCCGGCAGAGACGCACGCGGCAATCACGATTCACGAGTCAAATGATTCCCCGCCTGGCAACCGCAGTGCTGAAGACCACAGGTATGCACCAGCCCCCAATACCCCTCCGGGGATCGAGTCGAATCGGGAATATTTCCCCGTGACCAACGATAGAATATTTCCCGGGATTAACAACGGCGACCGCCTGTATTTTCCCGCAACTCATTAAATTTACTGAAAAACGCCTTAAAATCCGTAACCTTATGATTTTTAGGGCAGTTGACAAGGGATACCTGACGGCTAAAGTGGGAGAAAGCCAAAAGAGAGAGAAAACCGGACCCGGCGTTCTCGGCGGGTCGAAACGCAAGGAGAGAATCGATGAAAGCCGTCGTTTTTCAAGGAATCGGAGACATCCGTCTGGAGGAAGTGCCGGAACCGAAGATCCAGAATCCGACCGACGCCATCGTCCGGCTGACAGCCAGCGCCGTCTGCGGCACCGACCTGCACATGGTGCGCGGCAGCATGGCGATGATGGAGCCAGGAACCATCCTCGGCCATGAGGGGGTGGGAGTGGTCGAGGAGATCGGCGCCGAGGTGCGCAACCTCAGCATCGGCGACCGGGTGGTCATCCCCTCCACCATCGCCTGCGGCTACTGCTCCTACTGCCGCGCCGGCTACTACGCCCAGTGCGACAACGCCAACCCGAACGGCCGCCGGGCCGGCACCGCCTTTTACGGCGGCCCGAAACCGACCGGCCCCTTTCACGGCATGCAGGCGGAGAAGGTCCGCGTCCCCTTCGCCCATGTCGGCCTGGTGAAAATTCCGGAGAAGGTCACCGACGACCAGGCGATCCTCATCTCCGACATCTTCCCCACCGGCTATTTCGGGGCGGAGCTGGCGGAGATCAAGCACGGGGACACGGTCGCCGTCTTCGGCTGCGGCCCGGTGGGGCAGTTCGTCATCGCCAGCGCCAAGATCTTCGGCGCCGGCCGCATTCTCGCGGTCGACCAGGTCGCCTCGCGCCTCGACATGGCGCGCGCCCAGGGGGCGGAGGTGATCGATTTCGGCGCCGAGGACCCGGTGGAAACGATCCTCCGGCTGACCGGCGACATCGGCGTCGACCGCTGCATCGACGCCGTCGGCGTCGACGCGCAGATGCCGGAAAGCGGGCCGGCGGCGGAGAAGGCGCGCCAGCTGCAGGAGGAGTTCCGCCGCGAGCTGCAGCAGGTGGCCCCCGAAACCCATCCCCAGGCCGATCTGTGGCACCCGGGCAACGCCCCTTCGCTGGCCCTGATGTGGGCGGTGGAGGCGCTGGCCAAGGCCGGCACCCTGGCGATCATCGGCGTCTACCCGGAGACGGTGCAGCTCTTCCCCATCGGCAAGGCGATGATGAAGAACCTCACCGTCAAGATGGGCAACTGCAATCACCGCAAATACATCCCCCTGCTGCTGGAACTGGTGGAGAGCGGGATCGTCGATCCGGCGAAAATTCTCACCCAGGTCGAGCCCCTCGGCTCGGCCATCGAGGCCTATCAGGCGTTCGATCGTCACCAGCAGGGATGGGTCAAGGTGGAGGTGGTGCCGGGGCTGCATTGAGCGGCTCGCTGCCACCCTGTTTCACAGCGGCGGTGCCCGCAGCGGCGTGGAGGTCTGAACACCCAGAGCCACTCCCCTGGCTCGCGAAGCGAGCCTTGCCCGGCCTGCTCCGCAGGGTGGATGACTGCCCTGGCCCCTGTTTCACAGGGGGGCGTGCCCGTAGGGCGGGGGGGTCAGTTTTCCCTGGACATCCTGGGGCGCTGAGCTAAACTGTCATAAATACTCACATTTCCGGAGGACTGGATGACTGAAAATGATTGGATAGAAGGCCGCGAGGCGCACGGTTTCATCGTCACCGGCCGCACCCCCCTGCCCGAACTCAACGCCGTCCTGGTGCAGCTGCGCCACCAGGCCACCGGCGCCCGGATGGTGCACCTGGCCAGCGCCGACGACAACAACCTGTTCGCCGTCGGCTTCCGCACCACCCCCCGCGACTCCACCGGGGTGGCCCATATCCTCGAGCATACCGTTCTCTGCGGCTCGCAGCGCTATCCGGTGCGCGATCCGTTCTTCTCCATGATCAAGCGCAGCCTGAATACGTTCATGAATGCCCTGACCTCCAGCGACTGGACCTTTTATCCCTTCGCCAGCCAGAACGCCAGGGACTTCGACAACCTCATGGGCATCTATCTCGATGCCGTCTTCTTTCCCCTGCTGCGGGAACGCGATTTCCGCCAGGAAGGGCACCGGGTGGAATTCGCCGTCCCGGACGATCCCGCAGCTCCGCTGGTGTACAAGGGGGTCGTCTACAACGAGATGAAGGGGGCGATGGCCGACCCCTCCTCCCTGCTCGGCCGGCGGCTGACGCACGCCCTCTACCCGACCACCACCTACGGCTTCAACTCGGGGGGGGAGCCGGCGGCGATTCTCGATCTGACCCACGAGCAGCTGAAGGAATTTCACGCCACCTTCTATCACCCGGCCAATGCCTGGTTCTTCACCTACGGCAACTTCCCCCTGGAGGGGCACCTGGCCCGTATTGAAGAGCTGGCCCTGCGCCGCTTCGGCCGGCAGGAAGTCGCCTCGGAAGTTCCCGATGAAGTCCGCTTCAACGCCCCGCGCCGGGTCGAGGAGACCTTTCCCGTCGACCCGGGGGAGCCGCTGGCCCGGCGCACCATGGTGCAGGTCGGCTTCCTGACCTGCCCGGTGGCCGACAGCTTCGAGCGCCTGGCCCTCAGCCTCCTCTCGCACCTGCTCCTCGGCCACCCGGCGGCCCCCCTGTACAAGGCGCTGCTCGATTCCCGGCTCGGCCAGAACCTGGCCCCCGGCACCGGCTATCATGACGACAACCGGGAGACCTTCTTCGCCGCCGGCCTGCAGGGGACCGATCCGGAATCGGTGGAGGCGATCGAGAAACTGGTGCTCGCCACCCTGGAGGATTGCGCCCGGCAGGGCTTTTCCCGGGAGCGGATCGAGGCGGCGATCCACCAGATCGAATTCGGTCATCGCGAGGTGGTCGGCGATCAGTATCCCTATTCCCTGCTGCTGCTCATGCGCATTCTCGGCCCCTGGCTGCACAGCGGCGACCCGGTCTCCCCCCTGCAGCTCGATGCCAACCTGGCCCGCCTGCGCCGCGAGCTGGATGCCGGCCCCTTTTTCCAGGACCTCATCCGCCGGCAGCTCCTCGACAACCCGCACCGGGTGACCCTGACCCTGCGCCCCGATCCCGAGACCAAGGCGCGCGAGGAGCAGGCGACCGCCGCCCGCCTGGCAGCACTAGGCGAGCGCCTGAGCGAAGAGGAAAGGCAGCGGATCGTCGACCAGGCCCAGGAACTGCGCCTGGCCCAGGAGACGCCGGAAGACCTGTCGGTTCTTCCCACCCTCGAGCTCTCCGATATTCCGGCGGCGGAAAAGCCGGTCCCCTTCGAGCTTGCCGAGGCGGCGGCCGCGGTCTACTGGCTGCCGCAGCCAACCAACGGCATCGGCTATTTCACCGCCCATCTCGCCGCCGACCACCTGCCGGCCGAGCTGCGTCCCTACGTGCCGCTCTTCTGCTCCGTCCTCACCCAGATCGGCGCGGCCGGCCACAGCTATGAGGAAATGGCCGAACGCATCGCCGCCGGCACCGGCGGCATCCGCGCCGGTTTCACCATCCTCGACGATCCGCACAGCCTGGACGGTTACCAGGCGGGAATCGAGATCAGGGGAAAAGCGCTGGTGCGCAACCAGGAGCAGCTGTTCGGCATCCTCGAGGACTTCTTCCGCGCCCCCGACTTTTCCGATCACCACCGCCTGTACACTGTCTTCAACCAGATCAAGGTTTCCCTGGAGAATTCCATCCCCGGCTCCGGCCACAGCTACGCCGCCCGCTCCGCCGCCAGCCGTCTGACTCCGGCCGCGCGGCAGCGGGAGGAATGGGGGGGCCTGCACTACCTGCGCCTGGTCCGGGAAGTTGCCGGGCAGCAGCCGGAAGAGCTCGGGCTGCTGGCACAGAAGCTGCGGCAGGTGGGAGAGATCCTCCTGACCCGAGCCGGCGGCCGGTACGCCGTGACCGCCGAAGATCCGGCTTTTACCGGCATCCGGCCGCCGCTGCAGGGCTTTCTCGCAGCGCTGCCGGCCGGTGGCGGCAAGACTGCGGCGGCCGCCCCGCCGGCGGCCGCCGCCGGCGGGGCAACGGGCTGGGCCGCCTCCGTTCCGGTCTCTTATGTCGCCCGGGTTTTCCGCACCGTCCCCTACATCCACCCCGATGCCGCCGCGCTGATGGTGCTGGCCAGGCTGCTGCGGGCCGGTTTTCTGCACCGGGAGATCCGCGAAAAGGGCGGAGCCTACGGCGGCATGGCCGTCTTCGATGCGGAAACCGGCCTTTTCTCCCTGCTCTCCTACCGCGATCCCAACCTGACCCGGACCCTGGGCGTCTACCGGCAGGCGGTCGACTGGGCCCTCGCCGGCAGCTTCAGCCGGGACGATGTCAAGGAGGCGATTCTGGCCGTGTTCGGCGGCCTCGACCGGCCCCTGTCACCGGGTGGCCGCGGCAACCGCGAATTTGCCAATCAGCTGCAGGGGCTGACCCTGGAGATGCGCCAGCAGCTGCGGGAGAGGGTCCTGGCCGTCGACCGCGAGGCCTTGACGGCCGCCGCCGCCAGATACCTGCTGGAAGGATGGCGGAACAGCGCCGTGGCGGTGGTCAGCGGCGAAGAGCAGCTGCGGCAGGCGAACGACGAACTGGTGGAGGATAAGCTGACGATCGAGAAGATTTAGCAGAAAAATGCCCGGAGGCACCCGAAATCCCGTAGGGGCACGGCGCGCCGTGCCCTTTGCCGAACAGGCAATGCGCCCCGACGAATGCGCCGTCGATCAAGGAAGGGCACGTGGATTTTTTCCCTCAGTCTCGCCGGTCGGCCTTGAGGTGCAGCTGACAATGCAGGCAGCGCCGCAGACAGAGGAAGGTGAGGCCGTGGACGTGAAAGTAGTTGCCGCAGCGCGGGCAGCGGGCCAGGGCCGTCACCATGGCGGCGGCAAAAAGGAGGATGAACCAGCCGGCGAAGACCGAACCCAGCGTGCTGAAGGCCGACGACAGGCCCAGGGTGAACCACATCACCGGCACATAGATCAGGATAATGCTCCACAAAACCCAGCGCCTCCGCCGGATCCGGCGGAGTCCCGGGGCGTATTCGACCGCCTCCACGGGCCGGTCGTTATCCGGCCGTTCCCGATCCGCCACCCGCGACCTCCCTCCCTCAACCGCACCCTCTCCCAACAATAATCATCCCTGTTCCCCTGTCAATGATAAAAGCCTCATCTCCCCCCTCCGGGCGAATACCCTGCCGGGGGAAAAACCCTGAATCTCTGCTATCATGGGTTCATTGAAACCACCCTCGGCCGGGCTGAGCCCATGCGGGACTTTCTCCTCTTCACCATTGAGCAACGGCGATTCGCCATTGAGCTGGCCGCGGTGCGCCGGGTCCTGCGGATGGTCGAAATCACGCCCCTGCCCGATGCCCCCGGACGGCTGGCGGGGGTTTTGAATCTGCACGGAGAAATCCTCCCGGTGGTCGATCTCCGCCGAAGTTGCGGCCTGCCGCCGCGCGCCTTTCTGCCTTCGGACCAGTTGCTCATCGCCACGGCCAACGACCGGCCGCTGGCCCTCCCGATCGACGCCGCGGAAGGGGTTTATCAGCTGCCCGAGGCGGAACTGGCGCCACTCGACCGAGCCGCCCTCGCCCAAGGGATGACCGCCTTCGGCAGTGAAATCGTCCTCCTGTGCGACCCCGGCCGTCTTCTCGCCGGGCTCGGACCCGAACCCCCGGAGGCCGCCGGTGACGACTCTGTCTGAGCACACCCTGGAGCGCCTGGCCGAAGTGATCCGCCGGCAACTCGGCCTGCATTTCCCCCGGGAACGCTGGCCCGATCTGGCGCGCGGTCTACAGGCGACCTGCCGCGATCTGCAGGAGCCGGAGCTGGAGAGCTGCGCCGACCGGCTGCTGGCCGCACCGCTGGATCGCCGGCAGGTGGAGGTGCTGGGGCGCAATCTGACTGTCCCCGAGACCTATTTTTTTCGTGAGGGGCAGGCCTTCCGCTTCCTGGAAAAGCATTTCCTGCCTGAGCTGCTGGCCAGGCGCCGAGACCGGGAGAGGACCCTGCGTTTCTGGAGCGCCGCCTGCGCCACCGGCGAGGAGCCGTATTCCCTGGCCATCCTGCTCCGCCGCAACCTGCCCGACCTGGACGCCTGGAACCTCACCCTGCTCGCCACCGATCTCAACACCGCCTCGCTGCGCAAGGCCGAACAGGGGGTGTACGGGGACTGGTCCTTTCGCACCGACGGCGGCGAGCTGCGCCAGGAGTGGTTCACCCGCGATCCGGAGGGGCGCTACCGGCTGCGGCCGGAAATCCGCAGGATGGTTACCTTCTCCCACCTCAACCTGGCCGAGGACCCCTATCCTTCCCTGGCGAACAACACCAATGCCATGGACGTGATTTTCTGCCGCAACGTGCTCATGTACTTTTCGCCGGAGATGCGGCAGCAGGTCCTGGCGAAGCTGCAGCACTGCCTGGTGGAGGACGGCCTGCTGGTCCTGGGGACCGCGGAAAGCGGCCTCGGCTCCACTCCCGGCCTGCTGCCGGTGCGGCTGCCCGACCTGGTCCTGTTCCGGCGGCAGGCGGCGGCGCCGGCGGCAAAGCCTCCCTCTCCCCCGCCGCGCGCCGTGTCCGCCCGGCCGACGCCCCGACCGGCCCCGGCCCGGCCGACTGTGACGGCACCGGAGCAGTCCCTTCCCGCCTGGCTCGCCAAGGCTTATTCCCGCGGCGATTACGAGGCCGTCTGCCGGCGCGCGGCCGGACTGCAGCCCGGCCATGCCGATTTTGCGCCCATCGCCATGGTGATCGCCCGCGCCTGCGCCAACGCGGGCAACCTGGCCGGCGCCCTCTCCTGGGCCGAGGCGGCCATCGCCCGGCGCCGCTTCGACCCCGAGGCCCATTACCTTCGCGCCATGATTCTGCTGGAAAAGGAACAGATGCCCGCCGCCCTCGACGCCCTGCGCACCACCCTCTATCTGGACCCGGATTTCGTGCCGGCCCATCTGGCGCTCGGCAACGCAGCCCGCCGGGCCGGTGAGCGAAAACAGGCGGACCGCCACTTTCGCAATGCCCTCCTGCTGCTCGAGAGATACGCGGATGACGACCTCGTCCCGCACACCGAGCAGATGCACGCCGGCAGCCTGCGGGAGGCGGTGATGGCGGCCATGGGAGGCCCGGATGGAACGAGAGGATAATCCGCCGGCGGTCCTGGCGCGGATCAGGGAAAAGCTGGCGCGGGCTGCCGCCAGCAGTGAACGGGCGGGCCAGGCGCCGGCGGCGGTGCTGCGCCAGAGGGCGCTGGAGCTGGCCCGGGAGCTGCCGCCGGAGGGGGCCGGAGAGCTGCTCCAGGTGATCCGGTTTCGCCTCGGCCCGGAACGGCTCGCCCTGGAGGCCACCTGGATAAAGGAGGTGCTGGTTCCCCGGGCGATCGTCCAGGTGCCCGGCGCCCCGGCCTTCATCGCCGGCCTCGTCAATCTCCGGGGAACGATCATTTCGGTGGTGGACCTGCGGCAAGTGCTGGCTCTCCCCGAGGCACCCGGGGAAGGGGCGGGTACGGTCCTTATTCTCACCGACGGCGAGCGGGAGTTCGGCATCCTGGCCGACCGGGTGGAGGAGGTGCGGGACGTTCCGCGCCGCGATCTCGCGCCGCCTCCCGCCACGCTGTCCGAGCCGGCGCGGCATTACCTGCAGGGGGTCCTTCCGGGAGCCGTTTCCCTGCTCGACGCCAGCCTGCTCCTGCAGTCGCCGCGCCTGCGAGTGGATCAGAGCGAAAAACCTCATTCCTGAGCGGAGCCATGCCCATGCGTCGATTCATCGACCTGCCCACGCCAACCAAGCTGACCCGGATCTTCGCCCTCCTGGCCGCTCTCCAGCTTATTCTCATCGCCGTCGCCTCCTGGCTCCTGCTCTCCCTCGCCGGCCGCCAGGAGAAACTCTTCCGGGAGGACCTGAACACGGTGATGACCCTGGAGCAGATCGACTCGGAATTCCATCGGCTGCGCTCGGTGGTGCTGGAGATGGCCTTCACCGGCCGGGGGATCGATCAGGGCATCGCCGAAATCGAGAAGACCGTCAGCGGCATCCTGGAGAAACTGAACCAGGTGGAAACCGCCATCGGCGACAACCCGCAACTGCGCAATACGTACCTTCAATACCGGCAGCTCTACGCTGCTTTTCGCGAAACGCGGCAGAACGAGATCTTCCCGGCCCTGCGTCAGGGGCGCATGCAGGACGCCCTGGCGGTCACCATGGGGGTCCAGGACCAGCGCTATCAGCAGATCGGCGATCAGGCCACGAGGTTGATCGATACCGCCATCGGCCAGGCCAGGGCTGCCGTGGAAAAGGCCAGCAACAACACCTACCGGGCAGTGGCGATCTTCTCCGCGGCCGGCCTGCTGGCCGTGATCCTCTGCATTTATTTCGCCTCGACGCTGTCCCGGATGATCACCGCCCCCCTGCACCGCCTCACCGCCCATGCCCGGGAGATCGCCGCCGGCAATCTCTCCCTGCCCATCACCCAGGAAAACCGGGAGGATGAATTCGGCACCCTTGGCGAGGCCTTCGCCCTGATGGTGCAGAATCTCCGCGACGCTGACCCGGGAAATCCAGGACGGAATCAACGTCCTCGCCTCCTCCGGCAGCCAGATCCTCGCCGCCACCACGGAAATGGCCACCGGGGCGGCGCAGACCGCGACGGCAGTGAACGAAACGACCGCCACCGTCGAGGAAGTCAAGCAGACGGTGAACCTGGCGACCGAAAAGTCGCAGCATGTGGCCGAAATCTCCCAGCGGGCGGTGGATGCTGCCCAGGCCGGGCAGAACGCCGTGGCAGGAGGCGGTGGACGGCATGCGGCAGATTATGGAGCAGATGGAGGCGGTCACCGACAGCATCGTCCGGCTGAGCGAACTCGGTCAGGCCATCGGCGAGGTCATCGCCACGGTCAACGACCTGGCCGAGCAGTCCAACCTGCTCGCCGTCAATGCGGCCATCGAGGCGGCCAAGGCCGGGGAGCACGGCAAGGGGTTTGCGGTGGTGGCCCAGGAAGTGCGGCACCTGGCCGGGCAATCGAAGCAGGCGACGGCCCAGGTGCGCTCTCTCCTCGGCGACATTCAGAAAGCGACCTCCGCTTCGGTGATGGCGACCGAACGGGGCACCAGGGTGGTGGAGGGCGGGATGCGGCAGTCCTCCGGGGCGGGTGAGGCGATCCGGATGCTGGCCGAAACGGTGGAGGAGGCGGCCACGGCAGCGCTGCAGATCGCCGCCTCCAGCAAGGAGCAGCTGGTGGGGATGGACCAGATCGCCCTGGCCATGCAGAACATCAAGACCGCCACCGGCCAGCATGTCTCGGGGACCAGGCAGACGGAAGAAGCCTCACTGAAGCTCAATGAGCTGGGAAGCCGCCTGAAGGAACTCGCCGCCCGTTTCCGGATCTGACCATGGACCAGCACGAAGCCGAACTTCTGGCCAAACTCCTGCCCACCTTCCGCCTGGAAGCCGAGGAGCATCTGCGGCGCATCGGCCGGCTCCTCAGCGGCCTGGAGAAAGAGCCGACGCCCGGAGCGGGTGGAAGAGGCGTTTCGGGAGGTGCACAGCCTCAAGGGGGCCGCCCGGGCGGTGGCGGCCGGTGAACTGGAGTCCCTCTGCCAGGAAATGGAAACGGTCTTCGCCGGCCTGAAGGAAGACCGTCTGCAACTGGAGCGGGAGCTGCTCGATCTCCTCTTCCTGGCCGCCGATCTGGCGACCGACCGGGTGCGCGAGGTCGGGCGGGAAGCGCCGGCGGAAATAGCGACGCTCCTCGCCGAGGCGACGCGCCGGCTGGGAGAGGCGGCGCAGGGCCGACGGGCGGCGCCGCCCCCTTTCGTCCGCTCGGCCGAGGCGCCGCCGGCCGGCCCGGAAGGCGATACCCTGCGGGTCGGGGCGGGGCGGCTGGCGGAGGTGCTGGTGCAGGCCGAAGAACTCCACACCGACAGGGTCGCCGCCCGCCTGCAGCTGGATCGCCTGCGGGATCTGCTGGCCGGCCTGGAACGGCTCGACCGCCGCCTGGCTCTCGCCGGCGCCGCCGGGCGGGAGCTGCGGCGGGACCGGGCCGGGGCGGGAGGTCGGGAGGAGCGCTCCCTGCTCCGCCTGCGCGAGCTGCTCGCCGAGGATCGGCAAGCGGCGGCGGTGCTGGAGGATGAAGCGCGGCAGCTTTTGCGGCACGGCGCCAGCCATTATCGTTCCCTGGAGATGAAGGTCGATACCCTGCTGGCGGCGGTGCGGGAAACGCTCATGCTGCCGGTGGCCAACCTGCTGGAACAGCTGCCCCGGGTGGTGCGGGACCTGTCCCGGGAATCGGGAAAAGGCGCCGATCTGGAGTTGACCGGCGGCGAGGTCCCGATCGACCGGCGCATCCTCGAAGAACTGCGCGACCCGCTCCTCCATCTGCTGCGCAACACCATCGACCATGGGCTGGAACCGGCGGAGGAGCGGGGGCGGCAGGGCAAACCGGAACGCGGCCGCATTCGCCTGGCCGTGACCACTCCCGCCCCCGGCCGCGTCCTCTTCACCCTCAGCGACGACGGCCGCGGCCTGGATACCGGCAAGCTGAAAGAAGCGGCGGTCCGCGGGGGGCTGCTCAGCCCCGAACAGGCCGAGGCGCTCGATGACTGGCAGGCGGCCGAACTCTCCTTCGCTTCCGGCATTTCCACGACCGGCAAGATCACCACCGTCTCCGGGCGCGGGCTCGGCCTGGCCATCGTCCGGGAGAAGGTCGAACGGCTGGGGGGAGAGGTCCGGGTCCGCTCACGGCCGGGGGAAGGAACGGAGTTCCAGCTCGAGATCCCCGCCGTCCTCGCCGCCTTCCGCGGCATTCTCGTCCGCCTTGGCGAGGCCCGCTTCATTTTCCCGGCGACGGCGGTCGAGCGGGTGCTGCGCACCTCCCGGGAGCACATCGCGGTCATGGAGAACCGGGAGGTGATCGAGCTGGCGGGCGAGACCCTGCCGGTGGTCCGGCTGGAGCAGCCGTTAGGGCTGCCGCTGCGCCTGCGCAGCGGCGAGGAAGCGCTCACCCTGGTGCTGACCGCCGCGCCGCGGGGGAAAGCCGCCTTTGCCGTCGACGAGGTCGTCGCCGAGCGGGAATTTCTCGTCAAGGGACTCGGCAAGCAGCTGGTGAAAGTGACCAACTACAGCGGCGCGGCGCTTCTCGGGGACGGCGGCATCGCCCTCATCCTCGACCCCGACGAACTCCTGCGGAACGCCGCCCGGCCCGCTCCGGCAGCGGCACCGGCGGCGGCGGAGCCCGGGGCGGGACGGCGCCGGGTGCTGGTGGTGGAGGACTCCATCACTGCCCGCACCCTCCTGCGCAACATCCTGGAGGGCGCCGGCTATGCCGTCGTGACCGCGGTGGACGGGGCCGAGGCCCTGCAGCGGCTCGCCTCGGCCGTCTTCGACGTCGTCGTCTCCGATGTGGAGATGCCGCGGCTGGACGGCTTTCAGCTCACCCGCCGCATCCGGGAGGACTATGGCCGGCTGCCGGTCATCCTGGTGACCGGGCTGGAGCGCCCGGAGGAGCGGGCGCGGGGTCTTGACGCCGGGGCGGACGCCTACCTCGTCAAGAGCCGCTTCGATCAGGGAAACCTGCTGGAAATCCTGGGGAGGCTTCTGTGAACAAAAAGGACCCCATCCGAGTGCTGGTGGTGGAGGATTCACCGTCGGCCCGCGAACTCCTGCTGCACCTTCTGGACGGCGCTCCGGACATTCAGGTGGCAGGGACGGCGACCAACGGCCGGCAGGCGCTGCGCGAGGTCGAACGGCTGCGGCCGGACCTCGTCACCATGGACATCGTCATGCCGGAGATGGATGGCCTGGAAACGACCCGGCGGCTCATGGAAACGCATCCTCTGCCGATCATCATCGTCAGCGGCACCGTCAACCGGCGGGAAATCTCGACCACTTTCGAAGCCCTCAAGGCGGGGGCGCTGGCGGCGATTCCGCGCCCCGCCGGCCCCGGCAGCCCCGAGCATGCGCCGGCGGCACGGGAGCTGCTGCGCACGATAAGGGCGATGGCCGAGGTCCGGGTGGTCCACCGCTGGCCGGCGGGGGGAAAGCCTCTTCCCCCGCCCCCGCCGGTAACCGACGGGCTGGCCGCCCCCCGGGTGGTGGCGATCGGCGCCTCCACCGGCGGCCCGGAAGCACTCCGCTGCCTTCTCGGGGCCCTGCCGGCGGACTTTCCCCTCCCCCTGCTGATGGTACAGCACATGGCGGCGGGATTTCTCGGCGGCCTGGCGGACTGGCTGGGCCGCTCCTCGCCGCTGCCGGTCGCCCTGGCCCGGGACGGCGAGCCGGTCCGGGAAGGCCATGTTTATCTGGCTCCGGACGACCGGCACCTCGGGATGGCGGCCGACCGCCGTCTGGTCCTCTCCTCCGGCCCTCCGGAAAAGGGGGTACGCCCTTCGGTCAGCCACCTCTTCCGCTCCGTCCGCGCGAGCTGCGGCGGGCGGGCGGTGGCGGTTCTGCTGACCGGCATGGGAGACGACGGGGTGGCGGAAATGAAAGCGCTGCGGGAGGCGGGTGCCCTCACCATCGCCCAGGACCGGGCGACGGCGGTCATTTTCGGCATGCCCGGGGAAGCGGTGCGCACCGGCGCCGCCATGCACCAGCTCTCCCCCGGCCAGATTGCCCTGCTCCTGGCGAAGATCGCCGCCCCGGCAGGCCGGCAGGGGCGAAATTGAAAGGGACAAGATGACCCGCCAGCCAGGCGAAATCCTCGTGATCGAAGACAGTCCCACCCAGCGGCAGCGCCTCACCCATATCCTGGAAGGGGAAGGGTACTCGGTCCTGCCGGCGGCCGACGGCGCCGCGGCGCTGGAGCTGCTGGCGAGCCGGAAGCCCGCGCTGGTCATCAGCGACGTCATAATGCCGGGCATCGACGGCTACACCCTCTGCCGGCGGATCAAGGAAGATCCGCATCTGGCCGACATCCCGGTCATTCTGGTCACCTACCTCTCCCACCCGCACGACGTGCTGCGGGGACTCGAGGCCGGGGCCGACAATTTCATCATGAAGCCCTACGAAGACGATTTCTTCCTCGCCCGCGTCCGCCGCACCCTGGCCGCCGCGCCAGCGGAAGCGCCGCAGCCGCCCCCCGAATTTCCCCTCGAGGTCGAGGGGGAACATTTTTGCATCCGCTCCGGCTCCCGGCAGATGCTGGAGATTCTCCTCTCCACCTACGAAACCGCCCTGCGCAAAAATGATCGCCTGAAGGCCGCCCAGGAAGAGCTGCGCGCGACGAACCAGGAACTGGAGGCCTTCAGCTACTCGGTCTCGCACGACCTGCGCGCCCCCCTTTCGGTGATCACCGGTTTCGGGGAACTGCTCTGGCTCGACTTTGGCGGCCAGCTCGGGGAGCAGGGACGCGACCATATCCGGATGATCCGCCGCTCGGCGGAGAAGATGGGCAAGCTGATCGATGACCTCCTGATGCTTTCGCGCGCTACCCGCGCCGAGATCAGAACCGAGCGCATCGATCTGACGGCCATGCTGCGGGAAATCGCTGCGGACCTGCACACCGAGGAGCCGGCGCGGGAGGTGGACTGCCTGATCACGGAGGGCATGACCATCACCGGGGATGCCGCCCTGCTGCGGATCGCCTTCGACAACCTGCTGCGCAACGCCTGGAAGTTCACCGCGAAGAAGGAGCGGGCGCGCATCGAAGCGGGGTGGCGTCCCGGCGCCGAAACGGTCTATTACGTCCGCGACAACGGCGCCGGCTTCGACATGCGGGAGGCCGGACAAGCTTTTCGCGGGTTTCCAGCGGCTCCATGCGGAAGCGGATTTCCCCGGCACCGGCCTCGGCCTGGCGATCGTCCAGCGCATCGTCGGCCGCCACAAGGGGCGCATCTGGGCCGAAGGAAGGGTTGACGAGGGGGCTACTTTCTATCTGGTGATTTAAGGGCGAGGTTCAAGGTTCGAGGTTCGAGGATCCTGGTTTCAGGTTTCAGGTTTCAGGTTCGAGGTTCGAGGTCAGGCTCGCGGCTCGCGGCTTGCCGCTTGCCGCTTGCAGTTTGCATCCCCGCGCGCGGCGGTTATCCTTTCCCTGTCACCCTCACCCAAGGAGGCCCAGATGGCCGAGATCGAGCCGAGAATCGAGTACGATCCCCAGACCCTGCGCACCGCCTTGGAGTACGCCTGCGATTCCGCCCTCAGCGATTACCGGATGGTGCGGAACCGGGATGCCTACCAGCATGCCTACGGCGTGATCGACGGCATCTATCAGGGGATGTCCGCCATGAGCCATGCGCTGGGCGGCGAGTTGTGGACCAAGGACCCGGAAAGTGTCGCCCGCCAGGTGACCAGCCAGTACAGCGAAGCCCTGTTGCACCTGGCCCGCCACGACCGGGCAATTTGAACCGACCCGCGGATAAATCTTGACCGCCCGCCCCGGCCTCTCTATAATTCTGCCGTCTTGTGCCGAAGTGGTGGAATTGGTAGACACGTCGGTCTCAAAAACCGATGGCTTCTGGCCGTGCCGGTTCGATTCCGGCCTTCGGCACCATCAGCAAAGGGCTGCAATCTCAAGGGATTGCAGCCTTTCTTTTTTTCTGATCGCGGATAGGTTGCTGGTGTTGCAGCGGCTAGCTTGATGCAGGCACCTGCTTACCTCCAGAATGTCTTGGGATTGCCGCCCTGACCACCCTCCGCGCACCGAGCGATGGGATTCCGCTTAGCGCGGGGACATTGCGGCGAGGCCTGGTAGGTCGTTTCTCCTTAGGAGATCCAGGACAGCGTTGTAGGGGAATATATCGGACGCGTCTTCTGCGTTGTTGGGCTTGTCCCTTCATTTGTGATTTATGAGATATCCGTCGTGGTAAACCCCTTCATTTAGGAAAGGAAACAGGTTAAGTTTTTTATGAGATAAATCGCAACATAGATATGTCAAAAGCTACGAACTTCGGGGAGCTTTGGACACAATTTAACAGAATTTTGACGCTTTTGATTGACAATAGTTCTTTATCACCTTTATATGTAGTTGCAGGTTGTTTTTGTGAACTACAATAGTCGAGAAAGAGGGGCTCTGGCGTCAAGGGCGCAATTCCTCCCCTCAAAATTTTTCCCAAGCAGATTTCAACTTCCACTCCCTGTTCCATCCTTCAGCCGGCGCTGCTGTTGGCCCCGCGACTTTCCATCTTAACGTTTTCGACCTACTTATCAGGACCTTGTTCTCTGGGCCGTGTAGCTATTTTGTATGTTGCTTCTTCGGCTGTTAGGTTGTGAGTTCGAACATGTTTTTCTGGCGCAGCCACTGGCTCAGGCAAACATATTGGTAACCTATTCAGGACATTAGTGCGTACAAGGAGAGATTCCGATGAAAATGTCTAGGGGGAAGGGTTTCAAGCAGTCTGTATTAGCAATATTTATCTGCCTGATTTTGGTCGTGACTTCTTCCTGTGGTGGAGGTGGAGGTGAAGATATTCCGCAAGGCGGGAGCGTAACACCCCCGGTGTCCACCCTTGAGATCAATAGCCTTGCTGCCGATATGCGTAGCAGCTTTGATGTCGGTAATATCAACGCAGTTACTACAGCCCTGGGTCATGCTGGGATTGTCGTTTACGCCAACAACATGACGCCGTCTGCGGCGGTTGCTGCGGTCAGTCAAGCAGCTTTTCTTTATCCCGGTACGCACATGCTCCATGCGCAGGCGCGCGGCATGGCCCTGGAACTCAGTAACGGCACAGGTCTAACCGGCGCCCTGCTCGACTCCCTGACGCCGCCGATGCCCCTCGAGGACGGGACTCTATTGACGGTTTCTCAGTTATTGGCGTCCTATATTCTTCATGGGGATACCTATGGCGCCCGCCAATCCAGGGCACTTCTACCCAATATCGACCCCGCGAATCATCTCGAAACAGAATTTCCAACCCTTACGATCGTTTTTTTCATGAAGGAATTCATGATTCCTCTGGTGGCGGCAACGCAGGACAGCGCTACAGTGGCGCTGGCGGTCGCCCCCATTCCTCTGGCGGTTTCGGTCAGCTCCGACCCCTGTGGTGCGGTCAGTGAGTTTCTCGACGATCTCCCCTCCAGCGTCTCGGACGCGGTGGAGGATTTGCTTGATCCCGGCCATTCCAGCTTTTTTGTAGGGCTGGTGTCATCCGTCGTTGGCCACTTCGTACAATTGGCTACGGATGGTATAAAAAGCCTGCTCAGATACAACCCCTTTGCCAATGCCGTACGGGAAGTCACCAATGTTTTAGGGACCCTGACGGATATGCAGAGCCTTTTCTCCCAGTGGTCGGTCACCGTTGCCCCCCCCGGCACCATGCACAAGAGTCCCGGAAGTCCCACGACCGGTGATTTCACCCTCACCATGGACAATGGCGGCGATGGTTTTGAATGGCCACCGGCCGTGGAATCCTGTGCCGATCTCTTCGGCATCGACCTGCCTCAACTCGATAGCGCTGATGGTTCGAGCGTTGACTGGATCGAAGTCAGCGGTTTCAACGCCCTGGCAAGTATGACAAGCCCACATGAGGGCGTCATCAGCGGGAATGCGGCCAGCTGCAGTGTCGAGACCGCATCCGAAACAGCGGATCTTCACAACGGCGGAGGTCCCGTAAAGCAGGGTGCTCTCGCGGTGCGCGCGGAGGTCCAGATGCCGGGACTAGAGGCGATTGCCACCCGGATTGGTTCGTTGGCCGGTTCACTCGGCACAAGCGCCAGCGCAATTGCTTCCGATGTGGCGCCGCATATCGGGCCAAAAGCTCCGGGCGTCTCGCAGGTTGAGTATCACACAACGGCACCGGCGACCGCAGATACGAATGGTGCCATTAAACTGCACGCCTACGCCTGTGACGGCATCTACGGGGTCTGGAAGGGGACATTCACCGAGGACCATCCCTTCCTCGGCCTGACATCGGCAACCGGGACCTGGCAGTTCGGCCCGGACAACACCGCCGTCGTCAGCTATTCGAGATCCTATCCGGTTGACTGCACCACCGTTACCGAGACCCGAACCTGGAGTCTGCTGCTTTCCGGGCTACCCGGCTCTTCAGTGATTGACGGTGACATCAATGCGGCCCAGTCGACCTTTACCTACGATATTGACGGAAGCGCCTGTGAAGAACCCGGTGGCGGCGCGGTAACGAGCGCGGATCAGCATCTCGGCATTGCCCCCATCATCATGGGACCGACGGCGGAGTGTCCGGCACAGTAGGTATAGCTTTCGATAAAACAGCCTGAGAGGAAACGAACATGAACATTTTGAGACCCCTGGTACTTAAAAAAACCTGGCGGCGGTCAATGACCATCATCCCCATTCTTTTGGCCGCATGGTTAATACTTCAGCCCCCCAATGCCCTTGCCGAGAATGAAGGGCATCCGCTGATATCTCCATTCAAAGGGTCGTTTGTCGAGGGGCAGGAAGTCAAAGAGTTTGATGAGCAGCTCCTGGTCGTTGGTAAAGTTCAAGCGGATAATTCGGTCAAAACCGAAAAGCGCGAAGGGAAGGTGACAAAAATTGATTATCGCGATCCGGACAACCGCTCATCCCTGGAGCGGATGCGTAATTACGAGCTGGCCCTGAAGAAGGCCGGATTTGAGCTGGTTTACAAATGCGCCAACGAAGAATGCGGCCCGGAAATTCAGCTGGACACCATCGGTTACTATCCCCCCCAGCGTTACCTGACGGCCCGGTTAAAAAGACCTGAAGGGGATGTCTGGGTTGGTGTCTTTGTCAAGGAAGGGCCCTGGACCAAAATCCGCGTGGTAGAAGAGCAGCCGATGGAAACCGATATGGTGAGTATTTCGGCCGATCAGCTCAAAAATTCCCTGGCTAAAGAGGGGCACATGGCGGTGTATGGAATCCTGTTTGACACCGGCAAGGCAACGATCAAACCCGCATCCGCCGAGGCGATCAAAGAGATTGCTGTGTTCCTTACCAATAACCCCTCCGAACAGATTTATGTTGTCGGACATACCGACAACATTGGCAAGTTGAAAAACAATATGGAGCTTTCCAGCAAACGGGCTGCCGCGGTGGTGACCCTGTTGACGACCACCCACAAGATCGAAGGGGCGCGCCTGGAAGCTGCTGGCGTTGGGCCCTTAGCGCCGATTGCCTCGAACGCGACAAAAAAAGGACAAGACTTGAACCGCAGGGTTGAAATCGTCATGAAATAACTTGGCAGTTGCTATTTATTTTCTGTTTCTGCGCTTACTGAGGTTTGGGGGCATGGCAAATGGATTCTAAAAACAGCAGGCTCTTTTTCCCCCTCTGCATGCTTCTGATTTTGGTCTTGGCAGGCCATGTCACATGCCATGCTCAAGAATTTGACCCGCAATCATATATTCCGAAATCTATTGATGGGGTATTGGTCAAAACCTGCGCGGTAGATGTCAGCGGGCGTAGCACCTGCGACTCTCAGTCCCTCGGTGATGCAGCCCTTGATCTGGTACCCCTTGGCTTGACGATTATGACCGTTTCGGGATTAACCGGCTCGGAGGATAAAAGATGGAACCAGGTCGTCTATGGCGTGACAGATAAGCTCTGCTCAAATGGTGGCGTCAGCATGGGAATTATGCGGACTCAGCCCGGCATCACAACTGTTGCTCAAAATGAATTGGCCGGTCTTATAGCGTCAAATAAATTGCCATTGGAGCAGATAAGGATCAAAATCCTGGATACCTATATCGGGTACCTCCAAAAAAAAGATTGCATTATGGCTTTTGGCTATCCGAACGACAGCATCGTCCTTGTTGTCTTTGCCGGAAAGGGCGAGAGCGAAATGGCTAAAAAGGTTGTCAAATCCATGCTTGAAAGCGCAAACACCCCATAGTTTGGCTAAAAACCCCCGCCTGCTCCGTTCATAGAGGATATCACTGACTTGCCTCCCTTATAAAAGATCCGAAGGATTTAGAATTACACTAAATTCAAGACCATACCAATCTCGCCAGTCCGCAATCTACATCATCTCGCGGCTGCCTTTCAGATATCCTGGAACCTTTGCACCGCCTGTTCGATCTCCTCCTCACGGATGTTGCCGAAGGCCAGCCGCAGATAGCCTTCCAGTCCGGGGCCGAAGACCTCCCCGGGGAGGCAGATCAGGTTGCCCTGATCGGCCAGGCGCCGGGCCGCCTGCCGGCCGCTCAGGCCGGGGAAGGGATGGCGCACCCAGGCGAAGAAGGCGCCGCTGGCGGCCAGGCGGAAGGGATTGCCGGGGCGGGTGAATTCGGCGCGGAAGCGGTCGTGGCGACGCTGCATCATGGCGGTTTTTTCCGCCACCCAGGCGTCGAGGCGCTCGCAGCCGAAGCGCACCGCCAGCTGGGTGAGGCGCGGCTGGCAGACGGCCATGGTGTCCTGCACCTTCAGCGCATGATGGATGAAGCGCTCGGAGGCGACCAGCGCCCCGGCCCGGTAGCCGGTGAGGGCGAAGGTCTTGCCGAAGGAGGCCAGGTGCACCAGGTTGTCCCCCCAGTCCGGATCGGCGAAGAGTGCGATGCGGCGGCGCCCCGCGGGGAGAAAGGCGTTGTAGGTTTCGTCGAGGACCAGGGCGATGCGCCGCTCCCGCGCCAGTTCGTAGAGCCGCTGCAGCAGATCCGGAGGGGCGACGGCGCCGGTGGGATTGCTCGGGGTGACCAGGAGGATCGCCCGGGTGCGCGGGGTGATGCGGGCGGCGATGGCGTCCGGGTCGGGGAGGCCGCCGGTCGCCTCGTCGAAGGGGAGATGAACGCAGCGCACGCCGAGCGCCTGCAGAGCCATCGGATGGTCGAAATAGGCCGGCAGCGGCACGATCACCTCGTCCCCCGCCCGGCAGAGGACGACCATGGCCAGCCAGAAGGCCTGGCTGGCGCCGATGGTCAGGCAGATCTCCGAGGCAGCGGGGCCGGCCCCGTAGCGGCGGGCGTACCAGGCGGCGACCGCCTCGCGCACTTCCGCCAGCCCTTCATCCGGGGTGTATTTCGAGGTCAGCGGGTCGCCCGTCAGCGTCGCCAGGTAGGCGGTGAGTTCCGGCGCCGGCGGGTAGTCGGGCACCGCCTGGCAGAGATCGACCAGCGGCCGCTCCGGCGGAAAGCTGCGCCCGGCGATCCACCCCTTGACCTCGGAAATCGGCGGGAAGTGGACGGCCTCGATGTTCGGGGAGATGGGGAATTTCATGGCTCAAAATCCAAAGTGAACCGGGACGAGGAACGCAGGTGCGCGGTTCGGGGCCGGGCGCCTTACGCCTCATGCCTGAGGTTTTCCGCGCACCGCTAACCGCGTCACGCGCCCTTAATAACCTCCACCAGCAGTTCGGCAACGCACGCCATGTCCTCCACCCGCACCGACTCCTCCACCGTGTGGACCTGGCTCATGCCGGTGCCGAGGATGACCGTCTCGATGCCGTAGCCGTTGAAGATGTTGGCATCGGAGCCGCCGCCGGCGGCCCGCACCTCGATGCTGCGCCCCAACTTTGCAGCCGCCTCCTGCACCAGACGGACGATCGGTGCCTCGGGGGAAACCGCCATCCGCGGATAGTCGGCGGTGACCTCAGCCCGCACTTCCGCCCGCACCGTCCGGCCGTCCACCTCACGGGCCGATCGCTGTGCCGCTTCCTCCAGGCAAGCCAGCATATGGGCGGTCTGCCGCTCCAGCTTACCCGGATCGTGGCTGCGCGCCTCCCCTTCCAGGATGACGGTTTTCGCCACGATATTGGTTGCCTGCCCGCCGGCGATGGTGCCGATGTTGGCGGTCGTTTCCTCGTCGATACGCCCCAGACGCATGGCGGCGATCCCCGGGCGGCCACCTCGATGGCGGACACCCCCTTTTCCGGGGCGATGCCGGCATGCGCCTCGCGGCCACTGATCTCGATGCGCAGCTTGTTGGCGCCGGGGGCCTGATTAATCAGCAGATCGACCCCCGAGGTGTCCAGGGCCAGGCCGCGCCGGGCGCGCAAACGGCCGGAATCGAGGAGCTTCGCCCCGACCAGCCCGATCTCCTCGCTGATGGTGAGGACGATCTCCAGCGGTCCATGCGCAATGCCCTGCTCACGCACCACTTCCAGGGCTTCGATGATTTCAGCAATCCCAGCTTTGTCGTCGGCGCCGAGAATGGTGTCGCCGGCGCTGGTGAAAACGCCGTCGCGCAGGACCGGCCGAACGCCGGCGGCCGGCTCGACGGTATCCATGTGCGCCGAAAGCAGCAGCGCCTCCCCGCCCCGGCCGGAGTCGGCAAGGCGGGCGATCAGGTTGCCGCTGTCGCTGCCGGCCGCGGCGGCCGCCTCATCGATCTCCACCTCGGCGCCCAGTTGCCGGAAGCGTCCGGCCAGATAGCAGGCGATTTCCCCCTCCTGCCCGGAGGGGCTGGCCATGGCGGCCAGGCGGGCGAATTCCGCGGCGATTCGTTCGCGATTGATCATGTCGGTGCTCTCCCAGGAAATTTTCGCCGGCATCCTCTCCGGCTGTTCTGAACTTGAATAACGCATCTGCCCAGGCATTTCAACAGAATAGATGGGAAAACCCCCTCCGGCGATTTTTCCCTTTACCGGTGCGGTCTTTGCATTGATTCTTGGTCTGGACAAGCACTGTTGAAAGCTGCTACCATGCCCGAGATTTTCCCCGGATGCCGGCGCCTGGGTGAAACTGTTCTTTTTTCCTGTTTCCATTATCAAGAGGGACAACATAGAATGAAATTCGATTGGAAACCTGCCAGAAAACCGACCGCGCAACCTTCCCAACCCCGCTGCTCACGCCGCCTGAAATCTCTCCTGATTCTGCTGGTGGTCTCCCTGGCGGCCTTTCTGCTGACAAACCGCCCTTCGGTCCCGGAAACGGAGGCTCGCGTCATCCCCGACAGCCAGCCGGCAGTCACCCCGCCTCCCCCCCCGGAAATCCGCGAGCAGGTGGTCGAAGGGACTATCCGGCCCGGCGAGACGATGACTTCCCTGCTGAGTGAATATTTTACCCCCCAGCAGCTGCAGAGCCTGGCCGCCGAGAGCCGCAAAACCTTTCCTCTCTCCGGCATCTGTGCCGGTCAGCCATACAAGTTGTGCGTCAAAGGGAAAGAGTTCACGAGCTTCGTCTACGATATCGACCGGGACGATCAGCTGGTCATCCGCCGGGAGGAAGAGGGATTCAACGTCTCCCGCGTTCCTATTGACTATACGGTGCAGACGGAAACGGTGCACGGCACCATCACCAGCAGCCTCTTCGACTCGGTGGCGGAAATCGGCGAGAACCCTGAACTGGCGATGGCCCTGGCCGACATCTTCGCCTACGACATCGATTTCATCCGCGACATCCGCCAGGGGGACTCCTTCCAGGCGGTGGTGGAGAAACGTTTTCGCGGCGAT
>CAWFKQ010000014.1:0-108310 GCA_963816395.1 uncultured delta proteobacterium | reverse complement strand
CGCCCAGGCGAAAAACCCCTTTACACACCACCCCCCATCGTGTATTCTTGCCAGCCTGCGGAGAGGTGACCGAGCGGCCGAAGGTGCACGACTGGAAATCGTGTGTACCGAAAGGTACCGGGGGTTCAAATCCCCCCCTCTCCGCCAATTCCTTTTTCCCCGCGCCATTGACCGGAAGCCTTTGCCGTCAGAAGTGACAGCCGGGTCCCGCGCAACGGACGGTCGTGAACCCCGTCAGGCCCGGAAGGGAGCAGCGGCAGCGACCTCAGCCGTGTGCCGCGGGGGCGCCTGGCTGTCACTTGTGCCGGCAATCCAGACCGGTTTCCCGCTGTTTTTCTCAAGCCTGCCGCGGAGATCCTGCCGACCATGTCCTATCTGGTTCTCGCCCGCAAATGGCGACCCCAGAACTTTACCGATCTGATCGGGCAAGAGCACGTCAGCCGAACGCTGACCAACGCCATCACTTCGGGCCGGGTCCACCACGCCTTTCTATTCACCGGCGCCCGCGGTGTCGGTAAAACATCCGCCGCCCGCATCCTTGCCAAAGCCCTCAATTGCGAGCAGGGATTGAGTCCCACCCCCTGCGGCCAGTGCCCCTCCTGCCGGGAGATCACCGCCGGTCAGGGGGTGGACGTCTTCGAGATCGACGGTGCCTCCAATACCGGCGTCGACGACGTGCGCGAGCTGCGGGATAATATCCGCTATCTCCCCTCGCGCGCCCGGTTCAAGATCTTCATCATCGACGAAGTTCACATGCTTTCCCTTAACGCCTTCAACGCCCTGCTGAAGACGCTGGAAGAGCCGCCGGCGCACGCCAAGTTCATCTTCGCCACCACCGAGCCGCACAAGATCCCGATTACTATCCTCTCCCGCTGCCAGCGCTTCGATTTCCGCAAGATACCCCTGCCGCGGGTCACGGCCCGCCTGCGACAGATCGTCGACGCGGAGGAGATCGGCATCACCGACCGCGCCCTGGCCCTGGTGGCACGGCGGGGGGAGGGGAGCATGCGCGACGCCCTTTCCGCCCTCGATCAGGTGATCGCCTTCTGCGGCGAGACGGTGGCCGACGAGGATGTGCAGGGGCTGCTGGGAATGGTAGATCGACGGCTGCTGCTCGACACCGCCGAAGGGGTGCTGCAGCACGACAGCCGGCGGGTGCTGGAGGCAGTGCGGCGGGTCGACGACCTGGGGCATTCCTTTCGCCAGTTCGCCCAGGAACTGGCCGAGATTTTCCGGGCACTGGTCCTGGTAAAGGTTTTGCCCGACCCCGGTGAGCTGCTGGAGGCGACAGCCGACGAGGTGCAGGAGCTGCAGGTTCTGAGCACGCCCCCGACCCTCGAGGAACTGCAACGCATCCTCACCTTGCTGTTGCGCACTGAGGCTGACTTGGCCGGCTCCTCCTTTCCCCGGCTGACCGTGGAGATGGCCCTGGTACGCCTGGCTCATCTGCCGCCGGCGCGTGACATCGCAACCCTGGTGCGGAAGCTGGAGGACCTGGAGCGGCGGTTGGCCGGCGGTCGCCCGGCAGGCGGCAGCGGACCAGCCCCAGCTCTAACCCCGCCGGCGCCTGTTCCTGGTAGCGACAGAAAAGACGAGCCGCCGCCAAAAAAGCCTGAGTCCCCGGCCGCCCAGGCCGCCGGTCGGGGGAGCTGGCAAGGGCTGGTCGAACATGTGCGGAGCTCCCGGCCGATGATCGCCTCCCTGCTCGAGCACGGCAGCCTGCTCGCCCTCGACCTGCCTCGCCTGGAGATCGGTTTTTCGGCTGGTTCCTTTCACCTGGAGCACATCCGGGACCAGGAAACCCAGGCTGCCCTCGGAGATCTGGCGGAACGGTATTTTGGTCAACCAGTCCAAATCCGGATAGTTACCGCCGAAGGCAGCGCCGCTATTCCTCCCTCCCTGCTGCAAAAACGCAAGGCAGAGGAAAGCGACCGTCAACGGCGCCTGCGTGAGGATGCCCTGGCCCACCCGATGGTCGAGGCGGTACGGGAAATCTTCGGCGGCGAAGTGGTGGAAATCCGTCCGATCGATAAGGGATTCGTGTAGAATCGAAGGATACTAAAAAGGAGCTGGATATGTCCAAGGGTCTCGGCAACATCATGAAACAAGCGCAGTTGATGCAGCAGAAGATGGCGCGGTTGCAGCAGGAACTGGAGAACCGCCAGGTGGAAGCCTCGGCCGGTGGCGGCATGGTGACTGCGGTGGTCAACGGCAAGCAGAAACTGCTGTCGCTGAAGATCGAAAAAAGCGTGGTCGATCCGGAAGACGTGGAAATGCTGCAGGACCTGGTGGCAGCCGCCGTGAACGAGGCGATCAAGAAAAGCCAGGATATGGTACAGGAGGAGATGGGCCGGGTAACCGGCGGTTTGAACATCCCCGGGATGTTTTAACCCAGGCAAGCCTTGATTCGACAGGCGGATTCGTGGAATATGCCTATAAATGGTCAGACCACTTGTCCCCCGCCTTCAAGAAGATAGAACGAGTTTTTAAAACAATGGATTTTTTATACCGCCCATGATAGACTCCGTCCCGTCTTTTGCCCGGCTGATCGCTGAACTGGCCAAGTTCCCGGGAATCGGGACGAAAACAGCTACCCGGCTGGCCTTTTTCCTGCTGCGGCAGCCAGCCGCCGAAGCCGAAGGACTGGCAGAGGCGATCCGGGCAATTAAGGAACGCATCCGGTTCTGTTCGGTCTGTTTCAACATCACCGAAAACGATCCCTGTCCGCTCTGCTCCGACCCCCGCCGGGACGAGCATCTGCTGTGTGTGGTCGAAGAGCCGCAGGACCTGATCGCCATTGAGCGCAGCCGGTCCTTCCGCGGCCGGTACCATGTTTTGCACGGCGCGCTCTCCCCGCTGGATGGGATCGGTCCCGAAGAGCTCAGGATCGCCGGGCTGCTGCAGCGGCTTCGGGAGGGAAGAGTGAAGGAGGTTCTGGTCGCCACCAATTTCAGCATCGAAGGGGATGCCACCGCGCTTTATCTGGCCCGGCTCATCCATCCCCTCGGCATTCGAATTACCCGGCCGGCGCACGGCATTCCCATGGGAAGCGAGCTCGAATATGTCGATGAAGCCACCGTGAACCGGGCGGTGGAAGGGCGCCGGGAAATCTTTTCCCCCGGTTGAAACTTTGTTTTTTCAACGTATACTACCGTTTTTCCCGGAAGATTTGCTTTCCCCTACCATAAAGTCTCGAAACCAGGAGTCATTTTTTTCGTTCGAGCGGCGGATGATCGGCGCCCCCCGATTTTCCTCCCCGACGGCCATTTCCAAATAAGCCAGGCAAAGGAGAAAACCATGTCACGAAAAATGGTAACCATTGACGGCAACACGGCCGCGGCGCACGTCGCCCATGCCACCAACGAGGTCATCGCCATCTATCCGATCACCCCTTCGTCGGTCATGGGGGAGATTTCCGATGCCAAGAGCGCGGTTGGCGAGCGCAACATCTGGGGAACGGTCCCCAAGGTGGTGGAAATGCAGTCGGAAGGGGGAGCGGCCGGGGCTGTGCACGGAGCCCTGCAGGGTGGGGCTCTGACCACCACCTTCACGGCCTCCCAGGGATTGCTGCTGATGGTCCCGAACATGTTCAAGATCGCCGGCGAATTGACCTCCACGGTTTTCCATGTCTCCGCCCGGGCCATTGCCGCCCAGGCCCTGTCGATCTTCGGCGACCATTCTGACGTCATGACCTGCCGCTCCACGGGCTGGGCCTTCCTGTGCAGCAACAATGTCCAGGAGGCGATGGATTTCGCTCTCATCGCCCAGGCTGCGACCCTGCGCTCCCGCGTGCCGTTTCTGCATTTCTTCGATGGCTTCCGCACCTCGCACGAGGTGCAGAAGGTTGAGGCGCTTTCCTATGACGACATGCGCCACATGATCGATGATGACCTGGTGCGCGCCCACCGCGCCCGCGCCCTCTCTCCCGATCACCCCTTCATGCGCGGCACTGCGCAGAATCCGGATGTTTATTTCCAGGGGCGCGAGACGGTGAACAAATATTACGAGGCGATTCCGGAAATCGTCCAGGCCGAGATGGACAAATTCGCCAAGCTGACCGGCCGCCGGTACAATCTCTTCGATTACGTCGGCGCCCCTGACGCGGAGCGCGTCATCGTGGTCATGGGATCGGCCACCGACACCGCCCAGGAATTGGTGGACCACCTGGTCGGCCAGGGAGAAAAGGTCGGTCTGCTGAAGGTCCGCCTCTTTCTTCCCTTCGATACCGCCGCCCTGGTGAAGGCCCTGCCGGGAACGGTGAGGCGGATTGCCGTTCTCGACCGCACCAAGGAGCCGGGTTCGCTGGGCGAGCCCCTCTATCAAAATGTGCGCACCGCCATTGGTGAGGCCATGGCTGACGGCCTGGTCTCCTTCCCCGACTACCCGAAGATCGTCGGCGGCCGTTACGGCCTCGGTTCCTACGAATTCTCCCCCGGCATGGCCAAGGCGGTCTTCGACAATTTGTCCCTGGACAAGCCGAAGAACCATTTCACCGTCGGCATCAAGGACGACGTGGCCGGCACCAGCCTTCCCTTCGATGAAGGCTACAAAGTGCCCGCCGAGAAGATCTATGCGGCCATGTTCTACGGCCTCGGCTCCGACGGCACGGTGGGCGCCAACAAGAACTCCATCAAGATTATCGGTGAGACCACCGACAACTACGTCCAGGCCTACTTCGTCTATGACTCCAAGAAGGCCGGCAGCGTGACCACCAGTCACCTGCGCTTCGGGCAGCAGGAGATCCGCTCCCCCTACCTCATCGACAGCGCCGATTTCATTGCCTGCCACAACTTCTCCTTCCTGGAGAAGTACGATATGCTCTCTCGCGCCAAATCCGGGGCGACCTTCCTGCTCAACTGCCCTTTCGGCAAGGACGAAGTCTGGGCCAACCTGCCCTGCGAGGTTCAGCAGCAGATTATCGACAAGCAGCTCAAGCTCTACGTCATCGACGGCGTGCGCCTGGGCAACGAGATCGGTCTCGGTCCCCGTATCAACGTCATCATGCAGACCGCTTTTTTCAAAATATCCAACATCATCCCCCTCGATCTGGCGGTGAATGAAATCCGCGATGCCATCGTCAAGAGCTACGGCAAGGCCGGCGAGAAGGTGGTGGCCATGAACAACAAGGCGGTCGATGCCGGCCTGGATAACGTCGAGCAGGTTCAGGTCCCGGCCGTCGCCGACAGCCCCATTCGGATGAAAGTGGGGCTGCCGGGCAATCCCCCATCCTTTGTGCGCGATTCTCTCGGCCCGATCATCGACGGCAAGGGCGATCGGCTTCCCGTCTCGGCCATGCCCGCCGACGGGACCTTCCCCACCGGTACGGCCAAATACGAGAAGCGCAACATCGCGGTCAATATCCCGGTGTGGGATAAGGAAATCTGCATCCAGTGCGGCATCTGCTCCTTCGTCTGCCCGCATGCCACCATCCGCATGAAGGTTTACGATGCGGAAAACCTGCAGGGCGCCCCCGAAACCTTCAAATCGGTCGACGCCAAGGGCAAGGAACTGGCCGGCAAGAAGTTCACCCTGCAGGTGGCGCCCGAGGACTGCACCGGCTGCGGCGCCTGCGTCTTCAACTGCCCGGCCAAGAGCAAAGAGGACCCCAACCACAAGGCGATCAACATGCAGTTCCAGGCCCCTCTGCGCGAGCCGGAGGCGAAGAACTGGGACTTTTTCCTCGACCTGCCCAACACCGATCCGGCCCTGATCAACCGCGCCACCCTCAAGGGGAGCCAGTTCCTGGAGCCGATGTTCGAATTCTCCGGCGCCTGCGCCGGCTGCGGGGAGACGCCGTTCCTTAAGGTCGCCTCCCAGCTCTTCGGCGATCGCATGCTGATTGCCAACGCCACGGGATGTACCTCCATCTACGGCGGCAACCTGCCCACCACTCCCTGGACCACCCGTAAGGACGGTCTGGGGCCGGCCTGGAGCAATTCCCTGTTTGAGGACAACGCCGAATTCGGTTTCGGCATGCGCCTGGCGGTGGACAAGTTCAACGCCTTCGCCCTCGAACTGCTCGAGCGCATTCCGGCCGACCATTTCGGGAGAATCGCCGGCCTGAAGGAACTGGTCGGCGAGATCAAAGCGGCCGACCAGTCGACCCAGGCAGGGGTCGAAGCGCAGCGCCAGCGGGTGGCCAAGCTCAAGGAAGGCCTGCGCAACTGTCCCGATGCCGAGTCGAAGCAGCTGCTCTCCGTGGCCGACTACCTGGCGCAGAAATCGGTGTGGATCGTTGGCGGCGACGGCTGGGCCTACGACATCGGCTACGGCGGCCTCGACCATGTCCTGGCCTCTGGCGAGAACGTCAATGTCCTGGTCCTCGACACCGAGGTTTATTCCAACACCGGCGGCCAGGCCTCCAAATCGACCCCGCTCGGCGCCGTGGCCCAGTTCGCCGCCGGCGGCAAGCGCATGCCGAAAAAAGACCTGGGGATGATCGCCATGACCTACGGCAACATTTATGTCGCCAAGGTCTCCCTGGCCAATCCCGGGCAGGTGGTCAAGGCCATGCTCGAAGCCGATTCCTACCCCGGACCGTCGCTGATCATCGCCTACTCCCACTGCATCGCCCACGGCATCGACATGGCCGCGGCGGTGGAAGGCTGCAAACAGGCGGTCGCTTCCGGTCATTGGCCGCTCTTCCGCTACGATCCGCGGCTGTCGGAGCAGGGCAAAAACCCCCTGCAGCTCGACAGCAAGGAGCCGACCCTGACGTTCGAAGACTATGCCCAGCGGCAGAACCGCTACCGGGTGCTCAAGAAGGCCAATCCCGAAGTGGCGGGCAAGCTGATGCAGGAGGCCAACAAGGTCACGGCCACCCGTTTTGACCTGTACCGGAAACTGGCCGAGATGCAGGCCGACTGCGGAGTCAAGAAGTAAACGGCAGTCTTTTCGGCAAAAAAGCTCCCGGCGTTATGGCGCCGGGAGCTTTTTTGTCTGCAGCAGGCGGCCATTCGGGGGCGCCTGAAAACCCTTGATAGGCCGTGGCGTTAATGTTATAAAGGCCTCTGGCGCGCCAATCCCTGGAAGGAGTTAGCGGATGTTCGGTCACCAGTCTTCCTTCGTCATGTACGACGAGGAGTTCAAGAGAATAAGCGGCGTTATCGAAAAACTGCTGCGCGACTCGAACGCCAAGGTGATCTTTCTGGTGGACAAAAACGGCCAGCTGATTGCCTCCACCGGTGCTACCGAGCATCTGGACACCACCAGTCTGGCCTCCCTGACGGCCGGGAATATCGCCGCCACCGGCGGCCTGGCCAAGCTGATCGGGGAGAAGGAATTCTCCATCCTTTTCCACGAGGGAGAAAAAGACAACCTGCACCTTTCCATCGTCGGCGGGCCGCGTGATTCTGGTGGTCATTTTCGACAACCGCAGCTCTCTCGGTCTGGTACGCCTGCGGGTGAAGAAGAGCAGCGACGAGCTGGGGACGATCTTCTACGACCTGGCCAAAAAGGCGGAAGAGATGGAGAAAGGCGGCAATTCCCAGAGCCCCTTTGCCGAGATTACCGACGACGACATCGACAATCTCTTCAACTGACGGGATAGGGAAGCATGTCTTTCATCAACTACGCCTCGCGCGAGATAAACTGCAAGATCGTCTATTACGGGCCTGGACTCTGCGGCAAGACCACGAATCTGCAGTACGTCTATCAGAAGACCGCGCCTGAGGCCAAGGGGAAGATGATCTCCCTGGCCACCGAGACCGAGCGCACCCTCTTCTTCGACTTTCTCCCCCTCGCCCTCGGCGAGATCCGCGGCTTCAAAACCCGCTTCCATCTCTATACGGTTCCTGGCCAGGTCTTCTACGACGCTTCCCGCAAACTGATTCTCAAGGGGGTGGATGGCATGGTGTTCGTCGCCGACTCGCAGGAAGAGCGCCTGGATGCCAATATCGAGAGTATGGAAAACCTCAAGGTCAACCTGGAGGAGCAAGGCTATCAGCTGGAGAAGATCCCCTTCGTCATTCAGTACAACAAGCGCGACCTGCCCAATGTCACCACGGTGGCAGAGTTGCGCCAACTGCTCAATCCCGACAGCGTTCCCGACTATGAGGCCTGTGCCACCACCGGCGAGGGAGTTTTCGAGACTCTCAAGGCGGTTGCCAAGCGGATCCTGATTGACTTGAAGCAAGGCGGCCGGTAGAGCGGCGCTGTTCCCTGCAATTGGAGATTAAGGCCTGCCGATTCCCTGGCGGGCTTTTAGCTTTTCACGGAGGCTCCAGCCGTCAATACCCGGGAGATCTGATCCGCATGCAGGCCCCGGCGGCGACACTGGCGCAATTTCGCCCTGCTGCGGCAGGGCGGTGAGGGGAGACCACCCTGTACTGCGAACTGGGGGAGGTGATCCGGTGAAGAAGAGGGAACCCGTTCTGCAACCGGCCGCGCTGCCGCTGCCGGAGTCCGGGCGTGAACCGCTGCGCCCTCTGGTCATTGAGGTCCGCGGGCTGGTCAAAGCATACCAAGGCAGCACCCGGCCGGCGGTGGACGGCCTGGAAATGGCCGTCGGGGAAGGAGAGGTGCTCGGCCTGCTTGGCCCCAAAGGCGCCGGCAAATCGACCGCCATCTCCGTCATGTGCACTCTGCTGCGACCGAACGCCGGGACGGTGGTCATCGACGGCTTCGACGTGACGGAAAATCCCCGCGAGGTACGGCGCCTGATCGGTCTGGTACCGCAGGAGACCGCTCTCTACCCGCGTCTGACGGTGCGCAGGAACCTGCGCTACTTCGGCCGCCTGCGGGGGTTGCGCGGACTCGATCTGGAGGAGCGGGTGGCGGCCGTCCTGGACACGATGCGCCTGGACGAGCACGCCGACCGGCGGATAACAGACTGCTCCGGCAGCATAAAACGCCTGGCCAACCTGGCATTAGCCATCCTGCACCGGCCGCGCTTCCTCTTTCTTGATGAGCCGACGGTGGGTGTCGATCCCCAGTCGCGCAGCCTGATCCTGGACTACCTCGGCCGGCTGCGGCAGGTGGGGGTGACGATCGTCTACTGCACCCCTTTCATGGAAGAGGCTCAGCAGCTCTGCACCCGGGTGGCGATCATGGACGCCGGGCGGATCATCGCCGAAGGCGCCCCCAGCGAGCTGATTGCCGCTCACCCCGGGTGCGCTTCCCTGGAGGGGGTTTTTCTTCACCTTACCGGCCGGCATTTGCGGGACTGAAGATTCGGGTTCTGCTTCCCCACCCTGTGGAGGGAAAGGCTCCTGCCCGGCCGCGACCGGCTCCGGCCGATTTCGGAGCCGACGAAGGCAATGACAAGGGGAGCGGCCGCATCCGGCCGCTCCCCTTGTTCGTCTTCTGGAAGCGATTGCTTTCCTCAGGCGTCCCTTAGAACTCCTGGGGCATCGCCTTGACCTGGCCGGCGGTAAACACCGGACCGTCCTTGCAGACGTAGATATTCCCCACGTTGCAGCGGCCGCACTTGCCGAGGCCGCATTTCATCCGGTTCTCCAGGGTGGTGTAGATGGCGTCGTCGGCGAAACCGAGCCGCTCCAGCACCGGCAGGGTGAACTTGATCATCACCGGCGGCCCGCAGACGAGGGCGACGGCGGTCTCCGCCCCGGGCGCCGCCTCCTCCAGCACGGTCGGCACGAAGCCGACCTTGCCGTCCCATTGCGGGCCGTTCCCCCCCGGGTCCACCGTCTTCACCAGGCGCACGTCCCCGCGCTCCTGCCACTGCCGCAGTTCGCGCTGGTAGACCAGGTCGGCCTCGCTGCGGGCGCCGTAGACGATGGTGATCTCCCCGAATTTGTCACGCCAGTCGAGGCATTGCCAGATCAGGGTGCGCAGCGGCGGCAGGGCGATGCCGCCGGCGACGAAGACGAGGTTCCTGCCGAAGAATTCCTCGACCGGAAAGGAATTGCCATAGGGACCGCGGACGCCGACAGTATCGCCGACCTCCAGCGATTGCAGCGCCCCGGTGACCCGGCCGACGGCGCGGAAGCAGCATTCGATATACCCCTGGCGGGTGGGGGCGGAGGCGATGCAGAAGGTCGACTCACCGGCGCCGAAGGCCGAATATTCGGCGAATTGCCCGGCGCGGAAGGTAAAATTCTCGCGCACCTGCTGCTCCTGGAAGACCAGCTTCAGGGTGCGGATGTCCGCCGTCTCCTGAATGATCTCCGCGATGGTGGCGAGATGGGGGAGGTAGATGTTTTTGCTGGCGTCGCACATAGGTCAAATCCTGTTTGGGCTAAGGCTTTGGGTTCAAGGATAAGGCATAGACCCGGGGTGCAATATCGTATCGAGCCTTTCGCCTTAACCTTGCCTCTACCTTGTACCTTCGCTTGATTTTCATTTTCTCCAGCACCTCGACCAGGTCGATCCCTACCGGGCAGGCACGGATGCAGCGGCCGCAGCCGGTGCACAGGGTCTGCCCGAATTTGTCCCGGTAATACTTGAACTTGTGCATGACCCGGTTGCGAAAGCGCTGCGGCTGGACCTCCCGCGGGTTGTGGCCGGAGGCGTGATGGGTGAACTTGCCGAAGCCGCAGGAGTCCCAGCTCTTGCGCCGGGCGCCGCATTGCTCTTTGCCCTCGTCGACGATGTCGAAGCAGTGACAGGCCGGGCAGAGAAAGGCGCAGGTGCCGCAGCCGGCGCAGCGCGCGGCGATCTCTCCCCAGAGAGGGTCCTCGAAATGGTTATCCAACCACCCCTGGATCTGCTCCAGGGCCAGCGGTGGCACGGCCGGCTCGGCGGGCGGGAGGGGTTCGGCACCGCTTTCCGGAGCAAAGAGTCCGGCATGGGCTTCAAGCAGGGCCTCCCCCTTGGCGTTTTGCGCCCGGCAGAGATAGCCGCCTCCCGTGAGGGGGGTGAGAAAGAGGTCCGCGCCCTTGGCATCGCTGGGGGAAAGCCCCACCGCCGTGCAGAAACAGGCGTCATCGGCCTGGGTGCAGGAAAGACCGATGACCGTGGTTTTCCGCCGCCGCTCGAGGAAAAAGGGATCCTGATAGTCCCAGGAGAAGACGGCGTCGAGCACCGGCGCGGCGGCGGCGTCGCAGGGGCGGGTACCGATCAGGACCGTCTCCGGAAAGCGGCCGGGGTCGACATCGGCGACCGCCACGCCCTGCGCATCCCTTTCATAGGTCAGGATCGTTTCGCACAGGGGCAGGAACGTTTCCTTGGCCGAGCGGCGCGGCAGCTGGTCGAGGACGAGTTCATCCCCTTGCGCCAGCGGCGCGTAGAGGGCGACGCCCCCCGCCTCTTTCGGACCGACGACCCGCTTTCCCTGTTGTACCAGGGCATCGATCAGCAGGCGCAGGTTCTGTTCGGAAATCATTTTCGGCATGGTCCATTCCGTTGTCGGGGAGAGCATGCCTCCCCGCGGCAAAAGTCTATTTGATGAAGGACTGGTCGTCATCTTCCCGGTAATCGTTGAGGGGTCCCTTCTCCACCGGCGCGAACCCGGCCTCATGGTTGTAGAGTTCCTTGAGTTCCTTGGCCATCTTTCGGTTGAGCAGGTGCAGGGGGATCTCCATGGGGCAGGCGCGCTCGCATTCGGCACACCCGGCGCAGCGGCCGGCCAGGTGCATGGCGCGCACGATGTGCCAGGCCATGTTTCCGGCCGGCCGCGGAGTGCTCTCCACCGCCTGCGGGCGGTTGCGGTCGCACAGGCACTGCTCGCAGTAGCACAGGGGGCAGACCTGGCGACAGGCATAACAGCGGGTGCAGCGGGAGAAGTGATCCTTCCAGAAGCGCCAGCGCTCGGCCGGACTCAGCGCCTCCAGGCGCGCCAGCTCATCGATCTCGTCGGCCGCCTCGGGCAGTTCGGGGAGGCTGCCCAGCACCTGATCGGCCCCCTCGGGAAACTGCGCCGTGCAGCGCCGGCACTTGGCGGCCAGCCGGTCGGCACCGAACCCTTCGCCCATTCCCTGCCTTCCCGCCACCCCGGCGCAGGCGACCCCCAGCAGCACCACGTCTTCACGCTGCAGCTGGTTTTCGCCGATCAGTCCGGCCACGGCGCGCAGATCGCACCCCTTGACCACCACCGCCAGCTTTCCCTGCCGGCGCACCTCTTTTTTGCTGCGGCTTAGGTAAAGGGCGAGGTTGTTGTGGCAGTCCGGCGAGAAGATCAGAGTTTTCGCCTGCTCGGCAGCCGTGACGATGACCGGCAGCGCCGTTCCCCGCCGCCGGCCGGCCCGGTAGCCGACCACCGCCGCCACTGTCCCTTCGGCGAGGAGTCGGGCTCGCTGCGGCGCGGATGTCTTCGGTGGCTGCGGCGTAACTCTCCTCGATATTCGCCGGCGCCTCGATTTTCTTTGCTGTGTTCATCATGGTTTTCCACTCTCGGTAATGGCACGGCATGCTGAGCCCCGGTCTGCGGCCAGGGTTTGCTGCAACGATGCGGGTGTCACCCTACGGAATCGCCTGATAGGCCTCCTGCAGTTCCGGCTCGGTGAGCGCCCCGGACCACTGCTCTTCCAGTTCCAGTTCCTTGAATTCGGCCATCACGCCCAGTTCCCGCACCCGCTCGGTCAGTTCGGTGACCACCTCCACCCACTTCCCCCCTTCGGCGGCCGAGACCCAGGAAAACTCCAGGCGGGAGAGGTCGACGCCGATGAATTCGAGCAGCTTGCGAAAAGCGGCGAAGCGGCGCCGGGCGTGGAAATTGCCGGCCATGTAGTGGCAGTCGCCCGGGTGGCAGCCGGAGACGAGAACCCCGTCGGCCCCCTTCTGGAAGGCGCGCAGGATGAAGACCGGATCGATGCGCCCGGTGCAGGGGAACTTCACCAGGCGGACGTTGGCGGGGTACTGCAGGCGGCTGGTGCCGGCCAGGTCGGCCCCGGCGTAGGTGCACCAGGTGCAGACGAAAGCGATGATTTTCGGCTCGAAGTCGTGCTTCACTTTTTCAGCGTGCATGGGCCTTCCTCTGATCGGATCGAGCCGTCGGATCGACGGAGCGGTCCGATGGAATTGTTACAGCGCTTCGATCATGGCGAGGATCTGCTCGTCCGTGTACCCGTCGAGTTCGACCGACTTGGACGGGCAGGTGGCCTGGCAGGTGCCGCAGCCGCCGCAGACGCCGGGATTGACGCTGGCGACCACCCGCAGCAGGTTCCCCTGCCGGTCGCGGATTTCCCTGGCTTCCACCGCGCCGTAGGGGCAGACCTTCCTGCAGGCGAAGCAGGCGGTGCAGTTGTTCGCGTTGACCCGGGCGACCAGCGGATCGCGCTCGAGCTGCTTCTTGGCGAAGAGGGTCATCACCTTGGCCGCGGCGGCGGAAGCCTGGGAGACGGTCTCGGGGATGTCCTTGGGACCCTGGCAGGCGCCGGCCAGGTAGATGCCGGCGGTGGCGCATTCGACCGGCTTCAGCTTGGCGTGCGCCTCGCTGTAGAAGTTGTATTTGTCGTAGGAGATGCCGAGCTTCTGCGCCAGGCTGTCGGCCCCCGTGCGGGGCTGCACGGCGGTGGCCAGCACCACCAGGTCCGCCTCGATCTCCACCTGGGTGCCGGCGATCACGTCGCTGCCGACCACCACCACCTTGTCCCCCTTGCGGTAGAGGCGCGAGACCATGCCGCGGATGTAATTGGCCTCTTCCTCCTCGACGGCGCGGCGCCAGAACTCGTCGTAGTTCTTGCCGGGGGTGCGGGCGTCCATGAAAAAGACGTAAGCCTGACCGTCGTGGACCTTGTGCTTGTAGAGCATGGTGTGCTTGGCGGTGTACATGCAGCAGATCTTCGAGCAGTAGGAGATCCCCTTCTCGCGCGCCCGGGAGCCGACGCACTGGATGAAGACCACCTCCTTGGGTTCCTTGCCGTCGGAGGGGCGGCGGATGGCGCCGCCGGTGGGGCCGCTGGCCGAGGCGAGCCGCTCGAAGGTGAGTCCGTCGATGACATCCGGGATGGTGCCGTAGCCGAACTCGCCGTACCCCTTGTAGGGAGAACCCTCCGGCTTGCGGCCGATGTCGTAGAGCTGAAAGCCGGTGGCGACGACGATGGCGCCGACCGGCTCGACGAGCAGCTGGTCCTGCTGGTCGTAGTCGACGGCGCCGGGGCCGCACACCTTCTTGCAGACGCCGCACTTGCCGGTCTTGAACCAGGTGCAGTGCTCCCGGTCGAGCACCGGCGTATTGGGGACCGCCTGCGGAAAGGGGACGTAGATGGCCGAACGCATGCCGAGGTCGCGGTCAAAGGAGTTGGGGATCTTCTTCTGCGGGCACTTGGCGCTGCAGAGGCCGCAGCCGGTGCACTTCTCCTCGTCGACCGAGCGGGCCTTCCGGCGCACCGTCACCTGGAAGTTGCCGATGTAGCCCTCGACCTTCTCCACCTCGCTCCAGGTGTACAAGGTGATGTTGGGGTGATTGGCCACATCGACCATCTTCGGCGTCATGATGCACTGGGAGCAGTCGAGGGTGGGGAAGGTCTCGGAGAGCTGCGCCATGTGCCCGCCGATGGACGGCTCGCGCTCGACCAGCACCACCTGATGGCCGGCGTCGGCGATGTCGAGGGCCGCCTGGATGCCGGCGATGCCGCCGCCGATGACCAGCGCCCGTTTGGTGAGCGGGACGGTGATCTCCGTCAGCTTGCTCCCCTTTTTCACCCGCGCCGTCATCATCTGGACGATGTCGGTGGCCTTGGCGGTCGCCTCCGCACGGTCTTCGTGCACCCAGGAGCAGTGCTCGCGGATGTTGGCCATCTCGCACAGGAAAGGGATTGAGCCCGGCCGCCTTGGAGGCATTGCGGAAGGTCTTCTCGTGCATGCGCGGCGAGCAGGCGGCGACCACCACCCCGTCGAGCCGGTGCTCGGCAATCGCCTTCTTGAGCAGGCTCTGGCCGGGGTCGGAACACATGTACTTGTAGTCGGTGGCGAAGGCGACCCCGGGCAGCGCTGCAGCGGCCGCCGCCACCTTCTCCACGTCGACGGTACGGGAGATGTTCTCCCCGCAGTGACAGACAAAAACACCGATTCGTGACATATGTGAATTCCCGTAGGGGCAACCCTGGTGGTTGCCCGAATCAGGGCAGGCACAAGGCCTGCCCCTACAACAGTCCTTTTTCCTGCAAGAGGCCCAGGGGGCTGACCAGAAGACTGTCCAGGCCGAGCCGGGCGGCGGGGGTTCCCACCGCCAGGCCGAGCAACTGGGTGAGATAGAGGGCGGGAAGCCCGTAGCGGGCGCCGTTCGCCCTCTCCACTTCCTGCTGGCGCAGGTCCAGGTTCCCCTGGCAAAGCGGACAGGCGACCATCACGCAGTCGGCGCCGGCCTCCCTGGCGGCGGCGAGAATATCGCCGGTAAGCTTGAGGATCACCGCCGGACGCGACAAGGTGAAGCTGGCCCCGCAGCATTCCAGCCGGTGGCTCCAGGGGACGGTCTGCGCCCCGGCCGCTTCGATGATCCGCTCCATGATGGTCGGCGCCTCGGCGTCGTCGAGTTGCGGTACGCCGGGGGGGCGGGTGAGCAGGCAGCCGTAATAGCAGGCGACTTTCAGCCCCGTCAGGGGCTTTTTCACCGCGGCCGACAGCCGCTCCAGGCCGTAGTCGCCGTCCAGGATCTCCAGCAGGTGTTTGACCTTTTTCCCCAGCGGCACCGGCCCGTCGATGGCCCGTCCCACCTGGCTGCGCTTGGCCGCGTCGCCGGCCAGTTCGTGCTGGGTGGTCTTCAGGCGCGAAAAGCAGGCGGCGCACGGTACCGCCAGGTCCCCCGGCACCGATTCGGCCTGCACCAGGTTCTTGGCGCAGAGCGACAGCGAGAGGAGTTCGTCGACGTTGTGCGCCGGGGTCGCGCCGCAGCACAGCCAGTCGGGCACCTCGGTAACGAGTGATCCCCAGGGCGCCGAACAGCGCGCGGGTGGACTGGTCGTACTCCCGGGCCGAGGCGTGCAGCGAGCAACCGGGATAGTACCCGTAGTTCAGGGCGGTGTTGAGGCCGCTCACGGGGTCTGTCCTTTCTGCCGCATCTTCTCGATGCGGGCGAAAATCTGTTCAATCTCGGCGAGGTTACGGTTCCTGCCCTGGGAAAGCTTGAGCTTGCCGCGGGCGAGGAGTTTCGGTCCCAGGGTGAGATCCTTGAACAGTTTGCCGCTCTTCAGGTTGAACAGGGCGCCCAGGCGCATCTCGTGCTGCCGGCCGTAGCGGCGGATATTCTCGATGAACAGCCGGTTGGCCAGCTGCACCTCACTCTCTTCGGAACGCCCCTGACTCTCCCACCACAGCTGCCGCAGGGCATCCATGATGGCCGCCAGGTCCACCCCGTTGGGACAGCGCGTGGTGCAGGTTTCGCAGGAAGCGCAGTACCAGATGGAGCGGCCGGCGAGCAGCTGTTCGCGTTGGCCGAGCTGAAGGAAGCGGAGGAGGCGGTTGGGCGGATGCTCCATGAAGGAGCGCATCGGACACCCGGCCGAGCATTTGCCGCATTGGAAACAGTGTTGGGCTGAAGTTCCGGACAGGGCTTCCACCTCCCTGCGGAAATCCCGGTTGGTGGCTGTTCGGGAAAGAAAGATTTTGCTCTGGTTCAAGGGTTTTGCCTTTCTGGCGACTGGCGGGCTCGTAAGACAACTGCAACCGAAAAGGATTTGATTCTTATACCTGCGGGGGATTAAAGGCAAGTGAACTTATGGTAATATTTACTTTAAGAACAATTTAATTGAGGCATTAATCCGCCATCTCCGGCCTTTAGCGCAGGCACTGGAAGAGACCCATGCACCAGAGGCAGCTGCCGCACGGCTCTGCCTTGATGTGGCAGTCCTGTTCGAATTCCTCGGTCTGCACGTAGTCGCAGGGGGCGAGACTGCAACTGGCGCAAGAGGGATAGTTGTAGGTGCGGACATTATTCCGGAAGGCGCGAAACGGCTCCCCATCCCAGATCTCTTTCAAGCTGGCGCCGGCAAGGTTGCCGAATGCCCTCGGTTGGACCTTCTGGTCCCAGCCGCTGGCATGGCAGTTGTAGCGGTGCCAGAGGAAATAGCAGGGGTGGACATCGCCATTCCAGGCGACAAAGGCGCTGCCGTCCTCGATGAACTGGCACCGGCGCTCTTCCGTCGGAACGCTCTCCGGCAGGCGCAGATCGAGACCGGCGGCTGCGGCGGCCAGCCGCGTTTCGGCGAAGACGTCCCGCATCCGCTGCAGCCACTCCAGATCGTGGGCCAGCAGCTTCTTCAGCTCCAGGGTCATCTGGCGGCTTTCCGCTTCCGCCTTCATCCCGTTGATGAAGCCGATGATGCGCTGCTCCTCGGGGCTCTTGCAGTATTTCCAGAGGACTTCGAAATAGCGGCGGATATCCACTCCGGCCAGCCGGGCCTTCTGTTCCCAGCGGCCGAACAGCTCGATGGCCGCGTCGGTGCACAATTCATAGGCGGCCTGGGCGGCGTGCGCGCCATCGTAGGGGAGCATGTGGGTGACGATGACGAAAGCCGCCCCCCGGGCCGCCGCCCACTCGACCACCGCCGGCAGCTCATGGAGATTGTCCCGCATCAGGACGAATTCCACTCCCACCTGCAACTCCGGCCGGGCTTCGCGCCGGGCGGCGGCCAGGGCGGCGAGGGCGCGTTCGACCGCGCTCAGCTCGCCCCCCTCGCGAACCCGGCGGAAGTTCTCCGGCGACACTGAATCGAGGGAGAGGCAGACCCGGTCGAGCCCCGCCCGGACGAGGGCGAGGGCTCGCTGGCCGTTCAGCAAGAGCCCATTCGACTGAAAGCCGATCCAGCAGTCCGCCGGCACTTCCCGCCGGGCCAGGCGGATGAACTCCTCCAGGCGGGGGTGCAGGAGAGGCTCGCCGATGCCGTTCAGCACCAGCGCTTCCAGGTGCGGCCAGGCCGGCGCCAGCGCCTGAAAGAGCTCCGGCGCGAGGTCCCCCTCCCGGATGCCGTTCTTCGGCGTCTGCTTGACGCACATGAAGCAGTTGAGATTGCAGCGCGAGGTGGTCTCCACGAAGAGCCGGGAAGGATATTCCCGCTCGGCGGGATGCTCAGAGGTCTTTTGGATTTTGGTAATAATGGCCATGCTGAAAACCGAATTTGAAGGTGGCGCCGGCCGAATCGCCGAATGGCAGACGGTGAAGGTACCGCAGCAAAACCCGCGCCAAAGAGCAGGAAATGGGAGGTGGGGGAAATGCCCGCGGCAGCGCACCGACGACGAACGAAATAGGTAAAAACAGAGGGTTGGGTTAATCATGAGGCGACTTCGAGCGCCGCGGAAAGGGCGGTGCCGCGACTTTTTAATCCGGAAATGGGGAGGCCCGGAATAGGAATGTTCGAAAGTTCCCCATTGGGGAATTCTTCTCCGTCGGGCTAATTCCCGTTGCCGGGTGCTCCGGCGGCGGTTGTGTCATAATTCCTCAGGTCAGAGCCGGCTGAATCCAGGAGGGAGGTGCGGGGGTGCGGGCCGGCCGCAAAAAAATGGGGGAAACGCGAGGTTTCCCCCCAATTGAGGAGAGACGAGCCAGGAGGCTCTGTTTTCCCGCTTCCACCCGGTCGTTCAACCGGCTGGAGGCGAGTTCGGAAATTCAGGTTCGGGCGGCAGATCGATGATCCGCAGGTAGACCATGGTCTGATTCAGCAGCAGATAGGCGATTTCACCGAAGGTGGTCGGGCCGGTGATCCCGGCGATCTGTTTTCCCTCCAGTTCCGAGTAGAGATAGTTCAGGATGCAGTTGCAGGCGAAGAGAATCTGATGTCCGCTGCCGTCCGGCAACTGGCCGATGAAACCGGTTCACGTAGTCTTGCACCGGCCGGGCGTGCTTGTAGAGCAGACCGCTGAACACCGGGGCGTAGAATTCGACCTCCGTCTCCAGCTCATCTCCCTCGCGGAAGCTGGTATTGATGCGCAGCCCGTGGAAATCCGCGACCAGCGGCAGGCGTTTGTCGAAACGATTTTCAAAGATATAACGGCCGAAATTTCCCTTTCTGCCGTTGATGCGGGCCTCCCGGGCGCTGAAGCCGTCGGCCGGAAACTCGATGGTGTCGCCTTCCCCCTGCTCGAAGATATTGATGATGCCGATATCGGCAAATTTGCTCTTCGGCAGCGGCACGTGCATGACAATGGCCCCTTCGGCCAGAGCTTCGGCCGTTCGGCCGTCGAAGACTTTGGGCGATTCCTTGCCCAGATCGTCCAGATGAACCCCGGAGATCCAGCCGATCAGAGGATGATGGGCGAATCCCTCGTAACTGGGGGCATTCAGGGCAAAGGAGAAGTGCAGCCTGGAGCGGCCCGGAATGATGATGATGCTGAAGCCGTTTTTCGGCGCATCCCGGTAGATGCTGTCGATGCTCCGTTCATCGTAGCGGCGGATGCTGATATCGCCGATGAAGTCGGGAAGTTCCGTGACGTGAAGCCTCTCCCTGGTGCACAGGCCGCCCTGTTCCGTCATGAAATAGGCGATGGTGCCGCCGATCCACTGGCCGGGTGGCAGCTGCGCGAGCAGGCGCTCGTCGCCTGCCAGCAGGAGCTTCCTCCCCTGCAGGATTTTTTCCCTGGCCTCGTGTACGGAGGACATTGCTGCAAGCACCGCCAAAACCTCCTAGCCGCCGATTTTCTTCAGGTCCGCCTGCGCCGCGGGTTGCTGCGCATTCTGCACGAAAAATTCCCGCAGATCGGCGGCGCATTTTTCCAGCCGGCGCGGGGAAGGATCCCGGGCAAAGCTGCGCGTCAGGGCGCCATGGAGAATTTTCACGGCGACCAGGTCAAACTGGATTTTGACCTTGCCGGTGATGATGTCCCGCCAGACGGGATCTGCGCTCGATGGTATGTCCATGAAATATCCTAATTTTCGGCCAGACGGTCGGACCGGCTGCCGGAGGATTTTCCTCCGGCAGCCGGTCCGCCTTGACAGCTCTCGGGTCAGAAGTTGAGGATGGCGCCCACAGCGCCCGTATTGGTTTTCTCTTCGGCACTGCCGATCGAGATCTTATTGACATTGTACTCGGCCACCAGCTTGAGGTAGTCGTTGAAGGTATAGAAATAGGCGCCGGTCGCGGTCCAGTTATCCCACTCATCCGGGGAGGAGTCGAACTTGTTCTTGCCGTAGGAGGCGACCAGCCGGGACGGCCCGTAGGTATAGGCGGCCTGCAGGAGATAGCCGTCGCTGTCGACTTCATCCCCTCCCTGGGTGAGCGGAAAGCCGAGAGCGGTATCCGGACCGGGGCCGAGGAGGAAACCGACCCCTTTGGCGGTGAAGCCGGAGGCGTGCAGGGCCAGGCCGGACATACTCGCCCGGACACCATAGGAGACGCCCCGGGAATTGACGTCATCGGCCGTATCGCTGGTGGAGTTCTGGGCGAGAAAGCCGACCCAGGCGGTCACGGCGGCGGGGCCGAAGGTGTGGTTGTAGGTCAGTTCCCCTTCGAGCCGCGGCGCCTTCTCTTCTCCGTCATTGCCGGTGGTAAAGGCCGGGTCGAGCAGGCCGATCGCCAGCTTGAGTCCGGCCAGCTCGGGGGTGCGGTAGGTGATCTGCGCCGTAGGCATAGGATAGGTGTAGCCGGTGCCGATGTCGCCGAAGGACACATCGGTGCCGTTGATCAGCCCCAGGGTGTCGCTCACATTGCCGTAGCCGAGCAGAATTTCGTCAAGAAAAATATTGGAACGGTTGAACAGGCCGAAGTCCTTGCCGAACAGGACCTGACCCCAGGAGCCGTCCACGGTGCCGTAGAACTGGCGGATATCGATCAGGCTGTCGGTAAGACCGTGCGAGCCGTCGATTTCCTGACTGTCGTTGATGCTCACCCAGAAGGAAGAGCGGCCGCCCACCTTCATGTTGCCCAGCTGCTTGCTGAAATTGAAGCCGATCCAGTTGGGCAGGAAGCCCATTTTGACCCGGGACTGCTGGCGGTCCGGGATCCCCAGCAGTGCCTCCATCTCATCGTTCTTCTGGCTGTCGCTGAAGACGTAGAAGGTGTTGAAGGAGCCGTCGGCCGAGAAGGTCAATCCTTCCTTGTCATAGAGGGTAATGGCGGCCGACGCCGGGACGCTGGCGGCCACTACCATAATTGCCAGAAGAAGGGCCAGAAGTTGTGCGGATTTCATAAAATCTCCTTTCCAAACAGGCCAGGGCAGGGTAGCCGCTGACTGCAAGATGAATTAAAACGCCAGGATTCACTTGGCCATCAGCCATCAGCCAGAATGACGGCAGTCGACGCGCCGGACGGGCAAGATTAGACGATTAGAATGGCAGCCGGCCGTAACCCATGAGGCTGAAAGCCGGGACCAGCAGGCAAGTGCCACTCAGGACCAGGAACATCACCGCGGCGATCTTTGCATTGACCTTTCCGTATGTCACGCCGGTAACGGTAAAACAGATGACGACGAATGTAATGTTCATGAATGCCAGATAGGGAGCGACGCCGATGAAGGTCTGACCGTCGGGCTTGACGCCGCCACCGGTTGCATAGAAATAGGCATAAACGGCACAAACGATACCGACCAGCAAAGCGCCATTGCCGACGGTACGCAGATCCGTCACCCCCGTCATCAGGGCATGCCCGGTCTGGATATAGAGCACGCCGAAGACGAAGAGCAGCCCGGCGGTAAAGGGATCGGTGAAAACCGCCGCCTGAAGAGTTGCCCCCAGCACAACGAGTACGCCTACTACCGCACTGACAAAGCCGGTCGTTTTGGCTTCGCCGTAGCCCAGGAAAAACAGACCGACGGGGACCCACATGATGCTGATCAGAACCAGAAGAGCTAAGGTCATTTTTCTTCTCCTTGAGTGATTTTTCTCTTTTCCGACCGCCTTTGTTGTCGGTGGGCAGAGCCTATTCAGCCGTGGTTGGATCAATCACGGACCTGATTTCCGAGATGCGGTTGGCGGGAAACCCGCCTTGGATTGCGTGCTCGCGCACCATCGCCTCATTGGGGGCGATGTAGACGCAATAAATTTTGTCGGCGGTAACGTAGCTCTGTACCCACTGGATCTGCGGGCCGAGGTTGTTCAGGACCCCGCACGATTTCTGCGAAATCGCCTGCAGATCGGCCGGGGTCAGATTCCCCGCTCCGGGGATGTCCCGCTCGATGACGTACTTGGGCATGGTTGTCTCCTTTCAGGCCAGTGATGGTGGGGTGTCGTTGCGCATACCGGCACAGCTCGTGCCGGTCACCGGTAAAACAAGGTACCTACGGCTGGAGCGTTATCGTTTCCGTCGTGAAGCTCGCCTTAGCGGGTGCCCGGCCGGAAGCGCAGAAAACAGCACAGTGAAAGTGATTTTCCTCTTCGATTTGCCTCCTTTTGGATGGAAATGGAAATCTAAAGTGCTGCCGTTGCTTCCCATGGGTGGTCGTCTAGAGCGACATCTGCAACCAGGGTGCCAAGGCAATAAAACAGCGGTTTTGAATGCAAATGATTGTATTTGCAAAGAAAATAACACTGGACCAGAATTTAAGGTGGGGAATAATGGGATAGGGTTTTCTATTCTCGTGCCGGCATGGGGAAGTGCCCGGCAGCGGCGAAAGGATCTGTGGCACGGCGTCGGCAGCGGGGGAAGAATATCGATCTGACAGACACTTGCGATTTTCGGCAACATCGTCTGCAAGCGGTTGGCGCGCCGCCGAGTCTCACCCGAAGCGGAGCAGGAGGGGATGTCGGCGACAGTGGGGAAGTCCTCTACAGCGGGGAAAATATTCGCACTTCCGCATTGCCGGGCGAAGGATTGCAAGAAAAAATTTAAAACTCCGTTTGACTTCAGGGCACAAGAATTGCTACAAGTATTTATGACAGAAAAACAATAACTTTCCTTTCCTCCGGAAATGGGAGATCTCTCCTTGGCGGAAAACAGAAAAATAGAAGAGGCGGTTCCGACCCGGCCGGCTTATCACCACTGCAAGTTTGAGGTCCCGGAGATCATCTTCGGCCGCGGTCTGCTCGGCCAGGTGGGGTCCTGCGCCCGGCGGCTCGGCGGCAAGAAGATTTTCCTGGTCAGCGATCAGGGGCTCTTCGAGGCCGGATGGGTCGACAAGGTCATGAAGAGTTTGCTCGCGGCCGGCCTGGGTTTCGTCTATTTCGACCAGATCACCTCCAACCCAAAGGATTTCGAGGTCGAAGAGGGGGCGCGGGAATATATCCGGCACGGCGCCGACGTCATTGTCGGGCTGGGCGGCGGCAGCGCCATGGACGCCGCCAAGGGGATCGCCATCCTGGTGTCGAACGGCGGGGCGATCCGCGACTACGTCGGGTCGGACCGGATCCACCGGCCGCTCCCCCCCACCGTCCTTTGTCCGACCACCTGCGGCACCGGCTCCGATGTGTCGCAGTTCGCCATCGTCAGCGATACGGAACGGCTCTGCAAGATGACCCTGATGAGCCGCTGCGTCGCGCCGGACATCAGCCTCACCGATCCGGATACCCTGGAAACGCTGCCGGACGAATACGTCTGCACCACCGCCACCGATGCCATGAGCCACGCCGTCGAGGCCTTTTTCTCCATCGCTTCCTCCAGCCTCACCGATGTCAATGCCTTGCGGGCGCTGCGCCTGATCGAGAAAAGTTTCGTCGCCGCGGTCCGGGAACGCCGGGCGCCGGACCTGGAGAACCTGGCGCGGGCTAGCCTGCACGCCGGGATGGCCTTTTCCAACTCCCTGCTGGGAATCGTCCATGCCCTGGCGCACCCCATCGGTGGGCTCTATGACACCAATCACGGCAGCGTCAATGCCGTGCTGCTGCCGCAGGTGCTGCGCTACGATATCCCGGTGGTGACGGAAAAGCTTCCCGAACTGGCCGCCGCCCTCGGCCATAAGGTCAATGGCGATCTGCGCGGCGCCGGGGAGATGGCGCAGGACACCATCGAAGCTCTCCTCGATGCCGGCGGAGCGCCCCGCAGCCTGCGCACCCTCGGGGTCCGGCGCGAAGATCTGCCCGAACTCGCCCGCAAGGCCACGCAGGACATTTGTCTTCTCACCTCCCCGCGCACCGCCGAGGCAACCGATCTGCAGAATATTCTGGAGAGGGCCTTTTGAAAGACGATTCCCGGGTTACCCATGTCGATGAGCAATCGCTGGATCAGCTGCTCGGGCTGCACAGTTCCAAGATCGGCTTCTATGCCGAAGTAAAGCAGAAGATCCAGGAGCTCGAAGCGGCCAACCTGGGGCTGCGAACCAAAAAAAGCGAGCTCCAGGCGGTTTTCGACGCCATCAGCGACGGTCTGATCGTTTTCGACAGCAATGGTTTCATCCAGCACCGCAACCATGTCTGCGCCCGGCTCTTTCCCGCCGAAACGATGGTCGGCAAGTCGTGCCGGCACCTGTTTCATCCGGACAAGGCCAGAGCGGCGGCAAGTTGTCCGGTGGAAAAAGCCCAGGAGGGAGAACAGTGGCATCTGTCCATGACTTTTCCCGGGGACAGCGGCCGGCCGCGCCATTTCGATATCATCGCCACCCCCATCCAGGATCCCTTCGGCAAGAACCGGGCGCTGCTCTTTCTCCGCGATGTCACGGAAAAGCGCAATCAGGAGCTGCAACTGCTGCAGGCGGAAAAGATGTCCAGCATCGGAGTGCTGGCGGCGGGGGTCGCCCATGAGATCAACAACCCCCTGAATTCAGTCGCCGGCTATGCCGAGGCGCTGCAGCGCCGGTTGCGCGCCGACCCGGCGCTGCAGGAGGACCCCCGCCTGGAGGATTTCCCCCATTATCTGCAGGTCATCATCCGGGAAGCCTACCGCTGCAAGGGGATCATCGACAGCCTGCTGACCTTCAGCCGCAAGTCGGACGGCATTCCTCGCGCCATCGCCCTGAATGAGTTGATCGAGGAAATTCTCGAGCTGGTTCGCCACAAATCCCGGTTCGAGCGGATCGAGCTCCGCTTCCAGCCGGGCGCGGCGCTGCCGCCGGTGCAGGGCGATCCTTCGGCGCTGCGCCAGGTGTTCATGAATCTGATCATGAATGCGCTGCAGGCAATCGAAAGCTGCGGGCTGGTCGAGATCATCACCTCTGCCGACCATGGCCAGGTGCTTGCCGCCGTCCGCGACAGCGGTTGCGGCATTCCCGCCGAAATGATCGACCAGATCTGGAATCCCTTCTTCACCACCAAATCGGTGGGGCAGGGACTCGGCCTGGGGCTGGCGGTAACCTACAACATCATCAAGAAACATCAGGGCGAAATCGAGGTTGAAAGCGTAATAGGAAAAGGAACCCTTTTTACGGTGAGATTGCCGGCATGTCAGGAAAAATAGCGGAAAGGAATGCGAAAGTTCTGATCGTCGAGGACGAGGAGCCACTGCGCGACCTGCTCAAGGCGGAGTTGACCCGCAGCGGCTACAAAATCCAGGTGGCGTGCGGCGGTCACGAGGGTCTGGAGCGCTTCCGGGAGGAGATCTACAACGTGGTTCTTCTCGATATCCGGATGCCGGACGCCGATGGCGTGGAGATCCTTCGGCAGATGCGGGCGGAATCGAATGTTCCGGAGATCATCATGTTCACCGGGCACGGGAACATCGAAACCGCCGTCGAATGCATCAAGCTGGGCGCCTACGATTACCTGACCAAGCCGGTGAAGCTCGATGAGCTGGAGCTGGTGCTCGACAAGGCGATCGAGAAGAACCGGCTGCGCCTGGAGAACATCAGCCTGCGCATGGAATTCAAGAAGCTGGATAACACCAAGATCATCGGCCGCAGCCCGGCGATCAAGCGGGTGCTGGAAACGGTGAAGCGCTGGGGTCCGGTCGACGAGCATGTGCTGATTTTCGGCGAGAGCGGCACCGGCAAGGAACTCGTCGCCCGCGCTGTGCACGATGCCAGCCGGCGGGTGAACAAGCCGTTCATGACGGTGAACTGTGGACGGCTCAACGTCAATACCGCCGAGAGCGAACTGTTCGGCCATATGCAGGGGGCCTATACCGGCGCGGTCAAGGGGCGCGCGGGTCTTTTCGAACTGGCGGACACCGGCACCCTGTTCATGGACGAAGTCTCGGAAATGCCTCTCGACGTGCAGGTCAAGCTCCTGCGGGTGCTGGAGACGGGTACCTTTCGCCGGCTCGGGGGGAATCGGGACATCAGCGTCGATGTGCGTTTCGTCTTCGCCTCCAACAAGAGTCTGCAGGACTGCGTGGCGCGCGGCGATTTCCGCGAAGATCTCTACCACCGGATCAACCTGCTGCCGATCAACCTGGCGCCGCTGCGCGAGCGGCCGGAAGACATCCCGCCGCTGGTGATGTATTTTCTCCCGAGCTGCAGCGAGCGCCCCGAAGAATGGGAGATTACCGAGGAGGCGATGGCGGCGCTCTGCGCCCATGACTGGCCCGGCAACATCCGCGAGCTGCGCAATATCATCCGCCGGGCCTGCATCCTGGCCCTGGAGCCGGTGATTACCGTCGACCTCCTCCCCTTCGCGCCGGCGCGGATGCCCCTCCCGAAGCCCGGCAACGGCTCCGCCCCGCCCGGTCCCGCCGCTGAACCCGTGCCGCTGTGGATGGTGGAGCGGGAACATATCCTCAGGGTTATGGAAAAGGTCGAGGGGAACAAGAGCCGTGCCGCCAAGATCCTGGAGATCGACCGCAAGACGCTCTACACCAAGCTGGAGCGGTTCGGCCTGTCCCCTGCCGGGGGGGAGTGAAACAGCAAGCGGGAGGCGACCCCAGCGATGGGGAGAATCTCCCCGGTGTAGACAAATTACCCACCCCTTTTCGACCGGGTGACACTCCTGATGTCCGAATACTCCCCACTTTTTCGAGGAGCGCATTTGCCGCGGTAAAAGGATGCAGAAAGAACAGAGCGGCACCCGGCCGACGGCCTTCGATGTCCTGCATTCGGCGAAGCTGCGCGCCCCGAAAACCCTGACCCTCGCCATCACCGGCGTCTGCAACCTCAAATGCTCCCACTGCTGGGTCGACGCCGGCCTGGCGTCCTCCGCCGCGCATGTGCCGGAAGCGGAGGTCATTCGCCTGCTGGAAGAGTTTGCGGCCCTTGGCGGCAAGGGGGTCCGCTTCACCGGCGGCGAACCGCTCTGCCACCCGCACTGGCGGCAGTTCCTGCGGCACGCCCGAAGCCTCGGTTTTGCCGGTATCGGAGTGCAAACCAACGGCATGCTCCTCGGGGCAGAGGCGGTCTCGGCCCTGCGCGAGTTCGATTTTCCGGGGCTCTCCCTGCAGGTCAGCCTGGACGGGGCGACCGCCTCGACCCATGACCGGGTGCGGGGAGCGGGGGCCTTCGCGGGGGTAATGGACGGATTGGGGCGGCTGGCGCGGGGCGGGCTGGCGCCGCGCGTCACCCTCTTCTTCACCGAGATGCAGCACAATCTGGAGGAAATCCCCGCCGTTCTTGAAATGGCGGCAGAGCTCGGGGTTGCTGCCGTGGTCAGCGGCGCCCTGGTCGCCTGCGGCCGGGCGGCCGCCGACCGCCGGCTCGCACCGGCCCTCCCGTCCCAGTACACCCGCCTGCTGCAGCGCTTCGATGCCGACCCCCGGTTCCGGGAGCTGTACCGGAAGCTCGGCAATATAGCGGTGCTTGAATGGCGGAATGAGAATGCCGCCGGCGCGGAGTGCTGCACCTTCGTGGAAAACCCTTACCTGACGGCGAGCGGCCTGCTCTATCCCTGCGTGCTGTGTCACGCCGACGACTTCGCCGTTTCCGGCGTCTTCGAGAAGGGGCTGGCGGCGGCGCTGATTGAAGGAGTGCCCCGCTGGTCCGATCTGCAGCGGATCAGCCAGGGCCGGCTCGCCGCCCTGCCGCAGTGCCGGGACTGTCCGGGTCGCCTCGCCTGCGCCGGGGGCTGCATGGGCCGGGCCTGGGGGAGCTGCGGCGATCTGCTGGCGGCGGACGACCGCTGCGAGGTGCGGCGAACCGTTTACCGGCTGAAGAATTCCGAGCGCTCCCCGGAAGGATAGAAGCTAAAAGCCTCCAGCCTCCAGACTCCTGACTCCAGACTCCTGACTCCTGACTCCTGACTCCTGACTCCTGACTCCTGACTCCTGACTCCTGACTCCTGACTCCTGACTCCTGACTCCTGACTCCTGACTCCTGACTCCTGACTCCTGACTCCTTCCCTCCGCACCGTACCGCTTTCCCTGCCGGGGTGAATTTCCCCACTGTGGATAAAATCCCTACCCGGACCGGCCCGCAAAAACATCTTTTTGTTTCATATTTCCCCGCCACCGTTCCCAACGCTTTGGTCGAACACCGATTTTACCAGCTTTAAACCGATGTTTGTATTTGGCATCGTCCTTGCTCTTGTCTTTGAATGCGATTCCGGAGAGAGCTGAAACCGATTCATCCTCGGGGTAAATAATGGATGTAAAACATAGTTAGAGGAGGTGATGGATTAAAGAAGGGGAAAAGGTTGTTTTCACCCGTCAGAAACCCGTGCCGTACCAACAACGAAGCGTAAAACACCCAAAGGAGGACACCCAATGCCACATTTCAGAGATGTCAAACGGACCCTTAGCCAAGCGAGAACCGAATACCCGATCAAAATGCAGCACGCCTATCCTTCCGTGAACATCGGCTGGGGCGCGCACACCATGGTCGGCAACGATGCCAAGGCGCTGGGTATGACCAACGCCCTGATCGTCACCACCGGCCTGCGGGGCACCGGGATTATCGAGACGATCCAGGGGGTGCTGAAGCACGCCGGGGTGGCTTCCGAGGTCTATGCCAAGGCGACTCCCAACCCGAAAGACTTCGAAGTCATGGAAGGCGCCAAGGTTCTGGCGGCCGGTAAATTCGACGGTCTGATCAGCATCGGCGGCGGCAGCACCACTGACTGCTGCAAGGCGATCAAGCTGGTGTACAGCCACGACGGTCAGGATGTGCGCTCTTTTGAGGGGGCCTTCAAGGCGACCAAGCCGAACAAGATCCCTCAGCTCGCCATCAACACCACTTCCGGGACCGGCTCCGAAGTCTCCTGCTTCTCGATCATCAACCACACCGAGAAGATGTACAAAATGGCCCTGTTCGACCCCAACTGCACCCCGAGCAAGTCGGTCAACGACCCGCTGCTGCACCAGTGCATGCCGCAGAACCTGGCGGCCTACACCGGTATGGATGCGCTGACCCATGCGGTGGAAGCGATTGCTTCGCGTCTGTGCGTGCAGTCGGCCTACGGCCCCGGCCTCTGGGCGATCACCGAGATCTTCGGCAACCTGCGGCAGTCGGCGAACAACCGCAACAACGACAAGGCCATCGAGCAGATGGTCTGGGCCGAGATGGCGGCCGCCTACAGCTTCAACAGCGCCGGCCTGGGGATCGTGCACAGCATGGCCCACGCCATGGGCGGGCTGTATGATGCGCCGCACGGACTGTGCAACGCCATCGCCCTGGTCGACGTCAGCCGCCTCAATCTGCCGGCCTGTCCCGAGCGCTTCGCCATGATGGCGCGGGCCGCCGGAATCGACACCAACGGCATGTCGGACATGAAGGCCGGTGAGAAGTTCATCGACCTGGTCCAGGAATTGAAGGACGATCTCGGCATCACCACCAAGTTCGGGGATCTCGGCCTGAAAGAGAAAGACCTCGACGGGCTGTCCAAGTTCGCGGCGGCGGATATCTGCTCCGAAGGCAACCCCGTGGATATCGGTTTCGACAATATGCGCGCCGTTTTCAAGGGCTGCATGTAAGAGCGCACCTTGATTGATGTTCTGATAAGCTGAAGTAAGGGGCTGCTGGTTCTGGGAACACCACTCCCGGCGCCGGCAGCCCTTTTATGTTGGTTGAAAGCTGTTAAAACCGAACTCCATCAACTTTTATGCGCGCGGGTCAAGATCCAATCTGGAAGTTAAGCCCGTATTTCACTTGGGCTTTAGGCTTCCGGGGTTCCAGCCAGCGCCGATACTCAAACTGCAGGATGCCACGAGGTAGAAACGATGACCGAAGAGAATGTCAGAGAACTCCTCCATTCCGGGGGGTACATTGCCGATGAGGCCATCGCCACCGCGGTTTTTCTCGCCCTGCGGATGGAGAAACCGATCCTGATCGAGGGACCGCCCGGGGTCGGCAAGACGGGCCTGGCGAAAACCCTTGCGCACGTCATGGACCTGCCGCTGGTGCGCCTGCAGTGCTACGAGGGGATCGACGAAGGCAAGGCCCTCTACGATTGGGAATACGGCAAGCAGCTGCTCTATACCCAGATGCTGCGCACCCAGCTCGACAACAAGCTGTGCGCCGCCACCGACCTGCGCGATGCCGTCGAGCGGCTGGCCAGCGAAGAAAGCCTGTTCTTTTCCCGGAATTTCCTGGTGCAGCGCCCGGTGCTGCGCAGTTTCCTGTCGGAGAAACGCTCGGTGCTGCTGATCGACGAGATCGACCGTGCCGACGATGAATTCGAAGCGCTGCTGCTGGAGTGCCTGAGCGATTTCCAGGTCTCCATCCCGGAGCTGGGGGTGATCGAAGCGATCAACAAGCCGCTGGCGATCCTCACCAGCAACGGTACCCGCATGATCTCCGACGCCCTGCGGCGGCGCTGTCTCTATCTCTACATCGATTACCCGGAGCTGGAACGGGAAGTCCGCATCGTTCGGGCGCGCTTTCCCGAGGTCTGCGAAGAGCTGGCGCACCAGATGATCGGTTTCCTGCGCAAGGCCCGCGAACTGAATCTGCGCAAACCGCCCAGCGTCTCCGAGACCCTCGACTGGGCCGAAGTGCTGTCCATTCTGCAGGTGACCCGGTTGACGCCGGAAGTGGTGGCCAATACGGTTGGCGTGATCTCCAAGCACCATGCGGATTTGTCGAAGGTCGTCGAGCTGGCTACGGCAGAACTGGCCTGAACATGGAAGACATCATCAGCAGATTTGTCGCCGACCTGAGAAAGGAAGGGCTGCGGGTTTCTCCCGGCGAGAGCCTCGATGCGGTTTGCGCCTCTAGCGCTCGGCGGGCTCGAAGGGCGCAGGCAGGTGCGCAGCCTGTTGCGCCTGACGCTGGTGAAGAACGTCAATGACATCCCGGTCTTCGATAAAGTCTTCGACCGGTTTTTCCGCAGGTACCCGGCCGGCATGGGACTTGATCCCGGCGATCTGCTGGAGGAGGCGATCATCACCATGGAAGGGGAGGCGATGCTCGGCACCAATCCTGAAATGGTCAACGAGAAGATGTCGCTGGCGATGGTGGAAGCCGGGCTGAGCCCGGAAGACCTGAAGGATCTGCAGCGGCTCAGGGAAATCGATCTCGATCAGCTGGACGGATCGGAGATGCAGATCCGGCTGAGAAACTTCCAGGGAAAGATGGAGGCTCCCAGGCCGTCCATGCGCATGCCGCAAAACCCGGTCACCATGGCCTTCAAGGACCCGAGCGGGCAGAAGCGGGAGGTGACTTTTACCGAGCAGGAAGTCGATGCGATGCAGGATGCGGTATCGCGGATGATCCTGCGGCTGAAAAAGGATATCCGGCGGGTAAAAAACCGGGAGAACCGCGGGAAGATCCACGTCATCCGCACTATCCAGAAAAACTATCGCAACGGCATGGTGCCGTTTCAGCTGGAATTGCGCCGCAAACGCAAGCAGAAACCGCGGCTGGTGGTTCTCTGCGATGTCAGCTTCTCCGTCAGCCATGCGTCACAGTTCATGCTGTTGCTGCTGCACACCCTGCACAACCGATTGATGGATGTCCGCAGTTTCATCTTCAACGCGGAATTGGCGGAAATCACCGAAATGCTGACCAACTCACCGATCAACGCCATGATGGAAAACATCGACAGCGGCAAAATCGTCAACCTGGACGACAACAGCGACTACGGCAAGGTTTTCCTGACCTTTAAAGATAAATATCTCGAGAACCTGCGCGGCAGGCCGGCGGTGATTTTTCTCGGCGACGCCCGCAATAACTACAACAAGGCCAACGACTGGGTGCTCGAGCAGATTCGCGATAAGGCCGGCTACATGCTCTGGCTGACTCCGGAAGACCGCTCCTTATGGAAACGGGGCGATTGTCTGATCGAAACCTATGGCGCCTGGTGCGACAAGGTCGAGGTGGTCAAGAGTGTCGAAGAGTTGAACATGATTGTGGAAGATCTGTTCCGCAACATCTACCTGGAGGATGAACACCGCGCCAGGCGGTCCATCGATAAGGCGCAAGAAGACGAGGAATATGACTATCGCGATTACTACACCCGCGGCGGTAGCGGTTCGGCGCCGACCCTGGACCCCGAGGGGCGTAGTCACTGGTGAACTGGATCACATCGCCGGTAACGCGGAAAAATAACACAAGCCGTTCACCCCCGAGCGATTCACTTCCAATCAGGCCAATCGCGGGCTCCGGTTGGCCGATCCCCGATTTTCCTGGAATTCCAGGGGGAAAAACTTGCAGATGGCAGGTGAGTTGAAGTCACATCATGTCGCGCTGGTGACCAAGATCGAGGAACTGCGCAGGTCGCAGGAGGAGCTGGAGACCTCGCGGAACAAATATGCGTTCCTCTACGATTTCGCCCCGGTGGGGTATTTCACCTTCGACCCGGAAGGGGTGATTCGGTCGGTCAACCTGTACGGGGTGCGGCTGCTGGGGGTGGACCGGGCCGGGCTGATCGACAAACGTTTCGAGCAGTTCGTTGCCGATGAAGACCGTTTCCTCTTCGGGAATTATCTCCATACGGTGTTCCAGGGGCAGGAGAAGAATACCTGCCGACTGCGGCTCGCCACCGGCGGCCAGCCGCCGCAGCACGTCCGGATCGAGGCGATGGTTACCGAAGCGGGGGATGAGTGCTTGGCGGTCCTGGTGGACATCACCGACAAAAGACGCGCAGAGCAGGCGCTCTCGGAGAGTGAGTACAACCTGGCAAAGGCCCAGGCGATGACCCATGTCGGCTCCTGGAGTTTCGACCCTGCCACCGGGGAAGTGAGTGCGTCGGCGGAGCTGCTGCGCATTCTCCAGCTTCGCCCCGAAGAAACCACCCCGGAAGCCTTCGGGAGCGTGGTCCACCCGGACGATCTCGAAAAGGTGATGGCCCATCTTCGCCTGGGAATTGAGCAGGGCAAGAGCTATGAAATCGAGCACCGCCTGCAGTTCGCCGATAGCAGCACCCGGTGGGTCTATTCCATCGTCGAGCCGTTGGTCGACAGCGCCGGCCGGGTCGTCAGGCTCTATGGCACGACCCAGGACATCACCGAGCGCAAGCGGGCCGAGGTCGAATTGCGCAACAAGAGCAACGAGCTGCAGGCGATTTTCGATTCGATCAGCGACGGCATTGCGGTCTACGACCATGACGGCCGGGTCCAGCATCACAATCTGATCGCGCCACAACTGTTCCCGAAAGAAATCAGCCAGGGGACCTCCTGCCGCGCCTTATTCCATCCGGAAACGCCCGAGCTCCCCGATGCCTGTCCGGTGGAGCGGGCGATTCGCGGCGAGCGGGTGGAGGCCTCGCATCTGTCGGGGCGGGACGGCCACATGACTCTGTACCTCGACCTCACCGCGACTCCGATCAAGGACGCTTTGGGGGAGAAAACCCGGGCCCTGGTCTTTTTTCGGGACGTCTCGAAAAAACGTCTCCAGGAGATGCACCTGATCCAGACCGAAAAAATGTCCAGCATCGGCGTGCTGGCCACGGGGATCGCCCACGAAATCAACAATCCCCTCACCTCGGTGGCGGGTTATGCCGAGGCGCTGCTGCGCCGCTTCCGCGATCAACCGGGCATGCGGCAGGACGCCCGGCTCGATCTTTTCCCCCACTACCTCGAGGTGATCGTTCGGGAGTCCTATCGCTGCAAGGGGATCATCGAACATCTCCTCAGCTTTGGCCGGCAGTCGAACGGATTCCCCGTGGACGTGGATCTGAATGAGATTCTGCTGGAGATTGTCGAACTACTGCAGCACCAGCCGAACCATCGGAAGATAAAGGTTATCACCGACCTGGACGCGGAGCTGCCGCATGTCCTGGGGGACCCCTCCGGCCTGCGCCAGGTCTGTATGAATCTGCTTATAAACGCCCATCAGGCGATCAGGGAAGAGGGGCGGGTGGAGATAACGACCCGCCGTGCCGAGAGGGCCCTGGTTTCGCTCCGGATTCGCGATAACGGCTGCGGCATAGGCCCCGAGACCATCGACAAGATCTGGGATCCCTTCTTCACCACCAAGGAGGTCGGTAGGGGGATCGGGCTGGGTCTGGCCCTGACTTACGATGTGGTCAAACGGCACGGCGGCGAAATCCAGGTGGAGAGCCGGCTGGGGGCGGGGTCGCAGTTCACGGTCCTGCTGCCGGCTCCCCGTGGCGCGCCTGCCTCCGCCGGCTGATTGGAGAAATCGCTTCTTCTCCCCCGGCGCCCGCTCAATGCACGGTTTGCGAGGACCTGAATTCCTCGGTGGTCAGGCAGAGCACCCTGGTCGTTTTGCCATCCGGGTTGATCTGCAGCTCGGAAATGCCCATCATCTGGTTCGATAGCCAGGCGTTGGTGAAAACGGCCACGGAAACCGCCTGCGGCTCATAGCGCGGACCCACCAGCCTGGCGTTCTTCAGAAATTCCAGGACCCGCTCCCGATTCGACCAGACCGGCAGGGAAAGCCCCGCCTCGTCAAGCTCCATCGCGTAGATGTTTTTGTAGATGCTTCTTGCCACCCACACTTCCCCTGTGGTTTCCAGTTCGTCCAGGAATATCTTCTCGCCGATGAACTCTATATTTTCGATTTCATCGTTTTCACCTCTTCATGGGAGATGGGGAAAACCGGAGCACCGGCGGAATTTTTCCTTCTGAGGAGTGGCTCTCGATCGTTTTTATCTACACTCTACCAAAAGGAAGCCCGATTCACTCCTCGGGGAGGCATTAGAACCGCCATTTTCCAACCGTATCGTTCTTCGCACGGGGTTTCGGACTGCCGCTGAGCCACCTCCCGTAGGAAGGTCTCTTGACGAAATCTTTTGCGAAATAAGTAGACGGGATTCTATCGAAAAGATCCGAGCCGGAGGTTTTCGCCTCCGACAATTTTCATCCTCTGCGCCTGACGCCTAGGCCGCCCGGCTGTCCCTGCCGCTCTTGTGCAGGTAGTACCCGTAATCCCCCTCGTACACCCGCATCTCCCCGTGATCGATCTCGAACACGCGGCCGACCAGCGAGCGCAGGAAGTGGCGGTCGTGGCTGACCAGGACAACGGTGCCGGTGAAGCTCTGCAGGGCCGCCAGCAGGATCTCGCGCGACTGGATGTCGAGGTGATTGGTCGGCTCGTCGAGGATGAGGAAGTTGACGGGGCGGGCGAGGAGGGTGGCCAGCACGACCCGGCTCTTCTCGCCGCCGGAGAGCTTGTCGATGCGCTTGTCCACCGTATCCCCCTGGAAGAGGAAGGCGGCGCAGAGATTGCGCACGACGCCGATGGAGGCCTGCGGAATCGCCTTCTGTACCGTCTCGAAGACCGTCTTCTGCGGGTCGAGAACATCCATCGCGTGCTGGCTGAAGTAGCCGAGGTGGACGTTCGCCCCCAAGGTCGCCGCGCCGTCCGTCGGCTCGGTCTGCCCGGCGAGGACCTTGAGGAAGGTCGACTTGCCGGCGCCATTGACCCCGACCACCGCGATCTTCTCGCCGCGCCGGATCAGCCCCGAAACACCGCCGAAGACCGACTTCTCCCGCCCCTCCGGCAGCGGCCAGCGCTTGGCCAGGCCAGCGATTTTCACCACGTCGTCGCCGCTGCGCGGCGGCTCGGAAAATTCGAAGCGGATCGTCTTCTGCTCGGCCGGAATTTCGATGCGCTCGATCTTCTCCAGCTTCTTGACCCGCGACTGTACCTGAGCGGCGTGCGAGGCGCGGGCGGCGAAGCGGGCGATGAACTCCTCTTCCTTCGCCAGCATCTCCTGCTGCCGGCGGTGGCTGGCGAGGAGCTGCTCGCGGCGGATCTCCCGCTCGCGCAGGTAGAAGTCGTAGTTGCCGGCGTAGGTGGTGATGGTCCCCCCGGCGACCTCGACGATGCGGTCGACCAGGCGGTTGAGGAAATCCCGGTCGTGGCTGGTCATCAGCAGAGCCCCCTTGAACTCGCTGGCGAGCCATTCCTCCAGCCAGACGATCGATTCCACATCGAGGTGGTTGGTCGGCTCGTCGAGGAGGAGCACGTCGGGGTTGAGGGTGAGGATGCGGGCAAGGGCGATGCGCATCTTCCAGCCGCCGCTGAAGGTCTCCACCGGCCGCAGATAGTCGTCCGGACCGATGCCGAGGCCGGTGAGAACCGCCTGCGCGCGGGCCTCAAGATCGTAGCCGCCGCGATGCTCGAACTCCTCCTGCGCCTCGCCGTAGCGCTCCAGCAGCGCCGTCAGCTCGTCCTCCGCCAGCGGCTCGCCCATGGCGGCTTCCAGGCGCCGGATCTCCTCCCCCAGTGCCATCGTCCGGGCGGAGGCGGCCATCACCTCCTCCAGGGCGGAGCGCCCGGCCATCTCGCCGACGTCCTGGGAGAAATAGCCGATCACCGTCTTCTTGGCGCAGACGATCGTCCCGGCATCGGGCTGCTCCTCGCCGGTGAGCAGGCGGAAGATGGTCGTCTTACCGGCGCCGTTCGGGCCGACCAGGCCGCTGCGGGTGCCGGCGAGAATCTGGCAGCTGGCGCTCTGGAAAAGGATCTGGGAACCATGCTGGCGGGTGATGCCGTTCAGGTGGATCATGCGGAAACTCCGAAGAAAAAAGTCCCGCACTGTTAACACGGGAGGGCGGTTGGGGGCAAGTCCTATTCCGCGCCCATGCCGCTACTGCCGCTGCCGCGGGCGTGCCGGTGGTGACTTTTTCCAAGGGGATTTGACGGAAGTCAAGGCAGGGAATCGGGATGCAGGTAAGCTGCCTCCTTAACCCTGAAAAAGGAGGAGACCCATGCTCAATGCCACTCTATTGCAGGTGCTGTCCCACCCTGCCGACGGGATCGTCGCCATTGTCACCCAGGGCCCGACCGAGCCGCACGTGGTCAATACCTGGAACAGCTACGTCGGGGTCAGCGGCGAGGATAGGCTGCTGGTGCCGGTCGGCGGCATGCAGGCGACGGAGGCCAACCTCAAGCGCAGCAGCCGGGTCAAGCTGACCATCGGCAGCCGCGAGATTGCCGGATTGCGCTACAAGGGAACGGGCTTTCTGCTCAGCGGAACCGCCAAGATGCTGACGGAGGGGGCGGAGGTGGAAACGATGAAGAAAACGCATCCCTGGCTCCGGGCGGTGCTGGAGATCACCGTCGAATCCTGCCAGCAGACCCTGTGAGAGCGTGCGGCCGGCAGGCTGCTCACTAATAAATCAACGGTGACAGATAGCGCTGCCGGGTCTTTCCGGAGGGTGTTGCTCTTCCGGACCGTCGAGCATTTACTGGGCAGGAACTTTACCTCTGCCCGACGACCTCTGGGTCGTCCGCTCGGCTCTCCCTGGTCGGCGTTTCTGTCACCGTTTGTTATTACTCTAGCGCCGTCCGGGAGGATGTCAAACAAGAAAATTCAACGGAGAATTCATCATTTACCGATAATTTTGATCCCCCCCTCGCTGCGTCCGGCCCTCCTTTGTTCGACGACGGAATCCCGGCTCCCGTCCCAGCCGCGCGGGGTCTGCGGCTGAAGAGCAAAAGCGCGACGGGCCGTTAACTTTCATGTTAATCTTACGGCATTTGGCATCAAGGAAGGCACTATCCCCCGATCACCATGTTTGACCTTCGTCCGCGCTTCTCCCCCACCCGCCGCCGGCTGTATCTACGCCGGCTCCTGGCGCTCACCGCAGCCCTGCTGCTTCTGCTGGCCGCCGCAGTCGCCCTGCTGTTCCGGGATCTCCCCGACGTCAACCCCCTCAAAGACCGCCGAACCTCCCTGACCATCGAGGTGCGCGACTGGCAGGGGAAGGAGCATCCCTTCCGCCTCGGTCCGCGGAACCGGGACTGGACCCCCCTGGGGGTCATGCCGACGGAGATGAAGTGGGCGGTCATCGTCGCCGAAGACGCCAACTTTTACGAACACCAGGGGATCGATGTCCCCGCCCTGCGCGAGGCGCTCGAATACGACCTGGAGCAGAAGCGTCTGGCGCGAGGCGCCTCGACCATCACCCAGCAGCTGGCCAAGAACGTCTACCTCTCGCGGGAGAAATCCCTCTGGCGCAAGCTGCGGGAGATCCTGCTCGCCCGCCGGCTGGAGCGGGCGCTGAGCAAGGGACGGATTCTGGAGCTTTACCTTAATGTCGTGGAGCTGGGATCCCAAGTCTACGGAGTGGGGCACGGCGCCCGCTACTTCTTCGGCAAAACGCCGGAGGAGATGACCCCCGCCGAATGCGCCCTGCTCGCCGCCATCCTCCCCGGCCCCCGGGTCGCCTACAACCCGAAGCTCAAGCCGCAGAAGGTCCAGCGGCGCGCCGCGCGCATACTGCGATTGCTGAGGGGACGCCAAATCCTCGATCAGACCCGATATGCCCAGGCCCTGGAGGAACTGCCCGTCCTGCTCGGCCTGGCGCCCCCGCTCCCCCAGCCCTCGCCGGATGCGGCGGAGGAGACCATGGAGGACAGGGAAGAGGGGATCAGCGAGCAGGTGATGCGCGACATCGAACCCGAACCGGCAGAGGAACCAACCGAACCGTCCGTGGAGGCCGCTCCCCCGGGCAGTCCCGGCAGTCCCGGGGAGACTATACTGAGTCCGCAACCGGCGAACTGAGTTGGTATCCCCCGGATTCAACCCCGCCGCATCCGGGCGTTTGCTGTCCCGCCGCCGGGTCGCTTTGGGTCCCTCGAACTGGGGAACCGATTTGCATCGTCGGCAAAAAAGTATATCTTGCGAACAGGACGCGGACAGCTGAGGAGAAGGAAAATGATGCGCAAGGTCGGATTCACCGGGGTGATGCTGGCCCTTGTCAGCCTGGCAGCCGGGTGCGCAGCGCCAGCGCCGGTACTTTATCCCAATGCACACCTCCAGTCGGTCGGGCAGCAGCGGGCCGAACAGGACGTTGCCGACTGTCGGACGGCCGCGGACGCCTATGTCCGTTCGAATCCCGCCGGAACGGTTGCCGGCAGCACCGCCGCGGGAGCCGCCGGCGGTGCCCTCATCGGTGGGGCCGTGGGCGCGGTTACCGGTGATCTCGGGCGCGGGGCGGCGATCGGAGCGGCCGGCGGCGGCGCTTCCGGCCTGCTCCACGGGGGCGCCAGTGCCCGCCAGAAAAGCCCGACCTACCGCAGTTTCGTCGATCGCTGCCTGGCGGAAAAAGGCTACGAGGTGATCGGCTGGGAATAGCGGGAGTCAGGGGAGGTCCCCGGCCTCACCCTGGTCCGCACATTCCTGCCGCCCTCCTGCAATTGAACGGCAAACAGCGGCAGTTATCGATCGGTCGGGCCGAAACCGGCCCCGAGACCGTCCTCGGCGGACAGGGGGCGCGGGCCGGAGTGAACAGGGGCGGGGCTATTTAACAGGAAAGTTAAAATAAACCCTTTCTTTTCCGAGCCATCCTGTGTAAGATACCCGCCGACTGTTAACGACGCGCCGGCAGGATAGCTTTTCCCCACGCCTGCCGTGTCCTCTCATCGATCACTGACCCTCTGCATTGGTTTCCCTTCCCTGAACCAGCGGCAGCACATCGGTTGGCGACGATCAGTGCCAGTCCCGTTTGTGCCGGGGCCGTTTTTTTGCGGGACATGCGTATGTCCCGACGGCCCGCACGCCACCTGAATCGCCTGCCGCCTGCGGCAGGGGAAGGAATTCTCATGTCTTTTACCGATCTGCAACTCATTCAACCCCTTCTCAAGGCCTTATCCGAGTGCGGCTATGCCGAGCCGACACCGGTCCAGCAGCGGGCCATTCCCGAAGCCCTCGCCGGGCGCGACGTGCTGGCCTCGGCCCAGACCGGCACCGGCAAAACCGCTGCCTTTGTTCTGCCCGCCCTGCAGCGTCTGGCGACCCCGTGTTCGACGCCCAAAGGGGCGCCGCGGGTGCTGGTGCTCACGCCGACCCGCGAGCTGGCCGCCCAGGTCACCGCGGCCGTGCGTAACTACGGCAAATTCCTGCGCCTGCGCAGCACCGTTATCCTCGGCGGCATGCCCTACGCGCCCCAGTTCAAGGACCTGTCGCGCCCCATCGAGCTGGTGGTCGGCACCCCCGGGCGGATAATCGATCATCTGGAGCGCGGCAGCCTCAATCTTTCCCACCTGGAGGTTCTGATCCTCGATGAGGCCGACCGCATGCTCGACATGGGATTCAAGCCGGATATCGAGAAGGTCACCGCCGCCGCTCCGGCTAGTCGCCAGACCCTGCTGTTCACCGCCACCCTCGACCGCACCATGGCCGAGCTGGCCGGCCGGCTGCTGCGAAATCCGGTGCGCGTGCACATCGCCAGCGAGCGGGTCACGCTGGAGCAGATCCGGCAGCGTCTGCACGTGGCCGACGGGCTCGAGCATAAAAAACGGCTCCTGCAGCACCTTGCGGCCGACAGCGAGCTGACCCGGGCGATCGTTTTCTCCGCGACCAAGCGGGAGGCCGACAATCTCGCCCGCGACCTCGCCGGCCAGGGGCACCGGGCCGCCGCCCTGCACGGGGATATGACCCAGGGCGCCCGCAACCGCACCCTGCGCGACCTGCGCAGCGGCCGCATCCGGCTGCTCGTCGCCACCGACGTCGCCGCCCGCGGCCTGGACGTCACCGGCATCAGCCACGTCATCAACTTCGACCTGCCGATGAACGCCGAGGACTACGTGCACCGCATCGGCCGCACCGGCCGCGCCGGCGCCTCGGGCGAGGCGATCTCGTTCGCCGGCCGCGAGGAGGCGGAGCGGCTGCGCCGGATCGAGCGCTACATCGGGCAGGACCTGCCGCGGGAAACGATCCCCGGTCTCGAGCCGAAACAGCCCCTGCTGCCACGCGCCGGCGCCGATCCCGGCGCCTTCCGCCGCAAGGCCACCGGCAACCGGGGGTACCGGAGCGGTGAAAAGCCCGTCGTCGTCGAATACCGCCGCCGCTCGGCCGGCAGCCGGCCGGCGGATGAACGCCGCTCCGCGGAAAAACGCCGCTCCCGCTGACAATCGCCCGAAAGCGGTTATCCTTTGCGGATCGGCCCATCGCCGGCAGACGATTCGTACGCTGGTCGTTTCCTGGCCTGCTTTTGAACAGCGTACCCCGAGAGGAGCCTCAAATATGAATATCTACGTCGGCAATCTGCCTTACAACATGAAGTCGGAGGACCTGAAAAAAATGTTCGCCGATTTCGGCGAAGTCGCCGAGGCGAGTCTGATCATGGACAAGTTCTCCGGCCAGTCCAAGGGCTTCGGCTTCGTCGAGATGCCGAACAATTCCGAGGCGGATACGGCGATCAAGGCCCTGAACAAACAGATGATGGAAGGTCGGGCGATCAAGGTGAACCAGGCGGAAAAACGCGACAAGCAACCATCCCGCCGGCCGCGTTACTGATTTCTTCCGGCGCTGATCCCAGCGGGCGGCCTTCGGGTCGCCCGTTTTTTTTAGCGCTCAGGCGGGGAGAAAAACGAGGGTCAATTTATAATTCAGCATTCAAAATTCTTTTCGGGAGTCTTCCATGCCCGGTAACCGTCAGTCAGTCAAGGTTGGTTCTCCAATTGTAAGCTGCGCAGATAGGTGTCGATCGCCTCCGCCACCTTGCGCCCTTCGCGCATGGCGAGGATGACCGTCTGCGGCTCGTGCACCACATCGCCGGCGGCAAAGACGCCGCGGCGGGTGGTCATGCCGTAGAAGGGCGCCTCGCTGGTGATGAGGTACCCCTTCTCGTTGGTCTTCAGGCCGGTGGTGGTGGAAACGATGCGGGCGAAGGGCTTCTGGCCGATGGCGATGATGAGCTTGTCGCAGGGGTGCAGGCGCTCGCTCCCGGCCACCGGCAGAATGACGCTTTCCCGCCCGGCCGCCTGCGGGGGGTGGCAGTCCTGCAGCGTCACCCCGCTCACCGCTCCTTCGCCGTGGATGGCGGTCACCGTCGTCTGGAAGCGGAACTGCACCCCCTCGTTCAGCGCCTCTTCGTATTCCCGGTCATTGGCCCGGCGCTGCTCTGCCGGCAGGATATCGAGGACCAAAACCTCGCCGCAGCCGAGGCGCAGGGCGGTGCGGGCGGCGTCGACCGCCACGTTGCCGGCGCCGACCACCACCACCCGGTCCCCCTGGCGCACCGGCAGGTGGGCCATCGGCAGGCGCTCCTCGCGCACCAGTTCCACCGTCTCCAGGAAATAGACCGCCTGCAGCACTTCCGGCAGTCCCTCCCCCGCCACCCCGAGCTTGCGCGACAGGCCGGTGCCGGTGCCGATGAAGACCGCCTGGTGCCCCATGGCGAAGAGCTGGTCGAGGGTGATGTCTTCGCCGATCACCACGCCGGTCTCGAAGCGCACCCCGAGCGCGCGGACGATCTCGATCTGCTTGTCGACCATCTCCTTCGGCAGACGGTACTCGGGGATGCCGTAGCGCAGGACGCCGCCGGGGACGGGGCGGGCCTCGAAGACGGAGACACGATACCCTTCCTTGGCGAGCAGGGCGGCGACGGTCAATCCGGCCGGGCCGGAGCCGATCACCGCCATCTTCTCCTTGACCCGCAGCGTCAGCTCCATCTCCTTGTCGGCGAGAAAACGCTCGAGCTTGCTGATCCGGATCCCCTTCCCCTTGCGGCTGAGAATGCAGCTTCCCTCGCACTGGTCGTAGTGCGGGCAGACCCGGGCGCAGATCACCGCCAGGTTGCTGCGGGCGTTGATCAGCTTGATGGCCTCGGCATAGTTGCCGTCGCGGATGGCCAGGATGAACTCGGGGATGCGGTTCTCGATGGGGCAGCCGCGGACGCACTGCGGATCGCGGCAGCCCAGGCAGCGGCGCGCCTCGGCCAGAGCTTCCTCTTCGGTAAAGCCTTTTTCCAGTTCGTCAAAGGTGAGCATTGATCCTCCAGAGGAAGCTACGGTCCCGCACGTCGGGGTGCGGAAAAGCACCCGCCGTGTTTTACCCGAACCGGGACAGGGATGCAATTGCAAAACAGGGGCCAATCCGCCTGCGCGGACGCTAGCGTTCTTTTCGCCTTCTCGTTCTCTCTTCTCCCCCTCAGGGCGGCCTCCCCTTGCCAGCGGTCTCGGCTCGATTAGACTAGGTAGAAATTTACCGACGCAGGGGAGGATGGAATATGCCGACGTACGAATACCGTTGCGAGAAGTGCCGAATGGAATTTACCAAGGTGCAGAGCATCACCGAGCGGGACCGGGGAGGCTTGCGCTGTCCCGGCTGCGGCAGCGAGCAGGTGTACCAGCGGGTGTCGCAGTTCACGGCGCAGACGAGCAGAAAGAGCTGAGCCGACAAAAATAACCCCACCTGAAGCAGTGCGTCTGTTATAAAAGGGCGGGAGTTTCGGGGGGAGGACCCGGCGCGGTCACCGGCGCCGCGACCGCAGATGGATGTCTATCGTGGCGAAGAGGTGGTCCCTGGTTACCGGTTTGCTGAGGAAATCGTCCATCCCGGCCGCCCTGCAGCTTTCCCGGTCTTCGGGCCGCACATGCGCGGTCAGAGCGACGATGGGGATTCGCCCGCCAATTTTCGCTTCCTGTTCCCGGATGGTCCGCGTGACCTCCAGGCCGTTCGTGTCCGGCATCTGCAGGTCCATCAGGATCAGGTCGATTCCCCCCTGCAGCCATTGCTGCACCGCTTCTTCGCCGCTGGCGGCAATCGCCACCTCCCAGCCGCGCTCGCTCAGCATCAGCCTTAGCACTCTCCGCACCCGGGGATCGTCTTCGACCAGCAGAAGCCGGCCGGCATGAACGACCCCTGGCGAAGAGGTCGTTGACTTTTCCCTTGCGCCGAACTTTCCGCCTGCAGGGGTGGTCGGGTTCGTGGGGAGGGTAAACGAGAAAACGCTGCCAATCCCTTCCTCGCTCTCCAACCAGATGCTGCCGCCCATCAACTCCACCAGGGTTTTGCTGATGGCAAGTCCCAGACCGGTACCGCCATACTTGCGGGTAAGGGAGCTGTCGATCTGACTGAAGCTCTGGAACAGCCGGTCGCGGTTACTCTCGGCGATGCCGATTCCCGTGTCACGGACGGAGAAAAGCAGACCCTCCGGCGTGGACTCAAGTCGCACCGTCACGGCTCCTGCGGCAGTGAATTTGACCGCGTTGCCGATCAGGTTCGTGAGAACCTGGGATAGCCGGCAGGGGTCGGCATTGGCGGTCGCCGGGACCGCCGGGTCGATCTCGCAGCGAAGTTCCAGGCCTTTATTTTCCGCCTGCAGACGAAGAAGTTCGATGGCGCTGCCGACGCATTCTCTCACGTTGAATGCCGAGCAGCTGACTTCCAGGTGTCGGGCTTCGATCCGTGAAAGGTCCAGAACGTCCTCGATCAGCGCATGCAGACGATCAGCAGAGCTGTTCGCCAGTTGCAGAAGGTCCTGTTGCTCGGCCCCTGCGCAGGTGCCGAGGAGGTGCTCCAGGCAGGCCATCACGACCGTAAGAGGGGTGCGGATCTCATGGCTCATGTTGGCCAGGAATTCCCCTTTGGCCCGGCTCGCCTCCTCGGCCGCATCTTTGGCCTGCATTAACTGCCGTTCGAGGATTTTGCTGGCGGAAATATCTTCGATGATCTGCAGGAGATAGGGGCGTCCACCCAGTTGGACCGACTCGCCGGTGACCCGCAGATCATGCAGCTTCCCCTGCCGGGTGCGTATCCGGGTGTCGAACTGGTGCCACCCTTCGCGACTGTATTTTTGTCCTCTGGCGCTGACTTCGTCGGGAGGGAAATGGGCTTCGAAATCGAGAACCGTCAGGTGGTCGAATTCCTCCCGGGTGAAGCCGGAGAGTTCGAGGGCTTTGCGGTTGACCTGCAAAAATTTCAGGTCGACCGGATCGACCACGATCATGCCGACCGGGGCGCTGTCAAAGAGGATGCGCAGTTGCTCTTCACTTTCGCGCAGGGCCCGCTCGGCCGGTTCCAACGGGTGCAGCTATGCCCGCCCCCTGGTGGCCCCTGCTCACCTCTGCCGCCGTTCTGGTCCGATCTGCGGCCACTCGCCTCGAGGGATGCGAGACGGGCCCGCAACTCTGCAATCTCGAAAAGCAGGTCTTCCCTTGTTCTTTCTTCGGCGAGGTTTTTGCGGCTCATTGTTTATCCTGTAAAAAGGTTTCAAATAACCGCTTCACATGGACATGTATCTTCCTACTTGTTCCGACGGCTGTCGTCAATAAAAAACAAAGAAGCAAGCCTCCCGCGATGACGGTTGAGCCTGCGCCTCCTCGATGACCTGGATCACCGCCTGGCCGAAGAAGCGAAACGCGAAGGACTCCCCCGCTCCGAGGTTGCCCGGCGGAGGGGCAAAAGTCAGGCGAGGCCGTGCCGGAAGAGCAGAGGACCCTCTCACCAGCCTCAGCGCCACTCATCCCCCGAACTCTTCCCGCCCCCTTCAGAGTTGCCCCTTGTAGTATCCGTGCTATCTTGTTCAGCATCGGTCAAGCGCTCAGCCAGGGAGGGCCTCAGGTGAGAATCCTTGTGGTCGGCGGGACGGGAACGACAGGTTCGCAGGTCGTGCGCGAATTGCTGGCGCGCAGGGTGGAGGTCCGGGTGCTCACGCGCAGTACCAAGCCGGAGCCTCCCCGCAGGGGCTCAGGCCGTGATCGGCGACCTGCTCGATACAGGGACGGTGCGCTCCGTATTCAAGGGCATGGACGGCGTTTTCCTGCTGAACGCCGTCAGCCCCACGGAGACGCATGAAGGCCTCATGGCCTTGAATGGCATCCGCATGTCAGGCGTGAAGCGCCTCGTGTATATGTCAGTATTCAATCTGGAATCTGCTTTGCATCTGCCACATTTCGGCGCCAAGCTCCCGATCGAGAAGGTCGTCAAGTCTGCAGGCGTTCCCTACACGGGACCCGCGCCTTGGGCAAACCCATCCGCTACGGCGGCAACGATCTCGGCAGCTGGGAGCAGCAATCGTTGTCGTTCCTGCCCGCGTGGATGGCCTTCGACTTCCGGCTCATGTACCGGTTCTTCCAGGAAAAGGGTCTCCAGGCCGTCCCCGCGGACATTGAGCGTTTGACGAAACTGCTCGGGCACGCACCGCGCAGGTTCGAGGATTTCGCCCAGGAGACGGCGAGGATGTGGCGACAGGGGTGAAGTTATCGAAGGAGGTTCCATGCCCAAGTATGGACAGGTCATGTTACTCGTGGTCGGCATGGTGGTTCTTTCAGGAACGGCGCAGTCAGACCCTTTTCAGGGGGGATCAGAGCCGCAACAGGAGCGCGGGAGATATCTCGTCAGGATAGCCGGCTGCAATGACTGCCATACGCCGGGATATGCCGAGTCCGGAGGGCTGCTCCCGGAAGCGCGGTGGCTCGTTGGCGATAAACTCGGTTGGCATGGACCGTGGGGCACGACCTATCCAACCAATCTGCGGCTTTTCGCGCAAAGCATATTCCGAAGATAAATGGGTGCAATTTGCCAGGACCCTGCGCTCCCGCCCGCCGATGCCCTGGTTTGCGCTTCGGGATATGAGCGAAAGCGATCTGAGGGCGATCCATCAACTGGCCAGGGCACTGGGGCCGGCCGGCGAACCGGCGCCGGCCTATGTGCCGCCAGATAAAACGCCACCCCCGCCTTATATACAGTTCCCAATGCCATCACCCTGAAATTCTTGGCACTTCTGCTTGCATCTGGATCGGGGTGAAGCGAGGATCAAAGGCTGAAAAGGGGATAGGCTGCGTTTTTCGGAACAGCAGCCTATCCCCTTTTATCTGGCGTTGTACTGGGCTGGTCAGTGGTGATAGGCGAACTTCAGCCCCCGATGTTAACGACTTTCGGATCGACCGAAAGCTCAGGATCGATCATCGGCTAATTAATCGCGCCCGGCACATTTTTCGGGACGCCAACGTCCGCTACTCCCGTGGGGAAATTGGGTTCCGCGGGCCGATTGTAACCGACCCCTTCCCTGAACTCCTGGTTGCTTGTTCGTCCGACCGCCCCCGGCCCTGCACACCCGACAACCACCATTGCCAGGACCGCTGTTAATGCGACTTTAATCATGATCGGTTCTCCTTCCCGATGGCGTGTGTTTGGAATTTCCGAAAGACCGCTTTCTTCGCATTTGCGAGCGGTTAATGCTTTTTTATCACCACCTCGACGGTTGTCAAAGTAGCTGAAAATCAGCTACTTGCAGATCTCCACCCGTTAGCCTGCTCACCTGAATTTATTGCCTGGCGCCGTGTCTGAAACAGCTCGAAGAAACAAGAAGGATTTCGGCGCTCCCCCTGCCCCGTTGCGAACACCCTCGACCTCGTGGGGGACAAGTGGTCGCTGCTGTTCGAGGCTTTTTATCAAGGGAGGGGGAAAGCCGCGCCAATACCAGATTTTCCCGGCTCAGAGCTTCTCCTTCACGCTCCTCACCTTATCCTCCATTGTCTGGACCCGGTCCGTCCGGGTGCCCAGCTTGATGGTTGTGGTGATCCGCGGCGCGCCCATCTCATGGACGACTTCGTGACAACGCTTCACCGCCGCAAACACCTCGTCCCACTCTCCCTCGATATTCGTGCCGTACGAATGCAGTGAGGTCTTCAGACCGGCCGCGGTCATTACCCTTTCGCAGGCCGCAATATAGGGGGAGAGGGACACCCCGACACCGACTGGGACGATGCACAAATCAACCAGAACCTTCATGCTATCCGTTCTCCTCTTGTATGGAGGGGCTGAGGGTGTCGGTACATATTGACATCGCCGTGCAAGAATACTTGTCAGTAGTGTAGACCGTTCACCCCTGTTTCCTTTCGTTCACGCCGCCTGGTCAGCCGAACCCGCCTAAGCCGAACCTCTGTCAATTACAAGCGCGCCTGATAGGCCCGGGCCGGCTGCGAAGATTCTGCTTATTCTATCATCACCACGGCGCCTTGTTCACTGCAGGCCGGATAGAGATTCCCCCGCGGCGTCGCCACCATGTTCCGCACCACCCTGCCGCCGGAGGGGATGCGGGGGACTCGCTGCCTCGCGAACCTCTCCGGTTACAACGAATCGAAATAGTCCACCATTCTCCGGCGCATCGCGGCATCGGGCAGCCGGCCGAATCCTGCCCCCATGTTGTCTCCATGTGGCGGACCTTGGAAGTGGCGGGTATCGCGCAGGTGACCGCCGGATGGGAGACGATGAACTTGAGGAAGAACTGCCCCCAGCTGGCGCAGTCGAACTCGGCGGCCCAGTCGGGCAGCGGCTTCCCTTTGACCTTGCGGAACAGCTCGCCGCGCTGGAAGGGGCGGTTGACCAGAACCGCCACCCCCTGTTCGGCCGCCAGCGGCAGCAGGCGCTCCTCGGCGGTGCGGTCCTCGATGTTGTAGCTGAACTGGACGAAGTCGAGCGGCTCGTTGCGCAGGATCTCCTCCAGTTCCCGGTGGAAGCGGCCGTGGGAGGTGGTGATGCCGATGTAGCGGATTTGCCCTCGGCTTTCCAGGCGCGCAGGGTCGGCAGATGCGTCTGCCAGTCGCGCAGGTTGTGGATCTGCATCAGGTCGAAGCGGCGATCCCCCACTTGCGCCGCGAATCCTCCATCTGCCGGATGCCGGCCTCCCGGCCGTCGGTCCAGACCTTGGTGGCGGCGAACAGGTCTCGCGGTGACCGACCCGCTTCAGCAGCCCGCCGACCACCGCTCCGCGTGCCGTACATGGGGGAGGAGTCGATCAGCTCTCCGCCGTTGGCGAAAAAGGCCTGCAGGACCTCGGCGAGGTCCGACAGGGCGGCCTCATCATTGCCGACGTCGAAGGTCCGCGAGGTGCCCAGGCCGATGACCGGCAGCGTTTCCCCGGTGCCCGGGATGGCCTTTCGGATCAGGTCCTTCTCCGCCGGCGCGCACGCCGGGAGGACCAGCCAGGCGGCCGCCAGCGCGGCGGCCAGCGAGCCGACGAAGGTTCTTCGGGACATCGGATGATCGATTCCTCTCATGGCGATACCTCCTCTGATTTGCGCTCGGCTTCCTGCATCCTGCCGAGCCGGAAGCAGATCCACGCCCAGACCCCGGCCACCGGCACGGCAAGGAAAGCGATGGCGGAAAGGCCGAGCCCGAGGGCCTGCAGCCCCGCATAGGCCCAGGCGCTGACCACGTCGCCGCTGCGGTAGATGACCGTGTCGATCACGTTTTTCGCCTTGTACTTTTCCTCCTGGTCGAGAACGACGAAGAGCATTTCCCGGGACGGCTTCATGATGGCGTAATTGCCGGCCCGGCGCACCACCTGAACGGCGACCAGCACCCCCAGCAGCGGCGCCGCGCCGAGGAGCAGAAAGCCGCCCCCCAGCAGCAGGGGGATCAGCGCCAGACTCCAGCCCAGGCCGAAGCCCCTGACGATGCGGCTGGTGAGAAAGACCTGGATGACGAGGGTCAGGGCGTTGGCGGCAAAATCCATGGCCGCAAAGACCGTGGTGCGCGTGGCCGGGTCGCTGAAACTGTCGCGGACGATGTGGCCTGCTGAAAATAGAGGAAGGTCGACAGGGTGGTGTAGAGCAGGATCAGCAGGCCGATCCCCAGCAGGTAGGGGGAGCGGGCGATCAGCCGGACCCCGGCCAGCGCCCCGCCGCCCAGGCCCCGCTCCCTGCCGGCCGGCGGGCGGTTCTCCCGCCGGCCGGCGGCGCCGGCCGGTCCGGGTCGGCCCCCGCGCTCCAGGCGATCAGCCGGTGGATGCAGAGGATCGCCCAGCCGAGACCGGCGGCGGAGATCAGCAGCAGGTTGGTCGGCCCCAGGGGGATGGCCAGGGTGGCGGTCAGGGCCGGGCCGGCCAGCGCCCCGGCGGTGCCGCCGGCGGCGATGAAACCGAACAGGCGCTTGGCCTGGGCATTGCTGAACAGGTCGGCCATGAAGCTCCAGAAGACCGAGACGATGAACAGGTTGAACACGCTGGTCCAGATGAAAAAGGCCCGCGCCACCCAGGCGTGGGTCAGGCCGGAGCGAAACAGGCCGAAAAAGAGGAGCAGGTTGGCGATAAAGAAGAGATAGACCAGGGGGAGAAACCGCCGGCGGGGATAGCGCGAGGTCACCCAGCCGAACAGGGGGACCGCGGCCAGCATCGCCAGAAAGGTGCCGGTAAAGAGCCACTGCAGATGCTCGACGCCGCCGGCGATCCCCATCTCGTCGCGCATCGGCCGCACGATGTAATAGGCGCACAGCAGGGCAAAAAAGTAACTGAACGACCAGAGAAGCGCCGGGATTTCTTCCGGTTCCACCCTGACCAGCCGCTTCAGCCAGGTATGCAACCGCGAGATGGCGGATTTCGGGAATCTCTCCATGGTGTTTGTCCCCAGGTGCGGGCCAACACCCAGCTATTATACAGGGGAATGGGGGGCCTTTAACCCGGGGGAGTGCCTGGTGAAATGCTGGCGACGGGAGTGCTCGGAGGTTGGTGATGGCTGGCCGGTGCTCGTTCAGCTCCGCCTGTCGTTCTCGGTAAAATATCTGGCCGTCACCTGGTTGTGCAGCTCGAAACACAGCTCGGTCGTCCGGTCGATGACGACGACTTCCAGGGTCTCCGCCGAGGAATGCGCGGCCACCGGACCCCGGATACCTTTCCCGGCCAGGCCGAAGATGACGATCGTTCCGTCCGGGGCGGTCAGGACGTCGTAGAGCCGAAGGTCCTCGGGGGCGATCTCGATCCCCGTCTCCTCGCGCAGCTCCCGGCTCGCCCCTTCCTGCCAGCTCTCCCCGTAATCGAGATAGCCGCCGGGCAGCGCGAGCAGCCCCTTTTGCGGTTCGATGTTTCTCCGGATGGCAACCAGGCCGCCGTTTGCCGGCAGCAGGACCACCACCACCGGAATCGGGTTGCGATAGGTGGTATTCCCGCAGGCGCGGCACTTCCGCGGCCACGCCGCAGACGGAGAGAATTCAGCCCCGCAGAAGGAGCAGTGCGAGTTCGGTTCCGGCATGACGACTCCATTATAGGTCCAGTTGGACACGTATAGGACCTATCATGCACTCCCGTTCCACTATTGACAAACGCCAATATCATAAAACAATGGTTTGGAAAGTGTGGACAAGCTCCTCACTGTAGAAAAATTCACCAGCAACCTCTCCTTCGAAAAAGTCCACCGGTTGTACAATGTCCAATTTCTCCCCATAACGGCCCGGTCAAGGAAAACGGCCCGGGCGCGGCAGCGGGAAAATGCTGACATAGACCAATGTTCTATTATTGGCACCGGCGTTGCAGAGTAGGGGAATAGATCGCGCAACATTATGGGGCGCCAGACCTTTGAAAGGAGAGACAAGATGGAAACGGAAAAGCAAGTAGACGAAACCTGCAACGAAGAGCCCATGATCCTGGAGGAAATCCAGATCGAGGAACTCGCTATCGACGGCATCTGCGGGGTGTACTGAGATGGAAGCGGCAGGCATCCGGCTGCATCCCGCCTGCCGCGTGCGGCAAGAGGGGTTCGGCCTCCTGTTTTACGACTCCAGGGGGCCGCGCCTTCTCTTCGCCGAAACCGGCAGACTTCTCCCCGCCGACTTCTTCGCCGCCGAGCGCCGCCGGGACGAACTCCCCCCGGGGCTGTCGGCGCCGCAGCAGAAAATATTGCGCAAGTTCCTGGCGCAACTTCTAGAAAGAGGATTTCTCCGTGAGCAACCGATTTGTTGAGATGGGACTGCGCTCCCCGGTCAACCTGACCTGGGAAGTGACCTACGCCTGCAACCTGCGCTGCCGGCACTGCCTGTCGGCCTCCGCCGAGACGGCGCCGGACGAGCTGAACACCGCCGAGGCCCTCGACCTGGTCGAGCAGATCCATGCGGCCGGCGTCTTCCAGATCAACTTCGGCGGCGGCGAGCCGTTCCTGCGCCCCGACTTCGAAGAGATCCTCGGCGCCTGCCACGAGCGCGGCATCATGACCTGCATCTCGACCAACGGCACCTGCCTCGACGCCGAGCGGGTGGCGCGGCTGGCCGCCACCCGGCTGGTCGCCATCCAGGTGAGCATGGACGGCGCCCGCAAGGAGACCTGCGAAGCGATCCGCGGCCGCGGCACCCATGCCGCCGCCATCGAGGCGCTGACGCTGCTCGCCCGCTCCGGCATCCCGACCAGCATCAATACCGTGCTGACCTCCCTGAACGCCCACGAGATCCCGGACCTGCACGAGCTGGCCAAGCAGCTCGGCGTCTCCTTCCGGGTCAGCCGCTTTCGCCCCTCGGGGCGCGGCAGCGAGAACTGGCAGGACCTGCGCCCGCGGCCCGGGCAGCTCCTCGCCTTCTCCGACTGGCTGAGCCGCCAGGGGGACGTGCGCACCGGCGACAGCTTCTTCTCCCTGACCCCGCAGGAGCGCCAGGGGCTCGGGCTCAACCTCTGCGGCGCCGCCAAGCTGACCGCCTGCGTCGGCCCGCGGGGCGATTTCTACCCCTGCGCCTTCCTGCAGCGGGAGGAGTTCCTGGCCGGCTCGATCCGCACCCAGACCTTCCAGGAGATGTGGGACGGCGCGCCGATCTTCGCATCCCTGCGCAACCTGCGCATCCGCTCCTGCGAGGAGTGCCAGCGCTTCGACCAGTGCCACGGCGGCTGCCCGGCGGTCGCCTACCACCTGAAGAACCGCATCGACGGCGGCGACCCGGAGTGCCTCGAGCGCTGCGTGACGCTCCATCGCCGACGAGCGCGAGACGGCCGCGGCGTAGACACATCCCCCCTCTCCCCAGACCTCTCCCACCAGGGGAGAGGGGGCTAAAGGTCTTTCCCCCACCTTTATAGGAGGGGGGTGAGGGGATGGTGAAAGAAACGACCAAAGGAGCCTAAACCCATGATGTTCCCTTACCTTTTCTCCCCGATCAAGCTGGGCACGGTGGAGCTGAAGAACCGCATCTCCTTCCAGCCGCACCTGACCAACCTGGCGGTGAAGAACCTCCCCAGCGAGCGCCAGATGTATTACTGGGGCGAGCGGGCGAAGGGGGGGGCCGGTCTCGTCATCACCGAGGAGATGAGCGTCCATCCCACGGACATGGCCTACGAGAAGCTGATCGACGTCTACCACCCCGAGGTGATCCCCGGCTTCCGCAAGGTCACCGACTACGTCCGCCAGTTCGACGCCAGGATCTTCGCCCAGCTCAACCACAACGGGCAGCAGGGGGACGGCTCCATTTCGCGCCTGCCGGTGTGGGCGCCCTCGCCGATGCCGGACGTGCTCTTCCGCGAGACGCCGAAGGAGATGGAGCCGGAGGACATCGAGGAGGTGGCGCGCTACTTCGCCAAAAGCGCCATCCACGTGCGCGAGGGGGGCTTCGACGGCATCGAGCTGCAGTTCGGGCATTCGAGCCTGGCCCGCCAGTTCCTCTCGCCGCTGACCAACTTCCGCCAGGACGAGTTCGGCGGCAGCCTGGAGAACCGGCTGCGCGCCCCGCTGATGTTCATCTCGGCGCGTGCGCAAGGCGGTGGGGCGGGACTTCACCCTCGGCGTGCGCATGTGCGCCGACGAGATGATCCCGGGCGGCCTGGATCTCGCCCAGGTGCAGGAGATCTGCGCCCGCTTCGAGGCGTCGGGCCTCATCGATTTCATGGATCTCTCCATCGCCACCTTCTACAACCTCTACCTGGTCGAAGGCTCGATGCACACCCCCCTCGGCTACACCATCCCGCTCGCCGCCGGGGTGCGCGAGAAGATCAAGCTGCCGGTCTTCTGCACCGGCCGCATCAACGATCCGGTGATGGCGGAGAAGGTCCTGGCCGCCGGCCAGGCCGACATGATCGGCATGTGCCGCGCCCTGATCTGCGATCCGTTCCTGCCGAAGAAGGCCTACGAGGGGCGCATGGAGGACATCCGCTACTGCATCGCCTGCAACCAGGGGTGCATCGGCCGCATCGGCATGAACAAGCTCCTCGGCTGCGTGCAGAACCCGGCCGTCGGGCGGGAGAAGGAGTGGGGGGAAGGGACGCTGGCGAAGGCGGCGGTGGCGAAGAAGGTGACGGTCGTTGGCGGCGGCCCCGGCGGCATGTGGGCGGCCAAGATGGCGGGACGCCGCGGCCACCAGGTGACCCTGTACGACCGCAACGAAAGCCTCGGCGGGCAGGTCCTGACCGCCATGAAGGGGACCGGCCGCGACGAGTTCGGCGTCATCGTCCGCAACGAGAAGGAGCAGGTCGACAAGGCCGGCGTCAAGGTGTGCCTCGGGGTCGAGGCGACGGCCGGCCGGGTCGTGGCCGAGAACCCGGACGTGGTGATCGTCGCCACCGGCAGCGTGCCCAAGGAGCACCCGGTCGGCGGCGCCGATGGCCCCTCTGTCTTCAATGTCTGGCAGGTACTCGATGAGCAGCCGGAGCTGGGGGAGAAGGTCTGCCTGATCGACTACGACGGCCACCACCGGGCGACCGCCACCGCCGAATTGCTCGCCATCCGCGGCAAGACGGTGCATATCATCACCTCCAGCCTGTTCATCGGCGCCGAACTGGGGCCGACCCAGGACCTCTACCTGACCCGGCAGCGGCTCCTGCAGAAGGGCGTCACCTTCACCCCCGACATCGCGGTGATGGAGGTCGGCGGCGATACCGGCGCCAAGACGGTCAAGGGCTTCAACGTCTACTCCAACGTCTGGCAGGAGTGGGGGCCGTACGACTCCATCGTCCTCGCCATGGGGCAGCGGGCGGACGACGCCCTTTATAAAGAGCTGAAAGGGAAGGTGAAGGAGCTGTACCGGATCGGCGACAGCGTCGCTCCCCGCAAGGTCGACATGGCGATCTGGGAAGGCCACCGGATCGGGAGGGAGATCTGATGGGCGGCAAACTCCTTCTCTTCGTCGATCTGCCCGGCGGCGAGCTCGACGAGACCGGCCGCGGGCTCCTCTCCTGGGGCGCGCGCCTGGCCGGCATCCTCGGCAGCGGCTGGGAGGCGGTCACCGCGGCCGCTCCCGGCGATGGCGCAGCTGGCCGGCTTCGGCGCCTACGGCACCCCGGCGATCACCCAGGTGCAGGGGGGCGAGAGCCTCCTGGACACCCCGGCCCTCCTCGGCCGGACCCTGGCCGCCCTGGCCGCGGCGCAGGGAACGACGGTGCTCCTGCTGCCGCACAACGACCTGGGCGCCACCCTGGCACCGGTCGCCGCCGCCGCCCTCGACGCCGCCCTCCTCACCGAGGTGGCGACCGCCCGGCGCGGCGAGGGCGGGGTGCGCCTCTCCCGCCCGGCCCTGGGCGGCCGGGTGGCGGAAACCAAGCTCTGGGACGGCAAGCGCCCCCTGGTCCTCACCGTGCCGGTCCGCGCCCTCAGCCAGGTGCTCCTGCCGACGGTTCGCCCCACGACCCCGGCGGTGACCGTCTGGCAGCCGGGCCAAATCCGGGCGGAGAAGGCGGCCCGGATCACCGGCCGCATCCCCCCCGATCCGCAGACCGTCGACCTCACCGAGGCGGAAGTGATCTTCAGCGCCGGCAAGGGGTGCGACGCGGCGACCTTCGAGCAGCTGCGGGAGCTCTGCCGCCTGCTCAATGTCTCCTTCGGCGTCACCCGCCCGGTCTACGATCTCGGCTGGACCGGCTTCGAGCGGATGGTCGGGCAGACCGGCCGCACCGTCACCCCCCGGCTCTACCTCGCCCTCGGCATCTCCGGCTCCATGCACCACATCGGCGGGATCAAGGATTCGCGCCGCATCGTCGCCGTCAACATCGACCCGAAGGCCCCCATCCTGCCCAACGCCGACGAGGGGTTCGTGGCCGATCTCAAAACTGTCCTGCCGCGCCTCCTGGAACGGGCCCGGGCGAACGCCGGAGGTGCCCGATGAAGACGAATTTTCAGGCGATCGTCGTCGGCGCCGGGCCCGGCCGGCTCTGCCGCCGCCCTGACCATGGCCCGGGCCGGGCTCGATGTCGCCCTGGTCGAGCGCGGCACCTTCCCCGGCGAGAAGAACATGTTCGGCGGCGTGCTGCACCGCATCCCCGCCCTGGAGGCGATCTTCCCCGACTTCTGGGAGCGGGCGCCGCTGGAGCGGCACATCGTCAAGAAGGGGGTCACCTTCACCACCGGCGACTCCAGCTTCAGCACCGTCATCGAGGCGGGCAGCTTCGACAAGCCGCCGTTCAACGGCTACACCATCTTCCGCCCGCGCTTCGACGCCTGGCTGGCGGAGGAGGCGGTCAAGGCCGGCGCCACCCTGATCACCCGCGCCACGGTGGACGATGTCGTCACGAAGAACGGCCGGGTGGCCGGCGTCACCGTCCTCGACCGGGGGGAACTCACCGCCCCGGTGGTGATCGCCGCCGACGGCGTCCTCTCCTTCACCGCGCTGAAAGCCGGGCTGCGACGGCCGACCTTCGACCCGGCGCAGATGGCGGTCGGGGTGAAGGCCCTCCTCGACCTGCCCAAGGAGACGATCGACGACCGCTTCGGTCTGGTGCGCGACCAGGGCTTCGCCAACGAGTTCGTCGGCTGCACCGCCGGCGTGCGCGGCGGCGCCTTCCTCTACACCAATTACGACTCCCTCTCCGTCGGCCTCGTCTTCCACCTGGCGAGCCTGCGGACGAGCGGCAAGACCCCCTACGACCTGCTCAACGCCTTCCTCGAGCAGCCGCAGGTGGCGAAGATGGTGCGCGGCGGCCGGCTGCAGGAGTACTCGGCCCACCTCATCCCCGAGGGCGGCTACGACATGATCCCCGAACTGGTCGGCGACGGCATCCTGGTCACCGGCGACGCCGCCGCCTTCTGCAACGCCACCGGCGTCAACCTGGAGGGGATCAACCTGGCGGCGCAGTCCGGGGTACTCGCCGGGCAGGCCGCGGTCGCCGCCCACGAGAGCGGCGACTTCAGCCGGCAGGGGCTGCAGAGCTACCGCCGGCTGCTGGCGGGGAGCCACGTCCTGCAGGACCTCAAGCAAGCCCGGCGGGCGCCGCACATGCTGCACAACGACCGCATCTACAGCGACTACCCGGAACTGGTCTGCGGCGTGATGGAAGATATCTACCGCATCGAGGGGACGGCGAAGGGGAACCTCTCCCGGCTCTTCCTGAAGAGAGCCCGGAAGAAGGTCGGATTGAAAAACCTGGCGGCCGACGCCTTCAGCGCCTGGAGAGCCCTATGAACATCGACGAGATCTTCGACTTCACCAGCTTCACCATCGACCGCGAGCCGCACATCGTCCTCGACACCCAGAAATGCGCCGCCTGCGACAACCGCGCCTGCACCAACTCCTGCCCGGCCCGCTGCTACACCTGGAACGAGGCGGAGCAGAAGATGACCTTCGTCCACGACGGCTGTCTCGAATGCGGCACCTGCTATGTCGTCTGCCAGCGAAAAAGGCGTTCACGCGATGGCGGTACCCGAGAGGCGGGTTCGGGGTGGCGTATCGGATGACCTAGAAAGGCAATTTTGAATTTTGAATTCTTAATTTTGAATTGAAAACTCGAAAAGCCGAAGTCATAACTCCGTTGGTTTTGGTTCTAATAATTCAGAATTCAAAATTTAAAATTCAAAATTTCAGAGGCTCACATGACCAATAACAAACTTGACATACTCGTCCTCCTTCGTGAGACCGCCGATCCCCGGCCGCCGGCCAAAGTCACCACCCGCGGCGCCGGGATCAGCGAGCGGGGGCTGCGGCGAGTACCGAACCCGGCCGATCTCGCCGCTCTGGAGGAGGCGCTCTGCCTGAAGGACCGCACCGGTGCGGCGGTGACCGTTCTCGCCGTCGGCCCGGAGCGGCTCGATGATACCCTGCGGCTGGCCTTCGCCATGGGGGCGGATCGGGGAATCCGCTTCTGGGACCATGGCCTGGAGGGGGGGGATGCCGTGGCCGACGCCCGCGTTCTCGCCCGCATCATCGAGATTCTCACCCCGACCCTGGTCTTTACCGGCAACCGGCTGATCGATCGCGGGGACGATCCGGCGCCGGCCCTGGCCGCCGCCGCTGCCGGCCGGCCGTGCATCGGCGCCGCGGTTTCCCTCGCCCTGACCGAGGGCGGGGTCGAGGTACTGCGCAAGTCGGACCGCGGAGCGCGGCAGACCGTCGCCGCCCCTTTCCCCTGCACTGTCCTCTTCGAGGAGGGAACGACACCGCGCTACCCGGCGATCGGAGCGATAACCGCCTCCCTCGCCGCATCGGTGGAGGTCTGGGAACTTTCCCACCTCGGGCTCCCCTTCTGGCAGATCGGCGCCGTCGGCGCCTACCTGGAGACGGCGGAATTCGGCGTTCCGCGCCCCGACCCGGTGCGGGTGGCGACGCCGGACGCGACCCTGCCGGCTTTCGAGCGCATCCTCTCCCTCCTTTCGGGGGGGATCAAGGCGAGCGGAGGGAAAGACGCACGCGCTCTCCGCCGAAGAGACGGCGGCAGGGTTGTGGCGGATCTTCGAGGAAGAGGGGCTGGTGCCAAAGGCACTGATGCATGTGCAAAGAACCCATTTATCAAGACAAGGACACTGAGAAGATTAAGATCTGAAATATTCTCGCGAATTTAAAGCAAAGAAGCTAGGCTTTTAATTCCTCAGTGCTCTCCGTGTCCTCCGTGGTGAATAATTCTCTTTAGGTCTTGAGATGAACTACCGCCTGGCGCCGAAAACCGAAATCGTGGAGCGGGACGGGGGAATTTTTCTCATCTCCCAGGCCCCGCTTCGCGCCCTGCGGCTGAACGCCTCCCTGGCGGCCCTGCTGCGGCGCGGGGAGGGCGGGGTGCTGCGCGGCGCCACGGCAGGGGAGGGGAAGGTCCTGGAACAGCTGGCGGGGAAAGGGTTCGTCGAGCGGCTGCGCAGCACGCTCGGGGAGCCGGCCGAGCGGCCGACGGTCAGCATCGTCATCCCGGTGAAGGACCGGGCCGAGGAGCTGCAGCGCTGCCTCGCCTCCCTCGCCGAGCTCGAGTATCCGCGGGAGCAGCTGGAGGTCATTGTCGTCGACGACGGCAGCCGCGATGCCACTGCCGAGGTGGCGCGCCGATCCGGCGTCCGCGTCCTCCCCTCGGGGGGGAGCGGCCGGGGGCCGGCGGCGGCCCGCAACGTCGGGGCGGCGGCGGCCGGCGGGGAGATCCTCGCCTTCATCGACTCGGACTGCACCGCCTCGCCGCGCTGGCTGGCGGAGTTGGTCCCCGCCTTCGCCGACCCGGAGATGGCCGCCGTAGGGGGGAGAGTGGACGGCATGTGCACCGAATCGGCCGTCGACCGCTACGAGGCGGTAATGTCCAGCCTCTCCCTCGGTTCCCGGGAGCGCTCGGGGCAGGGGGGGGACGACACCTTCTACCTGCCGAGCTGCAACCTGCTGGTGCGGCGGACCGCCTTCCTCGCCGCCTGCGGCTTCGAAGAGACCATGCAGGTGGGGGAGGATGTGGACCTTACCTGGCGGCTGCGGGACGGTGGCTGGCGGATCGCCTATCTTCCCGCCGGCCGGGTGCTGCACGCGCACCGCAGCAGCGTTCGCTCCTTCATGACCCGGCGCTTTGATTACGGCACCTCCGAGGGGGTGCTGCAGCGCCTGCACCCGGAGCGCCGCAAGCGGCTGGTGGTTCCTCCCCTGCTCGCGGCGGTGCTGGCCCTCGCCGCGGCGGCACCCTTTGCCGGCTGGTGGCCCGCGCTCCTCGCCGCCGGGGTCCTCGCGGCCGACGCTGCATTGATGCGCCGGCGGCTGGTCCGCCGGGGGGTGCCGATCAGGCTGCCGGCGCTGCTGGCCGGGCGGCTGCGGGCTCTCGGCAGCCTCTTCTACTACCTGTGCTTATCACCTGGTGCGCTACTACGCGCTGCCGCTCCTCGCCCTGGCCGTCCTGCTGCCGGGCATGTGGGCGGTGCCGGCGGCGGCGCTCGGCTGCGCCGCCGGCGTCGATTACGTGGTGCGCAAGCCGCGCCTGTGGTTCCCCGGCTTCGCCGGCATCTACCTGCTGGAGCAGATCGCCTACGGCGCCGGTGTTTTCTGGGGGTGCCTGCGGCGGAAGAGTTTCGCCAGCTATCGGGTGGTGGTTCTGCGGCAGATGGAAATATTGGCGTAAAATGATTACCGTTCCGGGTAGTTTCTCCACGCTGTGGAGAAAAGCAACAGGGGCGCGAGCGACGAACCGCCCCTTCCTCTATTCCCATCCGCCGCCGCCCGTTCCCTGGGATTGTCGCCGATTTCCGTTATCTCCTTGCAAACCTGCCGGTATTTATAGCTAGAATAAATGATCAACCATCGTTCTATTGATGGCACTAGTGTTGCAAAACCAGAAAACGGTGAAAGCCGCAGGAAAAGGCATGTTTTGAGATGTCCTGTCTCCAAAATGCTGTATTACCTCCGAGCCTGGCTGCCTGACGGGCGTGTCCCCTGGCGAACGGCCAATGGGTAGTGCCGGAAACGGCCCTGCCTCCCTTGTGGAAAGGAGCTTTTTCACCTTTTGCACGGTAAAGGAGAAACCACGGGTATGGAAACGATTCTCAGGATCGACATGGGCGCCCCGGGCGGCCCGAAGATGACCACCGAGCCGGTCGGCGAGTATGCCGGGCTCGGGGGGAGGGCGACGACCTCCCTGATGATCAACAAGGAAGTGAATCCCCTCTGTCACCCCCTGGGGGCGGAGAACAAGCTGGTCATCGCCCCGGGCATGCTGAGCGGCTCCACCGGCGCCATGAGCGGTCGGCTCTCCGTCGGCTGCAAGAGCCCCCTCACCGGCACCATCAAGGAGTCGAACGCCGGCGGCCAGGCCGCCCAGGTGCTGGCGCGCCTCGGCTATGCCGCCATCGTACTGGAAGGGAAGCCGGCAGGGGACGACCTGTACAAGATCGTCATCAACAAGGACGGAGTGCAGATCGTCGTCGACAACAGCCTGAAGCTGCTCGACAACTATCCTCTGGTGGCGAAGCTGCGCCAGGAATACGGCGACAGGGTGGCCTACATGACCATCGGCTCGGCCGGCGAGCGGCTGCTGCTTGCCGCCTCCATCGCCTGTACCGACCCGGAACTGCGCCCCACCCGCCACTGCGGCCGCGGCGGCGTCGGCGCCGTCATGGGTTCGAAGAAGGTCAAGGCGATCATCCTCGACGACGCCGGTCTGAAGCACCGCGCCCCGAAAGACCCGGAGAAGTACCGCGACGCCAACCGCAAGTTCGTCGAGGGGCTGCGCAAGCACCCGGTGACCGGCGAGGGTCTGCCCGCCTACGGCACCAACGTCCTCACCAACGTCCTCAACGAGGCCGGCGGCTATCCGACCCGCAACTTCAAATCGGGCGTGTTCGAAGGCGCCGCCAAGCTCAGCGGCGAGGCGCAGGCCGAGCTGGAGATCAAGCGCGGCGGCAGCGCCACCCACGGCTGCCATCGCGGCTGCGTCATCCAGTGCTCCGGCATCTTCAACGACAAGGACGGCAACTACGTCACCAAGCAGCCCGAGTACGAGACGGTCTGGTCGCATGGCGGCCACTGCGGCATCGACGACCTCGACACGGTCGCCCGCCTCGACTACATCGACGACAACATCGGCGTCGACACCATCGAGATGGGGGTCACCATCGGCGTCGCCATGGATGCCGGGCTGGCCGAGTTCGGCGACCGCGAAGGCGCCATCCGGCTGATGGAGGAGGTCGCCAAGGGGACCCCGCTCGGGCGCGTTCTGGGCAGCGGCGCCGCGATCACCGGCAAGGTCTTCGGCGTGGAGAAGGTGCCGGTGGTCAAGGGGCAAGCGCTTCCCGCCTACGATCCGCGGCCGATCCAGGGGATCGGCGTCACCTATGCCACCACCACCATGGGCGCCGACCACACCGCCGGCTACGCCATCGCCACCAACATCCTCAAGGTCGGCGGCGATGTCGATCCGCTCAAGACCGAAGGGCAGGTGGAGCTCTCGCGCAACCTGCAGATCGCCACGGCGGCCATCGACTCCACCGGCATGTGCCTGTTTATCGCCTTCGCCATCATGGACCAGCCGGAGACCTTCCAGGCCCTGCTCGATATGCTCAACGCCTTCTACGGCACCAGCCTGACCGGCGATGACGTCGTCGCCCTCGGCAAGACGGTCCTTTCGGCCGAGCGCGATTTCAACAAGCGGGCGGGCTTCACCAAGGAGCACGACCGGCTGCCGCGCTACTTCTACACCGACCCGATCGCCCCGCACAACCAGACCTTCACCATGAAGGATGAGGAACTCGACGAGGTATTCAACTGGTAGCAGCTGTGACCGCGGAGGGGAGGCAGGCCTCCCCTCCGCGGTCAGTCGTCCAGGAAAGAAAAGGTGGTCCGCGAATTCCCGGATTGACGCGGATTTTTTAATCTGCAAAAATCGGCAGAGTAAAGGGGCGGCGGGTAAACATCCCCAGCCGCGCCGTCTCCCGACCTCCTGCCCGGAGGGAACATGCTGCTGGAACAGTTGGCGGAAAAGGCCGGGCAACCCCCGGAGTATGAGCGGGATGCCTATTATCGCTGGCTGTTCAGCACCCTGCCGGCGGGGAGGTCGCCGGGTTAAAGTTCTGGCTCTGCCAGGGGTGTTTCACCGTCAATATGGATCACTTCCCGGCCCGTTACGGCATATGTCGCGGCTGCGGACGGATTCACCCGCCAACCGCCAGAGGGCAGTGATGAAGAATCCGACGAACTCCCTCAGTCTCGTTCTCTACCCCGAACAGCTGCCGGCCTTCTTTCCCTTCCTGCAGCAGGGGGTCACTCTGCGGGTCCTGGTCGGCGGCAGCGTCACCGATCTCCTCGCCCGGCAGTTCGGCATCGCTGCCGATTATCTGCACAGCCGAATCACCACCCTCTTTCTCAACGGCAAGGCCATCGACAATGCCGATAGTGCACTCATCCGGGACGGTTCGGTGCTGGCCCTTTCCGGGGCGATGCCCGGCCTGGTCGGCGCCACCATGCGCAGCGGCGGCTATTACGCGGCCATGCGCAGCTCCATTTCCCACCAGGAATCGGGGGCGTGGGAACGCACGCGGGAGGGAGCGATCAGGCTCAAGCTGTTCAACCTGCTGCTGGCGGAGCTGGGTCCCGTCTTTCTCCGCGAGGGGATCATTCTGGAGAATTCCGCCCTCGCCGCTTTTCTCACCGGCCAGGAAGAGGAATTCTGGAGGGATTGCCGCAAGGCACTTCTCAACGGCAAGCCGGTGGACTGGAAAACACTGCAGGCCGGCCGCTGGCTCCCGCCGGAGGGCGAGTCCACCCTGCTCACCGTCAACTTCCGGGAGCGTATATGAAAATAGCCGTAAAACTCTTCGCCACCTTTCGCCAGGGACGATTCGCCGTCGAGGACCGGGAATACCCCCCCGGCACCACCGTGGGGCGGATTGTCGCCGAACTGGGAATCCCTGAGCAGCAATTGGGGATTATCCTGGTCAACAGCCGGCATGCCAAGCTGGACCGCAGCCTCGGCGACGGGGATACGGTGGCCATCTTCCCCCTCTTGGGGGGTGGGTGAGATGAGCAGCCTGAACGATTTTCTGACGGCGGCGGCCGAGGGGGACCTGGTTCCCTGGCTCTGTCAGACGGCGGCAATGGAACGCTTCGGCCTGACCTGCGCCGAGGTGGAGGAAGCGATTCTCACCGGCGGTTTCCTGCCGGCCCGCTATCAGCGCAACCGGCAGCTGCTCGATGCCGCGCAGCAGCTGCGGCTCTTTCGCAGCCGGGTGGCGGTGGTTGGCTGCGGTGGCCTGGGCGGTTTCATTCTCGAGGAGCTGGCCCGGCTCGGGGTGGGGCAGCTGGTCGCCATCGATCCGGATACCTTCGAGGAGCACAACCTGAACCGGCAGCTCCTCTCTTCTCCGGCCCGGCTCGGCCAGGCCAAAGCGCAGGCAGCGGTGGAGCGTCTCGGTGAAATCAATCCGGCGGTCACCGTATACCCCTTTCAGACCACGGTCGGCCAGGGCAATGCCGTGGAACTGTTCGCCGGCGCGGAGGTGGTGGTCGACGCCGTCGACAACGTGCCGACCCGCCTGGAACTGGCCGATGCCTGCTCCGAGCTCGGGTTGCCGCTGGTCCATGGAGCGATTGCCGGCTGGTACGGGCATGTCACCACCGTTTTCCCCGGCGAAGAGACCCTGCGCAAGATCTATGGCCTCTGGGGAGGGGGAAAGGGGATCGAGGCCCAGCTCGGCAATCCCTCCTTCACTCCGGCCCTGGTCGCCAGCTTCCAGGTCGCCGAGGTCTGCAAGATCCTGCTCGGCCAGGGGAGGCTGCTACGCAACCGATTTCTCACCATTAATCTTCTGGAGATGGAGGTCGAAGAGATCACCCTGGAGAGAGCGGAGTAAGGCACGCGCCAGCCCATGGCGTTGGGACGGGATCGAGGCGTGGGATCCTGCCCGCCATTTGGGTGAAATCCCTTTTCTTTCGCCTTCAATCCATGTTCTAATGATTTTCAGGTCCATTTCTCCGAGCCTCCCCGCCTAAAGGTATCCTACGGCGGATGGCCAACGGGTGCTGCGGGAAACGGCGGCGCCTCCCTTTCGGAAAGGAGATCCCCGAAATCGCAGCGGCGGTTTTGCAGGGTTTTCCCGAAAGGGGAAACCCTTTTCCTTTGCCGGCCTCGAGCCTCTCCGGCGCCACGCAGCGCCGGCCATTTCACTGGAGCAGGAAAGAATGCCAAGCTTTACCGAAGCCCGAAAGAGCATCCTCGACAACGTCTCCCCCCTCGATCAGGAACGGGTATCGCTCCTCGAGGCCGCCGGACGTGTCCTGGCAGAGGCGGTCCATGCCCCCTGGGACATGCCCCTGTGTGACAACTCGGCCATGGACGGCTTTGCCGTGCGCGCCGCCGACTGCACAGCGAAGACCTCCCTGCGGATCACCGGCTATATCCCTGCCGGCGGTGCCCCGGAGCCGGCCGTGACGCCCGGCTGCGCGGTGAAGATCATGACCGGCGCGCCGGTGCCGCCGGGATGCGATGCCGTGGTTCCGGTCGAGGAAACGGAGGAGACGGCGGAGAGGGTGCGCCTGCTGGCGACGGTCGAGGTCGGGCCAGCACATCCGCTTTCGCGGAGAGGACGTCGCGCAGGGGGTGTGCGTCATCCCCGCCGCCACTCTCATCCGCTCCCCCGAGATCAGCATGCTCGCCTCCATGGGACTGGCGATGGTCCCGGTCTTCCGCCGGGCGCGGGTCGGCATCCTCTCCACCGGCGACGAGCTGATCGAGTTGGGTCAGCCGCCGGTGGCGGGCAAGATCATCAACTCCAACGCCTTCTCCCTGGCCGCGGCGGTGCGCGAATGCGGGGGCGAGCCGGTACTCCTCGGTATCGCCCGCGATAACCGGGATGATCACCGGGAAAAGCTGGCCGCCGGCCTGGGCTGCGACGCCCTGATCACCTCCGCCGGCGTCTCGGCGGGCGACCGCGACCTGGTGCGCGAGGTTCTTGCCGAGCTCGGGGCGCGCCAGGTCTTCTGGAAGGTCGACATGAAGCCAGGGGGGCCGACCGCCTTCTCTCTGCACGGTTCCACTCCGGTATTCTCCCTGCCCGGCAACCCGGTCTCGACCATGATCACCTTCGAACAGTTCGTCCGCCCGGCCCTGCTGCGGATGATGGGGCACCGGCGGGTGGTGCGTCCCAGCGTCAAGGCGGTGCTGAAGGAGGAAGCGCGCAAGAAGCCCGGGAAGGTCCACTTCCTGCGGGTGCGGGTCGAAGTGGAGAATGGGCGCTATATCGCCAGCACCGCCGGCGACCAGCACACCGGCATCCTGCGGACGATGGTCAACGCCAACGGCCTTGCCATCCTCCCCCAGGAGGCCGTCGTGGTGCCGGCCGGCAGCGAGGTCGAGCTGCAGCTGCTGCGCGAAGAGACGGCGATGCTGGAAGAATAGATGCAGGCCGCAGGCAAGGGGCAAGAGTTGAAAGCCTTCCCTCTTATCCCCTTACCTGTCGTTGTTCCGGTTCACATCCCCTCGCCAGAGAGCTGTCTTCAGTTAAAAATTTCTGCAGCCTTAATTCCCGCCTGCCCAGAACTGTACCCGAACGGGGAAATTCGCCACACTCCCGAATGGGACAAGCCGTCCCGTTTCGCCTAGCCGGTTTTTTCTCCCCCTTGATTGCGTGGCAAACGCCTTTTCTTTCTCCGGAAGTCGAGAGCCTGGCGGGATGGCATCTCAATTGCTTCACCATTTTAGTTGTAATTAAAGGTCAATTTAAGTAATTTTTGGATGCAAGAGGGAAGGCTGTGTGGCCCGCCGTGGTCTGCTGGTGGGAATGCTACGCGATCATTATCCCGAAAAGGAAGCCTGCATCATGAACATTCTCGTCAGCATCGACGATACCGACAATCTGGAGAGCCGCGGCACGGGCGAGCTGGCCTCGCTGCTGGCGGCACAGATCGAGCAGAACGGGTGGGGGCGCAGCAGCTTTGTTACCCGCCACCAGCTGCTGGTGCATCCCGATATTCCCTACACCTCCCACAACAGCGCCATGTGCTTCGCCGCCTGTCTGGAGAATTGTCCGCCGGAGCGCTTCATCGAGCATGCCGCCCGTTTCCTGGAGACGGGAAAGCGCCCCCGGCTCCGATCCCGGGCTGTGCGTGGCCGCGCCGGCGCTGCTGACCGAAGCGGAGCGGCTGATCGCCTTCGGTCAGGCCGCCAAGCAGCAGGTTCTCAGCAAGGAAGCGGCCTATCTCCTCGGGGATGAGCTGGGGGTGCATCTTTCGGAGCACGGCGGCAGCGGCCAGGGGGTGGTCGGCGCGCTGGCGGGGGCGGGGCTGCGCCTGGGAGGGAACGACGGCCGGCTGAAGGGGAAGCTGCAGGTGGGTTCGGCCGGCGCCGTGGTCCACGTCCATGACCTGTGCGGCCCATCCGCTGGTGGAGGAGGTCCGCAGCCTGACCGGCGAAACGCCGAACGACTGCGATCTGGTCCAACTGGATGAAAAGGTGAAGACCGTGCTGCTCGATGGCAGATCGGTGTTGTTGCTGGAGCCCACCGCGGAGCAGCAGAACGGTGTCCGCTGGCGAACCTGCCCCAGGCGGATGCTGCGGAATTATTGAAAGGGGAGCATTATCGTATGGCAAGCGATCGGGAAATGACGATACCTTCAACTGGGCCGGGAGGACTGGGCGGCGGCAGCCCGGAAAGCCGAGACCTGCCGCGCTTTCGTCCCCGACGTTGAAGAAGAGCAGATCGCGGACGAGGCCTTCTCCTGCTATAACTGCCGCTACCGCCGGTGGCTGGCCGAAGCCATCATCTGTCTGGCCCGATGAACGCCTTAGCCTCCGTGGCGGGTCAGGCCCAGTGCCGGATCCAAGCAAGACCTGGATTTTCCAGGGCGTCTCCTTTATAGTTCTGTCCTGATGCCGCTCCGTAAAGAACCCGTTTCTCCTGCCCGACGGATGGATGCCATGGAAAACCTGCTCTCCACCAAAGAGGTTGCCGAATTTCTCGGGGTGAACGAGAAGATGGTTTACACCCTGATCAACGAAAAGGGTCTGCCGGCAACCCGGATCACCGGGAAGTGGCTTTTCCCCAGGCATCTGGTCGAGCAGTGGGTGGAGACGAAGACCATCAATTACCCCCAACCGAGGGAATCGGCCGTGCAGATCCCCAATCTGCTGCTGATCGCCGGAAGTAATGACCTGCTGCTGGAACGGGGGCTCTCCCTTTTCCGGCAGCAGAACCCGGCCCACGTTGCCCTGTTCGGCAATCTGGGCAGCCTGGGAGGGCTGAAGGCTCTGCGCCAGGGGCTCTGTCACATCGCCACCAGCCACCTGGCCGAGGAAAATGAAGAGGAGTACAATTTCACTTTTGCCGCCAGCGAACTGGAGGAGTTGCCGGCCCTGGTCAATTTCTGCCGCCGCGAACAGGGGTTGCTGCTCCCGAAGGGAAATCCCCAGGGCATCCGGAGGGTTGCCGATATCGGGGGCAAGCAACCTGCGAGTTGCCAACCGCCCCCTGGAGGCGAGCACCCGTTTGCTCTTTGACCGGGAACTGAAAAAGGCAGGGGTGGACTGCCGCCATGTCCAGGGATATGACCGCGAGTTCCAGAGTCACCTGGAGATCGGTCTGGAGGTGCTCTCCGGGCGGGCGGACACCGGTCCCGGCATCCGCGCGGTTGCCACCCTCCTCGACCTCGATTTTCTTCCCCTCAAATGGGAACGCTTCGATCTGCTCATCCCCAAGAACGGCTTCTTCGCCAAGGGCGTCCAGCTGTTCCTCGATCTGCTGCATGGCGAGGGCTTCCGCTCTCTCGCCGAAGAACTCGCCGGGTATGACCTGAGCCTGAGCGGCAAGATGGTCTACCCCCAAGGCCGCTGATCCCCGCCATCAATCCCAGTCCCGAATTTCCAAAAAGTCGTCATCTCCATTCTTTAAAAATGCAGGCTTGCACTAGCCAGGTGACCCCGGTGCCAAACCCCCGGTGATTTCCTGGCCAGAAGGGTTAAGTTTTTCTGGACTTTCGCTCGTTAATTGTAATAATCTGTCACTATTGGTTTGTTTTGGGAAGTTAACTGCTCCGCGAGCCCTTTCACGAGCCTGCGGCCGCAGGTGCGGGAGATTGCCGGAATCGCCCCGAACCGGACTTCCGGAAGGCCTGTTTCGAGCTCTTTGCCGGCTTCAACATGTCTCTGGAGCGAATATGGAGGCATCAGTTGCCGGTTTAAGGAAATTTTATTCAGAAGAAGGGCAGGATTTGGGAAGGGAGGTGAAAATTACTTGCCGAGGCTTGGAGGGGTGAATTACTGGCCCTTTTGTGCAGAAACAACAATGAATAAGTGTGGGTTGTCGCCCATGCAGCAATTTAAATTTAATCGAAAAGGAGGTAAAAGCGATGAAGAAGTGGATTTATATTCTAGGGACGCTGTTGGTCATGGGGGCAGCGGGTCCGGTCTTCGCCCTGGAGGTTGGCATTCACGGTGATCTGAGCAATCAATTCAATCTCTACACCAACCAGGCTCCGCTGTACAAAGGGACCGAGGCGGTCGCCAAGCCGTTGAAAAATGGATTTGCCATAGCGGACGATTCCATCGGCGAATTCTGGGGCCAGGTCAAGTACCGCCTCTGGACCGAGCTCTCGACGAATGACGGCAAGGTCAAGGGCGTGTATGCCATCGAACTCGGCGGCCTGCGCTTCGGACAGACCGACAAACCTGGCGGCACCTACTCGGGTGACGGGGTGAATATCGAGACCCGCTGGGCCTACACCGACTTCCAGCTTCCCTTCGTGCAGCAGAAAGCCCGGGTGCAGATCGGCCTGCTCCCCTTCTCGGTCAATCACTATCTCTGGGTCGAAACCGCCATGGGCGTTCAGCTTGCCGGCCAAGCCGGTGGCGTTGGCTACAAGGCGGCCTGGGTGCGCGGCAAGGAATTCTTCGCCAACGACACCAATGACGACGCCTTCCAGGACCAGGATGCCTTCCTGCTGCGCGGCGACCTCAAGCCGATGGCCGGGGTCAAGGCCGGCGCCTTTGTTCTCTACCAGCGCAACGACGCCTTCGGCAACGGCGATCCCGGCACCAGCTACGAGATCAAGCGGTTCGGTGCCGACAAGTACAATATCTACACCCTCGGCACCGACGGCTCCTTCACCGCTCACGACCGGATTCGGCAATGCTTTTTTGAACTGGGATCTGATGTATCAGGGCGGCAAGGTTGACGATGGGGGCAACAACCTCTACGGCTTCGCCGTGCAGGACCAGGACGTCAGCGCCTACTTCCTCCACGCCGATCTCGGTCTTGACCTCGGCAAGGCCCGCTTCACCTACACCGGCTGGTACGCCTCGGGCGACGACGATCCCACGGACGGCGACATCCACAACTTCATGGCCACTGACGTCGACGAGACCGCCAGCATCGTCCTCATGGAAGGCGGCTACACTAACGACAACTACTTCACCGAGTCTTACTACATCCTCGACAAGGGGATGATCTTCAACAAGGTTGCCCTGGACTACAAGGCGACGGAAAAAACCAAACTGGGCGGCGCCGTTCTCTACATGATGACCGCCGAAGATCTGCCCAACGGCGAAGATAAGCTCGGCACCGAGCTCGACGCCTACATCAGTCACAAGCTTTATCCCAATCTCGAAGTGGCCGTTAACTTCGGCTATCTCTTCTCCGACAAGGGGATGGACTACTTCGCAGAGAATAACGATGCGGGCAACATCTACCGCAGCACCGCCCGGGTCCGCTACACCTTTTAATTACGGCCTCCTGCCCCCTGGGTACCCTCGTGGTCCCAGGGGGTTTTTTCCGAAAGGGTGAGAGGCTGCAGCAGGAACAGCGTCCCTGCCGCAGCTGGTCCCGGCAACGGGATAAACTAAAAAGCTGGTAAAACTCGAGCATGAGGAGGTATTGATGAAAAAACTGCACATCCTATTGACCCTTTTCCTCGTTTCCATCATGCTATGCCAGGGCGCCTGGGCCGCCGAGCGGCTCAAGCTCGCCACCACCACCTCCACCGACAACTCGGGGCTGCTGAAAGTGCTGCTTCCCCCCTTCGAAAAGGCCCATGACTGCCAGGTCGATGTCATCGCCGTGGGCACCGGCAAGGCGATCAAGATCGCCGAACAGGGGAATGTCGACGTCGTCCTGGTGCACGCCCGCAAGCTGGAGGACAAGTTCGTCGCCGAGGGGTGGGGCGTCAACCGCCGCGACGTCATGTACAACGACTTCGTCATTCTCGGCCCGGCCAGCGACCCGGCCCAGATCGCCGGCGATCCCCGATGCCGCCGACGCCCTGAAGAAGATCGCTGCCGCCAAGGATCCGCTTCGTCTCGCGCGGCGACGAGTCGGGGACGCACCAGAAGGAGAAAGCCCTGTGGCAGGCGGCGGGGATAAGCCCCGAAGGGACCTGGTATATTTCCGCCGGCCAGGGGATGGGGGCGGTGATCAACATGGCCACCGAGATGCAGGGCTACACCCTCGCGGACCGCGGCACCTATATCGCCTACCAGGGAAAGACCAACCTGAAGGTTCTGGTGCAGGGGGACGAGCGGCTGTTCAACCCTTACGGGGTGATTGCCGTCAATCCGGTGCGCTATCCGCAGGTGAAGTATGATCTGGCCATGGCCTTCATCAGTTATCTCACCAATCCGGCGGAGGGACAGAAGGTCATCGCTGATTACAAGAAGAACGGCCAGCAGCTTTTCTTCATCTATGGCAAATAGCATCCAGGGGCGGGTCTGAAACCCGCCCCTATGGAAATTCACCGTGGGATTTCTGTTCGAATCGCTGCATACCTCCCTGTTGCTGATCCTGCATCGCGACAGGGAGGTTTTTCAGGCCGTCTGGACCTCGTTGTCGGTCTCCGGACAGGCAATCGTCCTGGGCGCCGCTTTGGGGGTACCAATCGGTTTACTCATCGCGGTAGGACGTTTTCCGGGGCGGCGCCTCTGCATCACGCTGCTCAATACCCTGATGGCGCTGCCGACGGTGGTGGTGGGGCTGGTCATTTATGGCTTTCTCACCCGGGAGGGGCCCTTGGGGCAATTCGAACTCATCTTCACTCCCGCCGCCATGATTGTCGGCCAGATCGTCCTGTGCACCCCCATCATTGCCAACTATACTCTCGCCGCGGTAACCGGCGCTGACGCCCGGATTCTCCCCACGGCCATGACCTTGGGGGCGGGCCGTCTCCAGGGGGGAATACAGCTGCTGCGGGAGGTGCGCTTCGGGGTGATGGCGGCGATGATCGCCGGTTTCGGCCGGATCATCGCCGAAGTCGGGGCGGCGATGATGCTCGGCGGCAACATCCGCGGCTACACGCGGACCATGACCACGGCGATCGCCCTGGAAACGAGCAAGGGGGAATTCGCCTTCGGCTTGGCCCTTGGCATTCTCCTGCTGACGGTGGCCCTCGTCATCAATCTCTTTCTCAATCTGCTGCAGCAAAGGTGAGCATGCCCCCCCTGTACCTCCTGCGAGGATATAGAAAAGCGCTACAACGGCAAGCCGGTCCTGCAGGTGGCACACCTTGAACTGCATCCCGGGGGCATCTATACCCTGTCCGGGCCGAACGGCGCGGGCAAGAGCACCCTGCTGCATATCCTGGCCCTGCTCACTCCGCCGACCCGGGGGAAGATCGTCTTCACCGGCGCGCCGGTTATCTGGAATGGTCGATCACTGGCCCGGCAGCGGGCTTCCGTTACCCTGGTGCACCAGTCCCCTTTCCTGTTCGACGGCTCCGTCTACCAGAACGTCGCCTTCGGCCTGAAGGTCCGGGGGATCCGCGGCCGCGAGCAGCACCGCCGGGTGGAGAAAGCCTTGGCGGCGGTGGGCTTGACCGGATTCGAACACCGCCTGGCGCGGGAACTCTCCGGCGGCGAGGCGCAGCGGGTGGCGGTGGCCCGGGCCCTGGCGATCGAGCCGCAGGTGCTGCTGCTCGATGAGCCGACGGCGAATATCGACCGCCCCCACATCGCCGCTTTCGAGCAGTTGATCGCCTCTTTGCCGCAGCAGGGGACCCTGGTGGTGATCGCCACCCATGACCCCGGCCAGGCGACCCGCCTGGGCAGTCAGCAGCTGCAGATGCTAGACGGCCGCCTGACCTGACCTCCCGGCCGCGAAAACGGCCCCGAATCCGCAACACAATTCACCCAAAAACAACCGAAAATCGGCCGGACTGTTCGCTTTGCTGAAGTGTGAGCGATATCCCGGGGCGGCGCCGCAATCTATTCCAGTCCTTTCTGCCGGCGAGGTGGCTGGTGGCGGGAGTGCGATTCGGCTCGGGGGCGTGGCTGCCGCAGTTCCTGGAGAGCCATCTTGACAATGGATGGTGCTTATTTACAGTGGATGCAGGATTGACCGGATTCCCTCACCAGGCAACCATTCCAGGGAGATGAATCATGAGGCTCACAGAATCCTCGACAGCAGCCCTCAAAGCGCATCCATATCTGACCGGCGCGGCGGCCGGTCTGATTGCCGGTGCCGTAACCGGGCAGACGGATAAGGTTCTCGACCGGTTCGTCAGTCCCAGGCAGAAGCGGCGCGACCGACCGGGTGCGCGAGGCACTCGGCGCACGAGATGGCCGGGCCCTATTTCGCCCGCAAGATCTCCGGCAGAACGACTCAGCGAGAAAGGGAAGAAGCGGGCTCGGGCGGCTTTCGGCGTGGTCTATGGCCTCGGCTGGGGTCTCATCTACGCCGGTTTGCGGAAGAAATTTCCCCGGCTCTCGCGCCTGGCCGGCCTGCCCTTTGCCATCCCCTTCTTTTTCGCCTGTGACGGCACGCTGGCGCCGCTCCTTGGCGTCTCACCCAGCCTGCGGCGCATCCCCTGGCAGCCGAGCGCCAAGGAGATGGGCAATCACATCGCCTGGACGGCGGCGGCGGAGTTGGTGCACCGGGCCGTGGAGCGCGCCGCGCGGTAGGACGCTCAAATCTGCGGATTGGCAGGGAGGGAGCGATGGGTAAACCTACCACCCGGAGCGATGAATGAAAGGGCAAGAATCAGGGACGGCGGCCCCTCTGATCCCTCACCCCTGCACGCTTCCGGAGCTGAAGGCGGCTGCCGCCGGCTGCCGGGCCTGTCCCCTTTGGACGCGGGGCACCCAGACCGTCTTCGGCGAGGGGCTGCCCACCTCCCGCCTGATCCTGGTCGGCGAGCAGCCGGGGGACGTCGAGGACCGCCAGGGGCTGCCCTTCGTCGGGCCGGCCGGGCGGGTGCTCGACCGGGCCCTGGAGTTGGCCGGCATCGAACGGGCGGAGGCCTACGTCACCAACGTGGTCAAGCACTTCAAATGGATCGCCAGGGGAGCGCGGCGGCTGCACCAGAAGCCGAACGCCCGGGAGATCGGCGCCTGCCTGCCGTGGCTCGACGCGGAAATCGAGCTGATCCGTCCCCGCGTCCTGGTGGCCATGGGCGCCACCGCCGCCCAGGCCCTGCTCGGCAGGCAGGTGCGGGTGACCCGGGACCATGGCCGCCTCCTGCCGACCGACCGGGCGCCCTGCGCTACGGTGACGATCCACCCCTCGGCGATCCTGCGCATGCAGACCGACGAGCAGCGGCATGTCGCCATGGACGGCTTCGTCGAGGACCTGCGGGCGGTGGGGGAAATGCTGGAAAGACAGTGAGATAGTCAGTAGTGAGGTAGTGAGATAGTAAAATCCCTCACTACCTCACTGTCTTTTCAGGCCTCTCGTGAAAGGGCGCGATGGCGGTCACTTCCAGGTGCATGGCTCCCTGTTGCCGCTGCAGCTTTCCTTCGACGAGGAACGGACCGGGGGTGACCACCCTCTCGCCGAGGCGCCGGTAGGTCGGCGGCAGCAGGACCGCTTCCAGCAGGCCGGTTTCATCCTCAAGGGTCAGGAACTGAAGAGGCCCCTGACCGGTGGCTACCCGCCGCATGGCGTCGATCAGGACGGCAAGGCGCAGGCGGCTTCCCGTTGGGCGCCCCGCCGCTGCCGCAATCTGCAGGCAGCCTGCCCGGTCCGCCTCCGGCCGCAGGAGAGCCAGAGGATGGGCGAAAAGATGCATTTCCAGGAGGCGCAGTTCATTTCTCACCCGCACCAGCGCCTGGTAGAGCCGGGTGCGTTCCGCCTCTTCCGCCGCCGGCCGGGGAACCCGCAGATGTTCTAAGTCCGCCGCTTTTCCCCCTTGTCGGAGCAGCTCCAGGGCGGCTTCGTGGGCAAACGGGTAGTCGGCGGCGGCAAGGGGCGGCAGGCCGTCGCAGGCGCCGGCCAGCAGCAGGGCGGCTATCTCCCGCCGGCTGAGACGCACCCGCTCCAGCAGCTGCCGCAGGCTGACGAAGGGACCATGCGCCGCGCGCGTCTCCAGCAGGTCGCCGGCGGCGCGCAGGGAAAGCGTCTTGATCCTGTCCAGCCCCACCCGGAGAGCGCCGGAACCCTGGGTGGTACGCTCTTCTATCTGCGAGTGGTAGGCGGAGGCATTGACCTGCGGCGCGCGCAGTTCGAGTCCCCGGCGGACGAATTCTGCCGCCAGGGTGCGCAGCGGGTAAAAGCCCTGGTGGTGGTTGAGCAGGGCGCAGGCGAATTCGAGGGGATGGTGCGCTTTGCTGTAGGCCGAAAGGTAGGCGAGGCGGCCGAAGCTGGCGGCATGCGCCTTATTGAAGGAATAAGCGGCGAAATGGGCGGCGGCGTTCCAGGCGAGTCGGGCGCCGTCCGTCCCGCCGGCGCCCCGGCGCCTTGCCGTCCGCAGGAACCCGGCTTCCAGCGCCGCCAGGGCCGCCGGATCGCCGCCGCTGTCGACGATGGCCGCCCGCAGTTCATCCGCCTCGCCCAGGCTGATGCCGCCGGTACGGCTCAGCAGCAGCATGATATCCTCCTCATAGAGGAGCAGGCCGTGGGTTTCCGTCAGGCGGTCGGCCAGGCAGGGGAAGGGGATCTTTGCCGCCTCCTCGCCACGGGCACGGCGGATAAAGGCGGTCTTCGCCGCCCCGGCGGCGGCCCCGGGGCGGATCAGGGCGAGGGCGGCGACCAGGTCGCTCTGCCGCCGGATCGGCAGGCGGGCGAGCAGGGAGCGCATGGCCGGGCTCTCCAACTGGAAGCAGCCGAGCGTCTCCGCCCGGTCGATCAGGGCCAGCGTCGGTGGATCCCCAGCGGTGATCGCTTCGAGCCGTAGCGGCGGCGGGCGGCCGGCAAGCGCGAAGGTTTCTTCCAGCTCGCTCAGGCAGCGGTTGCCGAGAAGGTCGATCTTCACCAGGCCGAGCCGCCCCACCGCCACCAGGTCGTACTGGGTGATCACCACGCCTTTCGGCGCCCGTTCCAGCGGCAGGCAATCCTCCAGGGGGCGCTGGCCGACCACGATCCCCCCGGGATGGGCGGCGATGTGCCGCGGCCGGCCGACCAGACGCCGGATGAGCGGCAGGATGACGCCCAGGCCGGTCGTCGCTTCCTCTGCCTCGAGGCGGTCCGCCAGCTCTTCCCCAGCCGCTTCTGCCAGCCCGAGAAAATCCACTTCCGCGACGGGCAGATCCTCGGGCGGCAGGGCGCCGACCAGCGTTTCGATCATTGCCGGGCGGGCGCCCCAGGCCTTCAGCCCTTCGCGCAGGGCCGAGCGGTGCCGGAAGGTATGATGTGCCGCCACCATCGCCACCCGCTCCCGGCCGAAGCGTCGGTAGACCCAGTCGATGACCTCGTCGCGACGGTGCCAAGGCAGGTCGAGGTCGATATCGGGCCAGGCGGATTTCCCCGGGTGCAGAAACCGTTCGAACAGCAGTCCTTGTTCGATAGGGTCGACCGGCGAGCCGCCGAGCAGGTGCAGGGTGAGGGAACTCACCGCCGAACCCCGAGCCACCACCGGGATCCCCTGGTGACGGCAATGGCCGAGGATCTCGGCAACCACCAGCAGGAGGCCGGAAAATCCCAGGCGCATGAAAGCGGCCAATTCCTCCCCCAGGCGACGCGCGTGGCCCTCGCTCCAGCCTTTTCCCCCGGGAAAGTTTTCGCTAAGAGCCTCCTCACAGATCCGCCGCAGCCGCTCCGGGGCATTATCGCTGTCGGGGAAATCGCCGGCGGGGGAGCTCTCCTCCTTGCCAAGAGTCAACCGGCAGGCCTCGGCAATGGCGGTCGCCGCGGCCATTGCACCGGGCTGATCGGCAAACAGAAGTCCCGCTTCGGCAGGCGGGCGCAGGCGGCGCGCCCGGCTCTCCAGATCATCGGCGGACACTCCGCTCAGCCGCCGGCCCTGCCGGATCGCCAGCAGCAGCGCATGCAGGGGCTGGTCGGCCGCCTCCAGAAAGACCGCGTCGAGATCAGCCACCAGGGGCACCGCCAGGCGACCGGCGGCCTCCCGCCGCGCCGCGTCGGCGGCCGGCTCGGTCGGGCGGACCAGGAGAATTCCCAGCCGCTCACGGGGGAAACCGCCCCTGGCGAGCAGCCGCTCCGCTACGGCCGGGTCATCGCTCAGAGCGAACAGCCCCTCTGCATGTTGCACCACCAGCGGCAGCGGGTCACGGCCGAGGGCGCCCTCCGCCGACCGCGCCCCGGCGGCGCCGCGCCGACGGCTGACGATCCGGCAGAGGCTGCGATAGCCCGCCGCATCGGCGGCGAGGAGGACGATCCGGCCGGCGCGGCGTCCCACCTCCCGACGGCTGTCAAAACCGGGGCGCAGCTCAACGCCGGTCAGCGCCCGGATGCCGCGTTGGTTGCACGCGTGATGAAAGCGCACCTGCCCGTAGAGATTCTCCAGATCGGTGAGGGCGAGCGCCGAATAGCCGAACGCCGTCGCCTTTTCCACCAGCTCTTCGACCGAAGCGGTGCCGTAGCCGAGGGAGTAGTCGCTCTTTACGTGAAGAGGGGCGAACATGCGGGTTCCCCTTCCATGAACTTCTCTTTCTGTAAGGTTTATCCTCTCTGACACTGCAGGACAAGCCGGGTCCGGCGGCCCGAAGCCCATCTCGGCCACTATCGACGACGGAATCAGGGACAATAAATATTTCATGAAAAATGAACCTATGTTATCGTGTCCTCACTTATCCTCGGCTGCGATGTGAAGGGGGTGCTGATGCCATTGTCTTTTTCTGCGGAAGCTGAAGGAGGGGAGGGTTTTTGGCCGGAGGGGAGTCTGCCCGAAGCCATCACCGAAGCCTGGGACGGCCTCATTTATGTCGGCACTGCCGATTTTCGCATCCGCTACCTGAACCACAGGTTTATTGAACTGCTCGGTCGCGACGCGACCGGCGAAAATTGCTTTCGGGCACTGCACGGTCGCGACGAACCCTGTCCCTGGTGTCCCCGGGAGGTCTTCCAGGGACAATGCGTCCACGGCCGTTTCCGCAAACCGGCCGATGGTCGCTGGTACGACGTTCTCAATAATCCCCTCCCGCTGGCCGACGGCTCCTTTGCCAAAGTGGCCTTTATCCGCGAAATCCCCGAAGCGGCACCGGCCCCCCGGGAACTGCCGGTCTTCCAGAACCTCATTGACCGCCTCCGGGACCCGATTATCTTCTTCGATCCGAAAGACGGTCGGATTCTCTACGCCAACGACATGGCCTGCCGCCACCTCGGCTATGGGCCGGATGACCTGCCGCAGCTGCGGGTATGGGATTTCTGCGAAGCGGTTGCTTCCCTTCGGGACTGGCGGCAAATGGTGGCGCAGATCGAGCAGGCGGGGTCGTGCTTTCTGGAGACGCGGCACCGATGCCGCGACGGCACCTTCCTCCCGGTTGAAGTCAGCGCCACCGTCGTGGATGCCGGACTGCAGCGATTCATCGTCTCGGTGGCGCGGGACATCAGCGAGAGGAAGCAGGCGGAGGCCCGGCTGGTCGAGGAGAAAAACAAGATGGAGGCGATCATGGCCGCCATCGGCGACGGTGTCACCGTCCATGACCGCGATTTTCGCATCCTCTACCAGAATGAGGTACAGGTGCGCCGGCAGGGCAGTCACCTGGGGGAGAACTGCTACCGCGTCTATGCCGGCAGGGATGAGCCCTGCGAAGGCTGCCAGGCGGCAGAGAGTCTCGCCGACGGCCGCATCCACCGGGGGCGGGTCACCGTCCGCACAGCCGAGGGAATCCGGCATCAGGAAGTGACCGCCTGTCCTCTGCCCGATGCCGACGGTAACCTGGTGGCCTGCGTCGAAATGGTGCGCGATATCACCGAGCAGACGAGGATGGAGGAGGAACTGCTGGCCTCGAATGAAAAATACCGGCTCCTCTTTTCCGCCGAATCCGATGCCATTATCACCTATCACGAGGAAACAGGGGAAATCCAGGAGGTTAACGATACGGCATGCCGCCTGTACGGCCTGAGCCGGGAGGAGTTCATCGACCGTCGCTGGTCCGATCTGATGGCGGAGAGCGAGGAGGAGATACGGGGCCGCCTGCGCACGGCACTGCACCGTAAAGAAGACGGCTCCCTGTTCCCGGTGGAGTTTTCCGCCGGCGCTTTCGTCTGGCAGGGCAAGACAACGATCGTCGCGGCAGTGCGGGACATGACCGACCGCCGGCGCCTGGAGAATGCCCGGGAGGAGGTATTTTCGGTGGTCAGCCACGAGATGCGCACCCCCCTCACCGCCATCCTCGGCTTTTCCGAGTTCCTTCTGGAAAATGGAGGGACTCCGGAGCAGCAGGGGGAATTTCTCCAACTTATCGTCAAGGAGAGCGAGCGGCTGCATAACCTGATCGACAACCTTCTCGGACTGCAGCGCCTGCAGGCAGGTTTTGGCCTGGAAGACCCAGGTCCCGTCCAACTTCCTGCGCTCCTGCAGGAGGTTTCGAAACCCTTCCGCTCCCCCCTGGGCCGCCATCGCATCCAGATCGAGTGCGCAGTCGATCTCCCTCCGGTCTGGGGTGATGCCGACAAACTCCAGACGGCGGTAAAGAATCTCCTTTCCAATGCGGTCAAGTATTCTCCGGCCGGAAGCGGAATCTTCCTCGGCGCACGGGCGGAAAAGGGCAGAGCCCTGCTGTGGGTGCGGGATGAAGGGCCGGGAATCCCGGCGGATCAGCGGGAGAAGATCTTTGAGCGCTTCTATCGGATGGAGGGACGCAAGGGGCCGGCCGGCACCGGCCTGGGCCTGGCCCTGGTGCGGCAGATCGCCGAAGTCCACGGCGGCCGGGTCTGGGTGGAGAGTACCCCAGGGGAGGGCAGCACCTTCTATCTGAATCTGCCGTCTTCCGTAGCTTAGATGTAATGAAATCTCCGTGGCAGAGGCTGCCGCAGCCAACCTCAGCAAGGAGCGGCCAAGGCGGCCCGGTCCTCTGACGGGAATGACACCGGATAAATTAACTGCTCTTCCTCTCCCTTCGCTCCTCATTCCGCCCGTTGAACACTCGCTTAAACCACGGGACCAAGAACCCCTTGACACTTGATCGATCGTCGCGGCTCACGCCTTGATACCGCCCAAACGGCTGTCCGCCAGCTCAGAACCACTTGAGAAAAGCATGTTTATTGCCATATTTCCGTAATCGGCTTCGCATCTGCGCTTTTCCCCATCGGAGCCAGTCCGTACATATCAAGCAGGGTACGTAGCATGTCGTAAATAGTGTTGGTTCTGCCCCATTTTCATCGATCCCCCTAAAGAAAACAAATATGCGGCCTTAAGCCCGACTTAAGTTTTCCCTGAGCACAATGACTCAGGGCTTTGCATCGATCTTTTCGAAGGCCCGAGGAAGGAGTTTTGCTTTGGGCCCGACGCGAAAGATAACCCTGAGCGATCGTCTGCGGGCTTCCAGCGATCGTGCCACTTGTCTCCCTAAATTCTCCTATCTTCTCCTCGTCCTGTTCTTCATTCTCCTCGCCGGCTGCAGCACCCTGCCGCAGACAGCCCGCTGGGGGCAGAATGCCACCTTGCGGCCGGGCTGGTCACGGGTCAAATCGGCCGCCGTGCATGCCGCCCTGTCTCCGGCAACCTGGGCCCCCCTGGCGGGAGCGGCCGTCTCCTGGTCCACCGGCCTGGATCACACTATTTCCGATTGGGCCTCCGCCCATCACCCGCTGTTCGGCTCACAGAGCAGTGCCGACCAGGCCGGCACCTATCTGTGCGGGGCAACGATTGCCGCCTTCAGCCTCACGGCCCTCGCCACTCCCAGCGGAAAGCAGCCGGGGGAGTGGGTCAGAAACAAGGCGGCAGGGGCGGCGGTCGACGGGGCGGCGATCCTGGCCGCCAACGGTCTGACCAATCTACTGAAAGATACCACCGGCAGGGTCCGCCCCAACGGCGAGAGCACCCACAGTTTCCCCTCCGGCCACGCCACCAATGCCGCCGTTTTCGCCACCCTGGCCTCAAAGAACCTGAACTATCTACCCCTTTCACCGATGGAACGCACTCTCAGCCGGGCCGGGCTGGGAACGCTCACGGCGGCTACCGCCTGGGCCCGGGTGGAAGCGAAAAAACATTACCCTTCGGATGTGCTTGCCGGCGTGGCCATCGGGCATTTTTTCGGCGCGTTCCTCAGCGACGCCTTTCTCGGGCCGCAAAGCTCCGTGTCGCTGGACACCACGGTGGACCCGGCGGATCACGCGGTCGGGGTCAGTCTTCTGTGGCGCTACTGACCTGATCGGCCTGCGGGCTTAAGGCTCGGATCTTACTCGACCGACTCGGCGCCATTCCTGCCCACCGCAGATCCCCAACTGACTGCCGCCGGCTTCCTTTCTGACCTGCAACTGCCGCCAATCTGGATGCCCTAGAATAAATCGGGTCCTGCCGGTGTTCTTTCATGTGCTGGTGACCAGGAAGGCAGGCAAGATCGGGGGTAAAGATCCAGATGGAAAAAACCGGGGCCGACGACTCCTGCGACCTCGAAGAGCTGGAGGCAGAATCCGCGCCGTCCTGCGCCGCCAAGCCGGCCGGGCGGAGTTGGTGCATGGCGATGTGAGCCTGAACCCCGCTGGCGGGTCTACAGCTTCTCGCAGCCGGAGGGGCGCTTCCAGGTCCCCCAGTCCCTCGATGAGCGCCGAGAGCTGCAGGCTTAAGGCTGAGGTAAGTTTTCCCTGCGTATAATGGAGATTAGGACATTTCAACCCGGGACGGAAAGCGCGTTGAGTATCCCCTGGAAAGTAATTTTTACTTTTTTTATCGCAGGTCTGGCCGGTTGTGTCGCGTACCAGCCGAAGCCCCTCGACCTGCAGGCGACCCTGCCCAACGAGGTGCCCCACCTGACGGTAGACCCGGCCACCTTGCCCATGACCCATCTGGCGCCGCACCGGTTCAATCCGGAAGACGGGCTCGACAGCACGGAGGTGGCCATTCTGGCGGTGGTGAACAATCCCGAGCTGAAGCTGAGCCGGGACGAAGCGGGGATCGCCCGCGCTCAGGCCTTTACCGCCGGCCTTCTCCCCGATCCGCAACTCGGCGCCAATCTCGATTTCCCTACCAATTCGGTCCCCGGCTCGACGGCGACCGGCACCAGCTTCGGCCTCAACTATGATCTCGAAGCCCTGCTCACCCGGCCGGTCGCCCAAAGCGCCGCCCAGGCACAGGTGCGCAAGGCCGACCTCAACCTGCTCTGGCAGGAATGGCAGACCGCCAGCCAGGCCCGCCTGCTCTTCGTGCGAAATCTGGAGCAGGACCGGCTGCTGCAAGTCCTGGAGCCTTACCGCCATCTTCTGGCCGCCCGCTATGCCCATGTGCAGGAGGCGCTGCAGGAAGGCAACGTGACCCTCGGCCAGGCCGATGCCGATCTGGCCGCCCTGCAAGACGTGGAGCGGAAGATCAACGACTTGCAGCGGGAGATCAGCAAAAACCGGCATGAACTCAACCAACTGCTGGGACTCTCCCCGGAAGTCCACCTGCGGCTGGTCGGCGGAGTGGAGTTGCCGCCCCTCGATACAGCGCGGGTGCAGGATCTGCTCCCCGAAATCGCCCGGCGCCGACCGGACCTGCTGGCTCTGCAGGCCGGCTACCGGAGCCAGGACCTGCGTTACCGGCAGGCGATCATCGAGCAGTTCCCCGCCCTGAACGTCGGGCTGACGCGGGCCAGCGACACCAGCAACGTGCACACCCTCGGGGTGGGGATCACCCTGAGCCTGCCCCTGTTCAACCGCAACCGGGGCAATATCGCCATCGAGAAGGCCACCCGCCGGCATCTCTACGACGAGTTCGAGACCCGCCTGGTCAAGGCGCGCGCCACCATCGAGCAGATCCTGGCGGATCAGCGCCTGCTGGAAGCGCAGGTGGATCAGGTCAGAACATCCCTGCCGGGGCTGCAGAAGGCGGCCGAGGAGGCCGAAACCGCCTTCGCCGCTGTCGACATCAACGAGCTGACTTACGTCACCCTGCGCGGCAGCTTGGTTAACAGGCGCATCGAACTGATCAAGCTGGAACAGTCCGCCCTGGAACAGCGCGTCGGCCTGCAGACCCTGTTGGGCAGCGAACTGCCCGTGCACCGGGAGAAGACCCCATGACCAAGATACCCAAGGCGACCGCCCTGGCCGTCGGATTCGCCTTTCTCCTTGCGGCCGCTGCTGCCGGGGCGGCGGAGCAAACGAGCGTCCTGGTCCGCACCGTCTCACTGCAGCAGACCCCGGTAGCCACCACCCTGACCAGCTACGGGGTGGTCAATGCCGATAGCCGGCGGACGGTCAACATCAGCTTCCCGCGGGCCGGGGAGATTTCCCGGCTGCTGGTCAGCGCCGGCGAGGTGGTGAAAAAAGGCGCGCCCCTCCTGGCGTTTCGCACCGCCCCGGCCGATGCCATGGATTATCAGAAGGCGGTGGCGGCCCTCGACTTCGCCCGCACCCAGGTGCAGCGCACGGAAAAACTGGTGCAGAAGCACCTGGCCACCAACGCCGAACTGGCCGCCTCCCGCAAGGAGCTGGCCGATGCCCGCGCCCTGCTGCAGACCGAGCGCCAGCTCGGCAAATCGCGAGCCACTGAGCAGGTCACCGCTCCCTTCGCCGGCATTGTGACCACCCTGAGCGTCAAAGAAGGGGATCGCGTCCCGGCCGGGACCACGGTCCTGCAACTGGCGCGGCAGGGAGCCCTGCGGGCAGACCTGGGGGTGGAGCCGGAGGACGTTCAGCAAGTCCAGACCGGCATGCCGGTGCGCATCGTTTCCGTGTTCAATGCCGACCAGGCGGCAGAGGGAAAGGTAACCGCCGTGCACGGGCTCATCAATCCGCAGACCCGGCTGGTCGATGTCCTGGCCGAGATCAACGGGGATTCACCCCGTTTTCTGCCGGGGATGCAGGTGCGCGGCCGGATTACCCTCGGCACCCGCACCGCCTGGGTCGTGCCGCGCTCGGCTGTGCTGCGCGATGACCAGGGGGCGTACATCTATCAGGTCGATCAGGGGAAGGCGCAGCGGGTCAATGTCCAGGTCGAGCAGCAGAGCGATACGCAGATAGCGATCCGCGGCGACTTCGACCCTGCCCGCAAGGTGGTCACCACGGGCAACTATGAGCTGCAGGACGGCATGGCCGTGCGGGAATCCACCCGATGAAGTTCACCGGCTGGAGCCAGCGCCACCGCCGCTCCCTTCTTTTTCTCCTGGTGATCCTGGCGGCGGCCGGCCTGCTGGCCGCCTTCCGGATGCCGGTCACCCTCTTTCCGCACGTCAATTTCCCGCGCATTGACGTCACCCTCGATGCCGGCGACCGCCCCGCCGAGCAGATGCTCCTGCAGGTGACGCAGCCGGTAGAGGAGGCGATCCGCCGGGTTCCCGGGCTGCGGCGGGTGCGCTCCACCACCAGCCGCGGCAGCGCCGAGATCTCCATCTTCATGGCCTGGGGCACCGACATGGCGACGGCGACCCTGCAGGTCAACGCCGCCATCACCCAGATCCTCCCCTCCCTGCCGGCTGGCACTTCCCTGCTCACCCGGCGCATGGACCCGACGGTTTTCCCGATCATCGCCTACAGCCTCACCTCCAACCGCCTCTCCCAGACCGCCCTGCACGATCTGGCCCGCTATCAGCTTCTGCCGCTGCTCTCGGCGGTCAACGGGGTGGCGCGGGTGCAGGTGGTCGGCGGCAGCCGGGAGGAGTTCCGGGTGAGCGTCGATCCGGCGCGCCTGCGGGCCTTCGGCCTGGGGCTCGGCGACATCTCCCGCGCCCTGGGCGCCGCCAACGTGGTGCAGGCCGTGGGGCGGCTGGAGGATCACTACAAGCTCTACCTGGTCGTTGCCGACACCCGCTTCAAAGACCTGGACATGATCCGCCGCACGGTGCTGAAAAGCGGCGCCAACGGCCTGGTGCGGCTGGGGGACGTGGCGACCGTCGAGATCGCGACGGTGCCGCAGTGGACCCGGGTCACGGCCGACGGCCAGCAGGCGGTGCTGCTGAACATCTACCAGCAGCCCGGCGCCAACAGCGTCCAAATCGCGGCCGGGATCAAGGGCAAGCTCGCCGCCTTCCGCCCGCAGATGCCCCGGGGGGTGAGCCTCGCCAACTGGTACGATCAGAGCCGGCTGGTGCTCGATTCGGAGGCCAGCGTCCGCGACGCCATCCTCATCGGTATCGGTCTGGCCGCCCTGGTGCTGCTGCTCTTCCTACGCAACCTGAAGGTCACCGTGATCGCCATCCTCGTGGTGCCGGCGGTGCTGGCGTCGACGGTCGTCCTGCTGCACATCTTCAAGATGAGCTTCAACATCATGACCCTGGGGGGGATGGCGGCGGCGGTCGGGTTGATCATCGACGACGCCATCGTCATGGTCGAGCATATCATCCGGCGGCTGCGGGGCGCCCCGGAGGCGCACCACGGGCGGGTCATGAAAGCGGCCGCCGAGTTTTCCCCGCCCCTTTCCGGCTCCAGTAGCGCCACCATCATCATCTTTATTCCCCTGGCCTTCCTGAGCGGCGTCACCGGGGCCTTCTTCAAGGCGTTGTCCCTCACCATGGCCGCGGCGCTGCTCATCTCCTACCTCATCACCTGGCTGGCGGTGCCGCTGCTGGCGGACAAGTTCCTGAAACGCAGGGACGCCGAGCAGAAGGAAGGGGGGCGGCTGACCGCCTGGGTGCACGGCCGCTACGCCAGCCTGCTGGAGCACCTGCTGCAGAAGCCTCTGCTGGTTCTGCTCATCGTCCTCCCCCTGCTGGCTCTCGGCTGGCTGGCCTATCGGAATGTGGGCACCGGCTTCCTTCCGGCCATGGACGAAGGGGGCTTCATCCTCGACTACCGCAGCCCCCCGGGGACCGCCCTGACGGAAACGGACCGCCTGCTGCGGCAGGTGGAAAAGATCGTCGCCAGCACCCCCGATGTGGAAACGTACTCGCGGCGCACCGGCGTGCAATTGGGGGGCGGGATCACCGAGGCGAACGAGGGGGATTTCTTCATCCGTCTGAAACCGATGGGGCAGCGCCGCCCCATCGAGGAGGTCATGGACGAGGTGCGAACTCGCGTCGAGCAGCAGGTTCCCGGCCTGGAGATCGAAATGGCCCAGTTGATGGAGGATCTCATCGGCGATCTCACCGCCGTCCCCCAGCCGGTGGAGATCAAACTCTTTTCCGACAACGCCAGGCAGTTGCAACAGACGGCGCGGCAGATCGCCGGCAGGATCGCCGGTATCCCGGGCGTCGTCGAGGTGCGCAACGGCATCAATCCCGCCGGCGACGCCCTGCAGATCCATGTCGACCGGACCAAGGCGGCGCTGGAGGGGGTGGACCCCGAGGAGATCACCTCCCTGCTGCAGGACTACCTCAGCGGCCGGGTCACCACCGAGGTACAACGCAGCGTCAAAATGGTGGGGGTGCGCGTCTGGGTGCCCCACCGCCTGCGCCGCAGCGAGCAGGACGTGGGGAACCTGCAACTGCGTGCCTCCGACGGCCACTGGTTCCCCCTGCGGCGGGTGGCCGCGGTCGTGCCGGTGACCGGGCAGCCGCAGATCACCCGCGAGAACCAGCAGCGGATGGTGGCGGTGACCGCCCGCATCAGCGGCCGGGACATGGGTTCGGTCATCCGCGATGTGAAGAAGGTCCTGGTCCGGCCGCAGCTCCTCCCGAAAGGGATGTACTACGTGCTTGGCGGGCTGTACCGGCAGCAACAGATCGCCTTCAAGAGTCTGTTCACGGTCTTCGCCGCCGCCGTGGTCCTCGTCTTCGCCCTGCTGCTGTTTCTCTACGAACGCTTCCGGGTGGCCATGGCCATCCTGGCCATGCCGCTGCTGGCGGCGATGGCGGTTTTCGTGGGACTCTGGATCGCCGGTATCGAGCTGAATATCTCCGCCATAATGGGGATGACCATGATCATCGGCATCGTGACCGAGGTGGCGATTTTCTATTTTTCCGAATATCAGGAAATCAGCGGAAAAATGGACCATGCACAGGCCCTGGTGGCCGCCGGCAAGAACCGCATGCGCCCCATCGCCATGACCACCATTGCCGCTATCCTGACCTTGCTGCCCCTCGCCCTTTCCCTCGGCCAGGGCTCGGCCATGCAGCAGCCCCTGGCGGTAGCCATCATCTCCGGCCTAGCCGTGCAGATGCCGCTGGTGCTGGTGGTCATGCCGGTGCTGTTTCACGTCCTGGTGACCAGAAGGCCTGGCAAGATCGGTAAGAAAGCGTCATGATGGAAATATCGCTCACTCGAAAACGATCGGGACCGAGGGAAATCCATGCGTATCCTGCTGGTTGAAGATGACCCGATGGTCGGCGAGAGCCTCCGCCAGGGACTGCGTCAGGACGGTTTCGCCGTCGACTGGGTGCAGGACGGGGAGGACGCCGAAGTCGCCTTGGCCGGCGAGTCCTACTCCCTGCTGCTGCTGGACCTCGGACTGCCGGGCGCCTCGGGCCTGGAGCTGCTGAGCACCCTGCGGCAGCGGGGAAGCGATCTGCCGGTGCTGATCATTACCGCCCGCGACGCCGTGGCCGAACGCATCGCCGGCCTCGATACGGGTGCCGACGACTACCTGGTCAAGCCCTTCGACCTCGAAGAGCTGGAGGCCAGAATCCGGGCGGTCCTGCGCCGGCAGGCCGGCCGGGCGCAGCCGCTGCTGGTGCATGGCGATCTGAGCCTGAACCCCGCCACCCACGAAGTTTTCAAGGCAGGGGCTCCCATTCGACTTTCCTCCCGGGAGTTCAACCTGCTGCAGGCGCTGCTGGAGCGGCCGGGAGCGGTGCTGTCGCGCGGGCAACTGGAGGAGCGCCTGTACGGCTGGCAGCAGGAGGTGGACAGCAATGCCGTCGAGGTCCATGTCCACCATCTGCGGAAAAAACTGGGTGCGGGGGTGATCCTCAACGTCCGCGGCGTCGGCTATATGGTGGCCAAGGAGTCCTGATGTCCATTCGCAAGCGGCTTCTGCTCTGGCTCCTCTCCGGCATGATCGCGGCGGTCTCACTCTCCGGGGTTACCACCTATTTCCTGGCCCGGGGGGAAGTCAACGACCTGTTCGATTACCAGTTGCAGCAACTGGCGCTCACCCTGCAGCGCCACGGGCAATTCCCGCCGAGTGAGCGTGCGCAGAATGTCGCAGAGGGGGAGACGGATTACCTGGTTCAGGTCTGGAATGCCGAGGGCCGATTGCTCTATTCCTCCCGGCCCGATATAAAACTGCCCCCCCTGGCCAAAGCCGGATACGGTTTTGCGACTTGGAAAGAGGCTCGGTGGCGGGTCTTCAGTCTGCCGCAGCCGGAGGGGCTCATCCAGGTCTCCCAGTCCCTGGATGAGCGCCGGGAGCTGAGCACCGGCATCACCCTGAGCACCCTGGGACCGATGCTTCTGCTGTTGCCGGTTCTTGTCTTGCTGATCTGGCTGGCCGTCGGCCGCGGCCTTAGACCCTTGAACCGGATCGCCGCCAGCCTCGGTCGACGTCATTCCGGCGACCTGGAGCCGCTGCCCGCGGACAACCTGCCGGAGGAGATCCGCCCCCTGGTGGCGGCCCTGAACGATCTGCTGCTTCGGCTGGACGAAGCCCTCAAGAGCCAGCGGCAGTTCATCGCCGATGCCGCCCATGAGCTGCGCACCCCTCTGACGGCGGTGACCCTCCAGGCGCAACTGCTGGCCCGCGCCGCCATTCCAGAGGAGCGCGCCGAGGCCTATCGCCGGGTCCGGGAGGGCCTGGCCCGAGCTACCCACCTGGTCCAGCAGCTCCTGACCATGGCCCGCCTGGAGCCCGAAGCCCGGCAGAGGCCGCTGCAAAAAGTGCTGCTGAGTGAATTGGCCCGAAAGGTAGTGGGGGAGTTCGCCCAACAGGCGCAGGTGAGCGGGATCGATCTCGGCCTGGCGCAGGAAGAGCCGGCCGGTGTTCTGGGCGATCCGGACAGCCTGAGAATCCTGCTGGAGAATCTGATCGACAATGCAATTCGCTATACCCCGGCCACGGGCCGGGTGGATGTCCGAGTGCGCCGGGAGGGAGAGGACGCCCTGCTGGAAGTCCAGGATACCGGGTGCGGAATCCCCCCGGAGGCGCGAAATCGGGTATTCGATCGGTTCTACCGGCGGCTGGGGACGAAAGTCTCCGGCAGCGGTCTGGGCCTGGCCATCGTCAAGAGAATCGCCGAGCGCCATCAGGCCCGGATCATCGTGGGGGAAGGGGATGCCGGCAGCGGCCTGAAAGTGACCGTCCGGTTCAAGGGAGTGGAGGAGGAAAAGCGAGCCGTCAAGGGCGCTTAAGGCTGCCGTAAGCCTTTCGGGGTATCCTGTACATCATGGAAGGCAGGCCGTTCCGGCCTCGCCAGAACACAACCCCTTTGCAGGAGCGAAATTTGAACGCGATCAAGAAACTTGGTTCGGCCTTTCCGGCCTTTGCGGCAGCCGCATTTCTACTGGTCTCCTCCCAGGCCTTTGCCCTGACCGGCGGCCAGTACAGCAAGGAAGCCAAAGTGACCCTGCAGCAGGCGCGGCAGATCGCCCAGAAGGCCTATCACGGCAAAATCGTCAAGGAAGAGCTGGAGAAGGAAGAAGGCGGCAGCGGTCTGCGTTATTCTTTCGACATCAAAAAGGGCAGGACTACCCATGAGGTCGGCGTGGACGCCGCAACGGGAAAGGTCGTGGAGAACAGTACGGAAGGTCCCAATGCGGACTGAGCCTGAGCCGGAATAGAACAACCGGCCAAATTTGATGAGAGAAAAGGGTCATTTCAGTCCTTGGATTGAATGGCCCTTTTCTCGTTTGCGGCGGCTCCTTCGGAGATGCCTGCCGGGTTGTCAATGCCAAACAGGTCTTTTCCCCATGGTCGTTCCGTTCGCCTGAGCGGACAATCTTTCTTTTCAGTGCCACCCCATCTTTGAAACGCAAAGTCCCCTTGCCTGACCAGCTTTTCCCTTTAACCTTAAGCGTGGCTTAAGTCTGTCTGTTTAGTGTGTGTGCCAGAAGCTCCCCTGCCCGACAGATCGGAAACCTCCATGTGCGGAATCGCCGGCATCATCCATCGTCGCCCGGAGGACATCAGCCGTGAACGCCTTGAGGCCGCTGCACGCGCCCTGCACCACCGCGGCCCCGATGACTGCGGCATTGTCGTGCACGGCCGGGTAGGACTTGTCCATACGCGGCTGTCCATCATTGATCTAGCCGGCGGGCACCAGCCGCTCGAAAGTGGCGACGGCCGGCTCGCCCTGATCGCTAACGGCGAAATCTACAACTACCTGGAGCTGTTTGCCGACTGGGAATCCCGCGGCATCCAGCTCAGGACCCGTTCCGACTGCGAGGCCATCCTGCACGCCTTCGCCGAAGGGGGGCCGGACGGCCTGCGGGTCCTCAACGGCATGTTCGCCTTTGCCCTGCATGATCGTTTCTCCGATTCCCTGGTCCTGGGGCGCGATCGGCTCGGCATCAAGCCGCTTTTCTATACGATCCAGCCAGCTTTCGTCGCCTTTGCCTCCAAAATCAAGGGGCTGCTGGCCCTGCTCCCGCAATCCCCGCCGCTGAACCCGTCAGCGCTCGTGCAATACCTGGAAAACAAGTTCAGCGGCGGTGAAGAGACCATATTCCAGGGGATCAGGCGTCTGCCGCCGGGGTCCTGCCTACGTATCAACACCGATCTTTCCACCCGGCTGCACCGCTACTGGCGGGCCACCGATGTGGAGCCGCAGAAACTCAGGCAGGAGGAGGCCGAAGAGAAGTTCGATGCGCTGATGGCCCAGGTCATGAAGGAGCACATGCGTTCGGATGTGCCCTTCGGGCTATTCCTGTCGGGCGGCATCGACTCGGCGACGATCTGCGCCCTCCTCCATCGTTATCAGTCGGGCTCGATCCAGACCTATTCGGTAGGCTATACGGATGCCGCAAAGCGCGGCGAACTGGAGACGGCCACCCGTATCGCCGGGATCTTCGGCACCCGGCACCAGGAGCTGCTTCTCGATCGCAACACCCTTTTCCGGCGCATCCCTCACACGATCCATGCCGCCGATGAACTGATGCTGGATAACGCCATCCTGCCCACCTCCCTGCTGGCCGAACGCGCCGGCAGAGATTTGAAAGTGGTCTTCACCGGGGAGGGCGGCGATGAGGTTTTTGCCGGCTACGGCAGATACCGCAGACTGGGCCTGCAGAGGATCTTTGCCAATCTGACCGCGCCCGGCTCGGGTGGCTACAGAACCAAAAGCCGGTGGCCAGCGGCCATGAAGAAAAAACTCTTCAGGCCGGCGCTGTTATCGGCCGCCGCCGCCCGGCGAGCGCCGTTCATCGCCAGTTGGCAGCAGGCCCCGAGGAACTGGAGCCTCCTGCAGCGGGCCCAGTTTACCGATCTGCAGACGGAGTTGGCCGATGACCTTCTGGTCAAGGTCGACCGGGCCCTGATGAGTTTCGGACTGGAAGGCCGGGTGCCCTTTCTCGATCACCGCGTCGTCGAATTCGGTCTGGCTTTGCCGGACGCCCTGAAAGTCCGGGGGCGGGTCGGCAAATTTTTTCTGCGCCAGTGGGCGCTGAAATATCTGCCGTCGGACCACCTGTCCCCCAAAAAGACGGGCTTCCATGTGCCGGTCGCCGGATTCTTCTCTCCGGCAGTGCTGCGCCATCTCGCCTCCGTGCTGCCGCAGAATCGGGCTATCCGAGAGTTTTTCCATCCATCAGCGGTTGGTGAAATGATTCAGCAGCATATTGCGGGGCAGCGGCAGGGGACGGGCAAGCTGTGGCTGCTGATGCATTTCGCCATCTGGCACCGGATGTTTGTCGAGGACCCCTCGCTGGTACCGAGCCCGAGCGAAGATCCGCTTCAATGGCTGGAATAGAAAGGAATAAAAGATGTACCTAGAGAGCTTGGTGGTGGCAACGGTGATCGGCCGCGCTTTTCGGTGAACATTTCCTGCAGCCTGGAGCAGAGAATAAGGTAATGATCCTGGACGTCAACGGCTTCATCGGCTATCATCTCAGCCCAGTTTCATCCTCCATTTTTCTAGGAAGACTACTTGGGGCGTGGTAGCTTGAGCGAACTTTTTCGGATCGAGGCGTTGGACTTAAGTCTGCGTCAACCGGCAGTGCTCGCTCGGCCCGTTACCAGATAGCCACACTCGCCTATAACAACCATGTCCCTCTCTCCGTCATTATCCCACACCCTCGCCAGCAGCTTCTCCGTCCTCGAACTCTTTGTGATACCGATCGGCGGCGGCATCCCGGCCGGGGTGCTCCTTGCAAGACGCCAGGGGCTGGCATGGCCAGTGATGGCAGTTCTCTACCTCATTTCGGACGTGATCCTCGCCCTCGCTTTCGAACCGCTTCTGCGCCTGGGGAGTCTCTGGGGGAACAAGTGCCGCCTGGGCGCACGCATCGGTGCAGCATTCAAGATGGCCACCGAGCGCAGCGTCGCTCACTTCAACGGCACCGGCGCCGGGCCGCTGGCTCTGGTCATGATTGCCTTTGGCGTTGACCCGATGACAGGCCGCGCCTCAGCCCGCGCCGCGGGGCACGGCTTCGTCGGCGGCTGGGCCATCGCCATTGCCGGGGACATGCTCTATTTCGGCGTGATCGCTGTCTCCACCCTGCGCCTGAACGCGTATGTTCAAGACCCCAACTCGACCATGCTGATCATTTTAGCCATAATGTTCCTGATGCCGATTGTGGTTCGCGCCGCTCATGCGCAGCGCGCGCGGTAAAGGGGGGCGAAAAACTTGGCCGCGATGCTGCTAAGATAATTTTGCTCTGTTTCTTTTCTATGAATTTCCAGGAGGGGTTATTCCCCCCGTTTCGGCGGCATCGGTCCGCTTCGCACTTCGAAGAAGTGGTACCGCGACTTGGAAACGCCTCGATAACTAAAACATCTTTCTTAGGAAATTTAAAGCCACCGCGGAGGCAAGACTTGCAGCGCACGCTCTGCATCGTTAAGTTTGTTCCATGCGCCGGATAATCGATCTATCCAAGGTGGTACATCGGCGAGGCCCCCTGGCCGACAGCTACGTTGCGGCCGCCGCGATGGTTGTCTCAGCGCTGATCCCGTATCTTGCGTTGTCCGCGGCGATTGGCCCGATTCGGCCCATCATCGCCCGTCAACTTTCCATGAGCCTGCAGACAATGGCTCTTGCGTCCGGCATGGGAAACGCCGCCTACGCTGTCGGGACGGTGGTGGCAGTGCAGTTGGCTCTGCGCCTGCCGCAGCGAAGGGTTATGGTCATTTACGCAGCTCTGCTCGTGTTGGGCTCTGTCCTCTCGGCGGCCGCCCAGAACGCCGCCATGTTCTTCGCCGGCCATGTGCTGCAGGGGCTCTGTACAAGCCTCCTGCTGATCGGCGCGGTTCCGCCGCTGGCAACCGGGTTCGGCCCGGAAAAGTTTCGCGCCACGGTAGTAATCATGAGCATGTGCATCTTCGGCGCTGTCGCGGCCGGCCCCCTGATCGGCGGGCTGCAGGCGAGTGCCCACGGCTGGCGACCGCTGTTCTGGATCATCGCCGGTATTTCGGCCGTAGCACTGCTGCTTGCACTGCTGACCTATGAGGACCAGCCCCCTGCCGACAGAAGCGCTCCGCGGGATCTCCGGGCTATCGGATTGGCTGCGCTCGGGTCGGTGGCGGCGTTCTACGGCGCCTCTGAGTTATTGACGCATAAGTTCCTCGCAGCACGGACGCTCGGGCCGCTCCTCGGTGGACTCGCAGTGATCGTCCTGCTCGTCGTCTACCAGTACCGGGCGCGAAGGCCGCTTCTTATCGTCCGGCCGATGTTCGGGAGTACGATCCCCGTGGCGGGCATCGTGCTCGCGTTGTTCGCTGCGGCGACCTCCGTCTCCGCCATAGATCTTACCGTCCGCCTGCAGGGCGACCGCTACAGCCCGGTGCAGCTTGGTCTGCTCTACCTGCCGGAGATCGCCGGAGCGATCCTTGCCGCGGCTCTGCTGGGACTGTTCATCAGACGGCGGGAGTTGCAGATCATGCCGCTGGTCGGCATGATCTGCCTGGCTGCCGGGATCGTGATATTTCAAATCGAGTTACCACCGGGTGAGGCTCTCACGCTGATCGGCTCGGGAGTGACGGGAATCGGGCTCGGGGCTACGGTCGTTCCGGCACTCTTCTGCGCCGGCCTCTCGCTGCCCTCGGCAAAGCTGCAGCGGGTTTTCGCGCTCGTAGAGCTTATGCGCGCGGTGGCAGCCTTCATGATCGCTCCCATTTTCGCACACTTCGCAACCGGTGTCGCGAGCACCGGCGTAGCTCTCTGTGTCGCCGTTGGTCTCGCGCTGGGGGGGACCGCGATCGCTTTGCTGATCTATCTTGCAGGTGGAGCCCGGCCACAGACGCCGGACATCGAGCGGTTTATTCGCGGTAACGACCCGGCATGGGATTCACCGCCGCTCTTTGCCCGCTTACGCAGACGCTGATCGGCGCGGCGTCAGAAATTAACAAGCAATCACTTTTCGGGCGGGCTGACAAAGCAGGGGGTTCTCAAGGTCCTTCTGATGCTTTGGAGGATGCGGAGTCGGGGTGCACGGTCATCTGATAAGAAACCGATTTTCAGGCGGCACGGGGACACGCCCGCTACGACCGGTCTCGGGGAAATCCCGTCTGATAAATCACTGGCTTTGAAACAGAATTGGCCATTTTTATTGGTGGCTATTTTTAACACGCGCCTATGGCCACCTCAGATGCAGGGGTATCCATTGCTTTAATGCGTGAAATGGCCTCATTCGTGTTGGAGGCCTCCGGATTTTTTGGTGGCTTCATACCGAGCCCGGTTCTCCTCATCGGGCGGATAGAGTCCGGGCAGAGCGCCGCCGGCTCTGACCTCATCGATAATCCAGCTTTCGAACCGTTCCTGTTCCACGGCCAGGTCGACGATTTCATCGACCATGGCGGTCGGGATCACCACGGCGCCATCCTGGTCAGCCACGATGACATCGTCGGGGAAGACCGCCACCCCTCCACAGCCAACGGGTTGTTGCCAATCGACAAAGGTCAGGCCGGCCACAGACGGCGGCGCGGCGGCTCCGCTGGCCCATACCGGCAGTCGAGTGGAAAGTACACCTGCCAGATCCCGCACGACGCCGTCGGTTACCAAGGCAGCCACCCCGCGCTTCGCCATGCGCGCGCACAGGATGTCGCCCCAGATAGCGGCGTCCTTCACCCCCAGGGCATCAACCAATGCAATACAGCCTTCCGGCATCTGCTCGATAGCGGCGCGGCTCGACTTTGGCGAGGCCCAGGAAGCGGGCGTGGCCAGATCCTCGCGGGCTGGAACAAAGCGCAATGTAAAAGCACGCCCCACGACCCGCGGAGCCCCCGGGGCAAGTGGGAACGCCCCCCGAATCCAAACGTTGCGCAGACCTTTCTTCAGAAGAATGGTCGTCAGGGTGGCCGTGGTAACCCCGGCCAGGGCTTTAAATACCGCTCTCTCACTTTCTGAGGTCATGTTATTTCCTTTTCGCTGATCGATTTTTCAGAACCGCAAACCTTGTATATCGCCTTTGCGGTTGCCGCCGGTCGGCGCTTCCGGCCACGCCGAGTTTGCAGATACAGTGCCCAGTATAGGCCCTGCTCCAGCCTCTTCAAGAAGCCGGGTCCCTGAACGTTACTGACCTGGCATGTTTTTGTGCACCTGTGCCAGCGCAGTTTTTTTCCGCGGTCTCGGTACCGGGACTTTTCAGGAGAATAGCTTTTCCCTCTGCTGATGCATCAAAAGGGTGGACGGATTCGGAGACCGCAAAAGACGCGTTCCAAAACGTTGCCCGAGGGCTGTCTTAAAGCAGTTATGAGCCGGCGGTGTTTTTGTCTCGGGCTCATTAAAGGTGGTCAGGTGGAAAATTCAGAAGGAAAGTAAACTCTGATACCCCAGATCGAAGGCACCTCTGGTGGCATTCTCCAGTGGCGGGGAGTTTTCAGACGCTAAAAAGGCCATTTCCTTTTCTTCTCCCCCGGGGTCATTCTCCCGCAGAAAGTCCTTCAGCTTCTCCAGGCTCTTGGCCTCAATCTGCCTTATTCGCTCCCGCGTGACGCCGAACCGCTTGCCGATGGTATCGAGGGTTTCGGTAGACCGGTCGTTCAACCCGAAACGCAGGGCAAGAATCTCCCTTTCATTTTCATTCAAGCTCTCCATCCATTCGCGAACCAGGGCAAAGCTCTGGCGATCCTCCACATGCGACAGGGGATCAATCGTCGTCGAATCTTCCAAGGTGTCGATGAGGGTGTAATCACTGTCTTCCCCCATCGGATGTTCGATCGACCAGGTTTTCTTCACCATGTTCATGAGCTGACTGATATAGTCCGGTTTGACGCCCATCACTTCGGCGATCTCGCCTGCATCCGGTTCGCGTTGATCTTCCTGCTGCAGTTTGCGGGAGATCTTGGTCATTTTATTCACTTCATCGGCAACATGAACGGGAATCCGAATGGTCCTGCTCTGGTTGATCAACGCCCGTTCGATTCCCTGTCGAATCCACCAGGTGGCATAGGTCGAGAAGCGAAAGCCCTTGTGCACATCGAACTTGTCGACCGCCCTGATCAGCCCCATGTTCCCTTCCTCGATCAGGTCCAGGAAAGGCAGGCCGCGGTTCATGTAGCGCTTGGCTATGCTGACGACCAGGCGCAGATTGCCTTCAATCATCCGCTCACGGGCCTGCGGGTCCCCCGCCTCGATCCTGATTGCCAGCTCCCGCTCCTGTTCCGCGGATAAAAGTTTCGTCCTGTTCAGCTCCTTCAAATAGATCTTGATCGCATCTTCGGACGAAATGTCATCCTCCGGACCCGGTCCGTTTCCCGCCTCCTGATCCTCCTCCTCAATGGTCGTTGCCCCCCCGGAACTCTCCTGTTCATCCGTCTCTTCTTCTTGCCAAAGCTCATCGATCATGAGGTTCCTTTCGTTTCGGTCCAAAGTTTGACGAAGATCGCCATAGAATAGGGTCGCCTTCGTTCGTAAGCTGAAATAGCTGTAATTGAAGGATCAAAAGGGCTACATGCCGAGCATGATGCCCAGGGTGGAGAGGCTCTGCCGCAGGGGCAGCTCTTCCTTCTTGAGACGGGCCATCATGATTCCCCCTTCGATGGTGGCGATGATCTGGGTCGCCAGGCCATCACAGGGAAGATCGTTCCTGAGCTGACCCAATTGCTGGGCGCGGGCCACCACACCGGCTAGTTTGCGTTTCCAGTCGTTGAAAACGGACTCGACCAAGCGGGCAAATTCAGGGTCGGAATCGCTCATTTCCAGGGCCGCGTTGCCAAACAGGCAGCCCCCGACAAACCCCGCCGCCAAGTGATAATCCATGACGGAGGCAAAGAGATGCTGCAGGGCTGCAGCGGGATTCTCCCCCGCCAGGGCCTGGTCCAGAAAACCCGTGAAATCCTCGGCCGCGGCGGCAAAGACCGCCCGCGTCAGCTCATCCTTATCGGAAAAATGGAAGTAGATACTCCCTTTCTGCATCCCGACCGCATGGACCAGTTCACTGACCGAGACCGCCTTGAATCCCCTGGCGTTAAAAAGCTGCCGGGCGGTCTGAAGGATCTTTCTGCGAGTTGCTGCGCCCTTGGTCGGCATGTCCCCCCCTTTTGGGAAAACGAACGAGTGTTCAATTCTCCCAGAAGAAGTTGCCATGTCAATACGAGGGGGCAAAATCGCCTGGATCTGCGGGAAGACCCCGCCAACCTTCCCAGCCGCCTTTTTCCATGGGGCTTTTTTGTTATAGTGGAGGAAACTAACCATTAAACTTCGGCTGGCGGGCCTCTTCTCTCGCCTGCCGGCGGAAAGGATAGCCGATGATGATCTTACGTAAATCCTTCGCCCTGGTGACAGCCCTTGTTCTTGCCGCCGGGCTTGTGGCCTGTGACCAGAAGGGGCCGGCCGAGAAGGCAGGAGAGAAAATCGATAAAGCCGCCCAGAACACCAAGGATGCCGTACAGGATACCGTGCAGGGGCAGGGACCGGCAGAAAAGGCCGGAGAGAAGATCGACAAGACTCTGAATGGGAAGTAGAAGGTATTTTTGTGAGAATGACACAGGGGGAGCGGCCGAACGGCCGCTCCCTGCATCTCAAGCCATTGTCATCCAGCCGGACCTTTTCCTTTGTCGTTGCCGAAGAACGAACCGATGACGAACTGTCCGGGCTTGATGTTGGAGACCGCGCGGCCGACCTCCGCGACGATGCCGCAGTATTCGTGCCCCATCGGGGTCGGCTCGGCGACCGGGCTGATGCCGCGGTAGGGCCACAGATCGGACCCGAGCGGTGTTGATCTCCCGCAGGTCATCAGCAGTAAGGTCGATGCTGAGCGCGCCGAGGTTCTCGTCCAGTCGGTGCAGTTTGGTGATCCCCGGGATCGGCACGATCCACGGTTTCTGCGCCAGCAGCCAGGCCAGGGACTTTTCGCCCTGCAGTAGTTCACCGGCTTTCTGATGGGCAAATTTTCCGGCAACCCCGCGGCCGCCGTGTTCGGTCCCGTGATTGTATTAATGCTTTTTTTCAACCTTTTTGCGCGGCTGAATCTTTATGTGGCCGCTTGGATCGCGACTGCTGTACAACCGGCTGTGGCTGACCAGATCCAGGATTTCGACCGTCCATTGCTGAAGGCTCCGGACGTGTGATGCCCATTAGAACCATACATCATCCCTCCCTATTTCAGGGGGAAGATGTCCGCGCCGCTGAAGACGGAAGTGCGGCTGATCGTGGATCAGGCTCTGGCTCAGGCCGGGGCGGTGCAAGCCTGCGACAACGTCATGAGACAATACCGGAACATGCCCTTTGTCCCTGACGTCAAGGCAGATTTGAGCGGCTACGTCGTCGAGCAGGGGATGAACGGCATTTTCCACCAAAGGTGCTGAGAAATACCCTCCATGTAGTCTTAAAAATCACTCCCTACAGAACAGAACTGACCGGTCCTGATTCGGCGGGATATTTCGGACAGGAACGAAGGGCCATTTCTAATCGCTCGGATCGGAATGGCCCTTTCTGTTTGTTCAGTGACCATAAGAAGCAGAAATGGCGAATCCCCCTTCATCCGCTTCCACCTCAATCCCTGGCGCTTTCCTGCGCCAGAGGTAAAATTTAATTAAATTCGGGTCGCATACCTGCCATTCGCTAAGGATTTACGCCCATGAACATGGATCTGCTTAAACAAATCGCTTTGACTCTGCTGCGCGTTGTAGCCGGCCTGCTGTTCCTCCAGGCAGGGGGTATGAAACTGTTCGACTGGTTCGGCGGAATCCCCGCCGAGTTCGGCGGCCACCCGCCGCTGCTGTCGCAGACCTGGATCGGCGGGGTGCTCGAATTCTACGGCGGGGTCGCCATACTACTCGGCCTCTTTACTCGACCGGTGGCCTTCATCCTCTCCGGCGAGATGGCGGTGGCCTATTCCCAGTTCCACCAACCCAACGGCGCCTGGCCGATCCGGAACCACGGTGAACCGGCCGTGCTGCTCTGTTTCATCTTCCTGTTCTTCGCGGTGTGCGGCGCTGGCCCTTTGAGCATTGACGGTTTGCTCCGGCACAGGAAGCCTCTGCCTTGAATTGCTGCTGGTGGTAAGAGATTGTACCGGGTAAGGGGATCTCTCCATGGCGATCGCGATAATCCCTGGCGGTTGTAACCCCCAAGAGATCACCTATACTTCAAAAGACACACCAGTCGAACGGTCCATAGGCCCAGGCTCGAATATTTTGCGCACAGTGGCAATTTTGGCGGCCCCCTTCCTCGCCACGATGGTTCTGTCCTTTTCCAAGCGTTCAGCAGTGAGCCCAGGAATTGCAGCGCAGAGGCTAGCAATGACTGAACTGATGCCAACCATCTTCTTCGGCCATGGTAGGTGCCGGTTTGCGCGCTGACGGCCAATGCCGTCGGAGAGATCCTCGCGCCGGATGCTTTGTTGCAGATCGGATAAACCTGGCGAAAACAATAAAAGGAGAATCACATGTGCAAGGTATTGATTGTTCAGTACAGTCTCTACGGCCACATCTACAAGATGGCCGAGGCCGTAGCCGAAGGGGTTGGCGAAGTCAAAGGGTGCGAGGCGGTGATCAAGCGTGTCCCGGAAACCCTGCCCGAGGAGGTTTTGGAAAAAATGGGGGCGCTGGGTGCCCAAAAAGCCATGGCTCATCTTCCCATTGCCACCGTTGGAGATCTGACTGAGGCGGATGCGATTATCTTTGGCACACCGACCCGGTTTGGCAACATGTGCGGCCAGATGCGTCAGTTCCTCGATGCCACCGGAAGTCTCTGGCTGAAAGGCTCTCTGGTCGGCAAGGTCGGTAGCGTCTTTACCTCCTCCGCTACTCAGCACGGCGGCCAGGAATCGACCATCCTCAGCTTTCACATCACGTTGCTGCATCAGGGGATGGTGCTCGTCGGCTTGCCCTATACCTTCGCCGGCCAGATGGGGATATCCGAAATCACCGGCTGCAGCCCGTACGGCGCCTCGACTATCGCCGGTGGCAAGGGTGAGCGGATGCCGAGCGACAATGAACTGGCGGGAGCCCGTTTCCAGGGTGCCCATGTTGCAAGGATTGCATTGAAACTCAAAGAATGAATTTCGCCCTGATCAGGCTAAGGGGTGTCGGGGCGTGGCACACGGAGGCGACCATGCTGGATAAATCGAAGAACGGGGGGATATCAACAGCCGACGGCACCGACGCAGATCCTGCTCCACCGTGACTTCATGGCGTGGGACATCCCCTGGTACTCAGCGCAAGGTTCCCTCGACGGTTGCTGCAGACCGCCAGGTCCGCCACCCTGGCGAATCTCTATGTTCCTTCCCGCCAGGCGGCCGAATCAAGCCTAAAGCAGCTTTTCGCGTTAGCTGGACGCGAAGAAAATTTGGCGGAGAGGGAGGCAAACGCAAACGGAGAGGTTAAATCCCCAATGAGCGAATGGAGATATTTCCCCTGTAGACCTTTTCGAAGGGTTCATCCTCACAGGTAAGGGGCAAACCGTCTTCCGACAAGAACGCCCATTCCTCCGCCCCAAATTTTCGGTTCTCCAACTCCCCCCGTCTGACGCCGAAGATCTTGGCGGCGCCCGCGTTGACATAGGTAAATGTATCGGAGTGCTCGATCGTGACGACACCGTCCAGTATGGTGTCCATGATCTCGCTGAGCAGAGGCTGCTCCTTGACCAAATTGTAGAATACCCACCCGTCGCGCAGACAGGATTTGCCAGGCCCGAATCAGCTTCCCTGGCGTCCCTTTGCGGAGGGCATCAGCGTCAGAGTGTGCGAGGCCGGTAGGCGCGAGAAATCCAGCCATTTGACGTCGCGCCAGGGGCGCATGAGATCGCCGTAGTGCGGTGAGAGCGGATTTTCCGAGACCCCCGGCGCGAACATGAATCGCGAGCGGGACAGCTTGGAGAAGTCCAGCACGAACCGCAGCGACGGCCCGCCGATAGCCAGAAACGGATGCTGCTCGCTGGAAAAATCCATGATGCCGGCGTTGATGGTGCTGTTCGCCCCCGGCGCGGGAATACTCAGCCGGAGTACCGTGCCGAGCAATGGAATCTTTGACAGCACCGGGCTGGAAAAAAGTGCGGCGTGCAGCTTGCCAAATTTCCAGCGGGAGCGATCGTTGCCGAGCGCCTGCTGCAGATCGTTCAAGGCGCGATGCAGGGCCTGGAGCAGCACGGCGTCGCAGTCGCCTGCTTGCGAGCCTGTGCTTTCCGGGCTGCACCAGCCCGGCTGGTTGCGCAGGATATCCAGCACTACCTGCGGGTGAGGCGACCAGTAGCCGGCGAATGTGGCGCCGAGTTGCTTGGCGAAGAGGATCCGTTCCAGCTCGCGCAGCCACGCGAGGTACAATAACGGTCCCACGTCGCCCACCTGCATGTCACGGCTCCAGCCATTGAGCTGTTCCACCGCCCAGCGCGTGCCCGCATCGTCCGGCTGTACCTTCAGCAGCTCCGGCAGCAGCTGCCCGGCCTCCAGTGAAAGGACATCTCCGGCAATTGCCGACGTGGAGGCGACGGACTGCACCGGCCTCGCCTTCAGCAAGGACTTGATGCGCTCCTCCCGGTACGGCAGCGCCCAGTTGCTGGTGATGAAATAGGGATAATCGTCCGGAACGATCTTGTTGTTGGCCGTGACGATGTGCCCTTCCGGCGGATTCATCTTCTGCGGCAGTTGGTCGAAGGGGATGTAGCCGATCCAGTCGTAGTCGCCGGTCCATCCCGGATGTGGCACCCAGCCGAAGCCGTTGCGGCGGATGGGAATGCGCCCGGGCGCCATGAAGCCGATGGTGCCGTCTACGCCGGCGAAGACGATGTTCATCTGCGGCGCCTGGTATTCGCGCAGGGCGTCCCTGAATTCGTTGCAGTCCCGCGCCAGATCCATCTTCCACAGCGCTTCGGCCGTGATGTCATCCGGCGCGAGAAACGTCGCCTGCAGCGCCATCACGTAATCGCCGCTCGGCACGGCGGGACTGGATGTTTTTTTGCTGCCGGCGCCGGGGAGCGCGCTGTTACCGCTCTTCTGCGCGAGCACATCCGAAATGACGGGGCCGTGCCGCGTCGAGCGAATGGTGATGGGCACGTCCGCGCCGCCGCGAACGTGAATCGTCTCCTGGCGCACCTGGAAGGGCTCGGAGCCCGAGGGTGTCAGGTAGGCCTGCGGGTCGTGCGGATCGGGCTTTTCGATGAACAGGTCCTCCACGTCGCCGCCCGTCTCCGTGAAGCCCCAGCCGATGTGCCCGTTGTGGCCGACGATGACGAACGGCGCGCCCGGAATGGTGCCGCCTGTAAGATCGTAGCCTGGAAATTCGAGTCGGGCGAGATACCAGATGGAGGGTGCGAGCAGTGTCAGATGGGGGTCGTTCTCCAGCAGCGGCTTGCCGGTATCGGAATGTTTGCCGTCAATCACCCAGTTGTTGGATGCATACGGCCAGGCGCTCGCCGCCGGCAGCGCCGCCGCCAGTTGCTCCATCGGCAACCGAGCCATGGCCTGTCTGTCCGCGGCGTAATCGACGCTGTCCGGCGGATGATCCGGATACAGCTCGCGCAACTGCGCCGGCGTGAGTCTTTCCGCGAGCTGGCCGTGCAGCAGCTCGTTGCGGTAGTTCTGGGAGAGAAATAACGCCATTACATTGCGCACGATCAGCGTGTCAGCCGGCTGCCACTGACGAGGCCCTGGAATCACGTAGTAGTAAGGCCTCTGCGCATCGGAGCTGTTCGCGATCGCCGCATTCACGCCATCCGCATAGGCCTGCAGCACCTCGCGCACGGGGCGTGAAAGGTGCTCGAGCTGCTGCTCGGCCGCCCGCGCCAGGCCGAGCGTGCGCATGAAGCGGTCACTATCGAGCTGCCCCTTGCCACCGATCTCTGCCAGCTTGCCGGCGCCGTAGCGGCGGAGCATATCCATCTGAAAGATGCGATCCTGTCCGTGCAGGAAGCCCAGCGCAAAAATAGCATCGTGCGCATCCGACGCTGCGACCCGCGGAATGCCATGACCATCGCGGGTGATCGTCACGGGACCGTGGAGCCCGGCGACATCCAGCTTCCCGTCGACCTTCGGCAAAGAAGTGCGCAGCCACAGATAAAGACCTCCTAAGCCGAGCAGAACAATGGCGAGCAGAATCCCGAGGACGGCCGCCGCCCGGCCCAGCACGCGCCGTGCACTCACGGCTCACCGTCCCGCAACACAGCATGTGCTTCGCTCGATCGCATCCATCTCTCCCGCACTTGCAAGCGACTCACCGGGGAACGCTCTGGCATCGGCCCGATCATCTGAGACGTACGCCCGCGCGGCTTCGAAGCTGCACCTGCGCAAAAGATAGCAGACACCCTGGAAAATGCAGCCCAGGCCGCTGCCCTCCAGGGCGGCGGCCGCCTGCTCCAGGGTATTGATGGTGACGGCAGTGTTCTGAGGGTCTTGCAACGGGTTGACGTCGGAATCTGGGTGTGCCGTCGGCACATGGTCATCGACAGTATTCGGCGCTGCAAAGCAGGAGCTGTTTCGTCCAGAGCGTTTCGCGCGGGCCGAAGAGGTAGGATCACTTGGCCCCGCCACTGTTAATCCCCCGCCCAGCGGCTATCCTCGGAACCGTAATAACCTCCCCCATTTTTCTGCCATTCGGGGCATCGGCAGCCGATGGCCAGAGAAAAAGCCGACATGATTAGTAATGTTTTGACTTGCGTCATATTTTCTCGCGACCTGGCTTTCTATACTCAGGCCATCAACAGCGCCCCCTAGACCGTTGACGATAAGCGTCCATCAATAATGGGGGGCTCGCTCTCCCATCAAACCTGACAAGCTGGCGGCAGTAATCCCCGGAGAAGAATAAGGCTATCCACCCTGAACCACCTGGATAACTTTGACCTCACCCCGCCAATAACCGGTTACAGCCTGATGCTGTTACCTCAACTCTTGACCATGAAAGGAAAAATAAGCCATGGGGATCTTTGATTTTCTCGGTTTGGGCAAAAAACAGCCGGCCCCCGTTGGGCCGGGCAAGACAACTAAGGAAGAGGCGATGTTCTGCTATCAGTGCGAACAGGCCGCCAACGGCGGCTGTTCGGTAGTCGGCGTCTGCGGTAAGCAGCCCGAGGTCGCCGCCCTGCAGGACCTGCTGGTCTACAGCCTCAAAGGGATCGCCTTCTGGGCCGACAAGGCCCGCCAAGCCGGCCGGGAGGACCAGGAGATCGATCGGTTCATGATCGACGGACTATTTGCCACCGTCACCAACGTCGATTTTGATGTCGACGCCATCGCCAGGCTGGTCGCCGAGGCGGTGCGCCTGCGTGCCAAGGCCAAGGAGCTGGCCGGAGCTTACGGCGGCGCGGTTCCGGCCGCAGCCCAGGACTGGAACCTGCCAGCCGGCCGCGAGGCGCAGGTCGCGCTCGGCCGACTGCACGGCGTCAAGGACTTCACTGTCGATGCCGACATCCATTCGGTGCGCGAGATCATCACCTACGGCCTCAAGGGCTATGCCGCCTATGCCGACCATGCCCGGATTCTCGGCAAAGAGTCGGACGAGATCTATGCTTTTACACACAAGGCGCTGGCGGCTCTGCTCGATGACAGCCACGATCTGATGGCCAACGTCGAACTCGCCCTGGAGACCGGCCGTATCAACTACGTCACCATGGAGCTGCTCAACCAGGCCCACATCGAGGCCTACGGCCAGCCGCAGCCGACCCCGGTACAACTCGGCACCAAGGCCGGCAAGGCAATCCTGGTCTCCGGCCACGACCTGAAGTTCCTTGAGGAACTGCTCAAGCAGACCGAGGGGACCGGGGTCAACGTCTACACTCATGGCGAGATGCTCCCCGCCCACGGCTATCCTGGCCTCAAGAAGTACACCCATCTGGCGGGCAACTTCGGCGGCGCCTGGCAGGACCAGCACAAGGAGTTCCAGAACTTCCCCGGGGCGATCATCTTCAACACCAACTGCATCCAGAAGCCAGCGGAGAACTACAAGGACCGCCTCTTCACCTGGGGCCTGGTGCAGTGGCCGGGGGTCAAGCACGTCGAGGGGTGGGACTTCAGCAAGGTGATCGAGAAGGCCAAGGAGTGCCAGGGCTTCGCCGACAATCCCGGGCAGGAGATCCTCACCGGCTTCGGCCACCACGCCATCCTCGGCGTCGCCGACAAGGTCATCGAGGCGGTCAAAGCCGGAGCGATCAAGCACTTCTTCCTGGTTGGCGGCTGCGACGGTGCTAAATCGGGGCGCAACTACTACACCGAGTTCGCCGAGCAGGCGCCGAAAGACACGGTGATCCTGACCCTCGCCTGCGGCAAGTACCGCTTCAACAAGCTCGATCTGGGCGAAATCGGCGGCATCCCGCGGCTGCTCGACGTCGGCCAGTGCAACGACGCCTACAGCGCAATCCAGGTGGCGGTGGCTCTGGCGAAAGCCTTCGAGTGCGGGGTGAACGATCTGCCCCTCTCCCTGGTCCTCTCCTGGTACGAGCAGAAGGCGGTGGCGATCCTGCTCACCCTACTCCATCTGGGGATCAGGAACATCAAGATCGGCCCTTCCCTGCCGGCCTTCATCACCCCGAATGTTCTCAACTTCCTGGTCGAGAACTACAACATCGGCCCCATCGGCACCGCTGAGGAGGATCTCAAGCAGATCCTCGGCTGAGCCGGCGCCTCCCACACCAGCCGGCGCCTCCCACACCAGCCGGGGTCTCTGACTCCGGCTGGTTTTTTGGGGCGGTGCTCAGGCATGACCGTCACGCCGCGACTGGCGAGTGAGCCCCCGCTTTCGGTCTTGGTGAAGCTGTGCATGGTCTTTTCCAGGCTGAAGGCGTGAGCTGAGCCCCGCGCCGCTGCACTTCGTCCAGGCTGGATTCGGGAACACGCTCGGTTGCCGCCACGGCTCCGGCCAAGAGCAGCAGCATCGCCGCAGTGCTCGCCACTTTTCGCATGGTCGATCCCTTTCGGGTCTGCTGGTTTAGTCTCGTTCGGCGAGCGCAGAGGGTGCGGCGACCCGGGTAGGGAGCGTTTCTTCTTTGACGGGTCGGCCATCGCGTCCGGCCAAACGGCGGAACCACTTCGCGAGATCTTCAAATACAGTATAGAAGATTGGCACGTAGAGCAGGGTCAGGAAGGTCGAGACCAACAGCCCGCCGATCGCCACCACCGCCAGTGGCGAGAGACGCTCCAGGCCGATCGCCCGCTCCAGGGCGATGGGGAGCATCCCCACCGCCGTGCCGAAGGCGGTCATCAGGATCGGCCGGGTCCGCACCCGGACGCTCTCTCGCAGCGCCTCCAGAGTGCTGGCCCCCTTCTCCTTCGCCGCCGCGATGAAGTCGATGAGGAGGATGGAGTTCTTTACCACGATGCCGGCGAGCAGGATCATCCCCATGAAGGCGGCGGTCAACTGGTGCTTGCCGGTTACCAGAAGCGACCAGATGGCGCCGATCATCGCCAGGGGGATGGCGCTCATGATGGTCAGAGGGTGGACGAAGGAGCGGAAGGCCGGAATGAGGGAGAAGTAGAGCAGGACCATGCCGATGGCCAGGGCGGCGGTGAGGGCGGCGAAGTTCTCCTTCCCCTGTTTGGCATCCCCCTCCTGGGAAAGGGCGTACCCCGGCGGCAGCTTCAGCCCTTGAAGCGCATTCTGGACGTTACCCATGATGTGGGAGACCGCCGCCTTCTCCCGGTAGCCGAAGACGTCGATGCTGTTGCGCATCTCCTGACGGGTGAGCAGAGGGGGGACGTAGGCTGTCCTCACCGTGCCGAGCAGGGACAGGGGAATCTCCCCGGCGGGGGTGTGGACCCGGAAGGAGGCGAGGCTCGCCATGTCGTCCCGGTAGGTTTCGCCGAGGCGGATGCGCACCGGAAAGCCGTCCTCGCCGGCCACCCGGAAAACTGAGGAGACCCCGCCCTGGACCGCCGCCTGCACCTGCGCCGCGATCTCCTTGGGCGAGATGCCGAAGGTGGCGCAGCGCTCCCGGTCGGCGGTGAAGAGGACCTCCTTCTTGTCGGCGCTCCAGGAGAGGGCGACCGACTTCAGCCCCCGCACCGTCTCCAGTCGCCGTTTGACTTCCTCGCCGAGGCCGGCGAGGACCTGTGGGTCGGGGCCGCTCACCATCACGTCGACGGTGGAGCGGATGGAGGAAAGCGGGGTGGCGCCGTAGTCGAAGACGTCCACCGACTTCAGCCCCGGAATCGCCACGAACCGGCGCCGCATCTCGTTCTCAATCTGCCACATGCTCTGCCGGCGGTGAAAACGGTCGACCAGGTTGACGGTGATGTTCCCCTGCTGGGGATTCCTGCCGCTGCCGAAGGAGACGACCGAGGGCTCCGAACCGAGGGTGGAGCTGACCGAAACCACCCCTTTCTGGGCCCCGATCACCTCCTCCAAGCGGGCGAGGACGGCGTTCGCCTGGGCCAGCGAGGAGTTGGCGTCCGCCTCGAAGCTGATCTTGACGATGCCGGTATCCATGGGGGGCATGATGTCCTGGCCGATGAGGGGCTTGACGAAGCGGGCGCTCACCACCAGCAGGGCGAAGGCGGCGGCGACGAAGAGGAAGCGGTGCCCGAGCGCCGTGTCGAGGGCGCCGGTGAAGAAGTCGCGGATGGCGCCGGTGAAGCGGTCGCTGCCGCGGCTGATCCACTTCTCGAAGCGGTTGTTGCGGTGGCTCGCCTTGAGGAGGAACGGGGCGAGGATCGGGATGATGGTCACCGAGACGATGTAGGAAGCGACGAGGGCGATGCACAGCGACAGCGATAGGGGGCGCAGGACCGTCTGCACGTAACCGCCGACAAAGATGATCGGCACCAGTACCACCACTGTGGCGTAGGTGCCGGAGAAGATGGCGAGCATCACCTCCTGCGTGCCGCCGGCCACCAGGTCCTTGAGGTCGACCCGCTCGGTGCGGTAGTGGCGCTCGATGTTCTCGATCACCACGATGGCGTCGTCGAGGAGCATCCCCACGGCCAGGATGACGCCGGTCAGCGTCACCATGTGGAATTCGAAGCCGAAGAGCCACATGACGGCGAAGGTGATGAGATAGGTGAAGGGGATGGAGACGGCGCACAGGGCCATGGCCCGCAAATTCCCGAGGAAGAGGAAGATGACGACCACCGTGACCAGAATGGCCTCGCGCAGCGCCTCCAGCATGTTGTCGACGCTCGTCTCGATGAGGTGCTTCTGGGTGTAGCTCGTCGCGAAGTCGATGAAGGGATATTCCGCCTTTAGGCTCGGCAGGTAGCTTTTCCGTCGCCCGGATGGCGTCCAGGGTGTGGCCGTTCTGGGTGCGCAGGATGTTGATGCCGATCGCCTCTTTGCCGTTGCCGTGGTAGGCCGACTGGGGCTCCTGCACCGCCGGTTCCACCCGGGCCACGTCGCGCAGATCGACGATGCCGGCGTCGCGGCGGGCGGCCCCCGGGTCCCCCAGCTCCTCCACCCGGCTCACCGCCCCTTCGCTCTTGAAGAGGAACTGCCCCTCCTCGCGCGCCGTCGCCCCCTGCGGGATGTTCTCGTTCTGGGCGGCGTCGGCCGCCATCACTTCGGTGATACCGAGGCCGAAGCGGGCGAGGCGCTCCGGGTCGACGGCGACCAGGACCTCGGGCTGGTGGCCGCCGAAGACCTCCACGTTCCCCACGTCGGGGAGGCGCAGCAGCTCCTCCTTGATCCGGTTGTCGGCCAGCTCCCGGATCTTGCGCAGGTCGGCGATGTATCCCGGCTTCGGCGCGAGGGCGAGGGTCATCGTCGGCTGCGTCGCCTGGCTGATCTTGA
>CAWFKQ010000013.1:0-159935 GCA_963816395.1 uncultured delta proteobacterium | reverse complement strand
CTGGACGCCGGCCCCGGACTGGCAGCCGATCCCCCGGGACCTGACCGACGGGCTGTCTGCCGCTGCCCTGTCGCGGCGCCGCGCGGGGAACTGGGCGCTGGTGCTGGAGGCGCGCCGGATACCCTGCCGGACGGAGCACCTCGGATTGGGCTGGCAGTTCCGGTGCCGCCGGGGCATCTGGAAGCGGCCCTCGCCGAACTGCGCCAATTCGAAAAGGAGAACCGTCACTGGCCCCCGCCCCCGCCGCCGCCGGCGACCCGCCGGCCGGCGATACCCTGGCCACCCTTTCGATCCTCCTCCTGCTCGCCATCTTCCACAACCTGACCTATCTCGATCTGCGCCTCGGGCACGCGCCGCTCGACTGGCTCGCCTTCGGCCGCGCCGATGCCGGGCGGATCCTCGACGGCCAGTGGTGGCGCCTGATGACCGCCCTCACCCTGCATGCCGACTGGCTGCACCTGCTGGGCAACCTGGCGATCGGCGGCGTCTTCATCCTGCGACTGGCCCGGGAACTCGGTTCCGGGCTGGCTTGGAGCCTGCTCCTCGCCTCGGGCGCCCTGGGCAACCTGATCAACGCCAGCCTGCAGCCTCCCGATCACCGGGCGATCGGCGCCTCCACCGCCGTTTTCGGGGCCGTCGGCATTCTCGCCGCCCTCAGCGTGGTGCGCTATCGCCGCCATCTCTGGAAGCGCTGGCCCCTGCCGCTGGCCGCCGCCCTGGCCCTGCTGGCGCTCCTCGGCAGCGCCGGCGAGCACACCGATCTGGGGGCACACCTGTTCGGCTTCGCCGCCGGTCTCGCCCTCGGGGCGGCGGCAGGGCCACTGCTGAAACGCTTCGGCAGACCCGGCGGGCAGCTCAATGCCCTGCTGGCAGTCGCCAGCGCGGTGGCGGTGGTCGCCGCCTGGTTGTCGGCGGTCACCTTTGGAAGCTGAGGCCATAACCCCGGTGAGCTTCGAACCAGCGTGGATGACTTGGCGGCATGGCGAGAACGCTGAAAAGCGGTTTCACGCAACGGCGCAACGGACGCGACGAGGGTAAAACCCGGCCCTTTCTAAAAAGGTTCAAGATTGCAGAATTTGATCTTCGTTGCGTCGTCGCGCGAGCTAAATTTTTCCGGTCGTGATCTCAGGTGAGCAGAGTGAAAGGGTGCAAACTCGGGTTCTTCTATTCACTCACTACCTGCTAACTCACCGTCTTCTTCCGCAGTCCATACCTCTTCAGCACCCAGGCCAACGCCAGGGAAACCACCGCCAGGACGGCAAAGGTCAGAAATCCCGTCGCGTACCCCCCCGGCCCCAGCCAGTGCACGAAAGCTCCGAGGATCGGGGGGATGGCGAAGCCGCCGAAAGCGCCCAGGCCGCCGACCCAGCCCGCCGTACCGCCGACCGCCTGCGGCACTTCCTGGGGCACCAGCTTGAAGACCGCGGCATTCCCCACCCCCATGCCGATTCCCATCAACACCTCACCAACGACCGACAGGGTGAAATTCCCGGAGAGAGTCATCAGAACCGCTCCCGCCAGCATGACCAGCAGTGATACGAGGGCAGTGTTTTCACCGCCGGCCTTATCCGCCACCACCCCGCCGAAGACGCGGATTGCCGAGGCGAGAATCGAGTAAAGGGCGGTCAGCAGCCCGGCGGCCACGGCGCTGGTGGCGAACAGCGATTGCCAGTAGACGGGAAGCCAGGCCGTCATGGCGATGAAGCCACCGAAAGTAGTGAAGTAGAGAGCGACCAGCAGCCAGGTCTGCCAAGCCCGGGCGGAGAGCACCAGACTCTCCAGCAAGCTGCCGGCGGGAAGCAGCTCCTGACCGTACTGGCGGGCTTCCTGCCGGGCCTCACGTTCCGCGATCCCCATCTGGCGGAGCTGAAAATAGGGGGCGTTGCGGGCAAAGAAATAATAGATGAGAGTGCCGAAGGCGAGAAAGAAGAACCAGATCAGGTAGGTGCCGCCCAGGCCGATGCTGCTCAGCACGACCGGCAGGATGAAGGAGAAGATGCCGGGGGCCAGGTTCCCCACCCCGGCATAGAATCCCAGCGCCTTGCCTTGCCCTTCCATGGTGAACCAGTAGGAAACCTGGCCGATCCCCACGGAGAAGGTGGCGATGCCGCAGCCGCACAGCGCCCCCAGGCCGAGGAGCAGAGGATAGTGGGCCGGAGCGAGCGCATCGGGATAGAGGAAAATGACCACCGCCGTCAACCCGAGCATGCCGGCCAGTGAAAGCAGCAGCAGGGCCAGGAAGGGTTTGCGGCCGCCGGTGGTATCGACCCAGGCGGCAAAGGGGATGCGCAGCAGCGAGCCGGAGAGCGCCGGCACCGCCACCAGCAGGCCGACCTGCTCCGGGGTGAGCTGCATCGCCTCTCTGAATTTCCCCGCCGTCGGGCCGAACAGGGCTACCGAAGCAAAGCCGAAGAAGAAGCCGAGGGTGGCCCCGGACAAGCCGGTACGGGGGGTGCCTTTGATAGGGTGCATACAAAAACCCCCTTGGAAAATTCAATTGTTTTTAAAGCAGTCCAACATGTGCCTGCGGCACACCCGGAGACAATGAAAACCAGGATCTTAACGCTAAGGCGCAAAGGGAAATGAAAAAGTCGCAAAGGATGTAAAGCGAACAGTCTTAAGGATTTTCTCTGCGCCTTGTTCTCATCTTTGCGTCTTTGCGTTATCCCTTTTTTTCAGGGCCTTAAGCCGAACTTTTTCAGGACAGAGGCGCAGAGGCGCTGAGAAATTCTCATCCGTGTTTTTGATCTTCCTCGGCGCCTCCGCGTCTCCGCGTTAAAAAGCCTTATCCCGACCTCCTCCCGATCCAGGCCATGATCTGCGGCGGCCGCCCCAGGTAGGCCAGGGGGATGCTCACCACGTGCACCAGCCGGGTGAAGGGAAAAAGCGCCACCAGCACGAAGGCGTTGACCGCATGCACCTTGACCACCACGGGCAGTACGGTCATAAGCTGCACCTGGGGATTGTAGGCCAGCAGCGACCACAGCCAGGGGACGGCGGTATGCAGGAACCACACGGACCCCCAGCGCAGAGTCAGGGCGATGTAGATCCCAGTGGCCACCTGCAACAGCAGGGAGACCAGGACCACCCAGTCGAGCACGGTAGTGGCCGCCGCTACCCGGCCGTGCATTGCCCGCCGCAGGATCAGCACCAGCAGGCCGAGCAGGGCGCCGAAAGCCAGGGCCAGCCCGATCACTTCTAGGATGTACAGGCGCACCGGCTCCCCCAGCAGCGCGGCCCAGGCGCCCGGGATGAGGAAGGCCAGCAGGTGGGCCAATAGTATCAGGATGATGGCGTAATGCCAGGGGACCGAGCCCCAGAAGAGCACCCTTCCTTCGAGGAACTGGGAGGACTGCGAAGACCAGGAGAAGCGATCGAAGAAATACCGGTAGAGACCGGCTCCGAGCGCCAGCGTCACGGCGGCGTAAGGGAAAAATACGAACAGCACCGTCCCCATCATGGCGTCGTCTCCTTTTTCGGAACATCCTTTTCGCCGAAAACCGCGCCCAGATAATCCCGCAGGGCCTGCAACAGAGCCTGATAGGGATGGTCGTCGCCGTCGAAGGCGGCGAGCATCTTCTCCAGGGCCGGCTGCAGGGCCTCGGTCACCAGTTCCTCGCGCAGCGGATCATCTTCGGCTTGGGCGAGAAACCCCAGGATCTCGGCCAGGTGGTCGGGAAGCTCGGCCCCGGCGACGAAACCGTGCTGGCGGTACAGCTGCCGCAGGTGGAGCAGGAACAGGGTACGTTGAGGGCTCTCGCCGCACAGCTGCCAGGCGATATACGGGGCGCAGCGGGGATGCAGATCGAAGGCGGCGGTATAGATCTCCCCCAGGCGCAGAGCCGATTGCTCCTGCACGCGGCAACGGAACCTTTCGAGGGCGCCGGCGGCGACCGGGAAATCTCCCTGCAACAGCGCTACCCCGCGGTCGGCCGCCTCCGCCAGATCCCCTTTCGGATAGCCGGTGAGCCCGGCGAAGACCTGCAGGATTTCACGTTCAGCGCCCGCTTGCATGCTCACCACCTCCTCTTCGGCGGCCGGCGGGTGCCAAAACCCATCTCCTGCCGCTTCACCTGCGGATCCTGCACCGCCTCCGCCGCCTGTTCCCGCAGCAGGGTGGGAATGACGATCCGCTCCTGCATCCCGGCCAGGGCGGTCAGCCTGAACATGGCCGTCGCCTCCTCAGCGGTGATGCCGGCGGCGGCGCAGGCCGCATCCGCCTCGCTGCGCGCGCGATCCCCCACCGTTTCGGCGCGGCGCAGCAGCCGCATCGCCAGCAGCCGGCGATAGACGCGGGTCACCGCCTCTTCATTGCCGCCGGCGAACAGGTTGGCCATGTAGCGCAGCGGCAGCCGCGCCTTCTCCAGGGTGCCGAAGAAATCGTCCGCCTGGCGGGCGGTTCCGTTTTGCACTGTGGCCAGCACCGGCAGCAGCGGCGGCACGTAGAAGAGCATCGGCAGGGTGCGGAATTCAGGGCGCAGCGGCAGCGCCAGCTCCCACTCTTTGACCAGACGGTAAACCGGCGAGCGCTGCGCCGCGGCGATGATCTGCTCGTGGACGCCGCTTTTGCGGGCGGCGGCGAGCACCTCCGGATCACGGGGATCGAGGATCATATCCCGCTGGGCCGCCACCAGCTCGGCGTCGGCGCGGCGGGCCGCCGCCTCGATCCGTTCGGCATCGTAGAGCAGCACCCCGAGGAAGCGCAGGCGCCCGACGCAGGCCTGAAAGCAGGCCGGCGGCTGGCCGCTCTCCTGGCGGGGATAGCAGAGGATGCACTTCTCGGACTTGCCGGTGCTCCAGGTATAGTAGCTCTTCTTGTAGGGGCAGCCCGAGACGCACATCCGCCAGCCGCGGCATTTCTCCTGGCTGATGAGCACGATGCCGTCCTCCCCGCGCTTGTAGATGGCCCCCGAGGGGCAGGCGGCGAGGCAGCCGGGGTTCGCGCAGTGGTTGCAGATGCGCGGCAGATAAAAGAAAACCAGCCGCTCCAGGGCGAAGAGCTGGCGCTGCTCCTCCTCGGTGAGCTTCTTCACGGAAGGGTCGTTGGCGGCGTAGATATTGGAGCCGCCGAGGTCGTCGTCCCAGTTGGGACCGGCCTTGATCTCCATCGGCCGGCCGTCGATCATCGATACCGGGCGCGCCGACGGCTGGTCCTCCCCCGGCGGGGCGCTGAACAGGTCGCCGTAGCGGTAGGTCCACGGCTCGTAATAGTCGTCCACCGTCGGCAGGCTGGTGCTGGCGAAGATCTTCCCCAGCACGCCGAAACGCCCGCCGATGCGCAGCCGCAGATCGTGGCCGGACACCTCCCACCCTCCCCGGTACTTCTCCTGGTCTTCCCACAGGGTCGGATAACCGGTGCCGGGCTTGGTCTCGACGTTGTTCCACCACATGTATTCGTTGCCGCGGCGGTCGGTCCACAGGTTCTTGCAGGCGATGCTGCAGGTGTGGCAGCCGATGCATTTGTCCAGGTGGAAAACGGTAGCCATCTGAGCGCGGACGTCCATGGATGGGTCTCCTTTTTCTCAACGCAAAGGCTTTAACGCAAAGGCCGCAAAGAAAGGAAGCAAGGCGCAAAGCTTCTTTTGACCGCGCAGACGCGACGCAGGGGGCAAAATCCGATTGTTCATTTCTCCGCGTCTCTGCGCCTTCGCGTTAAATTCTCGGTTTGATTCTTGCCTTTGCGCCCGGGTTTCCCCTTTGCGCCTTTGCGTTAAAGCCTTAATTCAGTGGTCTTCACCATTGCGGTTCCCCCGGCAGCTTGCGCACCAGGATGTAGGTGTCGCGGTTGCATCCCGGTCGGCCCCCAGTAGTTGGCAGCGAAGGTGAACTGCCCGTAGCCGCCCAGCATCAGGTTCGGCTTGAGGCGGGCGCGCGTCAGGCTGTTGTGCATCCCGGCCCGCCTGCCGCCGCGCAGCGGCGACTTCGGCACTCCGACGGTCCGCTCGGGGGCGTGATAGATGATCGATACTCCCGGCGGCATGCGGGCGCTGACCGCCGCCCGGGTGACCATCACCCCGTGGTCGTTGTAGACCTCCACCCAGTCGTTGTCGATGATGCCGATCTCCGCCGCGTCCCGGTCGTTGATCCACAGCGGGTGGATGCCGCGCGACAGGGTCAGCATGCGGTGGTTATCGCTGTAGGTGGTGTGGATGCCCCACTTGCCGTGCGGGGTAAGATAGTTGAGGCGGATCGTCTTCCCCTCGGAACGGCTGGCCACCAGGTCCTGCAGGCAGCTCGGATCGGGCTTCGGCTTGTAGGTGGGGAGGTTCTCGCCGAAGGCGATATACCCCTGGTGGTCGAGATAGAAATGCTGCCGGCCGGTGATGGTGCGCCAGGGGACGAGCCGCTCGACGTTGAGGGTATAGGCGGAGTAGGAGCGACCGTCGTTGATGATCCCCGACCAGCAGGGGCTGGTCAGCAGCCGGCGCGGCTGACGGTCCAGATCGGCGAAGCAGGTGCGCACGCTGCGGCTTTTATCCGCCAGGTCGGCCAGCGGCAGCCCCACCTTCTTCTCTTCGGCCTGGAAGGCGCGGTAGGCGGCCTCGCCGTTCGTCTCCGGCGCCAGGCGCAGGATGAGGTTGGCAGCGTCGCGCGCCTCGGCCACCGACGGATAGCGCTTGCCCCCCCACTCCGCCGTCGGGCCGGTGGCCAGCAGCTCGTCGTACATGTCGTCGATCGGCCAGGAAAGACCGTGCACCCCGATCCCCTTCTCCCGCGCCTGGGGACCGAAGGAGACGTAGCGGTTGTGGAGATTGACGTAGTCGCGCTCCACCACCCGCAGCCCCGGCATCGTCTTGCCGGGAACCGGCTCGCACTCCCCCTTGCTCCAGTCGCGGATCTCCCGCTGGGCGATCTCCGCCGGGGTGTCGTGCAGCAGGGGGGTGGCGACCAGGTCGGCGACCGGCTCGGGCAGGTGCTTTTTCGCCAGCTCGCTCACCTGCTGCGCCAGCGCCTTGAAGATGTCCCAGTCGCTGCGCGATTCCCAGCAGGGGGGACGGCGGCCTGCAGCGGGTGGATGAAGGAGTGCAGGTCGGTGGTGTTCAGGTCGTCCTTCTCGTACCAGGTGGCCGCCGGCAGGACGATGTCGGAGTAGAGGGCGGAGGTGTCCATGCGGAAGTTGAGGTCGATCACCAGATCGAGCTTCCCCTCCGGCGCCTGCTCCCGCCAGACCGCTTCCTTGACCGAATCCTTCGCCGTCTGCGGGGCGATGCTGTTGTGGTGGGTGCCCAGGTAGTGCTTGAGGAAATACTCGTGCCCCTTGGCGCTGGAAGCGAGGGCGTTGCCGCGCCAGATATACCAGAGTCGCGGCCAGTTCTCCGGCGCGTCCGGATCCTCGACGGCAAAGCGCAGCTTTTTCTCCTTGAGCTGGCGGACCACCCAGGCGACCACCTCCTCCTCGCTGCCGGCGCCGGCGGCGCGCGCCTGGCGCACCAGCTCCAGGGAGCTGCGGTCGAACTGGGGATAGAACGGCAGCCAGCCCAGGCGCACCGCCCGCACCTGGTGGTCCATGGTGTGGCCGGCGGTGAGCGGATTCTTCTCCGCCACCCGGTTGACGCGCGCCTCCTCGGCGGCGCTCTCATACCGCCACTGGTCGCTGTGCACGTAATGAAAGGAGGGGCTGTTCTGCAGGCGCGGCGGCTGCAGCCAGTCCATCGCCGCGAACAGGGCGGTCCAGGGCGCCACCGGCGCCAGCTTCTCCTGCCCCACGTAATGGTTGAGGCCGCCGCCGTTGCGCCCGACGCAGCCGCACAGCATCAGCGCGGCGATGCCGGCCCGGTAGGCCAGGTTGGCGTGATACCACTGGTTGACCCCCGAGCCGATGATGATGCAGCACTTGCCTTCGGTCTGCGCCGCGGTGCCGGCCCATTCGCGGGCGAACTGGATGACGTTGGCGCGGTCGACGCCGGTGAATTTCTCTTGCCAGGCCGGGGTGTAGGGGGTCGCCGCGTCGTCGTAGCCGGCCGGGTATTCGCCGCCGAGCCCCCGCGCCACGCCGAACTGGGCCATCAGCAGGTCGTAGACGGTCGCCACCCGCAGAGTCTCCCCCTCGGCGGTCTGCAATCGGCGCGCCGGCACCCCGCGGCGCAGCGCCCGGTCCTCGGCGAAGTCGGGGAAGGAGACCTCGCAGATCTCCTCATGTCCTTCCAGGAAAGAGAGCCGGGGCTCGATCTCGCCGCCGTCCAGGCCGTCCTGCATCTGCAGGTTCCACTCCCCCTTCTTCTGCTGCCAGCGAAACCCCAGCGTCCCCAGCGGCAGCCGCGGCGCGTCCGTCGCCGCATCCCAGACCAGGAACTTGAACTCGGCATTTTCCGCCCCGGCGTAGCGCTCCACCTGCGCCGCCGTCAGCAGCCGGCCGGGAGCAAGGGCGCCGTCCCGCTCCTCGAGGACGACGAGGAAGGGGCAGTCGGTATAGCGGGCGACGTAATCGAGGAAATAGGGGTTTTTGTCCCGGTGGTGGAACTCGCTGAGGATGACGTGGTTGACCGCCATCCAGAAGGCGCCGTCCTGGCCGGCATGGACCGGTATCCACCAGTCGCCGAACTTGGAGGTCATGGAATAGTCGGGGGAAAAGACCACCAGCTTGGTGCCGTTGTAGCGCGCCTGAACGACGAAGGGGACGTCGGGGGTGCGGGTCATCCCCAGGTTCGAGCCCATGACGGCGATGTACTTGCTGTTGTACCAGTCGGCGCTCTCGCCGACGTCGGTCTGCTCCCCCCAGACCTCGGGGGAGGCGTTGGGCAGGTCGCAGTACCAGTCGTAGAAGGAGAGGTTCACCCCTCCCATCAGCTGCAGAAAGCGGCTGCCGGAAGCGAAGGAGAGCATCGACATGGCCGGGATGGGGGAGAAGCCGATGACCCGGTCGGGACCGTGCTGCTTGATGGTGTGCACGGTGGCGGCGGCGGCCAGTTCGAGGACCTCGTCCCAGGAGGCGCGGCGAAAGCCCCCTTTTCCCCGGGCGCGCTGGTAGCTGCGGCGCTTTTCCGGGTCGCCGACGATCGAGGCCCAGGCGGCGACGGGATCGCCGTGCTCGGCCTTGGCGGCCCGCCACAGGTCCATCAGCCCGCCGCGCAGGTAGGGGTACTTCACCCGCAGGGGGCTGTATAGATACCAGGAGAAGGAGATGCCCCGCTGGCAGCCGCGCGGCTCGTAAGGCGGGATGCCGTCCGCCAGGGCCGGGTAATCCGTGGCCTGCAGCTCCCAGGCGACCAGACCTTCCTTGACGTGCACGTTCCAGGAGCAGCCGCCGGTGCAGTTGACCCCGTGGGTACTGCGCACCACCTTGTCATGCTGGTAGCGGTTGCGGTAGAACTCCTCCCACTGCCGGAATTTAGGGTCGAGGATATCCTTGATCCAGCTCATCGCGGCTCACCTCCGGATTGTCGGCCGGCTTTCTCGACGAAAGACGCACGCACCCCGCGCAGCCGCCGCCATCCGGCCGCCAGCAGGATAAGGAAAAACACCACCGCCCCGATGCCGGCATGGAGCGCCAGGGCGCCGATGACCTGCGGCGCTTTGCCCGAGACTTCGGCCAGGAAGGCGGTCAGGTCGGCGCGTTCTTCGGGGGTCAGGGGATGCCGGGAGTAGATCGGCTGCATGCTCGGGAACGGAATGTTCTCGAGAATGGAGCCCAGGGCGGGACCGTAGCTGGTGTAGGCGGCGGTCAGATCGGGACCGAAACTCGAACCGCCCGCCAGGCCATGGCCGGCAATGCCGTGGCAGGCCAGACAGGGTGCCCCCCCGTTCTTCAGGGAGGCCGTTCCGATGAACAGCGCCTCTCCCCGCTGTGGATTACCGGGGGCTGCCGGCGGCGCCGGCGCGCCAGGTTCGGCGGCGCCGTGCTGGACCTCCTGCGGATGGGCGAGAAAGGCCAGGACCGCCTCGATCTCGCTTTCGCTCAGCCCCAGGTCGGGCATGGCCATGGGGTACTTGGCGGCCAGCTGCCGGGCGGCGGGATCTTCGGCGATCATCTTTTCCGGCGCCCGGATGAAGCGCGCCAGCCACTGCCGGTCGCGCCGCTCGGTCACCCCGGCCAGGTCGGGGCCGGTGGGACGGTCACCACCGCCGAGGGCGTGGCATGGGCTGCATTTCTGCTGGAAGATCGCCTCTCCGCTTTCCGCCAGGCGGGCACTCTCCCGATCCGCACCACCTGGAGCCGCCTCCTGCGCTCCGGCCGAAATCACGGCCAGAAATAGGAGCAGAACGGCCAACCGGCCCGACAGGCTTCGGCTTTCCATGGTCTGTTCCTCCTGGAGCATTCCGTAACGGGAAAAACTCTCGGCAAAAACAATATTAGTACATTTTAGGATTTTTTCAGGTAGAACCGATTATTGGCTTACCGGCAGGACAGAAATGGACTTTAAGGCGTGATCTGACCCCGGGGCAGGTGTTGATTTAACGCAGTCCAATAGAAGACAATGAAAAACCAGGATCTTAACGCTAAGGCGCAAAGGGAAATGAAAGTCGCAAAGGATGTAAAGCGAACAGTCTTACGGATTTTCTCTGCGCCTTGGTTCCCAGCTTTGCGTCTTTGCGTATCCCTTTTTCTCCAGGCCTTTACGCCGAACTTTTTTCAGGACATAGATGCGGAGACGCTTTCCTCCCTCTTGAAGGGGAGGGAGCTTATTCTCCTGCTCTCCGCGGTAGGGCCGCTGATCCGGGCGGAACTGCTTTGTGGGAACCAGCTTCAGCCGTGCGGCTCCCGAAGGATCAGTTCCCGCCGGATCTCCCGGAGTTTGGCCTTCACCTTCATGGCGTTGGCATTGCCCATCCGCAGCATGATCCGCTGCCCCGCGGACAGGGACTGCAGGGCGGGATCGGCAAATTCGTAGCGGACCGCGGGCTGCACCAGGCTGACCGGGTCCTTGACCTCGGGCGCGGCCAGCAGGTGATCGATGACCTCGATCAGGCGGTCATTGAAGTAGGCCGACGGATACCCCAACTGCTCATAGGCCTTCTGAAACAGGGGATAGATAATGGATGTACACCGCGACCATCTTTTTCGTATCCAGGGCATCCGCTAACCGGATGTATGGAGCATAGCGCCGGTAATTCGAGGGATTGATGACCATCTTTCCCTCATCGCCTGCCGTCATGAATTTCCCCGGGACGGGTCTGGTAGGCAGACGGTTGAGGGGCAGTTGCCGTTTCGGCAGGCTATCCACCAGCAGCACGAATCGCTCGACAAAATGATTTATATTCCAGATATTTTCCAGATTCGCCTCACCGAAAAGGGCGGCCAGGACCTCCCGCATGGCCGGATCGCTCTCCTTCAGTTCCGGCAGGGGCTTTTCCTGTTCACTCCCCACCGCGGCCGGCGGCAGCGGATTGCGGATGGCGGGGACCGCAAATTTTTCCGGCTGGGTCGGCAGTTCGGCAACCGGCTGGCGGCTGGCGGTCCAGGTAAAACTTCCAGTAGCCGACCACCAGACCGGCCAGAAGGAGGACAAAAAGGACCACTCGGAATGCCGAACTTTTCATGAAACGTCTCCTTCGCGGGGTAAAAACTACCGGCTGCCGTCGACCCGATAAGATAGGGTTCGCGGCGTCAGAGGAAAGGTTTTCCAGAAAGGTTAGCGGGAACCGCCGCAGATAGCAACCCGGCAGATGCGCCTGGGCCGGTTTCCGAATTAAAAAAACACCCGTTAACGGGTGTTTTCAGGGTTTCGCAGCCGATGCAGGGGACGGCAGCAGCCATTGGCTACCGACAGTGCCGCCAGGGCACGGCTGACGGGGTGAAACCACCTCGGGAATTTTATTGACAGGCGATCCGTAGTCCATATAATGAGGATCATTATGGTTATATTTGGAAGCCGCGACAAAAGGGAGGAGGAAACAGCATGGAATGGACGGAAAGGCTGGCGGTCGGCCACCCGATCATCGATGAGCAGCACCGGGAGTTATTCCGACGCTTCGATGACCTGCTGGAAGCCTGCCAGATGCGACAAGGACGGGAAAAAATCGCCGAGCTCCTGGAGTTTCTTGACGAATACGTCATCTCCCATTTCCGCCAGGAGGAAGGCCTGATGGGGCGGCATGCCTACCCGGAGCTGGCGAGCCACCAGGACGAGCACCGCTATTTTGTCCGCAGGCTGGCGGCGCTGCGGGAGACCATGCAGGCCAGGGGTCCCTCCCTCGACCTGGTGATCAGTACCAACCAGACCCTTCTCAAGTGGATCATCACCCATATCAAGGAACTGGACGTAAGGTTCGGAGCCTTCCTGAAGACAATTCCCGCCCGCATCTGACGCCCGCCAAAGGCCCGCCGGGAGGAACAATCGTTACCCGCCGGCGAGGAAACCGGGCAGCCGGCGGATCTCCTTCAGCCGCACGCCGAAGGCCTCGCCGCCGATGATGGCGGCGCTCTTCACCTTCCCCTTGATGGCCAGCTCTCTGGTGCAGCTGCGGCAGGGTGTCGAAGGTGAAGACGGTGATCTCCCCCGTATCGTCCCGCAGCGTGTAGATCATGGTTTCGATGAAAGGGATCTTGGCGACGTCGGTGACCTCGCCGCGAACTTTCACCTCTTTTCCCTCGTAAAGAGGCCGGCCGGCTGGTGATGTCGCCGATCTTGACGAAGCCGAAGGGTGAGTTGTCGCAGCCGGCCAGCAGCGGCAGGCAGAACAGCAGCATCAGCAGCCGGCTCATCGGTTTTCTTCCCCCAGGGCCGCCCGGTAATGCGCCAGGTCACTCTCCGAAAAGCAGACGAAGTACACCTTCTTCAGCTGCGGATGGCGGGCCAGGAAGGCCCGCGTCTCGCCGACGGCCAGGCGGCTCGCCCGCTCGATGGGGAAGCGGTAGGCGCCGGTGCTGATCGAGGGGAAGGCGATGGTCTCTACTCCGTGTTCCACCGCCAGCCGCAGGCTGGCGCGATAGCAGCCGGCGAGCAGTTCCTCCTCGCCCCGGGAGCCGCCGTGCCACACCGGACCGACGGTGTGAATGACGTACCTGGCCGGCAGCTGGTAGCCGCCGGTGATCCTCGCCTCCCCGGTCGGGCAGCCGCCGAGGGTGCGGCATTCCGCCAGCAGCTGCGGCCCGGCCGCCCGGTGGATGGCGCCGTCCACCCCGCCGCCGCCGAGCAGGGAGGTGTTGGCGGCATTGACCACGGCATCGACCTCCATGCGGGTGATGTCGCCCTGCACCGCCTCCATTCGTTTCTCTTCCATCGGCACTCCTTTCCTCCTGCGGGGCGCAATGCTCCAAGAAAAAAACCAATTTAACGCCCGCTCCTTGCAGTCGCTAGAGACGCGGAGACGCAGAGGGGAATACAAGGAATAAAACGACTAGATTTGCCTGGTTTTCGAAGATTTTCGGCTGCGCCTCCGCGCCTCCGCGTTTAAATCATCCCTCAAATTATAACCCGTGCTCAGGCGTCCTTGAAGGCGGGCTTGCGCTTCTCCAGGAAGGCCTGCATCCCCTCCTTCTGGTCGCCGGTGGCGAAACAGAGGGCGAACAGGTCGGCCTCCATGGCGGAGCCGCGCGCCCGGTCGACTTCCAGTCCGTGGCGCACCGCGTCCCGGCAGAGCCGCACCGCCACCTGCCCCTTGCCGGCGATCTTGCCCGCCAGTTTCCGCGCTTCCGGCAGTAGCTTCGGCCGCCGGCACCACCCGGTTGACCAGGCCGATGCGGCAGGCCTCGGCTGCATCGATCATTTCCCCGGTCAGCATCAGCTCCAGCGCCCGCCCCCGGCCGACCAGACGCGGCAGACGCTGGGTGCCGGACCAGCCGGGAATGATGCCCAGACTGATTTCCGGCTGACCGAAGCGGGCATTGTCGCTGGCCAGCCGTATGTCGCAGGCCATGGCCAGCTCGCAGCCGCCGCCGAGGGCGAAACCGTTCACGGCGGCGATGACCGTTTTGCTTCCCTGTTCGAGCCGGTCCATGATCCGGTGCGCCAGCAGGGCGAATTCGCGCGCCTCCACCGGTCCGATCGGCTGCATGGCGGCGATGTCCGCGCCGGCGACGAAGGCCTTCTCGCCGGCGCCGGTAATGATGATGACCTTTGCGGCGGGATCCGCCTCGAGGGCGGCGAAGGCCTGCTCGAGCTCGCCCAGGGTCTCGGCGTTGAGGGCGTTGAGCACCTTGGCCCGATTGATCGTCACCGTCGCCACCTGATCGGCGACCTCCACCAGCAGATTTTTGAATTCCATGCGATTCTCCTGTCTGTTGAGGACTAATAATAACACGGCTAACGTCTTCGGATATGAAACTCAGGTTGACATAAGGTCTAAGGTAAATGAGTCGCATCTTAGGTATCTGTTTGACTCAGGGCCATGAGTGACTTGTTCATGGAGCGCAGCGAGCGGGTGGTGAAAAAGATTCTGGTTCGAGAGCGCCCTACAGCAGGTTGACGACCGTGCGGCCGCGCAGTTCCCCTTTGAGCATCGCCTGGATGCGTTCCTCCAGCCCCGCCAGGGCGCACTCCTCGACCGCCTCCGCGAGCCGCGCCGGCTTCCAGGGGCCGGCAAGAAGCCCCCAGACCTCCCGCCGCAGCTCCATCGGGCACTGCACCGAATCGATCCCCAGCAGGCTGACGCCGCGCAGGATGAAGGGGAAGACGTTGACGTTGAGGTCGGCCGAGCCGACCAGGCCGCAGCAGGTGACCGTCCCGCCGTAGCGGGTCGCCTTGAGCACGGCCGCCAGCATGTCGCCGCCGACCACGTCCACCGCCCCCGCCCAGCGCTCCTTGGCCAGCGGGCGGTCGGCGCCGGCCATCACCTCTTCCCGGCCGATCACCGCCGCCGCTCCCAGTTCGCGCAGGAAATCCGGCCGCATCCGGCTTTGCCGGTGGCGGCGGTCACCCGGTAGCCGGCCCGCGCCAGCACCGCCACCGCCAGACTGCCGACGCCGCCGGTGGCGCCGGTGACCAGCACCTCTCCGTCCGCCGGCCGCACCCCGCCGCGCTGCATCTTCAGCACCGACAGGGCGGCGGTGAAGCCGGCGGTGCCCAGGGCCATGCTCTCCTTCAGGGTCAGCCCTTCCGGCAGGCGCACCGCCCAGGCCGCCGGCACCCGGATAAACTGGCCGAAGCCGCCGGCGGTGTTCATCCCCAGGTCCCAGCCGGTGACCACCACCTTCTCGCCGGGTGCGAAAGCGCCGCCGGCACACTCGACCACCTCGCCGGCGGCATCGATCCCCGGCGTATGGGGGAAATTGCGGGTCACCCCCTTGTGCCCCGTCGCCGAGAGGGCATCCTTGTAGTTGAGGGAGGAATAGTGGACCCGGATCAGCAGCTCGCCGGGGGGCAGCTCGTCCACGGAACGGCTGACGATACGGCGGCTGAACTGCTTGGGGGCGGTCTCCTCGACCAGCAGGGCATTGAAGGTAGCGGACATTTGGCCTCCTTTTCGGTTGGCATGCAATAGGACGGTTTCACACGGAATCCTCTGCCTCCCCTGCAGGGGGAGGGATCTCAGCGTAAAGAACGCCCCTGCGAAATCAAGGGCTTGCCGGCGGGGCTTGCTCCCGCGGATCTTGTGTACTATAACTGCCGCTGACCGCTGGAACAAGTACCACTTTTTTGTCAGCCCTCACCGAGGAGGGCAAAACGCTGGTGCCGCTGCTGGATGTGCACCTGGGGAAAAGAATACCTGCGCAAACGGGAAACCGGAGCCGTTCAGGGCGGGGAGACGCTCCTGGCCTGCGCCGCCGGACAGCGATAGGAGAGAAAAAGCGATGCACGGCTGGCACGGCAGGCTGCTGCAAGTCGATCTCGGCACCGGCAGTTCCCGTTTCGAGACCATCCCGGCGGACTGGCTGCATGCCTATCTCGGCGGACGGGGGCTGGGGGTGCGGCTGCTGCGCGACTTCTTCCGTCTCGATCCCTTTGCCCCGGAGATGCCGCTGGTATTCGCCTGCGGACCGCTTTGCGGCACTCCGGCGCCGACCTCGGCGCGGCTGGCGGCGGTCTCGCGCTCGCCGCTCACCGGGACGATCTACGATTGCTCGGCCGGCGGCCGCTTCGCCCACCGCCTGAAGAGTGCCGGCATCGACGCCCTGCTGCTCACCGGCCGCAGTCCGCAGCCGGCGGTACTCGCCATCACCCCGCAGGGGGCGGAGGTCCTGGACGCCCCGGCGCTGTGGGGGAAGACCGTCGGCGAGACGGTGGCGGCCCTGAGCGGGCGGGGGAGCGTGGCGGCCATCGGCCCGGCCGGGGAAAACCGGGTCCTGTTCGCCAACATCATGATGGGCGAGGGGAATTCGGTCGGCCGCGGCGGCCTCGGCGCCGTCATGGGGAGCAAGAACCTCAAGGCGATCGCCGTCGACGGCGACTGCTCCACCCGCATTGCCGATCCCGAGCGCCTGCGGGCGGCGCGCCAGGATGTGATGCGCCTGTTCAAGGCCTCGCCGATCGTCTTCGGCCAGCTCGGGCTGGCCGAGTACGGCACCCCCACCCTGGTCGACCTGATGCGGCAGCGGCGCATGGCGCCGACGGAGAATTTCCGCCGGACGGTCTTCGAGGCGGCGGGCAACTATTCCGGACCGGCCATCCGCCGGACCTACGAGGTGAAGAAGGACGGCTGCTTCGGCTGCCCCATCCAGTGCAAGAAGAGCCTGCCGACGGGGGAGCATCTCCCCGAGTACGAGACGGTTTCCCATTTCGGCGCCCTCAACGGCATCGCCGATCTGCCCAGCATCGTCCGCGCCAACACCCTGTGCAACGAACTGGGGCTGGATACCATCTCCGCCGCCGCCACCCTGGCCGCCTGGGGGGAGCTGCAGGGACGTTTTCCCCAGGCCGCCGAGATCGGCGGTCTGCTCCAGGAGATCGCTGCCCGCCGGGGGATCGGCGAGCGGCTCGCCGAGGGCTCCCGGCGCCTGGCGGCAGCGGCCGGCCGGCCGGATCTTTCGATGAGCGTCAAGTCGCTGGAGCTGCCGGCCTACGATCCGCGCGGCGCCTACGGCATGGCCCTCGCCTACTGCACCAGCAACCGCGGCGGCTGTCACCTGCGCGCCTATCCCGTCGCCCACGAGATCCTGCGCAAGCCGGTCCCCACCGACCGCTTCTCCTTCGCCGGCAAGGCGCGCATCATCAAGATCGCCGAGGACACCAACGCCGCCATCGACTCCCTGGTCGCCTGCAAATTCTCCTTCTTCGGCGCCAGCCTGGAGGAGTACGGCGCGATCCTCTCGGCGGTTACCGGCAGCGAGTATTCCCCCCAGGACCTCAAGGACCTCGGCCAGCGGATCTACCTCACCGAGCGCTTCTACAACCTGGAGAACGGCTTTTCCATGGCCGACGACACCCTGCCGGAGCGTTTCTTCACCGAGTCCGGCAGCAGCGGCGAAGGTATCGACATCCCCCCCATCGATCGCGCCCGCTTCACCGAGGAGCTGCGCAAGTACTACCGCATCCGCGGCCTCACCGACGACGGGCGACTTTCCCGATCCCGCCTTCCTGGAGGGACAGCCGTGAGGACGCAGATCGCCAGATACGCGGCGAAGCTGGCGGGGGACGGCAGCGCCGACCCGCGGCGCATCGCCTTTCTCGCCCGCGACGATGTCCTCCTCGCCCAGGGACCGGCCGATCTCGCCGCCCTCGGCGAGGCGCTCCTCGAGCATCTCAACGTGGTCGCCCTGGCGGTCGCGCAACCGTCGCTCCCCCTCACCGACTTCCTGGTGCGCCGCGCCGATCCGCGGGAGAGCTGCCTGGTGCCGCGCGACACCGAGACCCGGACCTTCCTGCACGACATCCCCTTCGTGCGCCGGGAGGAGGGGCGCGACCCGCAGCGGCTCGCCCGCCTGCTGCACCGGCGCAAGGGGCTCATCGTCGAAGGGGTGGGGATCATCGCCGGCGGCGGCTTCACCCCGGAGCAGGCCTTCATCAACTACTGCTCGGTCTTCCACGCCGCCTTCGTCGGCTATCTGACCGACCTGCTGCAGGACGGCTTTCGTCTCCCCGGCGAGGAGGCGGCCTTCGCGGCGCTGCGCCAGGTCTGGCTGCGGCCGATCGCCGCCGAGGGGCTGCCCTTTCACCCCGGGCCCCTGGCGGACCGGGAGGCGATCCTGGCTGAGATCGCCCGCACCGGCCGCTACACGGTGCAGCAGCGCCTGGTCGATTCCTCCTTCGGCAACATCTCCTGGCGCGACGAGCGATACCGTGTTCATCTCCCAGACCGGCGCCCACCTCGACGAACTGGAGGGGTGCATCGATCCGGTCCCCGACGACGACTCCTCCACCGCCGGGGTGACCGCCTCCAGCGAGCTCATCGCCCACCGCCGCATCTACCGGCAGACCGGCGCCCGCGCCGTGCTGCACGGGCATCCCAAGCTGGCCGTGGTCATGAGCATGCTCTGCGAGCAGCGGGAGGAATGCGCCATCGAGGACTGCTGGCGCCAGTGTCCGCAGGTGCGCCGCATCGCCGATACGCCGATCGTCGCCGGCGAGATCGGCGCCGGCGGCCTGGCCGATAAGGTGGCGCCGGTGATCGGCGAGACAGGACGCGCCCTGGTCTACGGCCACGGCGTCTTTACCACCGGCCGCCACGGCTTCGAGGAGGCCTTCCGTTCCCTGGTGGAGGTGGAGAACCGCTGCCGCGAGGAGTACTGCCGGCGGCTGTCGAATCGTTAAGGCAGGGGCTGAAAAAGTTCAGAAAATCATTTCACCACCCGTTCGCTGCGCTCACTAGAGGACACTGAGAGAACCCCAAAAAGACATTTTTTCTTATGCTTTTCTCAGTGCCCTCAGTGCTCTCAGTGGTGAATTCTTTTTTCCCCCTGGTCAACCCTCCAGGCCGCTGACCTTTCTGAACCCCTCCGGCGGCAGCGCCCAGATCTTCCGGTGCAGTTCCGCCAGACATTCCGAATCGTAGAGAAGAGACAGTTTCTCGCGCCGGCTGAGCTGGCCGGGGCCGTCCTGCAGCGCTTTCGCCTGCAGCTGGCAGCGGCGAGCGGCGATATGGGGGGCGAGTTGCCGGCGGGGACGGGCCAGGGACAGGTGCAGCCGGTGGGCGGCGGGATCGATCACCGCCTGGGCGAAGCCGTCCAGCCCCGCCGGGCAAGGCGAGCCGTCGCGCGCCGCCAGGAGTTCCTGCACGCCGCCGCAGTTCCGGCGGCGGCTCCATCTCTTCGGGGATGAGGAACAGCCCCAGGCGCCGGCAAGCGCGACCCAGTGCGGCCCGGCTCGACCAGACCGACAGGAAGAGGGAACCGACCAGGGCGCCGAGCACCGGGCTCAGCCAGCCGCAGAAAGCGGGGTTGATGATCCAGGCCAGCCCTCCCCAAGCCAGCGCCAGCACCGCCCCGCCGCCATGAAAACGCAGCGCCTCCCCCCAGGAAGTGCCGCTGTCGTCGCGCTGCTGGCTGCCCCAGCCGACCGGCCGGCCCAGAAGCGTGAGGAGAACAAATCTGCTGTGGAACAGCATGCGGACCGGGGCCAGCAGGGTCGAAAAGAGGATTTCCCCGACCATGCTGAGGCCCAGGCGCAGCACCCCGCCGAAACGGTGCGCTTCGCCACGCAGGAGGACGAAGAGAAAGCTGCAGAGCTTGGGCAGAAACAGGACGAGGGCGGTCGAACCGAGGAGAGCAGCGGCCCAGCGGGGATAAAGGGGCCAGACGGGAAAGAGGCTGAGCCCCTCGGGAAAATAGTTCGGCGGAACGATCGCCTCGCGAATCGCCACGGCGGTGCTGAGAATCAGGAAAAGAAACCAGAGGCAGGCCGAGGCGTAGGACATCACGCCGTTGAGGAAGAGGAAGCGGTGGGCGGATGCAAGCCCTTTCGTCAGGAACAGCCGCAGGTGCTGGAGGTTGCCCTGGCACCAGCGCCGGTCCCGCTTGAGCTCGGCCAGCAGCGTCGGCGGCGTCTCTTCATAACTCCCTCCCAGATTGCCGGCGAGCCAGACCTCCCAGCCGGCGCGGCGCATCAAGGCCGATTCGACGAAATCGTGGCTGAGAATGTCACCGCCGAGGGGCGGCCTTCCCGGCAGGCGGGGCAGGCCGCAGTGCCGCATGAAGGGGGCGAGGCGGATGATGGCGTTATGCCCCCAGAACTGGCTGTCGCCGAGTTGCCAGTAGTGCAGGCCGGCGGCGAAAAGCGGGCCGTACAGGCGCCCGGCAAACTGTTGCACGCGGGCCAGAAGGGTCTCCCGGCCGACCGCGACCGGCAGGGTCTGCAGGATGCCGATTTCGGGGCGCCGCTCCATCGCCTCCACCAGTCGCACCAGCGTGGCCCCAGCCATGACGCTGTCCGAATCGAGAACGATCATATACTGGTAACGGTGTCCCCAACGCCGGCAGAAGTCGGCGATATTACCGCTTTTGCGCTTGAGATTGATCCGCCGGCGGCGGTAAAAAATACGCCCCTGCCCACCTACCAGGCGGCACAAGCCGGCCCAGGCGAGCTCTTCGCGCACCCAGGCGTCGGGATCCCCGGTGTCGCTGAGGATGAAAAAATGGAATTCGGACAGCCGGCCGGTTTTCTGCAGCGACTCGTAGGTGGCACGCAGGCCGGCAATAAACCGGTTCACCTCCTCGTTGCAGACCGGCATCAGCACGGCGGTAGGGGCCGATGCAAGCGGCTGGGGCGCTGCGCCCGGGCCGATGACGGCGAAGCGGTCGCAGCGGCGCAGCAAGACGCAAAAGCCGAGCAGGGCCGTCCAGCAGCCCAGGCAGATCCAGGCAAAGAGCAGGGCGAAGAGGACAGCCAGGGCCATTTCCAGGGCAGATCCGCCCCGGTTCGGCAGAAGTCCGGCCAAAGTATGGGTGGCGATCGCCGTCGGCCCCAGGATGAGGAGGGCCAGCAGCGCCCGGCGCCGGATCGCCGCTCCGGCCCATGGTCTGCCGGATGGCTTATTCATGCCCATCGGTCAGCCCGCTCCGGGAGGGCCGCAGCCATTGGAGCGGCAACCGGAGGATCCTGCCCAGCAGCCGATGCAGCTGCCCGTCGATTCTCTCCGCCACCATCCGGCCTCGCTGCAGCGGTGGGGTCAGCGCCAGTTTTTCCTGTGCAGAGTGGGAGCCCTGGCTCGGCAGGTCGAGTTCCGCTCGGTGCAGCAGGTCGCGGTAGAGACAGGCACGCCGGCGCTCTTCGTTCTGGTCAGGGAGGGCGAGGCGCAGGGGGGGGAGCGGCGGGGGCGCGGAATCGGCGGGGCGGCGATGGGTGTTCATGGTTTGAGGGCATAGCTCCAGGTTTCGGTGAGGACTCCGGCCCTGTCGCGCAGGAAGGCACGGAGCTCCACGGGTTTCTTTTTCTCGGGCATCACCTTGTCCAGGGGTCCGCTCTTCTCCGGCTGGAGGGTAAAGGCCAGGCGCCAGCCGCCGGTGGCAGGGATTTTCTCCACGTGCTGCTCCACCAGCACCGCCCCTTGGCCGACGTTCACCACCCCCTCCATTTGCGTCCCGGCTGGCAATCCCTGTAAGTTCTCTCCCCTCGAAATCGACCAGGACCAATTGCTCTCCCTCGCTGGCCCCCCTGGCGATCCGGGTGGCGACCACCCGCCCGCCGGGTATCCGGCTGCCGTCGGGGAGATGCCAGCTCATGGTATAGGCAAAGCGCAGCGGCTCCTGGATCGGCGGCAACGCTTCGGCAACCCAGTACGCCACGATATTGTCGTGTTTCTCCGTCTCATCCGGTATCTCGATGAGTTCTACGTGCCCCGGCCCCCAATCCCCCTGAGGGGTGATCCAGACGCTCGGGCGGGTTTCGGCGTGGGTCTCCAGGTCCTGGTAATGATCGAAATTGACATCGCGCTGCAGCAGACCAAACCCCCGCACCCCCGCCGCCTGAAAAGAGTTGACGGACAGCAGTCGGGGGTTGCAGAGAGGGCGCCACAGCCATTCACCATCGGCAAAGGCAATCAGCAGACCGTCGGAGTCGTGGACCTCGGGGCGAAAATCACCCGGCGGCCGGCGACTGCTCGACTCGCCGTAGAAAAACATGCTGGTCAGCGGCGCCAGCCCCAGCTTGTCGACCTCGCGCCGGCGGAAGAGGATACTCTGCACGGCGATCTCGGTACTTTCGCCGGGGCGGAGGATAAAGCGGAAAGCCCCCGTCAGGCTCGGGCTGTCGAGCAGGGCATAGACGGTCAGCGATCTATCCCCGGGACGGGGCTTCTGCAGCCAGAATTCGGCAAACGAGGGAAACTCCTCCCCTTTGGGGGCTGCCGTGTCTACCGCCAGCCCCCGGGCCGACAAGCCGTAGCTCTGCCGTTTGCCCACCGCCCGGAAGTAACTGGCGCCGAGAAAGGCGGCGATTTCATCGTAGTAGTTCCGGGTTTTGAACGGGGCATGGATACGGAAACCGGCGAAACCGAGGTCCGGGGGAATGCGGGCTGCGAAGTCATTCCGACCGTAATCGAACAGTTCCGGCGAGAAGGCCACCGGCTCGATCCCCCGGGGACCGATGATATTGATTTTCACCGCCCGCCCATAGAACAGCCCGGGGTGAAACAGCTGCACTTCGAAAGGGAGTTTCTCCCCCCGCCAGATGGAGTGGTCGGGACGAAAGCGGATATCCCGCCATTGGTCATACTTGATCTGCATGAGCCAATCGGGGACCTTTTTCTCCGGTTCGCGGTAAGGGCGGCCGGCGAGATCACGGGCGATCGTCGCCACCTGGTCGAGACCGAAGGTTTCGGCGGCAGGCGCCGGCCCGGCCGCCAGCAGAAAGATCCCGAACAGGGCCGACGTGAAAAGGGACCGGCCAAACACCGATCCCGAAAGGATGTTTTTTCTTAACACGAGAATGGCAACCGTCGACAAGCCGCCCCCTCTCCATGCCTGCTGCGAAGGATTCAGAAGCCCCGCCGAAGGGAGGGGCGCTCTTTGTATTTCTTAATTTTGCTAAATCTAGCCGAAATACTATGGTTGTCAATGGTGGGAAGAATGCCGACTTTCTAAAACAAGAGAGATTGGCCCCGGTTGTTGAAACAGGCTGGCGGCGGAGAGCCACCTGTCACGTCCGGGAGTGCTCTCCCGTCTCCTTGCGCTTCCAGCAAGCACGATTCATGAGGGGATGATTGAGCTTGATGGCGCCGGCCCGCTGGCACGTCTTTACGCAGATTCCGTCGTAATAACATTCCTCGGGATAGAGGAGGACCGGCGGCTTTCCCTGACTAGGATTGGGCAGGAGGATGTCCATGATGCAGATCTCCACACAGGCATTGCAGCCGTTGCAGATCTCGCTATTGAAGGTCACCGGGCGACTCGCTCCGGGCATATTGGGGACGGCTAGGGCTTTGGCTCGAATTTCCATAGTCGGTTGCTCCTTGCTCATTGAGAGAGATATCCGCGGTATTCACGATTATGCTCAGTGTAAGCTGTCTTAAGATGTCCCCAGAATTCGAGATCCAGCGTCCTTGACCGCACTTCTCCTTCCTCTTGTCTGACCGTGATCAGTTTGTGCCAATCCGAAGGATCGTCTGCCGGGAAATCCTGCCTGAAAAAGCCGAGAGGTTTGCTGCTTGCTCTTCGCTCCTGACAGGCGCTCAGGATCAGGTCGTCACAATAAAGATAGTTCATGCTTTCCAGGACTCGCATCAACTGGTGCGGGTTGGCGGCGTAAGCCTCGCAAAAGACATTTTCCTCAATATCGGCGAGCCACATCTTGCCAATTCTCAGCAGTTCCGCGTTCTTGATGTCTCCGCAGTAATTTTGCATCACCCGACAAAGCCCCGCCCGCAATTCTTTCCAGTCCATCCCACAGGTCCTGAGGACGGGGGCATAGACCCGGCTCATTTCCCTGGATACCTGCTCGTGATGGGCCTTCGGCTTGTATTCGCTGTGGATCAGGGCGAACTCGGCCGCTTTGCGCCCTGCATAGCGCCCGGTGGTCGCGGCGTGATGATAGTAATTTGACGCAAACAGTGCGCTGCCTGCCGCGAACAGGCCCTCGATGTTCGTCATGAGATTCCAGTCGGTCACGAGTCCTCCTGGGCTGCCGAAGGGGCCCCGACCGCGGATCTGGGGCAGCATCGTCTTCTGAAGTCCGCTCATCGGTTCCCCCAGCAGCATGGTGTAACTCTGCAAGAGGTCCCGCTCCGAATCAAAGCCTGCGTCACTGTACGTTTCGAGCACGGGAACCTGCGTCCTCCCTTCCTGCCCGACCATCATCCCCCAGATCACCTTGCGCTCGTGCTCCGGCATGCCTGGCAAGTCGGCGTAGAGCGGAAGCATGAACTCGCCGGCCCGGATCCGATCGGCCAGATCATCTGCGACGCGGTGCCATCCATATTCAGGAAGAGGGCAACGCTCCGCGATGAACTTCTCGCCAGGGCCGGGCCTGGTCCGATCCGCGAGGTTGGAGATCGGGCCACCCGACACATCTGTCCATGGGATCTCCTTGCCGTTCGCATCGACCATGCTGCACGGGTACCAGGTATTCTTGGGATTGCCGGTCCCGTAAGTCGGGAACTGATAGCCGGGGGGCGGAGCCGGGCAGGACTTCTCCATCATGGCGAACTCGGCCCCCGCGCGCCACGCAACGGCGGGGCCATCCGCCACAACGTTGGGATGGAACGAAGGAAGTCCTGTTAACTCGGAAGAAAAAGCCCAATTGCTTTCATTGAAACCGAGGCAGTTCACCACCGCCTTGGCCCGGAAAGTATAGAACTCACCGGTCCTCGTCTGAAGCCCCGTCGCTCCGACAACCCGCCCTCCCGTTTCTCCGCCTTCTGTGAGCAGACTCGTGACCATCACCCTCGGGTACATCTTCACCCCGAGTTTCTGACATGTTTTTAAATCGCGGGTTTGAAAGTTGTTCCCCAGACCCGGAAGTGGATATTATTCGTATAATCGTAGGCGAAGAGGTACTTCGTCTTTTCACAGCGGAAGGGCGCGCCGCCAAACTCGTCCTCAGTGTCCCGAATCTTCCCACCCATCTCCTCAATCTCCAGCAGAGTATCGTAGCTCTCCCGCGAGGCGATGTAGCGGCTCATTCCGTTCGCGTAGCCCTTATACGATTTCACCTCGGCCTGGGCACACTCCTCCGGCGTAATCTCTGAACAGGGATTGGGAGTAAAGAGCCAGTGGTCGACTCCCGTGCCCCCACCGCTTTTGGGATGCGATTTTTCCACAAGTGCAACCTGTACACCCAGTTTCGCCGCGCTGATCGCCGCCATTACACCCGCCGGCCCTCCCCCGAGGACAAGCACATCAGTCTCCACTTCGTTTTCGAATCCGTAACGAACAGGGTAAGGCCACTCCAGAGATTCACAATCAGAGAGACCCAGGGCTTCGTACCAGTGCGACATATTCCTCTTCCTTTCTTCTTCCGCTGGGGGTCCCATTGGTCAAGCCCGGCCGGGACAGCCTACGCGTTTGCGTCCACGCCAGCGATCATTCCGTCGGCCAATGCTCGCCCGACCAAAATTTCAGCGGCCTTGGGCCTTACGGCACCCATCGACATCATCTCGCCTTCCGTCCTGCACTGAACGGCCTTCGCACTCGCTCAGCCTCCTCCGAGCTACCCCTCAATGGGTAGCTTTCGGAACCTGAAGCCCTCGCCCGTCTTTCTCCCCGCCAGAAACACGAACCAGTGCTCGTCGTCCTGCTCGGGGCAATCCCCGCGCCGGAAATCGAAGGGCAGCCGTGTCTCCCGCCGTTCGATCGAGGCCCGAAGCACGAGCTCCGCATTGTCGAGTATCGACATGACATCGAGCGCCCGGGCGAGCTCGTGAGGGTTCTCAGCCCGCAGCGGCGCCTCCTGAGCATACGCAGCCGCTCGAGGCCCCGGCGAAGAAGTCCCTCCCCCCTCACATCGCCGCAGTAGAAGTCCATCAGGTTCTGGAGATAGAGCTCCACTTCCTTCCAGTAGAAGCCTCGCCTCCGGCCCATGATTTCCTCACAGGTCTGTTTTCTCCATCGCGCCGGCGCATCATCGACAGGCAGGAGGATCTTTTCTCCGCGGGCTCGCCCCGCCGCCATGCCGCCCGCGTGCCAGCCCATGGCAAAGGCACCCGGGGAGGCGGCCCACGGAACCCCCCCACCTCGTCGCCGGCGGCAAAAAGGTTCCGTATCTCCGTCTCCAGGTCGCTCGTCACCCAAAGGCCCTTGGCGGCCGTGCCGGAGAGTTCGCGGTTGGCCCATCCCGCGTACTCCTGGGGATTCTCCCGCAGGTCAAGGCCCTCCTCGCCTTCAAAGTAGCGCAGGAACTCGGTCCCCTTGCCCTCGTGGCTGATGGACCAGGCGATGTAGTCCCGTTCGGCATCCGTGGCCTCGCCGAGATCGAGGTAGAACGGCCCTTCGCCGTTGGCAATGCGCCTGGGCAGGGTTACCCTGTTGCCGCGCCAGAGCCGCCGGTCCTCGAGCCAGCGGCGCCTCGTCTCGCGTCGTCGAGGGGTTCCCTGCCCAGCATGTCCCAGTCGTAGAACTCGGTGCGGGGACGATGACCTGTCCCTCCGCGTCCACGATGCGCGCCGCGGGCTGAACCGTCTTTCGCGGGTCGCCGTAATTGGGGTTGTAGCAGCCGCAGGGGTGAGCAGGCGGCCGCAGAGGATTCGCTGTTGATGATGGAGAGTCCTGCGCAAATCGACATAGAAGTGCCATCGCCGCTCAGGGGGCTGGGGAGGCGGGTATTGAAGTCGACTCCGGAGGGTTGCGGCTCAGACGATTCGAACGACCGGTACACAGCACCACGGCCTTCGCACGAAAATCGTAGATGTCTCCCGTGCGCGTGCCGACCCCGATGGCCCCGGCGATCTGCCCGCCCTTGGTGTTGAAGTCGGTCATCTGGACGCGATTGACAATTTTGACGCCGCGCCGAAGCGCCTCCTGGGTCAGCTTTCTCTTCAAGGGGCGGCCGTCAAAATTAAATGAAGTGGGCACGCTCTGGAACTGCGGACGATACGAAACCCTCCGGGCGCTTTACTGTCCTCGTAACGAAAACGAAGGCCGAAGCGCTCCAAGTCGAGGACCCGCTCGTACATCGTTCCGGCCACCAGGCGAAAGAGGTCCTTCCGGAGAAAGCCGAAGGCCGTTCCGACCCGGTGGTCCTCGGTCATATCGTCAAGGGTATATCCCATTTCTTCGTGGACCGGCGGGATGTACGCCCAAACATGATCGATGCCGTTGGCAGCGCAACCGCTGGCAATTGTGTTCGATTTATCTACCAGGGTGACCCGGAGGTCGCCCTTCTCGGCGGCGTTGATGGCGGCCATGCAGCCGGCAAGGCCACCGCCGATGATGAGGACATCGGTCTCCACCGGGACAATCTGGAGTTTTACGCTAGCTCCCACTGGTTCCCCCCGCTTTCTTCTTCAGGAAAGCTCCCCGCATCGGAAACGGGGTCACGATCTCGATGGCGCCCTCCGCGGACCGCGGGCAATGGGTAACGCAGCAGCCGCAGAACCAACATTCGTCGGGATACCGCTCCACGGGTGGCTCTCCCTGGACGGGATTCGCCTCAAGGGCGTCGCACATGCAGACGTCGACACAGGTGTTACAGCCCATGCACACATCCGCATTGAAGTAAATGTGGCGGAAAGGCATCTTACACTCCTATAAAGACTCGTTAGAAGGTCCGGCCGGACCCTTCGCGGCTCCATTTGACTCCCTGTCCCCGCGCGGCAGGCGGGAGAGGATTCGCCGCAGGCGAACGCCTGCCCGGTCCCTCCCGTCAATCTCTCACGCGGCGCCCAGGTAGGCCTTTTTTACGGTGTCGTCCCTGGCGAGATCCGCGGCGAGCCCATGGAGCAGGATATCGCCCAAGTCCAGAACGTATCCCCGGTGGGCCAGTCTCAGGGCCATTCGCGCATTCTGCTCGATCAGGATGACGGTCACCCCCTGGCGGTTGATCTCGGTCACGATGCGTGCGATTTCCCTCACCATGAGAGGGGCAAGTCCGATGCTCGGCTCATCGAGGAGCAACAGGCGGGGGGAGGCCATGAGCGCCCGGGCCATGGCAAGCATCTGCTGTTCGCCGCCGCTGAGGGAGCCGGCGACTTGCTTGCGCCGCTGCTTGAGGACGGGAAAGCTGCTGTAGATCCGTTCCATGTCCCTGGCCACCGCAGCTTTGTCGCGGCGCAGATAGGCGCCCAGTTCCACGTTATCTTCCACCTTGAGGGTGCTGAATACCCGCCGCCCCTCCGGCACGTGCGCTATCCCCCGCTTCACGATCTCGTGCGGCGGCAGGCCGTCGATCCGCTGGCCGTCGAAGCGCACCTCCCCCGAGACGGGAGAGACCAGACCCGAAATAACCCGCAGGGTGGTCGTCTTGCCGGCGCCATTGGAGCCGATGAGCGCCACGATCTCCCCCTCGTCCACGTGGAGGGACACGCCCCGCAGCGCCTCTGCCTTGTCGTAGCGCACCTTGATATTTTTCAGCTCAAGCAGCACAAGCCCTCCCCCTCCTCGTCTTCCCTGCCGAGGTAAGCCTCGATGACCTCGGGGTGGTTCCGAATATGCTCCGGCATCCCCTCGGCAATCTTTTTCCCGAAATTCAAGACCACGATACGGTCGCACAACCGCATGACCGAATCGATATTGTGCTCCACCAGGATGATCGCGATCCCCTGTTCCCGCACCCGCTGGATGACCTTGATCATGGTTGCGGCCTCCTCGGGGTGCATGCCGCAGAGCGGTTCATCGAGGAGCAACAGCTTGGGTCGCACTGCCAGGGCAATGCACACCCCGAGGATCTTCTGGTGGCCATGGGGCAGGTTCTCGGCGAGCTCATTTTTCTCCTTGGTCAGCCCCACTAGATCAAGCAGTTCCAGTGCCGCGGACGCGGCCTCAGCTTCTTCTTCTCGAGCGGCCCGAGTGTGGAGAAAGGACTTCCAGGCCGGTTGCCGGTAGAACAGGTGGAAGGCGTTGAGCACGTTCTCGAAGGTGGAGAGTTTTTTGAAGAGCGTAACGGCCTGAAAGGCGCGACCGATGCCGAGCTTCGCCACCCGGTGCGGGCCGAACCTGGTAATTTCTCTTCCCTGGAATAAGATCCTCCCGGAAGTGGGAAGGTGCACCCCGCTGATGAGATTGAACAGGGTGCTCTTCCCGGCCCCATTGGGTCCGATCAGACCAACGATCTGTGAAGGTTTGACGGCGAAGCTGACATCGCGAACAGCCGCCAGGCCACCGAAATTCTTGGCCAGGTTCTGCACTTCGAAGAGAGGCGCCGGCGCGGCATTCATCTACGCCTCCTCCGGGCACGCCGCGTTCGCCCGCTGCTCCCGCTTGCGCCCGCGGGCTTGGTGCAGGGTCCGGAAACGGGACCGGAGGCTGAGGATCCCCCCCGGCAGAAAGACCACCAGCATGATGAGGACGGCGCCCGTCAGGATCGGTTCAATCTCCTTGCCCACCCGCAGAAACTCCGGCACAAAGGTCATCAGGGCAGCCCCAACCACCGGCCCCAGCAGGTAGTATTCCAAACCTCCCACGATGCTGTAGATCTGGACATAGATCGACTTGTACACGGAAAACATGTTCGGCTCGACGGTCCGGAAATAATGGGCGTAGAAACTTCCGGCTATCCCCGCCACGGCCGAGCCGATCACGAAAGCGAGCAGGCGGTAGCGGAAAACATCGATCCCTGCCGCTTCTGCCAACCGGGGATTCAAGCGGATGGAGCGCCACGCCCTGCCGACCCGGGAAGAGTAGAGGGCCCAGAGCGCACAGAGCAGGAAGGCGAGGAGGGCAAGAGCGAGATAGTAGTAGGCCGTCTTGCTGGCAAATTCGAATGAGCCCAGGGCAGGGCCGGGGATATCGAGTATCCCCCCCCAACTCCCAAAGAACTCGAAATGGCCGAACACCTCCACGAGGATGATATTCACCACCATGGTCTGCACGATGAAGGCCACGCCGGGCGTCCGAACGATAACTGCCCCGACCCCGGCGGCAATCAGGGCCGCCGCCGCGCCCGAGGCGGGGAGCGCCAGCCAGAAAGAGATATCCAGCTGGGTCATGAGCAGAGTGGAGGTATACGCCCCGATGGCCCAGAATGCCGCAGCGCCGATGGTGGTGAGCCCGGCGCTGAACAACACCGAAAAGGAAAGTGCGAGCATGATATTGATGCAGGACATGATGGCCAGGTGGATCTGATACCGGGATTCCATGCAGAAGGGCACCAGGCAGACCAACAGCAGTCCGCCCGAGACCGCCAAAAGCCCCCCTTTTCCGATTTTTCCCCTATTCATGGGCCACCGCCTCTCCGAAAAGCCCCCCTGGTTTGAACACGAGGATGATCCCTATCACGGCAAAGAGCAGGATCTCCGATAGCCCGCCCAGGTAGAAAGACCCGAAGCTGAGAACCGTGCCGATGATCAGACCTCCGGTCACCGCGCCCACCATGCTCTCGAGCCCCCCCGCGATGAGCGCCATGAAGCAGTTGAGCAGGAGTGCATGCCCCATGTTGGGCGTAATGGAGAATACCGGGGCGATGATACCGCCGGCGAGGCCGGCCAGGGCGCAACCGGCGGCAAAGGTGAACAGATAAATGCGCCCCGTGTTGATCCCCTGGAGAGCGGCCACTTCCTTATCCAGTTTCACGGCGCGCATCGCCTTGCCCAGTTTCGTTCGCATGAGGAGCAGGTAGAGGGCGAGCATGACGGTCAGACAGAGCAGAATAACCACCACCCGCTCGGTGGGAAGGCGGACGCCGGCAACACCCCAGGCTCCGCCAAAAGGAGAACGCAGGCCGCGTTCCTGGCTCCCGAACCCGAGCAGGGCGCTCCGCTGGATCAGCATCGACAAGCCGATGGATGCCGCCGTGCAGAGCAGGATATCACCCCGGATATGATGGAAGATGAGACGGTAGCAGAGAAGCGAGCAGAGGCCCACCGCCACCACCCCGGCAGCAATGGACAGGAAGAAATTCCACTTGAGGAACTCGACGCAGCCGAAGGTGATATAAGCCCCCAGCATATAGAATTCTCCATGGGCGAAGTTGAAGATCTTCACCACCCCGAGGAGCAGGATCAATCCCGACGCGACCAGCACATAAGTCATGCCGATAGCCAGCCCATTCAGGAGAAGCTGAAGAAAAAGCGCCCCGGTCATCTGCTCGCCTCCCCGCCTCGCCTGGCACCTATTTCCACGCGCCGCCGCCGAAGACTCTTTCATTGGCGGCCATCACGTCGACCACCGAGAGCCGCCCCAGGGGGACGACTTTGCCGTCTCGTATCTGGGCGTAGGCGGTTTCTGCGACCGAGTCGCAGTACTGGAGATTCCCCTGATCGGGGCGGCGCACCATGCGGGCCATGCCGTCCACCCTCTGCCACTCCAGGCCTTTTTCCTCGATCATCTTGGCTATCACGGTGGAATCCACGCTATCGGCCTTCTCGATGGCGGCAATCAAGGCGTACCAGGCGGGAATCCAGGGCAGGCTCGCATCCGACCACTTGCCGTATTTGCTGGTAAACGCCTCCTTGAAGGCTTTCGCCGCCGGCGGCATCTCCGCCATCTCGGTGTCGGGCAGTTTGTGGAGAATGCCTTCCATGGCGTCATTGCCCGCGACCTCGCGCACTTCGTTCCACCGCGGGTTGATGGCAGTGATCTGCCCCCCCTTGAAGCCGGCGGCATGAACGGCTTTGATCTGCAGTCCGAATTGGGTGCCGGTGTCGGCACCGGGGTAATCGATCAGGTCCGGGTTATAGCTCACCGCTTTCGCCGCAATGGAGGTGAAGTCGACGGTGTCCCGCTGATAGGTCAGGGTATCGATCACCTTCACGCCAAAGGCCTCCGCCACTTTCTTTTCTGCAGCCGCCCGGGCTTTTCCCCCTTCGTCATTGGGGGAGATGAAGACGACCGTCTTCGCTTTCGGAAAAGCCCGCTCCACCATGGCCCACAAAGGCGGCACGCTGGTACGGGTAGTTGAGGTGCCGAAGGTGTAATGGAGCTTGGGATTCAGGAGTTTGGGCGTGCTGCCGCTGCAGAAATTAAGCACCTTTTCCGATTCGAAAAGGGAGAGCCCCGAGACGATCGTGGGGGAAGTGATGATGCTGATCATGAAATTGATTTTGTCCTGGTAGATGAGCCTTTCGATTGCCGCCCGCCCCTCCTCTGCCTTCCATTTGTCGTCGTAAACGGTGAGGTCGAACTTGTACTGCTTTCCCTTGATGGTAATGCCGCCGGCCGCATTGAAGTCCGCGACGAGCATTTCGAGAGCCTTTTTCGTATCTACCCCCATCCCGAAGTTGAGGGGCAGGACGGTGCCGATCTTTAACGTCTCCGTGGGTTGGGCCCGGGAGCCCACGGGGATAGCCAGGACCACTAACAACGCGAGAACTGCCGATAGAGCTTTCTTCATCGTTTTCTCCTCTTCTGTTGTGGGTGCTGCTTGCCAAAAAAAGGCCAGCTGCCGCGGCAGCATGACTTCATCTGACCGGCTCCAGACAGGCGGGACAGCTTTCAGGTGGCGCCTTCGCCAAGGGCATAATTCCCCGAAACGGTTGCTGATGGACAAACTGTCTCGGATTGGCTTGGCACCACTTCGGTTCTGCCTCGCCTTCCGGGGTACGCCACGCGTACTCCGGGGTTCATTCGGAAGTCCTCGCGTCTTGCACCTTGTATGTATGGTCCACATCCACTTTCATGGCCTCAGCGCACCGTTCGGCGTCCCGGCTCCGAAGTGCCGAGAGAATCCTATCGTGGCGCCGATAGGTGTCCCTGATGAATTCCCGACTCAGCACGGAATACGGCCGCACAACGCCCAGGATTTCGAACAGAGACCGGACGATGAGCACACCCAAGGGGTTGCCGGAGATCTCGGCGAGGGCCAGATGAAAGGCCATGTTGTTGTCCTGGAAACTAGAGTCGCGCGCCTGGTCGTCGAGCATCCTCCTGTTCACGGCGGCCAGTTTGGTCAGATCCTCTGCGGTCGCCCGCTCTGCAGTTAGTCGAATCAGGAAACATTCATTGGCGCGGCGCAGTTCGACAAAATGCTGCAGAGTTAACTGCCCCTTGTCATGGAGGTCTACCATCGAGCCTGCCATTGGCTTATACAGCTTATCGGTCACAACTGCACCGCCACGCGTGGATCCGGTGGTCTCCAGCAGACCGGCGTGCTCGAGAATCCGCAGAGCTTCCCTCACTGCGACGCGGCTCACCCCCAAGGCAACTGCGAGTTCTCTCTCGGCGGGGAGCTTTTGCCCAGGCCCTATTTTCTCAGAGAGGATGAGTGTCTTTATATCGGCGGCGATGCGATCGCCCAGCCTGTCTATTTTCTTGGGGGGGATCAGTAGTTGGCAAATTGTGTCGCCCATTCCCTAGTCTCCTGTAAAAGGCTCACCGCGACGAATCCAGCTCTCGTCAATTCCCTGCGACCACTCACATGTTTTCATCGTGTAACCACGCCCCACGCTTTCGGCCCTACCTAAACCAGGGGAGGGGCAGAGCGAATGGTCCATTGGTCTGTTGGACTATCCACTCGCAATATAATAATACAATGTTTTGAAAACTTTCAACAGAAATGCGTAGGCATTGAAGATGATATTAGAAGAAGGGCTATCCTACTGTATTTTTGGTAGTTTCTAAGCTAATCTTCGGTTTTCCGAGCTGGTATTCGCAATAACAATGTTTGATTTATTTTCAAACCGATGCCTTGACAAACGATCTCTGCTTGACGCTGCTACGCGGGAAAGGACCGCTTCCGGACGGAAACGAGTTAGCGATGATCCGGCGGCTCCGTGGGCAGGGTGAAGTGCACCTCGGTTCCCTGCCCGGGGCGGCTCTCGACCCAGATTCGGCCGCCGTGGGTTTCCACGATGCTTTTGACCATGCTCATCCCCAGCCCCAGCCCGCTGATCGCGGTGTTGGAGGCATCCACCCGATAGAATTTATCGAAGATCCGCGCCACCTGCTCCGGCTCCATGCCGATTCCCTCATCGGCGACGGTGACCTGGTATTCCCCGTCGGTGCGACGCCCGCTCACTCGGATGACGCCCCCGGCGGGAGAGAATTTGACGGCATTGCTGAGCAGGTTTTCCAGCACCTGCCCGATCTTCCCCGGATCGATGAAGAGAATGATGGGCTCCGGCGGGAATTCGAGCCGGAAGACATGCCGGTCGGTCATGGCCTGGAAGGCGGCGACTGCCTGCCTGACCAGGGCGGTGAAATCCAGGCGGGATTTCTGCAGGGTGATCAGATGCCCCGCCTGGAACCGGCTGAGGTCCAGCAGATCGCCGATGATCTTTTCCAGCACCTCGGATTTCTGGTAAACCAAGGTGAGATACTCGCGCCGTTCCTCCGGGGAAAGAGGAAATTCCTCAGGTTTCAGCAGCAGTTCGACAAACCCCATCACCGTCGCCAGCGGCGTGCGCAGTTCGTGGGCGGCGGTGGAGATGAATTCATCCCGCATCCGGTCCAGCTCCCGCTCCCGGGTGATGTCGCGCAGGATGGTAATCGTGCCGGTCAGCCGGACGCCGGCCCGGTCTACCCTGGTCGTCCGCGCCTGCAGCGCCTGGTGCCGACCGGCGGCATCCAGCCGCTCCCAGGCCATTTCCGCCACCTCCTTTTCTCCCTGGCGGGTGGCGACGATCTGCCGGCGCAGATCCTTTTCCGGCAGGACGGAGTCGATGTGGCGCCGGGGATTCCGATCCAGGGAGATGCCGAGCAGCGCCTCGGCCGCCCGGTTCATCAGGATCACCCGGTCGAAGAGGTCGGTGACGATCAGGCCGTCGGCCACCGATTCGAGAATGGCATCGATCTTGTCCCGAGCCTCCTCCGCCTCGTAAGCTGCCCGCTTCAGGGAATCTTCCGCCTTCCTGCGATCGGTGATGTCCTGGACCTGCGCCATTCGATAGAGCAGCCGGCCGGCGGCATCGTAGATCCCGACGAGCGACATCTGTCCCCAGGCAATCGTCCCGTCGTGTCGGAGAAACCGCCTTTCCATTTCGGCCACGGGGCGGGAACCCGGCAGCCCCGCCGGACTCGGCTGGCGGTTTGCCTCGAGATCCTCGGGATGGGTCACCTTTTCCAGGGTAAGCTGCCATAACTCGTCCTCGCCGTAGCCGAGGAACCGGCAGAACGCCGGGTTCACCTGCAAAAACCGCCCCTCGGGCGACACCGCCGCCATCCCGACCGGCGCCGAGGAGAACATGGTGCGAAAACGATATTCGCTCTCGTGCAGAGCCTGATCCGCCTGCCGCCGCTCCAGGGCACCGGCAAAGCATTCACCGACGATGCGCAGCAGCAGAATAACCTCCTCCGACCACGCTTTCCGCTCCCGCACCGAATCGAAGCCGACGAAACCCACCACCTTCTCCTCGAATACCATCGGTACACAGATCAGCGACTGGATATCCTCCGCCTGCCACTCGGCTTTTTCCGGCGCAGCCTCCGGCCCGAGTTCGGCGACCGAGGGACAGTAGCAGACCTGCCGGTTGCGGATCTGCCGGATGAACCAGGGCAGGGCCGCCGCCGGCATATGCTGCAGGCGGTGCTGCTGCGGTTCGATGCCGGCGGCGCACCATTCGTGGGTATTGCTCATGGTGCTGCCGTCTTCGCTGAACTGGAAGATATAGCTGCGGTCGACCTGGACGAATTCACCGATCTCCGCCAGAGCCTGGCCCATGGCCGCATCCACTTCAGCCGGCGACAGGTTGACGAAACGGGTCGACGTGGCGGCGATCAGCTGCTCCAGCCGGGCCCGGAACTCCAGTGCCGCCGCGGCCCGCTGGCGATCGGCCAGCTGCTGCCGGCTGCTGGTCGCCATGGCCGCCAGCAGCTGCACGAATCCGGAGTAGAAGCCGAGGAGGTCACTGACCCGGGCGCGGCTGACGACCGGAACCTTGCTGACCGCCGCCAGGTAGCTCTCTTCATCCAGGCCGAATTCCCGGGCCTGGCGACGAAACCTCTGCAGATCCGGCGGTTCGTAGAAAAACTGCGAAAGAAAGAAGGTGGCCAGGAGCTCGCCTTCGAGCAGAATAGGCATCCCGATGTAGTTCAGGCCGTTGCGGCAGATCGATTCGGTGCCGCCGGGGAATGGCGGGTGATTGCGTATTCGGAAAAACCGGTGGCGGTTTCCAGGCAGTGCTGCAGCGCTAGCGCATGGCGGCGGTGAAACAGGGTGCAGATCTCCTGCCAGCCGGCCGATGAGCAGAACAGTCCCCTCCCGGTCCATGAGCGCCATCGGTACTCCAGCGGCCCGGTAGAAGCTTTCCATCAACGGTCTGCAGGATTGAGAGATCGATAAGGTCGACAAATCGTTCCAATGCCTGGCTGCCCTTTCCATCCCCTCTCCGTTTATGTTGAGTGCAGAACACCGCTTCGCTATCAAGCGGGCTGTTTTTCTGCCGAGCAACCCTTCTCAACAATATAATAAAATCCTCCTTTTTCACCTTTGGAGAACGCAGACAGCCGAGATCGCCACCCGCCGTCGAACGCTCACCCGTGAAAATGCCGGCAATCGGCGCCGGCAGAGACCACAGCCGGCGCCAGACAGCTTGCAGAAAGGCCATTTTTTGTTATAAATATAAGATGTGCTTGATATTTTTTTAAAACAAGGAGGAGTGGATGGTCGTTGTTCCTCAGGGCGCGGGCACTCCCTTTGCGGTGCGGGACTGTGCCCTGATCACCCTCGCCACCGGCCAGCGGGCGGGGAGCCTCAAGGAGTTCCGGGAAGCCGTGCAGCAGATGCCGGCCGGAAGTCTCTACCATCATTTCTGGGGGCGCCTGCTGCGGCCGCAGTTCGATGAGCCCGAATACAACAACGATTTCGCCTCCTGGGCCTGGCGCGGCCTGCATGACCGCCCGCTCGCCGAGCGGTTGAGCATGGTGATACCGACCGACTTCGACGACCTGGAGGGCGTGCGGCAGGAAGTCCTGGAGATCGTCGATCAGCGCCTGGGGGAAAGCGAGATTTCCCTCTGGTCGGCAGCCGATCAGAGGTTCTATTTTCTCCAGGGGCAGATCGTGGTTTTCGACACCGGCCCTGCATTTCGATCGGCCGGCGGACATCGTCTCCTATCTTCCCAACTTCCCCACCGGCAGCATCTTTTTCCATTTCATCGATGCCCGCCGGCGGACGCCCGGCCGCACCGACGACTTCAGCGCCTGGCTGGCGGGCTTCGGCGATGAGTTCCTGCCGCTGATCGACCGTCTTGGGCGGCTCGACCCCTATTTTTCCTCTCTCAAGGAGATTCGTCACCTGGTGACCGCCATCTTCCAGCTATTTTTCGAGGAACTGGTCTGATGGAAATGCTGGATGCCGAATACCTGCAGAACTTCGTCGACGAATATGCAGCGGTGACCGGTCGGGGCAATCTGCAGCACCTGCAGCAATTGGCGGCGCCGCTGAAAGGGGCGCTGGTGGTGCATGTCAATTCCACCCGGGAAGGCGGAGGGGTAGCGGAAATCCTGCAGAAGCTGGTCCCGTTCAAACAGGCTCTGGGGCTGGATGCCCGCTGGGAGGTGATCACCGGCGAGGCTGCCTTTCTATCGCGCCACCAAGGGCTTCCATAACGCCCTGCAGGGGGAGCGGAACCGATCCCCGAGGAGTCGCTGCGGGTCGTATGAGACGACCAACGCGGCCAGCGCCGAGAACCTGCGCTCGCTGCTGGAGGCGGCCGACTTCGTCTTCATCCACGATCCGCAGCCGGCGGCACTGCTCGCCGCTTTCCCCCATCGCCGGGGCAAATGGATCTGGCGCTGCCACATCGACGTCAGCCGGCCGCAGCCGAGGGTCTGGGAATACCTGCGGCAATGGATCGCCCGGTACGACGCGAGCATCTTCTCGCTCCCCGAATTCGCGCAGCGCCTTCCCCATCCCCAGTACATCATCGCCCCCAGCATCGACCCGCTGAGCGAAAAAAACCGTGATCTGCCGGCAGCCGAGGTGCAGGGCGCTGGATAGTCAGTTCGGTTTCGATCCCGGCCTGCCCCTGGTCCTGCAGGTCTCCCGCTACGACCGCTTCAAGGACCCCCTGGGGGTGATCGAGGCCTATCGCCTGGTACGCAAACTCACCCCCTTGCAGTTGGTCCTGGCCGGGGGCGGAGCGGCCGACGACCCGGAGGGGGAAGCGGTCCTGCGGGAGGTGCAAACGGCAGCCGCCGACGATCCGCACATCCATGTCCTGCGCCTTTCCAGTTCGGCGCACCGCACCATAAACGCCCTGCAAAGGCGGGCCGACATCGTCCTGCAGAAATCGCTGCGCGAAGGATTCGGGCTGACCGTCGCCGAGGCGATGTGGAAGGGCAAACCGGTGATCGGCGGCGACACCGGCGGCATCCGCCTGCAGGTTTTCGACCATTACACCGGTTTTCTGGTGCGCACACCGGACGGGGCGGCACTCCGCATCCGCTATCTGCTGCACCGCCAGGACCTGCGCCGGGAGATGGGCGAGCGGGCGCGCCGCTTCATCTGGGAAAATTACCTGCTCACCCGCCACCTGCGGGAATACCTGACCCTGATGCTGGGCCTGTCCCAAGGCAGCGGGGAACGTATCGAGGCCGTCTGAACCGTCGCCAGCCGGAGGAGATCTGCTCAATGACTCAATCGCGCCTGATTGTCGTCTCCAACCGCCTGCCGGTCGCCATTTCCCAGGAGAACGGTGAATGGCGGATCGCCCCCGGTTCCGGCGGCCTGGTCACGGCCGTCGCCCCGGTGATGCGGCACCGCGAAGGGGTATGGATCGGCTGGGCCGGCTGCGGCGGCGAAGTTCCCCTGCAGGAACTGTTCGCTCGCTTCGGGGCGGAGCGCGGCTACCAGCTGCAGGCCGTGCCGATCAGCGAGGAGGAGGTGGAAAAATATTACCGGGGTTTTTCCAATGAGACCCTCTGGCCTCTGTTCCACGACCTGCTCGGCCACTGCAATTTCGATCGCGAAAATTGGCTGACCTATGTCGAAGTAAACCGCCGCTTCGCCGAATCGGTGGCCGCCGAGGCCGACCCCCGAGGACCTGGTATGGATTCACGATTACCAGCTCTGCCTGGTGGGGGAGCAGCTGCGCCGCCTGGGAGTACGCCAGCCCCTTGCCTTCTTCCTGCACATCCCCTTTCCCTCCCTCGACCTCTTCCGTCGGCTGCCCTGGAAGCAGGAACTCCTCAGCGCCCTGACCGCCTACGACCTGATCGGCTTCCAGACCCTGCGCGACCGGCGCAATTTCGTCCATTGCGTCGCCACGCTGCTGCCGGACTCGGAGATCATCAGCCGCCAGCGCCACTACACTCTGCTGCGCTGCGGTCAGCGGATGATCCGGGTCGGGCATTTCCCGATCAGCATCGACTATCGGCGAATTTCACCAGGACGCCCAGTCGCAGGAGGTTGCCGAGGCGGCCTGGTACCTGCACGAGGGTTTCCCCGGGCGGCAGCTGATACTGGGGATCGACCGCCTCGATTACACCAAGGGGGTCCCCGAGCGCTTTCTCGCCTTCGAGCGGGCCCTGGAGAAATATCCCGACCTGCGCCGGCGCACCTCCCTGCTGCAGGTGGTCGTGCCGAGCCGCACCCTGGTGCCGGATTACCAGAACCTGAAGGAACTGCTCGACCAGCTGGCCGGGCGGATCAACGCCCGCTTCGCCGAATCGGGGTGGGTACCGATCCTCTACGTCTTCCGCAGCCTCGACCATACGCAACTGCTGGCGCATTACCGGGCCTCGGAAATCGCCCTGATCACCCCCCTGCGCGACGGCATGAACCTGGTCGCCAAGGAATACTGCGCCAGCGCCGTCGACCAGAACAGCGTGCTGATCCTCAGCGAGTTCGCCGGCGCCGCCGACCAGCTCGGCCACTGGGCGCTGCTGGTCAACCCCTACGACGTCGACGGCTGCGCCGATGCCATCTGGCGCGCCTTCACCATGGGTGGCGAGGAGCGCCGTGAACGGATGCTGCACCTGCAGGCCGAGGTCCGGCGCAACGATGTGCACCGCTGGGTGCAGCGCTTCCTCGACACCATGCAGGGGAAGCGGTAATAATCAGGAATCAGGTATCAGGAATCAGGTTTCAGGCATTTGGCTATCCTGATCCCTGCGACCTGAATCCTGACGCCTGTTTTCCGACTTGCCATTTCCCCCGCAATCTGCTAAACAGGCAAAATCTTGCATGACTGCGGAGCGGCAATGCCCCTTTTCTATGCCTTCTTTTTCGGTTTTTCCTTCTGGCGCGGCTTCTTTTTTCGGCCGTCTGCCCGGGGTAAAGGCCTGTCGGCGTAGGGGAAGCACCAGCGACAGCAGCCAGCCATGGGCAGACCGGAATCCGGATCTCCCGTGGTTTTCATTTGCGATCGATGAAAAAGGCCGCCGGGAGAATCCAGGCGGCCTTCCTTCTTTTTCACCGGCCGAATCGATCGCAAAGGAGAGGAAAATGATCATTGTGATGAAGCAGGGGGCCAGTCGTGACGAACTGGCGGCGGTCAAGAAGCGCGTCCGTGAGTTGGGCTACAAACCGCACGTCATCCATGGCGAGACCCGCAATGTGGTGGGAGCGGTGGGCGACGAGCGGGGAAAGATGGTCCTGCAGTCGCTCGAATCGTTTTCCGGGGTGGAGAGCGTGGTCCCCATCCTCAAGCCGTACAAGCTGGCCAGCCGCGAGGTCAAACCGGAGCCGAGCGTGTTCGACATCGCCCCCGGCCTGACGGTCGGCGGCGGTACCTTGCTGGTCATGGCCGGCCCCTGTGCCGTGGAGAACGAGGCGCAGATCCTGGAGACGGCGCGGGCCGTCAAAGCCGCCGGAGCGAAGGTGCTGCGCGGCGGCGCCTTCAAGCCGCGCACCAGCCCCTACTCCTTCCAGGGGATGGAGGAGGAGGGACTGAAGCTGCTGGCCCTGGCCCGGGAAGCGACCGGGTTGCCGATCGTCACCGAGGTGGTCAATCCGCGCGATGTCGAACTGGTCGCCCGCTATGCCGACATCCTGCAGGTCGGGGCGCGCAACGTGCAGAACTTCGCCCTGCTGCAGATGCTCGGCCGGCTCGACAAACCGATCCTGCTCAAGCGGGGGATGGCCACCACCATCCAGGAATTCCTCATGAGCGCCGAGTACATTCTGGCCGGCGGGAACCGCCGGGTACTGCTCTGCGAACGCGGCATCCGCACCTTTGAAACCGCCACCCGCAACACCCTGGATATTTCCGCCGTGCCGGTACTCAAGGAACAGACCCACCTGCCGGTGGTGGTCGATCCCTCGCACGCCACCGGGCACGCCAGCCTGGTGCCCTCCATGTGCTACGCCGCCGTCGCCGCCGGCGTCGATGCCCTGATCGTCGAAGTCCACCCGCACCCGGAGAAGGCCGCCAGCGACGGTCCGCAGTCCCTGCGCCCGGCGGAATTCGCGGCGATGATGGAGAAGTTGCGGCAGTTCGCCGAGGTGGCTGGCAAAGCTCTTTGAAACTGCTCTAACGCAAAGACGCAAAGGGGAAAACCAGGGCGCAGAGAAAGCCCAAAAACCGCTGTCTCCAGGTTCTTCTTTGCGGCTTGCTCTTGACTTTGCGCCTTTGCGTTACAAAGGAGTCACAGGATGTTTTTCATCCCTTTAAATCAGATCGAAAGTGTGCAACTGGTGATTCACGCCCTGCGGGCGGCCGGCGGAGAGGCGGACTGTTCCACCTGCCCGGCCCGCCGGGTCTGCATGAAACAGTGCCTGGCTATCGCTGGCACGGTGCAGCGCCTGCTGCAGGAGGGCCACCTGCCGATGCTCGGGGAGGAACCGGCGCCGGCGGCCGTATCGCCGCCAGCCGAATCGCCGGCGGCGGCAAGCGACGGCGGCCGGAAGGATCGCCTGAAGGTGATAAAATAGCCGGAACAACGGGTCACCCGGGCGTCGGATGACGTTGACAGGGTGGGGTAAACGTTCTAAACTTTTCGCCTTCTCCCTTACCGCCGGCCGTTGCCGGCAGCCCGCAACCGGCCATGAAGGAGCCCGCATGAAAGTTATCATTACCGATGAGATTTCCCAGGAGGGACTGCAACCCCTGGTTGACGATCCCCGGATCGAGATCGATATCCGCCTCGGCCTGCCGGCGGAGGAACTGCGGCAGATCATCGGCGCCTACGACGCCATCATCACCCGCAGCGGCACCCGCGTCGACCCGCCCCTCATCGATGTCGCCCGACGATTGAAGATCATTGCCCGCGCCGGGGTGGGGATCGACAATGTCGATGTGGAATACGCCAGCAACAAGGGAATCATCGTCGTCAATGCCCCTTTCGGCAACACCAATTCCGCCGCCGAGCATACCATGGCCCTGCTCCTCTCCCTGTGCCGCAACGTCACCGTCGCGAATGCCAGCCTGAAGGGCGGAGAATGGAAGCGGGCACCTTTCACCGGCTCTGAATTGAAGGGGAAAACGCTGGGGATCATCGGTCTCGGCAAGGTCGGAGGGCGGGTCGCCCTGCGAGCCAAGGCCTTCGAAATGGAGGTGATCGCCTGTGATCCCTACATTGCCGAGAAGCGCGGCGAGGATCTGGGGGTGCGGCTGGTTCCCCTGGAGGACATCGTGCGCTATGCCGACGTGATCACCGTTCACACGCCGCTCAACGAGGAGACCTCGGGGATGCTGGGAACCGAGCACTTCAAGGGCATGAAAGACGGCGTGCTGGTGATCAACTGCGCCCGCGGCGGCATTATCGACGAGTCGGCGATGCTCGGCGCGCTGGAGAGCGGCAAGGCGGCCGGCGCCGGCTTCGACGTCTGGAGTGAGGAGCCCCCCCGCTCGGAGGTGCTGCAGAAGCTCATCAACCATCCGCGCATGGTGGTCACGCCGCACCTGGGGGCCAATACCTTCGAGGCGCAGAAGAACGTGGCCGTCGACGTCAGCCGGGAGATCGTCAACTATCTCGACGGCAGACCCCTGGAAAATGCGGTCAACATTCCCAAATTCGATCCCGACCTGATGGAGCACATGAAGCCCTTCATGGGGCTGGTCAGCCGGATGGGAGAGTTCATTTCCCAACTGGCGCCGGCCAATCCCAGCAAGGTCATCTTCACCTACAACGGCAAACTGGCCCGCTTCGACTGCACCCCCCTGACCGTCAACGGCCTGGCCGCCCTGCTCAACCGCCATACCGAGCAGGAAGTCAACATGGTCAATGCCCGACTGGTGGCGGCCAACATGGGGATCGCGGTGGAAGAGGTCCGCAACACCGAATCGGAGTCCTTCTCCAATCTGGTCACCATCTCTCTGGCGGCCGCCGAGAGCCGGCGCATGGTGGCCGGCACCCTTTTCGAAGGGATCCCGAAGATCGTCAAGATGCGCGACTTCCTGACCGACTTCACCCCGGAAGGGCACATGCTGGTGATCAGCTATGCCGACCGGCCGGGCCTCATCGGCAAGATCGGCACCATTCTCGGCGAGGCCGGCGTCAATATCGGCTCGATGAATCTGGGACGGCGGGCCAAGGCGGGCGAGGCGATGGTGGTCCTCTCCATCGACACCCCGGCCGAAGAGGCGGTCATCGAACAGCTCCGCGGAGCGGTCGGAGCCCACTTCATCAAGGCGGTCAATATGCGAGGCTAGAGGCACGAGGCAATAGGCTAGAGGAACAGAAAAAGCGACCCGTTGGGTCGCTTTTTCCGTTTGACATGCCTTATGCCCTCTTGCCGCTAGCCTCTCGCCTCTAGCCTGCCGTAACAAACAACGGCAGCTCGCAGGGGGGAATGATCCCCCGGCGTTCCGCCCGGGCAAACAGTTCGGCCACCGCCCCTTCCCCTTCCTCACCCAGGTCGAGGGAAAAATCATTGACGTAAAGGCCGATATGCTGCTCGATCACCTGCGGATCGAGTTCCTGGGCATGGGCGCGGATGTAGCTTTTCGGTTCCTGCGGGTGAGCGAAGGCGAATTCGACGCTGCGGCGCAAGGCGGCCTCCACCTGGGTGATCAGGGACGCCCCGAGGCAGCGTCTGGCGAGGATGCCGCCCAAGGGGATGGGCATGCCCGTTTCCTCCTCCCACCACTCGCCCAGATCGAGCACCCGCGACAGTCCGTATTCCCGGTAGGTGAAGCGCGATTCGTGGATGATCACCCCGGCATCGGCCGTCCCCTCGCGCACCGCCTGCATGACCTGGTGGAAGGGAAGAACGAGTAGATTGTCGAAGCCTTCCCCGTAGAGCTGCAGCAGCAGGTTGGCCGTGGTCAACCGCCCGGGAACGGCCAGACGCCGGCCGCGCAGTTCGGCCATGGTGAGAGGCTGTCGGGCCACCACCAGCGGTCCGCAGCCGCGCCCCAGCGCCCCACCGCTGCGCAGCAGTACATACTCACGGCGCAGGTGCCCCAGGGCGTGGTAGGAAATCTTGGTCAGCTCCAGCTTCTGCTGCAGGGCCAGGGCGTTGAGGGTCTCGACATCTTCCAGGCGTTCCCTGAAGGCGATGCCGGGCAGCGGAATGCGCCCGTGCACCAGGGCGTAAAAGATGAAAGTGTCGTTCGGGCAGGGGGAGTAGCCGAGAGTAAGGGTACGGGTCATGCCGAGTCTTTCCGCTCCAACCAGCCGGTGAGGAGGGCGCGGATGGCCAATTGCGCGACCTCCGCCCCCTTTTTCAGGTCCCAGAGGGCCAGATCACGGTCGCCGGTCGGGTTGGAGATGCCGCGGATGGCGAGAAAGGGAAGTCCGTGCAGAGCGCAGACCTGAGCCAGGGCGGCCCCTTCCATATTTTCGCAGATGCCCCCGGTGCGGCGGGCCAGTTCCCGGGCCCCGGCATCGGTACCGGAACCGGTGGAAACGGTAACGAATGGTCCGACCGCCAATCGCCGGCCGGCGGCGGCCGCAAACGGCTCCAGAATTGCCCGCGCTTTCGCCAGCAACTGATCGCTGACCGGATAGCGGTTGAACAGGCGCAGGCCGTTGCGCTGCAGCAGGGGGAAGCCGAGGGCCTGCATGTCAAGAAAGCCGCCGGGGGCCAGCACCCCCTCGTCACCGTAGATCTCCTCGGTGGCCACGGCCAGGTCGCCCACTGCCAGACCGCTGGCCGGGTAGGCGCCGCCGCAGCCGATGGAGATGATCAGCGACGGGCGCCCCGCTTCTATCAGCGTGGTGGCGGCGGCGGCCGCGTTCGCCTTCCCCACGCCGCTGTGCAGCAGGATGGCCGACTGGCCGCAGATGGTGCCGCGGTACAGGTCGCGCCGGCCGCAGCTGCGCACCTCGCAGGGGGAGAGAAAGCGGCGCAGAAGCTCGGTTTCCTGGGGAACGGCGGCGATGAGGGCAATCATAATTAACCTGGCGAGAGGCTCTAGGCTGAAGGCATAAGATCAGGCGTACGTCTTACAGAGGTTCTTGCGAAATCTTTTTTCTTCCCCGGCTGAGCAAAAATGTCCAGATGCAAGGCGCCCGAAATCCTGAGGAATAAGGCGTACCGGAGGTACGTCGTTGACGAGGGGTGAGGGCAACGCCGCAGATGGGCGTTTTTCCGCAGCCGGTCAAGGTTTGAACCAGCCCTGGCGGATCAGATCCCGGCGCAGATAGGCTCCCTGATTGCTGACCATTCCCCGATACCAGAAGCGGTCCTCGCCAGCCCCCAGATAGCCGGGGGGGTCGAGGCGCTTGCGGCGATCCACCAGCAGTTTCTGGAAGCGGCCGTCAGCGTCGGAGAGGATTTCCTGCAGCTTGTGCTGCAGGATAGGCGGCAGGCCGTCCGTGCAATACTGGATCATATCCCGCAGCTTGAGTCCCTGCCGGTACTCCCAGAGATCTCCGTCGAAACCTTCTTCGCACTCGCTGACGAAATCGTTCCAGTCGAGGAGCAGACTGCCGAAATCCTCCTCGGCGAATTCAGCGAATTCCTCATGCGCCAGCAGGCGGGCCTCAATCTGGTCCTGTTCCTTTTTCGACAGGAAGAAGGCGAGGGTCTCCTCCACCGGATACATCTCCAGTTCCTCGGTTATCCTGCTGCAGAAATGCAGGTAGTCGAGCTCGCTCTCCGCCATTTCGGCGAAAGGGGCAGGGAGGGAAAAACGCGGATGGCAGAGAAGGGAGAGATGGTCGTGTCCCAGATCGGTGGGAAAACACATGTGCGGCCGGTAGGGAAGACCGTGCCGGGCCAACAGATCGGTGATGCGGAGATGGTCGCCGGTGAAACAGGTGAGGACCTTCTCTTCCGAGTAAAAGAATTCCATGCCGGCCCGATTATTGGCCAGGCCGAAGCCGACGAACCCGTCATGGATCAGTCTCGGCAGAAACGGCTCCAAGGTCTCCAGGATCTCTTCCGTGGGGAGATAGGGGGAATAGAAGATGGAGGGAACCATTTCTTCATTGGGGCTCTTGTCCCGCTCCTCCTGGTAGAATTCCAGAATCAGAAAAGATTCCCCGGGAAGGCAGGAAAGCAGAGAGCGGAAAAGACCGGGCACCTTGGCGGCATTGATCAAGGCGCTGAAACGGTACGAATCGGAGGAATTTTCCAGGGGCGAGAAGAGGTAACCTTCCTTGAGTCGGCGGCTGCCGCCGCGCCGCTCTTTTGGCCAGAGTCGGATGCCCAGGGGCAATTGAATATTTTCTTTCGGCAAGCTTGTTCTCCCGCCGGCAATCGGCGCAGGAAATTGGTTGGGAATATCGCCAAATTAGAGGATCAGCCCGAAAAAGTCAATATGCCTCCCGCCTATGCCGGCGAGGAGCGGAAACGGCGTACCGGATTGCCCACCGGGGCGGATAAAACCGAAGGCTACAAAGACTTTGTCTTTATTATCAATAAATCTTTTTATCAGTGGTAAATATTTACTATTGACAAAATCGGCTGTTTTGGGATAATTTTCTCGAAAAAATAGAACTATTTTTTATTTTTTACCTGAAATCGCAGCGGTGGCAAGAATCGATCGGCTCCGCCAGACAGACGCCGGCGCCAGGGACCGCCACCGAACCAGGAAGTGGCCCGGGCAACCAGAATTTTCCCCAGCCAGACGTCGCAAGATTCAGACCAGATCCAATCAAATTCGCTCAGGCCCGCTCTCCGGGCTATCGGCAGTTCAGGACAGGTTGGCCCGCAGCGCAGGGAGCTGGTTTCGCCGGCAATTTCATTCCAATAACCAGAGGATGGCGGAGATGTCCAAAAAAGCGATCAAACCTTCACTGAAGAATCCCTTCGATCCACCCGAAACCGTCGATTTTACCATCCCCGGCGAGATTCCCGGCAAGGCGGGCATCTATGAAGAAGTCATGAAGGAAGGTCATGACCTGACTCTGCGCCCGATCAAATCGGTGAGTATCGAGCAGATCGAGAAACAGCACTTCAAAAAACGGATGACCGTCTGGGAGCGCATCCGCGTTCTCTCCGACAAGGAACCGAACGTTCTCTTCCAGAACTGGGGAAAGAACCTGGACGGCGCCTCTCTGGTCACCGGCATCCTGAACATCAATGGGCGGGACGTCGCCGTCTACGGCCATGATTTCACCGTGCGCGCCGGCTCGATCGATGCCACCAACGGCAACAAGCTGGCCCGGCTTTTCTACATGGCCGGGGAGAAGGGAATCCCCCTGATCGGCATGAACGACAGCGCCGGCGCCTTCGTGCCCGCCGGGGTCGGGGGCCTGGACGGCTATGCCGAAGCCTTTACCGCCTTGCGGAAAATCAGCGGGCTGGTGCCCAGCATCATGTGCATGTTCGGTTTCAATGCCGGCGGCGGCAGCTATCTTCCCCGCCAGGGCAGCTTCCTCATCCAGCCGAACGATACCTTTTTCGGCCTCACCGGCCCAGGCGTGGTCAAATCCGTTCTGGGTGAGGATATCACCCCGGAAGAGCTGGGCGGACCGAAGGTCCACAGCCAGTCAGGGGTGGTTGACCTGACCGTCTCCGATGAGGTTGCCGCGCTGCGCACCGCCGTCCGGCTGCTCGGCTACCTGCCCGACAACAACAGCGTTTTCGCCCCTTATCAGGAAACCAGCGACTCCCTCGACCGCCGGACCTGGGAGATCAACACCCTGCTGAAGAAGGCGTTCAACTCCCCCACCGGCTTCAACACCCCCTTTGAGGTGTCGATCATCATCCAGCAGATCTGCGATCACGGCGACTACTTCGAAATCCAGCCGGAGCGGGCGCGGGAAGTCGTCACCGCCTTCGGCCGCCTGGGGGGCAACGTGGTCGGCTTTGTCGCCAACAACAGCGCGGTCTCCTCCGGTCAGATCGACTGCGATTCGGCCGTAAAGATCGCCCGTTTTGTCCGTTTCTGCAATATCTACAACATCCCCCTGATCTTCATGGAAGACACCACCGGTTTTCTGCCCGGGCGGGAACAGGAAGCCCGCGGCATCGTCCAGGCCGGGCGCTCCATGCTCGATGCCATCATCGACGTGCGCACGCCCCGCATCCTGCTGATCCTGCGGAACGCTTTCGGCGGCGCCTACGCCTCCTATAATAATTACCCGACCGGCGCCGACCTGGTCCTCGCCCTGCCGACCACCCGGCTTGCCGTCATGGGTCCGGCCGGCAAGGAGTTCGTGTACAAGGATGAACTGCGTAAGCTCCGCAGCGCCATCCCCGAGCGGATCAGGAAGGGGACCCAGGAACGGGTGGCGGCCGGCATGGAGGGGGAGGAGGCGAAAAGAGACTCCGAGAAGGAGGCTGCCGACTGGCTGCGGGCGCAGGAAGCCTTGCTCAACCAGCGCTATGAAAAAGAATTGATGAACCCGAAAGAAGGTCTGAGCCTGGGCTCCATTTCCTCCATCGTCATGCCCACCGACCTGCGCAAGGTGCTCGGGGAAAACTTGAGTTTTCTCCTCCGGCATTATAAGCCCTCGCCGATGCAGGGCGTACAGCGCGAGTTCCATTGACCATGAGCGGAATCAACGACAATCGGGATCAGATTGGAGATAAGACCATGGCCCAGACAATCAATTTTAAAAAAGACGGCATTAACCCGGCGGCCGAAGAATTGCCCGCCACGAGGGGAGATCGCAGGATGCTCAGCTTTTTCCGTGCCCCTGCCCGCAGAGAAGGCGTTGATCTCTACCGGAACAACCCCCTGATTCATCGCGACCGCCGCCTGGGCAAAGTCATCCTCCGCCTGGGTGCGCTCCTTCTCCTGCGAGGATCTGAAACCGCTCATCGTCTGCCGCGGTCCCATCCGCAAAGAGGCGATGGATGTCTACGAGGAGATGGGAATCAGCCATTACGGCATTCTCCTCTCCGACAAGGATTCCATCGTTTATCCCAATGCCCTGGCCCCCGAACTGCGCCAGCTGACCGATTCCAGCCGCGTCCACCGGGTGCCGGATTACTCGGGCGCCAGCAAGGAAGAGCGGATGGAGCGCATCAACCAGATCATCCAGATCGCCCAGGACAACGGGTACAACGCCATTTTCGCCGGTTACGGCTTCATGGCGGAAGATGAGGAATTTGTCTCCGCCATCGAGAAAGCCGGGCTCATGTTCATCGGCCCCTGTGCGGCCACCCAGGCGAGCGCCGGCAAGAAGGACGAAGCCAAGCGGACCGCCCTGAACGTCAACGTCAGCGTCACCCCGGGTATCGACAACGTCACCGCCCGCACCCTCCTGAAAAAGCATCCCACCCGGGAGAAGCTGCTGGCGCTGGCCCAGGCCGAGGATCTTGCCTGCGACGAAAAAGTCATCAATGACCGGAACCTCCCCCTCGAAGGGCTGGCCGATGCCATTCTGATGGCTTCCTACAGCAAAGGAATCGATCTCTACTCTATCGAAGAACTCTGTGCCCAGGTTCAGGCCGAGGTGACCGAGCTGTTCCGAAAATATCCCCGCAGCCGCTTTCGCCTGAAGGCGATCGGGGGCGGCGGCGGCAAGGGGCAGCGAATTCTCGGCGCCTCACTGCTGACGGCCCGCAACCCCGATGACCGGATGATCGAAAAGGCCGCGGCAGAAGCGCCGGCCATGGTCCGGGAGGTCCTGAACGAGGTCAAGGCCAATGGGATCGGGGACAACAAAAACGTTCTCATCGAGCTGAATATCGAACAGACCCGCCACAACGAGATCCAGTTGCTCGGCAATGGCCAGTGGTGCCTCTCCCTCGGCGGCCGCGACTGCTCGCTGCAGATGCACGAGCAGAAGCTGCTGGAAGTTTCGGTCACCCAGGAAGGGCTGGCGGCCGCCGTCGAAAATGCCAGGGCTGCCGGCCGAGAAAGTGAGGCCAGCGCCCTGCAAAGCGATCTGCAGGTTCTCACCCGCATGGAGGAGGAGGCGGCGCGCTTCGGCCAGGCGGTAGGGCTCGATTCGGCTTCGACCTTCGAATGCATCGTCGATCGCGACCGTCACTACTTCATGGAGGTGAATACCCGCATCCAGGTGGAACACCGGGTGACGGAGCTGTGCTACTCCCTCAAATTCACCAACCCGGAAGATCCCGAGGATTGTTTCGTCGTCGAGTCTCTGGTCGAGGCCATGGCCCTGCTCGCGCGGCATAAGAAAAGGCTGCCCAAACCAGAGCGTATCCCTCGCTTCAACGCCGCCGTCGAGGCGCGCCTGAACGCCACCGATGCTTCACTTTCGCCGCATGCCGGCGGCATGATCCGCTACTGGTCGAAACCGATCGAAGGAGAGATCCGCGACGACCAGGGGATCAACCTGGTCAATCCCGATACCGGCATGTTCATGCGCTATAAGGTGGCCGGGGCTTACGATTCGAATATCGCCCTGCTGCTCACCAAGGGTGAAAACCGTCTGGGCAGCTACCGGCAGATGGCCCGGGTGCTGCGCCAGACCATCCTGCGCGGTACCGATCTCGGCACCAACCTGGAATTTCACTACGGCTTGGTCAACTGGTTCCTCGGCAATAACGTCATGGCCAAACCGACTACCCGCTTCGTGGTGCCCTATCTCACCCTGGTCGGCATGCTCCGGGAGGAAGCCAGCAAAATCGATCCGGTTTTCGCCTTCCTGCAGATGAAGAAGCATTACGCCAAGCGTATCGCCGAGGCCTTCCCCGAAGGCCCGGAGGTGGCGAAATCTATTGCTCAGGTGATCGATCGCAAGGGGACGCTGGTCACCCGTCCGATCGAGCGACTCCTGGAGGACCCGCACCTGCTCTCCGGTTGGCTGAGCCTCAACGGGAAAAACTTCCGGATTGACGGCGGCAAGGTGGTTTGGCTGCGCAACCCCCTGGTCATCCTTGACGAAACCTACGAGTATCTCAACATGTCATATCGCCCAGAGGCTCCCGCCGCCGAAGTGATCTGGGATCACGACAATGAACTGCTGCAGAAGGCACTTCGTTTCTATACCGCGCTGCGCGAGCATTTCGGGCTGGATGAAAAGGCCTATTTCCGGCTCAACGAGATCCTGCAGAAGGAAAGCCCGCAGGGAGGATACGACGACGCCACCTGGGAGCAGATCCGTTCCTCACATTTCGGCTTCGAGGCGGGACTCGAGCTGCTCGGCATGGTCTTCCTGATTGCGGAGAATACCCGGTTCTGGGATTTCCGCGTCGAGGACGATCTGGAAGTCACCATTCCTGCCTATCTGAGCGACCCGGATCTGCAGGCCCGGATGAAAAAGATTCTGGTGCCCCCGCCGGCGACCAAGGCCGATGAGATCGTGTCGGTCTGCGGCGGCATGTACTACGGGCAGGAAGCGCCGGGGCTTCCCACCTTCGTGGCTGAAGGGATGCACTTCGAAAAAGGTCAGCCCCTCTATATCATCGAAGTCATGAAGATGTTCAATACGGTCAGGGCTACTTTCTCCGGAACCATCGACAAGATCCTGGTCCAGGGCAGCGACGGAACCATCGTCCAGAAGGGTCAGCCTCTGTTCAAGATCACCCCGGATGAAAAATTCATCGAGGTGGACCTTGGTGAAATCGAACGGGAAAGACGCGAACGGACCTCCGCTTACCTGAGGGCGGTCCTCTGATTTTCCGGATTCAATGGCGAAAAAGGGCTCCAGCAACTGGAGCCCTTCACTACCGGCAAACCCCGCCTCCATGGACGGGGTTTGCTGTTTGACCGGACGTTTATCAAGTTGCCCTGACCTAAACGCTCTCTTCGCCCGCGGGAGAACCTTGAGCGCTGACGAGGAAAAAGGGAATCCGACTGGGATTAAAACTAAGGGAAAGTGTCCTCGGCGGCTTCGTGGTGAAACCCGTGATCCTTATAGGCATAAGATTAGCGCATCACCAGGAAATCTTCTTCAGGCAACCAGGTAATAATCGTCTCCTTCGACGCACTCGGTCTGCGCTTCGAGGAAGGATTTCTTCTGGGTGTCCCGGACGATTTCCGTCGCACCGTGGTTGATGGCCCAGATGCTGCCGCAGACGCGGCACTCAACGATGTTCTCCGCAAAACCAGTTGCGTGCAGATCGATGGCTACGTGCTCATGGCTTTTGCAGACGGGGCATTTCATGTTTGTTCTCCTTGATGGTAATAATTGCGACTCATTGTTTTTAACAATATATCGACTGCTTTTTCCATTGCAAGCGAAAATTTTTGAATTTTCCTTTCAAAACAGCATGTTATAAGTTTTTCTGTTTTGCTGGCCAGACCGTTATTCTAAAAAGGCAACGGAAACCTTGGGCGACTGCGAAGAAGGCATCCAAGTGGGCCGGAATACAAGAAGAAAATAAAAAATTACCGCAGTTCTGAATCGATGCCGGCAGCCTGGAATCCCAGGCTTGCGCAGGAAAGAATTTTTTCTCCCGGCTCCACCTTTTTGCGCCGCCCAAATCAGGTTCCAGCCCTTATCGGTCAGAGCCGTGCAGAGAAAGGATTTCCATTGTCGAAAAGAGCAAAAGCAGAAAACAGGCGCCGCTTTGTTCATTACGGCTAAAATATTTTTATTCTAAATAAATAACTTTGTTGACTTTTTTCATCCCGTCAATTAAATTTTGAGCCATAAAATCTTTTTTTACCTATAGCGGTGACCGGAAATGGATTTCAACATTGGCAGTAAAATGAAAAAGCTGCGGAAGGCGCGCAAGCTCACCCTCCAGGACGTTGCTCGCGAAACGGGCTTCTCCCCTGCGCTCATTTCCCAGATCGAAAATAATAACGTTTCGCCGCCAATCGCCACTCTTTCCAAGTTGGCCCGTTTTTTCGATGTCCGAATGGGTCATTTCTTCGACGAGGAAGAAGCGGAGGGTCGCTACGAGGTGGTTCGCAAGGGTGAACGGCGGGTGATCAGTCATGTCATTTCCAGATCGGGCACCGGCCACGGGTACACCTACGAAGCGCTTTCCTTCCGCAAACGCAACAAGAAAATGGAACCTTTTCTGCTGACCGTCTCCGAACGGGCCGCCGAAGAGGCCCTGTACAATCATGAAGGCGAGGAGTTTCTGCTGATCCTGAAAGGGAGGGCAGAGATTCTCCTGGAAGAAGAGCGGTTGATTCTGGAGGAAGGGGATGCCGTCTATTTCGATTCCTCCCTGAAGCATCGCCTGCTGTCCCTCGACGGTCAGGAGGTGCAGGTGCTGGCGGTGGTGACCCGGTAATTCATACTCAACGCAAAGGCGCAAAGGGCAAACGAAGGCGCAAAGGGAAAATAAGCTCAAGTTTTAACGCAGAGGCGCAGAGACGCAGAGAAAAACATAAAAAATTGAAAAGGTTTAGGCCGCCTCTGCGCCTCTGCGTTAAAAAACCATGATGGGTATCTTTGCGCCTTGACTTGCCCACTTCGCGCCTTCGCGTTAAACAACGACCCAGGAGACTGCCATGAATATCCAAGATGAAAAGCACCGATGGGAATCGACCACCCTGAAAAAGGTCCTCGACAAGCGCCCCGAGCGCCGGCCGGATTTTCGCACCACCTCCGATATCGACATCGAGCGCGTTTTCCTGCCGGCCGAGGATGATCCGGGGTACCTGGAGCGGCTCGGCCTGCCCGGCGAATTCCCTTATACCCGCGGCGTGCAGCCGACCATGTACCGGGGTCAGTTCTGGACCATGCGGCAGTACGCCGGCTTCGGCACCGCCAGAGAGTCGAACGAACGTTACCGCTATCTGCTGCAGCAGGGGCAGACCGGGCTTTCCGTCGCCTTCGATCTCCCCACCCAGATGGGATACGATTCGGACAGTGCCATGGCCGATGGCGAGGTCGGCAAGGTCGGCGTGGCGATCGACACCCTCGCCGATATGGAGACCCTCTTCGCAGGCATCCCCCTGGACCGGGTTTCCACCTCCATGACCATCAACGCCACCGCCGCCATTCTGCTGGCCATGTACATTGCCGTGGCGGAAAAGCAGGGAGTTTCTGCCGACAAGATCAGCGGAACGATCCAGAACGACATCCTCAAGGAATATATGGCCCGGGGGACCTACATCTACCCGCCGCAGGAATCGATGCGGATCATCACCGACATTTTCGCCTTCTGCAGAGAGCACGTCCCGAAGTGGAATACCATCTCCATCTCCGGGTATCACATCCGCGAAGCAGGCTCCTCGGCCGTGCAGGAAGTGGCTTTCACCCTGGCCGACGGCATCGCCTACGTGGAAGCGGCAGTGCGGGCCGGGCTCGATGTCGATGAGTTCGCTCCGCGCCTCGCCTTCTTCTTCAATGCTCACAACAACCTGCTGGAGGAGGTGGCCAAATTCCGCGCCGCCCGCCGCCTCTGGGCAAAAATCATGAGGGATCGTTTTGGAGCGAAGGACCCGCGCAGTCAGATGCTGCGTTTCCATACCCAGACCGCCGGCTGCACCCTGACCGCCCAGCAGCCGGACAACAACATCATGCGCGTTACCATTCAGGCCCTGGCGGCGGTACTGGGCGGCACCCAGTCGCTGCATACGAACAGCCGGGACGAGGCCCTCGCCCTGCCGACCGAGGATTCGGTGCGCATCGCCCTGCGCACCCAGCAGGTGATCGCCTGTGAATCGGGTGTCGCCGACAGCATCGACCCGTTGGCCGGCTCCTATCTGGTGGAAAGCCTGACCGATCAGATCGAGGAAAAGGCGACGGCCTACATCCGCCGCATCGACGAACTCGGCGGAGCCGCCGAGGCGATCAGCCGAGGCTTTCAGCAGAAAGAGATCCAGGACTCCGCCTACGCCTATCAGAAGGGCATCGAGAGCAAGGGACAGATCATCGTCGGCGTCAACCAGTTCACCGTTGAGGAGGAGGCCCCCAGGGACCTGCTGAAGATCAAGCCGGAGGTGGAAATCAACCAGAAGCAGTCGCTGGCGGAGATCAAAGGGCAACGCGACAGTGGTGTTCTGCGGGAGAAGCTGGATCGTCTCCGCCAGGCCGCCCAGGGAACCGAAAACCTCATGCCGCACATCATTGCCGCAGTCAAGGCTTACGCCAGCCTCGGGGAGATTTCCGACATTCTGCGCGAGGTCTTTGGCGAGCATCAGGAGACTGTGGTGCTTTAACGCAAAGACGCAAAGAAAGAGGGCAAGGCGCAAAGTAAAATTAGGAGGGGGAGTGGACGAGAACCAGATCAGCAATGCCATCATTGGCGCTGCAATTGAGGTGCACCGGGAACTTGGCGGCCCTGGCTTACTGGAGGACGTTTACGTCGAGGCCATGGGATGTGAACTCGGGCTGCGAGGCTTTGAAGTAAAACGACAGGTAAAAGTGCCGGTTCTCTACAAGGGCGTGAAGATAAAAAGTCCTTTGCTTCTTGATCTGATTGTAAGTGATAAAGTCATCATTGAGGCGAAGGCCGTTGAAAAAATAAATCCAGTTTTTCAGGCTCAGCTTTTGACCTATCTCCGACTGACAAACAAAAAGCTTGGACTTTTGATCAATTTTGGCGAGACCAAGGTTGCTGACGGAATTCACAGAGTTGTTAACGGGCTGTAAATAATCTTGGCGCCTTGTCTTTCCTCTTCACGCCTTTGCGTTGGGGATTTATGGCTATTCAGGGCTTGAGTCTAAGGCCACGCTCTCTTAACGCAAAGCCGCAAAGGTTGAAATTAAGTCGCAAAGAAATTCAGAATCTGGCTTCGGTTCCTTTGCGCCTTTCATTCTTCTTTGCGCCCTTTGCGTTAATAGCCTTCTCGTTCCTTTGACCAGAACAGTTACGGGGATTTTATGAAATCAGAAAGAATCGACCACATCGGCATCGCCGTTCGCAGTATCGAAGCCGCCCTTCCCTTCTACCGGGATGTTCTCGGAATGGCCTTCGAGGGATGCGAAGAGGTGCCTGAGCAGAAAGTGCGCGTGGGCTTTCTGGCGGTGGGCGAGAGCCGGATCGAATTGCTCGAGCCCACCTCTGCCGATTCGCCGGTTGCCAGGTTTCTGGAGAAGAACGGTGAAGGGATCCACCATCTCGCTTATCAGGTGGCAGATCTGCGCGCCACCCTGACCGAGCTCCGCCAGCGGGATATCCGCCTGATCGATGCCGAACCGCGCCGGGGCGCGCATGGCACCCTGATCGCCTTCCTCCATCCCAAAGCGACCGGCGGCGTGCTGACCGAGCTCTGCCAACCGCAGGGGCAGCAAGAAATAACCGGAACCTAACCGGTCCCTAACCGGAGAAGACGACACTCCCCAACGCTCCGTTTCCTCGGCCTGGATTTCAGGGCATTAATTTCCCACCTTGACAATATGTTTTATTTTCTCTACACTTACGGGACTTTTTTAGAACGGAGGAGGGGTACAGCGTCGCCGGAACCATTCCCTTGACTTGCCCTGCCGGATTGTTAAGCTTTTGCGGCAGGACTCAACGTCCCATCGGAGTCTGTATGCGAAAAAATGTATTCACCACGTCTGCTCCTGGTCCTGCTCCTGTTCGCCTTCGCGCCCCTGTCGCGGGCCGTCGAAAACGGCGTCCTCGCTCCCGATTTCAAGCTGCCCACCCTGGAGGGGAAGCAGGTCAGCCTCTCCGATTTCAAGGGGCAGGTCATTGTCCTCAAGCTGGCCACCACCTGGTGTCCTACCTGCCAGCAGCAGAGCCAGGAGATCGGGCAGCTCAAGGACTACCTGCTGGCGCATGACGTCGCCGTGGTTGAAGTATTCGTCCAGGACTCCGAACAGATGGTCCGGGACTATGTCAAGGGGATGGAATTCGCCCACCCCATCCTGCTCGACGATGGCCGGGCTGCCAGGGCCTACAATCTTTATCTGATTCCGCGCCTGCTGCTGATCGACCGCGATTTCAAGGTGCAGCGGGACGGCAGCCTGATCGGCGCCGCCGCGCTGAAGGAGAGTATCGGCAAGCTCCTGGGCGGTTGAACGGTTTTCCCGCTTCACCCTTTGATCTTTGACAATCGGGCAAAGGCTACCGCTTTTTCGTTCCGAAGGGGACCTTCCTGTGTTTCAAATACCACAGGGGTGTGGCGCTACCTCAACAGAGAAAAAAGCAGGTCCGAAGAAAATTATCGGCCTGGCCCCCAAAGATGGCTTGATTCCCATGAATTTCTGTAGTTTAATTGAATCTTAAGTGGAGAAAATGCTTGGCACCATTGTTGTATGTCTGGATGGTGTTTCATTAACTGTGCACTTCATGGTCGCAATGGCCCAATGGTGAACCGCTCTGCAGGAAAGGAGGTGAAAAGATGAAAAAGCTGGGCACGTTGCTACTGATGGTCCTGTTCGCCGTTTCCCTCTCCGCATGCGCCACTTCGCGCCCTCCGGAGAAGACCCACGTCAAATGCCCCGCCTGCGGCTATGAATTTCAAATGCCGGTTAACGGGGGCCAGTAACAAGCCGACGGGTCGGCCTCTGGCTGCCCCGCCGGTATTCGTTGACATCTCATTTATTTAGGAGGCAAAAGCAATGAATAGATTTGCATTTTTTCTGGCGGCGCTGCTGGCTTTCGGCTTTGCCGGGTCGGCCATGGCCGCCGAGGTTGCGGTGCACGGCGATCTGAACAACCGTTTCAACCTTTACACCAATCAGGCGAAAATGTACGCCGGCAGCGAGACCATCAAGGAGTACGCCGGTCAGTCACAACTCCATCTCCGAATTCTGGGGCGACATCAAGTACCGCCTGTGGGCCGACATGGCCACCAACGACGGCAAGGTCAAGGGCGTGTACGCCATCGAGCTCGGCGCCCTGCGTTTCGGCGACTCGAAATACAGCAAGGGCGGCGGCGCCACCTACTCCGGCGACGGCGTGAACATCGAGACCCGCTGGGCCTACACCGACATCGCCCTGCCCACCGCCAACAAGAACCGGGTCATCATCGGCCTGCAGCCTTTCACCGTCAACAAGTTCGTCTGGTCGGAAACCGTCATGGGCGTCCAGCTCAAGGGCGATGCCGGCCCGGTCGCCTACACCGCCGCCTGGATGCGCGGCCGCGAGTCCTTCAACGATGACCATGACGACAGCACCTTCGAGGACAACGACGCCCTCATGCTGCGCGGCGACTTCAAGCCGACCAAGGACATCAAGGCCGGCGTCTTCGCCCTCTACCAGGGCGCCAACAGCGACGATGAGGGAAGCGTCACCGACTTCAACACCGTTTATGAAATGAAGCAGGTCGGCAACGCCCAGTACAGCATCTACACCATCGGCACCGACGGCTCCGTCACCTTCCCGGCCGGCGGCGTCGGCCTGTTCGTGAACTGGGATGCGGCCTACCAGGGCGGCCATGTCGGCGGCACCGGCAATGATCTGGACCTCGGCGGCTACTTCGGCCATGCCGATCTCGGCGTCAACCTGGGCAAGGTCCGCCTGACCTACACCGGCTGGTATGTCTCCGGCGATGACGACGCGACCGACGGCGATATCGACAACTTCATGGCTACCGACGTCGACTTCTTCGACAGCGTCATCTTCTTTGAAGGCGGCTACACCGACGACAACTACTTCACCGAGGCTCCCTACTTCCTGAACAAGGGCGCCATCTTCAACAAATTGGCCGCTGATTTCAAGGCCAACGACAAGCTGTCGCTCGGCGCCGCCGTCATGTACGTGATGACCGCCGAAGACCTGCCGAACGGCGAGGACAAGCTCGGCACCGAGATCGACGCCCACATCTCCTACAAGCTGTATCCGAACGTGGAACTGGCCGTCAATGCCGGCTATCTCTTCTCCGACGACGGCATGGACAACTTCACCGCCACTGGCTCGGCGGACGACATCTTCCGCACCACCGCCCGCGTCCGCTACTCCTTCTAAGCGGAACGCCGACAGATCGTTACAAAGAGGGGCCGGGCTGCAAAGCCCGGCCCCTTTTCTTCTTTATTCCTGAGAAAAAATCCATTATCCTGACCCGACCTGCCATTGTTATAGACTGTCGTCAGAAAGGGTTTGTTTCCATGTCCTGCCGTCGTTCCGCACTGGCCGTCCCCGTCTTCTCCTTTCCCTGCTGTTTGCCGTTCCCCCGGCGCAGGCCGGCATCCCCGAACAGATCGGCCACGATTTCAAGCCGGCCTCCGGCATCCTCATCATGGCGGTGGGGAACGAATACCTGATCGACCTCGATGCCAGCAAGGGGCTGGCTCCCGGCGACCTGGTCAGCGTGGTCGAGCCCGGCGAAAAGATCATCCACCCGGTCACCAAGGAAGTCCTCGGCAGCCTTGACCGGGTCAAGGCCGTTCTCCAGGTCACCCGGGTCAAGGGAGGGTATTCCTACACCCAGCCAGTGGGAAAAGGGGAGAAAATTCAGCGCGGCGACCAGGTGCGCCGCTTTGCCGGGGTGCCGGCGGCATTCTGGGACTACACCGGCCGGGGGGAGACTTACTTCGAGGAACTGCAACAGGCGCTGCCCGATCTCGAGTGGCAGGGTTATGCCGCCGCCCAGGCGAACCGTCCCGCCACTCCCACCGCCCCGGCTGCCGATGCGGGGCTGATCTTCGTCTATACCGATGACAGCCTGACCGTACACGGCGCCGGCTTCCAGGTCATCCGCTCCTATAGCTGGCCGAAAACCGCCCCGACGGCGGGAAGCATTGTTCACTCCCCCGTCCCGGTGCCTGTAGCTGCCCCCGCTGCGGCGGCCTTAGCTGCTCCCGCGGCCGTGCCCGTTCAGTGGCAGAGCGGCCAGAGTGCGGGAGACGGCGGAGTCACCTACCCGGGCTTTCAAAAGATCGGCGATCTTTCCGGGCGGACGGTCATGGCCGATTTCGTCCGCGACGGCGACCGCCTCCTGCTCGCCGCCACCGACGGCTCGAAAATCCGCGTCTATGCCGTCACCAATGGCCTGGGCCTGCTGGCCGCCGGCGACACCACCCGCCCGGGGCCGATTTATGCCCTGCACTGGTGGCGCCCCGAGAATGGCGGTCAGCTTTATCTTGCCGTCACCTCTGGCATGGAAGAGAACGGCGCCTATAGTCCGGCCAGCGGCCTGACGGTTTCCGGATCGATCTATGCTCTGCGGGGCGACCGGCTGGTGCCGGTACGGGAAGAGATTTCTTCGATTCTGGGCAGCTTCGACCGGGACGGCGACGGCCAGCCCGAGACCCTGCTCGCCCAGAACTTCGATCGCGACATTTTCTTCGGCGACCATATCAAGGAGGTGCATCTGGCGGGTGGGAAAGTCGACCTGGTTGACCCCTCTTTCGCAATTTCCCGTCCTTTCCCCATCCAGGGCAGCCTTTTCGCCGACCTCACCGGCAGCGGTCACCCGCAGACAGTGACCGTCCGCAACCGCACCCTGACCATTTACGACGGCCGAAAATCGATTTACGAGTCTTCCCAGCAGATGGGCGGCAGCATCTCCGCGATGACCTACGATCTCAATCCCGGGGCGGCGGACCGGCTCTTCACCACCACCCCCTTCGAGGTGGCGCCGGTGGCCGCCGACCTGGACGGCGACGGCCGTCCCGAGTTGGTGGCCATCGCCTGCGAAGGCTCATCCTTCCGGGCGCCGGGAATCGGTCCAGGGATCAGCAAAAGCTGGATAGCCGTTCTCAAGTACCGCGATGGCATGTTCGTCAAGGGCAGCCTCGGCGAGCCGCTGGAAAATCCGATCCAGGGCCTGGCCGTCACGGACAAGGCGATCCTCCTGGTCGTCTCCGAATCGGGTTCCCTTTTCGGCGGCGAGGCAAGGAGTCGGCTGATCGCGTTTCCGCTGATCAAAGAGGTAGCAGTTTCTATTGTCGCCCGCCCTGTCGGCGGGCCTTTTTTCGCCGAAAATTAGGGAAATAAGAAGATTTTATAATATAACTTTGTTTTATTTTTTGTTGACGTGTAAAATTTCGATCTGTTAGTATTCCAGCATCCTAATGCTCATTTTCAGCCGGGGCTTTGCACCGGCAATCGTGGAAAATCACCGAGAAAAAATCCAGGAGCGGGAATTTTCAAGTAAGCAACTCATGGGAGGCGGCAGCGTACCTGGCGACACTTGCCGGCAAAGAGCCACCATCTCCCCTAATTTTTAATGAAAGGGGGTGGGCGTTTTAGATTCCTTTTTAATTTCTGCCTGAAATGGCGCAGAAGCTGGGATGTTCCCAAATTTAAGCCTATGTAGGAGGAATTCGAGCATGAGAAAGATTTTATTGTTGGCAGTTGCCTTTTCGTTCGTTGGCTTTCTTTGTCTGGACGCCACCGCTGGCACGGTGAGCAGCAAATGGGATGCTTCCATCGGGGGTTACGTTAAACTCGATTACATCCACCAGGATGCCGCCCTGGGACCTCTTTCCGGTCCGGTGAAGGCGGATGGCACCCCGGCGTCGGAAACGCAGCAGTCGATTCTCACCGCCCGCCAATCCCGTATTCATCTGAAGGTCTCCGGCGGCGAGGTCCTCGGCGCCAAGATGATCGGTTTCGTCGAGGGCGACTTCTACGGCCCGGGCGGCTCCAATTCATCGGGCAATTTCCGCATGCGTCACGCGACCGGCACTCTGGCGTGGAAAGACACCCAGTTCATGTTCGGCCAGTTCTGGGATATTTTCGCTCCGGGCGCGGCGTCAACGGTTGACTTCAATACCGGTGGCAATTTTGGCGTCCCGAACAACCCCCGGGTCGCCCAGGCCCGCCTTACCCACAATATCCATTTCAACGACAGCAACTGGCTGACGCTGATCGGCGGGGTGCAGGATCCCGTCCAGAATGCCAATCCCGGCTTTGAAACCAGCGGCGTGAACGTTGCCGGCCAGGCGATGTTCAACAGCAAGGCGCTCGGCGTCTCCCCCGGCTACTGGGGGATTCCGATGCAGCCCCTGATCGCGGGCGTCTTCGGCATCTGGGGGCAAGAGAAAATCTCAGGCAATCAGGATGAAAAACGGAACATCTACGGTTACGGCTTTTACACCCATGTCCCGGTGCTGAGATCCAGCGACGGCAAGAGCCGCGCCATGACCTTGTCCTTTGAAGGGCAGACCTACGTTTCCGCCGGCCTGAAGGCAGGCGGGCTGGCTGCCAACTCGCAGGCGACCGTCCTAGAACAACAACGGCGACCTGGTCCCCGCCAAAGGTTACGGCGCCTGGGGTCAGCTCATGTTCTATCCGACCGACCCCCTCGGTTTCGTCGTTGGTTACTCGGCGTAGAAACATTCTCAATGCCGATGACTACACGGGCGCGGCAGAGCAATACCACTCAGGGGCCTACGCCAACGTCACCTACGACTTCGGCGCGGGCTTCCGGATGGCCGCTGAATATGAGCGCCTGGAAACCAAATACCTGGCGCAACCGGCTGGTGCCACCGACGACAAAGGGAAGGCGAACCGCTTCCAGGTCGCGGCCATGTACTTCTTCTAGGATGATCGGTTAGCCGATTTATTCAATACCTCCTAATATTTGGTAATGGGCAGAATTTTATTCTGCCCATTTTTTTTGCTCTGCAGCGAGCACCGGCTAGAAGATTGCGCCTCCGCATCTGGTCTGAAACCGCTGCCTTGCACCCTCCCCCAGCCCCTCCCATCGAAGGGAGGGGAGCTTAAATTCCCCTCTCCCCTGGTGGGAGAGGGTTAGGGAGAGGGGGTTCTCTGTGCCTCCGTGGCTCCGTGTCAAAACGCCTCCAGATTATCTTCGCGCGACGGACACCTTCCGCGGCAGATAGCGCAGCTCCCATCCCCGTTGATTCATGCAGAACTCGAAGGAGAAAGTCTCCCCATCCCCCGTAGGGACGGGCATTCTCGAAGCCCTTGAAGTTACCATTCGAATTGACGACCTGCGAGTAATATTCGCAATCGGCGATCGCCTGCGAAAGGTTCTCTACACCGGATTCCTGGGCGGGCACCCAGGTCCACTGGCCGGAGGGAGCCGCGCAGCCGGCCAGCAGGACCGCCATCGCCATGGTTGACCACAACCGAATGCTCATCACGTCTCTCCTTTAGCTTTCCTGCCTTCAGGTTAGCAAATCCCGGCCCCTTTTCCAGTCCTGTCACAGGGCGGGAATCCCTAAGGAGTACCGCTGGGTTCCGGGCCGTTAATCCAATGACCGAAAGTTTCTGGCGGCGAGACTGAAAGAAAGAGACGCAATTGACTGCTGCCAAGCAAGGGAGGTTGTTACAAGAGACGGAGGAGGAGAGGATTCAGGGAAGAAGAGGCCTGGAGAATCCAGCGGAAGCAAAGGTTGCCGTTAGACTCTAATTTACCCCTGCACTTCGAGGAGGGGCGCGATTTTCCGGGCGATTTCCACCAGGGCGGCGAGATCTTCCTTGCTGAAATCGACGCCGGCCTCGGCCGGAGTGGGACCTTTGCGGCAAATCTGCACGACGCCGGTCTTCACTCCCCCGACCTGCAGCGGCACGCTGAGGATCTTCTGCACGGGAGTGGGTGCCTCCGTTTTCTCTTTGTCGAGTTTGACTTTCTCGAAAATGGAGGGATGAATGGTGGTGGCGAAGCGATTGTTGAGATAGGCTTTATTCTCCCGCAGGGTCTTGGCGGCCAGGGAATCGGGAGAGGAAAGCGGCAGGAAACCCAGGGACTGCAATTTCCGTGGCCAGAGAAAGCGGATAATCTCGAGGTTCGGCTGATAAGCGAAAATGCCGATCTCATCGGTCTGCACCTGGAAAAACTGGCTGAGGGCGCGGGCCACTGCTTCAGTACGTCCGTCGCCGGCGGCCAGTTGCTGGTTGAACTCATCCAGATTCATGTCTCCTCCCGCTTGGACAGGTACTGCTATTAACCGGCGTGCTTCGACGTGCAGCCTGCAGACAGGCACTTCACCGGAGTGATTTTTGTAGCATGGCAGGGACGCGGCGGTCAAAGGATTTTGCCATTGACAGCAGGGCCGCCAGTCGATAAGTTTTCTTCCTTCTTTTACAGGAGGTTTTCAAGACATGAACGACGTCACCGAGCTGAGCTGGGACCTGTCGCCGCTCTACGGGGGACCGGAGGATGAGCACTGGGTCGCGGACCTGACCCGGACCCGGGAGAAGGCGAAGATTTTCCGGCGTGATTTCCGGGGCCGCATCGCCTCGGAGGCCCTCTCTTCCGACCTGCTGGCGGCGGCCCTGAAGAACTATGAGGAGCTGCAGCGGCTGGGGCTCAAGCCCTACCTCTACGCCCAGCTCCTGTTTGCCGCCGATACCACGTCTCCCCGCCATCGGGCAATGTTGTCGCAGGTCCGTGAATTATGGACCGCGGTCAGCGAAGAAGTCATCTTCTTTGAGCTGGAGATTCTGGCCATCGACGAGGAGCGCTTCGCGGCCCTGCTCAAGGAGCCGGAAGTCGTCGTCTATACCCATTATCTGCAGCGCCTGCGCGCCCATGCCCCCTTCACCCTCTCGGAGGAGGTGGAGCAGGTCCTCAAGCGCAAGGACCTCTCCGGCCGCGAGGCCTTCGTCCAGTTGTTCGAAGAGCTGACCGCTTCCTTCCGCTATCTGTTTCGCCTGCCCGGCGAAGAGGCGGAGCGGGAAGTGACCGGCGAGGAGCTGCTGGCCCTGCTCCATCATCCGGAGCGGCACGTCCGGGAGCGCGCTTTCACGACCTTTATGACGCGGCACGCTGAGCATGCCCTGGTCCTGACCAGCTGCTTCAACAATCTGCTCCTCGACCACGCCAAGGAAGTCGAACTGCGCCGTTATCCCGACATCATGACACCTACCCACCTGGCGAGTGAAACCGAGCCGGCCATGGTGGCGCGGCTGATGGAGGTGACCGAAGCCAACTACGGTCTGGCCCGGGACTATTTCGAGGTGAAGCGGCAACTCCTGGGCCTGGAGCGGATGCGCAACACCGATATCTATGCACCGATCGGCGGCGCCAGTCGGCACTATTCCTTTGGCGAGGCGAAAGAGCTGGTTCTGGCCGCTTTCGCCGGCTTCTCCCCCCGCCTGGCGGAGGTCGGCGCCGCCTTTTTCGACGAGCGCCGCATCGATGCTCTCCCCCGCCCGGGGAAAAGCGGCGGCGCCTTCTGCCAGGGGATGCTGCCGGGGCTCCCACCCTACCTGCTGCTCAACTTCACCGGCAACCTGCGGGACGTGGCCACCCTGGCGCATGAACTCGGGCACGGAGTGCATTCCTCCCTTTCCCAGAAGCAGAACATCTTCCATTATCATGCTCCGCTGCCGATGGCGGAGACGGCCAGCGTCTTCGGCGAAATGCTGCTGACCCGGCACCTGCTCGGCCGGGAAGCCGACCGGCAGTTGAAGATCGAACTGCTCTGCGCCCGCCTGGAGGACATCTACGCCACGACCTTCCGGCAGAATGCCCTCACCCGTTTCGAACTCGCCGCCCATCGTGAACGGGCCGTAAAGGGTTGCTCGCCCCGGAGGATTACAGCCGGATCTGGTGGGAGGAGAACCAGAAGCTGTTCGGCGACAGCGTGGAGATGCTCGAGCCCTACCGCTGGGGCTGGAGCTACATCAGCCACTTCATCCACGCCCGTTTCTACTGCTACAGCTATGTCTTCGGCGAACTGCTGGTGCTGGCCCTGTACCAGAAATATCTGGAGGAGGGGACTTCCTTTGTTCCGAAATATCTGGATCTGCTGGCCGCCGGCAGCAGCCGGGCGCCGCAGGAGCTGCTGAAGCCGCTGGGGATCGATCTGGCGGATCCCGATTTCTGGCAGAAGGGGTACGATTTCGTGCGTACCCTGCTCGACGAGCTGAAAGCTCTGGTGGGGGGAGCGTAACAGCAGACCGCAAAGCGGGGAAGGCGGCATGGACGTCCTTCCCCGTTTTTTAAACCACCTTCCTGCAAATCATCCGTCCGCGAGATTAATAGGGGGAGTAATCGCTGCTCCGACGGAGCGACCATCACCGGTGTACTGCAATAAAGCTTCGTTTCCATGGCAAAAAGGGAGGGCGGCCCGGAGCCGCCCTCCTTTTTTGCATACGACCCGTCCCTCTCCACCACCCTGACCGCGCCGTGTTATGCTGGCTTCATGGCCGCTTCCTTGCTGCACTCCTCTTTCAGCACCCCCGTGCGCGCCTGGTTCACCGAGACGTTCCCCGGTCCGACCGAGGTGCAGCGACGCGGCTGGCAGGCGATCGCCGGCGGCGGCCACGCGCTGCTCATCGCCCCCACCGGCAGCGGCAAAACGCTGGCCGCCTTCCTCTGGGCGATCGACAGCCTCGGCCGCCTGCCGCCGGGAACCGAACCCGGGGTGCGGGTTCTCTATGTCTCGCCGCTGAAGGCGCTGGTCTACGATATCGAGCGCAACCTGCGGGCGCCGCTGGCCGGCATCGAGCGCACCGCCGAACGCCTGGGGACGGCCGTCCGGGCGCTGCGGGTGGACGTGCGCACCGGCGACACCCCGCCGCGCGAACGGCGGCAGCAGATGCGTCAACCGGCCGACATCCTGGTCACCACCCCGGAATCCCTCTTTCTGCTCCTCGGCTCGCAGGCCCGCGATACCCTGCGCACGGTACGCACGGTGATCGTCGACGAGGTGCACGCCCTCGCCCCGAGCAAGCGCGGCAGCCATCTCTCCCTCTCCCTGGAGCGCCTGGCGGACCTGACCGGCACCGACCCGCAGCGCCTCGGCCTCTCCGCCACCGTAAGACCGACGGCGGAGATCGCCAGCTTCCTCGGCGGCGGCCGGCCGGTGACGGTGGTGGACGCCGCGGCGCCGCCGCGGCTCGACCTGCAAGTGGCCGTGCCGGTGTCCGACATGGAGCATCCCCCGGCAGCGGTCGACGAAACGGGTCGGACGGGGGAGCGGGGAATCTGGCCGGCCATCTACCCCGCCCTGCTGGCGCAGATCCGCGCCAACCGCGCCACCATCGTCTTCGTCAACAGCCGCGGCCTGTGCGAGCGGCTGACCAGGCGCCTGAACGAACTGGCCGGCGAGGAGCTGGTGCGCGCCCATCACGGCAGCGTCTCCCGCGAGCGGCGGCTGGCGATCGAGGAAGGGCTCAAGGACGGCAGCCTGCGCGGCATCGTCGCCACCAGCTCCCTGGAGCTGGGCATCGACATGGGCGCGGTCGACCTGGTGCTGCAGGTGGAATCGCCGGGCTCGGTGGCGCGCGGTCTGCAGCGCATCGGTCGCGCCGGCCACCGGGTGGAGGCGGTGAGCGTCGGGCGCATCTTTCCCAAGTTCCGCGGCGATCTCCTGGAGTGCGCGGTGGTTGCCGGGCGCATGCGGCGCGGCGAGATCGAGGCGCTGCGGATACCGAAGAATCCCCTGGACGTGCTCGCCCAGCAGGTGGCAGCCCTCTGCTGCGAGCGGCCGCACACGCCGGCGGAGATCGGCGCCCTGGTCCGCCGCGCCTGGCCCTTCCGGGAGCTGACCGACGGCGCCCTGCAGGCGGTGCTGGAGATGCTCTCCGGCCATTATCCCTCCTCCGAATTCGCCGACCTGCGGCCGCTGCTCGCCTGGGACCGGGACCACGACCTGCTCTCCCCCCGGCGCGGCACCCTCCTGCTGACGCGGATGAACGCCGGCACCATCCCCGACCGCGGCAATTACCCGGTGCGGCTCGGGCCGGACGGGCCGCGTCTGGGGGAGCTCGATGAGGAAATGGTCTTCGAAAGCCGCCCCGGCGACAACATCCTGCTCGGCGCCAGCACCTGGCGGGTGGAGGAGATCACCCATGACCGGGTCATCGTCTCCCCCGCCCCCGGCCAGCCGGGGCGCCTCCCCTTCTGGCACGGCGAGGGACCCGGAAGGCCGGTCGAGCTCGGTCGGGCTCTCGGCGCCTTCGTCCGCGAGATCGGCGCCCTGCCGCCGGCCGAGGCCGTGCGCCGCCTGCTGGCGGAAACACCCCTGGACCGCCCTGCCGCCGAGAACCTCGCCGCCTACCTGGCCGAGCAGCAGGCGCACACCGGCACCCTGCCCACCGACCGCGCCATCACCGTCGAGCGTTTCCGCGACGAACTGGGGGACTGGCGGATCTGCATTCTATCCCCCTTCGGCGTACCCCTGCACGCCCCCTGGGCGATGGCCCTGCAGCGCCGCTTCGCGGAGCGCGGCGGCTTCGCGATGCAGATGATGTACACCGACGACGGCATCGTCCTGCGCCTGGCCGATGCCGAGGAGCTGCCGCCGGTCGACCTGCTCTTCCCCGCTCCGGAGGAGGTAGAAGAGCTGGTCACCGCCCAGCTCGCCGATACCGCCTTGTTCGCCGGTCTGTTCCGGGAAAACGCCGCCCGCGCCCTGCTCCTGCCGCGCCGCCGCCCCGACCGCCGCCGGCCGCTGTGGGCGCAGCGCCAGAAGGCGCAGCAGCTGCTCGCCGCGGTGCGCCGCTATCCCGACTTCCCGGTGGTGCTGGAGACCTACCGGCAAGCCCTCTCCGACCTCTTCGACCTGCCCTCGCTGAAGGCGCTGCTGCGCCAGGTGCGCCGCCGCCAGATCGAGGTGACGGCGGTGGAGACCCCGACCGCCTCCCCCTTCGCCCGCTCCCTCGTCTTCGCCTGGGTCGCCGCCTTTCTCTACGAGGGGGATGCCCCTCTGGCCGAGCGCAAGGCGCAGGCCCTCACCCTCGACCGCCGCCTGCTCGGGGAGCTGTTGGGGCAGCCCGAGCTGCGGGAACTGCTCGACCCGGAGGCGGTGGCCGAGGTGGAAGCGGAGCTGCAGCACCTGGCGGCCGACCGCCGGGCCGTCGACCTCGATGAACTGCACGACCTGCTGCGCCGCCTGGGCGATCTCACGGAGACGGAGCTCGCCGCCCGCTGCACCGGCGATCCCCGCCCGTGGCTGACGGAGCTGCAGCGCCAGCGGCGCGCCGCCGAAATCGCAGTGGCGGGAGAGCGGCGCTGGATCGCCGCCGAGGACGCCGGCCGCTATCGCGACGCCCTCGGCGTCCGGCTACCGACCGGCCTGCCCGATTCCTTTCTCGAACCGGCGGAGCATCCCCTCGAGGACCTGCTGCGCCGCTTCGCCCGTCACCACGGCCCCTTCCTCGGCGTTCAGGCGGCCGCCCGCTTCGGTCTGCGACCGGCGCTGGTGGAATCGGCGCTGCGCGCTTTGGAACGTGAGGGGGTGCTGGTGCGCGGCGAGATCCGCCCGGGGGGCGCTGAGCCGGACTGGTGCGATACCGAGGTGTTGCGCCGTCTGCGCCGGCGCACCCTGGCCCGCCTGCGGCGGGAGGCGGAGGCGGTGGACGCGGCGGCGCTGGCCCGCTTTCTGCCAGCCTGGCAGGGGATCGGCGGCAACCGCGGCGGTAGCCAGCGGCTTCTCGAGACGGTCGCCCAACTGGAGGGATTGCCCCTCCCCTGGTCTCTGCTGGCCACCGTCCTGCTGCCGCAGCGGGTGAGCGGCTTCACCGTCGACCAGCTCGACCTGCTCGCCGCCGCCGGCCGCATCGTCTGGGTGGGGCAGGGACGCCTGGGAAAGCGGGACGGCCGCATCGTCCTCTACCGGCGGGAACAGGCCGCCCGGCTGCTGCCGCCGGAGCCGGCAGAAGCGCCGACGGGGGCGCTGGCCGCCGCCATCCTGACGCACCTGGAACAGCGCGGCGCCTCCTTCCTGGTGGAACTGGAGACGGCGGTGCGCGGCGCCTGCCCCGGAGCTACCGGCGCCGACTTCCGCGCCGCCCTGTGGGAGCTGGTGTGGGCGGGCCTGGTCACCAACGACACCTTCGCCCCTCTGCGCGCCCTCGGCCGGCCATTGCCCCGCACCGCCCGCGGCCGGCAGCGTGCCGGACAGCCCCTGGCCGGCGGCCGCTGGTCGCTGGTGCGCCATCTGCGCGATCCGCGCCTCGGCGAGACCGAGCGGGCACTGGCGCGGGCGGAGATGCTCCTGGAGCGCTACGGGATTGTCAGCCGCGAAGCGGCCCAGAGCGAGGAACTGGGCGGCGGGTTCGGCCCGTTGTACAAGGTCCTGCAGGCGATGGAGGAAGCCGGCCGGGTACGCCGCGGCTACTTCGTCGAAGGACTCGCCGGCGCCCAGTTCGCCCTACCGGGCGCCATCGACTGGCTGCGGGAGTTCCGCCAGCAGGAGGGTATGGGATGGAGAAGTACAGATTCTCGCCGCTCTCGACCCCGCCAACCCCTTCGGCGCCCTGCTCCCCTGGCCGGCAGTTGGTGGCGGCGAAGGCAGCCGGCCGCGGCGGGTGGCCGGCGCCTGGGTGGTGCTGGTCGCCGGCCGGCCGGTTCTTTACCTGGCCCCGGGCGGCCGGCAGCTGACCACTTTCCCCGCGGGGACGGACGAGGCAGCGCTGGCCGCCGCCTGCCGCGCCCTGCGCCGCCTCCCCCGCGGCGGCTGGCGGGGGCTGCTCACCATCGAGAAGATCGACGGGGTACCGGCCGCGGATTCCCCCTTGGGATTTCTGCGGGCCTGCGGTTTCGAGCGGGATTACCGGGGATTGGCGGCGGGAATGGGGGAGGCCCCTGGCATGAGGGAGATGGGCGTGGGCGACAGCCTCGACTGTCTGCCCTCGGCGGCCCGGCATCAATCATCTCCACCCGGAAAGTACTGCCGCCGCCCGGCGTCTCCTCAACCCAGGCGCGGCCGCCGTAATGGGCGGCGATCTTGCGCACGATGGCCAAGCCGACACCGCTGCCGATCCGCGACCGGTCGGTGAAAACGCTAAAAAACGCATTGAAAATTCTCGGATCAAATCCGAAATTCCCGGCATTTTCAAGGACTTGAAAATAGAACACTGTTTTCCCCTCGCGCTCGCCGCCGATCTCTATGTGGCCTGCCCGTCCGGCATAATGGATGGCGTTGTCGATCAGGTTGGCGAAGATCTGCATCGAGCAGGCTCTCCGGCACCGCGGCCGGGGGGAGTTGGCCGCGGTGAATGAGGGCGCCCTCCGCCATTGCCGCTTCCTGGCGGGCCGCCAGCAGGCCGTCCACCAGGCGCTGCACATCGACCGCCTCCACCGGCGGTTCCACATGTCCGGTCCGGGCCAGAGCCAGAAGATCCTCGAGCAGAGCAAGCATCCGTCGACCGTTATTCTCGATTTTCGGTCACCACGGCTCTCCCCTCAACAACCAAAGGGGGCTAAACCCTCCGCAAAAAATGGCATATGATCTTTGGTGTCAGCCCTCTGCGCAGGTCGTGCGAGACGGTACGCACGAAGGCATTGATTCAGATTTATCAGCCATCTTTTCCGTGGCTAGATTCCGTTTTCGCGAAGGCGCCTCCTCCGTCCGGCGGCGGAGATAGGCGAATATGCCAGTGACCAGAGGATGCATATGGCGAGCCCGCGGTTGGTGAATACCTGCCCCGGACTGCCGCCGGCTGGCGACCAGAAGAGACCGCCGAGGGTCAACGCGGTACAGACGGCGGCCATGCAAAGGGGCAGCCGCCGGTTCACGGACCAGGCGGACAGCAGAACCACCGCCGCATATGGCACCCCGCCGGCAATGCCAAGCGGCAGGCGGAGATCGATCCCCAGAAGCAGGACGGTGAGCAGTAGAAGGCTGAAGAGAAGGATTCTTTCCCGGGTTTGGATTATCGTTTTTTGTCTCCGCCTGCGGCTGGCGCCGGCGCGTTCTCGCCGCCGCGCTGGCGCATAAAATCGGCGAGAAAGGCGGCGGTATGCGAATCCCGGCGCACCCGGGCGACCATTTCGGGCGTCCCTTCGGCGACCAGCCGCCCTCCCCCGTCTCCCCCTTCCGGCCCGAGGTCGATGAGCCAGTCCGCCTCGGCGATGACGTCCAGGTTGTGCTCGATCACCACCACCGTATTGCCGGCGTCCGCCAGCCGGTGCAGCACCCGCACCAGCTTCTCCACGTCGGCCATGTGCAGGCCGATGGTCGGCTCGTCGAGGATGTAGAGGGTGGCGTGCCTTGGGCCTCGGCGCGGCGGGCCCGTGCGGCTCCCGTCTGCCGGGCGTCTTCGCCTTGGCCAGCTCGGTGACCAGCTTGATCCGCTGCGCCTCGCCGCCGGAGAGGGTCGGGCTCTGCTGGCCGAGGGTGAGATAGCCGAGGCCGACATCCTGCAGCAGCCGCAGGGTGTGGTGGATCTGGCGCTGGGCGGCGAAGAACCCGGTCGCCTCGTCGACGCTCATCGCCAGCACCTCGGCGATCGTCTTCCCCTTGAAGGTGACCAGCAGCGTCTCCGGATTGAAGCGGGCGCCGCCGCAGACCTCGCAGGGGACGCTGACGTCGGGGAGGAAGCTCATCTCGATCTTCTTCATTCCCTGGCCGTCGCAGCCGTCGCAGCGCCCGCCGCGCACGTTGAAGGAAAAGCGCCCCGGGCCGTAGCCGCGCATGCGCGCCTCCGGGGTGCCGGCGAACAGCCGGCGGATGGCGTCCCAGAAGCCGACGTAGGTCGCCGGGCAGGAGCGGGGCGTCTTGCCGATCGGCGTCTGATCCACCTCCAGCACCCGCCCCACCGCCTGCCAGCCGCCGATCCCGGCGCAGCCGCGCAGGGCCGGCTCCGTCTCCCCCGCCCGGCGTTGAGCAGGCGGCGCAGGTTGTCGTAGAGCACCTGGCGCACCAGGGTGCTCTTGCCGCTGCCCGAGACGCCGGTGACGCCGACCAGCCGCCCGAGGGGGAACCGCACCCGCAGTTCCTGCAGGTTGTGCAGGCGGGCGCCGACGACCTCCAGCGCCGGCGTTTTCGGGTCCGTGGGCCGCCGGCTGGCGATGGGGTGGCGCAGCGGCTCGGCCAGCAGGCGGCCGGTCACCGACTCGGGATGGCGCATCAGCTCGGCCACCGTGCCGGCGGCCACCACATGCCCGCCGTTCACCCCGGCGCCGGGACCGAGATCGATCACGTGTTCGGCCCGGCGGATCGTCTCCTCGTCGTGCTCGACCACCACCACCGTGTTCCCCTTCCCCTCCAGGCGGCCGAGGGTGGCGAGGAGCATCTCGTTGTCCCGGGGGTGCAGGCCGATGGTCGGCTCGTCGAGGATGTAGCAGACCCCGCGCAGGTTGGAGCCGAGCTGGGCGGCCAGGCGGATGCGCTGCGCCTCGCCGCCGGAGAGGGTGGGGGCGGCGCGGTCGAGGCCGAGGTAGCCGAGCCCCACCTCGCGCAGGAACTGGCAGCCGCGAGTCGATCTCCGGCAGGATGTCGCGGGCGATCGGCTCTTCCCGCCCCTGCAGCTGCAGGCCGCTGGAAGAAATCCTCGGCGGCGGTCACCGGCAGGGCGGTCAGCTCGGCGATGCTGCGCCCGCGGAAGGTGACCGCCAGCGCCTCCGGCCGCAGCCGCTGGCCGGCGCAGGCCGGGCAGCTCTTCTCCTCCCCCTCCCACCAGGCGTTCCACCAGATCTCTTCGCCGGTCTGCTCGGCGTCGAAGCCGGGCAGCACCAGGCCGGTGCCGTAGCAGCGCGGGCACCAGCCGTGCTTGGAGTTGAAGGAGAAGAGGCGCGGGTCCGGCTCGCCGAAGCTGCGGCCGCACCCCGGGCAGGCCCGTCGGGTGGAGAAGACGGCCGGCTGCGCGTCCTCTTCCGGCAGCCAGCACCTGCACCAGCCCCTTGCCGTAGTCGAGGGCGCGGCCGAGCAACTCCCGCAGTGTTTCCTCCCCCTCCGCGGCCGCCACCGCCTCCCCCACCGGCAGCTCGATGCTGTGCTCGCGGAAGCGGTCGAGGCGCGGCCACTCGCCGGTGGGGAGGAATTCCCCGTCCACCCGCAGGTGAGCGTAGCCCTTGCCGGCCGCCCACTTGGCCAGATCGGTGTAGAGCCCCTTGCGCGCCGTCACCAGGGGGGCGAGCAGGGTCACCGGGCGGCCGCGCCAGCGCTGCAGGATCGCCGCCAGGATCGCCTCCCGGGTCTGCGGCTCGATCGGCAGCCGGCAGTCGGGGCAGTGCTGGGTGCCGAGCTTGACGTAGAGCAGGCGCAGGAAGTGATAGATCTCGGTGAGGGTGGCCACCGTGCTCTTGCGCCCGCCGCGGCTGGTGCGCTGCTCGATGGCGACCGTCGGCGGGATGCCGGCGATGGCGTCGACGTCCGGGCGGGCGGCCGGCTGCACGAACTGCCGGGCGTAGGCGTTGAGCGACTCCAGGTAGCGGCGCTGCCCCTCGGCGAAGAGGATGTCGAAGGCGACCGTGCTCTTGCCGCTGCCGGAGACGCCGGTGATGACGGTGAAGCGGTCGCGGGGAATGCTGATGTCCACCCCCCGCAGGTTGTGCTCGCGGGCGTTGCGGATGGTGATCCATTCGCTCGCCTCTCCCTTGCGCCAGAGGGCTGGGGTGAGGGGGAGCAGGCAGTTGGCCCTCACCGGGACCCTTCCCCCGCAGGGGGCGAGGGGATTGCATCCGCATACTCCCGCAGCGCCGCGCCGGTGTGGCTCGCCGCGCAGGCCGCCACCGCTTCCGGCGGGCCGGCGCAGACCACCTCCCCCCCTGCTCCCCCCCTTCCGGGCCGAGGTCGATCAGCCAGTCGGCGGCGCGGATGACGTCCAGGTTGTGCTCGATCACCACCAGCGAGTGCCCCTCCTCCAGCAGCCGGCGGAAGGCCTGCAGCAGGACGGCGATATCGTCGAAGTGCAGCCCGGTGGTCGGCTCGTCGAAGAGGAAGAGGATCGGCTTGGGCACGGCGCGCCGTGCCCCTGCCTTACCGTTGCCTTTTCGGCCGCCGCCGGCGGCGGCCAGGTGGCCGGCCAGTTTGAGGCGCTGCGCCTCGCCGCCGGAGAGGGTGGGCACCGGCTGGCCCAGGGTGAGATAGCCGAGCCCCACCGCCTGCAGCGGCTCCAGGGCGCGCAGCACCTCCGGCTGGTCGGCGAAGAAGGCGACCGCCTCGGCCACCGTCAGCGCCAGAACGTCGGCGACCGAGCGGGGCGGGCCGCCGCCGGTGCCGATGACCTTCACCTCCAGCACCTCCGGCCGGTAGCGGCGGCCGTCGCAGTCCGGACAGCGCAGGTAGACGTCGGAGAGGAACTGCATCTCCACGTGCTCGAAGCCGCTGCCGGTGCAGGTCGGGCAGCGCCCGTGGCCGGCGTTGAAGCTGAAGGTGCCGGCGGTGTAGCCGCGCTCGCGGGCCAGCGGCTCGGCGGCGAAGAGGCGGCGGATCGGGTCGAAGGCGCCGACGTAGCTGGCCGGGTTGGAGCGGGCGGTGCGGCCGATCGGCGACTGATCGACCAGCACCGTCTCGGCGATCCGCGCATGGCCGCGCACTCCCCGGTGCGCCCCCGGCGCCTCGGTCGGCGCCCCCTGCAGCTTGCGCAGGGCGGGATAGAGGACGTCCTGCACCAGGGTCGATTTCCCCGAGCCGGAGACACCGGTGATGCACACCAGGCGGTTCAGGGGAATGCGCACGTCGATGTTTTTCAGGTTGTTTTCGGCGGCGCCGAGGACCTCCAGAAAAGCCGCAGGGGCGGGCTTCGCAGCCGCCCTGGCGTCGTTCTCTCCCCGGCCGGGCCGGAGACCCGTACCGTGCGCCGGCCCGTCAGGTAATCGGCGGTGCGGGAATTTTCGGCCTGCAGCAGCTCCGCCGGCCGGCCGAAGAAGACCACCTCGCCGCCGCGGGCACCCGGTCCCGGTCCCAGGTCGAGGATGCGGTCGGCGGCCAGCATCACCTGCGGATCGTGCTCCACCACCAGCAGGGAGTTGCCGGCGGCGCGCAGCCGCTGCAGCACCCCGATCACCCGACCCATGTCGCGCGGATGCAGGCCGATGGAGGGCTCGTCGAGGACGAACAGGGTATTGACCAGGGAGGTGCCGAGGGCGGTGGTCAGGTTGATGCGCTGCACCTCGCCGCCGGAGAGGGTGCGCGACTGCCGGTCGAGAGTGAGATAGGGGAGCCCGACCTCCACCAGGTAGCGCAGGCGGCTGCGGATCTCGGCCAGCAGCAGCTCGGCCGCCTGGTCGAGGGGCGCCGGCAGAGCCAGCGTCCTCGAAGAAGGCGCGGCAGCGCTCGATCGGCAGCAGCATGAGATCGTGCAGATTCAGGCCCGGGGACTGGCTCCTTTTCGCAGAAAAGGTGCCTGTCCCCGTGTCGTCCCCAAGGGGGACAGGCACCGCTGGCGCGGAGCCTGTCCCCACCAGCCGCCAGAGCAGGGCCTCCGGCCGCAGCCGCGCCCCGGCGCACTCCGGGCAGGGGTTGTAGGCCCGATAGCGGGAGAGCAGCACCCGGATGTGCATCTTGTAGGCCTTCGTCTCCAGCCAGTCGAAGAAGCGCCGGCTGCCGTACCACAGGCCGTCCTCCCAGCTGCCTTCCCCCTCGATGACCCACCGGCGCTGCTCCCCGGTCAGTTCGCGCCAGGGGACGTCGAGGGGAATGCCGCGCTCTCTGGCGAACTTCACCAGGTCGTCCTGGCATTCCCGGTAGCTCTCCGTCTGCCACGGCTTGATCGCCCCCTCGGCCAGGGTCTTCCCCTCGTCCGGGACGACCAGGCCGTAGTCGACGCCGATCACCCGGCCGAAGCCGCGGCAGGCCGGGCAGGCCCCCACCGGCGAGTTGAAGGAGAAGAGGCCGGGGGTCGGCTCCTGGTAGTGCAGGTCGCAGTCGGGGCAGTGCAGGTCGGCGGAAAAGAGGCGCGATGCCCCGGCCGCCTCGGGAAAATGGACGGCGACCCGGCCGCGGCCGTGCTGCAGCGCCGCCTCCAGATCCTCCACCAGGCGGTCGCGGCGCTCCGGCGCCAGGCGCAGGCGGTCCTGGATCACCTCCAGCACCTCCCCCTGCCGGCGGTGCAGCCGGGTATACCCCTGGCCGGCGAGGAAGCCCTGCACCTCCTCGGCGGTGAAGTTGGCCGGCACCGGCACCGGGAAGGTGATCAGCGCCCGCGGCGCCTCGCCGGCGGCGCCGGCCAGCAGGGCGTCGGCGATGCTCTCGGGGGTGTCCCGCCGCACCTCCCGGCCGCAGCCGCGGCAGTACAGGCGCGCCGCCCGGGCGAAGAGGAGCTTGAGGTGGTCGTTGAGCTCGGTCATGGTGCCGACGGTGGAGCGGGAGGTGCGCACCGGGTTGGTCTGGTCGATGGCGATCGCCGGCGGGATCCCCTCGATGCGGTCGACCTGCGGCTTGTCCATGCGGTCGAGGAACTGCCGGGCATAGGGGGAGAAGGTCTCCACGTAGCGCCGCTGCCCCTCGGCGTAGACGGTGTCGAAGGCGAGGGACGACTTGCCCGAGCCGGAAACGCCGGTGACGACGATCAGCTCGTGCAGCGGCAGATCGAGGTCGAGTCCCTTCAGGTTGTTCTGCCGGGCACCGCGGACCCGGATGCACTCTTTTTCTTCAGCCATGTCATCCACGATAGATCACGATAGAGGAGTTTTTTGGTCAAGGTTCGACCGTTAAGAATAGACCATTCGTGGCGGCTTTGACAAGAGAGGGGGAAGAAGAAAGAGGCCGCCCCGTTCCAGTTTTCCGGGACTGATTTCCGGGCCGAAATGGGTTACACTATCCAAGATCCCCGAAACGATTCATGAATACCGAACCGGGGAAACCCGGGTGAGCATGGAGAGCCCATGACGGCTGAAGATCTCGGCGGGCTGAAGATCGACCGGAAGAGCGCGCCCCCGCCTTCCCGGCGCCGCCGGTGGTGGCTGCCGCTGCTTCTGCTGCTTCTGCCGATGGCGGCGGCGCTGCTGTGGTGGAGCGGCGTGCTGGCGCCGGCGGTCAAGGTGGAAACCGCCACCGTCGCCCGCATCTATCCCTCGCAGCCCTTGACCGTGCTTAATGCCAGCGGTTACGTGGTGGCCCAGCGCAAGGCGGCGGTCGCCTCGGAGGTCACCGGGCGCCTGGTCTGGCTCGGCGTGGAGGAAGGCAGCCAGGTGCAGCGGGGGGAGGTGGTTGCCCGCCTGGAGAGCCGGGAAGTGGCGGCCGCACGCAGCCAGGCGGCCGCCGAGGTGAAGACGGCGCAGGCGCAGGTGGCGCAGGCCCGGGCCGAGTTGAAGGATGCCACCCTGGCCTACCGGCGGCTGGCCGACCTGCTCGCCGCCGGTTACGTGTCGCAGTCCGAATTCGATCAGGCCGAAGCCCGCTACGGGCGCGCCGAGGCCTCGCTGACGGCGGCGCAGACCGGGGTGACGGCGGCGCAGGCGGCCCTGCAGCGGGCGGAGGTGGCGGTCGACTACACCCGGCTGCGCGCCCCCTTCGATGCCGTCGTGCTGACCAAGAACGCCGATATCGGCGACATCGTCACTCCCATCGGGGCGGCCGCCGAAGCCAAGGCGGCGGTAGTGACCATCGCCGATCTCGACTCGCTGCAGGTCGAAGCCGATGTCTCCGAATCGAACCTGACCCTGGTGCAGGTCGGCCAGCCCTGCGAAATCCAGCTCGACGCTCTCCCCGATGACCGGTTTCCCGGCAAAGTCCACATGATCGTGCCGACCGCCGATCGCAGCAAGGCGACGGTCATGGTCAAGGTGCGCTTTCTGGAAAAGGACCCCCGGGTGCTGCCGGAGATGAGCGCCCGCGTCGCCTTCCTGCAGCGGCCGCTCAGCCCGGCGGAGAGGCAGCCGCGCACCGCCGTGCCGCGCTCGGCGGTAGTGGACAGGAAGGGGCGGCGGATCGTCTTCCGGGTCACCGGCGAGCGGGCGGTTGCCGTGCCGGTGGAAACCGGCCAGGCGCTGGGCGATATGCTGGAGATCGTGCGGGGGGTGCAGGCCGGGGAACGGGTGGTGCTGGCGCCGCCGGCCACCCTGGCCGACGGCGACCGGGTGGCGGTGCGCCAGGAGTAGACGATCGGCTTGCGTCTGGACCGCTCCGTCGGATCCGACCGATCAGTCGGAGAAACCTTGAAAAACATCCCCATCGTCGAAATCCGCAATCTCTCCAAGGGCTACCGGCGCGGCAGCCAGGTGGTCCCGGTGCTGGAGGACCTCACCCTGGATATCCCGGAGGGGGAATTTCTCGCCCTGATGGGGCCGTCGGGGTCGGGGAAGAGCACCCTGCTCAATCTCATCGCCGGTATCGACCAGGCCGACGCGGGCACCCTGCGGGTGGCCGGGGTCGATCTAACCGCCCTCTCCGAGGGGGAACTGGCGGCCTGGCGGGCGGCCCACATCGGCTTCGTCTTCCAGTTCTATAACCTGATCCCGGTCCTTACCGCCTTCGAGAACATCGAACTGCCGCTCCTGCTCACCCCCCTTTCCCGCCGCCAGCGCCGCGAGCACGTGGCCACCGCCCTGCGCCTGGTGGGGCTCACCGACCGCGCCGGGCATTACCCGGCCGAGCTCTCCGGCGGTCAGCAGCAGCGGGTGGCGATCGCCCGGGCCATGATCACCGATCCGACCATCCTGGTCGCCGACGAGCCGACCGGGGATCTCGACCGGCAATCGGCGGCGGAGATCCTCGGGTTGATGGACCGGCTCAATCGCGAGTTCGGCAAGACCATCGTCATGGTCACCCACGACCCGAAGGCGGCGGAGCAGGCGCGGCGGATCCGCCACCTGGAAAAGGGGATTCTCAACGATGTTCCCTAGGCTGGTCCTGCGCAATGCCGGCCGGCACAAGCTGCGCACCGGCCTGACGGTGGCGGGGCTGGCGGTCGCCATTCTCGCCTTCGGCCTGCTGCGCACCCTGGTCGGCGTCTGGTACCTGGGGGTGGAAGGCTCCTCCGCCACCCGGCTGGTCACCCGCAATGCCATCTCCCTGATCTTCCCACTCCCCCTCTCCTACGCCGAGCGCATCCGCCAGGTGCCGGGGGTGGAGACCGTCGCCTGGGGCAACTGGTTCGGCGGCATCTATCAGGACCGCAAGAATTTCTTCGCCAATTTCGCCGTCGAGCCGCGCAGCTATCTGCAGCTCTATCCCGAGTTCATCCTGTCGCCGGAGGAGCGCGCCGCCTTCCTGCGCGATCGGCGCGGGGCGGTGGCGGGCCCCAACCTGGCGGAGAAGTTCGGCTGGCACATCGGCGACCAGATCACTCTGCAGGGGACGATCTTCCCCGGCAACTGGGACTTCGTCCTGCGCGGCATCTACCGGGGGGCGAAACCGAGCACCGATCGCAACCAGTTCTTCTTTCACTGGGATTACCTGAACGAGTCGCTGAAGAAGAGCGCGCCGCGCCGCGCCGACCAGGTCGGCTACTTCATGCTCGGCGTGGATCGCCCGGAGCACGCCGCCGCGGTGGCGGCGGCGGTCGATGCGCTGTTCGCCAATTCCCTGGCGGAGACCCGCACCGAGACGGAAAAAGCCTTCCAGCTGGGGTTCGTCGCCATGACCGAGGCGATCGTCGTCGCCATCCGCATCGTCTCCTACGTGGTCATCCTGATCATCATGGTGGTGGCGGCCAACACCATGGCAATGACCGCTCGCGAGCGGCTCGCCGAGTACGCCACCCTGAAAACCCTCGGCTTCGGCCCCGGCCATATCGCCGGCCTGGTCTTCGGGGAGGCGCTGCTCATCGCCCTGGCCGGCGGCGTCCTGGGAGTCGCCTTGACCTTCCCCGTCGCCCGGGTCATCGGTGAAGCGCTCAAGCTCTTCTTCCCCGCCTTCCGGGTGGCGCCGGACACGGTCGCCCTGCAGTTCGCCGCCGCCGCCGCGGTCGGCACCGTGGCGGCCATCTTCCCCGCCTGGCGCGGGTGCACTGTGCGCATCGCCGAGGGATTGCGGAGGATAGGCTAAAATGCCCATCCCTTTCTTCTACACCCTGCGCAACCTGCGCAGCCGCCGCCTCACCACCGCCCTGACCGCCGCCGGCATGGCGCTGGTGGTGTTTGTCTTCGCCGCCACCCTGATGCTGGTCGCCGGGCTGCGACAGACGCTGGTGGCTACCGGCTCGCCGGAGAACGTGGTGGTGATCCGCGAGGGGTCGGAAACCGAGGTGCAGAGCGGCATCGAGCGGGCGCAGGCGGCAGTGGTGGAGAACCGGCCGGAGGTGGCAGACGCCGCCGACGGCGAGCCGCTGCTGGCGAAGGAACTGGTGGTGCTGATCACCCTGCCGCGACGGGAAAGCGGCAAACCGGCCAATGTCGTCATCCGCGGCATCGACCCCCGCTCCCTGGCGCTGCGCCCGCAGGTGCGGGTGGCGACCGGCCGCATGCCCCGCCCCGGCTCGACGGAGATCGCCGTCGGCCGCAGCATCGCCGAGCGCTTCGCCGGCGCCAACCTCGGCAGCAGCCTGCATTTCGCCCAGCGCGACTGGACCGTGGTCGGCGTGCTCGAGGCCGGCCGCACCGGCTTCAGCTCGGAAATCTGGGGGGACCGCGAGCAGCTGATGCAGGCCTTCCGCCGCACCGTCTTCTCCTCCCTGCTCTTTCGCCTGCGCCGCCACGCCGATTTCGCACCGTTCCGGGAGCGGCTCGCCGGCGACCCCCGGCTGCCCCTGGAGGCGAAGCGGGAGACGCAATTCTATGCCGACCAGTCACAGGCGATGGCCAGCTTTCTGCGCATTCTCGGCCTCACCCTGACGGCCGTCTTCTCCATCGGGGCGGTCCTCGGCGCCATGATCACCATGTATGCCGCCGTCGCCAGCCGGATAACCGAGATCGGTACGCTGCGCGCCCTCGGCTTCTCCCGCTGGAGCATCCTGGCCGCTTTCGTCGGCGAAGCGCTCCTGCTCGGGCTGCTGGGCGGGGTGGTCGGTCTGGGCCTGGCCGCCGGCCTGCAGCTGCTCACCATCTCGACCATGAACTGGCAGACCTTTGCCGAACTGGCCTTCGGCTTCGACCTGACCGCCTCCATCCTCTTCCAGTCCCTCGCTTTCGCCCTCTGCATGGGATTCGCCGGCGGCCTGCTGCCGGCGATTCGCGCGGCTCGGATGGGCATCGTCCAGGCCCTGCGCTCCGGGTAGCCCCTGCCCTTAAGCAAAGAGATAAAATTTAATGCAGTCCAACATGTGCCTGCGGCACACCCGAAGGCGATGAAAAGCAAGGATTTCAACGCTAAGGCGCAAAGGGAAATGAAAGCCGCAAAGGGTGTAAAGCAAACAATTTTACGGATTTTCTCTGCGCCTTGGTTCTCAGCTTTGCGTCTTTGCGTTGTCCGGTTTTTCCACTGACTTAAGTCGAACTTTTCGAACAGAGGCGCTGAGATTCCCGGGGGAAACAAACCGATAAAGATTGGTTCTCTGCGTCTGCGGCTCCGCGTTACGATGCCCTTGATATCTCAATTTTATTTCTATTTAAGATATACTCATGAATATGAAATTCCCCTGGCGATTCTTCTCTCTTCTCTTTCTCTTGCTGACCCTTGCCGTCCCCGCCGCGGCCACTCCAGCCCCTGTCCTCCAGGCGGACCGGATAGTGGTGGAAAAGAGCGCCCGCCGTCTGCTCCTGCTGGCCGAGGGAAGGGTGATCCGCCGCTACCCGATCGCTCTCGGTCGCCGTCCCCGGGGGCCGAAAAAAGAGCAGGGGGACCTGCGGACCCCGGAGGGGACCTACGTCATTGATTACCGCAATCCGCAGAGCCGCTTCCACCGCGCCCTGCATATCTCCTACCCCTCTGCCGCGGACCTCGCCCGGGCCCGCCGGCTGGGCGTCCCTGCCGGCGGCGACATCATGATTCACGGTCTTCCCGACGACCTGGCAATGATCGGCGAGGCGCACCGCATATCCAATTGGACCCGCGGCTGCATCGCCGTCACCAACCGGGAAATCGAGGAAATCTGGCGGCTGGTGCCGGACGGCACAATTGTCGAGATCCGGCCCTGAGCCGCGGCTTTCAATTCTCCTCCGGCGTGCTACTCTCTGAGTACACAGCGCTTTTTCTCCGCATCGGCAGGGGGACATCATGAAGCACTTGCAGATCAGGCCGGAAAAAGGTTTCCAGGTGATTGCCGGGACCGCGCGTTCGGAAGCCGCCACCATGGTCCTCGCCCCCGGCAGCTCGACCGGCGGTCCGGAAAACACTCATGATGGCGACCAGTGGCTGTATGTCCTCACCGGCGCCGGCCGGGCCACCGTGGCCGGCCGGCAGCTCGAGGTGGAGGCGGGTTCACTGCTGCTGATCGAGGCCGGGGAAGCGCACCAGATCGACAACCCGGGCAGTTCCCCCCTGAAGACCCTGAACTTCTACGCACCGCCGGAATTTTAGTGGGGAGGCTGGGAGAGGTAGGCACTACCTCTACCCTACCTCACTCCCACTACTCAACCTCATACCTATACCTCACTACCTCGCTGCCTTACACCCCCTTGCCAATCCGCCGGCCGCCGCTAGAATCATCAGAATGATCCGCCTGTTCCGATTCTTCCGGGACGGCTTCCGCGCGTCACCCCTGGCCCGGTGCCTGGGGAAGCTGGTCCTGATCAAGCTCCTGGTCCTGCTGGCGATCGGCTGGCTCTTCTTCCCTGATCGCCTGCAGACCGACTTCGCCACCGATGCCGAGCGGGCGGCGCACGTCCTCGACCGGCTGGCCCACCTGCCGGGGGGGGAATAAGGGGAGGAGAAGGTGCCCGATCTGAGCCAGGTGAACTGGGCGCGGGCCCAGTTCGCCCTCACCGCCATGTACCACTGGGTCTTCGTCCCGCTCGTCCTGGGGCTCTCTTTCCTGCTCGCCTTTTTTGAGACCTGGTACGTGAAGACCGGCAGCGAGAGCTGGAAACGCCTCACCCGCTTCTGGATGAAACTGTTCGCCGTCAACTTCGCCATTGCCGTCGCCACGGGCCTGATCCTGGAATTCGAATTCGGCACCAACTGGGCCAATTACTCCTGGATGGTGGGAGATATTTTCGGCGCCCCGCTGGCCGCCGAGGGGATCTTCGCCTTCTTCCTCGAAGCCACCTTCTTCGCCGTCATGTTCTTCGGCTGGGGACGGGTCTCGAAGCGCTTTCACCTTTTCTCCACCTGGATGGTGGCGGTCGGCTCCAATCTCTCCGCCCTGTGGATCCTGGTGGCCAACGGCTGGATGCAGCACCCGGTGGGGATGCAGTTTCAATCCGGAACGGGCCCGCTTCGAGATGGAGCATTTCGGCGCCCTGCTCTGGAACCCCACCGCCATTACCCGCTTCGGCCACGCCACCGCCTCCGGCTTCCTCTTTTCCGCCCTCTTCGTCATCGCCGTCAGCGCCTGGTTCCTGCTGCGCCACCGGCACCAGGAACTGGCGATACGCAGCATCATCGTCGCCGGCGTTTTCGGCTTCTTTGCCGCCGCCTACGTCGCCGTCTCGGGGGACGAATCGGCCTACACCAATGCCGAGGTCCAGCCGATGAAGCTGGCGGCGATGGAGGCGCTTTACAGCGGCGAAAAGCCGGCGCACCTGGTGATCATGGGGGTGGTCGACCCGGAGAAGCGGATCGGCGATGAGCGGCCGCCCTTTCTCTACAAGCTGCAGATCCCGATTCTCCTTTCGGTGCTGGCCAAGCGCAACGCCATCGGCTTCGTCCCGGGGATCGAGGATCTGCTCTACGGCAACCGGCAGCAGGGAATCACGGGGGTGAACGAACTGATCGCCCGCGGCCGGCGGGCGGTCAGCGCGCTGGCCCGGTACAAGGAAGCCCACCGGGCGGGGAACCGGGAGCAGGCGGAAGCCGCCCTGGCGCAGTTCCGCCCCGATGCCGAGGCTCTCGGCTACGGCTACCTGCAGCGCCCGGAAGAGGCGGTGCCGCCGGTCAGCCTCATCTTCTACAGCTTCCGGGCCATGGTCCTGCTCGGCGGCTTTTTCACCCTGGTGATCCTGCTCTTTCTCTATTTCGCCGTCCAAGGCACGCTGGAGCGGCAGCGCTGGCTGCTGCGCACCGGGATCCTGACGCTCTTTCTCGGCTTCGTCGCCTCCGAACTGGGCTGGGTGGTGGCGGAGGTGGGGCGCCAGCCCTGGGCCATCCAGGGGCTGCTGCCGGTACAGGTGGCCAACTCCCAGCTGACCCTGGGCACCGTGCAGGCCAGCTTCTACATGTTCCTGGTGCTGTTCACCATTCTGCTGCTGGCCGAGGTGGGGATCATGCTGCGGCAGATCCGCCTCGGGCCGAAGGAGGAATAAGGGTGTTCTTCGATCTGTCGCATAGCCCAACTGCAGCAGATCTGGTGGGGGATCATCGCCCTGGTGGGAGCGGTCTTCCTCGCCCTCTCCTTCGTCCAGGGGGGGCAGACCCTGCTGCTCACCGCTGCCCGCGGCGAGACGGAAAAATCCCTGGTGGTCAATTCGATCGGCCGCAAGTGGGAGCTCACCTTCACCACCCTGGTGCTCTTCGGCGGCGCCCTGTTCGCCGCTTTCCCCCTGTTCTACGCCACCAGTTTCGGCGGCGCCTACTGGTTGTGGATGAGCATCCTGTTCACCTTCATCCTGCAGGCGGTGAGCTTCGAATTCCGCAAGAAGCCGGGCAACCTCCTCGGCGCGCGCACCTACGAGATCTTCCTCTTTCTCAACGGCAGCCTCGGCCTGCTGCTGATCGGCGCCTTTCTCGGCACCTTCTTCAGCGGCGCCTTCTTCCGGCTCGACGCCTTCAGCCGGGTTTCCTGGGCAAACCCGCTGCGCGGCCTGGAGGCCCTCTTTCACCCCTTCAACCTGGCCCTCGGTTTTTTCATGGTCTTTCTCGCCCGGGTGCTGGGTGCGCTCTATCTGCTGAACAACCTGGCCGCGGACGAGCTGGCGGGCCGCCTGCGCCAGGCGGTCCGCCGCAACCTGCTGTGGACGCTGTGCTTTTTCTTCATCGTCATGACCGGCATCGCCTGGATGCACGGCTACGGCGTCGATCCGCAGAGCGGCGAAGTTTTCTCCCGCAAGGGGAAATACCTGGATAACCTGCTGGCGATGCCGGTGCTCGGCGTCGGTTTTCTGGGAGCCGGCGTGGTGCTGCTGCTCGGCGGAAGCATCCTCGGCGGTTTTCGCCGCAGCCGGGCCGGCATCTGGCTGGCCGGACCGGGGACGGCGCTGGTCGGCCTGGCCCTCTTCTTCACCGTCGGCTTCCACCACACCCCCTTCTATCCCTCCCGCGTCGACCTGCAGGACAGCCTGACCATCTACAACGCCTCGAGCAGCCGCTATACCCTGGCAGTGATGACCTGGATCGCCCTCGGGGTCCCCTTCGTTCTCGCCTATATCGCCTACGTCTGGCGGCGCATGGACGCCACCCGCCTGGACGCCGGCGAGATCGAGGGGGAAGAGGCCAAATACTGAGAAAGAGAGGGACTCGTGCTCACCAAAGTAGCCCTGATCGTCGCCTGGTTCGCCATCCTGCTGCTCACCTGGCTGGTAGCCGGATGGCTGTTGAAGAAGACCGGGCGCCTGTAGGAACGGCCAGCAAGGTTCAAGGTTCAAGGTTCAAGGAAACTACGGGACAGTCATAGCTCCATTGCCAACTCGCCCCCTCGCGAAAGGGAACCGCGTCAGCGGTCAAAAAGCTTTAGTTTCCACGAAGTACTGCCCTCGTTATCCGCAGCGCCGCTAATCAGAGTCGAGAGCCCGCGCGACAGGAGTCCTCCCCGGCAGGGGCCGCCGTTTTCTTTGGTTACTTTCTTTTAGGCGGATTATAAAAGAAAGTGACGCGGGGTGCGGGGCGCAGCGCCCGCGGTCCTGGCAGGGTGCAGGGGCGCAGCCCCGCGGTCTTGACAGGGCGCAGGGGCGCAGCCCCGCGGTCTTAAACTCTGAACCTGCATGCAGGGACGCAGCCCCGCGGCGCAGCCGTCATTCGGACAAATCCTAGAACTCCGGCGTCAGCCCGTTGTGGCAATCCGAGCACAGCGTCTCCCGCCAGGCCCCGCCGATGTCCACCGGGTGCTGGAACTCCAACGTCTCGCCGGCCGGGGCGCGCTGCAGCTTTTCCGGCGGCCCCTGGCTGCTGATCTCGTGGCACAGATCGCAGTCCATGCGGATCGCCTCCCCGTCGGCGGTCTTGTGCTGGTTGTTGTGGCAGCGGAAGCAGCCGGGGAAATCCAGATGGCCGATATTCTCCGGGTAGGCGCTCCAGCGGGCCCGCATGTAGGGGAAGATGTTCTTCGCAAAAACCGCCTGCAGCCCGGCCACCGCCTTGCTCACATCGTCCCGGCGCCCTTGCCAGATCTGCGGCTGCTTTTCCCGGTAGTAGCTCTCGATCCCCTGCTGCAGGGCGGTCAGCGCCGCCGCCCGGTCGGGGTATTCCTTGCCGCACAGCTCCACCGCCAGGGCATTGATCCCCGGCAGGTCGCGGGGGATGCTCCCCTCGGCCATGGCGGCATCGACGAACTGGTTCGGCGCCCGGTAATTATGCGAGGGACGGTTGTGGCAGTCGATGCAGTCCATCACCCGCACCCCGGTTTCCCCGGTGGCCTCCGGCCCCTTGCCTTCCTGGGTGAAGATCTTCACCTGGCCGGTAGCGAGATTGGTGTAGCGCACCCAGATGATCTTCTGGCGATCCTCGCTGGCCGGGAAATATTCCACGCGCACCTGGGGATTGATGTGCCAGTGAATCCCCTCCCGGTAGCCGGTGGCCGCGTGCGGCGCGCCGATCTTCAGGGTCAGGCCGATATCCCAGCGGGGATTGTCCGGCTGCGGCAGATAATGCGTCAGCACCCGGTACTGGTAGGCATAGAACTTCTGCGGCCAGTGACACTGCTCACAGACCGCCCGGGCCGGGCGCAGATTCTCTATCGGGGTGGGAATCGGCCGCGGATAGACGTCCGCCGTGACGGCATAGACCTGATAGAGACCGGAGAGCTTGGAGCGCACGTACCAGTCCGCCCCCGGCCCCACGTGGCATTCGACGCAGGCGACCCGAGCGTGGGAGGAATTCTGATGGGCGACGTATTCGGGCTCCATCACGGCATGACAGAGGGTGCCGCAAAAAGCCACGGATTCGGTATAATGGAAAGCCTCATAGCTGCCGATGGCGGAAATGAACAGGAGAATGCTGGTGCCGACGACGAAGATGAAGGCGGCGTTGCGATAATGCGGTTCATTCAGGTCGATGCGCGGCCATCCCGGTGGCGGAATCGTCCCCTCCCGGTGCTCACGGCGCACCTCGAGCCACATGCCGATGGGAATCAGGAAAAGACCGGCAAGCATCACCCCCGGCAGCAGGATATAGACGACCAGCCCCAGATAGGCTGCTTTGGTGCCGAAAAAAACCGTCACGGCGAAGAGGAAGGCGATCATGAACAGGCTGATCAGGGCGACGGTAGCCCCCGCGAGGGAGATCCAGTTCTTGACTGAAGGCGGCAGCCGCATGCGTTTGCTCCTTTCCGGTGGACAGCGGATTTTTCCCTTACAGTTTAATGGCCGTGCGCTGATTTGCCAGATCCGACAACAACTTTCGCCTGTGCGGGTATTGACCCGAGGACCAGCACTTATGGTAGGATGCTTATGGCCTTTTTCCCTGCGCTCCCTCCCGGGATGCGGCCCGGGGGATGATTGCCGATCACCAATCCCCAAAAAGGAGATGACGGGCCGGAAACAATACCTTCCCCGGCCGCCGAAACCCACCATGATGATTCGGTTCAGAAACTATCTGGCTATCGCCCTGCTGCTTATTGGCTTCTTGGCCGGCCCTGCCCTGGCCCTGCAAAACGGCAGCGACTTCAACCTCCGTCGGGACAAGCTCCTCAGTTACCTGCTCCGGCAGCAACTGACCACCAACCACTACCAGCCCAAGGCAGTGGACGACACCCTGTCGAAAGCCGCCTTCGGTCTTTACCTGAAGCAGCTCGATTCCCAGAAGCGGTTTCTGCTGAAGCAGGACGTGGCCCGCCTGCAGCAATTCGCCACCAAGATCGATGACGAGCTCAACCAGGGCGTCCTGGAGCTGCCGGCGGTCAGCGCCGCCATCCAGCGCAAGCGGGTGCAGCAGGTCCGGGACATGGTCCACAGCCTGCTGGCGACCAATTTCGATTTCAACCACAAGGAACAGTTCGAAACCGATCCGGAGAAGCTCGATTTCTGCGCCAGCCTGCAGGAGTTGCGGGAACGCTGGCGGCTCACCCTCAAGTACCAGGTCATGAACCGTTACCTGAACCTGGAGGAGGACGAGGCGGCGCCGGCCAAGGACGGCGCGACGGCGAGCGTCACCCCGGCCGAGCGGCAGCGGACGGCGAGGGAGAAGGTGCTGAAGAACCTTGACAATATTTTCGACCGGCTGCTGGAGGAGAAGGAGCAGGATTTCGACGATTGTCTATTTCAACGCCGTCGCCCACACCTTCGATCCGCATACCGACTACCTGCCGCCCACTCAGCAGGAAGATTTCGAGATCGGCATGAGCGGCTCCCTGGAAGGGATCGGCGCCACCCTGCGCGAGGATGACGGCTACATCAAGGTGGTGTCGGTCATTCCCGGCAGCCCCGCCTACCGGCAGGGACAGTTGCAGGCCGGAGGACGTCATCCTGAAGGTGGCGGAAAAGGATGGGGAGACGGTCGATATCACCGATACCCGCATCCGCGATGCGGTCAGCCTGATCCGCGGCAAGAAGGGGACCGAGGTGCGCCTGACGGTGAAAAAGCCGAACGGCATTGTCCCTGGTGATCCCCATCGTCCGCGATGTGGTGCAGATCGAGGAGACCTTCGTCAAGTCGATCGGTGCTGACCGATCCGCCGACCGGCCATAAATACGGCTACATCTATGTTCCCGTCCTTCTACCGGGATTTCAGCAGCGCCGGGCGAGGGGGGCACCGGCCGCAATGTCACCGATGACATGCCGGCCGAACTGCGAAAGCTGAAGACCGAGAAGATCGACGGGCTGGTTCTCGATCTGCGCGACAACGGCGGCGGCGCCCTGACCGATGCGGTCGGCATCGCCGGGCTGTTCATCAAGACCGGCCCGGTGGTGCAGGTGCGGGCCAGCGACGGACGCACCCAGGTGCTGGCCGACGACGACCCGGCCATCGAGTACAGCGGGCCGATGGTGGTGCTGGTCAACCAGTTCAGCGCCTCCGCCTCGGAAATCCTCGCCGGCGCCCTGCAGGATTACGGGCGGGCGCTGGTCATGGGCGGCGCCCACACCCACGGCAAGGGGACGGTGCAGGCGATCATCGATCTCGACCGCACCATCCCCTTCCGCAACATGGAACAGTACAAGCCGCTGGGGGCGCTGAAAATGACCACCCAGAAGTTCTACCGGATCAGCGGCGAATCGACCCAGTACCGCGGAGTGGTGCCGGATATCGTTCTGCCCGACCGCCTGGAGTACCTGAAAACAGGCGAGAAGTTCCTCGACTATTCCCTCCCCTGGGACAAGATCGCGCCGACCCGGTTCAGCCACTGGACGGGGCTGGACAACACCGACCTGTCGCTGATCGAAAGCCGCAGCCGGCAGCGGGTGGCGGCCAGCGAGAAATTCCATGAGATCACCACCGAGGCCGACCTGGCGAAAAGCCAAGACCGAACAGACCCTGCAGATCCTGGACATCGGGGAAATGCGCCGGGAGCGGGCCGAAGCCAAAAAACTGGCGGAAAATACCGGCCTGATCCGGTCACGGCGCCATGTCGGGGGAGGACGGTGATAAGCCGGGCAAGCGCCTCAGCGAAGAGGAAAAACAGCTCGCCTGGGAGAAGAGGGTGCAGAAAGACCCCTATACCGGCGAGGCGGTCGCCGTCCTGGCGGATATCGTCTCCGGTCAGTTTGCCCTGCACCCGGCCCACAAGCCGGCGACCATCGGCCAGGCCGTAGTCAACTGATTGAACTCCTCGGCGCCGGCCGCTGCAAGCGGTCGGCGCCGTTTTTTCCTCTCTCCCTTTTCTCCGACCGCTGCGTCCCCTGCTCACTCCTCTGCCCCGCATGCCCTGAATCTTCCCCGCTTATCTGCCCTCGAGATCATCTCGCGCTCGGCAATCTTGCTATCAACTGCGGGTCGGCTAGACTGGTCCCATCCGGAAACTGCGGAGTAGCAAGGAGGGGCCATGTGGGAGTTCAACACCGTCGCCACCCTGGCCAGTGATGGCCGTTACCGGCGCCTGCTGGAAGAACTGGGGCGCCTGGGGGATTTTCGTCGAACCGAGTTTCTGGGGGTGATCCTGGGCCGGGTGGAAGATCGGCAGGGCTTTCTGGAGGCGGTGCTGGCCGAGCGGACAAAACGGCTGACCGCCTTTCAGGACCTGGGACGGATCGTGCCGATCGATCGCACCTTCGTCTTCACCGTGGAGGATTTCCTCGATCGGCTGCAGCTGGAAATCCTCCCTTACCTCGATCGCCTGGCCGGCCGCCGCTTCCATGTGCGCCTGGAGAGGCGCGGCCACAAGGGGGAGATCATTTCCCCGGAAGCCGAGCGGGCGATCGACGCCTTCATTTTGGAAAAACTGGCCCGGCGCGAAGAGACGGCGCAGATCGATTTCGCCGAGCCGGAGGTGGTGGTGGCGGTGGAAACGGTCGGCGACCGGGGCGGCCTCGGCCTGCTCACCCGGGATATGTTCGAGCGCTTCCCCTTCGTACGGATCGATTGACAATCAGGCGAGATCAGGAGGAGGACGGAGCGACCGCCTCAGGCGCTGGGCAGGCGCATGGTCAGGGCCAGGAAGATCCGGTAATTCCCCCCTCGGCAGGCGGGGTGAGTTCACCGTCGCGTTCCAGCAAGTTGCCGCTGAGCGAGAGGTCAAAGCCGGGATGGGCGTCCCGGGGCCGCCGCCATTGATAGATCAGCTCACCGCTGGCCGCGGCGGTGCGGTCAGCCAGGCTGGACCGAGGAGTCATTCAGGTCCAGGCCAAGGTGCCAGCGGCCGGTCAGCCGCCGGTGGATGAGCGCCAGCCTGCCGTTCAGCTCCAGGCCGGTGTGGGCACTCTCCTCGCCGGAGGTCAGATCTTCGATCCAGCGGCGGCGCAACATCGGTACGACCACCAACCGGGGACCGAAGCGGCACTTCGGCATGCAGATCGATGCTGCGGGTGCGGCTGTCATCGAAGCCGCCGGCATGATCCTGGAAGCCGCGCAGAGACGCCGCCGATGCCCCAGTTCCAGCGGGGGTGCCGGAAAACAGCCTGCAGTTGCAGCTGACGCGAGCTGCAGTCGATCGGGTAACCGAGGTAGAAATCCTCGGGGATGGCCAGCGGTTGCCGCCGCAGGCCGGTGAAAACCAGCTTTACGCCGGGGGTACCGAGACGGGCCAGGGGGGCGGCGGCAAGCGGCTTGCCGGCTGCGTAATCGAGCTGCAGGTGGTAGCGCCAGGCGCGCCAGGTCGGCTGCCGGGGGGAGTCCGCCAGATTGTTTCTCTCCCGGGTCAGGGAAAAATCCAGGTTCGCTCCGCTTCGCCGCACCCCGCCGAACAGCCGGAGCTGCTCCAGGTCGACCGCCAGGCCCGGATTGCCCAGGCTGTGGAAGAGGGGATCGACCCGGCGGTCTTCCATTCCCAGCTGCCAGAAGAGCGCGGAGCGGTCCGCCGGGTTCGGAAGCGAGTGGTAGTTGATCAGGAAAGTGGTTGCCAGGCCGCTCTTCGGCCCCTGCCCCGGGTCATCGGGATCGTAGCCGGAACCGGCGATTTCCCCCCGCACCTGCAGGTTCTGCCAGAGCCCGGCTTCTGCGGCCAGGCTCCAGGCTTCGCCCCGGGCCGGTCCGTAACCGGCGCCCGGGCCCACGGCCGGCGAGATAACCGGCCGTCAGGTGGAGGACGGCCACCTCGCCGGCCAGCGGACGCATCTCCCCCAGCACCCCCGCCAGCCGGTTATCCGGGTCTTCCAGGCCGAGACTTTCTCCCGTTTCGGCAGCGGTGCGCAGGACGAAGCCGGTCAGGGCCGAAGGCTGCTCCCCCCCCTGCAGGCTCACGGAAAAGCCGCGCCGGAGAAGATTGCCCAGAATCAGACTGTGCTCCGCCAGGTCCTGCCGACCGACGGTCAGCCGGAAGGGACCGTTGCGGCCGACCATCTGGTAGTTGCCGAAATCGAAGGAGGGCGGCGCGGACTGCCGGGCCGGAGGAGGCCTGCAGGTCAAGGGAGGTGGCATCCGGCTCCGCTGCCGGCCAATGGAATTCGGCCTGGGAAACGGGTGCGCCCGCCGGCGGAATGGACCGACCCATTCGGTGGCCGTCGCGCCGGGCGGGCCGGCCCACGGCAGCAGGAGCAGGAGGCAGATGGTGCAGAACAGGACAGGGGACGCTTTCCAGGACATCGGCCGCACGGGGAAAATATATTGCATCACAGGAACCCGAAGACACCTCACCTTAACAGAGAACTGCCGGGAGTAGAAGGCTTTTTCCGCCGCTGACGGTTAGTGCAGGGGGATTTTTGCCGTTGACATCCGTTCGCCCGATATGATACTCAAATCCGAACATGGGAGATGGGCATGTCCCTCGGCAGCTATCCAAAAATGAGCCATTTTTCGCCAGCCCGAGCTATCACCGCGGCTGCGGCCGCCTGCCTGAGTCCTGCCCATTGCCAGGGGACAGCCTGCTGATCCCCGTCGATTCTTCGGATTGAAGGCCATGGGCAGAGCGCCCATGGCCTTTTTATATCCAGCCGCTCCGGCGGCGGCTATTTCCAGGGAGCTTGAAAGGTATGCGCAACAACATCGTGCACATCGGGGCGGGGGAGCTGACTTACGAGATCCGGGCCATCGTCGAGATCGCCGACAAGCTGCAGATCCTCGGCATCAAGACCAACATGGAGAATATCGGCGACCCGGTGGCCAAGGGGGAAAAAATCCCCTCGTGGATGAAGAAGATCGTTGCCGATCTGGCGATGCAGGACTGCTCCTACGGCTATTGCCCCACCCGCGGAGTGCTGGAGACCCGCCAGTTTCTGGCCGAGATGACCAACCGACGAGGCAAAACCCAGATCACCGCGGACGACATCATCTTCTTCAATGGTCTCGGCGATGCCATCCAGAAGGTGTATGGCATGTTGCGGCGTGAGGCGCGGGTCATCGGCCCCTCCCCCACCTACAGCACCCACTCCTCCGGCGAGGCGGCGCATGCCGGGCAAAAGCCGATTTCCTACCGCCTCGACCCGGACAACAACTGGTATCCCGACCTCGACGATCTGCGCCTGTCGATTAAGTACAACCCGGCCATCTCCGGCATCCTCATCATCAACCCCGACAACCCCACCGGCGCCGTCTACCCCGAGCGCATCCTGCGGGAGATGGTGGCGATCGCCAGGGAATTCGACCTCTTCGTCATCTGCGATGAGATCTACCACAACATTGTCTACAACGGCCAATCGACCAAGCCCATCTCCGACCTGATCGGCGATGTGCCGGCGCATCGCCATGAAGGGGATCAGCAAGGAGGCGCCCTGGCCCGGCGCCCGCTGCGGCTGGATCGAGATCTACAATGCCGACAAGGACCCGATGTTCAAGCGTTATGCCCAGAGCATCCTGGATTCGAAAATGGTCGAGGTCTGCTCCACCACCCTGCCGCAGAAGGCCATCCCGCAGATCCTCAGCCACCCGCAATACCCGGTCTACCTGGAGGAGCGCAAGAGCCGCTACGAGAAGTTCTCCAATATCGCCTACGATCTGCTGCGGAAGGTTGCGGGGATCAAGGTGAACCGCACCAACGGCGCCTTCTATATGTCCGTGGTTTTCGAAGCGGGGCAAGCTGACCGAGCGCCAGAGCCTGCCGATCGACAACCAGGAAGTGCGGGCGCTGGTGGAAGGGCTGGTCAACCAGCCGGGAGTCTCCCTGGACAAACGTTTTGTCTATTATCTGCTTGCTGCCACCGGCATCTGCGTGGTACCGATCTCTTCCTTCTGCACCCCGGAGCTCGGTTTCCGCATCACCCTGCTGGAGCGGGACGAGCGGGAATTCACCAAGATCTTCCAGACCATCGGCGAGGCGATCACCGCCTATCTGGGGTCCTGAACCTTCCAGCCTCGGAACCGGCCAACGTCGGATCCTGCGGATCGGCCGATCCGTCTGGTCTGCGGCCGAATGGTATTCTTCTATCATGACGACCCTGGTAAAACCCAACCTGGAGGTACCGGTCCGTTCCCACCAGGATCTGATCGATTATCTGGCCCGTGGCGCCCGCCCCCCGGAACGTTGGGGAATCGGCGTCGAACTGGAGAAGCTGGTGGTCGATGCCGCCAGCGGCGAGGCGGCGTCCTTCTCCCGCATCGAAGAGCTGCTGCAGCGGCTGGAAGCCGGCAGCGGCTGGCGCAGCGTCCGCGAGGAGGGGCGCCTGATCGCCCTGCTGGGGGAGGATTCCTCGATCACCCTGGAACCGGGGGGGCAGCTCGAACTTTCGGGCCGGCTCTGCAGCGACGTACATTGCTGCGCCAGCGATTTTTCCCATCACGTCGCCAGCATCCTGCAGGCCGCCGAGCCGCTGGGGCTGGTTTTTCTCGGCCTGGGGGTGCAGCCCTTCACCCCCCTGGAGCAGATCGACTGGATGCCCAAGGCCCGCTATCGCGTGATGGGGCCGTACATGCAGAGAACCGGCGACATGGGTCAGCGGATGATGAAGCAGACCGCCGGCCTGCAGGTCAATCTCGACTATGCGGACGAGGCGGACTGCATCGACAAGCTGCAGACGGCTCTGCTTCTGGCCCCCCTGCTCTATGCCCTGTTCGCCAATTCGCCGCTGCTGGACGGGGCGCCCAGCGGCTTTCTCTCCACCCGCGGGGAAATCTGGTCCCGAACCGACCCCGAGCGCACCGGGCTGCTGCCGGAGATTTTCCGGCCGGGGGCGGGGTTCGCCACCTATGTCGACTACGCCCTCGATGTGCCGATGTATTTCATTCTCCGCGACGGCCGCTTCATCGATCTGACCGGCGAGCGCTTCCCCTTCCGCCGCTATCTCGCCGAAGGGTACGCCGACCAGCGCGCCACCCTCGGCGACTGGGACCTGCATCTTTCCACCCTCTTTCCCGAAGCCCGGCTGCGGCCGCAGATCGAGGTGCGCAGCGCCGACAGTCTGCCGCCCGCCCTGAGCATGGCGGTGGCGGCGCTGCTCAAGGGGATTCTCTACGACCGGGAGGCCCGGGCAGGCGCCCGCGCCCTCTTCTCCTGCCGCGACCAGGAAGAGCGGCAGGAACTCTACCGGCAGTCCTGGCGCCTGGGGCTGAAAACGCCGCTGGCGGGCCGCACCCTGCGCGAGGCGGCCCGGGAGGTTCTCGACCTGGCCCGCGGCGGGCTGAGCCGGCAGGCGCAGGAGACCGGCCGCCTGGATGAAACGGTTTTCCTGGAGGGTTTGTACGAAATTGCCGACAGCGGCGTTACCCTGGCCGAGCGCCTGCTGGCTCGCTGGCAAGGGTCGCGGGCGGAGCGGATGACCGTGCTGACGGAACATTGCGGTTTCCGCTGAGTCCTTCCGGGGAGCCGGCACGAAAAAACTGTCCGTGCCGGCCCTCGGATGTTCACGCCGTCGCCACCATGGTGTCGTGGCTGCGCAGGAAGGTCTGGTAATCGGCAGACAGCCGGTGGGTCTCCGCTCCCCGGATGATGAGGTCGAGGTATTCCCGGCTCGGCTTCAGGCCGTTGCGGAATTTGGCGGCCCGGTAGGTGACGCAATCGAGTTCGCCGCGGGATGTCTGCACCACGACCGGCACCCGGCGGTAGTGTCCCTTGTCCACTTCCTCATAGACATCCAACCGATCGAGACTGTCATCCGGAACCTCCCATACCACCCCTTCCACCGCCCCCCCATGATCGTCCACCAGATCCGCCCGGCCGGTGCCGTCGGACCCGGGTTTGTGGAAGGCCAGCCGGAACTTCCGCACCCGGCCGGTGCAGACTTTCTCGAAGGTCACGTTGCGGGACCCGAGGGTCTCGATATCCATGTTGTCGGCATAGGCGAAATAGAGCATAGGCGACCTCCTCGCTGATATTGCCTTTGTCTCTATTCTATCCCGGAATCGACCCCATTTTCCTCCCTCCCCTTGCATTCCCCGCCCTATCCTGCTTCAATGCGCATACAACCTGGGGAAATCGACCTTTTCAGCAACCAGGACCCGCAGCTCACCGAAGGCGAAAGAGCAAGGGCTTTTAACGCAGACGCAGAGGGGGTTCCGTCAATTAATCGATTTCCTTCTCCTCAGCAAATTCGGCTTAAGGCCCTGGAAAAAACGGATAACGCAAAGACGCAAAGCTGAGAACCAAGGCGCAGAGAAAATCCGTAAGACTGTTCGCTTTACATCCTTTGCGACTTTCATTTCCCTTGGCGCCTTAGCGTTAAGATCCTGGTTTTCATTGTCTTCGGGTGTGCCGCAGGCACATGTTGGCCTGTGTTAAAATATCCAGGCTTTTATGGCTTAAGACAAACTCTTCGGAACAGTACCTCACTCAGGAGTTCCCATGCAGCCCGATATCGATCTGAAACTGGCCACGGCAGCCATCGACAGCATCCGCCTGCTGGCGGTGGATGCGGTGGAAAAAGCCCACTCCGGCCATCCGGGGACACCGATGGAGGCCGCCCCCATCGGCTATCTCCTGTTCACCCGCCACCTGCGCCACAACCCGAAGAATCCTGCCTGGCCCGGCCGCGACCGTTTCGTGCTTTCCTGCGGCCATGCCTCGATGCTCCTCTACAGCCTGCTGCACCTGACCGGCTACAACCTCCCCCTGGAGGAGCTGATCAATTTCCGCCAGCTCGGCAGCCGCACCCCCGGCCACCCGGAGTTCGGCCATACTCCGGGGGTGGAGACGACCACCGGCCCGCTCGGCCAGGGGTTTGCGGCCGGGGTGGGCATGGGCATGGGCGCCCGTTTCCTGGCCGAGCACGTCGACCGGGAGCTGTTCGACTACCGCATCTACGCCCTCTGCTCGGACGGCGACCTGATGGAAGGGGTGGCGGCCGAGGCCGCTTCCCTGGCCGGCCACCTGCGCCTGGGAAATCTCATTTACCTCTACCTGGATAACTACATCACCATCGAGGGGGAGACGCGGCTCGCCTTCAGCGAGGAGGTGGCCACCCGTTTTCTCGCCTACGGCTGGCACGTCGAGCGGGTCGAGGGGCACAACCTGCTCGACATCGAGCCGGCCCTGGAGCGGGCCAAGCGCGATCCCCGCCCCTCGCTGATCATCGCCCGCACCCACATCGCCGAGGGCTCGCCGAACAAGCGGGGGACCGCCGAGGCGCACGGCGCCCCCCTCGGGAAGGAGGAGGTGCGGCTGATCAAGGAGGCGCTGGGGCAGAGTCCCGACGAGCACTTCGTGGTCAGCGATACGGTCCGGCGGCACATGGGGGAGGCGGTCGCCCGCGGCGAGCGCCTCGAAGCCGGCTGGCAGGAGCGTTTTGAGTCTCTGCGCGCCGCCGGCCATTCCTCCCTCACCCACTGGCTGCAGATGACCGGCGGCCTCCCCGACGGCTGGGACCGGGAACTGCCGGCTTTCGCCCCGGGCGACGGGGCGATGGCCACCCGCCAGGCCAGCGGCATCGTCCTCAACGCCCTGGCCGCCCGCCTGCCGTTCCTGCTCGGCGGCTCCGCCGATCTCGCCCCCTCCAACAACACCAGGCTCAGGGGGGAGCGGTCCTTCGGCCCCTACGGCAGCGGCCGCAACCTGCACTTCGGGGTGCGCGAGCACGCCATGGGCGCCGTTCTCAACGGCCTCGCCCACACCCCCGGGCTGATTCCCTACGGCGGCACCTTCCTCATCTTCGCCGATTACATGCGCCCCCCCGTGCGCCTGGCCGCCCTGATGGGAATCGCCCCCATCTACGTCTTCACCCATGATTCGATCGGCCTGGGCGAAGACGGCCCCACGCACCAGCCGGTGGAACAGCTGCCGGGCCTGCGGACGGTGCCGAACCTGACGGTGATCCGCCCGGCCGACGCCAACGAGACGGCCGAAGCCTGGAAGCTCGCCATCGCCAATCGCCGCGGCCCCACGGCCCTGGTCCTCACCCGGCAGAGCCTGCCGGTGCTCGACCGCTCCCGTCTCGCCCCGGCGGCAGGGGTGCGGCGGGGCGGCTACATTCTGGCCGCGGAGGAAGGGGAGCTGCGCGCCATCCTCATCGCCAGCGGTTCGGAGGTGCATCTGGCACTGGCCGCCCGTGACCAGCTGCAACAGGAGGGGATCGGCAGCCGGGTGGTTTCACTGGCCAGCTGGGAGCTTTTCGAGGCGCAGGAGGAAGTCTACCGCCGGCAGGTCCTCCCCCCGAACTGCCGCGTCCGGGTGGCGGTCGAGGCGGCTTCCCCCTTCGGCTGGGAGCGGTATGTCGGGGAGGCCGGGGCGGTGATCGGCATGCGCGGCTTCGGCGCCAGCGCCCCCGGTGGCGTGCTGATGCGGCATTTCGGCTTTACGCCGGAGGCTGTCGCCGAGAAGGTGCGGGAATTGCTCGGGCGGGGGCATTGAGTACCGGTCCTGCCTTCCCGGGGCCGCCGGCAGTGGCCGCCCCGGGAAAGCAGATGGCCGCGGCTCAGTCGCCGTGCTTGTACCTGCCTTTGGCCTTGCCGTTGCCGTGATGGTGTTCGCCTTCGCCTTCTGGCCGGTAGGAGCTGCCGTGATAGCGCTCCCGATCCTGGTGGTAGTGCCGGTACTCTTCATCCCGGTATTGGCGGATGCTGGCTAACCTGTGCTTGCGCAGCCCCGGCGGCAGGTGGTCGTGCCGGACGACCTGCCACGGGCCGTTGTAGCGATGACCGACGTACCAGACGTGATCCCGGCAGGTATAATATCGGCCGTCGATGTGGAACATGTCGAAATCGATCCCCACCGCAACCTGGAAACCGAGGGCGCGAGGCACGAGAAATAACGGAGGCTCAGAGACGATAATCGGCACCGGGGCGGGGGCGCCCAGGTTGACATTGACATTGACACCGACATCCCCTGCGACCGCGGGCGCCGCCGCCAGCAGAGGGGAAAAAAGCAGAAAAACCAGGGTTCGCTTGTTCATTTGCCATCTCCTATAGGCAGGGTTTGCCGGCGGCGGCGGAACGGGCACCGGCCGCCGGTCACTGATGGTTCTGCATCATCCCTGCCAGAGCGCGTATGATGAAGACATGAAGATCCGGGTGCACGAACGCTCCCCCTGCCTTTTTTTCTTCCCCCGCTGGGTTTCCGGCTTTGTTCTCGGCAGCCATATTTTTTTCCGCAGCCGCCTCGAACTCCTGCCGCCGGAGGCCTTGCGGCACGAGCTCATCCACGCCTGCCAGTACGCCGAGCACGGCATCGGCCGCTTCCTGTGGCGCTATTTCTGGACCGAGCGGCGGCTGCCGTACCGGCAGAAGAGCTTCGAGCGGGAAGCCTACGCCCATCAGCACGACCCGGGCTACCCGGCCCGGCGCTGGCCGGGGGTGCGGATGGAGATGGTGCCGCCGAGAGGTCAGCGGAGGTAGGAGGTCAAGGCCTGAGGTTCAGGATTCAGGCATCAGGTATCAGGTGGCGGTCATAGCCATCCCCGCAATCTCCAAAGCTTCCATTCCCCAAAGCGCTGCCCCAATTCCCTCCGAAAGAGACATTAAAAAAGGGCCGGCCGGCAAAAATGCCGACCGGCCCGCCGCCGGGCGTCAGGAGGGGGGAGACGCCCGGCGGACTTGTCGTTAAGATTCAGAGTTTGCCGGCTTTCCGCAGCACCAGCTCCGCTCCCTTGCAGGAGAGGGCCAGCAGAGCCATCCAGCCGACCAGCATCGCGATCACCATGGGTGTTCTCCTTTCAGTATTGATCTTTGGCCGCCGCCCCCTGCAGGTCGGCGGCAGTGAACCGGCGCGCATCCATCATCCGCCAGACGGCGGCGACATAGGCGAGGACGAAGGGGACCGCCAGGGCGACATAGCTCATGACGGTGAGGGTGTAATGGCTGCTCGAGGCGTTGGCGATGGTCAGGCTGCTCGCCAGATCGGCCTGCGAGGGGTAGAAGGCGGTATGGTTGTAGCCGGCCAGACAGAAGAGGGCGAGGCCGACCAGGACCGTTCCCGGACCGGCGAACCAGATGCCGCTCCGGCCGCCGCCGAAGCGTACCGCCGCCACCCCCCAGACCACCAGCAGCACGCCGGCCAGCAGCAGCACCGGCACCGCCGGCATGGCCAGCAGGTTGTGCAGGTACTTGCCGGCCTCCAGGGAGACGGCGCCGCTCGCCGGGTCGACGGCGTAGCCGGGCATGGTCAGCAGGCGGAAGAGGACGAAGAGCAGGAACGGCAGGGCGGCCAGGAAGTTGCCGAAGGCGGCCCGCCGCAGGCGCGCCTCCAGCGGCGGGTGGTCGAGGTGGTTGGCCAGGTAGAGGGCCCCCAGCACCCGGGCGTGGAAGACCAGGAACAGCCCGAGGGCGACGTTGAACGGGTCGAAGGCCGCCTCCAGGCCGCGCAGGGGATGGGTCCAGGTGGCCGAGCGCATGGCGTTGAGGGTGAAGTTGGCGCCGGTGAAGAAGGTGCCGACGGCGGCGCCGATCAGCAGGATGCCGAGGCTGCCGTTGAGCAGCAGGAAGAGCTCGTAGATCCTCTCCCCCAGCAGGTTGTGCGGCTTCTTGCGGTACTCGAAGCTCACCGCCTGCAGCACGAAGGTGAACAGGATGAGCATCCACACCCAGTAGGCGCCGCCGAAGCTGGTGGCGTAGAAGAGGGGGAAGGCGGCGAACAGGGCGCCGCCGAAGAGCACCAGGGTGGTGAAGGTCAGCTCCCACTTGCGGCCGATGGAGTTGAGCACCAGGGACTTCTCCACCTCGTCCCGGGCGGCGGTGAAGAGCAGGGTCTGCCCCCCCTGGACGAAGGTGAGGAAGAGAAAGAGGCTGCCGACGGTGGCGGCGATCAGCCACCAGAGCTTCTGCAATACGGAGATATCCAGGCTGCCGATCATGTCAGTTCTCCTCCGGTCCGATGTGAATCTGCTTCAGCATGATGCGCAGTTCGGCGATGAGCAGGACGGTGAACAGGACCAGGAAGAGGAAGAAGGTGGTCTGCACCGTCGCCGCCGTCAGGTTGGAGCGGGCCACCGTCACCGGCAGCAGCCCCTGGATGGCCCAGGGCTGCCGGCCGACTTCGGCCACCACCCAGCCGGCCTGCGAGGCGACCAGGCCGAGAAAGAGGCTGGCCACTCCGGTGCGCAGCAGCCACTTGCGGCCGGTGATGCTGTCACGCCAGGTAAAGATCAGTAAAAGCAGGAAAAGCAGCGGGAAGAAAAGACCCAGGCCGACCATCAGGCGGAAGCTGTAGAAGGAGAGCGCCACCGGCGGCACTGCCTCCTGCGGACTCTGCAGGTAGCCGTAGCCGAGATATTCCTGGTCCCGGTTGAAGGCCGCCAGGGCCGCCGCCGCGCCCTGCGGCGTCGCCGGCCGCTTTCGCCTGCTGGTAGGCGCCGAGCCCGGCCACCGCCCGCCGCCCCCGCGCCATCTTCTCGGTCACCCCCATCACCTGCTGCCCCGGATTGCCGAAGACCAGGTCGTTGATGCCGGGGACGAAGCTGTCCGGGTTGCGGTTGGCGAGGATGGAGAGGACGTAGGGAACCTTGACCGCGAAACGGTAAGGGGGGGCGGCATCCCCGGGCGTCTTCTCCGGATTGAGCACGCCGATGGCGCACAGGGCGCAGCCGGTTTCGCCGTCGTAGAGCCCCTCCATGGCCGCCAGCTTCATCGGCTGCGTCCGGGAGAGGGTGTAGGCCGACTCGTCGCCGGTGAAGGCGACGAAGGCGGAGGAGAGCAGGCCGAAGACGGCGGCGACCATTATGCTCCGCTTGGCCAGCTCCGCATGCCGCCCCCGCAGCAGGAACCAGGAGGAGACGGCGACCACGAAGAGGGAGGCGAAGACGAAGCCGGAACTGGTGGCGTGGGTGAACTTGCCGATGGCCGAGGGCGAGAAGAGCACGCTCCAGAAATCCTGCATCTCGAAGCGGGCGCTGTCGGCGTTGAAGCGCATCCCCACCGGGTTCTGCATCCAGCCGTTGGCCACCAGGATCCACAGGGCGGAGAGATTGGAGCCGATCGCCACCATCCAGGTGGAGAAGAGATGGAAGCGCTGCGACACCCGGTCCCAGCCGAAGAACATCACGGCGAAGAAGGTCGCCTCGATGAAGAAGGCGAAGATCCCCTCCACCGCCAGCGGCGCGCCGAAGATATCCCCGACCATCCAGGAGTAATTGGCCCAGTTGGTGCCGAACTCGAATTCCAGGATCAGGCCGGTGGCGATGCCGATGGCGAAATTGACGGCGAACAGCTTCATCCAGAAGCGGGTGAGTCGCTTCCATTCCTCGTTGCCGGTCTTGACGTAGAAGGTCTCGAAGAAGGCGAGAAGAAAGGAGAGTCCCAGGGTGAGGGGGACGAAGATCCAGTGGAACATGGCGGTCAGGGCGAACTGGGCGCGCGCCCAGTCGACCTGCGCCAGCTCGGTGGCGTCGATCACATTAACCTCCAGTTCAGTGCCCGTTCTCACCGCCTGCCGCCGGGGAGCCGGCTGAGCTGCTCCAGGACGTGGCCGGCCCGCTCGCCGTCGGTGGCGAAGCGGGTGTGCAGGAGATCGGGGAAGAAAATTCTTTGGACGGCGAACAGGACGAGGAGCTTGATCAGCACCACCGCCCACAGGGTGCGGCCCAGGCGCATGGCGCGAAAGCCGTCGCGGTAGAAGCGGTAGCAGCGCAGGGGCAGGGCGGCCATGAGGTGCTCCTCGACGGCCAGCTGGTCAGGATTGTTTGACGAAACCGGAGGACTGGCAGGTGGGACATTTCTTCGGCTTGCAGCGTCCCTCCTTCTCGAATCCGCATTTCTCGCATTTCCACAGGGCCATGGCAGCTCTCCTCTTGAGGAATTAAATTAATGACCAAATTGGTCTTAATTCTAGCCGCAGGATGACGCTTGTCAAGAATTTTTTTCGTGAGGTTCTGGCGTCCGTATGCCGGGTGGCAGTCCCATATGTACCTGCGGCACAACCGAAGGCGATGAAAAGCAAGAATTTCAACGCTAAGGCGCAAAGGGAAATGAAAGCCGCAAAGGGTATAAAGCAAATAGTTTACGGATTTTCTCTGCGTCTTGGTTCTCAGCTTTGCGTCTTTGCGTTATCCGGTTTTTTCAAATTTAAGGCAAACTTTTCAGGGCAGAGGCGCGGAGGGTCGGAGGAAATCGGCCATGCGGGCGAAGACCTCCGCCGCCGGCCCGGTGGCCACTTCGGCCGGCGGCAGGGAGCGCAGGAAGAGCCGCCCGTACCCCTTCTTCACCACCCGGGTATCGAGGATGAGCACGATGCCGCGGTCGTCGCGGTGGCGGATCAGGCGGCCGAAGCCCTGCTTGAATTTGATCACCGCCTGCGGCACGGTGTACTCCATGAAGGGGTCGCCGCCGGCCCGCTCGATCGCTTCGGCGCGCGCCTCCAGGACCGGCTCGGTGGGGACCTTGAAGGGCAGGCGGGTGATGATCACCTGCTCCAGGGCGCGGCCGGGGACGTCCACCCCCTCCCAGAAGGAGTCGGTGGCGAAGAGGACGCTGGTCGGGTCGGCGGCGAAGGCCTTGAGCAGCTTGTGCCGGTGATCCTCCCCCTGGCGCAGGGCGCGGTAGCGGCGCGCCTGCAGCACCGGCGCCAGCTCGCCGTGCACCCGCCGCAGCAGGGAATAGGCGGTGAAGAGGACGAAGGTGCGGCCGTCGGCGAGGAGGATGGCGCGCTCGACGAGGTCGCGCACCGCCTCCGGATAGCCGGCGCGCCCCGGCTCGGGCAGGTCGGTCGGCACCGCCACCAGCGCCTGGCGGGGGAAGTCGAAGGGGGAGGCCAGGAGCAGCTCGCTCAGCCGCCCCGCCTCGGCGCGGTCGAGTCCCACCCGGTGCCCGAAATAGGCGAAGGAGTCGCCCACCGCCAGGGTGGCGCTGGTCATGAGGACCGTCTTGAAGCGGTCGTAGACCGCCTCCTTGAGGCTGGCCGCCACCTCCAGCGGGGCGGTGCAGAGGCGGGTGACGATGCCGCTGCCGCGCCCGACCCGGCCGCGGACGATCTCGAACCAGGCGCACACCCCCTCCTCGCCGGCGACGAAGAAGGTGAGGTCGCCGGCGATGGCGTCCAGGCGGCCGCCGGCCCCGCGCAGATCCACCAGGTGGGAGGCCAGCTTGTCGGCGACCGCCTCCGGCATGCGGCCGGCGGCCTGCAGCAGGGCGCGCAGCTCTTTGCCCAGATCGGCGGTCTCCCGGGCCAGGCTGCGCACCCGTTCGACCACCCCCTGCCAGGCCGCGCCGGCGGTGAAGTCGGGGACCACCCGCTGGCGGATCTCCTCGCGCTCGCCGATCTCCCGGCCGAGGGCGGCGGCCAGCTCCTCGCCGATCTTCTCCAGCTCCCGCACCGCCCGCTCGAGGAGCGCCTGGCCGGCGGCGAGCAGCCGGTCGGTGCGCCCGTGCAGGTCGCGGTAGAGTTCGTCCTCGCTGTCCGGCAGCTCCTTGGCCAGGGCACCGAGGAAGCGGGGGAGCAGCCCCTTGTCCGGCTTGCGCGGATGGCGCAGGCGGTTCAGCACCCGGGCGAAGGCGAAGCGGGTGACCTGGGCGGAGAAATGGCTGGTGGCGACATCCTCCAGGTGATGCGCCTCGTCGAGGATGATGCGCTCGAAGGGGGGCAGGACGGCCGCCGCCGAGTAGTTGTCGGTCTGCCGGCGCACCGCCAGGTCGGCCAGGAGCAGGGCGTGGTTGACCACCAGCAGGTCGGCCTGGGCCGCCTGGCGCCGCGCCCGGTGAAAGAAGCAGCCGGCGTAATGGGCGCAGCGCACCCGCAGGCACTGGTCGAGCTCGCAGCGCACCTCCTCCCACACCGCCGCCCGGGGGACGAAATTCAACTCCTCCCTGGAGCCGTCGCTGGTCGCCTGGGCCCAGGCCAGGACCGCCTCCACCTCGGCGTTCAGTTCATCATCGAACAGCCCCGGCTCCAGGCGCGCCGTCTCCGCCCGGCGGCGGCAGAGGTAATTTCCCCGCCCTTTGACCAGCACCGCCCGGAACTGCAGGCCGGTGGCGCGCTGCAGGAAGGGGAGGTCCTTGCGGATGAGCTGCTCCTGCAGGTTGATGGTGTTGGTGGAGACGACGATCCGTTCCTCGTTCTCCAGCGCCCAGAGCAGGGCTGGGACGAGGTAGGCGAGGCTCTTGCCGGTGCCGGTGCCGGCTTCGATCACCGCCAGCCGCCCGGCATTGAACGCCTCGGCGGCGGCGAAGGCCATGCGCAGCTGCTCCGGGCGCTCCTCCCAGCCGGGCAGGTGCCGGGCGATCTCCCCTTCCGGCCCGAGGATTTCGGCGATGCGCGCCGGCGCCAGGTGCTTCTCCGCCTTCGGGGCGAAGGCCTCGACCACCTTGTACAGCTTCGCCACCGGGTTATCGACGATATGGAAGCCGACGCCGAGGGCGCCGAGCCGGGAGGCGATCTCGATATCCGCCGCCGAAGGGGTGAGGCGGCCGGAGGGATGATTGTGGATCACCACCTCGCCGTAGCGGCAAACCTGCAGGATCGCCGGCACCGCCTCGGCCGAGCCGCGGGCCAGCACCTCCACTGCCGTTACCCGCCGCTCGCCGTCGGTGCGGCCGAGGAAAAAAACTTCATTCCCCTCGGCCTCGGCGATCGCCTCGCGCATCGCCTGCCGGGCTTCGGCGGTATATCCGTGCTCCATCGGGACTCCTTGGCGGAAAGGCGGAATTATAGGGGAAGCGGGGAAAAAAGGAAAGGCGGCGGCAGGGGAATAAATATATTGACATTTGAATACTTGGAATTAACATGGTCTTCTGTGGTGTAGACACGAGGGAAAGGAAGGCAGACGTATGGAACGAAACGGCAAACGCGTGGTGATCGTCGGCGGCGTGGCCGCCGGGATGAAGGCGGCCTCCCGCCTGCGCCGGCTCGATCCGGCGGCGCGGATCACGGTCCTCGAACGGGGGGAAAAGGTGTCCTACGGCGCCTGCGCCCTCCCCTATTACCTGCAGGGGCTCTTCCCCGACCTCGACGAGGTGCGCCGCACCCCGGCCGGGGCCCTGCGCGATGAGGCATTTTTCCGCAAAGTGAAGGGGGTGGAGGTGCGCACCCGCACCGAGGCGCTGGCCATCGACCGGGAAAGCAGGATGGTACGCACACGCAATCTGGCCGACGGCAGCGAGACGGACCTCCCCTACGACGCCCTGGTGCTGGCCACCGGCAACCGGCCCATCCTGCCGCCGGTGCCGGGGATCGAGCTGGCCGGGGTGCAGCCGCTGAAGGGGATGGAGGATGCGGCGGCGATCGCCGGCGGAGCTGGGCAGCGCGAAGACGGCGGTCATCGTCGGCGGCGGCCTGATCGGCCTGGAGATGGCCGAGGCCCTGGTGCGGCGCGGCCTGGCGGTGACCCTGGTGGAGATGAAGGACCAGGTGCTGGCCAGCGCCCTCGATTTCGGCATGGCCGCCCTGGTGCACCGGGAGCTGCGCCGCAACGGGGTGCAACTGCGCCTGGGAGAGCCGGTGCAGCGCCTGGAGGGAGAGAACGGGCGGGTGCGGCGGGTGGTCACGGCCGGCGGCCAGCTACCCGGCCGACCTGGTGATCATGGCGGTCGGCGTGCGCCCGGAAGTCTCCCTGGCCGCCGCCGCCGGGCTGAAGCTCGGCCCCACCGGCGCCATTGCCGTCGATGCCTGCCTGCGCACCTCCGATCCGGCGATCTATGCCGCCGGCGACTGCGCCGAGAGCACCGACCTGCTCACCGGCCGCCCGGTCTATGTCCCCCTCGGCTCCACCGCCAACAAGCACGGGCGGGTGGTCGCCGACAACATCGCCGGCCGCGGCGAACGCTTCCCGGGGGTCCTCGGCTCCCTGATCGTCAAGGTCTTCGATCTCACCGTCGCCCGCAGCGGCCTCTCCTGGGAGGATGCCCGCCTGACCGGTTTCGACCCGGTCTCCATCCTCGTCCCCTCCCCCGACCGCACCCACCTCTACCCGGGCGCCAAGCCGGTGGTGATTCGCCTGATCGCCGACCGCGCCAGCCGCCGGCTGCTCGGCGCCCAGATCGTCGGCCCCGGAGACGTCGACAAGCGCATCGATACCCTGGTTCCCGTCCTCACCCTGGGGGCGACGGTCGACCAGCTGGCCCAGCTCGACCTCACCTACGCGCCCCCCTACTCCGCCGCCATGGATCCCCTGCACCAGGCCGCCAACGCCCTGCGCAACAAGCTCGATGGCCTCGGCTGCAGCCTCGATCCGGTGCAGGTGCGGGAAATGCGGCAGGAAGGGCGCGACTTTCTCTTCCTCGACGTGCGCTCGCCGGCCGAATACGCCGAGGTGCGCATCCCCGGCGCCACCCTGCTCCCCCTCGGCGCCCTGCGGGAAAAGCTCCATGAGCTGCCGAAGGAGCGCCCCGTCATCCCCTTCTGCAAGCTCAGCCTGCGCGGCTACGAGGCCCAGCGTATCCTGGCGGCGGCGGGGTTTGCCGATGTGCGCTACATGGAAGGGGGAATTCTCGGCTGGCCCTTCGAGCTGGAGACGGGGCCGCCGCCGGGCTGATTACGTTTATTCTGGAAAAATGCATGTGCACACGGATCAAATCTGATCAATTCGGATTTTCAAGGACTTGAAGAATAGAATCAACAACCCAAAGGTTAATCAGATCTTATCCGTGGCTAATTGCAGTTCCGGGTTTGTTGGCCATTAGGGTTCGCCGGCGGCTCATTTCCGGCCACCCGGCTTTTTCAGAATCTGCGGCAAGCCGTCCGGGAATGGCCGGGGCGTGAGGCCGAAGGCCGCGGACCAGGGGCGGGGGTCGCAGACGTTCCCCTCCAGCAGCATGGACAGCTGGGCGCGGCTGATGGGAAAGCGGGGGAAGGGAGTCGAAGAGGGCAACAATCGGCCGCACCAGGAAAACCGGCTGGTGCAGCTTCGGCACCCATTTGCGCCCGCAGGCCGGCCCCGACCAGGTCGAGCACCTCGTCGTAGGTGTAGGCGGTGGGGCCGCAGCAGTGATAGGTCTGCCGCACTGCCGCCGGCTGCTCGAGAGCGCGGGCAAAGCTGGCGGCGACATCCTCGACCGCCACCGGCGACATCCGGTACTGGCCGTCGCCGATCACCGGCACGATCGGCAGCCGCCGCACCAGGCCGGCGAGCATCTCCACGAACTCGCTGCCCGGACCAAAGATCAGCGAGGGGCGAAAGATCGTCCAGTCGAGGCGGGAGGCGCGCACCGCCTCTTCGGCCAGCCACTTGGTCCGGTGATAGGCCGAATCGGCATTCTCCCGGGTGCCGTTGGCGCTCATCTGCAGATAGCGCCGCACCCCCTGCGCCCCGGCTGCCGCCAGCAGGTTGCGGGTCCCCGCGACATGCAGGCGCTGAAAGGTGATCCCCTTGGCCGGGTACTCCCGGATGATCCCCACCAGGTTGATCACCGCCTGGCAGCCGCTCAGGGCGCCCTGCAGTGTCTCCGGCTGGGTGACATCCCCCCGCTGCACCTCCACGCCGTTGTGAATGGCCAGTTTTCCCTCCGAACCGGGGCGCACCAGCGCCCGCACCTCATGACCGGCCTCGGTGAGCTGCCGGAGAACTTCGCTGCCGACAAATCCGGTACCGCCGGTGAGAAACACGCGCATGATAGCACCTCAAGTTGCAGGCAATTTCTAATTTTGAATTCTTAATTCTGAATTGGTGTTTCCTGATTCAAAATTCAAAATTCAGCATTCAAAATTAGCCTTTTATCACCGCCAGCGGCCGCAGGCGGGCGACGATTTTGCCGATCCCCGCCTGCTGCGACCACCCCGACCACCTCCATCACGTCCTTGTAGGCCTCGGAGATCTCCTCCGCCACCGTCGCCATGCCGGCGGCGCGCACCACGATCCCCCGGGCCGCCAGGTCGGCCAGAATGTTCTGCCCGCGCGCCAGCTTCTTGGCGGCGTGCCGGGAGAGGACCCGGCCGGCGCCGTGGCAGGTGGAGCCGAAGGTCTCCTCGTAGGCGCCGCGCGTCCCCACCAGGACATAGGAGTAGCGCCCCATGTCGCCGGGAATCAGCACCGGCTGGCCGATCTCCCGGTAAGCCTCGGGGGTTTCCGGGTGGCCGGGGGGAAAGGCGCGGGTGGCCCCTTTGCGGTGCACGCAGAGACGGCGCTGGCGGCCCTGGAAGAGATGATTCTCGAATTTGGCGATATTGTGGCAGACGTCGTAGATGACGTTCAGCCGCAGATCGGCCGCTCCCCGGCCGGTGATCTGCTCGAAGGACTCGCGCACCCAGTGGGTGATCAGCTGCCGGTTGGCGAAGGCGAAGTTGGCGGCGCAGGCCATCGCCGCCAGGTACTCCCGCCCCTCCGGGCTGGTCAGGGGGGCGCTGCACAGCTGCGGATCGGGCAGCTCGATGCCGTATTTGCGGCTCGCCTGGCGCATGACCCGGATGTAGTCGTCGCAGATCTGGTAGCCCAGGCCGCGGCTGCCGGTGTGGATGGTGACCGTCACCTGGCCGGGGAACAGGCCCAGGACCCGGGCCGCCGTCTCATCGCCGATCGTCCTCCACCATCTGCACCTCGAGAAAATGGTTGCCCGAGCCGAGGGTGCCGAGCTGCGCCCGCCCCCGCTCCAGCGCCCGCTCCGAGATCACCTCCGGATCGGCCCCGGGCAGTCTTCCCCCTTCCTCGATGTGCTGCCAGATCGCCCGCCGTGCCGTAGCCCTGTTCCACCGCCCAGCGCGCCCCCTGCGCCAGGACCCGGCGCTCTTCCGGCGAGGTTGAGGCGCAGGTCGCGCCGGTGCGAGCCGACCCCCGAAGGAACGTTGCGGAACAGGGTGTCGGCCAGTTCCTTGAGCCGGGGACGGATCTCCTCGGCGGTCAATTCGGAGCGCAGCAGGCGCACCCCGCAGTTGATGTCGTAGCCGACGCCGCCGGGGGAAACCACCCCCTCCTCGGGATCGAAGGCGGCCACCCCGCCGATGGGAAAGCCGTAGCCCCAGTGAATGTCCGGCATGGCGATCGACGGGCCGACGATCCCCGGCAGGGTGGCGACATTGGCCACCTGCTGCAGGGCCTGCTCCTCGCGGATCGCCGTCATCATCCGGTCGCTGGCGAAAACCAGCCCTTCCGTGCGCATCTTCCCTTGCCGGGGGATGCGCCAGCGGCAGGCGTCGATTTTTTCGACTTTCACGGACATGGTAATAACCAGTGAGGTAGTGAAGTAGGGAGATAGCGAGATAGAAATCATTCCTTGAGTGTAACTATCTCGCTACCTCGCTATCTCACCGTCTTTACAAGTCTACAAAGACCCGGGCCCGCCAGGCGCCGTCGACCGGCTCCACCTGCAGTTGATGGTAGGTGACCGCCTTCACTTCCCGTTCCACCCGGTGGCGCCGCGGATCGAAAGGCTCCCCCAGGACCCGCGCCCGCAGATGATCCTCCCCGGCCTCCTCTACCCGGAAATCGATCGGGAAGAATCCCCGGGTCTCGAAGAGAAAGAGGATCTCGTTCAGCCAGTTGACCAGCAGTTCGCTGCTGTCGCCGCCCGTCACCTCCACCATCCGCTCTTCGCTGGGGGTCGGCGCCGGCCGTTGCCGAAACCATCTCCTTCAATCCCCGCGCCGCCTGGACGAAGAAGTCCGCCAGGTCGTCGCCGTGCACTTCGATGCCCATGTCGGCGGTGTGCTCGATCAGGCGGAAGCTCCCCATCCCCGGCTCACTCTCTCCTTTCCCAGGTGACCCGGCAGAGGGAATGGTCGTCGCTCCAGTCGATATCCAGATGCCCCTGGTGCGCCTTGTTGAGAGCCCGGCCGATATGTTCGGCCAGCTTCTCCTCAGTCGTCTCGATCACCATGGCATCCCCCTCGGGCTGAATGCGCATGATGCGTTCCAGGGGGTTCTTGGCCATGGCGGTGTTCTCGGTATTGCGGATGATATTGAGGATTTCCTCCTCGTGCTGCCAGAGGTAATCGCCGCGCAGGGTGACGACACCCTCCGGATACAGCTCCTCCATTTTCCGGCAGGCCGGGCAGACCACTTCATTGACCGTTTCGTCCTGTCGGACCTCCACGTATTCCTTTTCCTTCATGTACCAGCGCTTGTTGCGGTAGATGGCATGGCAGACGGTGCAGACCGCGGGCTCGGGCAGACCCTCATCCATGAACATAGGGGTCGATGTTGCGCCTGTTGCGGCCCCGTTGCGTATTCGGATCGATGTCGAATTTGCGCGGACTGCGGTCCATGTTCTGATCTCTTTTGCTGGGCATGAAATGTCCTCCCTTCGCGGCTGAATCTCCTTTCGGCAGGTCTTTTTTTTCAGTATAGCACCATTCGCCGGGGCGCCCGGGGAAGGGCGAAACGCCTGTTGTGCCGTATACATTACAGACTGCGCTTTATCGCATAATGTATACGCCATTGTGTGAAAAACCCCTTGACAGAGTGCCTTCCGCCATTTATTTAACATCGTTATAGTCCACCCCGAAGCGGCCTTCTTCGCGGGGAGCAAGATCGTCAGGATTTTTACTGGAATAAAACGTTTTTTCCGCATCGGAAAAAGGAGGCGAATGCAATGAAAACCGATCCGGCCCTGCCCTCCGTCAACCTGCCGGAAGATGTCCTGCAGCGATGGGAGGCCCGCGGCGTCAACCGGCGGGATTTCATGAAGTTCTGCTCGGCGATGACCGCCTCCCTGGCCCTGCCCGTCAGTTTCATCCCGAAGATCGCCCAGGCGCTGGAGAACGATCAGCGGCCGCCGGTGATCTGGATGGAGTTCCAGGGGTGCACCGGCGACACCGAGGCGCTGCTGCGCGCCAATCAGCCGACAGCGGCCGAGCTGATCCTCGATTATCTCTCCCTGGAATACAACGAGACGATCATGGCGGCGGCGGGCCACCAGGCGGAAAAGGCCAAGTGGGATGCGGTGGAGAAATACAAGGGGAAGTACATCGCCGTGGTGGAGGGGGCCATCCCGACCGCTGATGGCGGCATCTACTGCACCATCGGCGGCGACAGCGCCCTGAACATCGCCAGGAAGGTGTGCGGCAACGCCGCCGCGACCATTGCCGTCGGCGCCTGCGCCTCCTTCGGCGGGCTTCCGGCGGCCGCCCCCAACCCCACCGGGGCGGTGTCGATCAGCAAGGCGGTCCCCGGTGCCACCGTCATCAACCTGCCGGGCTGCCCGCTCAACGCCGAGAACCTGACGGCGGTCATCGTGCATTTCCTCACCTTCGGCCGGCTGCCGGCCACCGACGCCCTGGGTCGGCCGAAGTTCGCCTACGGCAAGCGCATCCATGACAACTGCGAGCGGCGCGCCCATTTCGACGCCGGCCAGTACGCCGAGGCCTTCGGCGATCCCGGCCACCGCCAGGGGTGGTGCCTGTACAAGCTGGGCTGCAAGGGGCCGGAGACCTTCCACAACTGCCCGACGGTGCGCTACAACGAGGGGACGAGCTGGCCGGTGATGGCCGGCCACGGCTGCATCGGCTGCGCCGAGCCGGCTTTCTGGGACACCATGAGCCCCTTCTACCGGCGGCTGGCCGTGGTCCCCGGCTTCGGCATCGAGAGCACCGCCGACAAGATCGGCCTCGGGCTGGCCGCCGCCACCGCCGTTGCCTTCGGGGCGCACGGGGTGGCCAGCGCCTTTCGCCGCGGCGACGCGAGCAAATCCGACCAGGTGAAAGAGGAGGAATAAGCCGATGAGCAAGAAGATCGCCGTCGACCCGATCACCCGCATCGAGGGGCACCTGCGCATTGAGGCGCAGATCGACAACGGCCGCATCAGCAACGCCTGGAGTTCCTCCACGGCCTTCCGCGGCATCGAGACGATTCTGAAGGGGCGCGACCCGCGCGACGCCCATCACTTCACCCAGCGCTTCTGCGGCGTCTGCACCACCGTTCACTCCATGGCCAGCATCCGCTGCGTCGAGGACGCCCTCGGCATCCAGGTGCCGGACAACGCCCGCCTGATCCGCAACCTGATCATGGGCATCCAGAGCGTCCAGGACCACGTCATCCACTTCTATCACCTGCACGCCCTCGACTGGGTGGACATCGTCAGCGCCCTCGGCGCCGACCCGGCGAAGACGGCGCAGCTCGCCCGGTCGCTTTCCGACTGGCCGAACAACAGCGCCACCTATTTCAAGCAGGTGCAGGAGCGGGTCAAGGCCTTCGCCGGCACCGGCCGCCTCGGTCCGTTTCAGAACGCCTACTGGGGCCACAGCGCCTACCGGCTGCCGGCGGAAGCCAACCTGATGGCGGTGGCGCATTATCTCGAGGCTCTGGAATGGCAGAAGGACATAATCCGCATCCATGCCATCCTCGGCTCCAAGAACCCGCACCCGCAGACCTTTCTGGTCGGCGGCATGGCGATTCCGGTCGACCCGGACAGCCAGAACGCCATCAACGCCGACAAACTCGCCCTGATCGGCAAGCTGCTGCGCAAGGCGCGCACCTTCGTCGAGCAGGTCTACATCCCCGACCTGCTGGCGGTCGCCTCCTTCTACAAGGAATGGGGGGGAATCGGCGGCGGGGTCGGCAACTTCCTCGTCTACGGCGACTTTCCCATGGACAGCAGCGGCTCGGTGGACAGCTTCTATTTCCCGCGCGGCGTGGTCATGGCCAGGGACCTGGCCAACGTCCAGCCGATGGAGCAGGAGAAGATCACCGAATACGTCACCCACTCCTGGTATACCTACAGCAGCGGCGAGCAGAAGGGGCTGCATCCCTATGAGGGGGAAACCAGCCACCGCTACACCGGCCCCATGCCCCCCTACGATTTTCTCGATACCGACCGCAAGTACAGCTGGGTGAAGGCGCCGCGCTATCTCGATCAGCCGATGGAGGTCGGTCCCCTGGCCCGCATGGTGGTCGCCTACGCCCGGGGGCACCAGGAGGTGCGCGATACGGTCGGCTTCGTCCTGGGCAAGCTGGGGGTCGGCCCGGAGGTCCTCTTCTCCACCCTCGGCCGCACCGCCGCCCGCGGCATCGAGACGCTGCTGCTGGCGCAGAAGAATGAGCTGTGGCTGAACCAGCTGACCGACAACATGGAGCGCGGCATCCTCGAGGTGCACAACGGCGAGAAGTGGGACCCGGCCACCTGGCCGAAGGAGGCGCGCGGCTTCGGCTACCACGAGGCGCCGCGCGGCGCCCTGGGGCACTGGATACGCATCGAGGACCAGAAGATCGCCAATTTCCAGGCGGTGGTTCCTTCCACCTGGAACGCCGGACCGCGCGACGCCGCCGGCCTGCCGGGACCGTACGAGGCCGCCCTGGTCGGCACGCCGATCGCCGATGCGGAAAAGCCGCTGGAGATCCTGCGCACCATCCACTCCTTCGATCCCTGCCTGGCCTGCGCCGTGCACGTGCTCGACGGCCGGGGAACGGAAATCGTCAAGGTCAAGGTTCTTTAAAGGCGAGGGGCAAAAGGGCGTAATGAGTGATGAGTAAAAAATAATATTTTGTGAGGTTTTGCCTTTACAGATCACTGATCACTTATTACTGATCACGGATTTCGGAGGTCCCATGCTCGAAATAAAATACGTCTGGGAATGGCCGGTGCGGTTGACCCACTGGATCAACATGCTCAGCCTCGCGGTCCTGTCCTTCACCGGCTTCTATATCGGCCATCCGTTCATCATCGCCACGGCGACAGCCGATTGGGTCATGGGCTGGAACCGCTTCCTGCATTTCGTCTTCGCCTACCTGCTCACCGTCTCGGTGGCGGCGCGCATTCTCTGGTTCTTCCTCGGCAACCGGCACGCCTCCTGGCGCGCCTTCGTGCCCTGGGCCACCCGGCAGGGAAGAAAGAACATGCTGGGGACCTTTCAGTACTACACCTTTCTGAAAAAGAAGGTTCCCTACGTGGTCGGTCACAACGCCCTGGCGGCCATGGCCTATTCGGCGGTCTTTCTGCTGTTTCTCGTCCAGATCGCCAGCGGTTTCGCCCTTTACGCCCAATTCGCCCCGGGAGGCTTCTGGGACCAGCTCTTCGGGCCGCTGCTGGCGGCCTTCGGCAACCAGAGCCTGCGCCTGACCCACCATCTGGTCATGTGGCTGCTGATCGGCTTCGCCATTCACCACATCTACAGCGCCTGGCTGATGGACATCAAGGAACGAAACGGCACCTTGTCCAGCATCTTCAGCGGCTATAAATTCATGGAGCCGGAGGATCTCGGGTGAGCATCCTCGTCCTCGGCCTGGGCAACACCCTGATGACCGACGATGCCTTCGGTCCCCGGGCGGTGGCCGAACTGGCCGGTTTTCGTTTTCCTCCGGCGGTGGCGGTGGTGGACGGCGGCACGCTGGGACTCGACCTCCTGCCCCGACTGGAGGGGATCGAACGGCTGCTGATCCTCGATGCCGTCGATCTGGGAGCGGCCCCAGGGACCGTTTTCCGCCTCACCGGCGAGGAAGTGCCGCGTGCCTTCGCCGGCAAGCTGTCGGTACACCAGATGGGAGTGCAGGACCTGTTGGCGGTCGCCGAACTGCAGGGGCACCTGCCGGCGGAACTGGTCGTCTGGGGAGTGCAGCCGGCTTCCATCGAGGTGGGGCTGGAGCTCACCCCGGCGGTGGCCGCCGCCCTCCCCCAGGCGCTGGCTGGGGTAGCGCGCGAACTCGCGGCCTGGGGGGCGCCGCCGGCAGCAGCCTGAAGGACAGCGGGACAGAGATGTTAGCGACGGCCAGCCTTTCGCCAAAAATTGCAGGCACCGCTCCATTTTCGGGGCGGTGCCTCATATTTTTAAATCTGACTTTTTACTTTTTATTTTAAGTGAACTGGATATAATTACCGGATTCAATAAAGGGGCCGAGAAGTTTCGCAAATATGTGAATTAGCGAAAGATATAGACGAGACCGGCCGCTGAAACGGCCCATTCATCCGCCAGGGAGCCAAACATGGAACAAGCGACCGACATGGACGAGATCACCGACCTGACCGCCGGGAAGCTGGGGCTGAAAAGCATCGGCAGGATCTATCACAACCTCGATTACCAGACGCTCTTCGCCCACGAAACCCGCAACCGGGAGGGGGCGGTTGCCGCCAATGGCACGATGATGGTCGACACCGGCAAATATACCGGCCGCTCTCCCAAGGACAAGTATTTCGTCCATCAGCTCCCCTCTTTTCGTCACATCGCCTGGGGCAATATCAATCAGCCGATGGCCCCGGAAATCTTCGATGAACTCTATGCCGAAACGATCGACTATCTCTCCGGCAAGGACCTCTACGTGACCGACGGCTTTTGCGGGGCGAGCGAAAAGACCCGCAAATCGGTGCGCTTCGTGACCGAATTCGCCTGGCAGTCGCATTTCGTCAAAAACATGTTCATCCGCCCCGGCGCCAAAGACCTGGCCGGCTTCACCCCCGACTTCACGGTTTACAAGGCCAGCAAGCTCAGCAATCGGAACTGGGAGCGCCACGGCCTGAACTCCGAGGTTTTCATCGCCTTCAACATCGAGAAGAAGATCGCCATAATCGGCGGCACCTGGTACGGCGGGGAGATGAAAAAAGGCATCTTCACCATGATGAACTACTGGCTGCCGCTGCAGGGAATCCTTTCCATGCACTGCAGCGCCAACGTCGGCAGAGAAGGGGACGTCTGCCTCTTCTTCGGCCTCTCCGGCACCGGCAAGACCACCCTCTCCACCGATCCCGGCCGCAAGCTGATCGGCGACGACGAGCACGGCTGGGACGACGACGGCATCTTCAATTTCGAGGGGGGCTGTTATGCCAAATGCATCAATCTCTCCGCCGAAAGCGAGCCGGAGATCTACAACGCCATCCAGCGCAATGCCCTGCTGGAGAACGTGGTGGCGGACGAGGAGGGGGTGATCGACTTCGACGACCCCTCCAAGACCGAGAACACCCGCGTCTCCTACCCCATCGAACACATCGAAAGCCACGAGCCGAGCCTGATGGGCGACCATCCGAAGAACATCATCTTTCTCACCTGCGATGCTTTCGGTGTCCTGCCGCCGGTCGCCAGGCTGACCAGGGAGCAGGCGATGTATTATTTCCTCTCCGGCTACACGGCCAAGGTGGCCGGCACCGAACGCGGCGTCACCGAGCCGCAGGCGACTTTCTCCGCCTGCTTCGGCGAGGCCTTCCTGCCGCTGCATCCCACCGTCTACGCCAGGCTGCTGGGAGAGAAGATGGCGCGGCACGGCGTCAACGCCTATCTGGTCAATACCGGCTGGACCGGCGGCGGCTACGGGGTCGGGCAAGCGGATGAGCATCAAGGCGACCCGCGCCTGCGTCAATGCCATCCTCGACGGCAGCATCGAGAAAGCCGAATTCGAGCAGACCGGGGGCTTTCGTCTCAGCATCCCCAAAGCCCTGCCCGGCGTCGACAGCGCCCTGTTGAACCCGCGCAACTCCTGGGCCGACAGGGAGAAGTTCGACGCCACCGCCAACCAGTTGGCGGGCATGTTCATCGAAAATTTCAAGAAGTACATCAAAGACGGGGATGACTTCGATTACACCCAGGCCGGGCCGAAGGTGTAAACGGCTTCCTCCGATCTCCCTGCAACAGCAAAGGGCAGCCGGCGCGGCTGCCCTTTGCTGCTGCCTCCCATCAGCGATTCAGGGCGATCCCGCGCTCTTCCGAGGGGACAGTTTCCTGCCGCGATCCGCCGGTTATTGACCTCTCCGCGGCCACCGCCTAAACTTGAGACTGTTTCCCACCGCCAATGGATCCGCCATGCGCCTTCCCTTCTCCTTCGCCGGCCGCCTTCCGCTCCGGCGTACACTTCACCTTGGCCTCTGCCTGCTCCTGCTGGCGCCGGCGGCGGTTTTCCCCGGGATCGCTGCCGGCGCCGGGCTCACCATCGCCGTGCTCGGCGACAGCCTGACCGCCGGTTACGGCCTGCCCGCCGGCGATGCCTTTCCCGCCCGCCTGGAAGAAGCCCTGCGCCGCAGCGGCCTCGATGCTACGGTCATTGACGCCGGGGTCTCCGGCGACACCACCGCCGGCGGCCGGGCGCGCCTCGACTGGGTCCTGCAGGGGGACCCGGACCTGGTGATCGTGGAACTGGGGGGCAACGACGCCCTGCGCGCCCTCGACCCGGCGGACACCGAGGCGAACCTCGAGGCCATTCTCGCCACCCTGCGGAGACGAAAAATCCCGACCCTGCTCACCGGCATGCGCGCCCCGCGCAACCTGGGGGCGGATTACGTCCGCCGTTTCGACGCCATCTATCCCCGGCTGGCGAAGAAATACGCCGTCGCCCTCTATCCCTTCTTCCTCCAGGGGGTGTTCGGCAAGCCGGAGTCTGACCCAGGCGGACGGCCTGCACCCCAACAGCCGGGGAGTGGCGGAAATTGTCCGCCGCATTCTGCCTGCGGTGCGGTCGCTGGCGGAGACGCAGCTTTCAGGCGTATCCCGGAAAAATTAAGCTTCCTTAGAATCGGGGGCTGACCGCCCCACCTTGAACCTCACTCGCCCCTGCCGTCCACGGGCACCCGTTGGCCGAGCGGCAGGCGGTCGGCCAGGGCCAGCAGCAGATCGGTCTTGGCGATGCTCCCCAGAAGACGCGGCGCGGCGCCGTCGGCCACCACCGGCAGACGCTCCCCTTCATGCAGGGTGAACCGCTGCAGCGCCTCTTCCAGGGAAGAGGACACAGCGATCCCCTGGGGGTTCGGGCGGAGCAGATCCCTGGCGATGACCAGATCGGCCAGGGACGAACTGCCCAGGTGCTCCTTGATGTCCTCGACGCTGATGGCTCCCAGGTAGTTCTCCGCGGCATCGACCACGTACAGATAGCGTGAGGTGTGCAGGAGAAAGTGCCCGGCGATTTCCCTGAACGGGGTTTCCTCGCGCACCCGCACCGGGTCCGGCTTCATCAGGTTCCCCACCCGCAGGCGGAGCAGCGCATGTTCCAGGTGAACGTCCCCCTTGCGTTCGAGCGCCTGGCTGTAAATCGATCGGGGTTCGATGGAGCGGGCGACGACGTAGGCGACGACGCACCCCAGCATCAGCGGCAGGATGAGCTGATAGTCCAGCGTCATTTCCAGAATGATGATGATCGCCATGAGCGGGCGCCTGGGTGGTTGCCGCCAGGAACATCCCCATTCCGGTCAGGGCGAAGGCGCCGGGATTGGGCAGGGTACCGAAGCCGAGGGCCTGCCAGCCGTGGCCGAAGAGATAGCCCAGGCTGGCCCCCATGAACAGCGTCGGGGTAAAGACGCCGCCGACCGCCCCCGAACCGAAGCTGGAGCAGGTGGCCACCACCTTCAGCAGCATGATGACGGCCAGACTCGACCAGAGCCATTCCTCGTGCAGAATGCCGGTGACGACGCTGTAGCCGTTGCCGCAGACCTGCGGATGCCACATCGCGATCAGGCCCACGATCAGCCCGCCCAGCCCCATGCGCAGTGATATCGGCAGCCGGGTATCGGCAAAAAGCTGTTCGCTGCCGCGCAGGGCGCGCAGGAACCAGGGGGCGAGCAGACCGGCGAGAAGGCCGAGGATGCAGGAAATGAAACAGTTCCAGGCCGGAGTTCAGTTGGAAAGGGGGGATGGCGTACAGCGGCGTGCTCCCGGCGAGGAAGTGGACCACCTGGGTCGCCAGGACGGAGGACAGGATCAGCGGGCCGAAGGTTTCCATGGCGATGGAACCCAAAACGATCTCGGCGACGAAGAGCGCGCCGGCAATCGGCGCGTTGTAGGCCGAAGCGATCCCGGCGGAGGCCCCGCAGGCGAGAATCAGGCGGCGCCGGGACACGGTCCAGGATCGGGTCCGCGCCACCAGGGAAGCCATCAGCGCGGCCAGCTGCACCATCGGCCCTTCCCGGCCGATCGAGCCGCCGGAGGCGATGGAGGAGAGGGCGGACAGGGTTTTGGCCACGCTGGAAGAAAAGGACAGGGTGCCGTCGCCGAGGGCCACGGCCTCCATGAAATCGGTGGTCTTCCTCCGGCTCGATTTAAGCTTGCCGCCGTAATTGATCAGCAGACCGGCAACGATGCCGCCGGCCATCGGCAGAAGCAGCCGTTTCCAGGCCGGCAGCTGGGAGAAGATCTCAACCATGCCGCCGCTATGCCCGGTGAGGAAGAAAGCCGTCAGGGCCAGCACCTTGCGGAACGCCACCGATGACAGGCCGCCCAGGACCCCCACCAAGCCGGCCCAGAAGAGGATCTGGTGCCGTTCGGCGGCCTGATAGGTCTCCGCCAGCCAGATCCGGAAATAAAAGAAACGAAGAGCCCGCGGCCAGGAGCGCGATCGGCCCTGCAACCCCTTTTCCTTTCCGCTGTCAGGTTTTCCAGGTTTTTCGTTCATGCTCTGGCACCCCCCCGCGATCCCGTCCCGGGCAATATTTTTCCATGAATAAGGGTGAATGCACTTTACGCGAAGTTTCATTTGGAGTGAAAATAAAATTAATCGATTCGGTGCCGGCTCCCCCTACCCCCCTGGAGCAGGATGCCGGGTTGAAAAGCTTGGAAATGGGGGTAAATTTTATCCGCTTCATTCACCCGCGCGAACAAACAGGAGGAAATCATGCAACCGAAGTTTTTCTGGCCATCCCTTTTGCTGCTGCTCGTTTTTGCCCTCCCCGTACAGGCCATGGACCAATCGTCCGGCCAGAACACCGCCAATGGCAAGGCTGTCTATGAAAATACGTGCGCCGCCTGTCATTCCTCCGGGGTCCTGGGCGCCCCCCCGATCGGCGACCAGAAGGCCTGGAAGGAGCGGATCGCCCAGGGGATGCAGACCCTGTATGACCATGCCATCCACGGTTTCCAGCAGATGCCGGCCAAGGGCGGGAATCCCAGCCTGAGCGACGATCAGGTCAAGGCTGCGGTCCAGTACATGGTCGACCGATCGAAATAGGCAAGTTCCCGGTATTACTTTACATTCCTTTACAGCAATTTTACCTCCGATTAACAGGAAACCGGCTACGCTGAATCCATCGAAGAACCTCGACCGACCTGCAGCCTCGAAAGGAGAAATGAGATGAAAAACAGGTTCGTCATCAGCGTACTGGTCATCATGATGTCCATCGGCGGTGCCCTTTTCACCAAGGCCATGGCCGCTCCCGCCGCAGGGGGGAATCCACCGGCCACCGGCCAGGGATTCGACGGCAGCCAGATGCCGCCGAGACTGGCAAACATGGCCAAGGCGCTCAACCTGACCGACGCCCAGGTGGCGCAGATCAAGGCCATCCATCAGAAAGAATGGCAGGGGACCCAGGACCTGCGCCAGCAGCTGCGGCAGAATCGCCAAAAGCTGCATGAGCTTGCCTGGAGCAGCACCTTCGACGAAGCCAAGGTGCGGGCCTGGCCGAGCAGCAGGCGGCCACCCAGACCGAGCTGATGGTCCACCGGGCGCGGGTGCAGAACCAGGTGTTCACCGTCCTCACCCCGCAGCAGCGGGAACAGGCCGGCAAAATGGGTCCCTGGATGGGTGAAGGCCGTGGCCGGCACGGAAAACGTTGCCAATAGACGCCCAGCCTTCCGTCTCGAAAAAAGCGACCTCCGCGGGGGTCGCTTTTTTCATGCGGAGGAGAAATCCTCCTCCTTTCCCCTCTCTTCCACTGCCGGAGACAGCCCTGGAAATTCACCTTCCGCCAGTTGAAAAAGGCCTTTTTTCCATTACCTTGGTAGGGCGGAATTGCCCTGCTGCCTCTTGCCGGCGCGTACCGCGGCCGGTAAAGAAGCTGGAGAAGCCATGGCGGAAGGGAAACCAGTGGAACATACTGAGGCGGTCGATCCGCGCCTGCGGCAGGTGGAGCGGGCGATTCGGCGAGCCCGTCATCAGCCGGATGCCCTCATCGAGGTTCTGCACGTGGCTCAGAACGCCTACGGCTTTCTGAGCGAGGAAGTCCTCCATTACGTCGCCCGCGCCCTGCGCCTGCCGGAGAGCCAGGTCTTCGGCGTCGCCACCTTCTATCATTTCTTCTCCCTGCAGCCCAAGGGTGCCCACAACTGCGTGGTCTGCACCGGCACCGTCTGCCACATCAAGGGAGCCGGGGGAATTGTCGCCGCCCTGGAGGAGGCCTTTGCCCTGCCGGCCGGGCAGACCACCGCCGACGGGCGGCTGAGCCTGGGGACGGCGCGCTGTCTGGGAAATTGCACCCTGGCACCCATGCTGACCCTCGACGACCGGGTGCTCGGCCACGCGGCGCCCGCCTCGACGATAGAGCCAGGTGCGAAAACTCCTTGGACGAAAACCAGGGGAGCGAAAAAAGCGGCCACTGAACTACTCGGAGGCAGGCATGAACCGGACGGAACTGCACCATCTCCGGGACGCGGCGCAGCGGGCGCAGGCGGCAATCCCGGTCCGGTTCCAGGTCTGCTTCAGCACCCCCTGCCTCACCTCGGGGGCACCGGCGGTGCGCCGGGCGCTGGAGGAGGCGCTGGCCGCCGGCGACCGACCGGGGGAGGTGGTGGTGACAGGCGACCGGCTGCCTCGGCCCCTGCAGCCGCGGGCCGCTGGTTATCGTCCGCCGGGCTGGCGAGCCGGAGGTGATCTATGAGCGGGTCACCCCCGAAACGGCTCGGGAAATCCTGGAAAAGCACCTGCATCAGGGGAATGCGCCGGACCTGTCGGTCCTGCCCCCGGACCATCCCTTCTTTACCCGGCAGAACCGCTGGGTGCTCGAAAACAGCGGCCTGATCGACCCCGAGGATGTCGCCGATGCCGTGGCTGCCGACGGCTATGCGGCCCTGGCCAAGGCCCTGCACGAGATGAGTCCGGAGGAGGTCTGCGCCGCCATTGCCGACAGCGGCCTGCGCGGCCGCGGCGGCGCCGGCTACCCGACCGGCCTCAAGTGGCAGCTGATGCGCAAGGCGCCGGGGGAGCGCAAGTTCGTGGTAGCCAATGGCGACGAGGGGGATCCCGGGGCCTTCATGGACCGCACCCTGATGGAATCCGATCCGCACCGCCTGCTGGAGGGGATGGCCATCGCCGGCTATGCCGTCGGGGCGACCCAGGGGTACGTTTATGTGCGCGGGGAATATCCGGTGGCGGCCCGGCGGCTGCAGCAGGCCATCCGCGATGCCGAGCGTCTGGGCCTGCTCGGCGCCCGGGTCCTGGAGAGCAGTTTCAGCTTCCGCATCGACCTGCGCATGGGGGCCGGCGCCTACGTCTGCGGCGAGGAGACGGCGCTGATGAATTCGATCATGGGCCGCCGCGGCAGCCCGGTTCCCCGTCCTCCCTACCCGGCGCAGCGGGGGCTGTGGGGCTTTCCCACCCTGATCAACAACGTCGAGACCCTCGGCGCCGTTCCCCCCATCATCCGCCGCGGCGCCGCGGCCTTCGCCGCCCTGGGGGTAGACCGCAGCCGCGGCACCAAGGTCTTCGCCCTCACCGGGGAGGTGGCGGACACCGGGGTGATCGAGGTCGCCATGGGGACGACGCTGCGGGAGATCGTCTTCGGCATCGGCGGCGGCATGACCGGCGGCCGCCCCTTCAAGGCGGCCCAGACCGGCGGCCCCAGCGGCGGCTGCATCCCGGCGGCGCATCTGGATACCCCCGTGGACTACGAGCGGCTGGCGGCCCTCGGCTCCATCATGGGCTCGGGCGGGCTGATCGTCATGGGGGAGGGCGTCTGCATGGTGGACCTGGCCCGCTTTTTCATGGGGTTCTGCCTGGAGGAGAGCTGCGGCAAATGCATCCCCTGCCGGGTGGGGACGGTGGAGATGTACCGGCTGCTCGACCGCATCGGCAGCGGCGCCGCCGGCGAACATGACCTCGAGCGCCTGGAGGAGCTCTGCGACCTGGCCCGCGAGGTCTCCCTCTGCGGCCTGGGCGCCGCCGCCCCCAATCCGGTGCGCGCCACCCTGAAGTACTTTGCCGACGAGTACCTGGCCCATATCCGCGAGCGGCGCTGCCCGGCCGGGGTCTGCCGGATGACCGGAAGCTCCCTGGCCAGGGAGGCCGAGGAACATCTCCGCCGCCTGCCGGCGGCGCGCCAGACGGGGAGGGCTCCTGATGCCGGTCATTACCCTGACCATCGACGGCCACCTGGTCAGCGGCCGCCAGGGGCAGACCATCCTGGAAGTCGCCGCTGACGCCGGGATTCACATTCCCACCCTCTGCCGTCTGGAGGGACTGGAGCCCTGGGGCGGCTGCCGCCTGTGCGTGGTGGAAATCGCCGGCGAGAAACGGCTGATGCCCTCCTGCACCACCCGCGCCGCGGAAGGGATGGAGGTGGTCACCCGCAACGGGCGGCTGGACGGTTATCGCCGGATGCTCCTCGAACTGCTGATGGCCGAGCGCAACCATTACTGCGCCGTCTGCGTGGTCAACGGCCACTGCGAGCTGCAGTCGCCTGTGCGCCGAACTGGGGGTGGACCACGTGCGCTTCGACTACCTCAACCCGCGCCTGCCCGTCGACACCAGCCACGATCTCTTCGGCCTCGACCACAACCGCTGCATCCTGTGTACCCGCTGCGTGCGGGTGTGCGACCGGGTGGAAGGCGCCCACACCTGGGACGTGCGCGGCCGCGGCGCGGCCAGCCGGGTGGTGCTCGACCTGGACCGCCCCTGGGGCAGAAGCACCAGCTGCACCCGCTGCGGCAAATGCGTCCAGGTCTGCCCGACCGGCGCCCTGTTCAGCAAGGGGGTGACGGTCGGGGAGATGGTCAAGGACCGGAGTTTTCTGCTGGAGATCCTGGAAAGGCGTAAGAGCAGCGAGACGGGGGGATAGCGATCTTTCTTCCCCCTCGCACTGGAGAATTCCCATGCCCGTTTCCGATGCCAAAATTCGCTTCGCCACCGTCTGGCTGGGGGGCTGCTCCGGCTGCCACATGAGTTTTCTCGATCTGGGGGAGCGGCTGATCGAGCTGGCCGAACGGATCGAACTGGTCTACGGCCCGTTCACCGATGCCAAGGAGTTTCCCGCTGGGGTCGACATCACCCTGGTCGAGGGAGCGGTCACCAACACCCGGGATCTTGAGCTGCTGCCGATCATCCGGGCCAACTCGCGGGTGGTGGTCAGCTTAGGCGATTGTGCGGTGACCGGCAATGTGACCTCCCTGCGCAACCTTTTCCCCGCCGGTGAGGTGCTCGCCGAAGCCTACCACCGCGGGCCGGGGAACGCTCCCGACGGCCCGGAGGCGGCCAGGACGCTGCCGCAGCTGTTGCCGAAGGCCTGTCCCCTGCATCAGGTGCTGCCGGTGGACGGCTTCATCCCCGGCTGCCCGCCCGCACCTGAGCGCATCTGGGCGGCGGTGACGGCCCTGCTCGAAGGGAAAGAGGTGGACCTGGCGCCCGCGGAGCGCACCTTCGGGTAACGCAGTCCCCCCTGTACCTGCGGCACACCCGAAGGCGATGAAAAGCAAGAATTTTAACGCTAAGGCGCAAAGGGAAATGAAAGTCGCAAAGGATGTAAAGCGAACAGTCTTACGGATTTTCTCTGCGCCTTGGTTCTCAGCTTTGCGTCTTTGCGTTATCTGGTTTTTTCACTGACTTAAGTCGAACTTTTCAGGAATAGAGAGCGGAGCCCGCTGTCCGAAAATCAACCTGTAAAGGCGCAAACCATGACCAGCACCGTCACCATCGAACCGGTCACCCGTATTGAGGGGCACGCCAAGATCACCCTCTCTCTTGATGAGGGCGGCGAGGTGGCCGATGCCCGCTTCCAGGTCACCGAGTTCCGTGGATTCGAACAGTTCTGCCTGGGGCGCCCCTTCTGGGAAATGCCCGGCATCACCGCCCGGGTCTGCGGCATCTGCCCGGTGAGCCACTCCCTGGCCGCGGCGGCGGCGGGGGACGCCATCCTCGGGGTGGCCATCCCGCCGGCGGCGGTGCTGCTGCGGCGGCTGATGGAGTCGGCCACTTTCGTCGAGAGTCACGCCCTGAGCTTCGTCCACCTGAGCGGACCCGACCTGCTGCTCGGCTTCGAGAGCGACCCGGCCCGGCGCAACCTCTTCGGCCTGATCGAGGCCTACCCCGAGATCGCCCGGCAGGGAATCCGCCTGCGCCAGTTCGGCCAGGAGGTGGTGCGCCTGCTCGGCGGGCGGCGCATCCATCCCACCTGGGTGGTCCCCGGCGGAGTGCGCGAACCGCTCGCCCCTGCCGTCCGCGACCAGATCGCCGGCATGCTCCCCGAGTATCTGCAGGTGACCCGGGGCTTTCTCGAGCTGAGCCGGCAGGTGCTGGCGGAACATCCGGCCGAGGCGGCCACCTACGGGGATTTCCCCAGCCTCTTCCTGGGGATGGTGACCCCCGAGGGCGCCCTGGAGAACTTCGGCGGCCGGCTGCGCCTGATCGATGAAACCGGCCGGATCCTGGAGGAGGGGATAGCGGCGGAGCGCTACGATGAGTTCTTCGGGGAGGCGGAGGAATCCTGGAGCTACATGAAGTTCCCCTTCTTCCGGCCGCAGGCCGACGGCGGGGGGATGTACCGGGTCGGCCCCCTGGCCCGCCTCAACGTGGCGGCAAAGGCCGGCACACCCCTGGCCGAGGAGGAACTGCGGCGCTTCCGCGCCGCCGGTCGGGATGGCGGGCCGGTGAGCGGCAGCTTTCATTACCACCACGCCCGGCTGATCGAGGTCCTGCACGCTATCGAGAGGATGGGGGAGCTGCTGGCCGACCCGGTGATCACCGACCCCCATGTGCGCGCCCGGGCCGGGGTCAACGCCCAACGGGGAGTCGGCATGGCCGAGGCGCCGCGGGGGACGCTGTTCCACCATTACGAGGTGGACGACAACGGCCTGCTCACCCGGGTGAACCTGCTCATCGCCACCGCCCAGAACAACCGGGCGATGAACCGCACGGTACTGCAGATCGCCCGCCGGCACCTGCACGGTGACCGCCTGGAGGAGGGGCTGCTCAACCGGGTGGAGCACGGCATCCGTCTCTACGATCCCTGCCTCTCCTGCGCCACCCACGCCGTCGGCCGGATGCCGCTGGAGATTTTCCTGCGCGGCCCGGGCGGGGAACTGCTCGACCGCCGGCGGCGAGGCTGACATGATCCTGCTGATCGGCTGCGGCAATTCTCTGCGCCGCGACGACGGCGCCGGGCCGCTGCTGGTGCGGCGGATCGGCCGGCGATGCCGCCGGCCGGACCTGGCGGTCCTCACCTGCCAGCAGCTCACCCCCGAACTCGCCCCCCGCCTTGCCGACCCGGCCATCGCCGCCGCCCTCTTCGCCGACGCCGCCTTCATCCACGAGGCCATTCCAGCCGCGCCGCTCCTGCGCCCCCTGGCCGCGGCACCGGCCCCTTCCCCCTTCGGCCATCTCCTCCCCCCCGCCGCCCTGCTCGCCCTGACGGAGCGCCTCTACGGCCGACTTCCCCCCGCCTGGCTGGTCACCGTGCCGGCCGCCGACTTCGGCTTCGGCCGGGGCCTCAGCCCCGGCGCCCGCCAGCAGCTGCACCAGCGCGGAGCAAGAGGTTCTGCGGCTGCTCGGAGATGGCGGGTGGGATCTCCTCCCGGCAGGGAGATGATCGGGGAAGCGGAAGCTGCGGCAATCCGCAGCGAGAGAATTTTCGCACCCGCGTACCGAAGGTCATGGGGCAGTTGCGCCTCTTATACTACCCCGACGGGTTTTTCCCCCGATGGCAGGCGGGGCTTCTGGCGCTGTTCTCTCTCGACCTCGATATCGAAGTCCATGATCAGCGGCAGATGATCGGAAAAAGGCACCTGTGGTACCCGGAATTCACGAATGTTGATCCCCTTGCTGTAAAGGATGAAATCGAGGTGCCGTCGCGGATGGTTGCTCGGATAGCTCGGCAGCCTCTCCGCGTTGGCATTCTTCAGCCCCGAAGCCGCCAGAAACAGCCCGATCTCCCGTTCTCCCCACAGGGCGTTGAAATCACCCGCCACGATGTACGGCTTCCTCGTTTCCTTCACCAGCTCGTACAGCGCCCACAGCTGGTAATGCCGTGCCCGCGACCCCAGCGCCAGGTGCACCAGGTAGACCACCACGTGATCGAGCTCCAGTTCGATCACCAGCCGCTTCATGCCGTGTTCGAAGAAATGAAATCTCTCATTGCGAATCCGGTCGCGCGCCAGAAACGCGTTCCCCTGTTTGCCCAGCACCGGCAAATGCCGCCATAACGAGCTTTCCTCGTACTTGACGGAATGCGAGTGGTAATGCCCCAGCGACTCTGCCATCAGTTGCACCTGATTCTTCCAGCCCGTGCGATACGACCCCTCATCTACTTCGATCAGGCCAACCAGGTCCGGTTGCAGCGCCCGCAGGAAGGAAATGATCCGGGCCAGGTTTTTTCTCGACGGGCGCATGAAGTTATGCGCCCTCAGCCCCGTGGCGTAGCGGATATTGTAGAGCACGAAGCGCATCCGATGCCTCCCACAAGGAGTTAAGCATTCCCCGCACTCAAGGCAAGGGGCAGGGGAGCGCCGACCCGAATTATGATCTGCAAAGCCGCCGCGAAGCATTCCGGAGCTGCCCGGCAGAGGCCCTGGCTGATGCAGGCGGATGAAAAGACGGTATGCTGGGTCAGAGAGTCAGGGGAGGGAATATGGCCCGAGAAGAGAAGCGCCCCATTGTCGTCTACGCCGCCATCGCCGCCAACCTGCTCATTGCTGTGAGTAAATTCGGCGCCGCCTTCCTCTCCGGCAGTTCGGCCATGACCGCCGAGGGGATCCACTCGGTGGTCGATACCGGCAATGAGGCCTTGCTGCTCCTTGGCTTGCGGCGCAGCCGCCGGCCGCCGGATGCCGCCCATCCCTTCGGCCACGGCAAGGAACTTTATTTCTGGAGCCTCATCGTGGCAGTGGTGATCTTCGGAGTCGGCGGCGGCATGTCGATCCTGGAAGGACTGCTGCACCTGCTGCACCCCAGCGAACTGCGCGACCCGTTCTGGAATTACGTGGTGCTCGGGATCGCCTTCGTTTCCGAAGGGACCTCCTGGGCCATTGCCATGCGGGAGCTGCTGCGGGGGAAAAGGCAGGGGAATTTCTGGCGGACCCTGCGGGCGAGCAAGGACCCTTCGGTCTACACGGTCATCGCCGAGGATTCGGCGGCGCTGGCCGGCCTGCTGGTGGCCTTCCTCGGCGTGTTCCTGTCGCACCGCCTGAACAACCATTACCTCGACGGCGGCGCGTCCATCCTCATCGGCCTGATTTTGGCGGCGGTCGCCCTTTTCCTCGCGTTCGAGAGCCGCGGCCTGCTGGTGGGAGAGAGCGCCGATCAGGACCTGGTGCGCAGCGTGCGCGAAGTGGCGGCGGCAGATGCAGCGGTGCAACGGGTCCACGATCCGCTGACCATGCACTTCGGCCCGCGGGAGATTCTGCTCAACCTGGATGTGGAATTCCGCGCCGAACTGTCGAGCGAAGAACTGGCGGCGGCGGTCGATCGCCTGGAAGCTGCCATCCATGGCCGGCATCCGGAAATCCGCCGGATCTTTATCGAGGCCGAGGCGCTGCGGCGCCAGAGACCGCCGGCGGAGGATCAACGATAGCGGGGATAAAGGTCGCGGTAGCAGGAGAGTGCTCCGCCGCGCCGGGTGCAGATCAGCACTTCCTCTCCCGACCGGTAGGGAGCGAGATGATGATAGCCGTAATCCTCGTTCGGGCGGTGCTGCCGCCGGTAGGCCCAGCGGTCGGCGAAGCGATCGTGATCGTAATTGAAAGGGCGATGGCGATCGTCCCGATGATAGGACCGGAGCTCCTCCCGACCCGGCCCATGGTAGCGTCTGGAAGCCGAAGCCGTTCCCTCCTCCACCGGCCGGTGACTGTGCAAGAGGGTATCCGCCCGAACGGCAGCCGGGTCCCTTCCGGCCCGGGAATCCGCCGGCCAGCCCGCAGCGGTCACCAGCAGACCGGCCAGGACAGAAAAATACAGCGCTTTTTTCATCATTGTTTCCTCTTCTTCAGTATACGTCAGGGGGCCGGCCGAAGCCACCCAGGCGCCGGCTGCGGTTCTGCGGTAATTTTTCTTTTGACAAGCCCTGGAAGGGCAGGTGTAATTACCAGGTTTGGCTGAGACCCATTTCGGCGGCAGGGTGCCCCTGCCCCGCAAATTCATTCAAGGGGAGGAAATCACCCATGCAGATCGTTTGTGTCGTTGGGAGTCCGCATGGCCTGCAGGGCAATACCTTCCGGCTGACGGAGTCGGTCATTGCGGGGGCCCGGCGTCAGGGGGGGGAAGTACAGGTCGTCGTGCTGGAGGCCGGGGTGGTGCTTCCCTGCGAGGGGTGCGATCTCTGCCACCGCACCGGGCAGTGCCCGCACCCGGACGGCTTCGCGGCAATCGGCCGGGCCATTGCCGAGGCCGACGGGGTTATCCTGGCCAGCCCCAACTATATCGGCAGCGTCAGCGCTCAGATGAAGGCCTTCATGGACCGCTGCGGCGGCACCATTCACTGCCTCGCCTTCGGCGGCAAATACGGCGCCGCGGTGGTGACCTCCGGCGCCAGCGATGATCAGCCGATCGCCGCTTTTATGAATAATTTCCTCCTGATGACCGGCATTCGCCCGATCGGCGCCGTTCATGCCGACATGGCCTCCATGCCGGCGGAGGAGTTCACCCCCGAAGTGCGGGCGCGGGCCGAGGCCCTCGGGGAGGAACTGGTTCAAGCCTGGCGCGAGCAGCGCCATGATCCGCAGACCGACCGACAGATGGCCGCCTTCCGCGAGCGGATGCGTCAGCTGGTGGTCTGGAAAAAAGAAGAGTGGCCGTACGAGTACAGCTACTGGCAGGAACATCATGGGCAGGCCTGAGTCAGGCTGAAATCGCCGCGCGGCGGCCTTCTTTCCCGGAGTTGCCGGCTCCTTGATGAATCGTATGCCCCGACATCTCTTCACCCTGGCCTGCTGCCTGCTGGTCCTGTTCTCCGCCTCCCCCGCCCGGGCCGGGGAGGAGCTCCCGGAGGCCAACCTGCCGACCGCGCTCTCTTCCACCTTCGACCATCTGCTCGCCCTGGTCGGGGGTAAGGGGAGCGCCGCTTTTGATCCAACCCAGATAGCGCCACTGGTCGATTTTGTCTTCGCCGCCGCCGACGGGACACTCTATTTCGAGGCCGCTCCCAGGCAGGATACCACTTCCGCCGCCCTTCCCTTCACCCTGAAAACCGACCTGCCGCGGCTGCTGCGCTATGCTTTTAATCCAGCCATTCCCGCCCAGATAATAACCCCCTCCTCGATTCGACGGGCACGCTGGACCAGCGGCGCGGCACTACTGCCCCGACTCTGGGAATACCCTCCGGCGCCGGGCCGGCCGGTGGTCATCCGCGGCACCGAGCACGAGGAGATCACCCCCGATCTGGTTACCGGCACCTATTTCGAGTATGACGTCGACCGGACCCTGATCCTCTTCTCCTGGCGCGGCCGGCCGGTGCTGGTCAACCTCTCCCGCCAGCGGGGCCGCTCGGGGGTGGGGAGAAAAGGGGCGGTGCTCGGGGCCGACGTCGACTGGGACTACTTCTACTCGGGGGAAAAGGGGGTGGCCCGCACCGGTCTGGGCTGGGTCGATTCCTACATGTACGCCTCCTTTTCCATCGGCATCTTCTGCGCCGCCGATGATGGAACGGTCCGCGGGGGAATTTTCAAATGGCTGAACGCCGGCTGGGCGGGCCTGAACCTGGTCCAGAGCCGCCACATCTACGACGGCCTCGTTCGCTATGTCCACGATCTGCACGAAGTGCTGGAGAGCCCGCGGTTGCCGCCCCCGGAGGAACTCGCCGGGGCTTTCAGCCTCCTGGCGCAGCTTCCCGGCGAGCAGCGGCAGGTGTTCTTTCAGCACTACCTCGAACAGCTCGACCGGCGCTATGGGCGGGACCAGGGGCTGACCCGCGGATTCGCGCGCCTGCTGCGCAGCGCCGCCTACCGCCAGCGGCTGAGCCGGGAAGAACAGGAGGCGGCCCTGGCCCTGGAACTGATGAAATGCCTGCTCGGCAGGGGGTGCTCCGACCCGCAGCTGGCAGCCGCCTGCCGCGCAGCGAGGAACCCCACGCCCTCTTCTCCCGCCCGCATCCGGCAATCTCCCCATGGGAAGTAGCGCCCCTAGAACCTGAAAAATCAAAATTCTGAATTGAACGCAGATAAAATCGGATAAATTCGGATAAAGCCGAAAACGCTGTACCTCCGCCTTTATCTGGGTTCCCAAAAGGTTCAGGGGTTCAGGCTGCCTGGAACCGGCCGGGACGAAAAATTTTGGTATCCTTTCCCCATGGAATTTTTTGCGGAGGCGGGAATGGGCGGTAATTTCCTTCCGGGCGGCGGCCCGGTGCACCCGCGAGATCGGGTATGGCGACGCTGAGTGCCCTGGCCGGGCTCTCCCTGATACTCTGGCTCTACCTCTGGCTCGGCCGTGGCGGTTACTGGCGGATCGGTCACCGACTGTCCGCTGCCCCGGCGACGGCGAGCTGGCCGGCGCTGGCGGTGATTGTCCCGGCCCGCAATGAAGCGGCCATCCTGCCGCAGACCCTCCCGGCCCTGCTCGGGCAGGATTACCCGGGCGCCTTCCACGTCTGGTTGGTCGATGACCATAGCGAGGACGGCACCGGCGGCGTCGCCCGGCAGCTCGCGCGTTCCCTGCAGAGTTCGGAACGGCTGACGGTGCTTACCGCGGCGCCGCTGCCGGCCGGCTGGACCGGCAAATTGTGGGCGCTGGAGCAGGGGTGCCGGGCGAGCGAGGCGGCCGCTCCGGAGTTCCTCCTGTTCACCGACGCCGATATCGCCTACCCGCCGGGGAAGCTGCGGAACCTGGTGGCCAAGGCGAAAAGGGAGACGCTCGATCTGGTGTCGCTGATGGTGCGCCTGCGCGTGCGGACCTTCTGGGAACGCCTGCTGATCCCTCCCTTTGTCTACTTCTTCGCCATGCTCTACCCCTTTGCCTGGGTCGGGGCACCGACCCGGCGCACCGCCGCCGCCGCCGGCGGCTGCCTGCTGCTGCGCCGGCAGGCGCTGACCGCGGCCGGCGGCCTGCCGGCAATCGCCGGCGAGCTGATCGACGACTGCGCCCTGGCCCGGCGCCTCAAGCGCCGCGGCCGGCCGGGGGGCGGGCGGATCTGGCTGGGGCTGGCGCAGGAGACAGTGAGTGTGCGTTCCTACGCCGGGCTGAAGGATCTCTGGGACATGGTGGCGCGCACCGCCTTCGTTCAGCTGCGCTTTTCTTACCTGCTGCTGGCGGCGACGGCGGCGGCCATGCTGCTGATGTTCGCCGTCCCGCCGGCGGCTGCCGTTGCCGGCCTCGCCGCCGGCCGCACCTGGCCGGCCGCCATCGGCCTGGCAGCCTGGCTGCTGATGGCCCGCACCCTGCTGCCGCTGCTGCGCGAATACCGGGTCGCCGCCTGGTTGGCGCCGCTCTTCCCCGTGGCGGCGTTGTTCTACACGGCGATGACCCTCGATTCGGCCCGCCGCTTCCGCCGCGGTCGCGGCGGCCTGTGGAAAGGGCGGTGGTTCGCGCCGGCGCCGAAGCGGAGGTGAGGTAGGTGAGTTTTACTACTCACTACTTGCTATCTCACTGTTTTTAACTCTGTCTGCAAACGGAGGTACCGATGAAGACGCGCAAAAAGGTTTTCGACTTCGAATACGAGGAGGTCCTGGATGTCCGCACCCGCGAACTGATCCGGGTCGCCTGCGCCGTTGCCGTGGCCTGCCCCGACTGACTGGCCAAACACTTCGCGGTCGCGAAGGAAGCAGGCGCCAGTGAGGCCGAACTGAAGGAAGCCATGGCCTACGGCATCATCGCCCCGGCTGGGCGGGCGAAAAACTTCGTCCTCGGCATGAAGGAGGAACTGGGAATTTCAGAAGAGTGACGGCAGGCGGCGAACGGCTGATGATTGAGTTTTTCCGCCCGCCGAGGGCCCGCTTGCCGTTTGCCCGGACTGCGCTTTTCTCTTGTCGCCGCCGGTCTTTACCGTTAGGATCGGGCAATTAATCCTTGCCGGATCCCTTCTGACGGATTTTGCCATGGCGGCGAGCGCCGACCGCGTACCGCGCCGGATTCTTCCGGTCATCGTCCTTTCCCAGTTCGCCGGGACCTCGCTGTGGTTCGCCGGCAATGCGGTCATGGGCGATCTTCAGCGCCAGTGGCAGCTGCCCGCCGGCGCCCTCGGGACGATGACCTCGGCGGTGCAGTTCGGCTTCATCGCCGGCACCCTCTGCTTCGCCTGGTTCGCCTGGGCCGACCGCTTTTCCTCCCGGCTGCTGTTCCTCATCTCGGCCCTGCTCGGGGCCACCGCCAACCTGCTGATCTGGCTCGCCGCCGGCGGCCTGCCGTCGCTGCTCCTTTGTCGCTTCGGCACCGGCTTTTTCCTGGCCGGCATCTATCCGGTCGGCATGAAGATCGCCGTCGCCTGGTACCGGCAGGGGGTCGGCCGGGCGATCGGCTACCTGGTCGGGGCGCTGGTCCTCGGCACCGCCTTCCCCCACCTGCTGCGCGCCCTCGGGCGGGAGCTCCCCTGGCCGGCGGTGATCGCCGCCAGCTCCGCGGTGGCGGCGGCGGGCGGGGCTCTCCTCTACCTGCTCGTTCCCGACGGCCCGCACCTGCCGCCGGGGCGCCGGCTGCAGGCCGGGGCGCTGAAGACGGTGATCCGCTGCCCGGATTTCCGCCGCGCCTGCTTTGCCTATTTCGGCCACCAATGGGAGCTCTATGCCCTCTGGACCTTCACCCCCGCCCTGCTCGCCGCCTATGCGAAGCACCATGGCCTGGCCGGCTTTCCGGTCTCCCTCTGGTCCTTTTTCATCATCGGCGCCGGCGCCGCCGGCTGCGTCGTCGGCGGCATCGTCTCGCGCCACACCGGCAGCCTGGGGGTCGCTTTCGCCCAGTTGGCCGCTTCCGGCTCCTGCTGCCTGCTGGCGCCCCTCTTCTTCCTCCTGCCCCCTTCGCTGTTCCTGCCCTTCCTCCTCCTCTGGGGGATCACCGTGGTCGGCGATTCCCCGCAGTACTCGGCCCTCTCCGCCCGCACGGCGCCACCGGAGCAGGTCGGCTCGGCCCTCACCCTGATGAACTGCCTGGGATTCGCCGTCACCATCGGCAGCATCCAGCTGCTCGCCTGGCTGATGCAGCGGCTGCCGCTCCCGCACCTCCTTCCCCTGCTCGGTTTTGGTCCTCTCTTCGGCTTGCGGCAGCTGTGGCATCTGGGCCGGCGCAAGGAAGCGGCGCAGCTCGGTCGCTGACCGTTCACCGCCGTCTTTGCGGTTGACACGCAGCGGCCGGCGGGGTATCAAAGGGACTTTACCCCCCTGCCCCCCTAAAACAGGGGGGGTGCCCGAAGGGCCGGGGGGCTTGCCTTCAACATCTTCCACCAGGAGAGTCCCATGATCCGGGCAGACCAGGGCGACACGGTCAAAGTGCGTTATATCGGCAGACTAGCCGACGGTACGGTGTTCGATGCCTCCCCCGCCGAGCGACCGCTGCATTTCATTCTCGGCCGGCAGGAGGTCATTCCCGGGTTCGACGAGGGGGTGACCGGGATGTTCACCGGCGAGGCCAAGACCTTCACCGTACCCCCCGAAAAAGCCTACGGCCCTTACCAGGAGAGCAGCCGCGAGGAGATCGACCGCTCCCTCCTGCCGGCGCATCTGGACCTGCAGGTCGGCCGGCAGCTGGAAATCACCGGTGAGAATGGCAACCGCCTGCTGGTGCTGGTCGCTGCCCTCGGCGAAGGAACGGTCACCCTCGACGGCAATCATCCGCTGGCCGGCAAAGAGCTGACCTTCGAGATCGAGCTGCTGGAAGTGACGAAGGACCTGAAGGTGCGCCGCTCGGCCGGCACCTGACATTTTTCCCGACCCGTCTGCGCGAAAGCACGTAGCTCCCGCCCCCCTGCCCCCCGGCCGGCCGCCAGCCCCTCACGCCAGCCCGCCTGGCACCTGTCTGAAATTTCTTTCCGGCTTCCCCCCGACTTCGGTTCGGCTTTTGCAACCTCCCGTTTTTAGGTGATAAATCCTTTTTCATTCAATGCCCGGGAACCGGGAGTTCCAGCCGGAGATGCTATGTCCATGCGCCGCCCCTCGCTGATCGCCGCCCTGTCTCTGCTCGCCATCCTCATCCAACTCCAACTGCCCGCCGAGGCGCGGGAGGCCTTCAACGGCGCCGTTTTCGACGCCGCCACCGGCCAGCCGCTGGCCGGGGCCACCATCACCTGCGGACCGGCTACCGTCATCAGCGGTCGCGACGGCGGCTTCAGCATTCCGGCGCTGTGCCAGCAACTGGCGGCCAGGGCGCCGGGCTACCTGCGCAAGGAGCAGGATACGGCCTTCCCCCCGGAATTCCGGCTGACTCCCTTCACTCCGAAGGCGCTCTACCTCTCCTTCTACGGGGCCGGCTCCCGGCTGCTGCGGGGCAAGGCGCTCGACCTGATCGAGAAGACGGAGCTGAATGCCCTGGTCATCGACATCAAGGGGGACCGGGGGCTGATTTCCTTCCGCAGCAGCGTCCCGCTGGCGACGGCGGTCGGCGCCCAGCAGATCATCACCCTGAAGGACCTGCCGGGGCTGCTGGCTTCTCTGCATGAGAAGAAGATCTATACCATCGCCCGTATCGTCACCTTCAAGGACAACCGGCTCTCCCATGCCCGTCCCGAGCTGGCGGTGAAGACAGCCAGCGGCGCGGTGTGGAGCGACAACGAGGGGCTCTCCTGGGTCGATCCTTTCCGGCCGGAGGTCTGGGACTACACCATCGATATTGCCGCCGAGGCAGCGCGCAGCGGCTTCGACGAGATCCAGTTCGACTACGTTCGCTTCCCCGACCGCGCCGGCCTGGTGTTCAGCCAGGAAAACACCCAGGAAAACCGGGTGCAGGCGATCAGCAGCTTTCTCGCCCGGGCGCGGGAGCGGCTCGTTCCTTACAACGTCTATCTCTCGGCCGATATTTTCGGCTATGTCTGCTGGAATCAGAACGATACCTGGATCGGTCAGCACCTGGAGAGCCTGGCGCCGTATCTCGATTATCTCGCCCCGATGCTCTATCCCTCCGGGTTTCAGTTCGGGGTCGGCGCCTACAAAAATCCGGTGAAAAACCCTTATGAGGTGGTGCTGCTCACCCTGAACAACGCCCGCAACCGCACCGGCCTGGCGCCGGTGCGCTTCCGCCCCTGGCTGCAGGCCTTCCGCGATTACGCCTTCGACCGGCGGGAATTCCGCGCCACCGAAATCGAAGCCCAGGTAAGCGCTTCCCGCGAGTTCGGCAGCAACGGCTACATGCTGTGGAATCCCCGCAACATCTATTCCGCCCAGGGGCTGATCCCCTTCGATGCAGAGACCGAACTGCCGGCGCCGGTCCTGGAGACCGGCCAGCGGATCGAAAAAACCAGCCTGAGCAAGGGCGAAGGCTGACACCCCGCTCCTCTGCCGAAAAAGGAAGAGCCGGGCCACGGGGCCCGGCTCTTCAGCTGACCGGCTGCGGCAGGCGCTTTCCTGACCGCTCTTAAAGCTGTATGGAATTCCTGCTGGTTTCCCGCTTTCGTTCACCGCTCCCCTCCTCCGGCAGGAAGAAGCTGACCGATGTTCCCTGCCCGGGCGCACTCTCCACGTGAATCCAGCCGCCGTGCGCCTCGATGATCCCCTTGACGATGCTCATCCCCAGCCCCAAGCCACCGGTGGAGGTGTCGGAGAAATCGGCACGATAGAATTTTTCAAAAATCCGTGCCACCTGCTCCGGCTTCATGCCGATCCCCTGGTCGATAACCGTTACCCGGTAACCGCCCTTCTCCTGGCGGCCGACGATCCGGACCAGGCTGTCGGCCGGCGAATAACGGACGGCATTGCTCATGAGGTTCTCCATCACCTGCTCCATCTTGCGCCGGTCGACCAGGATCCCGGCCGGGCAGTGCTGCTCCAGTTGCAGCTCGAAACGGTGCCGGGGGAAATTGCGCCGGTAACTTGCCACCAGGCTGGAAAGGATCTCGTCCAGCGAACAAGGCGCCAGCTGCAGGGGGATCGACTGGCCGGACTCGATGCGGCTGAGATCGAGCAACTCATTGACCGTCTCCGCCAGCACCAGCCCCTTATCGTAGATCTCCTGCAGGAAACTGCGCTGCTGCTCGGCGGTGAATTCGCCGAAATGCGCCTGGTTCAGAAGAATTTCGGCATAGCCGAGGATGCTGGTGAGCGGCGTGCGCAACTCGTGGGCGGCAATGGAGATGAATTCGCTCTTCATCTCGTCGCTGCGGCGCAGGACCTCCTCGGCGCGCTGCCGTTCGGTGATGTCCTGGCCGATACTGGCGCAGAACAGCGCCCGCCCTTCCGCGCCGCGCTGGACGATGACGTTCCAGGCCAGCAGACGGTGTTCGCCGCTGACGGTCAGGATGGGAGATTCGTGATAGCGGGAGGTGGCGCGCGATTTTATCGTCTGCCGCCAGAAGTCCCGCAGCTGCCGCCGGTCCTCGGGAGGAATGCAGGAGTCGAACCAGTCCCGCCCCAGCAGCTCCTCACGGCTGCGGCCGGTCAGCCGCAGAAGAAAATCGTTGCAGAAGGTCACCCGCCCCTGGCGGTCCAGCATCAGGGCGGCGAGCTGAATATTTTCCAGGATCTGGTGGAAGCGGCGCTCCGAGGCGCGCAGGACCTCCTCCATCTGCTTGCGGTCGGTGATGTCGCGGGCCAGGAAGGCGAGGGTGACGGGGGCGTCGTCGGCTGGCGGAATGGGGGCGACACGGGCCAGGAACCAGCGGGCGCCGCCGAGCACCTGCAGCGGATAATCGAAGGTTTCCGGTACACCGGTGCGCTGCACCCGGCGCAGGCGCTCCAGAAACTGAGCGCCAAGTTCCTCCCCTACCACCTCCGTCACCGGCCGACCCAGCAGTTCCTCGCGCGGCCGCTTGAGCAGCTCCTCGTTGCCGGTCCAGACATTGAGATAGATGCCGTCGGCATCGAATTCGAAGACGATTTCGTCGATGGAGCCGACCAGCGCCCGCAGGCGCGACTCGCTCGCCGCCAGCCGCTCCATGGCCTGCCGCACCGCCGCCTGCGCCCTGCTCTTTTCGGTGATGTCGTTGAAATCGACCACCCCGCCGGTGGTCTCGCCGCCAGGGCCGACCAGCGGGGCGCCGTTCATGGCCACCGTCAGGGTCGAGCCGTCCCGGCATTCGAGACGGAACTCCTCGCCGACCATCCTCTCCCCCCTCAGGATGCGGGAAAAGGGATGCTCGGCCGCCGTCAATGGCTGCCCGTCGGCGGCAAGCATCCGCCAGGGATGCGGCTGGGCCGTCTGCAGGAGATCACGGTCGGTGAGACCGAGAAGCCGGCGCGCCGGCTCATTGGCGAAGGTCACTCCGCCGCGGCGGTCGAACAGCAGCACGCCGCACCCGAAACAATGTACCAGGGAAGGATCGTCAATGTGCATGCAGACCTCTTGACAGGTAAAAAAGTATAATCGTTATCCGCGATCCGTCTAATGACCGGCCGCATTGCCAGCCCTTGCAAATTTCCCCTGGATCGATTAAAAAGGCGGCAACCCCAGCAGGAACGGAGCAGCACAGTGGAACTGATCGAAGACCACCGCTACCGGCGGATCCGCAAACTGACCGGCCGGGCCATCGGCGATTTCAACCTGGTCGAGGCCGGCGACCGCATCGCCGTCGGGGTATCCGGCGGCAAGGACAGCTATACCCTGCTGCATATCCTGGAACGCCTGCGGCGCCGGGCACCGGTGAAATATGAGCTGGTGGCGGTGAACATCGATGCCGGTTTTCCCGGCTACCGCAAGGAGAAGATCGAGGAGCATCTGCGGGAGAATGGCTTTTCCTACCGGATGGAGGATACCGACTGCTACCGGATCATCGAGGAGAAGCGGCGCCCCGGATCCTCCTACTGCTCCTTCTGCGCCCGGCTGCGCCGGGGGGTGCTGTACACGGTGGCGGAAGAACTCGGCTGCAACAAGATCGCCCTCGGCCACCATCTCGATGACTTCATCGAGACCCTCCTGCTGAACCAGTTCTACGTCGGCACCCTGGCGGCCATGAGTCCCAAGCTGCTGGCCGACAACGGCCGGCAGACCGTCATCCGCCCCCTGGTCTATGTCGAGGAGCGGGAGATCATCGCCTTTGCCCGCGACAACGCCTTCCCGGTGATCTGCTGCGCCTGCCCGGTATGCGGCCAGGTCGATCAGAAACGCAAGCGCATGAAGGGACTCATCGGCGAACTGGCGCAGGAGAATCCGCACCTGAAGAAAAGCCTGCTCGGCGCCCTGGGCAATGTCCATCCGCGGCATCTCATGGACCGGCGGCTGCGGGCCTTTTGACTACCTCGCTATCCCGCTACTTGCTATCTCACCGGTCTTGGCTTGGCGCTGGCGTTCAGCTGTGATTTTCGCTAAAGTGGTGACAACCTTAAGCGGCGGGGGAGGCATGAAGAGGCTGAAAGAAGAATTCGGGCTGGAGCGGGAGATCGATCTGGCCGGCCATGTCCAGCAGATCCTCTTTCCGAAGATCTCTCCGGCCTGCGGCTGGTGCTGCATCGGCACCAAGAACCTGATGGCGCTGGGGCTGGGCGGGGATTACTTCGACTTCATTTCCATGCCCGGCGACTGCCAGGCGGTTTTCATCGGCGATGTCACCGGCCATGGCGTGCACGCCTCCCTGGTGATGGCTCTCCTCTACGGCTTCATCCATCGCTCCTCCCGCGACATCTGTGCCCTGGAACTGGTGCAGCACGCCAACGAGTTTCTGCTCTCCTTCGCCGCCCGGTCCCGGGAGTTCGACCATTTCTTCTCCTCCACCCTCTTCTTCGGCATCATCGATCCGCGCACCCTGACCCTTCAGTACATCAATGCCGGCCATCCGGCCCCCCTGGTAAAACGCGGCGAGCGAGTGCTCAGCCTGCCGCCGACGGCGCCGCCGATCGGCTTTTTCGCCCACCCGGAGATCGGTCGGGGCGATTTTCACTTCGCGCCCGGCGATCGTCTCCTGCTCTATACCGACGGGATTACCGAAGCTGCCGATGCCGAAGGCGTTCTCTTCGGCCAGGAGCGACTGCAGCAGGTTCTGCAGCGGAAGAATGGCGATCACCTGCATTTTCTCGAGGAACTTTTTTCTGCCCTGCGGGAATTCGGCGCCGAAGATCCGCCGCGCGACGACCGCACCGCCATTGTCGTCGACCTGCACGGTCTCTGATCTCTGCCTCCAGCGAAAGCGGCGATGCTCACCGATCGACCTGCCAAAACCCGCGCAAGGCGCCTCGCCCTGCAACTGCCGCCGTCCGCCTGGCGCACCGTCCTGGCCACCCTGCTGGAGGAATGGCAGTACCGGCTGCTGCCGGCGCCGACGGCTGAGGACCTGCTGCTGCTGGAGGCGGGCACCTCCCTGCCGCCGGCACACGGGCCGCTGCTGTGGCTGGCGCCCGACGGGGGCGGCGGGCCGGACCGGCTCCCCCTGCCGCTGCTGCCGGAAGAGTTGTGGGCGGCCCTGGAATCCCGCTTCCATTCTCCTCCCCGCTCCCATATCCGGATCAATCTGCAGTTGCCCACCAGCATCTATTGCCGCCACCAGACCAGTGAAGCCCGGCTGACCAGCCTCTCCGACTATGGCTGCCGGTTTTTTCACCACCGGGAGCTGGCCCTGGGCGAAGAGGTGGTTCTATTCCTGGCCCGGGAGGGGCTCACCATGGAAGGCAAAGTGATCTACGCGATGGACCGGTGGGACCTCGACGGCACGGACGTCAAGGAGATTGGCCTGCTGTTCGATCGCCCGGCGCCGGCGGTGCGCGCCCGGCTGCGGGAGCTGATCATCGGCACCTATCTGGAGCGGGTCCGCGCCCGCCTGCCAGCGAGCGTCTACCGCCAGGGGCTGGCGGGCTTCCGCCTGCCACCGGGGCACTGGTCCCCTGAACCGGCCCGGGCGTCGTCATCCGGAGGGAGGCGCCGCTGGCTCTTCCGACCCGATGAAGCGGTCGAAGATCGCCCTTATCTTTTCCGTCACCTGCCGGTATTCCTCCAGGAAAGCCTCGTCGGGACGGCGCGGCCGGTCGGGATAACCGAGCCGCCGGGCCAGCCGGACCAGGTAGGTCCGGTCCCCTGAAAGCTGGTTGATCGACTGGTCGTGGACCAGACGCAGCTTGTTCTCCAGCCGCCGCAGGAAATGGTAACCGTCGTTCAGCACGGTAAAATCGGCCTCTCCCAGCAGGCCGGCGGCCTGCAGCGCCTTCAGGGCCTTCAGGGTATTGCTGGCCTGCAGACTCGGGGTATTCGGCACCGTGGCGCAATTGCAGATACTGGACGAGGAACTCGACATCGACCATGCCGCCGCGGCCGGTTTTAATGTTGAAGTGTTCGGCACTCTCGCGGGCGATCTCGGTTTCCATACGGGCGCGCAGCCGGTGAATTTCTTCCCGCAGACCAGGGGGCAGAGGACTTTCGTAGACGATCTGCCGGATCAGCTCGGTTATTTGCCGGGCCAGTGCCTGCGGACCGGCGACCACCCGCGCCTTGGTCAGCGCCTGCCGCTCCCAGAGCTGCGCCGACTGCCGGTGGTAGCGCTCGAAGGCATCGAGGCTGGTCACCAGCGGCCCCTGATTGCCGGAGGGGCGCAGGCGAGTATCGATCTGGTAGACGTACCCCTCGCGGGTGACCAGGGTCAGCACGGAAATGACCCGCTGCGCCAGGCGGGCGAAATATTCCGGATTGCTCAGCGGCCGGAAGCGCTCCGCCTCGCTCCCCGCCACCGGCCGCGTCTCCCCCTCCCCCTGATAGATGAAGATGATGTCCAGGTCGGAGTGGTAGTTGATCTCCATCCCCCCCAGCTTGCCCATGCCGAGAATGGCGAAACCCGCCTCGTGCTCCACCCCTTCGGCATCCCGGCAGAAGGGGAGGCCGAAGCGCGGAACAAGTTCCTCGCGGGCGATTTCCAGCGCCATTTTCAGGCAGGTGCGGGCGAGACAGGAGAGCTGGGCGGTTCCTTCCGCCTGGGCGGTGTGCCCGTGCAGATCGTTCAAGGCGATGCGCAGGAATTCCTCGTTACGGTAGCGGCGCAGCACGTCGAGCTTCTCTTCGTAGTCGGCGGCCTGATCGAGAAGCTCTGCCAGCTCTTTTTCCATGCTCGCCTGTTCCTTGATCGTCACCGCATAGGTGCGGGAGACCAGGGAATCGAGGATTTCCGGGTGCTGAATGAAAATACGCGAGAGGAACTGGCTGGTACCGAAGAGAGTGACCAGCAGTCGGATGATCTCGCGATTTTCCGCCAGCAGGGCAAAGAAGGTAGCGCGTGCCCGCAGCATGGTGAGGAAGCGGTCCAGATTGATCAGGGCCATGTCCGGTTCGGGGGAGTCGATGACCTCCTGCAGCAGCAGAGGGGCGATGCGCTCCAGATGCCGCCGGGCCTGCTGACTGAGATGGGCGCGCGGCGGCCCGTCGCGCAGAGTCGTCAGAATTTCGCAGGCCGCGTCGAGGTTTTTAAACCCCTTTTCCTCGAGAATATCCTTCACCAGGTCGGGATCGGCCGCCGGGTCGAAGAGAAAGGCCACCTCGGGCCTGACCTCCTGGCGTATTTCCTCCTCGCTGGTGTGGAAGAGCTCACGGTAAATCCCCTCCACCGCCCGCCGGTAATCTTCCAGAACCTTGCTGAAGGCCGACTCCCCGGCATACCCGCAGCGGCGGGCCAGGGCGGCCGTTTCCTCGGCGCGCACCGGCAGGTTGTGCGTCTGCCGCTCCTGCACCACCTGGATGCGGTGCTCGACCGTCCGCAGGAAGGTGTAAGCCTCGCGCATGATGACGTAATCGTCGGCCTTGATCAGCCCCTGCTCCTGCAGGATTTCCAGGGCGCACAGCGAATTGCGCTCGCGCAGGACGGGATTCTTGCCGGCGTAAATAAGCTGCAGAGCCTGGATGAAGAATTCGATCTCCCGGATGCCGCCGCGGCCGAGCTTGAGGTTGAGCTCCCCCTCCCGCTCGCGGGACAGGCTGCGGTCGATCTTCTGCTTCATCTGCTTGATGTCCTCGATCATCGCGTAATCGAGATAGCGCCGGTAGATGAAGGGTTCCAGGTCCTTCAGCAGCCGCTCGCCCAGGGCGAGGGAGCCGGCCACCGGCCGGGCCTTGAGCATGGCCGCCCGTTCCCAGCTCTGCCCCCAGCTCTCGTAATAGACCTCGGCGCTGCGCAGGGAGGTCGCCAGATCGCCGCTGTTCCCCTCCGGCCGCAGGCGCAGGTCGACCCGGAAGACGAAGCCGTCCTCGGTCGCCTGGCTGATCGCCCGGGTGATCATCTCCCCCAGTTTGCAGAAGTACTGGTGCAGGTGCAGGCGGTTGCGCCTCTCCCCGAGGGGATCGGGAACGCCGGCGGTCTCCCCCTTTTCCGAGGAATAGAAGTAGATGAGGTCGATGTCGGAGGAGAAGTTGAGCTCGCGGCCGCCGAGCTTGCCCATGCCGAGAATGGTGAACTCGGCCTCCTCGGTCCCGTTGCTGGAGCAGAGGGGCGCCGTACTCGGCGCGCAGCAGGGCGTCGCAGACCCGGTAGGCCTGCTCCAGGCTGGCGGCGGCCAGGGCGGAGAGCTCGCCGGTGACCTCCGGCAGGGAAGCGAGGCCGCACAGGTCGCGGCTGCCGATGCGGAGGATCTCCCGCCCCTTGTACAGGCGCAGCTCTTTCTGCAGCTCGGCAAAAGACGTCTCAACGGGAAGGCGGCCGGCCAACTCCGCCAGCATCTCCGCCTCTCCCTTGCGGCGTTCGATTTCCCCGCCGGGGAAAAGATCCTGGAAGTAGTCGGCGCGGCGGCAGAGGAGCCCGGCCAGGAAGGGGGAGGCGCCGAGGACGGTGAGCAGCCGGCGGCGGGCTGTCGGCTCGGCCAGCACAGGCTGGAGGTCGGCGCCGGCGACGGTGCCGCAGAGGCGCTCGAGGTTGTTCAGGGCGAGATCGGGATCGGCGGTAGCGGTGGCCGCCAGGGCAACCGCGGCGAGCAGTTCCCCGTCGGCGCAGACCTCCTGCAGCAGCCGCAGGTTGGCGGCGGTCTTCTTCGCCTCGGCGAAGCCGAGTTCGGCGACCAGCGCCTGCAACGGCTTGTCGCCGGCCGCCTGCAGGGCGGAGGTGAGACGGTTTGTTAAATCCATAATTTTGAATTTTGAATGTCGAATGTTGAATTCAAGGTCAAATTCTCCTCCTTTCGGAAATTGCACCAGGATTAAGGATTGTATTGCCTCTCAATTCAAAATTAAAAATTCAACATTCAAAATTGCCCTTTCTTCTCCACCAGCTCCTTCAGCCCCCTCTGATAATCCCCTTTGACCACTCCCCGCTCGGTGATGATGGCGGTGATCAGGCGGGCCGGGGTGACGTCGAAGGCGGGGTTGCGCACGGCGACGCCGGCCGGGGCCAGCTGCCGGTCGCCGCTGTGGGTCACCTCCCGGGCATCGCGCTCCTCGATGGGGATGGCGCTGCCGTCGGCGATCGCCAGATCGACGGTCGAGGTGGGCGCGGCGACGTAGAAGGGCAGGCCGTGCTCCCGGGCGAGCACCGCCACCGTGTAGGTGCCGATCTTGTTGGCGGTGTCGCCGTTGGCGGCGATGCGGTCGGCGCCGACGATCACGCAGTCGATCTCCCCCTTGCTCATCAGGTAGCCGGCCATGTTGTCGCAGATCAGGGTGACCGGGATGTGGTCCCGCATCAGCTCCCAGGCGGTCAGCCGCGAGCCCTGCAGAAAGGGGCGGGTCTCGTCGGCGAAGACCGCCACCTTCTTCCCCGCCGCCACCGCCGCCCGGATCACCCCCAGGGCGGTGCCGTAGCCGCCGGTGGCGAGCGCCCCGGCGTTGCAGTGGGTGAGCACGCGGGCGCCATCCGGGATGAGAGGTTCGCCGTGCTTGCCCATCGTCCGGTTGAGCCGGTCGTCCTCCTCGGCGATCTCGTGCGCCTCCGCCAGCAGGCGCTGCTTCAGGTCGCTGCCGGCCAGGGAGGCATTGGCCCGGGCGCACTCTCTCATCCGCTCCAGCGCCCAGAAGAGATTGACCGCCGTCGGCCGGGTGCGGCCAGATGCTCGCAGACCGCCGCGAACTCCGCCATGAACTCGTCGAAGGAGGCGGCGAAGATCTCCCGGGCGCCGAAGGCCGCGCCGTAGGCCGCCGCCACCCCGATCGCCGGCGCCCCGCGCACCACCATGGTGCGGATGGCCTCGGCCACGGCCCGGTAATCGCGGTATTCCAGCCAGACCTCCTCCGTCGGCAGCAGGCGCTGGTCGATCATCTTCAGCAGGCCGTTTTCGAACAGGATCGGTTTGATGGACATGATTCCTCCGGAATCGGGACGCGGGGACGCGGATCGCGGGACGCGAAAGGAAGGTTTTCGCGTCCCGCAAACCGCGTTCCTCAACCCTGCAGTTTCTTCTTCAGCAACTCATTCACCGCCGCCGGGTTCGCCTTGCCCTTGCTCGCCTTCATCACCTGGCCGACGAAGAAGCCGAAGACCTTTTCCTTGCCGCCGCGGTATTCCTCCACCTGGCCCGGGTTGGCGGCGAGGATCCCGTCGATGATCTGCTCGATGGCGCCGGTGTCGGTGACCTGCTTCAGCCCTTTTTCGGCGATGACGGCGTCGGCGTCCTTGCCGCTTTGCCACATCTCGTCGAAGACGGTCTTGGCGATCTTGCCGGAGATGGTGCTGTCGTCGATGCGCCGCAGCATGCCGGCGAGCATCGCCGGGGTCACCGGGCACTGGCCGATGCCGATCGCCGTCGGCGTTCAGGCCGCGCGTCACCTCGCCCATCACCCAGTTGGAGCAGGCCTTGGGATTGCCGCCGGCGGCGACGCAGGCCTCGAAGTAGTCGGCCAGCGCCCGCTCGGCGGCCAGCACCTCGGCGTCGTAGCGCGGCAGGGCGTACGCGCCGACGAAGCGCTCGATCTTCGCCTCCGGCAGCTCCGGCAGCTGCTGCCGCACCCGCTCCACCCAGTCGCGGGAGATGACCAGGGGCACCAGGTCGGGGTCGGGGAAGTAGCGGTAGTCGTGCGCCTCCTCCTTGCCGCGCATGGAGCGGGTGACGCCGGTGGTCGGGTCGAACAGGCGCGTCTCCTGGATCACCCGGCCGCCGTCCTCCAGCACCTCCGCCTGCCGCTCCACCTCGTAGTCGATCGCCTGCTTGACGAAGCGGAAGGAGTTGACGTTCTTGATCTCGGTGCGGGTGCCGAACTCTTTCTGCCCCCAGGGGCGCAGGGAGACGTTGGCGTCGCAGCGGAAGGAGCCCTCCTCCAGGTTGCCGTCGCAGACCCCGAGATAGACGACGATCTGGTGCAGTTTCTTCAGGTAGGCGACCGCCTCGTCCGCGGAGCGCAGGTCCGGCTCGGAGACGACCTCCAGCAGCGGCGTGCAGGCCCGGTTGAGGTCGACGCAGGAGACGCTGCCGGCCTCGGAGGACTCGGGGTGCAGCAGCTTGCCGGCGTCCTCCTCCATGTGGATGCGGGTGATGCCGACCGCCTTGCGGCCGCCGTCGGCGCGTCTCGATCTCCAGGCGCCCGCGGAGGCAGACGGGCAGCTCGTACTGGGAGATCTGGTAGCCCTTCGGCAGGTCGGGGTAGAAGTAGTTCTTGCGGGCGAAGACGGAGCGCTCGGCGATCCCGCAGCCGGTCGCCAGGCCGGTCATGATCGCCATCTCCACCGCCTGCCGGTTGAGCACCGGCAGCGCCCCCGGCAGCCCCAGGCAGACCGGGCAGGTCTGGGAGTTGGGCGCCGCCCCGAAGCGGGTCGAGCAGCCGCAGAAGATCTTGCTGGCGGTGGTCAGCTGGACATGGACTTCCAGGCCGATGACGGTTTCGTATTTCATGGGATCTCGTCCTTGGTCAAGGGTCATTGGTCATTGGTTTGAAAACAAATGACAAAGGACAAATGACTAGATTGCGGGTTTCCTTTTGTGCCACTCCGTCGCCTGCTCGAAGGCGTGCCCGGCGCCCAGGATCGTCTCCTCGCCGAAGGGGCGGCCGATGAGCTGCAGGCCGATGGGCAGCCCGGCCGCGGAGAAGCCGCAGGGGACCGACAGGGCGCAGGTGCCGGCCAGATTGACCGGGATGGTGAAGATGTCCGACAGGTACATCTGCAGCGGATCGGCGGTCTTCTCGCCGAGGCGGAAGGCCGGGGTCGGAGCGACCGGCGTCAGCAGCACGTCGACCTTTTCAAAGGCCTCCAGGAAGTCCTGGCGGATCAGCGTCCGCACCTTCTGCGCCTTGAGGTAGTAGGCGTCGTAATAGCCGGAGGAGAGGGCGTAGGTGCCGAGCATGATGCGCCGCTTGACCTCGGCGCCGAAGCCGGCGGCGCGGCTGCGCATGTACATGTCGATGAGCCCCTGCCCCTGGTCTTCCCGCAGGCCGAAGCGCACCCCGTCGTAGCGCGCCAGGTTGCTGCTCGCCTCGGCGGTGGCGATCAGGTAATAGCAGGCCACGGCGTACTCGGTGTGAGGCAGGCTGACCTCGACGATCTCCGCTCCCAGCTCGCGGCAGGTGGCGATCGCCCCTTCCACCGCGGCCTTGACCTCCGGGTCGAGGCCGGCGATGAAATACTCCCGCGGCAGGCCGATGCGCAGCCCCTTCATCTCCGGGCGCAGGGCGGCGCGGTAATCGGGGACGGGAGCGTCGACGGAGGTGCTGTCGGCCGGGTCGTGGCCGGCCACCGCCTGCAGCAGGAGGGCGCAGTCCTCCACGTCGCGGGCGAGCGGGCCGACCTGGTCGAGGGAGGAGGCGTAGGCGATCACCCCGTAGCGGGAGACCCGGCCGTAGGTCGGCTTCAGCCCCACCACCCCGCAGTGGGCGGCGGGCTGGCGGATCGAGCCGCCGGTGTCGGTCCCCAGCGCCCCGGCCGCCTGGCGGGCGGCGACGCAGGCGGCGCTGCCGCCCGAAGAGCCGCCGGGCACCCGGCCGGTGTCCCAGGGGTTCAGCACCGGACCCGAAGGCGCTGTTCTCGTTGGAGCTGCCCATGGCGAACTCGTCCATGTTCAGCTTGCCGAGGAGCACCGCGCCGCGCTCCTTCAGCCGGGCGACGGCGGTGCCGTCGTAGGGAGGAAGGAAATTCGCCAGGATCTTCGAGGCGCAGGTGGTGCGCACCCCCTCGGTGACGAAGATGTCCTTGAGCGCCAGCGGGATGCCGGTCAGCAGATCGGCCTCCCCCGCCGCCAGCCGCCGGTCGGCGGCCTCGGCGGCCGCCACGGCCTGCTCGCCGGTGACGGTAATGAAGGCATTGATCCGCTCGTCGGTGGCGGCGATGCGCTCCAGAAAGGCGCGGGTGACTTCGACGGAGGAGATTTCCCGGCGGGCAAGCCGGGCACTCAGTTCATGGATGGTCAGATCGATCATGATTATTCCAGGCTAGGGGCAAAATGCCGGCAAACGGTTAGCGGCAAGGGGCAAACGGTTTAAAGACCAGACGGGCTGGGAAGACAGGACAGGTTTGTGCCTTTCCCGCTGGCCGCGTGCCGCGAGCCGCGAGCCTCGCTTCTATTCGATTACCTTCGGCACGCGGAAGCAGCCGTCGGCGGCGTCGGGGGCGTTCTGCAGGGCCTTGTCGGTGCCCAGGGATGAGCGCACGCATGTCCTCGCGGAAGGCGTTCTCCATGGGGACGGCATGGGCGGTGGGCAGAATGCCGTCGGTATCCAGACGGTTGAGCTGTTCGACATAGTCGAGGATGGCGTCCATCTGCCCGGTCAGGGTATCGACCTCCGCCTCGGTCAGCGCCAGGCGGGCCAGGCGGGCGACGTGCTCAACCTCGCTTCTGCTGATTTTCATCTTTTCCTCCCGGGGAATGCCGCTGATTCACAAAGGGGCAAAATAGCACGGAATCGGCGGCATCAGCAAGCCCGACGGACACTTCCGCCGTCTCTTTTCCCTGCCGGCGGGCCTTTGCTTTTTCTCCCCGGCGTGCTAAAAGGATTAAAGAGAGAACGCAGGCATGAATCCCGGAGCCTGGCTCCGGACTTACCCAGGAGTGTGAAATGAGAAAGATTCCGCATGTATTGATTTTATCCTTCACCATCAGCTCTCTCGTTCTGGCGGGATGCGCACCTCCCCAGACCAAAACCGGACAGGGGGCGGCGATCGGCACCGGGGTCGGGGCGGCGGCGGGGGCCGGCCTCGGCCAGGCGATCGGCGGCAACACCGAAAGTACCCTGATCGGCGCCGGCATCGGTGCCCTGGTCGGCGGGTTTGCCGGCGGCAGCATCGGCCGCTACATGGACAACCAGGAGGCGGCCATGCGGCAGCAGCTGGCGGGAGTCGAGGGAGCCAATATCCAGCGCAACGCCAACCTGCTGGCGGTGACCTTCAAGTCCGACCTGCTGTTCGACACCGATTCCGCCACGCTCAAGGCAGGCGCCTACAACGAGATCAACCGGGTCGCCAACGTACTGCAGCAGTATCCGCAGACCACCATCCGCATCGCCGGTTTCACCGACAGCACCGGCTCCGAAACATACAACCAGCAGCTTTCCGAGCGAAGGGCCGCGGCGGTGAAGAATGCCCTGGCCGGCGCCGGGGTCAGCCCGGCCCGCATGACCACCGCTGGCTTTGGCGAGAGCCAGCCTATCGCCAGCAACGACACCGCGGCCGGACGCCAGTTGAACCGCCGGGTAACCATCACCATCGCCCCGCAGACGAGTTGACAGTCGCGCGCGGCACCGGCGGAGAAAGGCCCGTCATCCCCCTGGCGGGCCTTTCTGCGTCTGTAAAAAGCCAGGGCATTTCAACGCGGAAAGGCGGAGGGGTTTCGTCAATCTATCCGCTTTTTCTGCAACTCTCCGCGCCTCTGCGCCTCCGCGTTTAATACGATGTCTGTTGTCAACAAATAGAACTGTCCGCAGTTGTCGCGGCCACGGTCCTGCAAACCTTGTGCTACAAGCCCGGACAGTTTATTTGCTCGCGACACTCCGGTCCCCCGCATCTGGACATTTCCGCTCCGCCCGTGGATACTGGAGCTTTCCCATAACCTAGGGGCTGCCAATGGATGAAAAGAATGCACGTGATAAACAGGAAGAAACTTACGCCGGTTTCGAGCAGGGTCCGATCCGGCCGCCGAGCGAGGCCGCCAGCCTGCTGCTGCGGGTGACCCGGAACTGTCCCTGGAACCGCTGCACCTTCTGCTCGGTGTACAAGAGGGCGAAATTCTCCCGACGCCCGCTGCGCCATGTACTGCAGGACATCGATGCGGTACATCGACAGGTCGAGTCCCTGCGCACTCTCCTGGGCAACTCCGGCACCGTCAGCCGGAGCGCCCTCGAGGAACTTGCCGCAGGGCTGGAGCCGGGTGAGCGGGCGGCCTTTCACGCCGCCGTCAACTGGATAGCCGGGGGAATGCGCTCGATCTTTCTACAGGATGCCAACAGCCCGGTCATCCGGCCCGATGAGCTGGTGACCATTCTGCACCATCTCAAGGAATGTTTTCCCGGCGTCGAACGCATCACCTCCTACGCCCGTTCGCAGACCATCGACCGCCTTGCCGACGGCGACCTCGAACGACTGGCGGCGGCGGGCCTGAACCGTATCCACATCGGCATGGAATCGGGTTCCGACCGGGTGCTGGCGATGGTGCGCAAGGGAGCGGACAAGCAGACCCACATTCGGGCCGGGAAGAAGGTAAAACGGGCCGGGATCGAACTGTCGGAATATGTGATGCCGGGGCTGGGAGGCCGGGGGCTCTCACGGGAGCACGCCCTGGAGACCGCCGATGCCTTGAACCACATCGATGCCGACTTCATCCGCCTGCGCACGCTGGCGATTCCCAGCCGCGTGGAGCTGTATGAGGATTACCGGACGGGGAAATTCGAAAAACTGGGTGATCGGGAGACCGCCGGCGAGATCCTGCTTTTTCTGGAGAACCTGGATGGCATCACCAGCACTCTGAAGAGCGACCACATCCTGAACCTCTTCCAGGAGGTCGAGGGCACTTTCCCGGCGGACAAGGCACGGATGACCGGAGTGATCCGGCGTTTTCTCGAACTGCCCGGCGACGAGCAGGCGCTTTATCAGGTGGGCCGGCGGACCGGCCTTTTTGCCAGCCTCGCCGATCTGCAGGACCCGGGCAGGCGGCGGCAGGCGGAAAACCTCAGCGCCCGGCACCAGGTGACGCCGGAGAACGTGGACGCCGTCGTCGATGAACTCCTGAAGAGATTCATCTGACGGACGCCACCTTTCCTTCCCCACCGTCGGCCAGCGCCCGCCGCTCCGCCGGCGGCAGGCCGGCCACATATTCGCTCATCCCGCGCAGGGTGTTCCCCAGAAAAATGCGTTCGCGCCGATGGATGTCCGGCGGCAGCCGGCGAATGTTGCGATAATGCGCGTCCCTCTCCTGCAGCCAGGCGAAAAGCGCCTCTTCCCTCCGGCATTCTGCCACCGCGGCGGTGGCTGCCACCCCCCGCACCCACAACGGCAGCTGACGGCGGGCAATCCGCAGGTGCTCCATGGCCGATTCGACCAGTCCGTAATGGGCGAAAACCATGCGGCGGGGGCGAAGGGCGAGCATGCGGTCGAGGGAGTCGAGGGCGACCGGCAACTGGAAGCGCGGTGGCGTGGCCGGGCGCAGATAGATCTCCCCGGACACCTCGCTGCGCACCCCGGCCGCCTCACCGGCGAAAAGCAGGTCGTCCAGCAGAAAACAGAGATGGTGCTGGGCATGCCCGGGGGTGAGAAAGACGCGCACACCGGTAGCCCCGATTTTTTCAGCGAACTGCAGCCGCTCCGCCGGTACCGGAACGATCTCCCCGTAAGCCTCGGCCATCGTCCCAAGCACCTTCAGCGAGCCCTGCCAGAGCATCTCCGGCGCCGCCAGATGGCGGATCCCCTCCGGATGGCAGATCACCCGGGCGGCGGGAAATTCCCGCAGCAGCGCGCCGGTGCCGCCGGCATGATCGATGTGGATGTGGGTCAGCAGGACGTAATCCAGACGCTCGATGCCGTGCCGGCGCAGTTCACCGATGAGGTGGGGGATGGTGGACAGCGGCCCGGGATCGACCAGAAGGGTAAAATCCTCCCCCCGGTAAAGCCAGGCGCTGATGAACTTGCGAAAACCGGCCAGTGACGGCTGGTCGAGATCGATGCAGAACAGGTTTCTCGGATCCATTCTTTACTCCTGGGCGAAAATCTTCCGGGGTCTTTCCGGAGGATGATAGCCATTCGGCCGCCCGCGGTCCACTGCAATCACTGACCGGGGGAAATCCGCTTGCTTCAGGAATCCCAGTCGACTCATGCTATGATTAAGTAGAGGCGAACCTGCGGATTCAAAGGCAGAAAATGGCACAAAAACGGCAACGGGACCAGCGGCTCGAACGGCGGGAAACCGATTCGCGGTTGATGGCGGTTCTCGATACGGTGGTCGATGCCGCCATCACCATCGATGAAACGGGGATCATTCAATCCTTCAACCGGGCGGCGGAGCAAATCTTCGGCTACACCACGGAAGAGACTCTCGGGCGCAAGGTCGAGATGCTCATGCCCGAGCCTTACCACAGCCAGCACGATCGTTACATCCAAAACTATCTCACCACCGGCATCCGAAAGATCATCGGCATCGGCCGCGAGGTGGTCGGCAGACGCAAGGACGGCAGCGTTTTCCCCATGGAGCTGGCGGTCAGCGAAGCGTGGGTGGGCGAGCGGCGCATCTTCACCGGCATCATCCGCGACATCTCCGAGCGGCGCCAGGCCGACCAGGAGCGCGAGCGCCTGATCGCCGAGCTGGAAACCAAGGCGGCGGAGATGGAGCGCTTCACCTATACCGTTTCCCATGACCTGAAGAGCCCCCTGATCACCATCCGCGGCTTCCTCGGCCTGCTGGAGAAGGATATGGCGGCCGGCGATGCCAAGCGGCTAAAAGAAGACATCGGCCACATCCAGAATGCCGTGCTGCGGATGCAGACGCTGCTCGATGAGCTGCTGAGCTTGTCGCGCATCGGCCGCCTGGCCAACCCCCCGCAGGAGATCGCCATGGGTGATCTGGCCTGGGAAGCGGTGCACCAGGTGGGTGGCCAAATCGTCGAGGGGGGAGTGCAGGTGGTGATCGCCCCCGATCTCCCAACGGTCCGGGGCGACCACCCAAGGCTGCTGGAGGTGCTGCAGAACCTGATCGACAACGCCGTGAAATTCATGGGCGACCAGCCCGAACCCAGGGTGGAGATCGGTGCCCGCCGGGAAGGGGAAGAGACGGTTTTCTACGTCCGCGACAACGGCGTCGGCATCGATCCGCGCTACCATGAGAAGATCTTCGGCCTGTTCGAACGCCTGAGCGCCGAGACCGCGGGGACAGGTATCGGCCTGGCCCTGGTCAAGCGCATTATCGAGGTGCACGGCGGCCGCATCTGGGTGGAATCGGCCCCCGACCAGGGGACGACCTTCTTTTTCACCCTACCAGCAAGGAAGAGTGATGACTAACACCGAAAATATGCCTGAAGGACCCTTCGTCATCCTGCTGGTGGAGGACAACCCGGCCCATGCCGAACTGGTCAAGCGCAGCCTGGAGGGGCACCCGGTCGCCAATCGCATCATCCATATTTCCGATGGCGAGACTGCGCTGAACTTCCTCCTCCGCCGGGGGGATTTCGCCGACCCGGAGAAGAGTCCGCGACCGCACGTGGTTCTCCTCGATCTGCGCCTTCCCCGTGTGGACGGCCTGGAAATTCTCAAGGAAATCCGGACCTCGGCGGAACTGGAAAAACTGCCGGTGGTCATCCTCACCACCTCCGAAGCGGAGATCGATGCGGCGAGGGCTTATGAATATCATGCCAACAGCTTCCTGGTGAAACCGCTCGATTTCGACAAATTCGTCCGCCTCATGGACGATCTGGGCTTCTACTGGCTGAAGTGGAATTATTATCCGTGGGCATGAATTAGTGGACGAAAATTCCTTGACCGGCAGCGGGCGCCTATTGATAATGAATGTCATGAATCAAAATGCCCTGAATATCTTGCTGGTGGAGGACGAGGAGGGACACATCCAGTTGATCCTGCGCGCCTTCGAAGGGCGGGCGGGAGTTCGCCTGACCATCGCCCGCACCCTGGGTGAGGCCCGGTGCCGGTTGGCCGAAGCCACCCCGGACCTGGCCATCGTCGATTTGCTCCTCCCGGACGGCCGCGGCATCGAGCTGCTGGAGAAAAACAAGAACGATGGTCTCCCCTTTCCGGCGGTGATCATGACCAGCCATGGCGATGAGGAAGTGGCGGTCGAGGCGATGAAGGCCGGCGCCCTCGATTATATCGTCAAGTCCGGGGAAAGCTTCGCCCAGCTGCCGCATTTCGCCGCCCGGGCCCTGCGGGAATGGCATCACATCAGCGAGCGGCGCTCAGCCGAGGAGCGGCTCCGCGAGTCCAATCGCGACCTGGAGGCTTTCGTCTACACCATCTCCCACGACCTGCGCTCGCCCTCTGGCACCGATTATCGGCTACACGGAATTTCTCCGCTCCGAATACGGCGCCCTTCTGGATGGCAGGGCACTGGATATCCTCGAGGAAATCGAAGGGCAGGCCAACCGCATGCTGATCCTGCTGGAGGATCTGCTCGACCTGGCGCAAGCCGGCTTCCTCGAACGGCCGGAGCGGCCAGTGGATGCGGAGGAGGTGCTGCGGGAGATCCTGCGGGAGCTGGAGAGCCAGTTTCCGGCCACGGCGGTGGTCGCGGAACCCCTGCCTGCCGCCTGCCTGCCGAAAACCCTGCTGGCGCAGATCTTCCGGAACCTGATCGGCAATGCCCTCCGTTACGCCACCGGGCCGATCGAGGTCGGCGGCGAACGGCAGCTGCATCGGGTCTGCTATTTCGTCCGGGATCATGGCCCCGGCATCCCGGATGCAGAACGCGAACGGATCTTCGAGGTTTTCGCCCGGGGTTCAACGGCCGGGGAGAATCGCGGCACCGGGGTGGGACTGGCCACCGTGCGCAAGATCGCCCGCGCCTACGGGGGCAAGGCCTGGGTAGAAGAGACGCCAGGGGGAGGCAGCACCTTCCGGGTACTGATGGAAGACCGCCCCACACTCCAGCCACCCCAATGGGCCGCCGGAGAGAAGAGATTCCTCCTGCAGGTCTACGGCGAATACTGCGAATTCCCTGATTCCGCCTGTTGATGTCGAGAATTTTGTTGACAAGATCCGGCAGATTCTCTATCTTTTTTGTCAACATTCGGCCATGAAAAAGCCGACAAAGCACTGTCTTTATCAAGAGTGGCGGAGGGACTGGCCCTGCGAAGCCACAGCAACCGATCCGCCGAAGCCGCCAGGCTGGTGGGTGCCAGGTGCTAATTCCAGCTCCGGAGTTTTCCCGGGGGAAGATGAAGGTGGCGCTTCGCGGATGGTCGCCTGCATCACCGGCATCCCCCGAAGCCCCTTCTCATCTCCCATGAGAAGGGGCTTTTCAGTCTGCCCCGCAACGGTTTTGCCAAGGGGGATGCAATGAACAGGAAAGAACAGTCTCTGGAAACCCGTCTGGTCCAGCTCGGCGTCGGCCGCGACGAGCGCACCGGCGCCATCAGCTTCCCGATTTATCCGAGCGCCACCTACCGGCATCCGGGAGTGGGAGAGAGCACCGGCTTCGATTACACCCGCTCGGGAAATCCGACCCGCCAGCTCCTCGAGGAGGCCCTGGCCCTTCTCGAAGGGGGCGCCCGCGGCCTCGCCTTCTCCTCCGGCATGGCCGCTCTCACCACCCTTTTCCTCCACTTCTCGGCCGGCGATCACCTGGTGGTCTCGGAGGACCTCTACGGCGGCACCTACCGGGTGCTCGCCCAGATATTCAGCAAACTGGGGATGGCCGCCACCTATGTCGATACCGCGGACACCCGGGCGGTAACCGCCGCCGTCCGGGGCAACACCCGGGCGCTGCTGGTGGAAACCCCCGGCAACCCGCTTCTCGGGGTGGCCGACCTGGAGGCGTTGGGCGACCTCTGCCGGCAACGGCAACTGCTGTTCATCGTCGACAACACCTTTCTCACTCCGGTGCTGCAGCGACCCTTCGATTTCGGGGCGGATGTGGTGATCCACTCCGCCACCAAATACCTGGGGGGGCACAACGACCTGTGTGCCGGCGCCCTGGTGGCGCGAACGGCCGAGATGGGAGAGCGCCTCTATTTCCTGCAGAACTCCACCGGCGCCATCCTGCCGCCGCAGGACAGCTGGCTGCTGCTGCGCAGCCTGAAAACCCTCCCCCTGCGCATGGAGCGCCACTGCGCCAATGCCCTGCAGATCGCCGGCTGGCTGCAGCGGCACCCGCGCGTCGCCGCAGTCTATTTTCCCGGCCTGCCGGAACATCCCGGCCATGCGCTGTCCCGGCGGCAGGCGCAAGGTTTCGGCGGCATGCTGTCCTTCCGTGTGCGCTCTCCCGAATTGGCCCGGCAGGTGCTGAAAAGAGTGCGGCTGATCTCCTTTGCCGAGAGTCTGGGCGGGGTGGAGTCGCTGATGACCCTGCCGGCGGTGCAGACGCACGCCGACATCCCCCCGGCTGAGCGGGCCCGGCTCGGCATCTGCGATTGCCTGCTGCGACTTTCCGTCGGCATCGAGACTGTCGGCGACATCATCGCCGACCTGGAGCAGGCTTTGGATTGAAGCGGGTTTAATCTTGAGTTTATGCATTGTCTTATTCTGTGAATTTTGCATAATGGACTCTGCCGATTTCATTCGAGGGGAACCCACACATGCTGAAACGATTCAATCTGCGCTGGAAGATTCTGCTCGTCCTGACCGGCCTCTCCATCGTCCCCCTGGTGGCCGCCCTGTTCTTCGTCTCCGGACTGACCGAACGGCTGATCCGTCGGGACATGCTGCAGATGGCGGAGAAAACCGGCAATTTTGTCGAACGCAGCACCACCGCCACCCAGGAGAAAATCGCCAACTACCTCGGCCTGCTGAGCGGCAATACCGATCTGGTGAATACCGTCTATAAGGCTTCCACGGGTGGAGAAACCAGTCAGCTGCAGGAACTGGCCCGAAATGCCTGCAGGGATTACCACTTCGACCTTCTTGAAATTTTGCGGCCGGACGGCAGCCTGCTGCTGCGCACCCGCCCGGACGGGCCGGTAGCGGGACCTGCGCCGGCCACGTCCGATCCGGTGATCAGCCGCAGCCTGGCCGGAGAGGCGGCCAGCGCCCTGACCTCGGTGCGCGGGCGGATAGCGGTGGTCGTCGCCAACCCGGTCAAGCTCCAGGGCCAGGTTGCCGGACACCTGGTCGGCACCACCTATCTCAATGACACCTTCGCCGCCCGCATCAAGCAGCTGAGCGGCGTCGAGATCGCCCTCTTCGATGGCGACGGCATTGAAGCCGCCTCCGATCCGCAGCTGCAGGAGCTCGACCTGGCGCAGGTGAAAGACGGCGGCGCAATCACCCTGGACGGCGCGCCTTATCGACTGTTTCGTCGGGCACTGGGTGGCGAGGGGCAGGGAATTCTCCTGGCCCTGGACGATTCCGGGGAAATCCGCTCCCTCCACTCGGTGCGCCGGCTCCTCGGCCTCATCGTAGCCGTCGCCGCGGCTTTGGCCCTGGGCGTCGGCTTTGCCTTTTCCCGCAGCCTGGCCCGTCCACTCTCCGAGATGGTCGGCAGTCTGCGGGAAATCGCCGAAGGGGAAGGGGATCTCACCCGCACCCTGCGGGTTTCCTCCCGCGATGAGGTGGGGGAGTTGGCGGATAATTTCAACCGCTTCATTCAGCGGCTGCGGGATATGGTCGGGCGCACCCGCTCCGTTTCCGCCGACATCCAGGGAGCGACGGAGAAGATCCGCCGCTCCTCGCTGGAGGTAAGTTCCGGAGCCAACCGCCAGTCGCTGGCCCTTGAGGAATCCTTTCTGGCGATCAAGGGAATCGAGGAATCGATCTCCGGCATCGCCGAGAGTACGGGGTCCCTGCTCAACTCCGTTGAAAACAGCTCCTCGGCGACCCTGGAACTGGGGGCGGCCACCGCCGAGATCGCCGACCAGATGGAGCGGCTCTTCGCCCTGGTCGATCAGGTCTCCGATTCGATCGCCGAGATGTCCACCGCCAGCCAGCAGATTGCGAGCAATGTCGACACCCTCTCCGCTTCCACCGAGATCAGCGCCTCATCCCTGACCGAGCTCGACGCCTCCATCCGCGAGATCGAGGAGAACGCCGAAAAGACCAAGAAGTTGGCGGAAGCCGCCGTAAGTGATACCGAGCTGGGGCGAGTGACGGTGGGCGAGACGATCCGCGGCATCGGCAGCATCCGCGAGATGGTCGGCAATGCCACCGCCATGGTCAATGACCTGGGAAAACAGTCGAGGGATATCGGCCGCATCCTCACCGTCATCGACGAGGTGGCGGATCAGACCAACCTGCTGGCCCTGAACGCCGCCATCATCGCCGCCCAGGCCGGCGACCACGGCAAGGGATTCGCCGTCGTGGCGAACGAAATCCGGGAGCTGGCGGCGCGCACCGGCGTCTCCACCCGGGAGATCGCCACCATCATCGGCCAGCTGCAGGGCGGGGTGCAGCAGGTGGTAGAGGTGATGACCGCCGGCAATGAGCAGGTAAACCAGGAGGTGGAACGCTCGCGGGCCGCCGGCGAGGCCCTGGTCAAGATCCGGACGAGCACCGAGACCTCCACCGAACAGGTGCGGCGCATCGTCCGGGCCACCCAGGAGCAGGCCAAGGGAAGTCAGCAGATCACCCGGTCGATCAACCAGGTGGCCGCCATGCTCATGCAGATCTCGGCGGCCATCCGGCAGCAGACCGGGGAAACCGAGGCGTTGGCGAAAGCTTCGGAGACGATGCGGGAGATCGCCTCGCAGGTCAAGCACAGCTCCGGAGAACAGGCCAAGGGGAGCCGGCAGATTGCAGAGAACCTGGAGGAAGTGGGGCGGATGGCGCAGCGCATCAACATCGTCACCCAGGAGCAGACCGTTAACAGCGGCCAGGTGGTCGAAGCGGTATCGAAGATCCGCGCGGTGGCCGAAAACAATTCCTCGCGGACCGCGGAATTCGATGCGGTCGTGGAGACCCTGTCCGATCAGGCGGCCGCGCTGAAGAAGGAAG
>CAWFKQ010000012.1:0-74971 GCA_963816395.1 uncultured delta proteobacterium | reverse complement strand
ATGGACAGCGCACAATTTCCGGGGCTTTACCGCCCCGGCCTTATTGAAGCCATCACAGTATGCGCTGGATGCGACCGTAATTTCCGGGGCTTTACCGCCCCGGCCTTATTGAAGCCATGCCTACGCCGCACCCGACCAGGCAGCACAATTTCCGGGGCTTTACCGCCCCGGCCTTATTGAAGCCTCGTCGATGTCCATCCGCTCGAGCGGGCAATTTCCGGGGCTTTACCGCCCCGGCCTTATTGAAGCTGCTTCGGAGCCCCGTGCGGATGCTGACCGCCTCGTCAAATTTCCGGGGCTTTACCGCCCCGGCCTTATTGAAGCTACCGGTCGAGAGCCTCACAAGGCGGTCGGTCATTTCCGGGGCTTTACCGCCCCGGCCTTATTGAAGCCAACTCGGCCGCTCTGCAGCCCGCCGGAGCTAAAATTTCCGGGGCTTTACCGCCCCGGCCTTATTGAAGCCTCCCTCGGGCTCTTTCGCTCAGCTGCGGCACTTCGCAATTTCCGGGGCTTTACCGCCCCGGCCTTATTGAAGCTTGCCCAGGATGCGTCTGTGTAGGCGGAATCCATGAATTTCCGGGGCTTTACCGCCCCGGCCTTATTGAAGCACTGTGATAGCATGACCACGTTGGCACGGGAGGGTCGAAAATTTCCGGGGCTTTACCGCCCCGGCCTTATTGAAGCGGTGGTCGTCCAGTGCCCCTGATGCTGCCATGGCAATTTCCGGGGCTTTACCGCCCCGGCCTTATTGAAGCGCGTCAGTTGTTGGCAATACCGGCGACGCAGGCGGCAATTTCCGGGGCTTTACCGCCCCGGCCTTATTGAAGCACGCTGCTGGCATCGGTGAGAGAATCGGGACGGACCTAAATTTCCGGGGCTTTACCGCCCCGGCCTTATTGAAGCTGTGCGTCTGCCGAATGACCTCCTGCATGGTACGAGCAATTTCCGGGGCTTTACCGCCCCGGCCTTATTGAAGCTGGTGGTCGGCCGATGCCGCTCTCGGTCCGGCAATTTCCGGGGCTTTACCGCCCCGGCCTTATTGAAGCGCTCGTGCGCGGTCAGTCCGCGCGGGGCCCGTCGTGAATTTCCGGGGCTTTACCGCCCCGGCCTTATTGAAGCAGTCAGCGGCCCTCTCATGCGCCTCGAAGCGAAAATTTCCGGGGCTTTACCGCCCCGGCCTTATTGAAGCGCGGACGGCGGATACCGCGACAGGTCGCCGGGCAGCAATTTCCGGGGCTTTACCGCCCCGGCCTTATTGAAGCCGCTGCAGCCGGCGTTACAAGTGCAGCGACGTCAGAATTTCCGGGGCTTTACCGCCCCGGCCTTATTGAAGCTCGAAGGAGAGTCGCGCGCAGGATCGCGCAATCGCCAATTTCCGGGGCTTTACCGCCCCGGCCTTATTGAAGCTTGATCGTCGGCATGCTCGCACCGCTGGCCCAGCAATTTCCGGGGCTTTACCGCCCCGGCCTTATTGAAGCAACGTCATCGGCTCCAGCTGCTCAGGCGCACCCCAATTTCCGGGGCTTTACCGCCCCGGCCTTATTGAAGCGCAGCGGCCGGGGAATTCTCCTGCGACCGGGCAATTTCCGGGGCTTTACCGCCCCGGCCTTATTGAAGCTGCAGAAGCCGGTCTTTTGCGGATTCATGGAGGCGTGAATTTCCGGGGCTTTACCGCCCCGGCCTTATTGAAGCCGCTGCGGTGGCGGTTCTCGATGCACGTGGCCGTGCAATTTCCGGGGCTTTACCGCCCCGGCCTTATTGAAGCACTCTCAAGGTCGACGTAGGCGCGCGACCTACCGTAATTTCCGGGGCTTTACCGCCCCGGCCTTATTGAAGCGCGTGGTAGCGGCAAGGGTGCTACGGCGCGCCCAAATTTCCGGGGCTTTACCGCCCCGGCCTTATTGAAGCTGGTCGGCGTCGCTGCATGAGTCGCACTCCGCCGGCGAAATTTCCGGGGCTTTACCGCCCCGGCCTTATTGAAGCTTCATCCTCCGACCGATGAGCGCATCTGGCGTCGCAATTTCCGGGGCTTTACCGCCCCGGCCTTATTGAAGCCTTATTCCCTGCGCAGCTGCGCACCTGGTGCGGCCAATTTCCGGGGCTTTACCGCCCCGGCCTTATTGAAGCGTTGCAGGGAATACCGGTCGCCAGGCGTAAGCCGGGCAATTTCCGGGGCTTTACCGCCCCGGCCTTATTGAAGCGTCGCAGGCGCCGCGGGTCAGGTCGTCTTGAGGACCGCAATTTCCGGGGCTTTACCGCCCCGGCCTTATTGAAGCGAGATCATCGACGTCGGATAGCGAGTCTGCGCACGCTCAATTTCCGGGGCTTTACCGCCCCGGCCTTATTGAAGCTATCCTGGAACGTGATCGGTGTATGGCGACCGACGAAATTTCCGGGGCTTTACCGCCCCGGCCTTATTGAAGCCACCCTCAGTCATCGACATTTCCTCGAGACGGCCTAATTTCCGGGGCTTTACCGCCCCGGCCTTATTGAAGCTTGATGGCCATCGGGCTGATCTATGCGGCCGTCGTCAATTTCCGGGGCTTTACCGCCCCGGCCTTATTGAAGCTCTGAATTTGCGATCGACTTTCACCTCATGACGCTAATTTCCGGGGCTTTACCGCCCTGGCAGACTGGGCGTGAATTGCGCCAGGTCGTGGATGCCGAGCTTCTTTTCAATTTCGGCAACCTGTTCGACGACTTTCTCAAAGCCGTTCCTGCCGAATTTCTCTTCCTCCTGCTCTTCGAACGTGCGGCCGAGGGCCTCGAATTCCTGCCGGCTGACGATCTTGCGAAAGGCCGGGAACAGCACGGTCGCCTCCCGCGCCGCATGAGGAGCGTACATGCGGATGAACTGCTGCATGGCGGTGGTCAGCTGCTGCCGGCCGCCGGTAGTTTGGAGCTTCTCCGCCGTCGCTGACTGCAGGATTACCTCCGTCAATTCTCTGCCCTTCTGGTGCTGCCGGTAGAGGATATCCACCAGGTCGACCAGGGTATTTTCTTTTCTGAACTTGGGGAAGACGTATTCTTCCTCCGATTTTTCGTGGTAGTCCTCCACGAATTTCCGAATGATGCCGGCAGCCCCGGTTATCGTCTCCAGGGGAAGGGTGTCCCCGGTGCCGAGCCGCCGCAGACCTTCCTGGTAAATCAGCAGCAGGCGCCGGAGAACCCCATGCTCCTGCATGAGATCTTCGGTGGGCGTCACTTCCGGCTTCTCCGCATTTTTATTTTCAGCGGCAAAGGAGCGGCGGTTCGCCCAGGCGGTGGTGGAGGCTGCCAGGAAAACAGCGCCACTGGTCAGCAGTGCTCGGCGTCCGGAATCGGGCTCGGCTGTCATGGTCGTAACCTCCAGGTTTAACGCTGGCTATTCGCCGATGATCTTCACCAGCACGCGCTTGCGCCGCCGGCCGTCGAATTCACCGTAGAAAATCTGCTCCCAGGGACCGAAATCGAGGCTTCCCCCGGTGACCGCGACGACCACCTCCCGCCCCATCACGGAGCGTTTCAGGTGGGCATCGCCGTTATCTTCCCCGGTGCGGTTGTGCAGGTAGTGGCTGATCGGTTCGTGCGGGGCCAGCTGCTCCAGCCAGCGCTCGAAATCCTGGTGCAGTCCGCTCTCGTCGTCGTTGATGAAGACCGAGGCGGTGATATGCATGGCGTTGCAGAGCAGCAGGCCTTCCCCGATTCCACTCTCCGCCAGGCAATCCTGGACCTGCGGCGTGATATTGACGAAGCCCCGCCGGGAAGGCACGTTGAACCAGAGTTCTTTTCGATACGCTTTCATGCCGCTTTCCTCTTTTTCCTGATGAAAGACAATGGGTGACTATAAAAGTCATTCCTGGACGATGGCAAAACGCGGCATGGCGATCGACTGCCCGTGGCAAACCGGACAGCGGCCGGGGCGGTCGAGGCGCTCCCGCTTTATGGAAGCGGAAGCCGCAGCTCTTGCAGACGGCCGGCAGCACCTGCAGCCGGCCGCCGGTACCGCGCAGCGACTGCCGCAGGTGTTCCAGGTGGGAGCCAACCTCTTTTTCCGGGATGCCGACGACGGTCGAGATGTCCCAGGCGCTCTGCGGTTCCCCGCGCAGGGCGGCTTCGATCTGCCGGCGAACGGTAGCCGCGCGCTCCGGCGGCACCGGCGGCTTTTTCCCATTGCCGGCGCCTTCTTTCACTCTTCCTCGCCCTGGCTCAGGCGGAAAGATTCCCCGCCGCAGTCGGGGCACCTGGGGACGATGATTTTTTTCTCCAGGTGAGTCTTTTTGCGGCAGCCCTCACAGGTATATTCCCCCTCCTGCGCGGCCTCTTCCCCCGCCTGAACGGCAAAGGCCGCTCCCTGCCGCACCTGCGGCCCGGGCACGGCCCGGTCTTTTTCCCCGGGTCTGATTTCCGATCCCATATCTTAATCTCCTCTTTGGGTGGCAATTACTGTTGATATGCATCGCCGGGTCCGTCGACGGCGGTTTTGTGATCACGAAATCAGACGGGGCTCCTTACTGGAGCCCCGTCTTCCGCTACCCGACCCGTTGCCGGCACCGGTGACTCTTGTCACTGCGACTGCTGCTGCGGCCTCTGTTGCTGCTGCGGCGGCATCTGCTGGGGCGGCATCTGTCCTTGCTGCTGCGGCATCTGTGTGCTGCATCCGGTTCATCATTTCCCCGCGCTGCTGCGGCGACATCATCTGACCCTGCTGCCCCTGCTGCGCTCCTTCCTCCCAATACGGGGCAACCCCGTAGAACTGGGAAATCTGCTCAGCCTGCTGGCGATCGAGGATCTTCGAGATATCCCCCTGCGGGGCGTTTTTCAGCTGATCTTTCGGGATATTGAGGACCAGCACCCGCTGGCCCTGCCCCTGCTGAGCCACTTGCTGCCCCTGCTGACCCTGTTGGGCTACTTGCCCCTGCTGCTGCACGCGCAGGGCATTCCAGGGGATAATCGCCTGTTTCCCGCCGATGCCCCAGAACCCGCCCGTGGAGGTCACCACGAATGCAACCTTGCCGTTCTGAGTATCGATGATGACCTGGTCGACCGAGCCAAGGTCATTGCCCTGGGTATCCTGGATCTGCATTCCTTTGATATCGCCCGCATTCGCGAGTTGTCTGGCATAAGGACTTTGCTGCTGCTCCGGCAACTCCCTGTTGCCCTGCTGCCCTTGCTGCCCCTGTTGGGCTTGCTGCTGGTCCTGGCTCTGCTGTTGCTGCTTCTGCTGGTCTTGATCCTGGTCCTGCTGTTGACCGATCTTGGGCTGATTCTCCTGGCTTTGCTGCCCCTGCTGGCCCTGCTGCGCCATGGCAGGTGTCAGTGCCAGGCTGCCCGCCAGGGCGACGGCCGTGAAGATAAGCTGCTTTTTCATTTTTTTCCCCTTTCACTTGGGTCGGTTTCGGCCGGATGGCACCTGCCATTGGCCGTCGTGGATTTTGGCACCGGGAATTAAGGCCTCTCTCATGCTTTTATCGCCGATTTTGCCTCTGTCAACCCGGGACGGTTTGGCCGGTATGCCTGAACTAATCGATCGTCCTGGCTTCGACAAACTCCTTTATCCGGGTATAGTAAAATTCGTCTTATGAATTTTGTCTTTTGTTCTCACCGGGCGGCTGTTGTTGCTACCGTTCGCGTTGTTCTGATGCCGGTTCTGATGCCGGTTGCCGGCCTTTACAAGGAGGCCAGTTCACATTGATTGGATGATTGGAGCGACCCAAAATGGGGAAATCAGTTCTGCATTTCGTGCTGCCCAGGGAAGAAGGGTTTCTTTCCCAGGCGGTGTTCTTCGGCAAGGCGATCTACTCGCCGGTTGCCGCTCCGCTCGCGCTCGCCGCGGTTACCCCGGAGGATGAATGGGACCTGCTGCTGAGTGACGAAAGCATCGAGGCGGTGGATTACGATAAACCTTGCGATCTCGTCGCAATCAGTATCATGACCGTCTATGCCCGGCGGGGCTACCGGATCGCCGATGAATTCCGGCGCCGGGGGAAAGTAGTGGTGATCGGTGGCGTCCACGCCAGCTTTCTGCCTTTTGAGGCACTGGAACATGCCGACGCGGTGGTCATCGGGGAGGCGGAACCGGTATGGCCGCAGGTGCTTTCCGATGCCCGGGAAGGGCGCCTGCAGGGAATCTACAAGGCCAGCGAGTGGTATGATCTGCGGGAAATGCAAGCACCGAAATGGGAGTTGCTGAAAAGGAACAAGTACATCGTCGCCAATTTCGTCCAGACCTCCCGGGGGTGCCCGCACGAATGCAATTTCTGCTGTGAAAAAGGAATGAACGGCAATCGGTACCGCTTTCGGCCGATTCAGGACATCCTTTCCGAAATCAAGGCGCTCCCTGATCGGGAAATCGGCATTTACGATGCGGATATTTTCAGCCGGCCGGCGCGGGCGCATGAGTTACTGACCGCTATGGCACCGCTGGGCAAGCGGTGGCAGGGCGCCGTGTCCAGCCGGCTGGCCGAAAACGATGAGCTGCTGCGGGCGGCCCGGAAGAGCGGCTGCTACATGCTGAACATCGGCTTCGAGTCCATTTCCCGGCAGAGCCTGGCTGAATCGAACAAGGGATTCAATCAGCCGGACCGGTACAAGGCGCTGGTGAAAAAAATTCATTCCCACGGCATGATGGTTCTCGCCCTCTGCATCTTCGGTTTCGATTCGGATGATGAGTCGGTCTTCGAAAAAACATCACAATTCTGGATCGAGGCAGGGGCGGATGCCTGCGCCTTCTCCGTCCTGACCCCCTACCCGGGTACGCCTCTCTACCACCAGCTGCACGCCGAGGGCAGAATCACCTCCTATGACTGGTCCCGCTACGACCAGTCCGATGTGGTCTTCGAGCCAAAGAGGATGAGCCAGGAAACTCTGCGGGCCGGTTTCGGCTACGCCTACGAGAAATTCTACTCCTGGCGGTCCCTGGCCGGCCGGTTCCCCTGCACCGGCAAGCGCGACCGCCTGAGCTGGACCGCCACCAACGCCATCATGCGCAAGTTCAACCTGAAAGAGGGGAAAAAGAACCGGGTTGCTCGCGACGACACATCCCCCCCGGAAGGGAAATTCGCCGCGCATGTGCAGCCGGAAGCTCCTGGTATTCCGCTTCTGGAGCGCACTGGCGGCGGACAGGAAAAACTGTATCCGTGGGGCAAAAGCGCCCTGGCAGAGACCGGAAGCGGCAGCTGTTCCCTCGATTCCAGATAGACGCCGGCCCGCGGGGAAGTCATGGGGAATGCAAACGGCAAAAAAAACGGGCGGTCGGAACAGGGCGTCAAGGCGCAGGAGCCGAGGAAACCGAGCCGGGGTGCGGAACGGGAAGAGCGCTCGGGAGTGAAGAGAAGGGGAGACAGGTGGCCGACAAGGCCCGCGCCGGCCTGCGGCAGGCCAAAGACCGGCTGGAGAAGCAGGCCGGCGGCCCGGCAAGGCTTCAGGTCATTCTGCTGCTCGCCGCCATTCTCGGGCTCGACACTGCCGACAAGGCGACCGTTTCGGCGGTCGCCGACGGTCTGAAGACCGCCTTCGGCATCGGCAATACCGACATCGGGATCCTGATTTCGGTCGTCTCCTTTGTCGGGGCCGCCGCCACCCTGCCTTTCGGCATCCTCGTCGATCGTTTTCGCCGCAGGCGGCTGCTGATCTGGGCCATCGGTCTCTGGACCGTGGCCATGATCGTCAGCGGCACCGCCAGCTCTTTTCTCTACCTGCTGGTCACCCGCGTTTTCCTCGGGGTGGTGGCGGCGGTCGCGCTGCCCGCCGTCGCTTCCCTCACCGGCGACTTCTTCCCGGCCAAGGAACGGGCGCGGGTTTACGGGATGATTCTGGCCGGCGAACTGGTCGGGACCGGCATCGGCTTCTTTCTCTCCGGCGAGGTCTCTGCCTTGTTCAACTGGCGGGCGGCCTTCTTCCTCCTGGCGGTGCCGAGCGGCGCCCTGGCCTGGGCCATATGGCGCTACCTGCCGGAACCGGCTCGCGGCGGGCAGAGCTGGCTGCGGCCGGGACAGAAAGAGATCCCTTCCGCCGAGGATGTGCGCGACGGCAAGGGGCGCCCGCCCGCCGAAGAGCAGCAGGACGCGGGCCCGGCGCAGGAGGCCGAGCTGGCGCAGGAGACGGTGCGGAAGGCCGATATCCAGCCGGCAAAAAATTTGATTCTCCAGGAAGACCCGACCGAGCGCAGCATCTGGTGGGCGGTGCGCTACGTGCTGCGCATCCGCACCAACCTGCTCCTGATCATCGCCTCGGCCCTCGGCTACTATTTCTTCGCCGGCGTGCGGGCCTTCGGCATGATTTACGTGACCGGCCATTACGACCTTTCGCGCAGCACGGTCAGTGCTCTTTTCATCGTCCTGGGGATCGGCGCCCTGGCCGGCATCATGGCCGGCGGCCGGCTGGCCGACCGGCTGCTGCGCAGGGGCTGGCTCGGTGCCCGCATTGTCGTCCCGGGCTGCGCGCTGCTGCTGAGCGTGGGATTTTTCGCTCCGGCCATCTGGACGACCAACGTTCTCTTCGCCATCGTCTTCCTCACCCTGGGCGCGGCCGCCCTGGCTGCCGCCAACCCGCCGCTGGACGCCGCTCGCCTCGACATCATTCACCCGCGGCTGTGGGGGCGGGCCGAGTCGGTCCGGACCTTCCTGCGGATGATGCTCGAGGGGACCGCTCCCACCGTTTTCGGCTTCCTCTCGCAGCACGTGCTCGGCGGCGGCGACAGTGGACTGAAGTGGACCTTCCTGCTCATGCTGATTCCTCTCGTCATTGCCAGTTCCCTGGCTATCCCGGCGCGGCGGAGCTATCCGAGGGATGTGGCGACGGCCAGCGCCTCGGTACAGGCCACCGCGAAGGAAAACTGAAGGTACCCTGGACTGGGGATTTCCCTGCCGGCTGAGGCATCCGCCTTGAATTAATTTAAATTTATGTTAAAAATTTCATCAGTAGAGAAGTGTTCACTGCGCCCAATGCCGGCCTCTGATCTACACCTTTCCGGGACAGGGGCGGAAGTGGCGGAGCACAAACCCTCGAGCATTGCAAAGGGGGTGAGAAAATGCCGGGCCGAAAGCTGCTGCTCATCTGTCTGGTCATTCTCGGGATGGCGGCAGTCGCCGCCTATTTCCTCCTGGGGCCGCCGGCCGTGCTGGCCAGAAGCAGTACGCCGGATTACTGTTCGAGCTGCCATGTGATGGAGGCCGAATTCGAGGCGTGGCGGCTGACCGGGGCGCACCGCGGCATTCTTTGCGTCGACTGCCACCTGCCGAACCAGAATGCCCCGGCGCACTACTTCTGGAAGTCGGTTGACGGGCTCAAGGATATGGTCTTTTTCTATTCAGGCCGAGTTCCTGAGCGGATCCGGATATCCGAACACGGCCAGAACGTCATGCAGGTCAACTGCATTCGCTGTCATGCAGAGACCGTGGCCAAGATCGACGTTGAGCGCCAGTGCTGGAGCTGTCATCGGACTTCTGCAGCACCGCCTGAGCGGTGCCGTGGAAACGCTGTAGCAAGGCGCGGCGGAAAACGGCACAAACGGGGGAGAAGAAGGAGACGTTCCACGGAAGGGAGGGCAGGGGAGATGAGAAAAGACATACCGCTGATAAAATCGATTTTTCTGCTGCTGGGGGCCGCCGCCCTGCTGTTTTCCGGTTGTTCCCCGGATAAGCCCGAGGCGGTAAAGCCGGTGAAGATCGCCGAGGGGGAAATGGACCCCGCGGCCTGGGGCAAGGCCTATCCCATCAATTACGATCTCTGGAAGCAAACCGGGGAACCCACCCCGGTCGGCAAGAGCCGCTATCGCCGGGGGTGGGATACGGACCGGATCACCTGGGACAAGCTCTCGGAATATCCCTACCTGGCCCTGCTGTTCAACGGCTGGGGGTTCGGGGTCGCCTACAACGAGCCGCGCGGTCATATCTACATGATCAAAGACCAGCTCGATATCGACCCTTCCCGCGTCGGTGCGGGAGGCGTCTGCCTGACCTGCAAGACTCCCTACGCGTCGAAACTGGAGAAGGAGATGGGGCCGGCTTATTACAAGAACCCCTATCTGGAGGTACTCGCCAAGATCCCCGAAAAGCATCGTGAACTCGGGGTCGCCTGCGTCGACTGCCATGACAGCAAAGACATGTCCCTGCGGATCTCCCGGGAATTCACGCTGGGCAAGGCCCTCAGCGAAATCGGCGTGGAGCGGAGCAAACTGACCCGCCAGGAAATGCGCAGCCTGGTCTGCGCCCAGTGCCATGTCACTTATTCGGTGACCAAGGACGATCAGGGCAAGTCCAACGGCGCCTACTTCCCCTGGCACGGGAGCGCCATGGGCAAGATCACCATCGAAAACATCATCAGTCAGTTGCGCAGCGATCCAACCGCCGGGGAGTGGAAGCAGAAAGTGACCGGCTTCAAGCTGGCCTTTATCCGCCATCCCGAGTACGAGCTGTTCAGCAACGACAGTCTCCACTGGAAAGTGGGGGCGGCCTGTACCGACTGCCATATGCCTTATACCCGGGTCGGTGCCGCCAAAGTCTCCGATCATCGGGTGACCAGTCCGCTCAAAGAAGACCTGAAGGCCTGCCGGCAATGTCATGCGGAAGACCAGGAGTGGCTGCGGCAGCGCGTCTACGACATCCAGGATCACACCGTTTCCCTGCAGATCCGCGCCGGCATGGCGACCGCCGTGGTGGCCAAGCTCTTCGAGACGGCCAACCAGGCTGCGGCCGAAGGGAAGACGGTCGACCAGGCTCTTTACAATAAGGCCAAGGATTTCTACCTGGAGGCATTTTACCGGACCATTTTCATCGGCGCCGAAAACTCGGTCGGTTTCCACAACCCGTCCGAGGCGGCGCGGGTGCTTGGCGACGCCGTCGCCTTCGCCGGCCGGGCGGAAGGGCTGCTGCGCCAGGGTCTGGCCGAAGTTGGCATGAAGGTGCCGGTCCAGGTCGATCTGGAATTGCCGAAGTACCTGAACGACCGCGGCAAGACCAGGCAGCAGTTCAAGCCCGAGCAGGAGGTCAAGGATCCTTTCGGCATCCAGCAGCGGGTGAGCGCCGGACTCTGAGGGAGGCTTGGGCGGGATGGGGACCAACCCCCGTCCCGCCCGGAACAAATCGATTCAGGGGAGTCTTTGAAGCCCGCGTCCGCGGGCTTTTTTGCGTGTAAATGAAAGGATGGGCTGCGATCTTGCAAGCTGGACCGGCAGGGGGCGGAGCAGGCGCCCTTCGATATCGCCTGCGCGAGGAGAAGACGCATGAGGTTGCACCAGTTCTGTTTCAGGATATTGCTCCTAATGACGGCGGCAATGACATTTTTCGGCTGCGCCAGGACTGTCACGGTCACGGTGCCGCCGCGGGTCGATCTCCGAGCGTATCCGAACATCGGCGTCATCGGGCTTGCCGCCAAGCCGGAAGGGGAGCTGGCCCGGGACGCCACCCAGAAGTTTCTGGGCAACCTGCAGGCCGCCCAACCTGGGGTGCGTCTGCTGGAACTCGGCAGCGCCGAGCAGGTGCTGCATTCGGTGGGGGCGAAAGATCTCGATTTTCAGGCGATCCGCGCCATCGGCCGTAAATACGGGGTGGCGGCGGTTCTGGGAGGTTCGCTCGAGCTGTCGGAGGTGCGGCCCGATTTTAATCTGTCACCCAATCTGAACTCGGCCTCCGCTTCGGCCAAGATCGATGGAAAGATGAATGCCAAGCTGTGGGAGGCCGACAGCGGCGCCACGGTCTGGAACAATTCCTCCTGGGGGACCTGGACGGTGGGCGGGGTGAAACTGGCCATGGGGGCGCCTGTCTCCGTCGATTTTCACAACCCCGAGGAAAAGCGCGACCAGATCGTGATGGAATTGGTAAAGGCCCTGAATCACGACTTCTGGCCCACTTACGAGCGCCGCAGGGCGCCCTAGCTCGAACGACCGCCATTTCATCCGGGGCGAATAAAGGAAGAAAGAGGAAGGGACGGCATCGGCCGTCCCTTTTTTCACTTCCCCCTTCGAGAACGGGCGGATTTCCTGTTTTCAAATCCTCCCGAAAAAGTTAATCTTGGCATTCACTCGCGGCGAGGACCCGCTGTTGCCCTGGGTTTTTCCATGGTGCACAACACCATGGGGATCGCTGAGGGAGAGGGAAATATTGACGCTAATCAGAAATCGGAATGGGTTCTATGACTGATCATAAACAGGTTCAATTGTTGATGGGCAACGAGGCGATCGGCCGGGGTCTGCTGGAAGCCGGCTGCCAGGTCGCTGCCGCTTATCCGGGAACGCCATCGACCGAGGTGCTGCAGGCGGTCGCCGACCTGCGGCAGGACGCCGCGGCGCCGCTGCACGTCGAGTGGTCGGTCAACGAGAAGATCGCCTACGAGGTCGCCCTGGCTGCCGCCTACACCGGCAAGCGGGCCGCCGTGGTGATGAAGCAGGTGGGGCTCAATGTGGCCGCCGACCCCTTTATGCGCAGCGCCTATCTCGGCGTCAAGGGGGGGCTGGTGGCGGTGGTCGCCGACGACCCGGGGCCGCACAGCTCGCAGAACGAGCAGGACAGCCGTCTCTTCGCCCACCTGGCGCGGGTGCCGGTGCTCGATCCGGCCTCCCCGGCCGAAGCCAAGGCGATGGTGGCGGCGGCCTTCGAGCTCTCCGAAAAGTTCGAAATCCCCGTCATGCTGCGCCCGACCACCCGCATCTGCCATTCCCGGCAGAACGTGCCGATCGGGGCGGCCGTCGACCTCGGCCGCCGCGCCGCCTTCGTCCGCAACCCCTCCCGCTGGGCGGCGACCCCCGCCTTCCTGCCGGCCCTGCACCGGGAGCTCAACGGCAAGCTCGCCGCTATCGCCGCCGAAGCGCAGCTGCAGCCGCGCCTGACGCCGGGGGACGGCAGCCGGCCGCGCCTGGCGGCGGTCGCCTCCGGCATCGCCTTTGCCAATCTGGCCGACCTGCTGGTCGAGCTGGGGCTGGCGGGGACCCTCGACCTGTTTCAGGTGCCGATGCCCTATCCGCTCGATCCGGCCTTCGCCGACCGGCTGCGCCGCGACTACGACCGGCTGCTGGTGTTGGAGGAAACCTATCCGGTCATCGAACTGCAGCTCGCCCATCCGGGCGCCGCCGGCCGGCAGGGGGGCGTTGTGCCCCGCGAGGGGGAGCTGACCCCGGATGTCATCGAGCGCGCCCTGACCGCCTTTCTCGGTCTGCCGGCGCCGGCGGAGGGCGGCGGCGAGGTGCGCGGCCAGCGGCCCTCCCTGTGTCCGGGCTGCCCGCATCGCAGCGCCTTCTACAGCATCAAGAAATGCTTCCCGAATGGAATCTTCCCCTCCGACATCGGCTGTTACACCCTGGGGATAAACCTCGGCGCCGTCGATACCGTGCACTGCATGGGCGCCTGCATCAGCCAGGGGGCCGGCTTCTATCAGGCCTACGCCCAGGACGGGGAGTTCCCGACGGTGGTCGTCACCATCGGCGACTCGACCTTCTTCCACGCCGGCATTCCGGCGCTGGTGAATGCCGTCATCCAGCGGGCGCGCATCATCGTCGTTCTCCTCGACAATGCCACCGCCGCCATGACCGGTCACCAGCCGGTACCGCACCTGGGCCGCGCCGCCGACGGCAGTCCGGCCCCCGCGGTCGCTATCGAGCCGCTGGTGCGGGCCTGCGGCGTTGGTTTCCTCGAGGTCTGCGACCCCTACGACAACGAGAGTTTCGAGGCCCTGCTGCGCCGGGCCGATGCCTTCATTCGCAGCCCGGAAGGGGGAGTGGCGGTGCTGGTCTCCCGCCATCCCTGCCTCATGGACCGGCAGGCGGTCATCGATCAGGAGCGCTTCAGGATGAGAATCAGCGAGGACTGCGTCGGCTGCCGCCGCTGTGTGGACAAGTTCGAATGCCCGGCCCTGCTCATGGAGGAGGCGACCGGCCGGGCAGTCATCGACGGCGACCGCTGCGTCGGCTGCGGCACCTGCATCCCGGTCTGTCCGGTGCAGGCGATCGGCAAGGAGGCAAAGGGATGAAACAGCAGCTCATCGTCAGCGGCCTTGGCGGCCAGGGGGTGCTGTTTCTCACCCGGGTGATCGCCGAGACGGCGGTGCACCGTCGCCTGCCGGTGCTCACCGCCGAGACCCACGGCATGGCCCAGCGCGGCGGCAGCGTTCTCTCCACCCTCAAGATCGGCGACTTCCGCAGCCCGCTGATCCGCCGCGGCCAGGCCGACGCCGGCCTTTTTCTGCACGCGGCCAATCTCGCCCTCCACCGTCCCCTGGTGAAGCCGGACGGGGCGCTCATCGTCAACCGGCAGGAGGCAGGGGAGGGGAGGGAGATCGATGCCGCCGGGCTGGCGCGGCAGGCCGGCAATCCGCTGCTGGCCAACCTGATCCTGCTCGGCTGCGCCGTGTGCCGCCAGGCGATCTTCTGCAGCGCCCAGGAGGTGGAGGAAGCGATCCGCGCCCTGTCGCCGGCGAAATTCTTCGAGCAGAATCTGGCGGCTTTCCGGCTGGGGCTGCAGAATTAAAAGTCAACTTCTCCCCGGTGGGGGCGGCCGGCCTGACCAAATATCCGCCTGGAGAAACCTGCCATGAGTAAGACTTTCATGCCCGCTTTCGGCACCGAAGCCGAACTCGCCGACCATCAGCTGCAGGGGCTGCAGTGGACGCTGCGCCACGCCTATGAGGGGTCGAGCTTCTATCGCCGGAAATTTGAACAGGCCGGCATTGCCCCGGCCGATATCCGCTCCCTGGCGGACCTGGAGCGGCTCCCCTTTACCACCGCCGACGACCTGCGCGACGGCTACCCCTTTCCGCTGCGCGCCGTCCCTTATGAGCAGCTGGTGCGCATCCACGTCAGCTCCGGCACCACCGGCAAGCGCAAGGTGCTGGCCTACACCCGGAAGGACCTCGATGACTGGACCCATTTCTTCGCCCGCTGCTACGAAATGGCCGGGGTCACCCCCCTCGACCGGGTGCAGATTGCCGTCGGCTACGGGGTCTGGACCGCCGGCCTGGGTTTTCAGCTCGGCTGTGAAAAACTCGGGGCTCTGGCCATCCCGGCTGGACCGGGGAATGTCGACATGCAGATTCAGTTCATGCTCGATTTCCAGTCGACGGTCTTCTGCTCGACGGCCTCCATGGCGCTGCTGATGGCGGAGGAGATCCACCACCGCGGGGTCGCCGACCGCATTGCCATCCGCAAGGTCATCTATGGCTCGGAGCGCTCCTCGGTGTCGATGCGCCGGAAGATCTCCGAGCTGTTCGGCGGCGCCGAGCTCTTCGACATCACCGGTCTGACGGAGCTGTACGGCCCCGGCACCGGTATCGAGTGCCCCGAGCACGACTGCATCCATTATTGGGGGGACTACTACATTCTGGAGATCGTCGATCCCGAAACCCTGACAGCCCGCTGCCGCCCGGGGAGTGGGGGGAGATGGTGGTGACCACTCTGGCCAAGGAGGGGGCGCCGCTGATTCGCTACCGCACCCGCGACATCACCCGTCTGATCCCCGGCCCCTGCAGCTGCGGTTCGCCGCTGCCGCGCCATTCGCGCATCAAGGGGCGCTCCGACGACACTTTCAAGTTCCGTGGGGTCAACATTTATCCTTCGAGCATCGACACCATCCTGTCGCAAATTCCCGGGCTCGGCTCCGAGTTCCAGGTCCACCTGTCGCGCGACGAGGTATCCGGCCGCGACCACCTGCGGCTGGTGGCAGAGCGCGGCCAGGGGGTGGACGCAAGCCGGGGGCCGGAACTGCAGCAGGAGATCTTGCACCAGTTCAAGAAACAGCTGCTGGTCACTCCCGAGGTGGCGTTCGTCGCTTACGGCGCGCTGCCGCGCTCCGAGCGCAAGAGCCAGCGGATTTTCGACAACCGCATTGAAGACGAGATCGTTTGATTCTTTTCCTAGCGCTTTCAGCCAGTCTCCCGAACCGCCCGAACTCAGCCAGGCACGGCAATTTAACCCTGTTCATCCTGTGCATCCCTGCGATGACAGGGGCGCCTCCCTAGAGACGGGCAGGGGCAGGGATGGGGTGGCAAGCCCTACTTGTTTCGGCCGGTCATCGGAGGTAAAATTTCACTCAGGAGGATAGAAAAAATGAGAAAGAAAGAACATAGACATCTCACCTGTATTGACAATCACTGTTTTGCCAATGACTACGATGCCGGCAAATACCTGCTGCAGATGGCCTGCGAACATAAGCGGGTCAAAATCCGGCAGGTAGAGATCGGCTGAGGGCTCGAAGGGAGCAAAAACAAGAAGGCCTGCGCCGGAACGCAGGCCTTTCTTCGTTCCCGGGCAGGGAGGGTGGACCCGGCGCTGGCGCAATCCGGCCACAAGTCTTCTCCAGGGAATGAATATCAGACACTTGCCGCCGGCGGCATTGCCGGGGCTGATCCACCGGCTAGAATGGATGCAGAAAGGAAAATTCAGCGATAGAGACATAAGGGGTGCAGAGGAAAGTTCATTTCTGCTATATTGAGAAGTCGCTCCCGGCGGCAGACTGGCCGGGGACTTCACCGCACCCGGAGCCAATATGGACGAAGAATTCGAAGATTACCTGGACGAAGAAGAGGAGGAGGACAGCCTCGAGCTGGCCCAGATGGCCCTGGATCGCGGCGAGAACAGCGCCGCCCTTGATCTGACCGAGGAATACCTGGAGTCCAACCCGCTGGATGTCGAGGCGCTCAATATCTGCGCCGTCGCCGCCACCAACCTGGGGGACGAAGAGAAGGCCCTCGCCCTCTACCAGAAAGCCCTCCGCCTCGATCCCAGAAATGGCGCCCTGCACCACAATTACGGGGTGCTGCTGGAACGGCTCGGAGATTTTGAGGAGGCGCTGCGGCATTTCCGCCGCTCCCTGGAACTGCAGCCGGACTTTCCGGAGGCCTATATCAACATGGGCAACACCCTCGACGAACTCGGGCAGACCGAGGAGGCGCTGCAGATGTATGATCAGGCCCTCCGGCGCATGCCCGATGCCCCCGATGCCTACTACAACAAGGGCTACGCCCTCAACCGCCTGGGTCGCTTTCAGGAGGCCCTGGAAAATTTCGAACATGCCCTGGCCATGGCCCCCGCCGATGCCGCCAGCCTGAACGGCCGCGCCCTCGCACTCTCCGGGCTGGGGCGCGAGGAGGAGGCGGTGGAATGCTACGGCCGGGCCATTAACAAGGCTTCGGATAACGCCTCCTATTATTTCAATCGGGGGCTTTCTCTCTGCCGCCTGGAGAGGCTGGAAGCGGCAATGCAGGATTTCGATGCCGCCCTGGAGCGTGATCCGCAATTTTTCGAGGTGCTGATCGAAAAGATCAATCTGCTGATTGAGCTGGAGCGCTATACCGAAGTGTCCCCGCTGCTGGAAGAGGCGGAGCGGCTGGAGCCGGACAATTCGGAACCGCCCTTCTATCGTGGCCTGCTGCTGGAGCGGCAGGGGGATCTCCCCGGTGCCCTGGCTGCCCTGGAGGAAAGTCTGCAGCGCGATCCCGAATCGATCTACACGCTGAACAACAAAGGGAATGTGCTGATTGACATGGGGCGCCTCGATGAGGCTCTGGCCTGTTTCGATGCCATTCTGGCGCGCACCAGTCGCTATCCCCTGGCCCATTACAACCGCGCCTGCGCCTTCGCCCGCAAAGGGAAAGTGCAGGAGGCCGTCCGCGCTTTGACCAAGGCTTCCGCCCAGGAGCCGCATTTTCTCGAGGACGCCAGGAGCGATTCGGATTTCGACCGGATCCGGGAAACCCCGTCTTTTCTCCGCCTGCTCGGGCAGAAAAAAGCAGGATGAGCCGTCCGGAGCGGGCAGAGAGGGAGATTCTCCTTCCCGTGCAGGGGATGCGGTGTCAGAAGTGCGTGCAGAAGGTGACCGACCTTCTCTCCGCCCTGGCAGGCGTCGGCGAGGCCCGGGTCTCTCTGGAGAAAGCAGAGGCGCGGGTTTTTTTTGACCCGGCACAAGTCGCTCCGGCCGGTTTGGCGCTGGTGCTGGAACAGGCTGGTTTCCAGGTTCCACTGGCGGACGCGGCTCCGCCGCCGACCCTGGCTGCCGCTCCGGAGAGTATTCTGTCGACCGCTGCCGCCGTAGGAGCGGAGCGGCTGACGTTTCCCATCCAGGGGATGCACTGCGCCAACTGCGCCGGGACCATCGAGAAGAAGCTGCGATCGCTGCCCGGGATTGCGACCGCCCGCGTCAATTTTGCCAGCGAGTCGGGGAGCGTCGCTTTCGATCCGGGACAGATCGACCGGGAGGCGATTTTTCGGGCGGTAGTCGATGCCGGATATCGGCCCCTGACGGCGCGCAGCGGCGGCGAGACGGCCGGGGAGGAACGGAGTCAGCTGGGTTGGCTGATTTTCTCGGCCCTGCTGACGGCGCCGATCATGCCGCTGATGTGGTGGCAACCGTTCGGCATGGCCACCCTGTGGATCAATGCCGCCCTGGCGACGATCGTGCAGTTCTCCGCCGGGTTGCTGTTCTACCGGGGGGGCTGGAAGTCCCTGAAAAACGGTTCGGCCAACATGGACGTGCTGGTGGCGCTGGGGATCAGCGCCGCCTACGGCTATTCGATTCTCGCCGCCTTCGGTTTGTTCGGCCTCAGCGGGCCGGTTTTTTTCGAGACCGGCGCCATGCTGATCACCTTTATCCGGCTGGGTAAATGGCTGGAGGCCCGGGCCAAAGGTAAAGCCGGGCAGGCCTTGCGCGAGCTGCTGCAGCTGCAGCCGGACCGGGCCGTTCTGCTCACCGCCGGCGGCGAGGAGGAAATTCCTGCCGCCCAGGTGCGGATCGGGGATCGGGTCCTGGTGCGTCCCGGGGGGAAAATCCCGGTGGACGGCACGATCGAGGAGGGCGCCTCGGCGGTGGATGAGTCGATGCTCACCGGCGAGTCGGTGCCGGTCGCCCGCGGGCCGGGGGAAGAGGTCGCCGGCGGCACCATCAACACTACCGGCCGCCTGGTGGTGCGGGCTACCCGGGTGGGGGAAACGACCGCTCTGGCGCAGATCGTCCGCCTGGTGGAAGAAGCCCAGGGGGATAAGGCCCCCATCCAGCGCCTGGCCGATGCCGTGGCCAACTACTTCGTGCCGACGGTGGTCACGATCGCTGTTCTCACCTTCCTGCTCTGGCGTTACGCCGCCGGCGCCGATTTCCTTTTCGCCTTCAAACTGGCGATTGCCGTTCTGGTCATCGCCTGCCCCTGCGCGCTGGGGCTGGCCACTCCCACCGCCATCATGGTCGGCAGCTCGGTGGGGTTGTCCGCCGGCATCCTGTTCAAGCGGGCCACCGCCCTGGAGAACGTTTCCCGCCTCGATGTGCTGCTGTTCGATAAGACCGGCACCCTGACCCGGGGGGAATTTGCCGTAACCGATCTGCTGCCGCTTCCCGGCGTGGAGGCGGCGGACCTGCTGCGGACGGCAGCGGCGGCCGAGTCGGCAAGCCACCACCCCCTCGCCCGGGCAGTGCTCAGGCGGGCGCGGGAGGAAGGAGCCGGGATCGCCGCCGTCAGCGAGGTGCAGGAGCGCGGTGGCCATGGGCTGGTCTGCCTCTGCCAGGGGGAGCGGCTGCTGGCCGGCAGTGAACGCCTGCTGCGGGAAGAGGGGGTTTCCTGTCAGGCGCTTGCCGGACCGGCAGAGGCGCTCGCCGCCGAGGGCAAATCCCTGGTCTATGTCGCTCGCAGCGGCCGGCTGCTGGGGGCGTTGGCGTTGGCCGATACCCTGCAAAACGAGGCCGCCGCCACCATCCGCGCCCTCAAGAACATGGGGCTGAAAACGGTGCTGGTGAGCGGCGATCGGCGGGCAGTAGCCGAGGCGGTGGCCCGCAAGGTGGGAATCGATGTGGTGGAGGCGGAAGTCCTGCCCGAGGAGAAGCAGCGGGTGGTCCGTCGGTATCAGGAAGCGGGGCACTTCGTCGGCATGGTCGGCGATGGCATCAATGACGCTCCGGCGCTGGCGCAAGCCGATATCGGCATCGCCATCGGCAGCGGTACCGATGTGGCCAAGGAAACCGGCGACATCGTCCTGGTCAAGGGGGACATTCGGGACGTCGAGCGGGGGATCCGCCTCGGCCGCCGGACCTTGGGAAAAATCAGGCAGAACCTCTTCTGGGCCTTTTTCTACAATGTCATCGGTATCCCGGTTGCCGCCGGACTTTTCTATCCGGCTTTCGGCCTGATCCTCCGCCCGGAACTGGCCGGCCTGGCCATGGCCTTCTCCAGCGTCTCGGTGGTGACGAACAGCCTGTTGTTGAAGAGATACAGGCTGGAGGCTGGAGGCTAGAGGAAAGAGGCTGGAGGTCAAGACATGCATAAGGCATTAGGGTTTTTCCTCTAGCCTATAGCCGCTAGCCGCTAGCCCCTGCCTTTTGCCTGACCAACGAGTCCAAACATGAGCAATCGTCCCCAAACCCTCATAGGCATTATCGGCGCCGGGCAGGCGACGCCGGCCGGTTACGAGCAGGCCCGGGAGGTGGGACGGCTGGTCGCCGAGCGGGGGGCGGCGGTGGTCTGCGGCGGGCTGAGCGGCATCATGGAGGCGGCCTGCCGCGGCTGTACCGAGGGGGGCGGCGTGGCGGTCGGCATCCTTCCGGGCGGCGAGAGGACAGCGGCCAATCCTTTCGTCACCCTGGCCATCCCGACCAACATGGGACACGCCCGCAACGTGATCATCGCCCATGCCGCCCGGGCCCTGATCGCCATCGAGGGGGAGTTCGGGACCCTGTCCGAAATGGCGATCGGCCTGAAAATCGGCCGGCCGGTGATCGCCCTCGGCGCCTGGCCGAATCTTCCCGGCGTCATCTATGCCGCTTCTCCAGCCGAGGCGGTGGAATCGGCCTTCGCAACACTGGCAGCGATAGAATGAAGACAGAACCGCGCTGCAGCAGTCAATCCAGTCTTCTCGAGGGGACGCAGCCATGCCGATCGACCTGACCCTGTCGCGAGAATTTTCCGAACAATTCATCGAGTGGATGCGAGGCAAGGGGCGGGTGCTGATTGTCGCCCACGACAATCCCGACCCGGATTCTCTGGCGGCGGCCATGGCCCTGAAGCATCTGATCCTGAAAAAAACCGGCCAATCGGTCACCATCACTTTCGGCGGCATTATCGGCCGGGGTGAGAACCAGGTGATGGTGCGGGAGCTGGAAATCGATGCGGAGCCGATCGAGAAACTCGATCTCGACCAGTTCGGCGTGGTCTGCATGGTCGATACCCAGCCGGGAACGGGGAACAATTCCTACCCGCCGGAGCGGCCGGTGCACCTGGTGATCGACCATCACCCGGCCCGGGAGGCCTGCACCCGCTGCCGCTGGACCGACATCCGCGAAGAGTACGGAGCCTGCGCCACCATCCTCTTCGAATACCTGCAGGCGCAGCAGGTCACCTTCGGCACCAAGCTGGCCACTATCCTCTTCTATGCCATCAAATCGGAAACCCAGGACCTCGGCCGCGAAGGGGTGAAGGCGGACCGCGAGGCCTATCTGCAGCTCCTTTCCCTGGCCAATGTCCATATCCTCTTCAACATCACCCACCCGAAGGTGCCCCGGGAATATTTTTCCAGCTACAACAAGGCGATCGAAAATTCCCGCACCTATGACGGCGTCCTGGTATTCAACCTCTACGAGATCGACAACCCGGAGATCGTTGCCGAAATGGCCGATTTTCTCCTGCGCATGGAAGGGATCGACATCGTCCTCGGCCTGGGGCGCTATGAGGACGCGGAAATCCTCTCCCTGCGTACCCAGACCCATGAGGTCATGGCCGGGGAGGTGATCCGCAAGATCGTCGACGGCTTGGGCACCGCCGGCGGCCACCATACCACTGCCGGCGGCCAGATCCGTCCGATGCAGGGGAACCAGGCGGTGCAGCGGGAACTGGAAGCGAGCCTGACCAGGCGTCTGCTGGAGCTCCTCGGGCGCAAGCCGACGCGCGGCAAGAAGCTGATCCAGGCCTGAGCCGCCGTCTCGCTGATTGACAGGTGCCGCGCAAGCAGAGTATAAATGTGCTTTTTCAGGTCCTTGCCGCCCCAGATGTTCCTCTTGCCGGAAAATTGCTGTGAAACCACGCCGCTTCCTGCCGATCCTCTGTCTTTTCCTGCTTTCAGCCCTGCCCGCCGGCGCCGTGGTGGAAATCGCCCGGAGCGGTCAGCCGCCGGTCTCCATCAACGATGTTTACCTGCGCGACGGGGTCCCCTACCTGTCCATCGATGAAGTTCTTGGCGACCTCAACCTGAGCGGCCAGTGGGACTCGGTGGAGCATCTCTACCGCCTGAAGCTACCCCGCGGAACGGCGGTGATTTCCCCCGGCAGCCACTACCTGCGCTGGGGGGAGCGCCTCATCACCCTGTCCGATCTGCCTCGCTTCATCGACAATCGCCTGCGGGTGCCGGAGGACTTCGTCCGCCAGAAGATTCCGCAGTTGCTCGGCGAAGCCATCTATTACCGCAACCTGAACCCGGCGAACCTTGCCGCTAACCAGGAGGAAAGTCCGCTGGACAGGCTCTTCGCCGTCCTGGCCCGCAAGCAGCGGGTGGAGAATGGCGGCCCGGCTCTGCGCGGCATTGCACTTGACCCTGGACACGGCGGCCAGGATCCCGGCTCCATCGGTCTGGACGGGGAAATGGAAAAAACCGTGGCGCTGGATGTCTCCCGCCGCCTGGAGAAGCTGTTGAAGATGCGTCTGGGCATTCCGGTCTACATGAGCCGGGATGGAGACTACACCCTCGATCTCAAGCAGCGTCTGGCCCCCGCCAGCCGGCCCGATGCGGATGCCCTGGTCCTGCTGCACGCGCAGGCCTCCCTGAGCCCGGCGGTGCATGGCCTCACCCTGATCATCCGCCCCCGCGAGGAGCGGCAGGGCGGTTCTCCGGAAGCCGGTGAGGGCGGCAGCATGCGCCTGGCCCGGCATCTCGATGAGGCTCTGCAACAGGCGGGACTGGCGGTGACCGGGATCATCCGGGCACCGTTGCTGCCCCTGGGGCGGGGCGATCTGCCCACTGTGCTGGTGGAACTCGGCTATCTGTCCAACAGCGCCGACAGTACCCTCCTGCGTGATCCGGCCGGCCAGGACCGGCTGGCCGAAGCCCTTTATACCGGTATCCACAGCTTCGCCGAGGATAAACGGAAGGAGTAATCAGTGATTGGAAAGCCGCGCATCAGCGGCCGCCGCCCGGACGAGTTGCGGTCGGTTCGTTTCGAACGGAAATTCACCCGCTATGCCGAGGGCTCGGTGCTGGTCGCCTTCGGCGAGACGCGGGTTCTATGCAACGCCAGCGTTGAAGAAGGGGTGCCGGGTTTCATGAGAGGCGAGGGGCGGGGCTGGATCACCGCCGAATACGCCATGCTCCCCCGCGCCACCCATGTGCGCTCGCCGCGCGAATCGACCCGAGGCAAGGTGGGAGGGCGCACGCATGAGATCCAGCGGCTGATCGGCCGCTCGCTGCGGGCGGTGGTCGACCTGCATGCCATGGGAGAGCGCACGCTGCTGATCGACTGCGACGTCCTGCAGGCGGACGGCGGCACCCGCACCGCCGCGATCACCGGGGCTTACGTGGCCCTCGTCGATGCCCTTCGCGGGCTGGGGGAGCGTGGGATGCTTGACGCCTGGCCGGTACGCGACAGCGTCGCGGCGGTCAGTGCCGGGATCATCGGCGGCATCCCCGTTCTCGACCTGGATTACGCCGAGGATTCCCAGGCGGAGGTCGACATGAATTTCGTCATCACCGGCGGCGGCCGCTTCGTCGAGGTGCAGGGAACGGCCGAAGCCGAGCCGTTCACCGCCGCCGAGCTCGACGCCCTGCGCGATCTGGCCCTGGGCGGCTGCCGGGAACTGGCCGAACGGCAGCGCCGGGCGTTGGAGGGATGACCCTGGAACTCGTGGTCGCCACCCGTAACCCCGGCAAGCTGCGGGAGCTCCGTCGCCTGCTGGGGCAGTCGGGCATCCGTGTATTGAGTCTGGCCGATTTCCCCGACCTGCCGGAGGTGGAGGAAGACGGCGCCACCTTTGCCGAGAACGCCCGCAAGAAAGCGGAGACGATCGCCCGCTACAGCGGTCGGCCGACCCTGGCCGACGACTCGGGGCTGGTGGTGCCGGCCCTCGGCGGAGAGCCGGGGGTGCGTTCCGCCCGTTATGCCGGCGAAAGGGCCGATGACCAGGCGAACAACCGCAAACTCCTGGCGGCCCTGAGGCAGGTGCCCGACGGCCAGCGACAGGGTGCCTTCGTCTGCGTCATAGCCTTGTGCCGGCCGCAGGGGGAATGCCGGCTTTTCGAGGGGCGGCTGGAGGGGATACTCCTGGATGCCCCGCGGGGTGCGGGCGGTTTCGGCTATGATCCTCTCTTTTTTGTACCGCAGCAGGGGAAAACCCTGGCCGAACTTTCCCTGGCGATCAAAAATGCGATCAGCCATCGCGGCCAAGCCCTGCGTCTGGCCATGACGACTCTGCTGAGCGAACAGCCATGAATCGGCCGCGCGCCAGCAGGAGAAGGATCTTCCCAGGTTTCCCGCCCGGCAGAAGGTGAAGATATTTTTGGATTGACAGTCGTTCTCGGTATGTTCTAATTAGGGATATTTCCTTCAGGAGGTGCACAAAATGCGCATGCTACCAATCGCAGGCAGTCTGATGGGTATTGCTCTTCTGGCCTTGGTCGGCTGCACGGCAACCATGTCGCCGGAAGATCGCAGCACGCTGGATAAGGCCATGGAGGCCAGCCGCAATGCCGCCCAGTCGGCACAGAAGGCTGATCAGGCCGCCAGCCAGGCCAATCAGTCCGCCAACCGGGCCGAACTTGCCGCCACCCGGGCCGAGCAGGCTGCCCAAAAGGCGGAAAATTCGGCCGCGCGGGCCGAATCGGCCGCCACCCAGGCCGAGCAGAACGCGGAGAAGACGCAGAAAGCCTTTGAAATGGGTCTGCGGAAATAAAGGAGAAGCCCCGGCAACGGGGCTTTTTCTCCAGCGGCGGCGATGAAGAAGCTTCTTCGGGTCCTTACCCTTTCCGGTCTCGTCTGGCCGCTGCTGCAGGGATGCGCCGCGACCCCGGTCCCCCAGGTTTCCCACTGCTGGATCCAGGTTTTTGCCGAGACGGATTTCAATCCCGGCGGCGATCACGACATCATCTTCGGCCCCGGTTCATGGCCGGATCTCCAGCACCTGCCGCGGGCGCAAAGGGAGAACTGGTCCGGAGCCGTCCGGAGCCTGATTACCGGTCCGGCCGCCCGGGCCACTCTCTGGCCGGAAAACGATTTCATCGGCCCGGCGATCACCGTCGAGCCCGACCGGCCGGTGCCCGATCTGCGAGCCCTGGGCATCCGCCGACTCGGCTCCCTGGCCCTGTCCTGCCCGGAGTGATGGCGGCCGGCGGCGGATAAAACAGCATTCATTTCTGCAGGAACAGCGGTTCCGGCATCCCTCTGGCCTCACGGAGAATGCGAAGCAGGGTGGGCAGGTCGATTGGACCCTTCCAGTGCAGTGCCCGTTTCTGGCGGACCACCTCTTCGAGCGGATTATCCATTTTCTCGAGATAATCGGCGTGCACTTCCAGCAACAGCTTCTCCTCTTTTTTCCCCAACTTGATCGGCTGATAGATAATGCGCACCGGCGTTCCGATCCTGACCCGCCGGAAGAGGTCGCGGATGTCGTCCGGGTAAAGGCGAATGCAGCCGTGACTGACCCTTCTGCCCACCCCCAGGGGCTTGTTGGTCCCGTGAATACCATAGCCGTTCACCGACAGCCCCAGCCAGTAATCCCCCAGCGGGTTATCGGGACCCGGGGGAATCCTCGCCGGCCGGTCAGGTTCCGCCCGGCGGATGGAAAGAGGGGCGGTCCACACCGGCCGCCGGATCTTGCGTCGGATGGTGAAATTTCCTTCCGGCGTGCCCCAGCCTTCGGAGCCGATGCCGATCGGATAGATCCGAACCAGCCGCATTCCCTTCTCCTCCCAGACGTAGTAGAGGCGGAACTCGGCCAGGTTAATGGTAATCCCCGGTTCGGTGTCCGGTGGCAATATCGTTGAGGTCGGGAGCAGGACCTGTGTCCCCGGCTGCGGCAGCCAGGGGTCGAGATCAGGGTTGGCGGCGACCAGATTGCTGAAGCCGACTCCTTCCCGGTAAGCCAGTTCCATCAGGCTTTCCCCGGGGTGGGAGACGGCGACGCGATTGGCGCCGACAACCGGTGACCGGGGTGGCGGGGAGGACGTCGGTTTCGCGGAAGATGCGCCCCTCTGCCGATGCTGGCGGCAGGCCGAGAAGAAGCAGAAAGAGTAAGAAAAGTTGTATTTTCATGTTCTCTTCCGGCCGGCGGCCAGGCAAAGAAATGATCCCAAAGTATAATTAAATAATTTGCAAACGTCGACTGCAAAGAGAGGAGGCAGAATGCCCGTCCGCATCAAGAGAATTTACGCGGCACCGGCAGCGGATGACGGTTTCCGGGTGCTGGTCGATCGCATCTGGCCGCGCGGGATGCAGAAGGCGCAGGCCGAACATCGATCTGTGGCTGAAAGAGATCGCTCCCAGTCCGGAACTGCGCCGCTGGTTCGGGCATGAGGAAAGCCGCTGGCCGGAGTTCCGCAGCCGCTACTCGCGCGAACTGGATGGCCGGGGAGAGCTGGTGGCGAGCCTTCTGGAGCGGGCGCGGCAGGGAACGTTAACTCTTCTTTTTGCCGCCCGCGACGAGGAACGCAACAATGCGGCTCGTCCTGCGGGATTATCTGCTGGAATCGATTGCAGAGCTGAGGCTTCCGCCTGCAGGCGGTGGGAGCCGCCCGTGCCTCCGCAGGACCGGACCAGCGTACCGGCGGAGGGGAAACTTCTGCCTGTCTCCATAAAAGTTCATCCTGTGGAATTTCGACTATATTTTCAATACCTTGCCTGATACCAAGTTGCCGGCGGGGCGCCGCCTGCGGTACAATAATTCTCTCGGCGAGGCGGTGGACAAAAGATGGTGATGATCGGCAGCGCAGGACAAAGAGCGGTGCAAGGCGAAGCCGGTGGTAACCGGTGCCGGTTCGCTCCGGTTTTCCTTCTGTTTTCTCTTCTGCTGTCGCCGGCAGTCTGGGGAGCCGAACCGGTAACGGTGAAGGTTCATGGATTGGAAGGGGAGATGCTGGAGAATGTGCAGGCCGCCCTGGCGCTCCCGCCGGGACTGGTGCGGGAAGGCAAAGTGGACCGCCGCTGGCTGGAGCGCTTTCGCCAGCAGGCGCCGGAGAAGGTTCGGCGGGCTCTGGAGCCGTTTGGCTACTATCGGGCGGAGGTTCGAACCGACCTGCAGGCCGAGGACGGGAATTATCGGCTGGTGGTGCGGGTAGAACCCGGCCCGCCGGTGCGGGTGTCCAAGGTGCAAGTGGCGCTGCAGGGGGCGGGGGAGGGGCGGTCGGCACTGCGCGAGCTGGTCCGCGAGTTTCCCCTGCAGGAAAATGCGGTGCTCCGGCAGGATCTCTATGAGCAGGCCAAGGGAGCGATTAAGGCCCGGGCGCTCGATCTCGGCTACCTGGCGGCCGATTTCTCCCGCCACGAAATCCGGGTCAACCCCGAAGAGGGGACTGCCGAAATCGATCTGGTGCTCGATACCGGTCCGCTTTATCACTTCGACGGCGTCACCATCAAGGGGGCGGAAGAGTACCCTCCTGCTTTTCTCCGCCGTTATCTGGGCTTCCGCTCGGGAGAGGTTTTCTCCTATGCCAAGCTCGGGCAGACCCAGCTCAACTTTCTCGATTCCGACCGTTTCAAGCAGGTAATCGTCACCCCCCACGAAAAATCGGCCGAGAATCTGGAAGTGCCGGTCACTATTCAGCTGGAGCCCTCCCTGCCCAAGCGGCTGCGGCCGGGGATCGGCTATGCCACCGATACCGGAGCCCGTTTCAGCCTGCGCTACAAGGACGTCAACGCCTTTCACCTCGGACATGAACTGCAGCGGGGATTTCCTCATCGCCCAGGTCAAGCAGACCCTGGCCGGCGCCTATATCATCCCCAGCCGGAAAGACATCGCCAGCCAGACGGCCCTTCGCCTCTCCTATGACCAGGAAAACGTCGACACCTACGATAGCCAGACCTTTACGGCCGAGGTGGAGCGGATACGTTCCTTCGGCCGCGGCATGGTCGGTTCCGTCTATCTCCGCATCCTGCGGGAAACCTATACGGTCGGTGAAGACAAACGCGACGACCTTCCTGGTCCTCCCGGGCGTCCGTTTCGGCAGGCGTCGCTACCCCAATACCAGTCCGTCCGGAAAAAGGTTATTCCTATACCCTGGAGACCCGGGGGACCCATCAGGCGCTGGGCTCCGATATCGGACTGCTGCAGATCCTGGCCGCGGGCAATACCCTGATTCCGCTCCCCGGCCGCCTTTCCCTCTTCCTGCGGACGGAGACGGGCTTCACCCTGCAGAATCAGCCCCTTGCCGACATCCCCCCCACCATCCGCTTTTTCGCCGGCGGCGACCAGAGCGTCCGGGGGTATGCCTACAAGTCCCTGGGGCCGAAGGACGAGAACGGCGACGTGGTGGGCGGAAAGAACCTGCTGGTGGGCAGCATCGAACTGGACCGCGCCCTCTGGGCGAAATGGGGGGCCGCCGCCTTCTACGATGCCGGCAACGCCTTCAACGACTTCGGCAAATTCGTGCTCCGGCAGGGGGCTGGGGTAGGGGTCCGCTGGTATACCCCGGTCGGCCCGGTCAAGGTCGATCTGGCCCGCCAGATCGGGGTGAAAAACCCCGCGTATCGCCTGCACGTGAGTATCGGATTCGGCTGGTGAGAAAAGGTCTTCGCTATACCCTCCTGATTATCCTGCTCCTGCTCTTTCATGTTGGCGGCAGGGACAGCCTGGCTGCTCTGGACCCCCTCCGGAGCGCGCACCGCCCTGGCAGCCGCTGTCGCAGTTTTCTCCCTCTACAGATCGAGGCGACCGAAGTGACCGGCCGGCTTGCCGACCGTTTGCGGCTGCAGGGGGTGCGGGTCCGCTGGCAGAACGGCGAGGCGGAAGCGGCAACCCTTCTTCTCGACTGGCATCCCGCCACCCTGCTGGAAGGCAGGCTGGCCATCGACAAGATCGCCCTGACGGGAGTGGCGGCCCACATCCATCCCACGGAGAAACAGCAGCCGACTTCTCCCAGCCTGGCTCTACCCGAGATCGGTGGCGTGGGACGATACCTGCAGGCGGACATCAAGTCCTTGCAGGTGGACGGCTTCACCCTCTACCCGGATGCAGGGGAGCCGGTGACCGTGAGCCGGTTCGCCGCCCGCCTGGCCTGGCGCAACGGGGTATTCACGGTCGACGAATTGCAGGTCGCCGCACCCCGGGGCAGGCTCGCCGGCGACATGTCCCTCGATCTGGGGGGGCCGGCATTGCGGGCCGACCTGCAGGCCGAGCCGGCGCCGGCCCCGGCGGACATCCGTACCGTGGCCCTCCAGCTTGATCTGCGACCGGGGCCGGCGGCCCGGGAGATGCGCGGGCCGCTGCGGCTGAGTGCCCGCTCGGGGGATCAGGAACGCCTGCGGCTGACAGGGCAGGTCGACTGGTCACGCGATCGCCTGGCACTTTCCTCCCTGCGCCTCAGCGAGCCCGGCCGGCAAGGGAGAGGCCAGTGGTGACGCGGTCATTGTTGCCGGTCAGGATTGGCGCTTCGATCTCACCTGCGTCTCGCCGGATTGGATCTCGCCCCGGCAACCGGGACCCACACCGACATTTCCGGTGCCTTGCAGGCGACCGGCAGGCTGCAGGATTTCCAGGGGAAAGTCTCCCTGGCCAACCGGGTCTCCGGCTGGCGGGGCGGAAGCCTCAGCGCACCTTTTCAGGGCAATCGACAGCAGATCGTCCTGCCGAGCCTGCAGGGAGAATGGCTGCGCGGCCGCCTGGAAGGCAGCCTGACCGCCGGCTGGGGGGAGGGATGGAAGCTGCAGGCGGATTTGCGCGGGCAGGGGCTCGACCCGGCCGCCGTCGCCCCGGACTGGTCCGGGCGGATCAACTTCACCCTGCGGACCGCCGTCCGTGCGGGGGGCGCAGGAGCCCCTGGCCGCCGAGGTGAACGCCCGGCTGCGGGAGAGTACCTTGCGCGGCCGGCCCCTGACCGGCAATATCGCCGCCAGCCTGCGGGGGGAGGACCTGAACATCGCCGCATTGTCCCTGCGCGGCGACGATTTTACGGTGAAGGCCCAGGGCAGACTGCAGGAGCGCCTTGACTTCAATGCCGAAGTCAACCGATTGGGGGGATTGCTGCCCAACGCCAGGGGGAGCTTCACGGCCCGGGGGTGGACCCGCTGGCGCGACCAGCACCTGAGCGGCAGGCTGGTGGCCAGCGGCCGGGATCTGGCAGTTGCCGGGGCGCGGGTCGCCCGCCTCTCCCTGGCGGCGGAACACCGGGAAAAGGGGACGCCGGTGGCCATCGAGGCGGATCTCGCCAAGGTTGTTTTCCGCGACTGGCGGCTTGACAGCGCTGGCTTGCGGATGCGGGGAACGGTCGAGGAGCATGCCCTGCAACTGTCCCTGGCCGGTCCCGATATGCAATTGCGGGCGGCGGCCAGCGGCGGTTACGACGGTGCGTAAGGCCTGGGATGGCGAAATAACCAGCCTGAAAACCGGCGGGCAGCGCTTCGGCCACTGGTCCCTGGCCAGCCCGACGACCTTGCGGATTGCCGGAAGCCAGCTGAAAATTTCCCCTTTCCGCCTGCAGGGAGAAGGAAAGGAATTTCTCCAGGCCGAGGCGAACCTCGCTTTCTCGCCCCGTCGCGGCCGGATCAGCAGCGAGTGGCAGGAACTCGACCTGCGCCGGGCCAACCCCTGGATCAGGAATGTCTCTCTGGCCGGACGCAGTTCCGGTTCGGCCCGGATCGAATGGCTTCCCGGCGATCGCCTCGACCTGCAGGGACGGGTGCAGGCTGCCGGCAGCTTTTCCCGCAGCGGCAGCAGTCTGCATATCCGCGACCTCCAGGCCGAACTCGCCTGGGGGCCAGGCGGCATGCAGGCGTCGTGGGAAGCGGACCTGGGAGGGACGGGCGCGCTCAACGGCCGGGCCACCTCCGGGCTGCCGGCGCACCTGGGGGTGCCGGCGGCCGGGGAGGTGACGGCGCACTGGCAGCTCAAGGATCTGGCGGCATTGTCCCCCTGGCTGCCCGGCGTCCGCCTGGACGGCCGCAGCTCGGGTGAAGTCAGCGGGCGCTGGCGGGAGGATAAAAGCCTGGCGGTCGCGGGGCGGGCTGAACTGTCCGGCCATGTCGCTTATCAGCAGCGGCGGCTGACGGTCCGACAGGCAAAGGCGCAGATCGCCTGGGATCAGCAGGGGCTGGCGGCCGACCTGAACATCGACCTGGGTGAAGGGGGGCGGTCGAGCGGCCACTTGACCTCGGCCGAACCGGCGCGCCTGGCCATTCCCCGGCAGGGCGACCTCCAGGCGCGCTGGCAGGGGGTGGACCTGTCCCTGCTCTCTCCCTGGCTGCCGGAGACCGAGATCGCCGGCCACAGCTCCGGCAGCGTCGATGCCCGATGGCAGCAGGATGGAAGGGTGGACCTGGATGGGCGCCTCGACCTGGCCGGCCGCCTGAAGCGTGACCGGCTGGCCCTGGAGATCCCCCATGCCGAGGCCGCGCTCCGCTGGAATGGAGATGGTCTGCGCGGCCGCTGGACAATCGGCCTGGCCCCGGCCGGGGAGATCGCCGGGGAGATCCGCTCCGCGGCGCCGGCCCGCCTGTCGGTGCCGGAGCGCGGTACCGTGCAGGTGCAGTGGGAGAAGCTCGACCTGGCTCTGCTGCGTCCCTGGATGCCCTCCAGCATGCTCCTGGAGGGGACGCTGGCCGGCCGCACCGAAGGGGAATGGCTGCCGGGGCGGAGCCTGCGGCTGACCGGGACCTCGGAGGTGCGCCGCGGCGAGCTTGAGTGGGAAGGGGAAAGCGGGGTGATCACCGCCGCCCTGCGGCAGGCGAAGCTCGACTGGAACTGGCAGGGGGAGAACCTGCGCGGCGACATGACCCTGGCCCTGGAGCATTACGGCCGGGCCGAGGGCACTTTCCAGCTTCCCCTGCCGGCCCGGCTGCCGACCGCCATGGAAGCCTCCGGTCCGGTCCGCGGGCGGCTGACGGCCGATCTCCAGGAGGAGGGGCTGCTGAATGCCTTCTTCCCCGGTCTGGTGCAGGAAAGCAGCGGCAAGCTCGGACTCGATCTGCGCCTGGCGGGCACTCTGGCAGGATCCCGAATCTAGGCGGTGAAGTGCGCCTGCGCCGAAGCCGGGGCCTATCTGCCCACCGCCGGCGTCCGCCTGGAAAAGGTCCAGTTGCTGGCCCGGTTGAACGGGCAGGAAATCCGCGTCGAATCCTTCCGGGCACAGTCCGGATCCGGGAATATCGAAGGTACCGGCAGCGTTCAACTGCACGACTGGCAGCTGGCAGGCTATCAGCTGCAGGTAAAGGGGAAGGAGTTCCGGGTCATCAACCTGCCGGAGATGCAGATGCAGGTCAGCCCCGATCTGACCATCGAAGGCTCCCGCCGCAAGCTCGCCGTGCGCGGCGAGGTTCTCATCCCGCAGATGCTGGTCACCGGCAAGGAGACCCGGGCGCCCGTTCAGCCGAGCTCCGACGTGGTGATCGTCGAATGCCCCGCAAAAACCGGAGAGGCAGCTGCCTCTCGAGCTCGATGTCCGGGTGCGGATCGTTCTCGGCAAACATGTGCTGGTCAAGGCGCAGGGAGCCGATGCCCGGCTCGAAGGGGAGCTGCGGCTGACCATGACCGGGCTCAGCAGCGATAAGATCACCGCCCAGGGAGAAATCAAGGTGGCGCAGGGGAAGTATGCCGCCTATGGAATCAATCTCGATATCACCCGCGGCGCCGTCCTCTTTGCCGGCGGCCCGGTGGATCGGCCGACCCTGGACATCCTGGCCCTGAAAACGATCGGCGATGTCAAGGCGGGGGTGCGGGTCACCGGCACGCCGCGCCAGCCGGAGGTCAAGCTCTATTCCGAGCCGGCCATGCCCGACACCGATGTGCTTGCCTATATCGTCCTCGGCCATCCCCTGGGGCAGGGGGATGGCGGCAACACCGACCTGCTGATGGTGGCGGCCGGCGCCCTGCTGTCGAAGGGGGAATCGGCTGTCCTCCAGGACCGGCTCAAGCGGAGCCTCGGAATCGATGTGCTGGAGGTGGAATCCGGCGGCAGCGACACCACCTCCTCGCGCATTACCATTGGCAAATACCTGAATCCCGATCTCTATATCAGCTTCGGCCAGTCCCTGTTCAGCAACACCCAGGAGGCGCGGCTGCGCTACAATCTGACCAAGAGATGGCAGCTGGAGTCTTCGGCGGGAGCGCAGAGCGCGGTAGATCTGTACTACCAGATCAAATTCAGGTAGCAGGCTGATGGGAAAACGCCCATCTGCGGCGTTGCCCTCACCCTTCGTCAACGACGTACCTGCGGTACGCCTTATTCCTCAGGGTTTCAGGCGCCTTGCATCTGGACATTTTTGCTCAGCCTGCGGAAACGACTTTCAACCGATTGGCAGACCGCCTCGGGGCAGGTTTTCTTGACTTTTCCCCCCGCGGATGCTACAAAGCGCGACATTTGCGACTACGGAACACGGAGGAAATCACATGGAAAGAACCTTTGCCATTATCAAACCGGACGCCTTCGCTGCCGGCAGCGCCGGCAAGATCCTTGCCCGCATCTATGCCGAAGGATTCAAGGTCGTCGGCCTGAAGAAGCTCTGGCTGAGCAAGGTGGAAGCCGAAGGCTTCTACTACGTGCACCGGGAGCGCCCCTTCTTCGGCGAGCTGACGGATTTCATGAGCAGCGCCCCCTGCATCGTCATGGTTCTGGAGGCGCGCAGGGGCCATCAAGAAATGGCGCGACCTGATGGGAGCCACCGACCCGGGCAAAGCCGACGCCGGCACCCTGCGCAAGGAATTCGGCCGCTCCATTGGCGAGAACGCCACCCACGGCTCCGATGCCCCGGAAACCGCCGCCTTCGAGATCCCCTATTTCTTCTCGGGGCTGGAGCTTCTGTAGCGTTCTCCCGGGCAATTTCACCTTGTACAGCGAAAACCCTTCGGGTTACAATCCGGGGGGTTTTTTCTTTTAAATTCAGCGAAAAAGGCACCTCGCCGCGAATAAATGGACACTTCGACAGGAACGCATCGACCTGAAAAATCTCACCAGCGAGGAACTGACGTCCTTCCTCGGCGGCCTGGGCCGGGAACGTTTCCGCGCCGGGCAGCTGATGCGCTGGATCTATCGCCGGGGGGTAACCGACTTCGCCGCCATGACCGACCTCGCCAAGGAACTGCGGGAGGACCTGGCGGCGCGGGCCAGCATCTCCGACTGGAGCCCGGAAGCGACCGAGGAGAGCCGGGACGGGACCAGAAAGTACCTCTTTCGCCTCGCCGATGGGCAGACGGTGGAGACGGTACGCATCCCCATGGAAGAGGGGCGTGCCACCCTGTGCATCTCCACCCAGGTGGGGTGTGCGATGGGCTGCGCCTTCTGCCTGACCGGCAGCTTCGGTCTGCTGCGGAACCTGGAAGCGGGAGAAATCGTCAACCAGGTCTGCGCCGCGGTCAAAGACGGGCCGGTGAACAACATCGTCCTCATGGGGATGGGGGAGCCGCTGCACAACCTCGATCAGGTGGTCAGGGCGCTGCAGATCCTTTACGCCCCGGAAGGCTTCGACTTCGGCCCGCGCAAGGTGACCCTTTCCACCTCCGGGCTGGTGCCGGAGATGGATGAACTGGGCCGGCGCATCCGCGTGAACCTGGCGGTTTCCCTCAATGCCACCACCGATGCCGTGCGCAACGAGCTGATGCCGGTCAACCGCCGTTATCCGCTGGCCGAGTTGATGGCGGCCTGCCGGCGCTATCCCCTGCAGCCACGCCAGCGCATCACCTTCGAGTACATCCTGATCCGCGGGGTGAACGATTCCCTCGCAGGATGCCCGGCGGCTGGTGAAGCTGCTGCACGGGGTCAAGGCCAAGGTGAACCTGATTCCTTTCAATGAACACCAGGGGAGCGCTTTCCGCACCCCGGCGGAAGAGGCGGTAAGGGCTTTCCAGAGCCATCTTCTCGATCGCGGCCTCGTCGCCATCCGCCGGGCCAGCAAGGGGCAGGATATTTCGGCGGCCTGCGGCCAGTTGAAGGGGAAGCTGGAAAAGGCGGAGGCGAAAAAGGCGTAATAAGTGATGTGTGATCAGTAAAATGCCAAGGCATAAAGGCACCAGGAGTAAGTGATGTGCAAATCACACATCACATATCACATATCACCAGGTTTTCAATTTTACTTGGAGGTAAAAGGCATGACTCAGCCTGTAATCGGCGTTATCGGCGGCAGCGGTCTCTATGAGATCGAGGGGATCCAGGATCTGCGGGAAGTTCGCCTGGAAACCCCCTTCGGCACGCCCTCGGATGCCTTCGTCACCGGCACCCTGGGCGGGGTGCGGATGGTTTTTCTGCCCGCGCCACGGCCGCGGGCACCGGCTGCTTCCCTCGGAAGTTCCCTACCGGGCCAATATCTATGGAATGAAAAAGCTGGGGGTGGAGCGCATCATCTCCGTTTCGGCGGTAGGCAGCATGAAGGAGGCGATCGTCCCCGGCCACATCGTCATCCCCGACCAGTTCTTCGACCGGACGCAGGGGAAGCGGCCCTCCACCTTCTTCGGCGACGGGATTGTCGGCCACGTGCAGTTTGCCGACCCGGTCTGCGGTGATCTCTCCCGGGAACTCTGCGAGGCCGCCCGGGCGGTGGGAGCGACGGTGCACCGCGGCGGCACCTACCTGTGCATCGAAGGGCCCAATTTCTCTACCCGGGCCGAGTCCCTGATCTACCGCAGCTGGGGGGTCGACGTCATCGGCATGACCAATATCCCCGAGGCGCGCCTGGCCCGGGAGGCGGAGATCTGTTATGGGACGGTTGCCCTGGCCACCGATTACGACTGCTGGCATTCCGGCCATGATGACGTCTCGGTGGAGGCGGTTGTCGCCATCATTCAGCAGAACGTCGCCACTGCCCGGAACATCATCCGGGAGGCGGCAAAACGGCTGGCGAGGCGAGCGCACCTGCAGCTGCGGTACGGCCCTGCAATATGCGATCATGACCAACCGTGAGCTGATTCCCGCGGCGACCCGCGAGAAACTCTCCCTTCTGGTGGGAAAATACTTGAAATAAAATGGAAAACCCGGTTGCAAAGCGCCGTACGCTATGGTTAGAATAAAAACCCTGCCGGCTGCCGGTTTTGGCTTTTAATTATCTTTAAAAACGGGGGAAATGAACCATGGGCATCCTGGTTGTCGGCTCGGTCGCCTTCGATTCGGTGGAAACACCCTTCGGGCAGGTCGAGGAGGTCCTGGGGGGATCGGGAACCTTCTTCTCAACCTCCAGCAGTTTCTTTACCGACGTGAAGCTGGTAGCGGTGGTTGGGGAGGATTTTCCTTCCGGGCATCTCGATTTTCTCCGTTCCCGCAATATCGATCTGGCCGGGGTGCAGACCGCCCCCGGGCGGACCTTCCGCTGGAAGGGGCGCTACGGCTACGATCTCAACGAGGCGCATACCCTCGATACCCAGCTCAATGTCTTCGAAACTTTCCGGCCGCAGCTGCCGCCGGGGTATGAAGATTCCGAGTTCGTCTTTCTCGCCAATATCGATCCCGAATTGCAACTGGAAGTTCTGCAGCAGGTTCGCCGGCCCCAGCTGGTGGCCTGCGACACGATGAACTTCTGGATTGAGGGGAAGCGCGAGGCTCTGCAGCAGACCTTGCGCTTCGTCGATATCCTGCTGATCAACGAAGGCGAGGTCCGCCAGTTGGCCGGCGAAGCGAATCTGATCAAGGCGGCCCGGGCCATTCTCGCCCTGGGGCCGAAAACCCTGGTGGTCAAGCGGGGTGAGTACGGCGTCCTCATGTTCACCGCGCATTCGATTTTTTCCGCTCCCGCCTATCCCCTGGAGTCGGTCTTTGATCCCACGGGGGCGGGCGATACCTTCGCCGGCGGCTTCATGGGCTATCTCGCCGCCACCCGCGACCTCTCCGAAAAGACCATGCGCAAGGCAATCATCTTCGGCAGCGTCATGGCTTCCTTCGCAGTGGAGGACTTCAGCCTCAACCGGCTGCGGGGCATCGCCTACTCCGATATCGAGGAGCGCTACCGCAAGTTCAAGGTGCTGACCGAGTTCGAGTGACCGGGCAGAAATTGCAAAGGTAAACCAGATGTTCAATTGGCAGAAGGGAATGCACCGACTCGACCTGCCACCTTCCCGGGTGCTTCAGCTGCATCGTTCGCTGAACAGCATTCAGGTGGCCCTGCCCGGCTTTCCTTCCCAGGAGGCGAACGCCTACTTCTGCCTCTTTGCGGCCGGCCAGGGGCTGCGGGGCGCCGTCATTCTGGAGTTGCTGGACAGCCGCTCCCTGGTTTTTTACCTGAATGAGGGGGAAGTCGGAAAGGAAGAGGCCGATCGGCTGCAGCAGGAAGGTCTCAATTTCGGCGAATCGATGGGATTCATGCTGGCCGATCTTGATCTGCCGACGCTGTCGGCCAAGGCGAAAGCCGATTTGTGGGACAGTCTGCCGCTGAAAACGGGAGGCCAACAGGCCCCGGCGGCAGCCCCGCCGGTTGCGCCACCTGACGAAAGCCCCGGAACATCGCCGGCCAAACCCGCTCCGGCCAGGCCGGCCCCTGCCACAGCGACCCCAAAGGCGGCACCAGTCCAACCGGTCCCGACCAAAGCAGCCCCAGCCAGACCGGTCACGGTAAAATCGGCACCGGCCAAACCCACGGCAGCTAAACCCGCGGGGGCCGACCGGCAACCGGCGGCGGTGGCGGCATCCGGAAAAACAATGGAAGAACTGCCAGTACCGTTATCCATGCGCAAAAGGGAGCCGCCGTCCCCGGCGGAATTCGCTGCGCGAAGGCAGCGGTTGCAGGAGAACCTCGGGCGCCTTCTGGCGTCCCTCTGAAAAGGAGAAAGCGTGCGCAGGATTTTTCCCCTGGTGTTGCTGTTCGGAATGCTGGCCGGCTGCGGAATGGCCGCGAATAAGACCAACCGGGCGGAAGCTTATTACCTTCTCGGTGTTTCCTACCTGCAGGAGCAGAATCCGACCCTGGCCCTGAAGGAATTTCTTCAGGCCGAACAGATCAATGCCGACGATGCCGACCTCCAGGCCGCCCTGGGCCAGGCCTACCAGCTAAAAAAAGCCTATCCCGAGGCGGAAGCCCACTATCTGCGGTCTCTTAAGCTCAGCCGCGACAACCCGCAGGTGCAGAACAACCTGGGTGCCCTCTACCTTGATATGCAGCGCTGGGATCAGGCGATTCGCTATTTCCGCCTGGCCTCCGGAAATCTCCTGTTCACCCGCCAGGTGGTGGCACTGACCGGACTCGGGTACGCCTATTATCAGAAAGGCGATTACCTGGAAGCGGTTTCCGCCTTCAAAAACGCCCTTGCCCAAGACCCCCATTATGCCCAGGCGCACCTGATGCTGGGAGAGACCTACGTCGCGCTCGACAAGAACGAGTTGGCCATAACCGAGTTCCGGCAGGCGCTGAAGGCGGCGCCCGATTATGCCCGAGCCCAATACGACCTGGGGCTGGCCTTTCGCCGGCAGGGTGATAATGCGAAGGCAATGGAGGCGTTTCGGGAAGTCGTCCGGCTCGCTCCCGATTCCGAATTTGGAGCGAAAGCGGCCGATTACCTGAAACTGCTGCACTAAGGGGATGATGATGTCCGCTGCCGACAAGCCTGACCTGGGATCCCTGCTCAAAAGTCGACGGGAAGAGTGCGGGCTCAGCGTGCAGGAACTGGCGACCCGCACCAGGATTCGCCGGACTTATCTGCAAGCCCTGGAAGCGAACTGCTTCGATATTTTCCCCGGGGAAACCTATCTTATCGGCTTTCTGCGGGTTTACGCCCAGTCTCTGGGATTGCAGCCGGCTTCTCTGCTGGCCATGTATGAAGAGCAAGTCGCCGGTTCGGCGGCACCAGGCGAGATTCCGCCAGCCCCTCCGGATCCGCCGCCGGCGTTTCGCCGGCAGCGGAAAAGGGGCGGATTTCTGCCCTGGTTGGCGATCGGCCTGCTGACAGCCGCCGCCCTGGTTCTGGTCACCCTGAAACCGGCGGTATCGGAAAAACCGGCGCCGGCAGCCCCGGACTTGATCTCGACGGTAGTTAAGCCAGCTGAGGCTGCACCCGCGCAGGAAATCCACGCCAACCTTCCCGCCGTGGCAACGGCAGCGGCAACTGCCGGGGTCGCTTCCAGCATGACCAGGTCGGCTACGGCAGAAACGGCTGCGGCGAAGGATGGTATCGATGAAGGCGGCAGCACCTGTGGCAACAGCCCCGACAGCCAACTCCAGCCCGCCGGGAAAAGAGTTGCCGGCTCTGGCCGGCAGCCACGGTTGGCCCTTCAGCGCCAGACAACGAACCGCTGACCCTGAATTTCCCGGGCGACAGCCGGCTGCGCCTGGAAGCCCTGGGACCCAGTCAGGTCGAATTCAGCGCCGACAACCGGCCGCCGCAGTCCTACGACCTGGCAGCTGCCGCCGCTCTCAGCTGGAAGGTGCGGCAGACCGCGTGCCTCCGCCTGACTGACCCGGCGGCGGTCCGACTCTGGATCAACGAGCGGTCGCTGAACCTCGGCGGTCATCGCGAACTGGTTCTGCAGACCGCGGAAGTGTCCGGCTTGGCGGAGGGTCGATGATCATAGAATGTCCTGGTTGCCGGGCCCGCTACCGGATCGATGCTGCCGCCACCCGCAAGAAGACGGTGCGTGTCAGGTGCCCCAAATGCGAGCACCTCTTTTCCGTTGCCCTGGACCAAGCGGAGAAAAAGGTTCTGGTGGTGGACGACTCCAGGTTCTTCCGGGAAATGATCGTCGATGTGCTGCAACCGCTGCAGGTGACTTTCCTGACCGCCGGCGAAGGCAACGAGGCACTGCAGATCATCCGTATGGAGCGCCCGGCGCTGACCATTCTCGATCTCAATCTTCCCGGCCTCGACGGTTTTTCCCTGATCCGCGAAGTGCGTTCCGACCCGGCTCTGAAGGACCTGCGCCTGCTGGCGATCAGCGGGGTTTTCCGCAAGGAAAAAGATGCCCTGCAGGCCGAGGCGGCCGGCGCCGACGATTTTCTCAGCAAATCATTCAAGCCACAGCAGCTGCTGTCCCGGGTCAGCAGCCTGCTGGAGAGATGAAAGATGAACCTGGCACCGGATACGGCCGAGCTGCTGGCGGCTGTCCAGGAGGCCGCCGGCGCGGCAGCTTTCGATCTGGCCGTGGTGCTCGGCTCCGGACTTGGCGCTCTGAGCGGGGAGGTCGAGACGCCCGCCTTCTTCTCCTATGAAGATTTCCCCTGTTTCCCACCGGCGACGGTCCCGGGCCATGCCGGCCGGCTGGTTGCGGGCACCCTCCTCGGCTGGCGGGTTCTGCTTTTTGAGGGACGCTGCCATCTCTACGAGGGTTATTCCGCCCACCAGGTCACTCTGCCGGTGCAGCTGGCTCATGCCCTCGGCTGCCGCCGGCTGCTCCTGACCAATGCCGCCGGCGGCATTCACCCGCAGTTCGCTCCCGGCGATTTCATGTTCATCGCCGACCATCTCAACCTGCTGGGGGAAAACCCCCTGCGCGGACTTCCGCATTCCTTCCTCGACCTCTCCCATCTCTATCGGATCGATCTTTTCCCTCCCCTCCAGGAATGGGCCGGGCAGGAGCAGATTCCTCTGCACCGGGGGACCCTGGCCGCGCTGCCCGGACCCTCCTACGAAACCCCGGCCGAAATTCGAATGTTGCGTATACTCGGGGCGGACGCCGTCTCCATGTCCACCGTCCCCGAGGCGATTATGGGGAAATATCTGGGACTTGAGGTGGCAGGCCTTTCCCTGGTGGCCAATCCAGCGGCGGGACTCGCCGGACCGCTGGACCATGCCGATGTCCTGCAGACAGCCCAGCGGTCGGCGGCACATTTCGTTTCCCTGGCTCGCCGGCTGATCGCCCTCTGGCAGAGGGCGCCAGCTGTTTTATAAAATTGTTTTAAATAATCGAAATTACTCATACTTTACCCGCTCAGACTTGACAGTACACGGCCGGTTGCTAAACTGTAATGAAATTTACGGGGAGAGTTCTGTCTTGGGTCAGAAGAGCAAGAGTATATTGGTCGTCGATGACGAAGAAAACGCCCGTTTCGGCCTGAGCAAACTACTCTCTCAGGAAGGATACGAAGTGCATGGCGTGGCCAACGGCTACGAGGCTCTCGATTTTCTCCGTCGTCGCGAAGTGAACCTGGTCATCACTGATATCAACATGCCGGAGATGAACGGCCTGGCGTTCCTGCGGGAACTCAACCGGCATCATCCCAGCACCCATGTGATTATGATTACTGCCTACGGGGGAGTGGAATCCTACCTGGAAGCGATGAATCTGGGGGCTTTCGAATATATCCATAAGCCGGTTAAACTGGACGAACTCAAATCCGTGATGCAGAAAATTTTCGGCGACAGTGCGCCGGCGCGGCTTGCCTAATTGCGACGGAGAGAAAAACATGAAGGAATTCAGGAATATCTTGTTTGCCACCGATTTTTCGGAAAGTTCGGACCATGCCTTCCAGTATGCCATCTCCCTGGCAAAGAATTTCCAGGCGCGGCTGATTATCGTTCATGTGATCAACGAACCGGTTGATCTTCGTGGTTTCTATGTCCCGCATATCTCCTTCGACAAGCTGGAGGAGGAGATCGAGCAGGGGGCGCAGAAGATGATGGAAAAATTCTGCCGCACCCATGTGCGTGATTTCGATAACTACGAGACCTTCATTCTGCCGGGGATTCCCTACGACGAAATCATCAAAAAGGGTGTGGAACTCGCCGCCGATCTGATCGTCATGGCCACCCACGGCCGTACCGGTCTGGACCACATGCTGTTCGGCAGCACCGCCGAGAAGGTGGTCCGCAAGTCGCCCATCCCGGTCATGACCGTCCGCAAACCCCTGTAGAAGCAGGATCAGCGGAGCAACGAAGGCGGCCGCCCGGCCGCCTTTTCATTTGGCCCGTCAGGAGGGGATTTATCCTTGTCAAAAATGCGGGAGAACGCTATCCTAGCACCATTTTTCGGATATTCCCAGCCGAAAAAACCCCCGGCTCTCAGGAGAATAATGGCGGAAAAAATTCTGGTGGTGGACGACGAGAAGATTATTCTCGAACTCACCTCGATGATTCTGCGCAGCAAGGGCTATGAGATCCTGACCGCCAGAAGCGGCCGGGAAGGGCTGGCGATGGTGGAACAGGAAGCGCCGGCAGTGGTTCTGCTCGATTATATGATGCCGGCGATGGATGGCATGACCGCCCTCCGGCAGATCCGCGAGCGCTTCCCGGAAACCTACGTGATCATGTTCACCGGCAAGGGGAGCGAGGAGATCGCCGTCGAGCTGATGAAGGCGGGGGCTTCCGATTACATCCTCAAGCCGTTCAACAACCAGGATCTGGTTGAGCGAATCGAGCACGTGCTGCGCCTGCGCCGCATCGAACTGCAAAATCTGGAATTGCAGGAAGAAAGGGAGCGGCTGCTGCGGGAAATCGAGGAATGGAACCGGGAACTGGAGCGGCGGGTGGAGGAGAAAACCCGGGAGCTGGAGCGGGCCCATGCCGAGATCGTGCAGGCGGAGAAGCTGGCCACCCTGGGGCACCTCTCAGCCGGCATGGCGCACGAGATTCGCAACCCCCTCAATTCCATCAGCCTCTTTGCCCAGATCCTCAAATCAGGGATGGCCGGGGATCCGGAAAAAGAGTCCTATACCGACAAAATTCTCAAGGAAATCGACCGGATCGATGACATCCTGATCAAGGTGCTGGCCACCAGCAAGCGCCCCCGCTTCGATCTGCAGATGGTAGCCGTTCACGATGTCATCGAGCGGGCTCTGGAGAAGGTCAGTGATCGGCTGCAGGCGCAGGAGGTGACGGTGGAGAAGAGTTTTCTCACCCGTCCTCCGGCCATTCTGGCCGATGCGGCGGAAATTGAGCAAATCTTTTCCAACCTTTTCCTGAACTCCCTGCACGAGATGCCGCAGGGCGGTTGGCTGGGCATTCGCCTGTCCCACAACGAGCGGGCCATCACTATCGACGTCTCCGACTCCGGCGGTGGCATCCCGGCGGAAAACCTGAGCAAAATATTCGAGCCTTTCTTCACCACCAAGGCCAAGGGGACCGGCTTCGGCCTCTCCGTGGTCCTGCGCATCGTCAAGACCTACCGGGGGCAGATTTCGGTGGAAAGCAAGATGGGAGAGGGGGCGACCTTCCATATCCGTCTTCCCCTGACCGTCTGAAGCGCGCCGCCTTTCGCCGGATTTCCAACTGCAATGACTCTGCGACTGCGGGAAATCGCTTTAAACCTCGAAGAGGACGAGTCCCTCCTGGCGATGAAAATCGGTCGGGAACTGGCCCTTGATCCTGGCCGGGTGAGAGAGCTCCGGATCGTCCGCCGAGGTATTGATGCCCGCCGCAAGCCCGCGAATATTGCGGGTTTACACGGTAGAATTCACAACGGCCGATGAAGAAGAAATCCTGCGCCGAAATGACGGCCACCCCCGGCTGGAGCGGGCCGTCCAGCCGGAGCTGCCAGCCGTTGTCCCGCTCCGGACCGGCGGCCGGGTGCTGGTGGCGGGGATGGGGCCGGCCGGACTCTTCGCGGCCTGGCAGCTGGCGCGCTACGGTCTGGGCGTGGTCTTGGTGGAACAGGGGCGGCCGGTGGAGGAGCGGATCAGGGACGTGCACCGTTTCTGGGCCGGAGAGGGGCTGGAGCCGGCCAGTAACGTGCAGTTCGGTGAGGGAGGGGCGGGCACTTTCTCCGATGGCAAGCTGACCACCCGGATCAATCATCCCTGGATCCGCCTGGTGCTGCAGACCCTGGTCGATTCCGGCGCGCCGCCGGAGATCCTGACCCAGGCCAAGCCGCACATCGGCACCGACAGGCTGCGCGCGGTTCTGATCAACTTCCGGCGGGCGCTTCAGGCCCGAGGGGTAGAGATCCGCTTTCGGACCCGCCTGACCGGAGTGGAAACCTCTGCCGGCGGCCGGGTGCAGGGCGGAATCGTCGACGGTCGGCAGGCGATCGGCTGCGATTGCCTGGTCCTCGCCCCTGGCCACAGCGCCCGGGAGACCTACCGGATGCTCCGGGAGGCCGGAGTGAGTCTGGTCGCCAAACCATTCGCCATCGGTCTGCGGGTGGAACACCCGGCGGAACTGATCAATCGCATCCAGTACGGTCTTTCGGGTCACCCCCGGCTGCCGCCGGCGGATTACAGTCTGGCCTGGAATGACCCGGAGACCAAACGCGGGGTCTATTCCTTCTGCATGTGCCCTGGCGGCGAAGTGGTCAATGCTGCCTCCGAGCCGGGCGCCCTGGTCGTCAACGGGATGAGCGGCCGGAGACGCGACGGCGCTTTTTCCAACAGCGCCCTGGTGGTGACGGTGCGCCTCGATGATCTGCCGGGGAGCGACCCGCTGGCGGGGGTCCGTTTTCAGCGGACCTGGGAAGAAAAGGCTTTTGTCGCCGGCGGCGGCGACTGGCGGGCGCCGGCCCAGAGCCTTCAGGCTTTTCTCGGCGGCCGCGGCGGTGCGGTGCGGGCGACCTGCCGGCCTGGGATCCGCGAGGCCGACTTGCGGAGCGTTCTGCCCGCCTTCGTCACTGAGGGGCTGTGCCGGGCGATGCCCCATTTTGAACGGCGGATGCGCGGCTTCACCGGGGCCGATGCAGTGCTCGTCGGGATCGAGACGCGCACCTCGGCGCCCCTGCGCATTGTGCGCGACGAGACCGGCCAGTCGGTTTCCCACCCCGGCCTCTATCCGGCCGGGGAGGGGGCGGGGTACGCCGGAGGTATCATGAGTGCCGCGCTGGATGGTTTACAGGCGGCGGAGAAAATTGCGGCAGCAGTCAAAAACGGGAGCAACGGGTGAAAAAAATTTTTGTGGAACAGATACGCGAGCGGGACTGGGTGGACAGCCCTTTTCTGGTGCGCGACAAGATCATGGCCATGGCCAAGAACGGCAAACCGTACATGACCCTTAAACTGGTCGATCGCACCGGTGAGGTGGAAGGAAGGGTCTGGGACCGTGTGGATGAGTTCGCCGGCCGCTTCGAGCGCGACGATTTCCTCCGGGTGCAGGGTAAGGCCAGCGTCTATCTGGGGAAGATGCAGCTGATCATCCAGGATCTGCAGGCGGTGGCGGAGGCGGAGGTCAGTCTCGCCGATTTTCTGCCGGTCTCCCGCCGCAGCAGCGCCGAACTGACGGCCGAGCTGATCGAAAAGATCGACTCTCTGCAGGATGTTAACCTGAAGCGCCTGATGACGGCCTTTCTCGCCGACGCGAATTTCCTGCAGCGTTTCAGTACGGCGCCGGCGGCCAAAACAATGCACCACGTGTACCTGGGCGGGCTGCTGGAACATTCTCTGGCTGTCGCCGGGCTGGCCGATGACGTCAGCTGCCGCTATCCCGGCATCGACCGCGATCTGCTGGTGACCGGAGCCCTGCTGCACGACATCGGCAAGGTCGCCGAACTCTGCTACGAACGTACCTTCGACTACACCGATGAGGGAAAGCTGATCGGGCACATCGTCATGGGGGTGGAAATGGTGGAGGAGATGATCCGGCAACTCCCCGACTTCCCGCGGCAACGAACGGTCATGCTCAAGCATCTGCTGCTTTCCCATCACGGGCAGTATGAATTCGGCTCTCCGAAACGGCCCAAGACCCTCGAGGCGGTCATTCTCAATTACCTGGACGATCTCGATTCGAAAATCAATGGCGTGCGTACCCACATCGAGCGGGAGCCGGACAACGGCGGCGCCTGGACAAGTTATCACCGTCTTTATGATCGCTATTTCTTCAAGGGGGAGCAGGTGCCGGTGCCGGCGAAGGTGAAGGAAATACCGCCGGCTCCTCTGCAACCGGCGGTCGCCCCGAGTGCCCGGCCACCGGTTCGGGAGGAGAGGAAGACCGAGCAGAAAAAACGGGGCTTCGGTTTCACCCTCGGGGACCAGCTGAGAGGGAAGAGCCTGGACCTGTTCAGCCCCGATGACAAGGAAGGGGAGTAAGCTGATGCTGATCGAAACCCTGGTAGTGGGGCCGCTGCAGGTGAACTGTTACATTGTGGGGTGCGAGAAGACCCGCCGGGCGGCGGTCATCGACCCTGGGGATGAGGGGAAGCGGATTCTCGCCACCCTGGCCGATGCCGGGCTGGAATTGCAGACTGTCATCAACACCCACGGACATTTCGATCACGTCGGAGGAAACCGGCTGCTGGTGGAGGAGACCGGCGCCGAGCTGCTCATCCACCAGGCCGATCTCCCCTGGCTGCAGCAGGCGAGCGGTCACGCCGCCTTCTACGGGCTGGCGGCGATCCCTTCGCCGCAACCGTCCCGGCTGCTTGCCGGTGGGGAGGTGCTGGCGGTCGGTGAAATCGCCCTGACCGTCATCCATACCCCTGGCCATTCCCCCGGCGGCATCTGCCTGCTTTCCGGGCAGCACCTTTTCTCCGGGGATGCCCTTTTCGCCAACTCGATTGGCCGCACCGACTTGCCGGGCTGCGACCACAACCAGTTGGTCGGCGCCATCCGCGAGCGGCTGCTGGTGCTCCCCGACGACACCATCGTCCACCCCGGGCACGGCCCGGACACCACCATCGGCCGGGAAAAAAGGACGAATCCGTTCCTTTAGAATCGTCATTGGTCACTCAGTCCCTGGCCATTTGCCCTCAACGAATGACCAGGGACCGGTGACCAGCGACCAGCGACGAGGTTTTCTGATGCTGCAAGGTAAGAAGATAGTTCTCGGGGTCTGCGGCGGCATTGCGGTCTACAAGGCGGTGGAACTGCTGCGGCTGTACGTGAAGGCGGGGGCCGAGGTGCATGTGATCATGACCGCCAGTGCGCAGGAATTCGTCACCCCGCTTACCTTCCAGACCCTCTCCGGCAACCCGGTCCACACCGACCTGTTCAATCTCTATCAGGAAAAGGAGATCGGGCACATTTCCCTGGCCGACCGGGCCGATCTCTTCGTGGTGGCGCCGGCGACGGCCAACGTGGTCGGCAAGTTGGCGGCCGGCATCGCCGACGACCTGCTCACCACCACCCTGATGGCCACCCGGGCACCGGTCCTCTTCGTGCCGTCGATGAACGTCAACATGTATGAAAACCCTATCTACCGCCAGAATGAGGAGAAGCTGCAGGGGCTGGGCTACCGTTTCATGGCGCCGGCGACCGGCTTTCTCGCCTGCGGCTGGGAGGGGAAGGGGAAACTGCCCGAGCCGGCGGCCATCTTCACCGAATCCGAGCGGATGCTGGCGCCGCAGGATCTGGCCGGGGAGACGATCCTCGTTACCGCCGGTCCAACGCGGGAGGAAATCGACCCGGTGCGCTTCCTCAGCAACCGCTCCTCCGGCCGCATGGGCTATGCCGTTGCCGCCGTCGCCCGCCGGCGCGGTGCCCGCGTCATCCTGGTCTCCGGGCCGACCGGGCTGACCCCGCCCGACGGAGTGGAGACGGTGCCGGTGACCAGCGCCGAGCAGATGCGCGAGGCGGTGCTGGCGAAACTGCCGGCGTCCACCGTGGTGATCAAGGCCGCGGCGGTCGCCGATTACCGGCCGGCCGCAGCGGCCGCGCAAAAGATCAAAAAGGGGGAGGCGGCGGAGCTGCTGCTGAAGCTGGTCAAAAATCCCGATATCCTGGCCGAACTCGGCTCCCTGAAGGGCGGGCGGGTGCTGGTCGGCTTTGCCGCCGAGACCGCCGATCTGCTGGCGAACGCCGGCCGCAAGCTGCGGGAGAAAAACCTCGATCTGATCGTCGCCAATGATGTGACCGAACCGGGCGCCGGTTTTGACCTGGAAACCAATATCGTCCGCCTGCTGCACCGCGACGGAACGGTGGAGGAACTGCCGCAGATGGCGAAGGAGGCGGTGGCCGGAGCAGCTGCTCGATCGCGTCCTGGCGCTGCGCAGACAGAGGCCGGGAAGCTCGCAGGGGAAAAGGATGAGGAAGCGGGCCACCGAGTCGCTCTTCCTCGAGCCGCCGGTCGGTCAGGAAAGCAGCTCCAGCAGGCGGTCGGGCTCGGTGATCCCCTGGCGGAATTTCGGCTTGAGCTGGCCGAGGATTTCCTCGGCCTCCTCGGGGGCGAGTTTGCCGTCGAGCCAGAGGAGATTCAGGTTGCGGCGGATCAGCTTGGCCGCGTTCAGTGCCCGTTCGCCGGTGGGGTCGGCCTTCCAGAAGACGCTTTGCTCCATGCCTTGGAGAATGCTGAAGGAGGCCTCTTTGGCCAGGATCAGGTAATGGTCCCTGTCCTCTCGTTCCAGGGTGTATCTGGAGACGCGGGAGAGGGAGCGCAGCATCTTCTGGTACTGCTGCAGGCGGGAAAGCAGGAGGATGGAGTTGAACAGCCGCTTGTTGGTATTGAAGGAAAAGATGGTGTCCGACAGCACGCCGCGCATCAGGGCGTCATTCCCCTGGAAATCTTTGCGGGCGATGGAGCGGGCCAGGAGCCAGATCTGCGGATCCACCCCGGCTTCGCTGCGCATTTCCCAGTAGGTGTGCTTGAGCAGGATGGTGTTGAAGGTGCGCACCATCTTGTAGGGGACGAAGAAGGAGTGTGCCACGGTATCCGCCGCCAGATGCGCAAGGTAGCCGTAGGCGCAGGCCTTCTCGGAATCGGTCACGGCGGCCTCGAGGATCTTGCGCCCCATCCGCCAGGAATGGCAGTGATTGAGATAATGCGTGAACTTTTTGCCGAGAGTGATGTCGGCGCTGATGCAGCCGTACAGGAAATCGTAAGGATAGGCTTCGAGCAGGCCCTGCAGCACTGGCGGCAGGGCCTGCAGGCTGTTCAGTACGGATGAGCCGAGCTGCAGGTGCACCCCCACCCCCCAAGCCAGGGCATCGGTGGGGCAAAGGATGAGCAGGGTGGTGAGAAGTAGTGCCGGGAGAGCCATCGGGCCTCGAAATCGATCATGAATAAAAAAGATAGTCCACTCCAACCGGGATGTAAAGAAACAATGCCGGACGCCCTGAGACAGGAAATGCGCCAGGCGGTGGCGGAGGCCCGCGGCCTGTTGGAGGATCTGGGGCGGCTGGGGCTGGCGGAGGTTGCCGTTCCCTCGCTGCCCGCCGATCTTCCTCCCTGCCCGCCCGGGATAGCCGGTATCGATGCTGGCGGTGAGGTGCTCTGCCGCCGTGAAACGCTGGAGGAGATCCGCGCCGAGCTGGAGGGATGCCGCCGCTGCGCCCTTTGCCAGGGACGACGGAACATCGTTTTCGGCACCGGCAATCCGCACGCCAGGCTGGTCCTGGTCGGGGAGGCGCCGGGGCGGGAAGAGGACGAGAAGGGGGAACCGTTCGTCGGCGAAGCGGGGCGGCTGCTCGACCGGATCCTCTTCGCCATGGGGCTGCAGCGGCAGGAAGTCTATATCTGCAATGTGGAAAAATGCCGGCCGCCGGGGAACCGCGATCCCCAGCCGGAGGAGATCGCCGCCTGCGAGCCGTACCTGAAGCGGCAGCTCGCCGCCATCCGGCCACGCCTGATCGTCACCCTCGGCCGGTTTGCCGTCCAGACCCTGCTGCGTGACCCGGCGCCGATCAGCCGGCTGCGCGGCCAATGGCGGGAATACGAGGGGATTCCCCTGATGCCGACCTATCACCCGGCCTACCTGCTGCGCAATCCGGCGGGGAAACGGGAGGTGTGGGAAGACATGAAGCAGGTGATGCAGCGGCTGCGCGAGGCGGATAGATAGTGGCCGAACTCCGCCTGGAGGGCATTCGCAAGAGCCGGCCGGGGGCCGACGGCATCCCGGTTGAAATCCTCCGGGATCTGTCTCTGAGCGCCGGCGCCGGGGAGCTGACGGTGATCATCGGCCCTTCCGGCGGCGGCAAGAGCACCCTGGTGCGGCTGCTCAACCGTCTGGAGGACCCGGATAGCGGCCGTATTCTTCTCGACGGCCGGGACCTGCGGGAATTCGATCCCCTGCAACTGCGCCGGCAGGTGGCTCTGGTGCCGCAGAAGCCGTTCATGTTCGCCGGTACCGTGCTCGACAACCTCCAGCGTTTCTTCCTTTACCGGCGGAGCCCGCCGCCCGGGGAAGCAGATCCGCAACTGCGACTCACCCTCGAACTCTGCCGGGTCGAGACCGGGCTGCTGCCGCGCGATGCCGCTACCCTGTCTCTCGGGCAGCAGCAGCGGGTCGGACTGGCGCGGGCGCTGCTCGCCGGGCCCGAGGTGCTGGTGCTGGATGAGCCGACCAGCGCTCTCGACCGTCCCACCGGCGACCGTCTGGCCGATACCCTGCGGGAAATCTGCCGCTCCCGGCAGCTGACCGTGCTGATGGTCACCCACGATCTGCGTCTGGCTGAAAGGGTGGCCGACCGACTGGCCTTTCTGGCGGGAGGCCGCATCCTCGAGGAAGGAGCGGCTGGCGAACTGCTGGCCCGTCCGCAAAGCGAGGCCCTGCGGAGTTTTCTCGAGCAACCCGCAAGCGAGCCCTGAATGGAAAACGGGATCATCGATCTCAGCCTGGCCGACCTGGCCATCGGCTATTCCCTGATCCTCCTGGCCGCCGCCCTGGCCCGCCTGCAGGGGATCGGACAGGAGCGGGAGCTGCTGTGGGCTTCCGTGCGCATGGTCCTGCAGCTCTTTGCCATCGGTTACCTCCTGCACCTGATCTTCGCCGTTTCGGCGCCGCTGCCGGTCCTTCTCATCCTGCTGGTGATGGCAGGTTTTTCCATCCAGGTCCTGGGCGGCCGGGTGAAGGGAAAAATGCCCGCCTTCTACCGGGTGGTCGGCTCCGCCATCATTATCGGCTGCGGCGGCATCACCTTCTTCTTCTGCCTGCTGGTGATCGGCCTGCATCCCTGGTACGACCCGCGCTACCTGATCCCCCTGGCGGGGATGATCATCGGCAATTCGATGAACGGCGCCAGCCTGGCGGCCGAGCGTCTGGCGGCCGAGATGCGCGAGCGCCGGGAGGAGATCGAGGCCGCCCTCTGCCTCGGCGCGACCTCCCGGCAGGCCAGCCGCGACGCGGTGCGCAGCGCCTTTCGCGCCGCCCTGATCCCCACCACCAACACCATGGCCGCCATGGGCCTGGTCTTCCTCCCCGGCATGATGACCGGCCAGATCCTCTCCGGCACCGCCCCCGTGCTCGCCGTCAAATACCAGATCGCCATCATGTGCGCCATCACCGGCAGCGTGGCGATCACCGCCTTTCTCATCCTCCTGCAGGGCTACCGCCGCTACTTCACCCCCGCCCACCAGTTGCGCATTATCCCCTGAAACGCTGGAAATCGGCCGGATCGTCGCTAAACTGGGTCTTGCCGGTTACTTTTTCCGGATACCCGAGAACCCATTTTCGGTTGGGAGCACCCGGATGGCGGAAGCTTACCCGTTCTACCGGCGCATCGGCGATTACGCGATCATCGGCAACTGCCGGACCGCCGCCCTCATCTCGCGGGAAGGCTCCCTCGACTGGCTCTGTCTGCCCCGCTTCGACGCCCCTGCCGTCTTCGCCCGCCTGCTCGATGTCCGCCGCGGCGGCCGCTTTCTCGTCTGCCCGGTCGGACCGTTCAGTACCAGCCGCCGTTACCTGGAAGATACCAATGTCCTCGAAACCACCTTTACCACCGCCGGCGGCAGCCTGCGCCTGACCGATTTCATGCCGGTCGCCTCGGAAGAGGAGAAGGAACGAATTCCCTGGCCCGACCACCAGATCCTGCGGCTCCTCGAGTGCCTGGAGGGGGAGGTGGAAGTGGAGGTGATCTGTGAGCCGCGTCCCGATTTCGCCCGCGCGATGCCCCGCGTCATGGACCGCGGGGCTTTCGGTTTCTGGTTCGAGCACCGGGATCTGCAGTTGATCCTCCTTGCCGACCTGCCGCTGCAGCGGCTGCCCGACGGCGGCGGAGCCGGCGGCCGGAGCATCCTGCGCCGCGGCGACCGGCGGGCGCTCTCGCTGGTCTCGGCGCACGGCGAGCCGGCCATCGTGCCGCCGCTCGGCGCCACGGCCGACGATTTTCTCGCCCGCTCCGTGCGCTGGTGGCGCGACTGGGCCGCCAACTGCCGCTATCGGGGCCGCTACCGGGAAACGGTGGTCCGCAGCGCCCTGGCTCTCAAGCTCCTCACCTACGCCCCTTCCGGGGCGGTCATCGCCGCCGCCACCACCTCCCTGCCCGAGGCGATCGGCGGCAAGCGCAATTACGATTACCGCTACTGCTGGCTGCGTGACGCCTCCTGGACCCTCCGCTCTCTTTACGACCTCGGCTATCGGGCCGAGGCCGAAGCATTTTTGAACTGGCTTCTCTATGCCACCCGCCTGACCTGGCCGCGGCTGCAGACGGTCTACAGCGTGCATGGCGAGGCGCGCCTGCCGGAAAGGAACCTGTCGCACCTGGAGGGCTACCGCGGATCGCAGCCCGTACGGGAAGGGAACCGGGCCTGGCGACAGTTTCAGCTCGACATCTACGGCGAACTGATCGCCGCCGCCTACGAATTTGTCCGCCGCGGCGGGAATCTCGATCGGGGCGAGGCGAAAATGCTGGCGGGACTCGGCAGAACGGTCTGCCGCTGCTGGCGGGAGCCGGACAAGGGGATCTGGGAGATGCCCGGGAAACCCCGGCAGTTCACCTACTCCAAGGTGATGAGCTGGGTAGCTCTCGACCTGCTGCTGCAGCTGGATAAAAACTTCCCGATGAATATTCCGGTGGAGGAGTTTACCCGGACCCGCGAGGCGATCCGGGAGGAAATCGAAAACCGCGGCTTCAATCCCCGCCTCTCCAGCTATGTCGGCAGCTTCGGCGAGGACGAAATGGACGCCGCCCTGCTGCAGACTCCCCTGGTGGGCTATCTGCAGGCCGACAATGAGCGGATGCGCTCAACCTTCGAGCAGATCTGCCGCCGCCTCGGGCGCAATGGTTTCCTGAAGCGTTATGCAAGTGCTTTCGACGAGCTGCCATCAGTGGAGGGAGCGTTCGGCATATGCAATTTCTGGAGGGTTAAATACCTGGTACGGCTGGGTCGGCGGGAGGAGGCTCGCGAGGAGTTCGAGCGCTATCTCGGCATGGGCAACGATCTGGGCCTGTTTTCAGAGGAATTCGATCCCGAGACCTGGGAGATGCGAGGGAATCTTCCCCAGGCCTTCACCCATGTGGGACTGATCTCCGCCGCCCTGGAACTCGAGGGGGAAACAGAGCCCTGAGCGTTCGACGCTAAACGCCACTGAGGGGAGAAGCCGGATGGACGCAGGCAGCGGTTATCACGTCTATACAATCCTGGTCGGCGGGTTCATCGCTACCGGAGTATTGACCACTATTCTGGAAGCCAGCCAGAAATTCGGCTGGTCGCGGATCAGCCTCCCCTTCATGCTCGGCACCTTCTTTACCGTCAGCCGCCGCCGGGCCGACGTTTACGGCTTCGCCGTCCATTTTCTCAACGGCTGGGTTTTTGCCTTCCTCTACGGCCTGGTTTTCGACTGGCTGGGGCTGGCGGGGTGGTGGTTCGGCGGCCTGCTGGGCCTGTTTCATGGCGTGATGATGCTGGCCGTAGTCATGGTCCTGCTGCCGAACATCCATCCGCGGATGGCCGACGAGCGCTTCGGGCCGAGTGCCACCCGCTGGCTGGAACCGCCGGGGTTCCTGGCCCTCAACTATGGGCGGCGCACTCCCCTGGTAACCTTGGTCGCCCATGTGGTTTATGGACTGATTTTGGGAGCTATCTACTGAAAAGACAGTAGATAGCCTGTAATGAAGTAGTAAATACCGGCCTCGCCGTTTGTTCGGAAAAGATTACACGCTCTTCTCCGGCGGCCGGGCGGGTGCGGCAGGAAGGATGCACTGCCGTAGCCGGAAGCTGTCGGCATTCTCTTACAAAGCCCCTTTATTTATCTGGTCTCTGATAAAAAATAAGCAAAAACATTAAGTTATAAATTGGGAATGGTCTTTGCTTAATGGAACTTTAGATTTTAATTATTATCCCTCTAAAGGAGAAACGATGATGAAAAGAGGTCTCTGGCTGCTGCTCATGCTTTTGGTTTTCCTTGCCGGGTGGGTGCCCCGGTCCCAGGCACTCGTTTATTATTTCAACCAGTCCAATTCCTTCGGCAGTTGGACGGGGGCCATTCCGCCGGGGTACGGCTACGTGTCCATTACCAAGGGAATGGACGGGATCGATTTCGAGGTGGGTGCGAACACCGGGTATTTTACGGATGGCAACGATCTCACCTGGGACAAATTCTATTTCAATTTTGACGATACCTTGCTGGATACCAGCAATATCGTGGTCGACGAGACCGGCACCTGGAATGTCGCCACGAACATGAATGTCTCCGAGTTCGGCCGGTTTGAGTTCGGCGTGGAAGGGACGGCCTTCGGCAGTGAAGGGAACGACCCCCTGCGCTTTCATATCCTGGACTCCTCCCTGGAGCCGGAAAATTTCGCCTTCGCCAATGATGATGGGTATCTGTTTGCCGGCCACCTGCGACGGTTCGAGGCGATTGATGATATGACCAGCAACTTCCTCGCCGTGGGACCGCCTTCGACTCCGGTGCCGGAACCTGGAACCCTGCTGCTGCTCGGCGCCGGCCTGAGCGGGCTGGTGCTGCGTCGCCGCCAGGCCCGAAGCTGATTCAACAGGGATTGCCACGAGACGGGCGGAACCGGCGTTCCGCCCGTCTCCCCTTGCTCACCAAGAGAACGTTCTTTTTGTCAGGAGAAACCGATGCAGGAGATCCTCCCCGGCGTTTTTCACTGGACCACCTTTCATGAAGGGATCGGTCAGGAAGTCCATTCCGCTTACATCGCCGGCGACCCGCCGGTGCTGATCGATCCCCGTGAGCCGTCCGAGGGTCTGGACTGGTTCAACCGCCAGGGACCTCCCCGCTATGCCTTTTTGACCAACCGCCATCATTTCCGGCACAGCGATCGGTTCCGCCGCCAGTTCGGAACAGCCGTCTGGTGCCACCGGCAGGGGCTGCACGAGTTTCCCGATGATCCGGAGGTGCATCCCTTCGAGCACGGTGACGAACTGCCGGGCGGGATTCTGGCCCTGCCGGTGGGGGTCCTTTGCCCGGAGGAGACCGCCCTGTACATCCCCGTCGCCGAAGGAGTCCTGGCCCTGGGCGATGCCCTGGTCCGCTACGGGGAAGAGCTCGGTTTCGTCCCCGACGCCTACCTGGGGGACGATCCGGAAAGGATCAAGAGTGGTCTCCTGGATGCTTTCCGCGACCTGCTCGGGCAACCCTTCGACCACCTGCTCTTCGCCCACGGGCAACCCTGGATCGGCGGAGCAAAAGACCGCCTGTCCCGCTTCATCGAAAGTTTCCCGGTTTAGACATGGCACCCGGCAGAAGTCACCGGCCGTCCTCCCGCGGGGGGACGGTTTTTTTTGCGTGCGGGGCCTTCCGGCCGCAGAAAACAGTTGTCAGTGACGAGGAAACTGGACTATTTTGATTCCCCGGTGGGAAAGAGCCCTGCCGATGACAAGGAAGGGAAGTCTGATGCGCAAGGTAGCGGTTTGGCAATGGGTGGCCATGATGGCGATGGCCTGGACGTTCTCCTCCCTCGCGGGCTGCGGTGGCGGGAACCAGGATATCACGGTCCCGGAATTGACCGTCACCGCGGACTCCTCCTCGACGCCCACCGTCCTCGATTCGGTAAAACTTTCCGGCACGATCGAGGCCTCTGCCACCTTGCAGGCCACGGTGGACCCGCCGGCGACGACGGACGGGCCGACCGTATCCGGCGGGAGCTGGGACATCACCGTAGACAATCTGCAGATGGGGAACAATTCCGGGCAGTTGACCGCCACCGACAGCGCCGGCAACACCCACTCCATTAAGTTCACGATTGTCCGCGAGCCGGAAGTCAGCCCGGCTGGCGGCGCTGAGGGGGTGCCGATCGATACCCCGATCACGGCCACTTTCAGCCAGGACATGAAGCAGGAGACCATCAACGACAAGACCTTTACCCTGGCTGCAGGCGAAGCGGCGGCAGACGCGACGGTTACTTACGCCACGGCGGTCCCCGGGACGGTTACTTACGATTCAGAGTCGGATATCGCCACCTTCACCCCGATTAGCCTTCTGGAAGCCAACACCTCCTATAAGGCAACTCTCAGCTCGAAAATTACTACTGCAACCGGGCATGCCCTGGTGGAAAAAACCTGGACCTTCACCACAGGTCCCTGAAAACAACAGTAGTCAGTAGCGGGAAGGTTTAGCTATCTCGCTGCTGACTACCTCGCGATCTCGCTGTCCTGGTTCTCTAGTTGATCGAAGCGCTTGGCGGCGCCGTCGGTCGCCCCGGCTTGCCCTCGCCGGTGGCGGTCGGCACCTGTTCGCGTTTGGCCACCTGGTCCAGCCATCCCCGTATCTGCTCGATCTGCGGCATCAACTGTTCGGTCTGCAGCCGCAGACTTTCTTCCATTTTCTTCAGAGCCGCTTCCCGCCGGCTGAGCTCTTCGGTATGTCGCCGGATGTCCCGATGGCGGCTTTCGATCCTGGACAGCTGCTCACGCACCTCTTTCTCCCGGCCCGCCAACCTGTTGTGCCGGTACCACCAGAGCAGGTGGGTGCCCAGCACCCCCGCCAGGATCCAGCCTGCGGCCCATAGCCAGTCAATCCAGGCCCCCAGCCAGTGCAACCAGTGAGCGAACCCGTCCATCCACGCCATACGTTTTCGCCTCCATTCGGAATTTATTATGTAATTTTTCTAATTTAACATCCCAATTAATACCACAGAAAGACCGCTGGTCAACCAATGCGTTTTCAATTGGAGCCTTGGAAAGTGAATTTCCCTTGATTTAAGACCCACTAAAGTTTATCTGGGCTTAAACCTACCGCCCGATGTGGCGCCTGCCGTCCTGGAGGCAGCAAAACCATCCGGCCTTCCACGCTCTCAATGAAATGTCGTTAACTGCTCGTTAAACAACGAGAAATTAAATTTTTTTGGATTGACAAGGAGGGGCTGGTTTCGTTTAACATAGCCCGAAGCGAAGAGAACTATCCAACCAATCTGTTAAAGGCAAATCCAACGAAAGTTGGAGGCGCAAAATCACCGGTCTAAAGGGTCCAAGCCCCATGACAGCGGGATTGCCGGATTTTCTGTCTCCCATCTGCAATCCCATCACCAAAGCTTTTTCAGTATCGAGGTTGCAAATGAAATGTTTTCGCTGGCAAAAATTCGGAAGGGGTGTGTTGTTCCTGCTCATTGCCTCCACCCTCACCTGGCTGCCGACATCGGCTCCCGCGCAGGCGGCGGTTGAGCATGCCGTGCAGAAGTCTGTCGAGAGCCCGGCAATTCCCGAGGGCCTCGGCAAGGTCATCTTCCAGATTCCGGGGAACGGCGACAAGGAGGTTTACATCATCGGCCAGAGCCACCGCAGCGCCATTTCCGGTGCCAACGGCACCCATACCGTCAAGGCGCAGGCGGAACTCTATCGCATTGGCGAATGGCTGGTCCAGAATGAAAACGTTCGCCTGCTGCTGCCGGAAGGTTTTTTCAAAAGGAGTCCGGCGGTATCGATCAAGAAGGCTAGCCTCAGCGACTCCGATCCGGTCAAGGCCGCCCCGCTGGATGACCAGACGCTGGAGGAGAAGCTGGCCGACACCAACGTCTTCGTCAATGCCGACATGCTGCTGAAGGCCAACTTCGATATCCAGTTGCAGCAGGTCGAGGAGCCCGAGATCTATCAGGTCGGTCGGCAAATACCTGCGCCTGTCCGAAGGGCAGGACGGTCTGGTTGACCTGGAACTCGATTATCTTCAGGAGATCCGCAGCGCCGCTATGCTGCAGAGAATTCCTGAGGCCATCGAAACCGAATTCAAGCTGGGGAATATCGACAGCCGGCGCGCTATGTTCACCATCGGCATGGCCCATATTGATGAAATTGTCAGATTCCTGAAGGAAGGTCGGGTGGATATCAAGGCGCCCCACTTCTCCTCGGTGGCTTACCCGGATCTCAACAACGTGTTGAAACTGGTAGATGAGGGGTATGGGGTCACGGTGATTCTCCCCCGCGCCCTGGTTGATGACCATGAAGCCTTACGGCTTGCCAACCTTGGCAACATTTGATTGCGGCCACAGCCGCGTGCATCTGGCCGCCCTTTCGGGCGGCTTTTTTTTGCCTATAACTGGGAGCCGGACGGAAAAACCATTCACCACAGTCAACACGGGCCTGCGGCCCACTACCCGAAGATGATGAAAAACTATGAAGCAAAGCCTTTAACGCGGAGACGCAGGGAGAATGATGGTCCTGTTTTTGTCTATTTTCTCAGCGCTTCCGCGCCTCCGCGTTAAAAATGCATCTCACTCCCGCTCCGGAACCGATTGCCAGCCGGCAACGCTCGGGTAGACTTAAAAAAATTCAGGGAGGAAGGCTGCATGATCGACGACCGCCGGGAAGTGGATCTTCAGGTCACGGATCGACGCACCGTGGAAAGGGTTGCCGCCGATCTGGGACTCAGGGGGCAGGGGAAGCATTATTTTTGCCCGGGATGCCAGCCGACCGGAGAGGGGGCTCCGGAAATGGTGATCAAGAGCGGGCAGTTCAACTGCTTCCGCTGCGGCGCCCAGGGAGATGTTGTCGGACTGGTCAAACTGGCCCGCAACTGCGACCTGCAGGCTGCGATTGATTGGCTGGAAGGGGAAAGACAGCCGCCGGTGCAGTGAACCGGCGTGCCCCGGGTTATCCCAGACAGGCGATGGCCGGATTTCGCCCCTGGCGAACCAGAATGATCCTCAGGTCCATGACGTTGGTCCGCGTCGGGCCGGTGATCAGCAGATCCCCAAGGGTGGCAAAAAAGGGGTAGGCATCATTGTTCTCCAGATGGCCGGCGAGGATCCAGGCCGGCTTCCCTGGCCCGCGCCAGGGTTGTGCCGTCGGCAATGGCGCCGGCGGCATCGGTCGGTCCGTCGGTGCCATCGGTTCCCCCCGAGAGGACCAGGACCCCGGGCAGGTTTTCGATCTGCAGGGCCGCCGCCAGGGCGAACTCCTGGTTGCGCCCGCCCTTTCCATCGCCGCGCAGGGTCACTGTCGTCTCCCCCCCCGAGAGCAGGCAGAGCGGCGGCGGCGCCGGGCGGCCGCTGGCGGCCGCTTCCCGCGCAATGGCGGCGTGCACCCCCGCCACCTCCCGGGTTTCACCGGTGATGGTGGTGGACAGAACCAGCGGCCGGTAACCCAGGCGCTGCGCCTGCTCCGCCGCTGCCTCGATGGCCCTGTCATTATTCCCCACCAGTAGATTGAATACCCGGTCGAACAGCGGATCGTCGGCTTTCGGGGTGTCGGGCACCTCCCCGGCGAGGCCGCGCTCCAGTCGTTGGCGGATGCTGGCGGGGATTTTCCCCTCCAGCCCATAGCGCCGGAGAATATCGCGGGCATCGGCAAAGGTGCTCGGATCGGGAGCGGTCGGGCCGGAGGCGATCACGTCCAGTGGATCGCCGACGACGTCGGAAAGGATCAGGGTGACCACTCTGGCGGGTGCGGCCAGGCGGGCCAGCCCGCCCCCCTTGAAACGGGAGAGGTGTTTGCGGACGGCGTTGACCTCGGCAATTTCGGCTCCGGACGCCAGCAACTGCTCGGTGATCTCCATCTTGTCCGCCAGCGATACGCCATCGGGAGCCGGCAGCAGGGCCGAGCCGCCGCCGGAAATCAGGCAGATCACCAGGTCCTGCTCCCCCGTCTTCTCCAGCAGCGCCGCGATCTCCCGCCCGGCCTGCAGGCCGTTTTCGTCCGGCACCGGGTGGCCGGCCTCGATCAGCCGGACTTTGCGCAGGGGCTGGCCATGCCCGTATTTGGTCACCACCACCCCCTCCGCCAGCAGTTCGCCCAGAATCTCCTCTGCCGCCGCCGCCATCGGTCCTGCCGCCTTGCCGGCGCCGACCACATAAATCTTCCCGGCCGGCAGCTCGAGCCGGCGGTCGCCAACCACCAGGTGATCGCCCCGGCGGCTCAACAGCGAACCTACCGCCCGCTCCGGGTCCACGGCCGCCACCCCCGCCAGAAAAATGGCCTCGGCATCCTTGCGCATAACGTCTTCGCTGCGAGTCATCGGAAACTCCTGAAGGCAGTGAGATAGCAAGTTGTGAGGTAGTGAGATAGTAACTGCAGACAGCGAGTAGTGAGATTGTGAGATAGTAGCTACCTGATGATCTCGCTACTTGCTATCTCACTCTCCCATCCCCAGCCTTTTGATCTTTTCCACCAGGGTAGTGCGGTTGAGTCCCAGAATGGCGGCGGCGCGCGCCTTAACGCCGCCGGAAAGTTCCAGGGCCTGGCGGATGATGCCCCGCTCGATCTGTTCGATGGTCTTCGCCAGATCGAGTCCTTCGGCGGTCAGTCGCGGGCAAGGCACTGAGGCGTCCGGGTCTTCGCCGCCGCCGATATCGGCCGGGAGGTCCTGCGGCTCGATGATTTCCCCTTCGCCGAGGGCCACCGTTCGCTCGATGACGTTTTCCATCTCCCGCACGTTTCCCGGCCAGTCGTAGGCCTCCAGGGCATGCATCGCCGCCGGCGAGATCGACATCAGGGGGCGGTTCATCTCGCGGCAGATCTTCTGCAGGAAATGCAGGGCCAGCAGGGCGATGTCCTCGCGCCGCTCACGCAGGGGGGGCAGGGTAATGGGGATGACATTCAGCCGATAATAGAGATCCTCGCGGAAACGTCCCTGCTTGACCTCCTCCTCCAGGTTCGAGTTGGTGGCCGAGATGACCCGGACATTCAGTTTGATTTTGCGGCTGGCGCCGACCCGTTCCACTTCCTGCTCCTGCAGCACGCGCAGCAGCTTCATCTGCAGGTGCATCGGCATGGTGCCGATCTCGTCGAGAAAAATGGTGCCATGGTTGGCAATTTCGAATTTCCCCGGCTTATCGGCGATCGCGCCGGTAAAGGAGCCGCGCACGTGGCCGAACAACTCGCTCTCCAGCAGTTCGGCCGGAATGGCGCCGCAGTTGATGGCGATAAACGGTTTTTCCCGCCGGCTGCCGTTGAAATGAATCGCCTTGGCCACCAGTTCCTTGCCGGTTCCCGATTCGCCGAGGATGAGGATGGTCGAGTCGGTGCCGGCGATTTTCTCCATGCGGGAGAAAACCTGCTGCATGGGCAGGCTGTTGCCGATGATGTTGGCGAATTTGTATTTTCCCCGCAGCTGCTGGCGCAGATAGAGGTTCTCCGCCACCAGGGCGCTCTTCTCCAGGGCCTTGTCGACGAGGATTTTCAGCTTCTCGAAATTGAACGGTTTGGTGATGTAGTCGAAGGCCCCTTCTTTCATCGCCTCCACCGCCGTTTCCGCCGAGGCATGGCCGGTGATGAGGATGACGTTGGTGTAGGGTGAATCCTCCTTGACCTGCTTGAGAATATCGATGCCGTTCACCCCGGGGAGGAAAAGGTCGGTGATGATGATCTCGAAAGGGGTCTCCTGGAGAATTTTCAGGGCCTCCTCGCCGGAGGCGGCCGCCTGCACCTGATAGCCGGCGCCGGTCAGCAGCAGGTGCAGCGCTTCACGGTTGCTCGCATCGTCGTCGATGACCAGAATCTGGGAGCGGCTCTTCATGGATCACCTCTGTCGTGAGTGGGCGTCAGCAAATTGACAGGTGTGAATCTAACATATCCGCCGAGCTCGGAGCAAGGGGCCCTGCAGGGAATCCGATATTTCTGAAAAAAGTAAAATTTTCAAAGGTTTGACACGGATTTCCAGGTGCGATAAGCTATTTTCCATGAAACTCCTCTGGCTACGGCTTTCTTTGCTGATGGTGCTGCTCGCCGGCTCGGCGTGGGCGGCGGACGGCCAGGCACCGGCGTCAGCGCCGGCGCCGGTGATTCGCGCCGTGCGGGTAGCCGACACCATCAATCCGGTGATTGCGGGGTTTATCACCTCCGAACTGGAGCGGGCCAATGCCGAAAACGCCCGCGCCTTTCTCCTCGAACTCGATACGCCGGGCGGGCTGGACCTCGCCATGCGCGCGATCATCCAGAAGATCCTCGGCTCGGAAATCCCGGTCATCGTCTATGTCTATCCCCCCGGCGCCCGAGCCGCCTCGGCCGGTTCGCTGATCCTGCTCGCCGCCGATTTCGCCGCCATGGCCCCCGGGACCAATGCCGGCGCCGCCCATCCGGTCTCCCTCGGTTTCGGCGGCGGTGGGGAGAAGGAGAAGGATTCGGTGATGACCGAGAAGGTGGTGCAGGACGCGGCCGCCTACGCCCGCAGCATTGCCCACCAGCGGGGGCGCAACGAGAAATGGGCGGAGCGGATCGTCCGCGAGAGCATTTCCACCCCCGCCCAGGAAGCCCTCGAGCAGAATGTCATCGATGTGGTCGCCGAGGACCCCGGCACCCTGCTGAAAAAGCTCGATGGCCGCAGCTATCTGCGCCAGGGGGAAAAGCGGGTCCTGCATACCGAGGGGGTGCGCCTGCAGTTCGCCGAAATGTCCCTGCGGCAGAAGATCCTCAATGTCATCGGCAACCCGAATATCGCCTACATGCTGCTCATGCTCGGCATCCTGGGAATCTTTTTCGAAATTGCCCAGCCGGGAGTGATCCTGCCGGGGGCGATCGGAGCGATCGCCCTGGTGCTGGCCTTCTTCGGCCTGCAGACCCTGCCGGTCAACTTCGCCGGGGTCCTGCTCATCATCCTGGCGCTGGTCCTCTTCATCCTGGAGGTCAAGGTCGTCTCCTACGGCATGCTGACGCTGGGCGGAATCGTCGCCATGACCTTCGGCTCCCTGATCCTCGTCGATTCCTCCGCCCCTTCCATGCAGATTTCCCGGGCGATCATCGCTGCCACCGTCGGGGTGAGCACCGCCTTTTTTCTCCTGGTGCTTTTTCTCGTCGCCCGCACCCAGCGCCGCCGCTTCGTCTCCGGACGGGAAGGGATGGCAGGGGAATGGGGGACGGCGGTCACCGCCATCGACGGCGAAGGACGGGTTTTCGTCCACGGCGAGTACTGGAACGCCTTTGCCCTCGAGCCGATCGCCGTCGGCGAACCGGTGGAGGTGGTGCGCATGGCCGACAACCTGCGGTTGGAGGTGCGTCGGAAGCCCAGCGCCGGTTGACTTCAGTTTTTTTCTGCAGGCAGGAATTTCGGCGGAGAGCAGCAGGCCGGGACGAGCTGCCCTTCCCGCTCTTCAAAGACCTGGGTCAGGGAGGCCGCCGTGCCGGTGCCGCTGCCGAAGACAAAGACGAATTTCTGCCCGTCGATGCACAGGACAGTGGCTTCGCGAACCACGCTGTCGGTTTCCTTGCGCCAGTTTTCAAGCTCGGTGATTTTGGCGGCGGCGCTGCCGGCCAGCAGAACGGCGACGGTGCAGGCAATAAGCGATTTCTTCTCCATATCGACCTCCGGCATTCCAGTTCGGCTTCGTTGCGTTCACTATAGAAGAGCGCCGGAGGTTTGCAATCATCCGCCGGGGCGCCGGGCAGGGCGGCCGCGGCCATTTCCGCGCAAAGGAGAATAAGACATGATTCCGATCAACCTGGTTGGCTTGGCCGTGGGGCTGGCGCTGGTGGTGGCGATCGTCGCCAGCGCCGTCCGAATCCTCTATGAATACGAGCGGGGGGTGGTATTCCGGTTGGGGCGGTATGTCGGCGTCAAGGGACCCGGGCTGCGGTTCATCATTCCGGTGGTCGACCGGCTGGCCAAGGTCAGCCTGCGCACCGTCGCCATGGACGTGCCGCCGCAGGACGTCATCACCAAGGACAACGTCTCGGTGAAGGTGAACGCCGTCCTCTACTTCCGGGTGGTGCAGCCGGAGAAGGCGTTGATCGAGGTGGAAAATTACCTCTATGCCACCAGCCAGCTGGCCCAGACCTCCCTGCGCAGCGTCCTCGGCCAGTCGGAAATGGATGAGCTGCTCGCCCACCGGGACCAGATCAATCAGCACCTGCAGGAGATTCTCGACCGGCAGACCGATCCCTGGGGGGTGAAGATCTCGAACGTGGAGATCAAGCATGTCGACCTCCCCGTCGAGATGCAGCGGGCCATGGCCAGACAGGCGGAGGCCGAGCGGGAGCGGCGCTCCAAGGTCATCCACGCCGAGGGGGAATTCCAGGCCTCGCAGAAACTGGCCGACGCCGCCCACGTCATCGCCACCGAAAGCGGGGCCTTGCAGCTGCGCTTCCTGCAGACCCTGACCGAGATCTCGGCGGAGAAAAACTCGACCATCATCTTCCCCATTCCCCTCGACCTGATCCGGCCTTTTCTCAAGAAAGAAGGCTAGAGGCTGGAGGCAAGAGGCTAGAGGAAAAATCTGAACCCGGATCGTCCAGGGGGCGGGTTTTCCTCTAGCCGCTAGTCTCTTGCCTCTAGCCCGCCTTATCAAACATTATTTCAACTTGACAGATCCGTCCCCTCTCTGGTTAGATATCCCCTTCTTGGTATGCCCGATAACTATTTAAAACCACGAAATTTTTTCAGTGCGGCTAAATTTTCAGGCAGGGGAAGGTCAGCTGACGGAGGAGATTGTAATGGCTGTGAAAAAGTTCAGGAAAGTAATGGCGGCCAATCGCGGGGAGATCGCCATTCGCATTTTCCGGGCCTGCACGGAACTGGGGATTAAAACTCTCGCCATCTACGCGGAGGCGGATAAAATCTCGCTGCATCGCTACAAGGCGGACGAGGCTTACCTGGTGGGGAAGGGGAAAGGGCCGATCGAGGCCTATCTGGGGATCGAGGAGATTATCGATCTCGCCCGCAAGAAGGAAGTCGATGCCATCCACCCGGGTTACGGCTTCCTGTCGGAGAATCCCGACTTCGCGGAGGCCTGCGAGCGGGCGAGGATCGCCTTCATCGGCCCCACCCCGGAGATCCAGCGCCGATTGGGGGACAAGGTCTCGGCCCGGCAGGTGGCCATGGAGGCCGGCGTTCCGGTCGTCCCCGGCACCGAACGGCCGGTGACGACCGAGGAAGAGGCGCTGATCTTCGCCAAGGAGGCCGGCTACCCGATCATGGTCAAGGCGGCGGCCGGCGGCGGCGGTCGCGGGATGCGGGTCGCCCGCAGCCAGAAGGAGCTGCTGGAAGGGCTGAAGAGCGCCGCTTCCGAGGCCAGGGCCGCTTTCGGCAACCCTTCCGTCTTCCTGGAAAAATATATCGAGCGGCCGAAGCACATCGAGGTGCAGATCCTCGGCGACCAGCACGGCAACATCGTCCATTTCTTCGAGCGCGACTGCTCGATCCAGCGCCGCCATCAGAAGGTGATTGAGATCGCCCCCTCTCTTGCCCTCACCCCGGCGAAACGGGAGGAGGTCTGCGAACTGGCCATGCGCATCGCCCGGGCCGTCGGCTACGTCAACGCCGGGACGGTGGAATTTCTCCTCGATCAGGAAGGGAAGTTCTATTTCATCGAGACCAATCCCCGCATCCAGGTCGAGCACACCGTCACCGAGATGGTCACCGCCCGCAACCTGGTGCAGATGCAGCTCCGCATTGCCGAGGGATACCGGCTCTCCGACCCGGAGATCGGCATCGCCGGCCAGGAGGATATCGAACTGCGCGGCTTCGCCATCCAGAGCCGGGTGACCACCGAGGACCCGCAGAACAATTTCGCTCCCGATTTCGGCACCATCAAAGTTTATCGTACCGCTGCCGGTTACGGAGTGCGGCTCGATGCCGGCCAGGGGTACGCCGGCGCCCAGGTCACCCCGCACTACGATTCGATGCTGACCAAGATCACCACCTTCGGTCGCAACTTCCCGGACGTCGCCCGCACCATGCATCGGGCCCTGCAGGAATTCCGCATCCGCGGGGTGAAGACGAACATCGGCTTCCTGGAGAACGTCATCACCCACCCGACCTTCCTCGCCGGCAAGTGCGACACCTCCTTTCTCGATACCCATCCGGAGCTCTTTCAGATCCCGGTCAAGCGCGACCGCGCCAACAAACTGCTCCGGTTCGTCGGCCACACCAGCGTCAATGGCTATCCCGGCATCAAGCCGGAGAAGGCCCTGCACTTCCGCACCCTGCGGGAGGCGGAGGTGCCGGACATCCCCTACGGCACTCCCAAGCCGCGCGGCAGCCGCGACATCCTGCGCGAAAAGGGTCCCGAGGGGCTGGCCAACTGGGCGCTGAAGGAGAAAAAACTCCTCATTACCGACACCACCATGCGCGATGCCCACCAGTCCCTGATGGCGACCCGCTTCCGCACCTACGACCTGGAGCGGATCGCCGAGGCGACCAGCATCTACGGCGGCGGCCTGTTCTCCCTGGAGATGTGGGGCGGCGCCACCTTCGATGTCTCCATGCGCTTCCTGCGCGAAGATCCCTGGGAGCGCCTCGACCGGCTGCGGGCGAAGATTCCCAACATCCTCTTCCAGATGCTGCTGCGCGGCTCGAACGCCGTCGGCTACACCAACTACCCGGACAACGTGGTCCAGGATTTCGTCAGGAAGGCGGCGGAGAGCGGCATCGATGTCTTCCGCGTCTTCGATTCCCTGAACTGGACCAAGGGGATGGCGGTGGCCATGGAGGCGGTGCGGCAAAACGGCGCCATCTGCGAAGCCGCCATGTGCTACACCGGCGACATTCTCGATCCGCTGCGCACCAAATACCCCCTCAAGTACTACGTGGAAATGGGCAAGGAGCTGGAGCGCATGGGCGCCCATATTCTGGCCATCAAGGACATGGCCGGACTGCTCAAACCGTTCGCCGCCGAGAAGCTGATCAAGGCCCTCAAGCAGGAGATCGGCATTCCCATTCACCTGCACACCCACGACACCTCCAGCAACGGCGGGGCGATGCTGCTCATCGCCGCCCAGGCCGGCGCCGACATCGTCGACTGCGCCCTTTCCTCGGTCTCCGGCCTGACCGCCCAGCCGAATCTCAATGCCCTGCTGGCGGCGGTGAAAGGAACGATCTGGGACCCGAAGCTGGACCAGAACGGCCTGCAGAAGCTGGCCAACTACTGGGAGACGGTGCGCACCTATTATGCGCCCTTCGAATCGGAGCTGCGCAGCGGTACCGCCCAGGTCTACGAGCACGAGATCCCCGGCGGCCAGTACTCCAATTACAAGCCGCAGGTGGAGGGACTCGGTCTCGGCCACCGCTGGGAGGAGTGCAAGGAGATGTACCGGCAGGTCAACGACATGTTCGGGGACGTGATCAAGGTCACCCCGTCCTCGAAGATCGTCGGCGACATGGCCATGTTCATGATCCAGAACAACCTGCAGCCCGAGGATGTCTACCAGCGCGGCCAGGAGCTGACCTTCCCGCAGGGGGTGGTCGATTTCTTCAAGGGGATGATCGGCCAGCCCTACGGCGGCTTCCCCGACCGGCTGCAGAAGATCATCCTCAAGGGCGAGGAACCGCTGACCTGCCGCCCCGGCGAGCTGCTGGAGCCGGTTGACCTGGCGGCGAAAAAGGACGCGCTGGAGAAGAAGCTCGGCCATTCGGTGAGCGAGCGCGAAGTCCTCTCCGCCGTGCTCTATCCCGGGGTGTACGAGGAGTTCGACCAGCATCGCCAGGAATACGGCGACACCTCCTTCCTGCCGACGCCGGTCTTCTTCTACGGTCTGGAGACCGGGGACGAGGTGAACATCGAGATCGAGCCCGGCAAGACGCTCATCACCCGCCTCAACGCCGTCGGCAGTCTGCAGAAGGATGCGACCCGCAACATCTACTTCGAACTCAACGGCGAGCCGCGCCAGGTGACGGTCAAGGACCTGTCGGTCAAGTCGGAAGAGGCCACCCACCAGAAGGCCGACAGGACCAACCCGAAGCAGATCGGTGCGCCGATGCCGGGGAAAGTGTTCAAGATCCTGGTCAAGGCCGGCGACGAGGTGAAAGCGGGCGACACCCTGCTGTCCACCGAGGCGATGAAGATGGAGACGAACATCAAGGCGAAGGAAGACGGCGTGGTCGCCGAGGTCCTGCCCAGGGAAGGGGAACAGGTGCAGCAGGATGATCTGCTGGTGCTGATGAAATAGAGGCAAGAGGCAAGAGGGGGCGGCGGTTGCCGCCCCTTTCTTCATGGGCTTTCCGCGGGGCTGCGCCCCGCACCCGCTTAAGACCGCGGGCGCTGCGCCCCGCACCCCGCGTCACTTTCTTTTATAATCCGCCTAAAAGAAAGTAACCAAAGAAAACGGCGGCCCCTGCCGGGGAGGACTCCTTTCGCGCGGGTTCTCGACTCTGATTGGGGACGGTGCGAATAACTGGGGCAGTACTTCGTAGCATGGAGGCTTTTTGACCGCTGACGCGGTCTCTTTCGCGAAGGGGCGTGGTCGTGGGCATTGCCGGGCCGGCTACGACCGCCCGAACCTCGAACCTCGAACCTCGAACCTCGAACCTCGAACCTCGAACCTCGAACCTCGAACCTCGAACCTCGAACCTCGAACCTCGAACCTCGAACCTCGAACCTCGAACCTCGAACCTCGAACCTGATTCTATCCCTTCCGCAGCAGCACCGTGCTGAACTCCTCCAGCAGCCGGTTCTTCACCACCGTGCAGCCGAGCTTCTCGTAGGTTGCACGCACGTCGTAGTTGTATTCCCACAGCATCCCCGAGAACAGCAGCAGGGCGCCGGGCCGGGCGCGGGCGGTCAGGTCCGCCGCCAGGTCGAGGAGCAGGTCGCCGTAGATGTTGGCCAGCACCAGGTCGAATTCCCCCCGCGGGGCGCTCGCCAGGTCGCCGGCCAGATGCTGCGCGCGGTCGGCGACGCCGTTCAGCTCGCAGTTGCGGCGGGCGGTGGCCACCGCGTCGGGATTGATGTCGATGCAGAGTGCCGAAGCCGCTCCCAGCTTGAGGGCGGCAATGGCCAGAATCCCCGTGCCGCTGCCCAGATCGAGCACCAGGGCCCCGCGCACCTCCGGCAACTCTTCCAGGATCTCCAGGCAGCTGGCGGTCGTCTCATGCTCGCCGGAACCGAAGGCGCCCCGGGCCATCACCAGATCGATGCGCTCATCGGTGGAAGGTGGTGCTTCGGGCGGTAGGATGCGGAAGCGGGTGCCGATTTCGAAAGGGGAGTACATGAGAACCTCAAATTTTTAATCTGGTTATTCACTTCGCTCCAGTCACTCAAACCAAAATCTTTTTCAACAGGGATGAAGGGGATGCAGGGGATAAAAGATCCCTGAATTCATAAGGTTTTATCCCGTTAACCCATTTATTCCTGTAAATTGCTTCGACTTGGTTCGAAAAATTGCATTACTGGAGTCAAGGGCATAACCCTATTTTAAATTGTGAATTTTGGATTTTGAATCGAATTCATAATTCAACATTCAGAATTCAAAATTGCCTCTATCTCATATCCCCAGGCTGCGCAGGAGGAACAGGGCGAGGGTGTAGGTCACCCCCGACAGCAGGGTGGACATCATGACGATGGAGCCGGCCAGTTCGGCGTCTCCCTTCATCTGGTGGGCCATGATGTAGGTGGCGGTGGCGGCCGGGGTGCCGGCGAACAGCACGCCGATGCCGAGATCGGAGCCGCGCACCCCGAGGGAGAACAGGATAAGCGCGGCGATCAGGGGCAGCCAGATGATCTTGATGCCGGTGGCGAAACCGGCCATTACCAGGTCGCCCCTGAGCTTTTCCAGGGAAAAAGAGCCGCCGATAGCGATCAGGGCGAGGGGCAGCGTCATGCCGGTGGCGATCTTCAGGCTGCGATTGATGATGATCGGGATCGGCAGGTGGAAAAAACTCCAGACGATGCCGGCGAAGGAGGCCAGGATCAGGGGATTGAGCAGGAACAGGCGCAGGAGCTCTTTCTTTCCCCCCTGGTTTTCGCCTCCCTGATGGGGCAGGACCAGCGCCAGAATGGCGAAAAAATTCAGGACCGGCACCAGGAAGCCCATGAGAATGCCGGCGCGGGTGAAGCCGCTTTCGCCATAGGCGTTGAGGACGATGGCCAGACCCACGTAGGCCAGATTGCCGCGGAATGAGCCCTGGCTGAAGGTCCCCCGGGCCGCCGGCGGATAGCGGCGCAGGGCGGCGTAGCCGTAGGAGAGAAAAAACCCGGCGGCGACGGCCGCCGCCGAGCCGAGCACCAGGGTGCCGTTGAAATTGGCGAGAAAGTCGGCGGTGCCGATCTTGTAAAAAAGCAGCAGCGGCAGGGCGATGTAGTAGACCAGGCGATTAGTCTGGAAGAGAAAGGCCGCATCGATCAGCTCCAGCCGCCTGAGCAGATAGCCGAGGGCGATCACCAGAAAGACGGGCAGGACGATGGTCAGGATTTCGATGAACAGCGGCATGGCAATCCTCGGCGGTTACAGGGGCAGAGGATAGCCCAGGCGGGGCGGGGGTGTCCAGACCATTTGCACGGCAGACCGCGGCGGAAATATCCATTGCGGGTTTTCCCCGGGGTTGCTATAAAAACTCAGGAGATATTTAATGAGAACTTTCCTCGGCGCGAGGGAAATGATGGAAGTCGAGAAATGGAGGGAGCACCGGACGGATCTAACCGAGCCGCCCTTTCGGCAGATTGCCGCTGGACGGCTTTTTTCGTGCGGGTGAAGGGGCGTCGCGACAAGGAGGGGAATATGGCAAACGAATTTGTTCACTACGCTGACCTGCTCGGCCAGATCAAGCAGCGCATCCGTCAGGGCCAGACCCGCGCCGTACTTGCCGCCAACGCCGAGTTGATCAGCATGTACTGGGACATCGGCCGTATGCTTCACGGACGACAGAAGCGGGAGGGCTGGGGAGCGGGTGTAATTCCCAGGCTGGCCCTCGACCTTCGCAACGAACTGCCCGAGGTAAAAGGGTTTTCAGAGCGGAATATCAAGCGTATGCTGGCGTTTTATAGGGAATATTCCGGGACCAGCGAATTTGTGCCACAGCCTGTGGCACAAAATAGGGTTTCCTCAGAAGTGCCACAGGCCGTTGGCCACAAATACCGCCGCAGAAATACTCCGGAACATCCCCTGGGGGCACCACGCCCTTCTCATGGAGAAAGTCAAAGACCTGCCAACCCGTCTCTGGTACATACAGCAAACTATTGGACAAGGCTGGAGCCGGGCTGTCCTGATGTCCATGCTTCAGAGCCGCTCCCACGAACGGCAGGGTAGAGCAGTATCCAATTTTCTGGAGCGACTGCCGCTCCCCCACTCGGATCTGGTGCAGCAGGCGCTGAAGGATCCGTATATCTTTGATTTTCTCACTCTCGAAGAGCCGTTCCACGAGCGGGAGCTGGAAACCGGCCTGATCCGCCATCTGGAGAAATTCCTTCTGGAACTGGGCCAGGGTTTCGCCTTTGTCGGGCGGCAATATCCGCTCAGTGTCGGGGAGGACGAATTCTATATCGACCTGCTCTTCTATCATCTGCGGCTTCGCTGCTATATGGTGGTCGAGCTGAAAAAGGGGGGCTTCAAGCCGGAATACGCCGGCAAGATGAATTTCTACTGCAATGTCGTGGACGACCGGCTGCGGCAGGCGGGGGACAACCCGACCATCGGCCTCATACTGTGCCAGGACAGGAAGGCCGTGCTGGCCGAATACACGCTGCGCGGAGTCGTCCAGCCGATCGGCATCTCCGAGTACGAGCTGACCCGCGCCCTTCCCGACAATTTGAAATCAGCGCTCCCCAGCATCGAGGTGATCGAGCGGGAGTTGAGCAGGGAAGGGTATGGCGTGGTGAAACGTGCCCGGAGAAAGGCCGGGGAAGGAGGGGCGCCATGACCGAACCGATCCTGCCGCCACTCAAACCGATTCCCATGAAGGACCGGGTTTCCGTCCTGTTCCTCGAGCGCGGTCAGCTCGACGTACTCGACGGCGCCTTCGTCCTGGTGGACAAGACCGGGGTGCGCACCCACATTCCCGTCGGGGGCGTCGCCTGCATGATGCTGGAGCCGGGAATCCGGGTATCGCATGCCGCGGTGACGCTCGCTTCCCGGGTCGGGTGCCTCCTGGTCTGGGTGGGGGAGGCGGGGGTGCGGCTCTATGCTTCCGGGCAGCCGGGAGGGGCGCGTGCCGACCGCCTGCTCTACCAGGCGAAGCTGGCCCTGGACGATGCGGCGCGGCTGAAAGTCGTCCGCAAGATGTACGAGCTGCGTTTCAAGGAAAAACCGCCCGAGAGGCGCAGCGTGCAGCAACTGCGGGGGATCGAAGGCGCTCGGGTGCGCAAGATGTATGAGCTGCTCGCCCGGCAGTACCGGGTCAACTGGCGGGCACGCAATTACGACCACTCCGAATGGGGGAGCGGGGACGTCGCCAACCGCTGCCTCTCCTCCGCCACCGCCTGCCTCTACGGGATCAGCGAGGCGGCTATTCTCGCGGCCGGCTACGCCCCGGCCGTCGGGTTCATCCATACCGGCAAGCCGCAGTCTTTCGTCTACGATATCGCTGATATCTTCAAGTTCGAGACGGTCGTGCCGGTCGCCTTCCGGATCGCCGCCAGAAAGCCTCATAACCCGGAAAGGGAGGTTCGTCTCGCTTGCCGCGACTCCTTCCGACAAACGAAAATCCTGCACCGGATCATCCCCACCATCGAGCAGGTCCTGTCCGCCGGCGAGGTCGCCGTCCCCAAGCCGCACGAGGAAGCCGTCGAGGTGGCCATTCCCAACAAGGAGGGTATCGGCGATGCTGGTCATCGTGGTTGAAAACGTCCCTCCGCGTCTGCGCGGGCGGTTGGCCCTGTGGCTGCTCGAAGTCCGGGCCGGCGTTTATGTCGGCAAGGTTTCGCGGCGGGTGCGGGAGATGATCTGGGATAATCTTGAAAAAGGAATCGAAGGTGGTTATGCGGTAATTGCCTGGACTACCAATACGGAGTCCGGCTTCGACTTCCAGACCCTGGGGGCGAACCGCCGCATCCCTAAGGAGATGGAGGGCATCAAATTGGTTTCTTTTCTCCCCGAAAACGGACCGGATTCCGGGGCTGATCTGGGGTGAAAAAGTTGGTAGAAAATTTTGCTCTTTGAAAACCGAATAATTTTCGGAAGATAGAGGAAGTATGTTCCCCGCGCAGGCGGGGATGAACCGAGAGGGATTTTCCGTGGAAGAGACGTCTATCCATGTTCCCCGCGCAGGCGGGAAGGACCGTCCGGCTTTTCCCCATACTCACAAAGGCCCTGATGTTCCCCGCGCAGGCGGGGATGAACCGCGGTCAGGGCGGAATAGGCCATGTATCGCAAATTTAGGAAATCGGGCGGGTTGAAATCGCAGAGGCGGATCTCAATCGATAATTTCGTTCAGCCCCTCCACTACCTGTGCCACTTCCTCGTGGCTGGCCTCGGCGATGCGGTCGCCGATGCGTTCGACGGCGAGAGTGCGGATCTGGCTGATTTTGACCCATGATTGTTTTGGGAGGGTAGGGGAGGCGAGTTCAATGGTGAGGGGAAACCCGGCTCGCTGGGGCTGGCTGGTGATGGCGACGGCGATCACTGTCCCCGAACGGGTGTTGAAAACTTCATGGCTGAGAATGAGCACCGGCCGTCGTCCGCCCTGCTCGCTGCCGCGCACGGGGTTGAGGTCGGCCCAGCGGATCTCGCCTCTCAGTATTCGGGCCATTCGGCGAGAGCCTCCATGTCTTCTTCGGCGAGGGATTTTTCAAAGGCAGGGTCGAGCTTGGCGCACTCCTGCGCCAGGCGGTTGCGTTTCATCCGGCTGAGCTTTTCCTGGAGCGCTTCCTCAATCATGCGACTGCGGTTCGGGACTACTCGGCCGGCGACCAACCGGTCGACCTCCTGCAGAGTCTTTTCATCGAGCGACACGGCTATTTTGGTTTTGGGCATGACGACCTCCTTCCTTCAGGTATGATGATATGTCATACCATGGATACTATCAAGGCCTCTGTGAGGTGCTGGTCCTGCGAAGGAAGAATAAATGGAACCGCTGTTGCCAGCCAGGCGGTCGGCTGCGGACCTGTTGCCTTCGTGCTGGTGGCACAAGGCCGGGGTGTGCACCCATTGGGAGGGGAATCAAAAAGAAAAAAACCCCCTCTTCTGGCAAAGAGGGGGAAAGGAGGCAAAAGCGGATGACTTCGCCTTTGCTGCTTTCCATATTAACATGAACGCGGCGAGGTTGCGCCTGGCGACGTCGGCCAGCCCGGCGCCGAGCTCGACGGCGACGACCTCGAAGCCGCGCTTGGCCAGGGGGACGGTCGCCTGACCGGTCCCGCAGCCGAGCTCGAGGATACGGCTGCGGGGTCGCAGGCGGCCCAGCGTGGCCAGGTCCTCGAACACCTCCTCCGGGTAGCCGGGCCGCACCCGGTCGTACAGCTCCGGCGCTTCGTCGAACGTGTCCCGCAGCGCCATCGGCCGGACCATACGCCGCCGGCCTCTCGGATCTAGGCCATCGCCTGGCGCTCGATCAGGCGCAGCTCGCGCTCGGCCGTGCCTAGCGGCCGGCGGCCACGGGCGACCCGGGGTGCCCCCAGCAGCGCGGCGGCGGCGGCCAGCGGCGCCGTGGCTCCGGCGCTCGCGAGGATGCCCGCCGACCGGCGCGCTGCCGTGGGCAGCGAGCGGTGCAGCCACGTGGTCCATAGGTCGTTGCGCCCCGTCTGCACCCGGCGCCAGGGGTGGCTTCCCTCGGTGCCGGGCTGGTGGTGGGCCACGATGTCCGGGGTGCAGGCCAGCCACCATCCGGCGCGCGTGAGGTCGAGGGCGAGGCGGCTCTCCTCGCCGCCGATGCCGTAGTGCTCGTCTGAGCCGCCCACGGCCAGCACGGCCTCGCGGCGCACGACGGCCCCGCAGGCGACGAACCCGAGCACGCGCGGGCCCGGGAGGCCGGGATCGTGAACCCGAGTGGGCTGTGCGCCCCGACACCGGCTCCGCACGTCGGGTCCAGGCGCTCCTCGTGGCCGACCAGCACGCGGCCCGCGAGGACGGCGACGCGCGGCGCGGCGTCCATGGCGCCCGCCGCGCGCGCCAGGGCGCCCCGCGCCCACCACGAGTCGTCGTCGCACAGGGCCACGTACGGCGCGTCGAGCGCCCGGAGCGCGACGTTGCGCGCGCTCGCTCCGCGGTCGCGATCGAGCGCGATGACCTCGACCCCGCGATCCCGCGCGCGCACCGCGTCGACCGTGCCGTCGCGGGAGCCGTTGTCGACGACCACGACGGGCGGGCGCTCCGGGAGGGCCGCCAGGCGCGCGAGGGTCGACAGCAGCCGCTCGCGGCGATCGCGACTGACGATGACGACCGGGATGGAGGAAGCGCCCATGCCTTGGGCTACCCGCTGCGCGCCTGTCGCCGCTCACGCTCTTGCGGC
>CAWFKQ010000011.1:0-26457 GCA_963816395.1 uncultured delta proteobacterium | reverse complement strand
CAAATGCGTCGATATTGCCGACGCCGGAATGAACCGCAATCGCCAGGCAGCCGCCGCGATGCGCCATGGGAACCTCCAACAGCGGGTCGTCTCCGACCACCGCCAGATCCTTCAGCCGTAAGCCCAGACGACGGCCGGCACAGCGCAGGGCCTCCAGGGAGGGTTTGCCGATAGTGATCACCCGGCAGCCGGTCATATCCTTGATCACAGCGGACATGATGCGAGAGGGTGCCAGGCTCTTTCCTTCAGCCGTTGCAAAAAATCTGGTCTGCGAGGCGCTGTACAACCCGGCGCCGCCCCATATCGCATGGCAGGCCGCTTCCAGTTCATCCAGGGTGACTTCCGGATACCATCCCGCCAGCACCGCATCGGCCTGCGGTTTGCCCTTGGGCGGCACGAGCTCGATGCCCGCCTCGAGCAGTGGGCGTTGCACCCCCTCGCCACCAAGCGCCATGACCCGCCGGTAGCCGCGGCGCAGGAAGAGATCGACGGCGCTGGTGACCGGAGTCATCACCCGCTCGTCAGGAAAGTCGAAACCGATCTTGCGCAGCGCCTCGGCATATTGCTGCGGCGTGCGTGCAGTTCCGTTGGTGAATAAGACGGCGGGAATACCGCGCCCGGTGAGGAAACGCGTAAATTCGACCGCTCCTGGAAGGGGGCTGAGGGCGTGATTGCGCCGGTCTCCCAGAATCAGGGTTCCGTCCATATCGAACACGAAACCGCACACATTATGCAACCGCTGGAGCACCGCGGACGGAATATCCCGGGAGGAATGACTGAGGGGGGCATCACGCATAGGGAACCCTTTTATTTGGGGCGAGTAATTTCAAGTGACTGATTGTACTCAATAATTTGCTGGGCCAAGGCAGCCAATTTACAGGGTATTAATATGGCGGAGTATAACAGGGGAGGGGGCAGGTGAAAAGGAAGTTCTTCCGGGCGGCCGTCGGGCGTTGCTGCTGCTCGAGTGAGAAAAAGAGTAAAAAAAGAGGGTCGACTCTCCATTGTTCATGGACCGTGAAGAATGGAGAGTTGGCCCCTGTCACTTCCCCTGCCGAGCACGTCCTCCCCGCCGTTATCGGTGCCCGAGCGCGCCGGGCCGGTACCAGCCGACCTCCGAACGGAAGCTGATGGCCAAGCGGTTCCAGCCGTTGATGGCGACAATTGCCAGACTCAAATTAACCAGTTCCTCCTCGCTGAAATGTTCCCGCGCTGCGTGAAAAACAGCGTCCGGGACCTGATTGTCGGCTATCAGCGTCAACGCCTCGGTCCAGGCCAGCGCCGCGCGTTCCCGATCGCTGTAGAAGGGCGCCTCGCGCCAGGCGTTGAGCAGATAGAGCCGCTGTTCCGTTTCGCCGGCCGCGCGAGCATCCTTCGAATGCATATCGAGACAAAATGCACAGCCATTGATTTGTGAAGCGCGCATCTTGACCAGGCCCAGCAACTGAGTCTCCAGACCGCAATCGTGAAGGTATTTTTCCAGGCCCAACATCGCTCGATAGGCGCCCGGGGCGACTTTGAGGGCATCGATTCTCGCTGCCATCGTCTGCGTCTCCTTTCCTTGCGGTGTTATCGCTCGCCGCAAAAAAGCCGAACGCGAATGAGCAAGGTGCCCAGGTCGGGTTCGGCTGCTCAGTGGTCTTAATTATAGTGCCTGTTCCCAGCGGGGCAAGAGGCGGTACGGGCGAGGCGGGGAAGGCGGGATTTCAGGATTGCGGCAAGCGTAAGTCTTGATCTGCTCTTTGCCGAAATCCTCCTAGCCCTGGCACAGATGCAAGAGTTCACCCACCCCTTGCAGGTTCAGGAGGAGCCGCCGCTTCTCCGTAAGCACGAATCCCCATCCTTCCCATGGCAACTCTCTCCCCGCCTCTGCTATACTTTCTGTAATTCATTAAACATATATGGCCTGTGGAAGAGAACGCGTATGGAATTGACCCGGGAAGAGGCGCCATGAAGCGCGGAAATGCGAGAGTAGGACTACTCTTACTCCTCTTGTCTCTCGCCGGCTGCCAACAGGCGCCGGAGACGACTTGGCAGGGGTACGTGGAGGGGGAGTTCGTTCGGGTCGCCTCGCCACTGGCTGGCCGCCTGGAGACCCGAACGGTGGCGCGCGGCGACCAGGTGGCGGCCGGGGAGGAGCTGTTCACCCTGGAGCGGCAGGAGGAAGCCGCCGCCGCGGCCGCGGCCCGGCAGGAGCTGAAGCAGGCGCAGGATAACCTGGCCGACCTGCGCAAAGGGGAGCGGCCGAGCGAGCTGGCGGCCCTGGAGGCGCGACTGCGCCAGGCGCAGGCGGCCTTGAATTTATCCCAGCAGGAGTTGAAGCGGCGCCGTGACCTGTACGGGCGGCAGATGATCTCCGCCGAGGAGCTGGACCAGGCGCGCACCGCTGTGCAGCGCAACGAGGCGGCCGTCCATGACCTGCAGGCGCAGCTGCAGACCGCCCGCCTGGGAGCGCGGCAGGACGTGGTGGAGGCGGCGCGGGCGGCGGTCGGGGCGGCGGCGGCCCGGCTGGCCCAGGCCGAGTGGGCGCTGGAGCAGAAGAGCCGGACGGCGCCCGCCGCCGGGCTGGTCTTCGACACCTTTTTCGAGCCGGGAGAATTCGTTCCCGCCGGCCAGCCGGTGGTCTCCCTGCTGCCGCCGGCGAACCGCCTGGTGCGCTTTTTCGTCTCCGAGCCGGTGGTCGGCACCCTCAAGGTCGGCCAGCCGGTGCGCGTCTTTCTCGACGGCCGCGCTGAGCCGGTGCCCGCCGCCATCGACTTCATCTCCCCCCAGGCCGAATACACCCCGCCCGTCATCTACAGCCGCGAGACGCGCGGCAAGCTGGTCTACCTCATCGAGGCCCGCCCGCGGCCCGAGGCGGCGACCCTGCTGCACCCCGGGCAGCCGGTCACCGTGCGGCCGGAGGAGGGGCCGTGAGCGGGGCGGCGCCGGTCATTGCCGTCGAGGGGCTGAGCAAGTCCTTCGGCGGCAAGATGGTGGTGAAGGGGCTCTCCCTGCAGGTGATGGCGGGAGAGATCTACGGTTTTCTCGGCCCCAACGGCAGCGGCAAGACCACCTTCATCCGCATGCTCTGCGGCCTGCTGCGACCCGACGCTGGCCGCGGCACCTGCCTCGGCTACGACATCCTCAGCGAGGCCGAAGAGATCAAGCCGCATATCGGCTACATGGCCCAGCATTTCAGCCTGTACGAGGACCTCAGCGTCCGCGAGAACCTCGACTTCATGGCCAGCGTCTACGGAGTGAAGGACCGCCGGCGGGCGGTGGCGGAGACGATGGCGCGCATGGGGCTGGGACGCTTCGCCGATCAGCTCGCCGGCACCCTTTCCGGCGGCTGGAAGCAGCGCCTGGCCCTGGCTTCCTGTCTGCTGCACGCGCCGCGGCTGCTGCTCCTGGACGAGCCGACGGCCGGCGTCGACCCGAAGGCCCGGCGCGATTTCTGGGACGACGTCTACGCCCTTGCCGCCCAGGGGATCACCGCCCTGATCAGCACCCACTACATGGACGAGGCCGAGCGCTGCCACCGCCTGGCCTACCTGGCCTACGGCGACCTGCTGGCGACGGGGACGGCCGAGGAGGTCATCGCCGCCTCCGGGCTGGTCACCTGGTCGGTCTCCGGCCGCCGGATGCACGAACTCAGCGCGCAGCTCAAGCCGCTGCCGGGCGTCGAGCAGGTGGTGCCCTTCGGCAACACCCTGCACGTGAGCGGCCATGACGCGGCCCGCCTGGAAGAGAGCCTGCGCCCCTTCATGACCGGCGATTATCGCTGGGAGAAGAGCGCAACCAACCTGGAGGAGGTTTTCATCAGCCTGATGCAGCGGGCGAAGGTGGAGTGAGGCATGGCGCGCCGGCTCTTTTCCTTCACCCGCTTTGCCGCCATGGTCCGCAAGGAATTCGTGCAGATGCGCCGCGACCGGCTCACCTTCGCCATGATGCTCGGCATCCCCATTCTGCAGATGGTCCTGTTCGGCTACGCCATCAATTCCGATCCGAAGCGCTTGCCCACCGCGGTGCTGTCCGCGGATCACACCGTTTTCTCCCGCACCCTGGTCGCCGCCCTGCAGAACAGCGCCTATTTTCGCGTGGTGCGGCTGGTGGGGAGCGAGGCCGAGGGGAAGGAGCTGATCGACACCGGCGCGGTGCAGTTCCTGATCAACATCCCCGAGCAGTTCGGCCGCCGGCTGGTGCGCGGCGAGCGCCCGGCGATTCTGCTCACCGCCGACGCCACCGATCCGGCCGCCACCAGCAATGCCGTCGCCGCCTTCCGCACCCTGGCGGAGGCGGCCCTGGCGCGCGACCTGGACGGGCCGCTGGCCTACCTGAGGCGGGGTGAAAGCCCCCTGGAAACCATCGTCCACCCCCGCTTCAACCCCGAGGGGATCACCCGCTACAACATTGTCCCCGGCCTGATGGGGGTAGTGCTGACCATGACCCTGGTTATCATCACCGCCCTGGCGATCACCCGCGAGCGCGAGCGCGGCACCATGGAAAACCTGCTCTCCACCCCGGTGCGGCCGCTGGAGGTGATGCTCGGCAAGATCGTCCCCTATATTGTCGTCGGCTACCTGCAGATGGCCTTCATCCTGGCCGCCGCCCGCTTCCTCTTCCAGGTGCCGCTGAGCGGCAGCATCCTGCTGCTGTTCGCCGTCTCCCTGCTGTTCATCGCCGCCAATCTCGGCGTCGGCCTGACCTTCTCCACTCTGGCGCGCAACCAGCTGCAGGCGATGCAGATGTCCTTTTTCTTCTTTCTCCCCTCCATTCTCCTCTCCGGCTTCATGTTCCCCTTCCGCGGCATGCCGGTCTGGGCGCAGTACCTCGGCTCGGTTCTTCCCCTGACCCATTACCTGCGCCTGGTGCGCGGCATCCTCCTCAAGGGGAACGGCCTCGCGGAAATCCTCCCCCATCTATGGCCGATGGCCCTCTTTCTGGCAGTGGTGCTGAGCGTCGGCCTCAAACGCTACCGGCAGACCCTCGACTAGTTTCTGTCCGGAAACGGCCCTTTTCCGCAATCTCTGCGTCAATCTTCGGCCTTGCTTGTGCGGCGTACGGATGTACGCCTCCGCGCAAAGCCTTGATTTCCTTGACCCCTTGCAAAAATATTGCTCGTTTACGAATCAGAAACACGCCATCGCCCATCCGGACTAGTTCCCGCGACCTCTGATTTTGGCTTTCCACGGGACGGCCAGGATAGACGTTGGTAAAAGCCTCTTCCATTGGCGGAAGAGAACCGCGTCAGCGGTCAAAAAGTTTCCTTGCCACGCGGCACTGCAGCTGTCACGAGCATCGGTCGGGAGCCAGCGGCGTAAATCCTTGCGAAAGGAGTCCTCCCCGGCAGGGGCCGCCGTTTTCTTTGGTTACTTTCTTTTAGGCGGATTTTAAAAGAAAGTAACGCGGGGTGCGGGGCGCAGCGCCCGCGGTCTAAAAGGGGGTGCGGGGCGCAGCACCAGTCGGCAATGACTATTGCCAGAGGCCTCTGAGGCGTTTTACGCCCCCGCGACTCGACATCGTGTCGAACAACTCATTGAAATTTCAGAAAATATACCCGACATCAGGCGAAATTCCGGCAGATGTCTGATGTTTTCGGCGGGAGAGCGGATTACTCTGACGACAAGTTGCATTCACTTCTGTCAAAGGAGGCCCAAATGAAAAAAACCGTTGTCCCCCTGCTGATCGTCTTTCTGCTCGGCGCCTTCCCCTTCGCCGCCGGCGCCGCCGATTTCGGCCTGACCGGCATTCAGATCACCTTTGGCTCGCGCCTCGACAGATCGCCCCGGCATCGGGAGGGATATGTCGTCAGGGAGGTCCCGGAGCGTCGGTATCGGGAAAGAGATCATTGGGATCGCGGACGGCGGCCGCGGGTGATCGTCATCGACCGCGACCATCGCCGGCACCGGTGTGATGATGAGAGGGTGGTGATCGTCCGTCGGGAATACGGCGAACGCTGGTAAACGAGAATGAAAAAAGGGGGACCGGCAAGCTGCCGATCCCCCTTGGTTTAGGTTTTTTCTACCTCCCTACCTCCCTACCCTTATTTTCCAGGCTCCGCCTGCGGGCGTACCGCGTAGGCACTGGACGGGATGCCGGCCGGCTGCGGCGCTGAGCCTGGATAGCCGGTCGGGGCGGGATTCCAGGAAAGATGCTCTTCCGGGTAAGCGGTGATGTGGTGGATCGCCAGATCCGCTCCGGCAAACTCTTCCTCACCACTCAGCCGGTAGCCGAAGGTGCGGTTGACCAGGAAATAGACCGCGAAGCCGACCCCCAGGGCGTAGCCGACCGCCAGGAAACTGCCGGCCAGCTGGGAGAGGAACGAGACTCCGCCCATGCCGCCGAGCAGCGGGCTGCCGAAGATGCCGGCGGCGATGCCGCCCCAGGTTCCGACCATACCGTGCAGCGGCCAGACGCCGAGGACGTCGTCGATGCGCAGCTTCTCCTGCTCGAGCTGAAAGCCGAAGACGAAGATCAGGGCGCCCAGGCCGCCGATGAAGAAGGCGCCGATCGGATGCACCAGGTCGGAGCCGGCGCAGATGGCGATCAGTCCGGCCAGTGCCCCGTTGTGCAGGAAGCCGGGGTCATTGCGGCCGGCAACCAGCGCAAAGAGAACCCCGCCGACCATGGCCATCAGCGAGTTGACCGCCACCAGGCCGGAAATGCCGCCCAGGCTCTGGGCGCTCATCACATTGAAGCCGAACCAGCCGACCGCCAGGATCCAGCTCCCCAGAGCAAGAAAGGGGATGCTGCTGATCGGGATCGGGTGGCTCCTGCGCCTGCTAAAACGGCCCAGTCGGGGACCGAGAATGAGCACCGCCGGCAGCGCCAGCCAACCGCCCATGGAATGCACCACCACACTGCCGGCGAAGTCGTGGAAGGGGGCACCGAAGGTGCTCTGAAAAAAGCCCTGCAGACCGCCGCTGTGCTGCCCCCAGATGAGCGATTCGAAAAAGGGATAAATCAGGCCGACGAAGATCGCCCCGGCGATGACCTGCGGCCAGAAACGGGCGCGCTCGGCGATGCCGCCGGAGATGATGGCGGGGATGCAGGCGGCGAAACAGAGCAGGAAAAAGAAGCGTACCAGCTCGAACCCGTTGCTGTTGCCCAGGAGTTCGCCCGCTGGGTGCATAAAATTGATGCCGTAGGCGAGGGGAAAACCGACGAGGAAATAGACGACGGTGGACACCGACCAGTCGGTGAGGATCTTGGCAAAGGCGTTGATCTGGCTTTTCCGGCGGACGCTGCCAACCTCCAGGAAGGCGAAGCCGGCGTGCATGGCGAATACCATGACCGCGCCGAGCATGAGAAACAGAACGTCCCCCGAACGACCCAGGGACTGAGCGGCGGATTGCATCTTATGACCTCCTCGTCATCATAGCCGGAACGCCATTGACCCGACTGATTCGTCTCCTTCAACACCCGTGCCGGAAAAAGGGTTCAGAATATTCAACCGGTTAGACAAGGAGGGTAGGGCCGAGAGGTTGTTCGAGATGAAATTGTAGGCACCGCCGCCGGAAAATTCAGCAGGCAGGAACGCGGCGGCGGGAGAAAATCGCGCAGCAGCGGTGGCAAACCGCGGCCGGAAAGGTAAAATGCGGTTAATGTAAACGTTTTCCGGAAAAATCTCCCGGGAGAATCCTTCATGACCGATCCGAAACGGTATCTGCGAGAATCGCTGGTGCTGGTGGGACTGTTAACTTTCCTCATTCTCTCCGGTGTGTCGGCCACCCGGGTCGCCGGGGCGGCGGTGCCCGCCGGTCCAGGAGAGGGTCAACTGCCGCTGCTGCAGCCGCCGGGCACGCCCTACCATACACCGCGGGCCGGCGAGGGATTCCGCACCGTGGTCTTCGGCCGGGAGGTCAGCGTGCCGCCGCAGAACCGGCGCTCCGTCTCCGCCTGGGATCTGGGGGTGGTGGTAAACGAACCGCCGCCCGAACATTCGCAGTACCTCCCGGTCGGTGCCCTCTACTTCTGGCGCCATCCCGATGCCCAACGGCTGCTGCGGGCCGAGGTGGCCGTGGTCTACAACGACATCTTCTTCTCCCGCGCCCAGGGCGACGGTCCGCTCGAATGGGTGCTCACCTTCAACAACTTCACCGTCCCGGTCGCCCAGTCCGAACTGGTGGACGGCGAGGCCCTGGACCGCCAGGAACTGCTCTGGGGGTATGTGCGGCCTGGATTCGGCCTGGGCTACCGGCGGCAGGTGGCGCCCGGACATCAGGACAACATGCTGGCGATCGATCTGCTGCTCGAGCCGGGTTACATGTTCTTCGATAACGGCAACAAGACCGCCGACGATTTCGTCGTCCCCCACAATACCTTCGACCTGCGCGGCCACCTGCAGGTGCGCTGGGATGCCTTCGAACGCAACCTGCTCGAACTGCCGCACCGGGGTTTTGCCGCCGGCGGCGATCTGATCGGGGGATATCGGCCCGACTGGCAGGACTGGGGGGTGAACGGCAGCAAAGAGGCCGGCGACGGGCGCGACTATCTCTCCTTCAGCGCCTATGCCCTGGCGGCCGGCGGGGTGCCGGGAGTGGCCAGCGAGCGCCACCGGCTGGTCGGCTCCCTGCACGGCGGCACCGGCCACCACCTCGACCGCTTCACCGCCCCCCGCATCGGCGGCGGGCCGCGCCCCATGGGGGAGGAATATGGTTCTACCTGGCGGCCGGTCCTGCCTGGAACCGTCATCCAGGAGTTCTATCCGGACCACTACGCGGTGGCGGTCGGCGAATACCGCTATGAACCGATCTTTTTCACCTACCTGAGTCTGGTCGGCTCGGTCGGCTGGCTCGACCGCCTGCGGGGGAACGACGGCGACCTTTACCGGCAGGACGACGTCTTCACCGCCCTCGGCGCGCGGGTGACCACCGGCTTCTTCTTCGAAACCCGGCTGCAGCTCGACTACAACTACAACTTCGCCGCGATCCGTGAGGGCGATTACGGCGGCCACGAAATCGTCCTGCACGTGTCAGGGCAGTTCTGACGATATCCCCGCCGGTCAGGTGCGAAAAACGATCTTGATGGCGCTGTCGTCCTTGTCGGCGAGTGCAAAGCCGGCCTTGATGTCCGCCAGCGCGAACTCGTTTGTTATCAGCGGCTTGACCTGGACCTGTCCCTGGATGATCGGTCGCAAGGTCGCGGGTGTCCACACATACCGTTCACGCCAGGTGTGATGCACCAGACAGGTATTGATGAACTCCAGCCCGTCGTCGTGCCAGCGGCTGAGATTGAGGGTCACGGGCTGCGTCACCCAGCTGTAAAAAACGAACTTGCCGTTGTGCCGGATGATCGCCGACGCCGTATTGAAGGAACTCTCGGTGCCCGCGGCTTCCACGACGACGTCGGCGCCCTGGCCACCCGTGAGGTCCATCACTAGGTCCATGAGATTGTCCCGTTTCAGGTTGGCCGTGACGTCGGCGCCCAGCTGTCTCGCCAACTCCAGCTTGCCGTCCAGCACATCTGCCACGACGACCTTGTAGGCCCCCTTCAGTCTGGCGCACTGGGCAATGATCTGTCCGGCGAACCCACCACCCATGACCACGACTACGTCGCCAAGCTGCACCCCCGAATTCATGCCCGAATACATGGCGCAGGAGATGGGCTCTCCCAACGCCGCCAGATCCATGTTGAGCCCCTCGGGAACGGGCTGCAGCTGGAACTCCCTGGCCAGGAAGTAGTCAGCGAAATTATTGTTCCAGCCAAAGCAGATCACCTGGTCGCCCACACTGAAGTCCTTCACCTTGGCACCGGTCTCGACAACCGTTCCGCCGCTTTCGTGACCCAGGGCAAAGGGGAAGGCTGGATCCTGCCTGAATTCAGCGGTCTTTTCCGGCAGGATGCCGCGGTAGAAATTCTTGTCCGTCCCGCAAATGCCGACCAGATGATTTTTGACGATGACTTCGTCGTCACCGCAGACAAGTTCGCGCTCCACCAAGTCAATGTCGAATGGACCCCGCAGCAATGCAGCTTTCGTTATCATGATCGACTCTCCTCTGAATAGCAGGGCTTGTCCGGAAATAAATTCCCCCACTGTGCACTTTCTGGCCCGTCCGGCTTGAATCTAAATGTTTCAAAGTTTAGGCGAAAGAAAAATAAAAAAAATATAAGAATAAATAAAAGAAACAAAAGAAACAAACAAAATATATTTGAAATAAAAAAATAAAATTGCTCTTTTTCTATTTAAGCTGTTTAGTGGTTTCCAGATTTCTGATTGTAGAACAGCAAATATGTAAAAATATATCGTCGAGTTGGTTTAAAGCATACTTTTGTGAAATTTTGAATCAAGTAATTAATTATTATAAGAAAGGAACTATTGTATATGCAGATTTTGAAGGAAAGATGTGTAGGTTGTGCCAATTGCGTGCCTTTCTGTCCGATGGGCGCCATTTACATCGGCGTGGACGGACTGGCGGAGATCAATACCGATACCTGCGTGGAATGCCACAATTGCCATCGGAGTCTGAGCTACGAACATTTGCCTGTCCGATTGATACGCTCCGGCCGGCGGATGCTCAAGAAGATCAGTCTGCGGTTCCAGCCCGATCCGGACATCTGTCCCACCGAAGCCTTCGTCCCCGATGAACTCTCCTGGCCACGCATCGTCCGTCGCGCCTTCAGCGATCCGATGGTGACCCACGAATCTACCGGGGTGCATGGCCGGGGCACCGAAGAGGTCAAGACCAATGATGTCAGTCATCGAATCAACAGGGGAGAAGCGGGATTCGTTGTCGAATTTGGGCGGCCGGGGATCGGCGTCTATTTCCGGGAGGTGCAGAAGGCTACCCGGGGGCTGGCGGGAGCGGGCGTTTCTTTCGAAAAGGGCAATCCGGTCACCAGCCTCATGACTGATGCGACCTCGGGAACCATTCGCGAGGACCTCCTGGGAGAGAAGGTCCTTTCCTGCATCGTGGAGTTCAAAACCCCTCTCGGGGAGGTCCCGCGCCTGCTGCGGGAAATCCAGACGATATCAGCCACCCTCGATACGGTGGTCAGCGTTGGGGTGTCGACCGTCTGCGGCTCGAAAGGGGATGATCCGCTCAGGGACACGCTCATGCTGGCGGGGTATGGCGCCTGGCGGGCGAAAGTGAACCTGGGGCTGGGCCGGGCATCCAACTCGGCCGTCGTCAAGGAGATGACCCGATGACGAACACTCTGCACCGTTTTGGCAAACCGGAGACCCTGCGTGACGACTACATCGTATTTGCCATGGCCGCCAAGGGGTACAACGATGAGGGATCGCTGGAAAAGGCCCGAATCTTTCTGCGCACGGCCGCCAAATACCAGCCGATCAACATGGGCAATGCTCTCATCAATTCCCTCTACCGACCGGAGAAAAACCTCAGTTTTTTCAAGCTGTATTTTCTCGGTCGCCAGCCGAAGACCACTTTCGAGAAGTTGATCGATGAAATGCCCGCCGCCGGTTCGGCCGCCGCGGTCTTCGACAGCCGCGCGGCCATGAGCGCATTTCTCCAGGAAGTGAAGGGACTTGAGCTCGGACTTTCCATCAACGTGAGTGCGCTGATCGATGATGTCCGCGAAGTGCTGGGAGCGGTCGACATCACGCCCCACGCGGTGGAATATTCCCTGGAGTTCCAAGGAGATACGAGCCGGCTCCCGGACCGCGAAGTCCTTTCCCTCTCCACCATGTGCGGGCACGGCATGGTTTCGGCCAATTTCGCGAAAAAGATGCTCGACCGGGTGCGCGAAGGGAGGATGGAGCCGCCGGAGGCGGCCTGCTGCATGGCCAAGTTCTGCGTGTGCGGCGTCTTCAATACGACCCGGGCCATGCGCATTCTGAACAAGGGCAAAACGGGAGAATAATCTGGCTGATGAAAAACACTCATCTGCGGCGTTGCCCTCATCCTTCGTCAACGACGTACCCTCCGGGTACGCCTTATTCCTCAGGATTTCAGGCGCCTTGCATCTGGGCATTTTTGCTCAGCCACAGGAACGGACTTGTCAATAACCAGACAGAAGACCCTCAGTGACTCTTGCTATCACCACCGCCACCAGGGAGCTGGAAACGGTCGATTTAACCACCACCCAAGGAGGAGTGAACCATGAAGAAGTTCAGGCAAAAAGGGGTGATTCTAGGAACCCTGCTGGCATTCTGCCTGCCCGGCGCCCTTGTGGCGGCGAGCGACTACCCGACGCGCCCCATCGAGGTCATTGTCGGCTGGGGGGCCGGCGGCGGCACGGATACCTTTGCCCGGGCGATCACCCAGTACGCTTCCGGGATCCTGGGACAGGCGATGCCGGTCAAGAACATGCAAGGCGCCTCCGGGGCGATTGCCGGGGACTACGTATCCCGGCAACCCGCGGACGGTTACACCCTCTGGTGCATGGGCTCGAATTATGCCGTCAACCTGGCTCTGGGGCGGACACCGCATCAACTCTCCGAATACATCCCGATTGCGCGGATCCAGCATGACACGGCCATGATCCAGGTGCGGGGCGATTCCAACTTCAAGACAATCGACGACCTGGTCACTTACGCCAAGAAGAATCCGACCCAGCTCAAGGTGGCGGGGGCTGGCGCCGCCAGTTTCGATCAGGTGGTCATTTCCTTGTGGGAGGACGCCGCCGGCATCAAGGTGAACTATATCCCCTATGAGAAGGCCGGCGCCATGCATTCAGCCCTGCTGGGTGGGCACATCGACGCCATGTTTGAAGAACTGGGGCCGGTCGCCGGCCTGGTCGAAAACGGCCAGTTGCGCCCCCTGATGGCCTTCAGCGAAACCCAGATCCCCTCGATGCCCAACGTCGCCCTCTCGGTAGACAAGGGGTGGGACATCACCCTGGGCAACTGGCGCGGCGTCATGGTGGCGGCCGGCACCCCGAAGCCCGTCGTGGATAAGCTGCGTGCCGCCTTTGCCAAAGCCAAGGACGACCCGGGTTACAAGAAGTTCGAAGCGGATAAATACCTCAACCTGCGCCCCGGCTACATGGATGCCGATGAATTCAGAGCCCTCATCGACAGGACCGTGGGCGTATACAAAAAAGCACTGAAAATGTCGGGCCAGATTTAGTAGGCTGAGAAAAATGAGGTCGAAAGGGCCGGGAAGGAAGAGCCGACTTTCCTCCCCGGCCCTCGAGGAGGTCCCATGGTCAAGGAACTGGTAATGGGGGCGGCCTGGCTGGTTTTCTCCGCCGGTATGCTGATCAGCACTTTCGGCTATCGCGATGTGGGGGGGCTCGCCACCATCGGCCCCGCCTATTGGCCGAGGATTCTGCTGGTCGGGATGATCCTGCTGGCCCTTCTTTCGCTCGCCAGGACTCTGCTCCGCCGGCAGGGGTCGAAACCGGCCCGGCGGGAGGAAGCCAACGGCAGGGCACACCCGAACCTCTTCTGGGCGACCCTCGGGCTGATCCTTCTTTACACCCTGGTGCTGCCGCACATCGGCTTTCCCCTGGCAACCCTGGGTTTTCTCCTGGCGATGCTCCGGGTCGTCGGAATCCGCGGAAAAGTAAAGCTTCCCTTGTTGTCGGCAGGCATATCCCTCTTGTTGATCATTCTTTTTGCCAGGCTCATGTCGGTGCCGCTGCCGCGCGGGGAGGGAGTGTTCCACACGATCAGTCTCTGGTTCTTTTAGGGGTAAGGAGAAACTGCAGTGGCACACATCCTCGAAGCGATGGCAAATATTGGACATCCGGGCAACATCCTGGCGCTGCTGGGCGGCATCCTCTTCGGCATGCTCACCGGCGCCGTGCCGGGAATCAGCGGCCTGATGGCAGTGGTACTGCTGATCCCGCTTACGTATTCCATGCCCGTGGACACCTCCTTTCTCCTTCTCTCCTCGGTCTACTGCGCCTCCGTCTTTTCCGGTTCGATCAGCGCCATCCTGTTCCGCACACCGGGGGCGCCGGAAGCGGTGATGACAACCCTTGACGGCTATGCGATGACCAAACAAGGCAAGGCCACCGAGGCCCTGGGGATCTCCGTCTTCAGTTCGGCCGTCGGCGGGCTGTTCGGCACCCTGACCCTCATTCTGGTGGCACCCCAGCTCGCCAAACTCGCCCTCAAGTTCGGCTCCCCCGAGTACTTTGCGCTGGCCATCGTCGGCTTGAGCGTCATCATGGTGCTGGGCGCCAACAATTTGATCAAGGCTGTATTGGCCGGACTCTTCGGCCTTTTCCTGGCGACGGTCGGCATCGATCCCATGACGGGAGTTGCCCGGTTCACTTTCGGTATCCCGTCGCTCCTCAGCGGCATCGATTTCATCCCCGTCCTCATCGGGCTTTTCGCCATCTCCGAGGTCCTGCGCCGTTTCCAGGAGGATCTCAAGACCTTCCATTTCTCCGGCAAGGTGAGTTCCTCCCTGCCGGGAGTAAAAATGATCCGCCGTCTCTCGGTAACCATCCTGCGTTCGTCTCTGATCGGTACTTTTATCGGCATTCTTCCCGGGATCGGCGCTACCACCGCCTCCATGGTCAGCTATACCGAGGCCGTGCGTTGGTCGAAACGTCCCCAGGATTTCGGCACCGGCATCGAGGAAGGCGTGGCGGCTCCCGAGGCGGCCAACAATGCGGCGGCCAACGGGGCCATGGTTCCCCTGCTGGCCCTGGGCATTCCCGGCAGCGCCACGACGGCGGTCATGCTCGGAGCCTTCGTACTGCATGGCCTGAAGCCGGGCCCGATGCTCTTTGCAACCCAGCCGCTTTTCGTGAACACCTTGTTTCTCGGTCTGTTCTTTTCCAACTTCCTGATCCTGTTCCTAGCGAAACCCTTCATCAAGGTATTCGCCAACATCATTCGGGTGCCGTATTCGATATTGGGGACTCTTATCCTGCTTCTATGCATCATCGGCTCCTATGCGATCCGCAACAACATGCTGGATGTGTGGATGACCCTGGCTTTCGGGGTGGTCGGCTATGTGCTTGAGATGTTCAAATTCCCCCTGGCCCCGGTCATCCTCGGCCTCGTTCTCGGCGGCATGGCGGAGCAGGAGCTGCGGCGGTCCCTGACGATCTCGCAGGGGAGCTGGATGATCTTTCTGCAGAGCCGCATTTGCCTGGGGCTTCTTCTGGCGGGGCTCCTGATGATTTTGTGGCCGGTGGGGCTGCGACTCTGGAAAAGTCTGGCAGCCGGCGGCAAAGATCCGGAGGTGGAAGAGGTCTGAGCGACAGGGAAAGTTTCCCTTTACCGGGATGCGGCAAAAATCTAAGATGGTTGGTCTATATAAACGGATTATCCTGCGAAGGCAGAAAGGGCAATAGCAGCGGCAAATGAACACAGCTGTGCGCGTCATGATTGTAGAAGACGATCCCATGGTGGCCAGCATCAACCGGCGGCTGGTCGAAAAGGTGGCCTCCTTCAAGGTTGTTGGGGTGATCAGTGGGGAGCGGGATGCCCTGGAGCGCATTCGGGCAGCCGAACCTGACCTGGTCCTGCTGGATGTGTTTCTTCCCTATGGCAATGGCGTAAAGATTCTGCAGGATCTTCGTCAGGGGGAACTGCCGGTCGATGTCATTCTGATAACCGCGGCCAATGATTCCAGAACGATTTACCAGTGCCTGCGCCTGGGGGCGATCGACTATATCATCAAACCCTTTGATCTCGAGCGACTGGAAACTTCCCTGAGCAACTATCGAAAGCTGCGCTCCCTTTTGGCCGGGGAACACGAGGTGAGCCAGACCGACATCGACGACATCGGGGTAAAGGAGTCCTCATCCCCCAGCGAAAAGGCGCAGCTGCCCAAAGGTATCCATCCCCTCACTCTGGACCAGGTTACGTCATTCCTGATCAAACAGCAGCAACCGCTGCCCTCCGATGAAATTGCCGAAGGGCTGTCCATGTCCAAGATTACGGTGTGGCGCTACCTCGAATATCTTATTGAGCGAAAAATGGCTAACGTGGAACAGACTTACGGATCCATTGGGCGGCCGAGAAGGCTTTACTACATCAATCCGGTAAAACTCTGAGTACGCCCTCAACCCTGGAGCCGTTTGGCACCATAGGGCTGCTTTCCCCCTGCCTGCCCAACCCTTCTCTGCAGCTTTTCAAGATCCGGTGCTTCTGATGATGCCTGAACCTTTTCCGCAGAATCCTCCCTGGGATGGAATGTCTCTCCGGAACAAGATTTTTCTGGCGACGGCGGTGAGCGGGTTGGTAACTCTGATAGCCGCCATCAGCATCATCTTCATTTCATTCCGAACCAGCTTTGAAGAACGAATCGCCTCCCATGCCCTCGGTCTGGCCCGGCTCACCGCCGCCAACCCTGAGGTGATACAGGCCTACTCGGAAATTCCACCGGACGCCGAGGAGTTGCAGCGCCTCGCAAAAACGGTTCTGGATACGACAGATGCCGTTTTTGCCGTTTTTATGGACATGCACAGCATCCGCTTCAGCCATCCGAATACTTTGCTTATCGGCAAGAAATTTACCGGCGGGGATGAAGACCCGGCCCTGCGGGGAAAGGCCTACAGTTCGAAGACAGTGGGGATTTCCGGGCCATCCATCAGGGGATTTGCGCCCATCTACGACCGGAACGGAGTGCAGCGGGGGGCGGTCGCCGTCGGCTTATGGGAACCGCAGATTTCCGAGATCCGCGATCGGGTCTACCCGATCATCTATGTGCTCATTCCCGTCGGTCTTCTGGCCATCCTCGGGGTATCTCTGCTGTTGACGCAGAACATCAAGAAGACGATTTTCGGGATGGAACCGATCGAGATTGCCACTCTCCTCAAGGAGAGGGAAACCACATTGGAAAACATCCGGGAGGGGATTGTGGTCATCGATTGCCAACGCCGGGTTCGGGTGGTCAATCAGGCCGCCAAGGAAATCATCGGGGTCGGCAGCCAGTGGGTCGGCCGGGAAATCCGGGAGCTGATCCCCAATTCGCAACTGCCAAGGGTTCTGGAAACGCGGCAGGCCGAGTACAACAACACCCTGAACGTCAATGGCCAGGCCGTCCTGACCAACCGGCTGCCGATGATCGTCGGCGGCCGGGTTATCGGCGCCGTTTCGACCTTCCGACCGCTGGATGAAATGAGCAGACTTGCCGAGGATCTTACCGGCGTCAAGAAAATCATCTCGGCCCTGCGGGCTCGCACGCACGAGTTCCAGAACAAACTCCACGTGATCAGCGGGCTTATCCAGCTGGGTTCCTACGACGAGGCTCGTCGCTACATTACCGACGTGACCAACTACGAGCAGATCCTTCTCGGCTTCCTCATCAACAACATTCAGCACACCGCCATCGCCGGTCTTCTCGCCGGCAAGGCCAGCGAGGCCGAAGAACGCAATATCAATTTCGGTATTCACAAGGAATGCGCCCTCCATTTCATTCCGCGCAACCTGGACGGCAATGCCCTGGTCGTGGTGATCGGCAATCTCATCGAGAATGCCTTCGATGCGGTCTCTGGCCAGGAGCCCGCGCAGCGAATGGTCGAGATCAAGATTACCCAGACCGAAACCGTTCTCACCATCACCGTACAGGATTCCGGGGGCGGGATTCCGCCGGAGGTCCGCCACTCTCTTTGTCGGGAGGGCGTCACCACGAAGAAGCACGGCCAGGGAATGGGGCTCTATAACGTGCACAAGCTGGTGAGCGCTGTGGAAGGAAGAATTGAATTCGAAACCGGCAACCAGGGGACAACGGTTACCGTGCAGATCCCCTGCAAGAACAAAGTTTCCGCAGTCTCCTGAATAGTGCCGATTCCCAAACGACAGACGACCCGATCCCCTTTCCTTGTCGCTCCTTTTTTGCCATAATTCCTCACCTGAGAGGACCGAAAGCTCAGGGTCAGGAAATTTTCCAAGGACAGGAATTCAGAAATATGCCGGAATTGAGTTTACGCGACGTTTCCCTCGCTTTCGGCGGCGCTCCCCTGCTCGACGGGGTGAGCCTGCAGGTGGAGGCGGGGGAGCGGATCTGCCTGCTCGGGCGCAACGGCGCCGGCAAGTCGAGCCTGCTGCGACTATTGGCCGGCGAGCTGCCGCCGGATGCCGGGATCATCGACCGCCGGCAGGGGCTGCGGGCGGCGACCCTGCCGCAGGATGTGCCGCGGGAGATGGCGGGAAGCGTCTTCGAGGTTGTTGCCGGGGGGCTGGGGACGGCCGGCGAGGGGCTGTGCCGCTATCACGACCTCGGCCGGCGCCTGGCGGCCAGCGGCGACCAGCGGCTGCTTCCCGAGCTGCTGGCGGCCCAGCACACCCTGGAGGAGGGGGGCGGCTGGGAGCTGCAGCAGCGCACCGAACAGGTGATCGCCCGGCTCAAGCTGCCGGCCGAGGCGCCCATGGCGAGCCTCTCCGGCGGGGTGAAGCGGCGGGTGCTGCTGGCCCGGGCGCTGGTGAGCGAGCCGGACCTGCTGCTGCTGGATGAGCCGACCAACCACCTCGATATCGAGTCGATCGCCTGGCTGGAGGATTTCCTGCTGCGCGCCCGCATCACCCTGGTTTTCGTCACCCACGACCGCGCTTTCCTGCGCGCCCTGGCTACCCGCATCGTCGAGCTCGATCGCGGCCGGCTGTTCGATTTCGCCTGCGATTACGACACCTTCCTGGCGCGCAAGGAGGAACTGCTGCATGCCGAGGCGCAGGAATGGGCGCGCTTCGACCGCAAGCTGGCGCAGGAGGAGGTCTGGATCCGCCAGGGGATCAAGGCCCGGCGCACCCGCAACGAGGGGCGGGTGCGGGCGCTCAAGACGATGCGCGAGGAGCGCCGGCGCCGCCGCGAACGCAGCGGCACGGCGAAGCTGCAGCTGCTGGAGGGTGAGCGCAGCGGCAAACTGGTGGCGGAGGCGACGGAGGTCACCTTCGGCTACGGCGAGCGGACCATCATCCGCGATTTCTCGACCACCGTGCTGCGCGGCGACCGCATCGGCATCATCGGCCCCAACGGCGCCGGCAAGACCACCCTGCTCAAGCTCCTGCTCGGCGAACTCGCTCCGCAGGCGGGACAGGTGCGCCTGGGTACCAACCTGCAGGTGCTCTACTTCGACCAGCTGCGCGAGCAGCTCGATCCGGATAGGACGGTCCAGCAGAACCTGGCCGGGGAGCAGGACACCGTGCTGGTCGGCGGCCAGTCGCGGCACGTGGTCGGCTATCTGCAGGATTTCCTCTTCACTCCCGACCGGGTGCGCACCCCGGTGCGCATCCTCTCCGGCGGCGAGCGCAGCCGCCTGCTGCTGGCGCGGCTGTTCACCCGCGAAGCGAACGTGCTGGTGCTCGACGAGCCGACCAACGATCTCGACCTGGAGACCCTCGACCTGCTGGAGGAGTTGCTCGCCGATTTCGGCGGGACCGTTTTCCTGGTCAGCCATGACCGCGACTTCCTCAACCGCACGGTGACCGGCACCCTGGTCTTCGCCGGGGAGGGAGAGGTGGAGGAATACATCGGCGGGTATGACGATTGGCTGCGCCAGCGGCCGCCGCCGGCCGCTGCCGCCGCGCCGCCGAAGCCGGTCCGGGAGAAGCCGACCAAAGAGCGGCCGCGCAAGCTCACCTTCAGGGAACGGCAGGAGCTCTCGGAGCTGCCGCAGCGCATCGAGGAGCTGGAGGCGCTGCAGGCGGCGCTGCACGAACAAATGGCCGATCCCGCCTTCTACCGGGAGGCGGGCGATGCCGTGGCGGCGGCCCGGAAGCGGCTGGAGGAGCTGGAGGGGGAGCTGGCGGCGGCGTACGCGCGCTGGTCGGAACTGGAAGAGGTGGAGGGGAGGTGATCGGCGAGCGATTCCGATTCACGAAAAGGGGCGGCAAACAGCTCCCCTGCTGCTGTTTTCAGCCGACCTGCCGGCGATGATGGCTGCGGTAGAGGCTTCTTCCTTCCCTGCTGGTAAGGTTGTAAGCACAGAACGGGACCAACCCGCCATCGGCGGAGATGACTGCAATGCAGCAACCCCTCAGCCGCTCAAGGTCCAGGTTGTCGGCATCCTGAAAGGCCATGGCGGATAGCGTAAAGCTCCTGGTGGCGACAGCCTGGAGAAAAAAATCCAGGTCGAGAGGGCCTTCGGCCCGGACCGCATCCGGTCTGCCGCTGCAGCAGGCGGTCTGTTCCCAAGTCGAGGGACGGTTGGAAAAAGAAACTGCGGATGGCAGCCTCCAGCGACGCGACACGGTTTCTACGGTCTTTCTGATCCCGCCGCCGCAATCCGCCGTACAGCAGTTATCGCCGCCAGTCGTTCCGAGCGGGCGCAGTTCCCCGGCAGCTGAATAAATATACGTGGCATGAAAGGAACAGTGAGCATGCTCGCCGCCGGGAGGAGAAAAGTCCGCCAGCTTGAGCAGCCCTTTCGTCTGACTTTCGAGTGATCTCATCAACTCCGGAAGGGTAAAACGATCGCCGCCGCCGTTCCGCGCAGGGAAGCGACCGAAATAACTTACCGGCTGAAAATGGATGCCCCGTACCGTGGGAGCCAGTTGCAGGGCCTGTCGTACAATGGCCCCGATGGCGTCGGTATTCACCCCCTTGACGAGGGTAGGGACCAGGACGACGCCGATACCTGCCTCCCCCGCATGTCTGACGGCCCTGAGCTTCTGCGCGAGGAGCGCCCTGCCCCGCAAGGTACGGTAAATCCCATCGTCAACGCCGTCGAACTGGAGGAAGACCGACGAAAGGCCTGCCGCCTGCAGCCGATAGGCGTAGTCTCTGTCCGTGGCAAGGCGGAGACCATTGGTATTGACCTGAATGAAGGAAAAGCCAATCCGCCGGGCCGCTTCGACGATCTGCGGAAGGTCGTCCCGCAGCGTGGGTTCCCCGCCTGATAACTGAAGGTTGCAGGGACCTGCTGCAGCCATGGCCCGCTCCAGCAGCCAGGCGATCTTCTCCAAGGACGGATCCTCTGTTTCCCTTTGGCCGGAATCGGCAAAACAGACGGCGCATTGCAGGTTGCACCGGTCGGTTACTTCCAGCAGAACGGAGCAGGGAAGCTGTTCATGGCCGCTGCAGAGGCCGCAGTCGAAAGGGCAGCCCTGGTCTGCGGTTCCGTAGCAGAGTTCCGGATGGACAGGTGCCTTCGGCCGCTGCCATTCGGCCATGGACGGCTCGCCGTGCCATATGAGAGTCCTGAAGGATCCATGTTCTTCGCACTCCTTGACCTGAAAAACCTCGTCGCCCAACAATTGTCGTATCGCCGGGATTCTCTTGAGGCACACAGGGCAGAGGCTTTCGGTTGCCTGCGGATTCGCCTTTTCCATAAATTTTACTCAGCCCTTCCCACTGCCGGATCGACGACCACTTCCCTGCATCAGGCCCCCAGCTCTTGCAAAAAAGATGTCATTCACAGGACTGTTCATTCCCACATCCACGGGCACCGCCTTTCGGGCGACCAAAAGAAAATAACCGATTCCTGGGTGGCCGGTCTTTTCCCCATTTTGTCTCTGATCGCATCTCCACGAATCCGGCAGACATTCGCCAGCGAATATCATGCGCACCGCGAATTCCTTGAGCAGCTGTTCGTGTGTCTCCCATAGGAGAGGAGTAAAGCCACGTCCTGTGAGTAAACCGAGTAATTCCCCCGAGGTGAGAAGTTGATCTGCGGGTCCTTCCTTCCCGAAAACGCCCTTCCTGAAGACGTCACTTATCACCAGAACCCCCCCATCTTTCAGGACCTGTGCGAACCCGTCGAGGACCGCCGGCTTGTCATCGATGATGGAAAGGACACATTCGCAAAAAATGGCATCGAAAGTTTCTTTCCTGAAGGGGATTGCTTCCGCCAGGCCCTGGATGAGCCGAGCTGATTCCAGGTAGGCAGCCGCCTCCTTGAGGAGCCTTTCCGAATAGTCGAATCCCACCAGCCGATGGTGCCCGACCCGTTCCAGGTGCTGCAAGGTGCCCCCTGCACCGCAGCCGACATCGGCGATTAGGGATCCGGCCGGGAGGGCGCAGAACTCCAACGCCCTTTTCGTAAGCACGGTGCCTCCCGGTCGGATACAGGGCCCCACGCTGCGGCAGATCTCTGACCAGTTAAAAATAATGTCGCTCATATTCTCAGCAGGTCCGGCAGAGGGTTTCATGCGCGCCGGTGTGCTGTCCCAGCGCCGCCACATACCTTCAGGGCCTCCGGCATAGCCGGGGCTTGGACAACTCTTAACGGACTGATCACTTCTGTGCCATTCTGGCAACAATGTCGTCGTCGATCCACAAATAAATCCATTCAGGAGAATTATTGCGGGCCATAAACGGGCGCGGCCCCTGGTGAAATCCAGGGGCCGCACATATGCACGATGCGCTTCGGAAAACCTTTTTTGAGCACCACTTCGCCGTCCCGAGAGCGTCTCGTGAACTGTCTTTATGCGGAACCGCAGGCGCGGGGGCGGTGGGGATCCCGTCTTCTAAGCGATTCAGGCCGTGTAGCCGCGGCTGCGGTGGCGGCGGAATAGCCAGGCGAGGAAGGCCGCCAGGACGATCAGGCTGGGGACGAAGAAGATGTTGAAAACTTTGAGAGTGGCCTCCAGCCCCAGGATATCCCGGCGCAGGTTGTACTGCACTTCCCGCAGATCCTTGCGCGTGCCGACGATTTCGCTGCGGAATTTGTCGACCTCCTTCTCCTGCTCCGGGGTGAGGGCCGAGGAGCCGGCGTCGCGCCGCTTCTGCTGCAGCTGGTTCAGCTTGCCCTGCGTCTCCTTCAGGCGGGCGACCAGTTCCTGCTCCCGCGCCTGGTACTGCCCCTCGGCTTTCTGGCGAATTTCATTCACCAGGGTGAAGGGGCGCTCGAAGCTTCCCCGGCTGCGCACGCTGATCAGATCCGGGCTGCCGCCGAGCTGGTCGAGAGCATTGAGGGCGAAGTCGGCGTTGGCCGCGATCGGCGTCGCCAGCCGCTGCCCGAAGAGGTCCTGGACCTGCACCCAGAAGCGGTCATCGAGCAGGTCGGTGTCGGCGACGACGATCAGGTTGAGCGGCTTCTTCGACTCTTTCAGCTGCGGCTGGGCAACCTTCTCCTTAGCTTTTTTCTCCTCTTTTTTCTTGCCGTCCGGTTTTTCCCCGGCGGCTGCCGGCGGTCCAGCGGGGAAAGCGGTGGCTGCCGGACCGCTGATTCGGGCGGCGAGGATATAAGGCTTGCCGGAAGGCTTGAAATCGGCCAGCAGGCGCCCGGGATCGGGGGAGAAGGCGACTTGCTCACGTTTGAGGAGCATCGCCCGGTCGCTCGAGCGGAGCAGGGGGACCATCTCGGTGCGCGCCTCCGGCAGCTGCACCAGGGAGCCGGCGCTGGCCAGGTTGAGCTGGCCGAGTTGGCCGGTCACCACATCGTCCCGGTCCATCTGCTCCGGGCCGACCGCCAGCCAGGGGAGATAATCCACCACCTGGGGGCGCAGGGGGCCGCCGGCGGTCACCTTCTGCGCCAGCTCCAGGTCGCCGATGACGCCGGGTTCCAGCCGCACCCCCCAGGCCGCCAACAGCTTATCCGCCGCCGGCGTCTCCTGCACCGGGTTGGCGGCCTCGCTGCCGAGGGTTTCCGCCAGGGGGTCGGTGAAGACCACGGCGCGCCCGCCGGCGAGCACGAACTGGTCGATTGCGTAGAGCGCCGTCTCCGGCAGCATCTGCGGCTGCACCACCATGAGCACGTCGGTTCCGGCAGGGATCTCCCGGGTATCGGCGGGCAAAGTGCGCAGGTCGAACTGCCGGCGCAATTGCTCGACGATCATCCACGGCGGCTGCATCTGGTAGCTCTGCGCCGAAAACCCGCCGTTGATCGGCAAGGCACTCAGCAGGCCGACCACCGGCTTTTGCGGATGGGCAACCGCCTGCACCATTTGGGTCAGGTCGTACTCGAGGAAACGCTCCCGGTTCTGCTGGAAAAGGGGAATCACCTGCGGGCTCCCCTTGGCAGTGGTGGCGACCAGGCCGAAATAGAGGGACTCGCCGTCCCCTACCGGTACCCCTTGCAGGCCGTAGCGCACGGCATCGTCCTCGCCGGCCGAGAAGGGCTCAGGATCGATTCGTTCCAGGGTGAGCCTGCCGCCGGATTCGGCAGCGTATTCCGCCAGCACGTCGCCGACCCGGTCGGCAAAGGTCTTGAGCGACGGGTGCCGGTCCGCTTCGGCACGGGAGAGATACAGCTGAAGCGTGACCGGCTCCGGCAGATTCTTGAGGATATGGATGGTCCCCGGTGAGAGGGTATGCAGGTGATTTTCCGTCAGGTCGAGGCGGGCGCCGCGCAGCAGCGGTCCGCCGGCCAGATTGACCAGGGCGAAGAGGAGCGCCGCCGCCACCAATCCTCCCAGGGAATAGATTTTTTTCCGCGTCATATCGGTAGCCCTCCGGTTTTCAGGCAGTTTTCTGGCGTGTTATGGCCCAGGTCCCGGCAAACAGCCAGAAGGAGATGAAGGAGAGGAAGAAAAGCAGATCGCGCGCATCAACCACCCCCTTGGTGACGGCATCGAAGTGGTGCAGAACGCCGAGGGAGGCGATCCCCTCCAGTAGCACCGTGGGCAGCCAGGAACGGAAGAAGTCGAGGACCAGGGGATAGCCGGCCAGGAGAAAAGCGAAGCAGCCGACCACCGAGAGGACGAAGGCGATCACCTGATTGCGGGTGCAGGCCGAGAGGCAGGCGCTCACCGCCAGGTAGGCGCCGGCCAGCAGCAGACTTCCCAGGTAGCCGGCGGCAATCACCCCGTTGTCGGGATGCCCCAGAATGTTGACCGTGATCCAGATGGGGAAGGTCAACGCCAGGGACAGGGCGAGCATGCCCCAGGCGGCGAGGAATTTGCCGAAGACCGCCTCGGCGGTCGATACCGGCAGGGTCAGCAGCAGCTCGACGGTACCGCTGCGGCGCTCCTCGGACCAGAGGCGCATGCCGAGGGCCGGCACCAGGAAGAGGTAGAGCCAGGGCTGCCAGGTGAAGAACGGCGCCAGATCGTCCTGGCCGCGGGCGAAGAAACCGCCGATATAGAAAGTGAAGATGCCGCTCAGCATGAGAAAGATGACGATGAAGACGTAAGCCACCGGGGTGGCGAAATAGCCGGCCATTTCCCGCTTGAATATGGCGATGATAGCTTTCATGCCAGCCCTCCCTGCGCCGCCTGGGCGCTGCTGGTGACGGCGCGGAAGACATCCTCCAGCCGCCCCGGTTCCTGCACCAGTTCGCGGATCTGCCAGCGGCTCTCCCGCAGCAGGCCGCTCATCTCTTCCAAAAGCGAAACCCCGGCCGCCGGCAGGGCGGTCAGACACGCCATTCCCGCCGCTGCCGATATCGTTTCCACCCCGCTCACCCCCGGCAGCCGGCGCAGGACGGCGGCGATTTCCATCGCCTGCTCCTCCGGCACCCGCAGGGAAACGGCCCGGTGGCGGGGAGCGGGCGGCCAGCTCGGCGGGGGTGCCGTCGGCGACGATGCGGCCGCCGGCGATGATCAGCGCCCGGCTGCAGACCGCGTCCACCTCTTCGAGAATATGGGTGGAGATGATGATCGCCTTGCGGGCGGCCATGGCCGGACCAGCTGCCGCACCTCCTGCTTCTGGTTGGGATCGAGACCGTCGGTCGGCTCATCGAGAATGAGCACCTCCGGGTCGTGGAGAATGGCCTGAGCCAGTCCCACCCGCCGTTTGAAACCCTTGGAAAGGGTTTCGATCGGCTGCCGCCAGACGTCCTTGATCCTGACCTGCTCGGCCACCTCGTCAAGGCGCCGGCGCCGGGCATCGCCGGTCAGACCGCGCACGTCGGCGGCGAAGGAAAGCAACCCGGCCGGCGTCATCTCCGGATAGAGGGGCGCTCCTTCCGGCAGGTAGCCGAGCTTCGCCTTGGCCGCCACCGGTTGCTGCTGCACATCCAGGCCGCAGATTTCGGCGCGGCCGGCGGTCGGCGGCAGAAAGCCGGTGATCATCTTCATCGTGGTCGATTTCCCCGCCCCGTTCGGGCCAAGGAAGCCGAGGACTTCACCCGCTCCGAGGCGGAACGAAATGCCATCGACCGCCACCAGAGAACCGAACTCCTTGCGCAACTGTTCCACCCTGATCTGCGTAGTCATCGAATGCTTCACCTCTCTGAAAATCAATTCGCCGGCAGAAGAGCCGGCGGCGCCGCCGCCCGATTCTCCCCCGCCAGCGGCCGCTGGCGCCCCTGGCCCAGGCGCGCCTTTTCACCGGGAGGAGAAAGGGGTGCATCGAGCCCCACGGTCCAGTCCCGGCCATCGAAGAAAAGGGCCAACAGCAAGGCCTGGCTGATGGCTGCGGCACTCTGCGCCCGCAGCCGGACATAGGCGGTCTCCAGCCCCTGCGCCCGCAGCCGGTCGGTCAGGAGCCGAAAACTGTCCTGATCGGAGAAAACCCCTTTGAACCGAGGTTGACCGTCGATCAGCAGAAGAAAAGGGAAGCGGTTTTCTTCGATTTCGACCAGCAGCAGGACAGAGCCCATGACCGTCTCTTCATCGGGAAAGGGGACACCGCCGGGGAGTCCCCAGAGCACTGACCGATGATAAACGGCAACGGTTTACGGCAAGATGACTTGAGTGTTACTTTTTTGTCAGGTTGCGACGGCGGCCGCGCCGCCGGACCGGGGAGGGGGGAGGTGCGGCCAACGCCGCAGGGGGTGCAG